>JBCBVV010000035.1:0-68951 GCA_039817415.1 Bacteroidota bacterium
AGTACATAGCCTCAAATTTGAAGAACGAGACTTGGAATGGAAATCTGTGGAAGTATCAAAAACACTCAATGGCGTCCAAATCCGCTGGGTTACAGGGCGTGAAAAGGGGCTTGCTCAGTACGAGCTGGAGCGGTCTACAGATGGGCAATTTTTCCAACGGATTGATAGCCGCATGCCTCTCGACAACGGAAGCGACGAAAATGCCTACGAGTACATAGATTCTGGTGTGATGACGGATCAGGGAAATGGCCTTTATTATTATCGGATCAAGGAAAGGCGTAAAACTGGAAATTTCTCTTATAGTCCTGTAGCTAAGCTGAATCTACAAGATAAGGCGGAGAATGGCCTTGAAATATTATCCTTCCCGCATCCCGTTACTTCTCAGCTTTCCCTTCGATGGAAGGCTATACCTGGTACCCTTGAAGTACGCATGATCAATGGCATGTGCCAAGTTGTAAAAAGTGAAGTGCTTCCAAATGGTTCAGATAGACTTGAATGGGATGTATCTGATATGGGACCAGGATTTTATACGATTCACATCAGAACGATTACCAGCAATCAGGTGGCAGCTGGGCGAAGAATTTGGGTTAAAGGACCCTAAGATAAAAGCGCGACTTCAGGTTCTTTTTTCGATTCGTATTGCAGTGATAGCAAGGTCATCAGCTTAATGCTGATGGCCTTCTATCCATTGTTAGCGCCTACTTGACAGAGCTGTAAGATTTTTAAGGATTGGTGGGGAAATGGATATTCCTTCCTTCCAAAATCAAAGAATTTTTACCTCATGGGATATTTTCCTACATGTATAGTAGGGAAAATGATTTCATTTAGTCGCTATTTCCCATCTTGGCCAGGCCGATTTTCCCTTCTGCTGTAGTTCGTGCGTAGGCATTCATTTTTGCGGAGAAGCTCATGGCTCTTTCAAGTGGGAATTCTTGTATGTCAGCCACCATCTTTTTGATCAGCTGCATGGAAGCCCCAGAATTCTGTTGGGCCATCTGAAAGGCCTTTTGCTTAACGAAGGTCTGTATATCTCCCTGAACTGTCCCGTTGATCAGGTGATAGGCTTCTGCTAGGGAAGGAGGAATAGACTCCCCTGAAAGAAGCAGTTCCTTCGTTCTCAGCTCTCCGGTTTTTCTGAGAAGGAAATTGATGGCAATTGCAGGAATCATCCCGTATTTGACCTCATTGAAGGAAATAGAGGCTTTAGAGGTAGCCCATACAAGGTCAGACACCATCAAAAGGGCGGCACCGATCCCATTTGCCTCCCCTTCAACCTGACTGATGAGAACTTTTGTGGAGCGGTAGATCGTCATGAAAATCTCTGCCAGAAAAGTAGAGTCTGCGACATGTTGATCAAAGGTGTATTCCTGAATTTGTTGGACAAAGTACGGATCCAATCCATCGCAGAAGTAATTTCCATGGGCCTTTAGAATAACAATTTTGACCTGTTCTTCCTGATCGAGTCTCAAGAATGCGTCCTTTAGCTCGGCCATCATGGTTTGGTTCAGGCGATTGCGTTGATCTGGACGATTGAGTGTGAGGGTAGCGATCTGCTGGTCAGTTTCGTACAGGAGGGTTTGGTATAACTTCATGTTTGAATGTTGCGTGAATGGAAAAAGGATGAATGGCTGAAATTACCCTTGCTCGGTATAATTTTTGTAACAATAGGGATGCCGCTCTGTTTTTTATTTAATTAAGTCAAATTTGTGGAAGGGTTACATTTGTCAGAACGAATTATTCCTTAAGACGTAAAGCTAAAAGATCCTCACACACATTATTCCAATAATTAATAGTTAAGACTACACACCGACATATTTAGTCTAAATAGTCAATCTCCCAACCTAAGCCTGATTTTTATGGTCAGCTCATTATGTTGGAATACGATTATTAATTAATTTAAGGATTACAGTCACAACATTTTTGTGTACACGGGCTAAGCCCATCTGATGATTCCAATCAGTAAGTATTGTTTCTTTATGAAGACGAAATTCATTTATTACAGCCTGGCAATAGGCGCTTTGATTCTCCTAAGCTCCTATACATTCGTAGGCGGAGACAAAGGACAGGTATTGGTAAGATTGATGATGAAGGGAATGGAATACTACCATTATCAGCCCCAACAAATCAATGACGGTTTCTCCGAAAAAGTATTTGAAAAATATCTCGAAAAGATAGACTACAGCAAGAGATTTCTCTTAAAGCGAGAAGTAGAAAATCTCTCTATTTATAAGGATAAGATCGACGATGAATTACAGTCTGAGTCGTTTGAATTCTTTGAACTTTCCTATGGTATCCTAAAACACAGGATTGGAAAAGCCGAAGAATACACAACTGAAATCCTATCCAAGCCATTTGATTTTACAATCAATGAGGAACTTGATTCAGATGTTGAAAACATGGCCTATGCCACGACAGAAGCCGAAATCAAGGACCGATGGAGAAAAGAACTCAAATATAGAACCCTGACTAGATTGGTTTCCTCCATTGAGCGTCAGAAGACGGAAAAGGAGAAAGCCATTGAAAAAGGGGAAGAATTTACCGAAAAGTCCGTCAAAGACCTGGAGGAAGAAGCCAGAGAAAGAGTAGCAAAAGATTATACTAAATATTTCGAGCGTCTTAATAAGATCGATGTGAACGATCGCCGCTCCGACTTCCTAAATGCTGTAACCAGCACCTTCGATCCACATACTACTTATTTCCCTCCTAGAGATAAAGAGGCCTTTGATGAGGACCTATCTGGTCGTTTCGAAGGAATTGGAGCTTCCTTACAAATGGATGACAACGGATACATCAAAGTCGTACGTATCATTCCCGGAAGTGCTTCCTCTCGTCAGGGTGATCTTGAGCCTAACTTCCTCATCGTGAAAGTTGCCCAAGGCGCGGATGAACCTGTAGATGTGGTAGGAATGGAAATGAACGATGTGATCAAAATGATCCGCGGTCCTAAAGGAACAGAAGTCCGTTTGACTGTTCGCAAACCAGATGGAGCAGAGAAGGTCATCCCTATCGTAAGGGACATTGTTGAAATTGAAGAAACATATGCCAAGTCTTCTGTCATCCTTGACGAAAAGACCAACGAAAAAATTGGCTTTATTCATTTGCCAAAGTTCTATGCGGACTTTACCCGTACGGGCGGTCGCAATTGCGCGGAGGATGTAGCTTCTGAGCTAAAGAAACTAGAAGCCGAAGGAGTAGACGGCGTTATCCTTGACCTACGTAACAACGGCGGTGGCTCTTTGGCCGAAGTAGTTGAAATGGCAGGATGGTTCATCGATAAAGGACCTGTCGTTCAGATCAAGTCTAGAGACGGGAATGTAAGGGTCATGAAGGACCCCAACTCCGGAATTGAATACGACGGTAAATTGATCGTCATGGTGAATCCATTTAGCGCCTCAGCATCAGAGATTTTGGCTGCGGCTATACAAGATTATGATAGAGGAGTCATTGTTGGTAGTAACTCTACTTTTGGTAAGGGTACGGTTCAGCGTTTCTTGAATCTTGATGACTTTATCCGTGGCGGAGATGATATCAAGCCCTTAGGCGAAATCAAATTGACTACTCAGAAATACTATCGAATCAATGGAGGAGCAACCCAGCTGAAAGGTGTGGTACCAGACGTCGTTCTTCCTGATGTTTATAATCTTCTAGATACAGGGGAAAAGGATCAGGACCAGGCCATGGCATGGGATGAAATTGAGCCGGTGTCCTTCAGAAGATGGAATGAACCTGTATCCAGCGACCTGAAGAAAATCATCAAGAAAAGTGAAGCCCGTGTTGGCTCCAATGAAACATTTGGCTTGATTTCTGAAAACGCCAAGCGATACAAAAAGAGAAACGACAGAAACAGCTATCCCCTAAATCTTGAAGCCTATATGGCATACAAAGATGAGATTGATGAGGAAAGCAAGAAATATGAAAACATCTCTAAAGAGATTGAAGGCATGGCTGTTAAGCACGTTACTTCAGACAAAGACTTCATTTTCTCAGATGATACTCGTAAAAAGCGCTATGAAAACTGGCACAAAGCCTTGAAGAAAGACGCTTACCTGTACGAAGCTATGCAAATCATGCAGGATATGGAGTAATCCATGGAAAGAACAATAAGAATATTAAGAAACGCGCAGGTATATAGCCTGTGCGTTTTTTGTTGTATCCACCTCATTAGTTGTAGGGTGATAAACCAGCCTGACTGTACAGCTTCACTTGAGAAAGCCTATTTGGCCCTTTATCAACGGTTTGACAGCCTCCAACTTGAACAAGCTGAGCCCTTATTGCCTCATCAGCGAGCCCTTCTCTTAGACTTGCGGAAGGAAGAGGAACATATCTTTCAATTAGCCAAGAACTGTGACTTTTCTGACCGCCAAGCCTATAATCGATGGCATAGATCACGCCTTAAATTTCCTTCCCCTATTGCTCAGCGACTTCAAAGGCCTTGAAACAAAAAAACAGGCCCCCCTTTCGGAGAGCCTGCCGCTATGTAAAGAAAGAAGAATGTACTTAGGGGTGTTGTCGAATCCACTCTTGTAGCGGGATATCTCCAACCATGACGTCTTTTAAGACGGTTTTTCCATTATATATAGAAACGATGGCGTAGACATCATTTGAATTGTTGGTTGCTATACTTCTGACAGCCTTTTCCGCCTTTTCTGCTTCATCTTCTCCCATATAATAGCGGGAGAAGGGAAATTTAACAGTGATTCTTGACCTCCCCTTGCCAGCCGAAAACACCCTGTTGATTTCAACATGAACAGAGGGGATTCCTTGGGATTGGGAAGCGTTAAGGCTCCCTATTTTGGCAAAGCCCTCTTTGTCTTTTATAATTTCAGCATATACCATATCTCTTCTTTGGTATTGACTGGTGCCATTGGTGCTGTAATCATCATCGGCAAAGCGAAGGTTGATATATTTCCCTCTAAAAGGATCGTGGGGATCGACAGGCTGGATGCGGAATTTGAATTCTTCCCCCTTATCCTTTACCTGTTCATATTGGGTTACGATGTAGCCTCCAAATCCTAATTGGATGATGGCCAGGACTATGAGGCTTATGATTCTAATGTTAGGCGCTTTCATGTTGTAATTCTTGTTGAGTTTTTATTCTTCTGTACATCACATAGTTTCCCGCGAAAAAGCCTATTCCAATCGTGACAAAAGCCATTCCTCTAAGAATTAAGCTCATTTCCATATCAAAGAATCTACAGGCAATCAAGGCAGTGAGAATGACTAAGCCGTAATTCAGGGTACCAAAATGTTGGAGCCTGACACCTTCCCTGATTTTGATGATTCCAAGTGCGAAAAGCAAGATATTTACTAGAATAGCTACGATCATGGGTGCCGAAGGAGCCAATAAGAACAGCACCGCGTAGGCTGGGAACACCATGATTTGGATAGGATCATCGTCCTTTACCTCATCCTTTTGGTTGAAGAAGTAGACTAAGACGAAGAGCATGCCAAAGACAAACAGGAGAATCAAGGCAGGGGAGTCGAGTAAACTTGTGCCTATGAGATCTTTAACTTGGTATTGATCATCCCAGAAATCCCTGAAGGAAGAAATCAGGAGGATAACAGTCATGCCTATACTTGACTGAATGATAAAACCATTCCTTTCTGACTTTGATTTTTCTACCCATGAAGATCTACCAATCAACACATAGCATCCATATAAGGCCATGAGGACCATAAAGGTAATGTGGCCTGAAATTGGCCCCAAAATCCCTATTGTTCCCAAAAAGGCAGATAGTGGGAATAGATAATGGAGTACGCGCTGAAAGTTAGTGTCAGGATTTTTCTTTTGGTTAATGAGGTAGAAGGGCAAAGCAGCCAAGAACATCAACCAATAAGGCCAGGAGGTATCATTGCTTAGCCCCCAAGACATTCCGAGGAAAGTGATACCGGCCAAGTATAGGACGGCACTTATCCCAGAGGACATGATATACATAAGCGGAAAAACTAGGAGCATCCATCGAAAGACAAAGTCTGCAACATCTTCCTGCAAATGATAGTATTGGGATAGCATGGCCAGACAGGCCCCTACGCCCAGAAAGAGAAAGATAGCCGAGCTTTCCTTCCAGGCATCACTGTCATTCCGAAATTGAAGGGAATAAAAACAGACAATGATGCCAATAATGGGTGGAACAAAGGCCAGAATCAGTTGGGCCACGGGGGGAAGATGGCTCCAGTTATGGGCAAGGATAAGAATGATTCCAAGACCTACCAATAAGGAACCCAGGATTCCAAAAATGACAAAAAGTCGATTGGGTTGTGATTCCGCTTTTTGGCGGTAGTATGCCTGAATGTTTCCGGCGATGTCGGAAGATATGACTCTCTCTTCCAACAACTCAGGCAGAGCTTTTAGCAGTTGTTTGCTCATGGTATGGCGTGTGAGACAGGCGAACACCGTATCCGCCTTAATTAGTGTACGACCATGGTCTGGAGGCGTTGATCATCAAAGCGCTATTCCTGTTATCTGCTCCTACCTGAGAAGAATCCGTTGGGGTAGAGGCTATTTTTGCATCATGATTTCGACCCCTGTCCAATCGTCTGCCACTCCGGTTTTGAAGTTTTCCTGGCTTTTGCTCAGGTAATAACGAGCTGCCAAATCTTCTGGATTCTGCTGCGTAATTTCAAGAAATAGTTGAACGGCCTGAAGGAAGTCTTTGGCAAGATAGGCTTCAAGGGCTTTTTCGAATAGGGACAAGTTTTCCGTTTTCAATTTGATTTGAGCTTCAGACTCCCCATCAAAGCACTCATAAATCTTGAAAGGGCGTTCTAGACCCTTGACCATGACATTGCCAAGGTACCTTAGATGGTATTTTTCAGGATGTTTGATTTGTGCCAAGGAATCTTCGGAAAAGAGAATAGAAGCTCCGTAAAACTTGGTTAAGCCTTCCATCCTAGAAGCTACATTCACCGTATCGGAAATGGTAGCGGCATCCGTTCGTTTGTCATCCCCAATGATGCCCATGATGAGAGAACCCGTATGAAAACCAATACCCACCTTTAATTGATGTTGGTCATTGAGGCGATTCTGGTTATAAATGAGAATTTCCTGCTGCATGTTGATAGCAGCATCCAAAGCAGCTGAGGGGTCATGTTCAAAAATAGCCATGATCCCATCTCCAAGATATTGGTTCACAAATCCATCATGTGTCTTGATGATAGGCCCCATTCTTCTTGAATAATTGCTTACAAAGGCAAAGGTCTCGCTAGGCGTCATTTTCTCAGAAAGACCTGTATAGTTTCGAACGTCTGTAAACAGGACCGTTACATCACGTTCTGCCGCATCCCCCAGCTTCACCTCAGTAATGGTATCCTTGCCAAGGGCTCTCAGGAATTCATAAGGGACAAACTTACCCGTAGCAGAGTGGATTCTATGAAGGTTTAAGTGGGTTTTGACTCTAGCGAGGAATTCATCTTTTCTAAAGGGCTTAACGATGTAGTCATTGGCGCCAAAGTCGAATCCTTGTACCAAGTCTACTTCACGGTTTTTGGCCGTGACCATGATGACTGGAACCTCAGAAGCTAGATAATCTTTCCTGATTTTTTCACAAACTTCATAACCCGACATTTTGGGCATCATGAGGTCAAGTAAGATCAGATCGAACTTCTTTCCAGAGTCTAATATTTTCAAGGCTTCTTCCCCGTTCATGGCTGAAACGAGGGTCATCCCCATTCGCTTAAGAAAGTTCTTCAGAACCTGATGATTGATAGGCTCGTCATCAATGATCAATACACGAACATCATGATAAGATCCACCCTCGAAAGTTTCTTCTTCTTCCGGAAGTTGTAAAAAGGGATCAGCCTTTTTCAAGATTGAATCTACCTTAAACTGAGCCTGATTGGACGAGTTTAGGATGGCTGGGGCTGTTGTAACGCTTTGGTTAGGACCTACTACTGGAAGCGTAAAGTAGAAGTGGGAACCAATCCCTAGTTCAGATTCGACTTTAAGTGTCCCTCCATGTAGTTCAACCAAGCGTTTGGTGATGCTAAGCCCTAGTCCAGTACCGGAGTGTTGTCTGTTTATATCTCCATCTGCTTGCTGGAATTCAAGGAATATACCCTCCTGCTTTTCAGGTGAAATGCCAATTCCCGTATCGTGAATCCCAATCTGAAGGAAGCCATCCTTTTCCTCTCCTGTTATCCAAATTTTACCTTTTTCTGTAAACTTGATGGCATTCCCTACCAAATTATATAGGATTTGCTGGACCCTGTCTTCATCCGCAAAGGCCATAGGCAGATCCTCGGGAAGATCATTGACGATGTCGAGTCCTTTCCCCTTCACCAATGGGGTATTTACCTTCAACACAATATCTACAATTGGTTTCAGGCCGACTGAAGAAGAGCGCAATTGAATCTGGTGGTTTTTCAGCTTCGAGAAGTCCAATATGTCGTTGACCAAAGAGGATAACCTTTTTCCAGAGGAAATGATCATATCTAGATTCTCTCCATGTCTGGATTCTCCTAAATCCTCCCTTATAGCTTCAGATAAGCCAATGATTCCGTTCAGCGGTGTTCTAAGCTCATGAGAGGTATTAGCTAGGAATTGATCTTTGAGTTCGTTGATTTGCTTAAGCTGCTGGACTACACGCTCTTTTTCCTTTCGTTGTTCCATCTCTGCCTTGAGTTTGTCATCCTGCAAGGCTTTGAAACTGGAAGCTAGGCCGAAGGCAAGTATCAAGTTGTGTATGAAAATCCCAACATCTTGATGGACATAATCAGAGATCCTAAATCCCCAAATCCCTTCAAAAGTACCAATGTAGTCTATGATAAAGAGGTTCGTATTGATGCCGAGAAAGACAAAAGCAATGAAGTAGATAAAGGCGTTTTTAGTACCACGTTTGTGTGCGATATAGAGAATGAGGGATTCAGGAATAATGAGCAGTAACGCAAAGAGTAATCCCACCGCAAATACCAAAGAGGTGATCATGGAGGAGTAAGGGCCTCCAATGATGTTGCTGATGAGCATTGGGACATAAAAGGAGACATGAACGATGGCAAAGCCAATCAGGGCCTTGTCCCATTTGGGCATACGGGTTTTTGTTTCGGCAAAAGTCCGGATTAGGTAAATGCCAGCCAGGGCATTGAACAATCCAATGGGAACCCCCACCATTTTATGATAAAACTCAAGATGGTCGGTAAAATATTTTTCGGCAAAGCCATTGAAAATAAAGGAAAGGAGAAACCTGGCGAGAACATATAGTCCTAATGCTAGGTATCTTTTATCCTGGTTGTAGAAGAATAAAATGATGTGGTACAAGGCAACCATTAGCCCTAGTCCCATGGTCAATAAAGTAGCAACATGATA
Source organism: Bacteroidota bacterium (assembly GCA_039817415.1). Lineage (GTDB taxonomy): Bacteria > Bacteroidota > Bacteroidia > J057 > J057 > JALEFZ01. Next base: position 9,302 of record JBCBVV010000035.1, read on the forward strand.
ATTCAACAAGGCCCCGGAAGCCTCCGCAGGTTTCATGACCACTCTGTCATAGGATTTCAGCAAGGCTGAATTAATCAAGGTACCTATATCAGATTTTACCTTGAGGTATATCGTCTCAGATTGTTGGGCTTTTAAGTTGAGAGACATCATGGGAATATCGAGAAAGCGATCTCCCAAGGGTCTTTCGTCATAATGCACATACATACCAGACCTTGTAGCTTCCCAAGTGCCTTTCTCATTCTGTCGGTACATATGAACCTCGGGCACACTGAAGTTGATCAGCCATTCTTGATCTGACTCATGCTGGTTATCTATGGTCAACCTGACCCAGAAATGAACAACTTCCGGATTAAAGGAATCCAATCGCCTCACATAATAGTTCAGAAATTTTTGCTGAAAGGATGAATCTCTAACCTGATCTATTTCCCATTCTCCCGCAGAGTCTGGGAGGACATAGAGGTAGTCATCCAACTGAATTCTGTCATCATTGGGATTTAGGCTATTGGGGTGGAGTACAAGCGGTTTAACCTCCTCCTGATATGCCGTGTGATCTTGGGCAAGTGTAAGATGGGGAAGAAGTAGGAAAATGAGACAAGTGACCAAAAACATGTGAATGGCACGAGTATTCATAAAAGGGGGAATTGTATACAATTGTGGCTATTGCTTCGTTGATAAATAACGTTGAAACTTTGGTTGTATTTGAAAGGAGACCTGTTATTAAAATAACAACTTTTTGTCCTGAGAACGAAAAATTTCCCAACCATATGTTGAAACATATATATTGAATTCTTCAAAATTACCTATATTTGGTAAAATTGAAATGTATTCTTTTGGAATATTATTATTTCCATTTATCCATATAATTCATTTAACATTCCCCAAAAATGAAAACCCTGCTCCAAGCTACCAGAAAGCCCGTAGACCTTGATTTGAAGGTAATTGAAGGAGATTTGCCCAAGGATATCTCTGGCTATATGTTCGTTAATTCAGCCTGTGGAACTGTTAATTCTGATGGATTACCTGTGCCAAAATTCATGAGTAAGGAAGATGAGGCCAAGGATAAAATCAATCCAGATTACGGTGCTGCTATGTTGAATGGGGATTCCAAAATATTGCGCTTCGATTTTGATGAAGCCAAAAATGGTCAGGTTAAGTTCAAAAGTCGTCTGCTCTATACGCCTGATTTATACGCTGACATGGCCACAGGCAAAGGGGGGCCAGCAGAACGCATCCATAAATACCGCAAGTTTAAGTTTCTCAACTCTGGTTTTGGTCGAATCAATATGAAGCTAGGGGGCAGAAACCAATTGAATACAGCCATTATCCCCTTTCAGCACGAAGGAGAAGAAATCACCAGGCTATACGCTACAGTAGATGCAGGACGTCCTTACGAATTTGATCCCATTGACCTGAAACTCAAGCAGCCTGTAGGATGGATGAAGGATTGGGCCAGAACCATGCCTCGTGCCATGTACAAACCCCTACCGACGCTGTTTACCAATGCTCACCCAGTCTATGATCCTGAAAATAAGGAGTTCTTCGTGATGAACTTCTCAAAATCCATGAAGACTCTATTGGGAACCATGCACTTCAGCGATATCGTAGAGCAACATCCTGAATTGGTGAGAAAAGAGCTAAAGGCTTTTACCCAAGAATATGAGGCTGCAAAAACTTATGAGGAAAAGGTGAAAATCCTTGAAGAAATGTACGGGAGCATGTACAAGCGTGTCAAAAAACGAATGAACATCTTCCGACTTATTTGGGTGCTCATTGTGGATGTAATCAAGCTAATAGGAAAACTATTTTTCGGCCTATTTCACAGTGAATTTTCTACTGAGGATGAAGTTCATTTGTTGAAGTGGGATCCTGTCAATGGCAAGCTCAAAAAATGGCGTGTAGTAGATGAGGAAGGGAAGAACATCAAGATTGTTCAGATCATGCATCAAATTAGTTTAAGCAAGGATTATCTGGTACTCGTAGATTGTTCTTTTAAGTTTACCATGGACCAAACACTCACCTATCCTTTTGCCTCAGACAAAAAGTTGACCATGGAAATTGATGAGCTGCTAAGGAACCATACCACGGTCATGCAAGAACCCTTTACAGATGTATATCTGGTCAAAAGATCAGATTTGGAGAATGGAGATACTGTAACGGCTAAGAAATTCACCTTGGATGATGCCTGTCTTCATTTCAATGCGGATTACAACAATGAAGGGGACAAGGTGGTCCTGTACACAGCCAACAACAACGCAAACTGTGCGGCCGAGTGGGTAAGGCCTTTTGATAAGTTAGCACCTAAAAATCCTGATACCGAACCCCCGGTTGACCTTGATCCGGACTGGGTTTCTTTTTTTGCGATAGGAAATATGGATGTATGTACCATCGGAAAATACGTCTTGGACTACAAAAGTGGGAAGATCGATACGGAGAGGACGAAGAGAACTACGCTCACTGGCGACATGGACAATCCCAACAATCCAGGTCCTCACACTTGGGGAATTGCCCTTCACACATACAGAGATATTATTTCACCTACCGTTGCCCCTTCCAATGTAAAAAATATATACTGGCAGAATAACGGCCTGTATTACAAGACCTTGACACAGTTTATTTATGACATGTACAAGGAGTACAGCCCGAAGCGTGTGGTTCCACCTCAAAAAGTAGCCGAACTAGGGTGGGAAGTTTTAAATCCAGTTATCGTTCGTACCGAAACTGATAATATGGAGGTGAAGGATTATTTCACCTTCGGGAAGACAGACTATATGCGATCCATTCAATTCATCAACCGTTCGACCCCAAAGGAGGGAGTAGATCCTTCTATGGACGGCTATATAGTGATGACAATGGTGGTGGAGAATTTATTAGGTGGAGTGGATGATGGCCATGCTGGACATATCAAACAAGACAAATACAGTGCAGAAGTCTGGATATTTGACGCTGCGAATTTGGCTCAAGGTCCTATCTGTAAGCTATCACATCCTGATTTGGCCTTTGGATTTCCCCTACACTCCACCTGGTTAGCTGAGATTCAGTCCACTCCAGAGACTTACAACATCAATGTAAGGGAGGATTACGATCACATGATAGACCATACGGTTGTTTGGCCATGGAAAAGACGAAAGATCAAACGATTCTTTCATGATTATGTCTATCCGCATTTTGAGTAAGGCAGAAAAAAAGGGACGTTCAAATGAGCGTCCCTTTTTTATGGCATATCACCATCATCATCTCATAAACCTCACTTCTTGGATCAAGCCATCCTTGACGGTGTAAATGGCTATGGCATGAAGGGGCTTGCCATCTTTTTGAAAGATGACATATTCTTGATCAATGACTTTATTTCCTAGCACCATTCTTCCTACGAGCCTACAATGAAGGTCAGGTAGGTTCTTAAACATTCCCCCATAAGATACCCTCATTTTGTCCTTTCCTTGATAGCTGAATTCATCAGGGTAGTTGTAGACCTTAACAGAGTCGCTGTAGGCAGATAGAAAGAGTTCAATATCCCCGGTATTGTAGCCATCAAGCTGGGTTTGCACGGGAGTAATGACATCGTAATGTTCATCCAAGCTTTGCTGGGAATAGCCCATCACGCTGAGTAGTAGCAATGATATAAGGATAATAGAATTACGCATGGGTGTAGGTTATTCAAATTGTCTGGCAAGGGAGGCCATTCTGGCCTGTTGATTCCAAAGACTGACTCGTAATTGATAGCGTTGCTCATCATAGGGCCATTTGCCTATAAAATCATCTGCCTCAAGGGTCGCTTCCATGTTATCTGGCAATTCTGGAAAAAAGTCAATTCCTGTAATTGCTTCTAGAGAGTCTATGCTGATCATATACTGACTGAGCCTTTCATCGCTACTTTCATTTGGCATCAAAAAGGCCGCAGCTCTTGGGCTAGGTGATTGCAGGTCAAGTAGAATCTTATAAAATGCGGCTGGTGCCAATACATTTCCTTTGAGTGTCTTTTGTCCTTTTTTGGTTAATACAGGACCTGTTACCACGTAGAGGTGCTCACATCCCCTTGCCCAATCTCGAGTTTGCTCTTCTAATTCCTTCCATATCCCACGGTTAAAGCCAGGTAACTGAGGGCTTACATTGCTCATGTAGAAACTTCTCTTCATGGCCTCCTCAGAGTAAGCCATGTCAGCCGCAGGGGCAAGGTGGCCTCTGTCATAGCCGCTGTTGGTATAGTGTGAAGAAGAGGCAGACTCGGTTGGGACTTTGGGATCCTTTCGAAAAGAGGTTCTCCGCTGGAAGGCAAAGGTCCTTAAATTCGCCCCGCTTAGCTCATAGGCTACCCATTCTGCTTGTTCGTTGGGTTCGCTATAGGAAAGGGTAAAATATTCATGATCTACAACCACCGAGGAATCATTGGGAAAATAATCCATGAGGGTATCTACCCAGGCTTCTTCTTCCTTGATTTCATCTTCTGCATCGGTAATCTCGACGTTGATGGTATCTGTTGGTGCGGCTGGGCCAAACCAATCCGCTACCTTGTCTTGCTGATCTTCTGAGAGAAAAGTGGAGAAAATGAACATGGCCGCAACCACAATGGCGCCTGGTACACCGACACGAGTCAGGATGTTTCGCATGCGCTGGTCATTCTCCTGATTGAGAGAAGGTTTCTGTTGAGAGTTGGGTGTATCTGCCATAGATAATTTGGTTAGGATACTACAAAGTATCAAACCATGACCCTTATGAAAACTTCGGTTATTCAGATTATTTGGTTTGCTGTGGAAAACTCTTATCGCATCCTTATTTCTAGCATATATATGAAGGAATGTATGTGCGCTTATAAAAGTTTCAATAATTTTTGAAAATAATGAAACCAATTGCTTTAACCAGCGTAATTGTGAGTATAGTGTATGAGTAAATCATTCAATGTCAGTGGATATGTCTCTACAATTTGTCGCATACGGACTGTATCTCATGTTTACAGTAGCAGTTATTTTCAGATTAGGACATATCCTTCATGGAGTAGGAGAGACCTATATCAGGTTTTTCTTTCCGCAAGAAGGCGAGCAAAGCCAGCAGATAAACGACCTGCTTTTATTGGGGTATTACCTCTTTAATATTGGTTATGTCGTCCTGGTGTTGGTCAGAGGCAGTGAAGGGATAGTGGATGTTACCAGCTGTATAGAGTGGGTGTTGACTAAGATTGGCTCCATCCTATTGATTCTAGGTGCTATGCACGCCAATAATATGGTCTTAATCGGGATCGCTCACAGAATTAGAAAAATTCGTGTATAACCATATAACAGAAAAGAGATGAACAACATTCTGATTGCCTACTTTATCTATGTGCCTGTCGTGATTTTGCTGACAGTTTACGTATCCCGCACCCTTTTTCACAACAGTTTGGTGTTTATGATGGACATCTTCAATGGAAGAGAGGCCATCGCCAGATCGACGAACAAGCTATTTGAGGTAGGTTTTTATCTCATAAACCTTGGTTTCGCCCTCTTCTTCCTGACGATTTATGATTCCTCTATGATCAGTATGCAGGAAGGAATAGAGATTTTGAGTGTTAAGTTGGGAGGTTTTACCATTTACCTCGGGCTGATGCTCTTCGCCAACCTATTCCTCTTTTTCCGAGGGAAAAGAAAAGCGAAGGAGAATCGCTTAAAAACTGCGCTGAAAGACTAACGTTCTTCGACCCAACCATCACAGCCGGTTAGCACAACCTCTATCATTTGATAGGGGTTTTTCCTGTAGCATAGTTGTTCATCAATAAAACAAAGACGGATTCAAGGCAAGATTGAGGTAGAAGGAAGCTGGTTTCACCTTTTGGTCCTTTTGGAATAGAAAGGGTTCCCCTTCTAGGTCTATCATAGGATAATGTGGGTTTTTAGATCCGGATAAATTTTCTGGAAGGAAAATAAGATCATGGATCAAGACATTTTGAAGCCAATGTCGTACATATTCTGAATCGATTCCTATTTGAGCTTGGGCGGTTTGGTTAAAGGCAAGGAGGATTCTGGCCTGAACAAACGAAAGGCCGTGTGAGAATTTACCATACTGACCCTCTGACAAGTCTTTGTATCCATACCTGCTAGGATAATCGGTCTCTTTGATTTTTTGAACCCCCTTAGACCGAGCATCACCTGTCCATAGGATCGTGCTCCAAGCAAACTCCATGTTTTCGTATCTATAGGCTACGGCAAAAGTCCCTGTACGAAATCTATCATCAATGAATCCCGTATAGGCATCATTCTCTGAAATCAAGGTAAAGTCTGAAATATGTTGACCAATGGTCGCTGTCCACTGACTGGTTTTTCGCTGGTCAAGGTACCATGTCCAAGCATAGGCGGTTGCGTATCTTCTCCCTAACTGCGAAGAAATAGGAGTTAGAAAAGTTTGGGCTTGATAATTAGGGCCGTAGGCTACTACTGCCCCTAAGCTGGATTGCAATTCCCATCCTGGGATCTGGGGTTTGGGACCTAATTGGGTAACATTATACGTCAATCTCACTGCTGCATTGATCTGAACAAAATCTTCCAAATAGGCGAGGTTTCCTGTTATTCCTACTTGGTTGACATGGGTTCCAAATCTAATGGCCAAACCTGCCGTTCCTTGGAAACGGGGAGATATTTCGAACTGTGCCTTCAAAGATGAGAAGCCCAAACCCGTTAGGAGGAGGGTAAGGAAACACAAGCGTAAAAAAGGGCTTCTGAACATAGGTTTAGCTTCGTAGGCCTGAATGCCTAGGTAAAGAAATAAGCAATCTTTCGACAAAATATCTAATTTTTACCCCTGATCTCTTGGGTCAATTGTCTCTCCTATCAAAATTAAATCATGACAGATAGTCAAAAAGGGCTTCTTTGGGTACACTTAGCTACGCTTTTGTTTGGCTTTCCAGGATTATTTGCTGAATGGCTAGATTTCCTTCCTTCCGAGCAAATTGTAGCTGGGCGCACCCTGTTTGGGAGCCTATTTTTACTGATCCTTTTGTCTACGATTGGAAAATTGCCTGTACCCAAAGACAAGAGAATCTGGGGGAGGTTGGTTCTCACGGGAGTGATTCTGGCCTTTCATTGGTGGGCCTTTTTCCGAGCCATTCAATTGACTAATGTAGCGATTGGGCTTTTGACCTTCAGTACCTTTCCCCTTTTTACCAGCGTGTTGGAACCCATTTTCCTAAAAGAAAAACTCAAGGCTTTGGATGTAGGACTTGCCTTGCTCGTTATCCTAGGAGTGGCAATTGTGGGAATGGATGCATTAAGCCTGGCGGGAGGAATAGAGGGGTTTTTATGGGGAATCGCCGGTGGAGCTTCTTTCGCTGTAATGGCGATTGTCAATCGAGGATTGGGAACAGAAATTCAGGGACTCGCCTTGGCAGCCTGGCAAAATCTTTTCGCCTTTTTATGCTTACTGCCTCTGGTGATCCAACTCCCCCTTCCCACAGAGAGCTCAAGCTGGGGATTATTGGCCTTGTTAGGAATTTTATTTACTGGGATAGCCCATGGGTTGTTCAATGAGAGCATGCGATTTATACGGGCAAGCACAGCCAGCTTGATTGTCAGCATGGAACCCTTTTATGGGATTATATTAGCCTACATGCTGTTGGGACAAGAACCTAAGGCTTGGACTTTATTAGGGGGGAGCTTGATCTTATTGGCTGGTTTTGTGCCTACATGGTTGGGATTGAGGAGGAAATAATTCTCGGTACCACTTTATTTTATAAGTATTTTACACTACAACCTAGCCATAATTAATGGCAATTAGACCACGAAAACATCCTATGAGATTCATTCTTTTTTTTGCAATTGGCTTTCTCTTATTTGCTTGTGAGGATCGATTTGAGCAAGAAAAGCCTTCATGTATCTACCAGTTGGAAATAACTGCAACTACTTCACCTCCTAATCCAATTGATGTATACCCAAACTATTCCATACCCAAATTCATTCCTGGACAAGCGGATGAATTCCTTTTTTTGAAAGAAAGAAGAAATAAGTCGGAAATCATTTTTAAGAACCTTGAAACAAACCCTTCTCAAGTGATCCAAGAGGTTGATCGACACATTCGTTGGTATGATATCAATGCCCAAAAACAAATCCTAATGTTAATTGGGGACAGTATTTATATATCAAATTATGACGAGAAACCGAGACTTCTTTTGATGGATTCTCCACCTTCTGGTAAGCTTGGAAAATGCGAATGGGCTGACGGGGATATACTTGTGTTGGTCGGGGTATCTAGTATTTGGAGAGTTACCCCTGATGGAGAAACTATCAAGCAATACGATTTCCCTATTCCGATCATCGATTTTTGGATTGGAGAGGATCTTCTCGTTATCGCAAATATTGAAGATTTATATGTTTATGATCGAGAAGGAGAAAATCTCATAAATTCTTTCTTTATCGAGGATTTCTTTAAGCTTCCTTATGCCACAAGTGGTACAGTTGGATTATTATCAAGGAATCACATTAGTCTTGCGGTAGGAAAATCGAGATCTTCAGAAGTGGAAGACCTGATTTATTTTTCGACCTATGAAAATATATTTAGTATTAAAAATGACCGTGGAGAAGTCCCCCAAGTTGAATGGCGAAGATGGGGGTGTATTTTTCCAGATGTAGGGCTTGATATTGCCTTTGAAGATCATGCCACTCCTCATATTCTTTTTACAGCGATTGATATGGAATCAGGTTGGGATGAAAGAATTCTAGGTATCAATTATATTGATCCAATAGGTACAGAGCTATTCCTTTCTTCGGATTAGTCCAGAATTGATGACCAACCCTATAAAAAAGGTAACCGCTCTTCGTCACGAAGAGCGGTCCAAACCCAAACAAACACCATGAAAAAACTTATTACGATGTACGGTCCTTCCGGACGAGAGAGATTGTTTGTTCAGGCGTATACCTTATAATCAATTACGCTGTACAGAAGATGGAAGTATTTCCTAAAAGGAGTTTCCAATAAAATGACTTTTCATTGGGTAAGCTTCCGTCTTTCTGAACTATTATTGGCAAATATGTTGCCAACCTTATTTGCCAATTACGCAAAATACATGAATGGTCAATCCGAAAGGGCGAATGGTCGCTTGATCTGCTTCAATTGTTGGTAATCTTGGATTATTGGCAGTTTTTAGATTAGAATATTATGGCATTAGAAATATTACGCTAGACAAGTGTATAGGAAAAAAATCAAATTAAAGGGGTAATGATGGTAAGTCATACTTTTTCTGGAAGCTTGCATATTGATCCTTAGGGAGTTGGACCAAATAAGTTTGGTAGCGTTGATCTAGCCAGTAGACAAGCTTTTTCATCTCACCTTTGTCCATAGAAGTGCAGCCCGCTGTGCCATTGCCTCCCTTTCTCCATACATGCAGGAAAATACAAGAACCTCCTCCAGGCTGTTGATTCCCATTGTGGTCTACAAAAACCCCCCATTCGTACAAATCATCGTCACGTAGCATGTGATCCGTGCTATTCCAATCGGCCATGGTCTTACCTTCTTTCACAATTTTGTTGTAATAAGAAGACTCACTGTCCTCAATGCACATGACAGTTGAGTCGACCTGCGTGTATGCCCATTTTAGTGAACGGTCTCTGGGCGCATAGCCAAAGGCCTGCGAGAGGGAGAATATACCAGCAGGTGATTTTAAATCCCCCTCCTTCTTGTTGGGACCTTCTAATGCAGTGAAGTCTGCTAGACCTATACCCCATCCTAAGCCTTTCTTCCCTATGATCACATCAATGGTCTCCCCAACCTGAAAATATTGATCCCCAGCCTCGGAAGGAGTCAGCCGTAACATTTTCCCATAGGGGGTATCCCAATTTTCTGTCAATACAACAATATATTGGGTTGGGAGGAGGGAGGAAATGGCTTGGGTTTGAGATGTGGATGGAGTCTCGCTAGCTGATTGCGAAGAGGTTTCGACAGATTGACAGGCTATCAGAGCGAACAGGGGTAGGATTAGGTACATAGATTTCATCGGAGGCAGAATTTTATCGGTGATACAAAAAGTAAGGAATTATGTGTTGGAAGCGCAAGCTTTGGAAGGTTGGCTTGACCGAAAATCATTTCGATGGTAGGAAAAAGGCTTCTTCATTGCTTATAGATAGGGAAATCAGTAATTTTTGAATTCACTAAATTTCGAATGTATGAGATATATATACCTTCTGCTGATTCTGGGGCTGATGAGCTTTTCTTCCTGCGATACGAGCAATGCACAGGAAAACCCTAAAAACAAAAAGCGTCCTGAATGGGCTTTGGTTATACATGGTGGAGCTGGATACATGAGTCCCGATAAGATGGAAGCTAGCCTGGATAAAGAATATCGTGATGGCTTGGCTGAAGCCCTTGATGCAGGGGAAAGAGTTCTGGCGAATGGTGGTTCTGCAGAAGATGCTGTCGTCGCTACTATACAGGTTATGGAAGCGAATCCAAGGTTTAATTCCGCTGTGGGTGCTGTACTGACGATGGAAGGGAAAGCTGAGTTGGATGCTTCTTTTATGTCAGGTAATACCAGAAACTCTGGTGCTGTAGCAGGTGTAACCAACCTCAAAAGTCCAATCGCAGCGGCAAGATTGGTCATGGATTCTTCAAAGCATGTGATGATGGCAGGTAGAGGTGCAGAAGTTTATGCCATGAGCCATGGGTTAGACACTGTTCCCAATTCTTATTTCATTACAGATAGGAGAATGGATCAATTCAATAGAAAGATCAACGATCTCAAGCCCAAACCCGATCCTGTCAAGAAAAAATACGGTACCGTAGGCTGTGCTGCTCTAGATAAAGAGGGCAATTTGGCAGCGGGTACTTCCACAGGGGGGATGATGTTTAAGGAATATGGAAGGGTAGGGGATGCTCCTATCATCGGAGCCGGTACCTATGCCGACAACAATACTTGTGCAGTTTCTTGTACAGGCCACGGGGAATACTTTATCAGGAATGTCGTGGCCTATGATGTAGCTGCTAGAATGGGCTATTTGAAGGAAAGTCTGAAAGATGCAGCAGATTATATCATCAATGACAAATTGGTGCAAATTGAAGCCAGTGGAGGACTGATTGCCATTGATAAAGAAGGAAATGTAGCCATGCCATTCAACAGCTCTGGTATGTTTAGAGGCTATCGCAAATCTACTGGCGAAAATTATGTTGGAATTTATAAGGATGAGTAAGGGAGGGCATAGCCATTTGCTGGCTACTCTTAGCTGTTTTCTTATATTTGCGGCCATACTAACTACAAGTACATGCTGGATAAATTTCAAAAAGTTGCTGTGATCGGAGCGGGAACCATGGGGAACGGAATTGCCCACGTTTTCGCCCAAAGTGGCTATCAAGTAAACCTCATTGATATTTCTGAGGAGGCGCTCCAAAGGGGCCTTGCCACCATTGGTAAAAACATGGATCGCCAGATCAAGAAAGAAAAGATTACAGAGGCAGACAAAGCTGCTGCACTGGGTAGAATCCAATCTATAACTGATCTGAGTTCTGGGGTGAGTGATCGTGATATCATTGTCGAGGCTGCTACAGAAAATGTCGACATCAAGCTTAAGATTTTCGCTCAGATCGATGAGGCAGCTCCTGCCAGGGCTATTTTAGCCTCAAACACTTCCTCCATCTCCATCACACAAATTGGTGCGGCAACCAAAAGAAGTGAAAAGGTAATCGGAATGCATTTCATGAATCCGGTTCCTGTTATGAAGCTGATTGAGGTTATTTCGGGCTATGATACTGATGAACAAGTCAAGAACGACATCCTTGAACTTTCAAAAGACTTAGGGAAGGTTCCTGTCCCAGCAAATGATTATCCTGGCTTTGTAGCCAATCGTATTCTTATGCCCATGATCAATGAGGCCATTTATACATACTACGAAGGGGTAGCTGGTGTAGAGGAGATTGATACAATTATGAAGTTGGGCATGGCACATCCGATGGGGCCATTGACCTTGGCTGATTTTATTGGGTTGGATGTATGCTTGGCTATTCTTGAGGTCCTTCATGAAGGTTTTGGCAATCCTAAATATGCCCCTTGTCCTTTGTTGAAAAACATGGTAATGGCTGGACACTTAGGTAGAAAGACCGGAAAGGGATTCTATACCTATTAACCAATAGCCTTATTTTATACAAAAAAGGGGTTCATCCAATCGATGAACCCCTTTTGGTTATTAGATACCTGCTTCCTACCTCCTGAGCATCACCTTTTCCGAAGCCATATTGGCTCCTTGATCAGAAACCAATTGGAGGATATAAGGCCCATTTGGCAGATCGGGAAATTCAACGTCAATCATATTTGGACCCGCGAGGATCTGGTGCTTCTCCTGCAGAATGAGCCTACCATGAATATCTCTCAGGAATACGGTCGCCAGATGAGATAAAGTAGATGAGAAACTGATATGGACCTCCTCCTGTACAGGATTAGGGAAGAATGTATAGGCCACCTCAATCTCCTGTTCAATATCGGTCGTATCCGTAATTTGACTGAAATAACAAGCTGGGTCTACATAGTGATCCTTGTCTACAATAGCCAGTTTGTTGGGCAAATAGGCATCCATTTCTGTCGCCATAAGGGCATCATTAGAGGCTCCTAACCAATCTTGGACAAGAGTGGTAAATACTTGCCGGTAATCGTGTTGATAGCCTACGAATAGGTTATTCTGAACCGTAGAGAAGTCAGGGTTCTCACCGATAATACCTGGGTTCACGGCCTTTCCAAAGATGAACATAGGGGCAAGATCACCATGATCTGTTCCAAAGCTCCCGTTCTCTCCCGGTTTTCTTCCAAATTCCGAGAAGGTGGCAGCAATTACCTTGTTGTCCAAACTCATCAATTCAAGATCATCTAAAAAGGCTTTTACGGATTCAGAAAGTTCTAGTAAAAGTTCTGCATGATCACCAGTGGTACTGGCACCCGCTTCAACTTGATTAACGTGTGTATCGAAACCATTGAGCTGGACGAGATAGACCTTGGATTGACAGCCTCCATTGATCAGCCTTGCCACTGTCTTTAATTGATCTGCCAAGTCATGGTTGGGATAATTCCCCATGTTGATGCCCTGGTTGAACACATCAGAAATGCGTTGCGCATATTTGCTTGTGCTCGCCTCCATGTCCATGATAAACTGAATCTCGTCCCCATATTCAGAGTCAGGAATGTTCTTCAATCCAGGCCCTCCGATTTCAGAAATGAGGCTGTAAAAGCCAGATGGATCCTGTCCGCTCAAGTTGATCCCCGAACTGTGTTCCTGCTCAGTATGAAATCCCAATGAAGGTTTGGGATCTCCCAATTGTATACCGAGAGGATCTGGCATAAAGGGCTGTGGATTACCAGCTAAGCCTGGATAGGTGAAATTCAAGTAACGTCCCATCCAGCCAGAAGTCTTGTTAAAATTGGCTGGTGTCCCATCTCCAGCGCTTAACCACAGATCGGTTGATTTGAAATGAGATCTATTTTGGTCGTTGTAAGCTACACCTTGAATGATACTTACCTTTCCCTGATCGTACAGACTTTTGATTTCCGTCATAGCAGGGTGGAGGCCAATTTGTTGATTGGCGGGAAGGCTTGTATCAAGGGTGATATATGAATTCGCCCCTGCGTCAGGGATGAAGATATTGGGCCTGGCGGTACGATAATCAGTGTATTGATTGATAGGAATGAGGGTGTTTAGGCCATCATTTCCTCCTCTCAATTGAATAAGGACAAGAATTCGCTCTTTCACTTCGGAGCAATTCATGGCCCTTAGCATATCTGGTGTGGCAAATGCTTTCAACGGTAGCCCATTCAACACAATGGGAGCAGCCGCAGCAGCAGAAGTCAGTTTGATAAAATTTCTTCTTTTCATCTTTGGCAAATGTTAAATGGCTTAAAACAATTGATACTCCGGTGAATACATGATGGCAGTAATCAGGTTGCTAATCGGGATTTTTACTTCTGTATCATCTCCACTTAGGGTGAAATTCCCCCATTCGTAGGCCCAATCAGCTTCTGTTTGACCGGCCAGGAAAATATCGTTGAAGTAATAATCAAACCTGTCGGCATCTGCTTCTTCCGGTATCATGTAGGCCAAAAACTCTGTTACTAGGGTCCGCGCTGTTCCTGGTTCTGAGATGTTTTTATCTACCCAATCCGTTACGTTGAGCTCTACTCCTCCATTGCCCCCTCCAGCGAGTACTCTTCTGCCTGTCAAGATGATTTCGGAGAGTTTATATCGGGCAATGATAGAACTGGAATTAAACCAGTTTCTATGATAGGAGGGAATTTGATAGTAAGCCGGGTAACCTGCCACTACACTTGGTTTGAACAGCTCAAAACCAGCTTGTGGGAAGAACACACTGAGGATAGAGCGATTGTAAAAGTTTTGATAATGATTCAGTGGATCAGTGCTTGGATCAGGCACTGGGATGTCAAAAAGGCTGGCTGCTCCCAGAAATAACTCCAAGGGAGATTTGATCATATTCCCGATGATTTCATCTGAAGCCAGCATATCGTCTGCATCATAGAAATGTTGACTCTGGAACAATTGCTGTAGGACGGGAACAATCTCGAAATTGTTGGTTGAAAAGGTGGTAGCAAGCGGTTCAATGACATCTGCCTCTATTTCGCTGGTAATTTTTCTCCCTACAAAATAGCGATAGAGCTTTCTCACAAAATAGCGTGCTGTTTCAGCCTGAGTGTAAATCATATCAATGAAGTCCTCAATCTCACGTCGCATGTCAGCAGCATTGGTCGCTCCTGTAATCACATGGTTGTTGAAACGATGGCTAAATGTTTTGTCTCCTGTATCGTGTTGATTAAAATTATTATAGCCCGAAGGGATATTAGTTTCAGAATCAACGATATTGCGTTGTGTAGCGCGCTTAATGCCTGTTAAAACGCGGGCAGCTTGTACTACATCATCCTCGGTGTAATTCGTGTAATCGCCTAGACCCACCTGATCTCCCTTTCCTATGGTAAAAAGTTCAAGTAGTTCTCTCGCGTAATTTTCATTGGGGTTCGCCTTGTTATTCAGCGTATTATCGAGATAGGCAAGCATGAGATTGTCATAGGTCATCCGGACCGCAAACTTCTTAAAGTTTCCCAAGGCATTATACCTCAACAATGAAATGTGGTCGAAATATAAGGTGGATTGGCCTTCATGTGCAGTTACAAATACTGTATGGAGGAAAAAGGACATTCTTGACAACATGCTGATGTCTCTTCTCGCCTCATCCAGCCACCAAGCAATGACATAGGTTCGGAGCCTGAAATTTTGGCTAACAGGTGGTATACCAGAGTTGATCCAGGGAGATCCCGAAGCAGGATCAATAGGTTCGGATAAATGAGGAGCGGCAGGGATGAGGAGTTCAGCGACAGCCTGTGCAGCTGTTTTCTGAGCAAATGCATCAATCCTCGCTTTGGTCGGCGTAAAAGTAACCCTTCTCAGCAAATGAGCTGCGAGTCGCTTTCCCAAGACGCCTGTTCTTTCTTGCAGAGAGGCCATGGTATGTAGGTTGACAGTGTGATGGTTGGAAAGAGGATGGTAGGAGATTCAATAGTTAAAATATAAAACATCCTAAAATATTCCGCATTTCCAGCTAAAGTACCAATTGGTTTATAGCGCTTAGACTATCGAATTCGTCTAAGGATTAAAAGCTTATGAAATTATTTTCAACCGGTATCCTACTGATTGTTATGTTGCTCCTTTCAACTTCTTGTTTGAGAGAGAATCAGAATATGAATTGTGATGAAGTTGGATTTATGTGGCCCGACTTAGCTTTATGTGCATGCTGTGGAGGGTATTTTTTGGAGGTAAATGGAGATACTTTTAGGGTAGACGAAGCTCCACAGGCCTTGCTAGATAGTCTTTTTTCCAAAGGAGATCGTACCGAGGTAAATGTTGGATATGAATCAAAAGATGTGTTTTGCGGAATGGACAGAGTAGATATCCTCTGTGGGGAAACGATCAACTAACTTAATTTCTCTGGAGCATGAAAAAATCATTGAGCATCCTGTTATTAAGTGTTTGTGTGGCATTAGTATCATTGTCTTGCCGCCAAGAGCAGGTAAATCGTTGTGTACATGAAGGGGAAATAACTGGGTATGACTACTCTCGCTGCATGTGTTGTGGTGGCTATTTGTTGGATATTCCTCAAGGTGTATTCAGACTTGACGGGGCACCGGAAGCGTTTATGGCCGAACTTGATCAATTAGAGGAGCGTGATTTTCCCGTTGCTGTCAGGGTCAATTTTGACTCTACGGCCATTTCCTGTATTGATATGCGGATCGATCTCGTTTGTGCAGATTTTATAGATAATTAGCCTTTTGGATATAGAAAAAGCCGGCAAAAAGCCGGCTTTCGATATTGTGTGTACGATCCTGACGATTATTTTACAATAATTCGCTGAACCATCCCGCGCTCTCCCTGCGTCAACTGAAGGAAGTAAATTCCTTTAGGCGCATTGCGAGAAATGTTAATTTCCTTGTTGTATTCTCCGAAAAAGTCTTGAATGAATTCCTGGTAAATTTCAGCGCCATTGGCACTATAGATTCTGATTTGTAGGTCTCCTCGGCGACTAGGCTGGAACCTCAGGGTGAATCTTCCGTTGTTTGGATTAGGGAAGAACTCAAATAAGTCCATATCTAGGGTTGGGTTTTCCATGAAAGAAGCAACCTGACGGCCTTTCTCTCTATCATCGAATTGACGAATCATTTCATCCAGATCTACTTGTTCTTCTTCTTCCTCAAATTCCTCTTCCTCGTTTTCTTCTTCCCAGCTATTTTCTTCTCCAGGACGAACTTCTACCCATTTTTCGATGACTTTTTTACCCATCACCAAGTTGGTTGTTCTTCTGCGTCCTTCACGCTCGAATACGACTCTGATATTCTGATCGGGTCTGAATTTCTTCATGGCATCAGAAAGGTCATGGTAAGTATCTGTTCTAAAATCACCTAGGCTCATGATAACATCCCCTCTTTCAAGGCCTGCATTTTCAGCAGCAGAATTATCAACTACCCCTGTAATGGTTACACCCCCACCAGCTTGGTTTTCAAGGTAAACTCCTAAGAAGGCTTTTTCGGTTTTGACTTTCTTCTTAACTGGCTTTCTCTTCTTGACAGTCTCGTGATCAGTTAACTTAACTTCCGTCTCACATTCTTTGCCATCTCTGTAGTAAGTTACTGCGATGGTTTCTCCAGGGGCATTTTCTTTCAAGGCATCGGCCAAGTCCCATGAAGAGTCCAAACGACGTCCATTGATGCGAACTAGGATATCTCCTTTTTTGAGTCCTCCTTCGTAGGCACCACTGTATGGTACGATTCCATCCAGGTAAACGCCTTGTTGAGAAGTCAAACCAAGTTCTCTTGCTTTTGATGGGCTGACTTCGTCTGGATAAACTCCTAAGAAAGCCTTTTCTCCCGTTTGCATAGGAGCCTGCCTTTCTTCAAAGACAATAGTTTCTTTCTTTTCGCCTTTTAGGTTAATGGAAGTAGAGTAATTTCTTCCATCACGAGCATATTTCACTCGCATTCTATCACCAGGCTCATATGCCTGTTTGGCTTTTACCAGTTCATCATAGGTTTTGATGCGAACACCGTCAATCTCTTTGATAATGTCTCCCCCTCTAAGGCCCCCTTCTTTTGCTGCTCCCCCATCAACCACAGATGTGATTCGGACACCTTCATTGTTGTGATCCGTACTTAGGAAAACCCCCATCATAGCCTTGGTTTTCTTCCTTGGCTTAGGTTTGTTGTATGAACCATCATCTTCTTTGATGATGACAACCTTTTCCATTTTGTTTTGATCAGGGTATTTGGAGTCAACCAATTCGTCAATGATACGGTCTGCTTCTGCTTCGTCATTCACCAGGAAGCTCGTATCAATTCTGGTTTTGTAGCCATCTCCTTCAATGGTGATGTTGACAGTTACCCGCTTTTGATTTTGGGCCATCAGTCCACTCATCCCTATGCATAGGAAGAATGCTGATAGTACCAAACCTACTTTTACCTGGAAATTCATATGCGCTTGTACTTTGATTTTTCAATATCTACGAAAATTTATCTCATTCCTCTGTGAAATAAAACTCGTAACTATATGACAAAGCCTCCCTTATAAAGGAGGCTTTAGATGTTGGTCAAGTAATCTATGTCGTTAATCTAATAGCTGTTGTTTTCTGTCGGAATCGATTCAAGCAACAAATTAGCAACTTTTACTTTCCTTCAACTAGCTTTAATACTTCCTCATACAGCTCTTCTTCATCTCCAGGAGCGTAAGAAGTATGCTGGTAAACTACTTTCCCATCTTTATCCAGTAGGAAAGTATGTGGTATGTTTACGACGTTCATGGCTCTTTTAAAGTCGCCGTTTGCATCTACGTAAACATCATATTCCCATCCGCGTCCCCTTACATAGGAAGGAACTAGGTGTGACATTCTTGCGTCATCTATCGAAATGGCAATCACTTTTACTCCCGTTTCATCGACCCAATCTTCATAAACTTCAGAAATGGCGGTCAACTCCTTCACACAAGGCTTACACCATGTCGCCCAAAAGCTGATGATGATAGGACTCTCTCCATTATCAAGTGAAGAAGTATTGATGTCTTTCCCACTTAAATCCTTTAGGTTTTTGTGTGGAAGTTGATTTTGGGCAAAAGATGAAAGGGTGCCCATCACAATCATAAGGGCGGTGAAAAGCGTAAGAATATTCAATTTCATGTGGTCTTGATTTAAGGCGAATGCTATCTAGAATACAAATCTGGGAAAGATTTCCCTCTTTGGGACGATGATTATCTGTATGAGTAACGAGAATTTCTCGCCAAACAGATACACAATATACAGAAATCATCATTCAATCAGGTCCTTTTTCGCTCCTTTAAATAGGATGCAGGCCCCACTTATTGAATCACAATCTTCTGGCTAAATACCTCTTGATCAACCTGAATGCTGAGTAGGTATATTCCTTCGCTCATAGAAGAAATGTGGATGGTCTCTTCTTCAGGTGCAAGGGTGCCAGACCATATCCTTTTACCTTGCATGTCAAGAATGGTCAAGTGTTTATTGGCTAAATTTGGTTCAATTCCCTTGATGGTCAGGAAATTATTATGTACAAGTATGCGTAGGGAACTTGGTTCTTGAAAGTCATTTGGTAAGGGCAAAAAGGTTTGGCTAACAGAGACAACTTCTCTCGTTTCTATATCCTGAACCCAACCCACCAAGGATAAATCCTGATTGATCAAAGGACCATCAATAGGGTAGGTCCAACTCATATGGAGGCTATCACCCTGAATAAGGTTGTCAAGGGACTCACCTTCTGGATCGGTTAAAAAAGACCTGAAAACGGAAGAAAATTCTCTTTCCCCATTGCTACCAGGGGGAGAAGACCATATAACTTCCTCCTGAACAAGGGCCACAAAGAACCGCCAGTTGCTGGCATCGGGTTTGAGTAATATTTCAGCCGATGCAATTGCTTGAATTTCGTTTTGTTGAAAAGAAAAATCCAACTGGATATCTACAGGACTTTTTAATTCGCTAATCTGCTGCAAATCTTCTGCCTTTACACCGTTTGGAGCCCCTGAAAAGGAACCCTCTTGCACGAATCCCCCCTGAATTAAGGCCTGTGGAACAGCATCTATTCCATAGAAACCAATCCTGCTTCGTTGTTGAATGGGATTAAACAAATGCATGGGGTCATTGTTCATACCCGGCCAAAATGTGTGATAAGAGATGGCTATTGCATGCTCCTGCTCGCGTTCCAGTAACCTAAAGAAGGAAGGATTTTGCTCAGCACAAGTAAAACAGTTAGTCTGAGTAAAATGCTCCACCAATGCTTTGCCAGCAACCAATCTATTGGCCACATACATAAACTTACTAAGGCTATCATTGGATGATTGTTGATCTGGTTGATGATTGACGAGTTCCACCCTAGCTTCCCATTCGTATGTTCCGCTGTTTGGCGTCCAACTAGAGGCAAAAGTCAGAATGGTATCAGCCAATGGGACCAATCCAAGAGATTGAAACGTTTCTTGGCTCAGCCTTGAGCCATTGACAAAAAACGATAAGGTGATATCGTCTACTGAGGTGGAACCCTGATTCGAGAGGTTGATTTGAATGGGAAGGCTGGATACTTCTTGGAATTTGTGAAGGGGAAAGAATCCTAAGGCTATGTCTCTTTCTGGCGGAGGGAATACCCTAATATTGTCAAGTGCAACGCCTGTAGACCAGGTTCCGGCATCATTAAAGAGAAATCCTAACTGTATTGTCTGACCAGAAAGATTGGTTCCAAGGTCCCATGTGTAGGAAGTCCATACATTGGCCGTGGGTACATTTCTTAGGGTGGAATAGCTATTGCCTCCATCCGTACTGTAGATCAATTGTGCATTGGCGGAAAGAAGTCCATCTAGGTATGCATCAAAGGAAATAAATATCTTTTGGGCAGCAGGGATACTCATGGGGGCCATCCAGAATATATCCTCTGATTTGTCGCAATTGCATACATCGTCATTGGATGCGATGAAATGATTGGTGGCAGGTATGTGCCAAAAGGCCGTGGCTATGTCAGCCGAATCACCTATCAACCAGCCATCTGAACCCATTTGTTGGCTTCTTTCCCAAAGGCTTGGAAACTGTTCAGACTCAAAATTTTCCTCTATGTAAGAGATTTGGGCGTCTAATAAGAAACAAAAGCAAAGGGATGAAAAAAGGAGGCTAATTTTTTTCATACCAAATTTTCCAACATGATAACGAAATAAGATTAGCTGAATCGTCGTCTTGCCGCTTGAATAAGGGAAAATCTTTCCATAATTTGCAGGTATTAGTTTGGGTTTCCTTTCACAATGATGAAATTTCTCGCATGAAACATATTTACACCCTTATAATCACTTCCCTTCTGCTTATCAGTGGCCTTCATGCCCAGGACTTTAAGTTCGCTTTTGCAGCCCCTGATACATTCCTCCTACCCTCAGGAGATGTCAATGGATTGACAGTTTACTTCGAGCTCACCAATACGGGTTCTGATTCTGTAGAGCTGTTTGCTAACAGAATCTCCAACGATCTCGTATCGGGTCAGGATTCTTATTTTTGTTGGGATTTGTGTTATGGTCCTGCCAAAGACTCTGCGGATGGTGCTATTATGATTGCCCCTGGCGATACGACCAATTTCGCTCAGTATGTTCAGCTCTTATCTAATGGAGTTGATGGAAAGAGTTCAGTTACCATGGACTTTGTGAATGCAAACGATACTTCTCAAAGAATCGCTCGTACGTATCACTTCTTTGTAGGAGGTGCTGTAACAAGCAACGAAAGAATCGATTTGTCTCAGGCTGGCTTGACTAAAATCTTTCCAAACCCTGCGAATACCCATATGAATATCTCCTATGAACTTCCTACAAATATTCATCAGGGACACATTCGCATTGTAAACTTGATTGGTGCAAGTGTTGCTAACCATGCGGTTACTTCCTCCAATGACAACCTAACGATCTCTACAGCTTCGCTGCCATCAGGTTTGTACTTTGCCAACCTGATTGTAGGAGACCAGAGCGTAGCCTCTAAAAAATTCGTAGTTTCCCACTAAGGTTCTACAACATAATATATCCAGGCGGACCTCGTGTCCGCCTTTTTTTATATGGAAAAGCAGGTTTATTCAGTTGGGGAGATCACCCATTATATCAAGCATCTCTTGGAGGAAAATAATCATCTGAAAGGAGTGAGTATTTCTGGAGAGGTATCAAACATTACCTATCATAGGTCTGGGCATGTGTATTTCAGCATCAAAGATCCACAGGCAACCATGAGCTGTGTAATGTTTAAAGGCTATGCCCAGTACGCAGTTCGAATGAAAGATGGAGACAAGGTGGTGGTCAAAGGAAATATGTCCGTATATGCGCCAAGAGGGAACTATCAGCTGATGGTTCAGTCTGTCAAAAAACAAGGACTGGGAGACCTCTATCAGCAGTTTTTGGTGATGAAAGGCAAATTGGAAAAGGAAGGGCTGTTTGATGAAGACCATAAACAGGATATTCCTCTGATTCCATCAAAAATTGTGGTCCTTACCTCCGCCACGGGTGCCGCTATTCGAGATATCCTTCAAACCTTAAAAAGAAGGTACAATCGAGGCGAGGTCGTGCTTATACCTACCGTTGTGCAAGGGAGTTTTGGAGCAGCCTCCATCGTCAAAAACCTTCAGATCGCAGACGAACTGGAAGCTGACGTTGTCATTTTGGCTCGAGGAGGAGGAAGCATAGAAGATTTATGGAATTTCAATGAGGAGGAAGTGGCTAGGGCAGTGTATGAGATGAAAACCCCTGTGGTGAGTGGGGTAGGCCATGAATCTGATTTTACCATCGTCGACTTTGTCGCGGACTTAAGAGCTTCTACCCCTACAGCTGCCGCTGAAAAAGTAGCCCCAGACCTGTCTGCTATTCAGCATACGCTAGATGAGTATTCCAATCAACTTGTAAGGAGCTTGCAACACTTTGTGGATTTTAAGCGCCAGGTTCTAGACGATTATGAAAGCCGTCTGAAGGAAAGTGTCCAGCGAGGAACCCTTGAAAAGGGGCATGAACTAGCCCAACTTCAGCAAGGCATGGAACAGCAAATAAAACGTAGCCTGCAGGAAAAGGTATTCCAACTTTCCCAATACAAGCAGGAACTCAAAGAAGGTGTTCACAAAGGCTTGAAAGAGGCAAGACATGAATTGGACTTGATGGCCACCAAATTGAAGGGAATGGATGTGAGTCATGTCCTCAAACAGGGATATACCCTTACCCTAAAAGAAGGGAAAGTCTTGAAAAACGTAGACAAACTGAAGGAAGGAGAAGAAATCGAGACTGTTTTTGAGAAAGGTAGAACCACATCAACACTGACAAAGATTCAAAACAACGAATAAAATTATGAGTGAGGAAAAAGCATTTTCACTAGAAGAAAGCCTGCAGGAAATCAGGGATATATTGGAAGAAATGCAGAAAGGTATTTCGGATTTCGATAAGCAAATGAAGTTGTTTAAAAGAGGAAATGAGTTGGTAGATAGCTGTCGAAAATACCTCGATGCAGCAGAAATGAGTATTCAGCAGCTGGTTGATGGAGAGCTGAAGGAGTTGGAATAAGAAAATTACTCAGGAAACTACTTAGGTTTTGTTGTAATGCGGAAAGTCCAATTGATCAGTCGGTTTACCAAGAAAGTCGGCCAACTTTTTGAACCCTCCCTTTTCCCTGATGTTTAGGACAATAAAATCTTGACTGGGGCGATCTTTGAAGTACTCAAAGACAAAATCTTTGTGTGCTTGAAACTTTTGAAGGGCTTTGTCTATGTCTGGATACTGATCAGTCAGTTTGTGGTGCCAGTTGTAGTAAGATTTTTTCCAGGACTCCTCATCTCGTTCTAGGTAAATGAATTTACTTTGGGGAAAGGTTTCGTCTAACAAGGGAATCATGTCCTCCAGTAGCCAAGGCAGATCGTCTACAGAATCGAACTTAGCGGTGTAGGCTAGCACTTTATCCAAATGTCCTTCCTTATAGTATTTACGCCATACTTTCTTATTGAAGGAGCTATTCCTATAACCCAGTATCTCAAGTGATTTTCCTAAGGAAGTCGTACCGGTTTTGTTATAGCCTATACAAAAGACTTTGCTATCATACCTTGCCTTTCTAAGAGCAATAGATAGATCATGCTTGGTTTCTGCAGCTTTGTGTATGATCCTAGATATCATCAGTTCATCAAAATTCAATCGCCATCCTTAAAGGAAGTGATTTCAGGGAATAAGTTCGAATAATTCAACTTTTAAATCTTACAGAAAGAATCTCAAGCGGGAACACCTTTTCCACAGTTTGTGAATCAATTGTCTTCTTTCCTATGAATGAAAATTTAGTACCTTTATTACGTATGACCATTCTTGTATAATTAGCGTATTTAGATGACAGTTCAAGGAAAACTTCACAAAAAATTTGATACACAGCAGGTAACAGCAACTTTCCAGAAGAGGGAGTTTGTAATAGAATATGTCGATGGCAATCCTATGTATCCTCAATATATCCTGTTTCAATTGATCCAGGATAAATGTAACCTGTTGGATAACGTTGCTGAGGGATCAGAAATTAGCATTGATTTCAACCTACGTGGGCGTTCGTGGAACCCTCCTCAAGGAGGTGAAACCAGATACTTCAATAGCCTGGATGCTTGGAGAATTAATCCTGTTCAGCAGACAGTACCTCCTTCCAATGACTTCCCAACTCCACCTCCTCCAGCTCCTATGGGAGACGCGATTGACGCGACAAGCATGGATGACGATGATCTTCCCTTCTAACATGGTTGGTATTTGTAAGATTGTGGCGTATTAATTCGCATATTTCTTACACCATTAAAATAATCACTGAGTATCTCCTAGCATCTTTATGCTTGATACTCAGTTTTTTTATGAATCTAGAAGCCAGATTATAACCAATATTCAAACATTTTATTTTTAATAAATATCGAATTGTAGAGGAAATAATTGTAGAAGATTTGATTATTTTTTCGTAAAAAAAACAAAAAGAACAGATATCTTACATTCTGTGGATAAGCTCCAAAATCCATGGAAAAGCCCAAAGTTGCAAATGGCGTTTATTTTCCAAATTTTAGAGTCCAACAAAAGGTTAATCAATAGAAAAAATAATATGGCTCAGTACAAAAGCGTGATGCTGGTTGATGACAATGAGATTGATAATATCATCAACGAGAAGATTATTGAAGCGAATTCCTTTGCCGAAAACATCCTTGTATTCCAGACCGGGCAGGAGGCCCTTGATTACCTTAAAGATAAGCAGGATAAGGAGCAGGAGCTACCTGAAATTGTTTTTCTGGATATCAACATGCCTATCATGGATGGCTTCCAGTTCTTGGAAGACTTCGAGCAATTCTCCGAAATGGTGCTTGACAAGTGTAAAATCATCATGTTGAGTTCATCCATTAGCCCTAAAGATATTGACCGTGCTGCTAGTAGCAGATATGTTAAAAAGTACCTTAATAAGCCACTAAACGCACGTTACCTGGAGGCAATTACTGTCTAAGCCAGTCTCTGATTCTAGAAAAATTTGTACTTCATATGGAAGCTGGCCTTGGCCAGCTTTTTTCATTTTTCTTTCCTTTAGCGATTCCTTGCTTTTATCTTTGGGTGCATGTCCACCAAAAATCCGCTCGACATCCTCAAGCAGTACTGGGGCTTTCCAAGTTTTCGTAAGCCGCAAGATCAGATTATCCAATCCGTTCTGGAAGGGCATGATACCCTTGCCCTTTTGCCTACTGGTGGAGGAAAATCCATTTGCTTTCAGGTACCTGGACTTTGTCTGGAAGGAATGACCATCGTCATTTCTCCTTTGATCGCCTTGATGCAAGATCAGGTAGAGCGACTCAATCAATTAGGTATTCCAGCTGCTTTTGTCAATTCCTCGATGAATTATCATCAGATTGACATGAGGCTGGAAAAAGCCATGAATGGGGAGATTAAGTTCCTATATATTGCTCCTGAGCGAATCGCTTCAGAGATGTTTCAGCTTCGCCTGAATAAGATGCCAGTTTCTTTGCTCGCAGTAGACGAAGCACATTGTATCAGCCAATGGGGATATGATTTTAGACCTGCCTACCTCAACATAGCTGAAATCAGAGAGAGCAAACCCGATATTCCCGTTATCGCCCTGACAGCTTCGGCTACTCCTAGTGTCAAACAGGATATCTTGGAGAAACTGGACATGAAAGAGCCAAAAGCATTTAGCAAGAGCTTTAGACGTGAAAACCTAAGGTATTTTGTGTTAGAGGATGAACAGGTAGCTGCTAGGGTTCTGGATATTTGCCAAAAAACCAAGGGTACAGGCATTGTGTATGCCAGAACAAGGCGGCTTACTGAGCACCTTGCCAATATGCTTAAGCAGCGGCATATCTCCGCTGAAGCCTATCATGGTGGACTGAAAATGTCCCAAAGAAGCGACATTCAACAGGCATGGTTGGAAAACAGAACCCGAATCATTTGTGCGACAAATGCCTTCGGGATGGGAATCGATAAGCCAGACGTACGCTTTGTCATTCATCATAACCTTCCTTTTGACTTGGAATCATATTACCAAGAAGCTGGAAGAGGAGGAAGAGATGGACAAACGGCTCTCGCTATTGCTTTCCAGAATCCAGTAGATATGGCGGATCTCTCCAGATGGAGCCAGCAGAAATATCCTTCTTGGGAACAGTTGACAAAGCACTATCAATTTCTTTGCGATCACTATCAGATTCCCAACCAAGGTGTTGTTAATAAATCGGTAGGCTTTAGTATCAGTGAATTGGCAGCTGCAAGTGGCGATTCAGCTATGTCGCTTTACGCCTCCCTGAAAATTCTTCATAACGAAGGAATACTTGAGTTCAACGAAGACAGTGATGACTTTGCCTATGTTCAAGTGCTTGTCCACCCTTCGACTTTGCTCCTTTTTAAGGAAAATCATCCTCGTTTAGCTGAATTCATCGATTTTCTTCTCAGGAATACCGGAGGAGAAGTATATAACCAAGAAGTAAGGTTCCTGCTCCATGATTGGGGGAGAAAATTAAGGTTGCCGCCCTTGGAGGTACATCATAATCTCAGCCATCTGGCCAAGTTAGATTTGCTTCAATACATACCTTCATCAGGAGAACCTACCATCCGCTTTTTTCAGCCAAAAAAGCCTCTTAACCCCAAATTGATCAACTGGGATAAATATACTTTCCTTCAGGAGCAGCAGGGAAAGAGACTTTCTGCTATGATGTCCTATGTCAAAGACGAAAAAACCTGTAGAAGCCTCCTTATTCAGCGGTATTTTGGGGAAGAAAGTAATGAGGTGTGCGGTAAATGTGATATTTGTATCGGGAGAAAAAAGGGAAAGTTATCTAAGGGTGAGTTTCAGACTCTGATGGAAAAAATTCGGGAAAGAATAGCAAAACAATCCACTACTTATCGGCAAGCCATTTTGGAGATCAAAGGAGGTTCCCCCAGCCAGAGGGAAAGAGTGTTAAGGTATATGTTGGATCAGAACATGGTCCAAGCGGACGACAACGGTACGCTTCACCTATTGGAGTAGAGAACGATCATATATTAATCCAAAAAACTTAAGGGATTTTTAACCATTCATAGCTTATCTTGCGTATTTGTAAATATTTTGCAGAAACATATTAAAAAATGAAAACAGCCATAATTGGATGCGGCAACCTCGGAAAGGCCTTGGCTAGAGGAATGGTAGAGTCAGGGATGATTGAAGCCAATCATTTATTTGCCACAAGGAGGAATGTGCATGCTTTAGAAGAGCTAAAGGCACTTGGTATCCATACAATGTCTTCCAATCAGGAAGCTACAAAGCAAGCTGATCTGATCATTTTGGCTGTTAAACCCTGGAAGGTAGTGGAGGTCATTGAGGAAATTCGCCCCTTGCTCGTGGCGGGCCGTCATATGCTGGTCTCAGTTGCTACAGGGATCACGATGGGAGAAATGCAGGAGGCAGCTGGGATCGATTTGCCCGTTTTCAGAGCTATGCCCAATACCGCAGCAGATGTGGGAGAGAGTATGACTTGTATTTGTCATTCCAATGCTAGCTTGGTTCAGATGGATTTGGTGGAGAAAATTTTCCAATCACTTGGGGGAACGATTCAAATCAATGAAGAATTGATGGAAGCCGCTACCATTTTGGGAGCCTGTGGAATTGCCTACGTCATGCGCTTTATGCGTGCCATGGTACAGGGAGGTATTCAGATTGGTTTTAGCGCAAAAATGGCCAGCGAAATCGTCAACCAAACGGTAAAAGGGGCCTCAAAGCTGCTGATCGAAAGGGGAGAACACCCTGAAAATGAAATTGATAAAGTTACGACGCCTAAAGGTTGTACCATTGTGGGATTAAACGAAATGGAGCACAACGGTTTTAGCTCTTCCTTGATCAAAGGCATTGTAGCTTCTTATGAAAAAATAGAAAGAACATAAGCCCGCCCAACATTTTTATAGGGACATTGGTTGGTTCTTCAATCAAATTTAGATGAAGACCAAAACCTGTCATACTTGCCAAAAAGATTTTTCAACCCTGTACCGCGTCCAGCTGAGGAAGGGGAAAGTCTGGGTATTTGTCTGCGAAACATGCTGTAAAAAGCACCAGAAACTTCCCGCATACCGATATGGGGGAACTTGGAAAGGTTACCGACATTGAATTTCATAACAATCGGGAGACCAATGAGTTAATGTTCGAAAATAGATTATTATGAATAGAATATTGCTCATTTCCATTCTACTTGTAAGTACCTCCATATTTGTTTCATGTAGGGAAACAGAAGAGCCGATGTTGCCTGATAATCCTACATTTGCAGACGTTAATCTCTTACTTAATCCTGGATTTGAAGAAGGGAAGGCCGCTAATAGCATCAATCCTTTCGAAACAGATTCTATCCCAGCCAATTGGGAAGACGCCCTTGTTGGTCCTACCTATCAAGTGAGGTGGGTCAAGGATACCGCCCTTGTTGGTGAACGCTCCCTTAGACTTAGTAGCAATTGGGTAGACCCAGCTGCCTTAGCTTATGTAGAACAAACCATTCCCTTTACCCAAAACGGAAAACGACTCAAGATATCTGCCCTTATCCAAGTTCAGGATGTAGAAGGAGAAGGTGTGGCTTTTGAAGTATTGGGAAATACCGATGAAAATAATAACGAAGCTGAATTCACTCAAACTACAGAGATGAGAATCCCAATTAAAGGAACGGCAGGATGGACTTCCTATGGCTTTACTTCTGATCCTGTCCCTGATGGAATAACTTCTCTTACCTACCGAATTTATATGCTCAGGTCTACTACCGGCTTTGCCTATGTAGACGAAGTTACCCTCCTGGCTGAGGAGTAAGCAACAAGGACTTTGTAAGGGTTTTGTCAAGTGGTAGTATTTGTTTGTTGAATTATTAGGCATAAAGGCCTAATTTTGCCTCAACCAAATACTACTTCTATGAATCGTGTTTTGAAGCTCCACGCCCAAATGGAGGGTAAACCCTTCGGAAAGCAACTCTTTTCACGCGCTGTTGCCAGAATGGCTCCTTATTTCAAAACCATAAGACCTACGGTTGAGGAATTAAGGCACAATTATATCAAGGTGAGCATGAAAAAGCGGAAATCCGTTACCAATCACCTGCAAAGTGTTCATGCTATTGCCATGTGTAACCTCTGCGAATTTGCAGGAGGAATTGCCATGGAAGCGTCTATCCCTAAGCATAGAAGATGGATTCCGAGAGGAATGGAAGTTAAGTACCTAAAAATAGCTAAAACGGATCTTACCGCCACCTGTGATCTTGAAGGAACGGATTGGGAAAACTGTGAGGCTGTACCTTGTTATGTTTCCGTCAAGGACACCAATGGGGTAGAGGTCATGTCTGCGATTATTGACATGAAAGTTTCGGAAAAGCCCCCTAAGAAAAGCTAGGTTTAACCTGCTGGAGCAAGTTTAGCGCCGACCATGGCGGCATACATCTCCAGGTACAATTGTCTGAGAGCTTCTGCTTCGCCTTTTATATCAGCCAGCCTTTCCTCCATAATGGTTAGGAAGGACTGCTTTTCATCTGCCGTATACTTTGATTCATGCTCATTTGAACCACTTAGTAAGTCACTTGCGATATAATTGGTCGGCCAAAGATTATAGAGCGCATGGATCTGTTGGTCGATAAGTTCACCGAGGTTTTTTAGCCAATCATTCTTCCGCTTTTCTGCAGGAAGGGCAGCAATACTTTCTTTCATCGGTTCACCCAAGGCCAAATGAACTCTTCCTTTGGGAGCGCGAATGCCCGTTACCATGGCGACTTTATCGTCCTTCTCATAGGGAAGGTCTTTAAGTTTGTGGTAGCGTTCTTCCACCTTGAGTGAATCGCATGGCTCATATTCATAGCTAATGGACATAGGGACAATGTTGAGGCCCTTGAAGCCTTGTACCATGTCTTCTCCATTCGCAATGTTGAGCATCTTGAGAATTGCTGGGCTGGTTAGGTCCAATCCATCTTTCGTTCTCCCACTCCGTTGGGCAAGCCAAACTGAGCTGTGTTCCTCGTGAATCGAAAATCGGATGTACTTGGACAACCTCTCTGAGTGTGCCATTAATTCCTGCCTTGGGACAGAACGGTGAACAATGAAAGATTTATTGATCTTCATCAAGTCCGTTATCAGGTTAGAAACCATGAGGTTATCGCCAATGGCGATGCGGCTCGTTCCAAATCCTTCCTCATGAAGCTTAACATTCAAAAAGGCTGAATCGAGGATGATGTCTCTATGATTAGACAGAAATAGATAGGAATCTCCCTTATTGAGTTTATCCAGTCCGCTGATGGTCAGTTCTTGACAACTCATCCCCACGATTCTGACGATGGTTTCATGGATATACCCGGCTTGAAATTCTTCAACCGTCTTGATTTGCTGGAGGTCTTTTATGATATCTTCCTGTTTTAGTTCAGGAAATAGCACCCCCATCATGAGGAAAAAAGATGGCTTTTCGATGAATCTCTGAAGTACAGCAGGTACCTCATGGTCGTAGTATGGACGAATTTCTTCGAAAGACAAAAGTGAATCTGTCATTCAATCTTCTTATTACAATGGCTTATGAATTCGTTTTCCGAATCACTTCGGTCTGCGAATATACGTCATATTCAGCATATATTATCCTCCCCATCCCAAATCCATTCCTACGGACCATGCACGAAGGCCATCTGAACGCCAGTAATAGGACCCTCTTATGTCCACACTTTTGAGCATTCCAACCTTGCCTGGCCCTCTCTTAAACCTTAATAAACCATAAAGCGGAGCATATCTTATGCCCATTCCAACCTTTAAACTTTGGAAGCCGGAAAGGTCATAATCAGAGGTATAAAATTCCTGTTCCCTTAGGTGAATACCATAGGGCGCGAAATATTTGGCTGCACGTTGGTAATGGTATCGGCCGAAAGGATAAAAACTCGTGAAAGGGCCTGGTTTTAAGGGGATTTCGAGACCAAAAGTATGTGCCAAGATATCATAGGTATCATAGTAGAATCGGTAATATCCTCTTACAACCAGGAAATCCAGGGGGAAATAATTTAACCTAAGTCCTACTGGAAATTTATACCGATTAGATGGCAAACGCTCTATGTCAGGTAATTCCTCATCCTGAAAATATACCCTGTGGAAGGGGGTAGACAAAAGCCCTGTTTGGTAAACTAAATCACTAGTTAAGGAGGCCTGTAGTTTTCTGTTAATGACTTGGGAAAAAGTTGCAGAAAAATTGTAGGATCTTCTTTTATCTGTTGGTAAAGAAACCATACCAGGAACCCGTAGCTCCTCTGGGAAAATCACAATCCAGGTGTCCAGAAACACTTGAACACCCAATGACAGCTCTTGATTCTGGTCTTTGGAACTCAAGGTAATCCCTCCGCCAAACGAGGAAGAAATATAGTCTGATTCAATCCCTCCGCCGACAAAGGCATTCCAGGAAAGTCTATTAGGAAGGATAAATTTAGAATAGCCAAATGTAAGAGTGGCGTGGGCATCTTTGATGGATGCAGACGAAACGTAACTATCAATATTATCTGTGGAGGCTGATGTGTATTGGTTGATGCTTCCCTGTATGTCAATGGAGGTGGCCGTATCCACAGGGATATGAACGACCAGTTTAGCAGCCCGATCCTTCAATTCTTCTGTGCCTAAGCCTCCAGTTACAGCAGAATGGATGCCATCTTGTTCATAGTAATTGAACAGGATATTGATGTCTATGGGTTTTCTGGGGGAAAGAGAATCTGCCTGACTCTGAGAAAAAAGTGTAGAACTTCCTCCCAAAACAAATAGCATACATAGCAGATTTTTCAGATTCATAGAGAAATAAGCTCTCGTTAATTACAACCACATCCACCCCCGATTTTACCCCCATTGGCACCTGCTGCCCCCTCGCGATAGGCTTCTACATTAATTTCATGATAAGCCCCCTTTCTATCCTTTAAAGCCATATCTGAATCGTTGAGATACATTTTTTCATAGGCCTTTACAGAGACACAAGAAGATAAGCTCAGCATGAGGCCTGCTAATATAGAAAAAACGAGATATGATTTTCGCTTACTTTTCAT
This sequence comes from Bacteroidota bacterium, assembly GCA_039817415.1. Classification (GTDB taxonomy): domain Bacteria; phylum Bacteroidota; class Bacteroidia; order J057; family J057; genus JALEFZ01. The sequence goes on from JBCBVV010000035.1 coordinate 41,325, forward strand.
GGGATCTTCCTATTTTTTTGATGGGCTTATTGGCTGGAGAACTTTCCTGATAATAATGGAGGTTGAGACCTTTAGAAGAGAAAAGCTTTCCTTCCTGATCAACCACCAAGCCCTCAATTCCAATCAATTGGTCAAGTAGGCCAATACCCTTAATTGGACCTAAAACAAAGATAGCAGTCGCTAAGCCATCTGCCAACTCCGTATCAGGGCAAAAAATGCTGACACTACTCACCCCTTGAACAGGGTAGCCTGTATGGGGATTGATGATGTGCGCATATTTCTGGTCCTCAATGAGAGTGTATCTTTCATAATCTCCAGATGTTACTACAGCGAGGTCATTGATGACGAGCCAGGCTAGCATGGCCTTTTTATTCAAAGGATCGGCTATCCCTATATGCCAATCTCCACCTTGCTCCTCTTTGCCCCAACAAATCAAATCTCCCCCAGCGTTGACTAATCCATTTTTGATGCCCATGGCTTGCATGACTGACTTGGCTCGGTTGGCTGCATATCCTTTTCCTATGCCTCCGAAGCCAATTTTCATCCCTTTTAGGGGAAGGAAAACACTCGTATCCGAATCATTGAGCTGAATGGCTTGGAAGTCAATATTGGCTACAGAAGCACGAACTGTTTGAGAATCTGGTAGGTGGGTCATGCTTCCATCGAAGCGCCATATCCTATCAGCCGAAGCAAAAGTCAAGTCAAAGGCTCCATCCGTTAGTTGGGAAATTTTGATAGCGCGCTTAATCAGGGAGAAAAGCTCGAGGTCAACTTTTACGGCTTTAATCCCCGCATGCTGGTTTATGTCAGAGGTTTGTGAGGTGGTTTTCCAACTGGATATTAATTCTTCCACTCTTCTGACTTCCTGTTCTGCAGCAAAGGTCGCTTGTTTACACAGTTCTTGATCGGGATGAATCGCCTTGAAAATGAAGGCTGAGCCCATTTGGAGGCTATTATGGGTGAAGGAGGCCCTTTGCCCGAAAGCCTTCATACCGAAGCCCCAAAGAAGGAGAAAGCACAGGGCCCTACCAATCCACTTGGAGTCCTGTATGCAAGCCAATAGCATATACATTGTGTTTGGAGGATTCATAGGGTGTATCGCTTTCTCTTAGGAGAATATTGGTGTACCTAGGAAAAAGAAGGAGACTAAGATGGGAAGCAAGTTTGATACGAAACTGCAAATCTACTGCACGGTATATTCTTTGGTTAAATTCCGCAACCTCAGGATGATCGTGCCAAGTCCAATTAAAGCCTCCATAGACGATGGGTGTAAGTTCAAGCCTTTTGCCTGAAACCATCACATAACCTAGTTGAGCTGCTACCTGAGCCAATGGAACCCCCTCCAGTTCGTCTGTAGAAATACTGTATTTGTTAAAGTCCCCTCGTCTGTGGTCGGAAGCTACCATTCTATCATCTCTTAAACTTGCTATCCCCAACTGCATACCAAGCGTCAAGTTTTTGTGCTGATACCTCAAGCCCATTGAGACTGGAAAGATAAAGGCAAGATGGGTCCTGTCATATCCTCTGTGGATGTTGGGCAAGGTGTCTGTCAAACCCTTGTCATAAACCCACCATCCTGCACCCACCCCTGTATCAAGCTGTACAGACCATTTGTTTTGTCCATGAATGGAGGAGATGACTAAACAGCAGAATAAGGCTAGAGATATTATTCGCTCCATGATGCCAACAACTTTAAGAAGGGTTCAGTACCTCCGGCCCTATAAGAACAGCTTCCTAATACTTTTCCTTCCGGACTGATCAGAACATTGTAGGGGAAAGAGCCGGTGGGATTATATTTTTCTGCCAATTGCTCGTTTTGTAGACGAAGACTGTCTTCTAACTGATTCTTCTTTCTTCTGGGAAAGTTGGCTTTAACCAGAATCAATTCTTCTTTGGCATAGCTTTCAAAGGCCGTTTGGTTGAAAATCTCATTTTCCTGTAGAATACAGCTTCTACACCAATCGAGCCCACAAAAGACAAGGAGAATGGGTTTTTCTTGTTCTTTCGACATGGCCTGTGCCTCAGTCCAATCTGTAGTCCAAAGGTCAGCTTGGGTAGAGGGTGTGATAGCCATCAGGAAGGCTAGTGGTAATATGAATTTTAGCATGTGCTGTCTGTTGATCGTTGTTCTGTAAAATTAACGATCTCTTTTGGATAAATGTTGACCTAGGCCGGACTATATATAGAATTGGTAGAATATGACTAGGACGAACTCTTTGGAAGATTCTTCAATTATGAGACGATTTGTTTCTTTTTGACCTGTCTAGAGGACTCTCTAATCTTCAGTTTGGTATCCAGCATGACATTTTTGTGAGCAAATTTGACCTCATCCTTGATGGCTTGTATTTCTTCCAGCAAAATACTCGCTGCTTGTCTACCCATTTGTAAGCTTGGCTGAGATACTGAGGTTAAGGAAGGTTGGATGACACTGGAGATTTCCCAATCGCTAAAACCGACAACAGAGACGTCTTCTGGAATCTTTAATCCCATTTCTTTAATGGCCGTCATGGCACCAATTCCAACAGAGTCGGTAATGGTGAAAATACCATCGCAGTCTGGGTGGGATTTCATCAATTGTCTCGCAAAGTCTTTGCCTTCTTCAATATTGATTTGATCGCAATCGAAGATCAGACTTTCATCTGTTGGGAGCCCATGTTTTTTTACAGCATCCTGATAGCCCTTGAATCGATTGTGGGAGGTATAAGCAGACAAAGGTCCTCTAAAATGCGCTATTTTCTTACATCCTTGTTTGATGAGGTGTTCTACGGCTAGGAAGGCTCCTTTGTAATCATCAACCACGACACGTGAGACATCATCTAGGGTAAAGGGCACCTTGTCGAAGAAAACAATAGGGACTTCGGAATCGAAGAAGGGTTGAAAGTGGTCATAGCTTTGGGTTTCGTGTGCCAAAGAGACCAATAGACCATCTACTCGGCTGTCGTAGAGGGCGTTGGTATCGGCAACTTCCTTGTCGAAAGACTCATCTGTTTGACAGAGCATCACACGATAATCAGCCTCATACGCCACTTGCATAATGCCTCGGATAACGGAAGAGAAAAAGTGATTGACAATCGAGGGGATAATTACCCCGATGATCTTGGATTCTCTTTTCCTTAGCCCAGCAGCGATGGAGTTTGGTCGATAGTTCCATTCATTCGCCAAGGCTAGCACTTTCTTCTTCGTAGCTGGGCTAATATCTGGATAATCTTTTAAAGCACGAGAAACCGTGGCTGTACTTATCCCTAATTTTTGGGCCAGATCGGCCAGTGTCACCTGTTTTCTACTCATACTTTATGATTCCGAAACAATCCACCTCAAATAAATAGAATTTACCTTAAAATTTACTGATTTTTTTTTCAAACGAAAAGGTAAACGTAATCGTTTTCGATGTTTATTAGCTGACCAAGGGCTGCATTTCTCTTGTATGCAATCAAAAAAATCACAAAATTGAATATAGAAAACGCTTTATGAGTGGTGAGAAAGACTAAAATTTCAAGCACACTTGAGTGTTTAAGGGACAAAACTACTATTAATTTGCTTATGAAGAACGTACTTCTACTCGTACGCCCTCCTGTCATTTTCATCCCAATCATAGACAAAATTCCTCCTAAATCGATTTTTCTTAAGAGTCGATAACAGCCTCCTCATGATCACATGAGTTTGTCCCTTCAATCATTGTCAATCAATTAAATTTGTAATAGGTTTTCATAGTTACTGTGAACTACGTTTAACTACTATTATTATGAGCATTAAACACAAATCAGCGGCGTTATTCAAACTGCTATTTGCGATGGTATTTACTTTCGCATTTGGTAGCCTGAGTGCGCAGATGACTGTATCAGGTGTGATTACATCTGAAAAAGACGGTACCGGACTTGCCGGTGCCACTGTACTTGTAAAAGGGACTACTACTGGTGCACTTACCGACAACTCAGGTAAGTTCCAGATTGGGTCTGTACCTAGCAATGCTACTTTGATTGTTTCCTTCATTGGATACGAAACAAAGGAAGTTGCTGTGAGCGGCCAATCAACAGTAAATGTAGCCATGGCTGCCTCTATCTCAACCTTGGATGAGATTGTAGTAGTAGGTTATGGTACGACAAAGAAGAGTGATGTAACTGGTGCGGTATCCAAGGTATCTTCCAAGGATTTCAACCAGGGACCCATTACCAACCCTCAGGACCTTATCAAAGGTAAAGTTGCGGGTGTACAGGTTGTAGGTAACTCAGGTGCTCCTGGTGCTGAAGCGACTGTACGTATCCGTGGTGCCGGTTCTGTACGTTCTGGAAACCAGCCTCTGTACGTTGTAGACGGAATTCCATTGGATGGTCGTTCTACCAAAGGAAATTTTAACGTACCCGGTGGTATCAACAGCACACCTAACACCAACCCACTTCAGTTCTTGAACCCGAATGACATTGCTTCTATGGAAATCCTTAAGGATGCTTCCGCTGCAGCTATCTACGGTTCTCGTGGTGCAAACGGTGTGATTCTGATCACGACAAAATCAGCTCAGGCTGGTGCTCCAAAGATCAACTTCTCTGCTTCCGCAGGTCTTTCCAGCATTCTTCGTACGCCAGATATCATGGATGGCAACCAATACAGAGACGCTTTGACTCAGTATGGATTGACTAGCGGTGACTTCGGAGGAAACGTTGACGCTCTTGGTGAAATTCTACAGTCAGGTGTAAACCAGACGTACAACTTCTCTATGACTGGTGGTACGGAGCGTGGTAACTACCGTGTATCTGCGGGATACCAGGACATTCAGGGTATCGTAAGAAAGACAGGTCTTCGTAAGTACAACGGATCTTTCCGTGGTTCTTTTAAGTTCTTGAAGAATGACCGTTTGAAGTTGGACGTCTTGTTGTTGGCTAACCAAAACAACCAGCAGTCTGCTCCTATTTCAAACAACGCTGGTTTCGAAGGATCTTTGATTTCTCAGGCCCTTCAGTGGAACCCAACTCGTCCATTAATCAAGGCTGATGGTTCTTACGAATTGACAGAGTCTTCTTCTACCATCAACCCATTGGCATTCTCTGATGCATACGATCAGAACTTTGCCAACACAAGAATCCTAGCCAGTATTGCTCCTACTGTAAAAATCGCCGAAGGACTTGACTACAAGTTCCAATTCTCTGTAGACGCTAACTCAGGTACAACTTCTGCCTCTATCAAGCGTTTTATCAACCTTCAGAACATCGAAAACCGTGGTTGGGCTCAGCTAAACCAGGCTTCTTTGACTACTCAGCAGTTCACCCACACGTTGAACTACAACACTGACATTTCTTCTTCAGTAAGATTGAATGCACTTGTTGGATATGAGTACATGCAGTTTGACAACAAAGGATTTGGTATGACAGCTCAGGACTTCCTGACTGACGATGCTGACTTCTTGTACATCTTCGGTAACACAGCTCAGGGTACACGTAACACTTATTCTTACGCTGATCCTATCACTGAGCTACAGTCTTACTTTGGTCGTGTAAACGTAAACATCAGCGACAAGTACTTGGTAACTGCTACCGTACGTGCTGACGGTTCTTCGAAGTTCGGTGCTAACAACCGTTATGGTGTATTCCCATCTGTGGCTGTTGCATGGAATATTGCTAACGAGGACTTCGTACCTGAGTCTGTAAATGACTTGAAGCTAAGAATAGGATGGGGACAAACTGGTAACCAGGAATTCCCAGCTGGTTCTGCTCAGGAGCGCTACGGATTTGGACAGCAGTCTATCGGACTTGTAAATGTTGCTAACCCTGACTTGAGATGGGAAACTGTAACGAACCTTAACGTAGGTCTTGACTTTGCTTTCGCTAACTCTCGTGTAGTAGGTTCTATCGATTACTTCAACAGAGTAACAAGTGATCTTCTTTTCCAGCTTGATGCTATCCAGCCTGCTCCTGCTACTAAAGTATGGACTAACCTTCCTGGTGAGCTAAGAAACTCTGGTGTTGAGCTTGCTTTGAATACCTTCATCATCAACGGTGATAATGTTCAGTGGCAGTTTGGTGGAAACGTTGCTTTCCTAGACAACGAATTGACTGGATATGACGGTCCTCCAGTAGAAACTGGTGAGATCAACGGACAGGGTCTTTCTGGTGTACGTTCTCAGCGTCTTGCGAACAACCAGCCTTTGTATGTATTCTTCCTACGTCAGCACACGGGTATCAACGAAGCTGGATTCTCTGAATTCGTAGACAATGAAGCACTAGATTTCGTAGGTGATCCTAACCCAGATGTACTTCTAGGTATCAGCACCACTTTGAGTGTTGGAAAAGTTGACTTCACTGCCAACTTCCAGGGAGCATTTGGTCAGCAGATCTACAACAATACGGCTAACGCTATCTTCGTAATCGGTAACCTAGGTACACGTAACATCACTAACGATCTTGTAAGTGGAGATGTACAGGAGTCTCAGGCCAACCCTATTAAGGCTTCTACTCGTTACCTAGAAAACGGAGACTATCTAAGATTGGCTAACGCCAGACTTTCTTACCGTATCGGTAACATTGGTAGCGCCTTGAAGAACTGTTCTGTATACGTAACTGGTCAGAACCTTCTTCTATTCACAAACTACACTGGATTCGATCCTGAGGTAAACACTCCAAAGTCTGTTGACGGAGTACCTTCATTCGGTATCGAATATGTACCGTATCCTACTTCTAGAACTTGGTTGATTGGTATTGACTTCGGTCTGTAAGCCAATTCAGTGGGTTTCAATAGGATAAATCGAACTTAGCTGGAACAAAAACATATAACTTTTGTTCTATATTTATCAGAAATTTGAGTTTCGTAAAAGAAAATAACTCGCAAGAATTACTATGAACTTCATTAAATCAATCGTATTCGTTGGTTTGCTATCCTTCCTAGTGATAGGATGTACAGACCTTGAAGAGGTGATCCGTCAGGATCTGAATCAAGAAGACGCGACTGAGTACTTGCAGAACAACACTGATATCTCTGCACTTATTCAAACTGTGTATGATAACCTTCAGCTACCTTACCAGGATCAGTCTCGTTTCTGGGCGATGCAGGAGCATACTTCTGACGAAGTAATGGGACCTACTCGTGGACCAGACTGGGATGACAACGGTATCTGGCGTGTACTTCATAATCACACTTGGGATGCTGACCACCTATTTATTGGTAACACGTTTAACGAGTTACTACAGGGTGTATTCAACTCTACTAACGTACTAGGCTTTGGGCCTACTGCGGAGGAGGCTGCTGAAGCTCGTTTCCTACGTGCATTCATCATGGCTTCTATCCTTGACGCTTACGGGCAGGTTCCTTTCCGTGAAGCAGGAGAAAGCCTACTAGATGCTCCAAGAGTACTTAGTGGTGCTGAAGCAGTAGATTTCATTATCTCTGAGCTTGATGCTATCACAGGTACCCTGCCAACAGGAGATGCTACAGTATCTAATGCTGACGCTGCTAACGCTTTGAGAGCTAAGCTGCTATTGAACAAAGGAACGTACGCTGATCGCGCAAATCCTTCTTTCGCAGCAGCTGATATGGATGGTGTAATCGCCGCTTGTGATGCCATCATTAACTCTGGTCGTTTCGCCTTGGCTGACGATTACTGGGATAACTTCTCTCCTCAGAACACTGAGACTTCTCCTGAATTGATCTTTGTAAACAAGAACATTGGTGGAGAAAGATCTGGAAACGTACGTTCTCGTTGGTTCTGTACGCTACACTACAACCAGAACCCATCCGGATGGAATGGATTCTGTACAATCTCTGACTTCTACAACACTTTCGACCAGACTGACTCTCGTTTCGGTGGTTCTGCTGCTGATCGTCCTGAGACTGCCGGTAAAACTGGTGTAGGACATGGTTTCCTATCTGGACAGCAGCTTGACGCTGATGGAAATGCACTACAGGATCGTAAAGGAAATGCGCTTTCCTACACCCCTGAAGTTGCTTTGACTGAGTCTGGAGACAACCTAGAGGTAACAGGTGTACGTGTAGTTAAGTATATCATTGACCTTGAGTCAGGCGACAATGCTGATAACGACTACGTATTCTACCGTTACGCGGATGTTCTTCTTATGAAGGCTGAAGCCTTACTTCGTAAAGGAGACAACGGTGGTGCACTTGCTATCGTAAATGAAATCCGTGCTAAGCGTGGTGTTGCTGAGCTAGCTAGCATTGACGCTGATGGACTTCTACAAGAGCGTGGATTTGAACTGTACTGGGAAGGACACCGTCGTCAGGACTTGATCCGCTTCGGAAAATTCCTAGACGCATGGGATGAGAAGCCTGCTTCTGGAACTGAGCGTCTGCTGTTCCCAATTCCTAACACAGCTCTTGCTGTGAATCCTAACTTGAGCCAGAACCCTGGATACTAATCCAGATTCTACATAATGGAAGAAAGGCCATCGATAAGATGGCCTTTCTTTATTTAAAGCCTGATTATCAGTTGATAAGCTTATCAATGTAATATGTTAAAACTCTCTAAAAAGTCGACATATTCTTTGAGAAGCAGACCTTCCCTTTGTAATTTTAGGGATGATAGGAGGGCCTCGATGTTAAGGCTTCCTTCTACAAACTACTATTGAAACAGTCTCCTCGGACGGAACTTTGTGCTATGAGAAAATATATCATTGTTGTTGCCATATGTAGCCTGTTAATGGGCTGTAAAAATGACCCACAACGATCCCATCCTACGGAGCAAAATGGCTCTTCGAGTTTGTTTTCCCTCCTTCCTTCTTCTCAAACAGGAGTTACCTTCAAAAATGAGGTAGAGAATACAGACCTATTCAATATTTTCTCCTATAGAAACTTCTACAATGGAGGAGGGGTAGCCATTGGAGACCTAAACAATGACGGTCTAGCAGATATCTTTTTCACCAAAAACATGGGAGACAATCGCCTTTATCTGAATAAAGGTGATATGAAATTTGAAGACGTTACCCAAAAAGCCGGTGTCGCCAGTCCTGATAAATGGAGCACAGGAGTGGTTATGGTGGATATAAACAGTGATGGTCTGTTGGATATTTATGTGTGTAATGCAGGCTATATCCAAGGCGTAGACCAGCAAAACGAACTTTTCATCAACAATGGTGATATGACCTTTACAGAGAAGGCAGCAGATTATGGGCTAAACCAGAATGGCTATACCACCCACGCCGCTTTTTTCGATTATGACCTAGATGGAGACCTGGATGTATATATCCTGAACAACAGTTTCATGCCAGTCAATACATTGAATTACAGCAACAAAAGAGAATTGTATGCTGAAGATTGGCCTGTAAGAGATTTTCTGAAAGGAGGAGGAGATAAGTTGTTGAGGAATGAGAATGGAAAATATGTAGATGTTACACGAGAATCAGGGATATATGGTTCATTAATTGGTTTTGGATTAGGGGTAACGGTAGGAGACGTGAACGGAGACATGCTTCCTGATTTATATGTATCAAATGATTTCTTCGAAAGAGATTATCTATATGTGAACCAAGGGGATGGGACCTTCACAGAGGATATAAGAAAATGGATGGCTCATATTAGCCAGTTTTCGATGGGGGCTGATATGGCTGACATCAACAATGACGGATATCCTGAGATTTTTGTAACGGATATGCTGCCATACGACGACCAAAGACTCAAAGAAACTACCCTATTTGAATCCTACAAGGTATTTGAAATGAAGCAGGAGCGTGATTTCTACCATCAATTCATGCACAATAGCCTTCAACTAAACAACAAAGACCAGACCTTCAGTGAAATTGCACAATATAGTGGGGTGGAGGCCTCAGACTGGAGTTGGGGTGCTTTGATGTTTGATGCCGACAACGATGGTTACAGAGACATCTATGTTTGTAATGGAATTTTTCAGGATGTTACCAATCAGGACTTTGTAGACTTCTTTGCTAATGATATTGTTCAAAAAATGGTCTTGACGGGGAAGAAGGAAGAGATGCAAAATGTCATCGATAAAATGCCTTCAAAACCCTTGGTCAACCGCTTTTTCCACAACAACAAAGACCTGACATTCTCTGATAAAAGCAAAGCATGGGGAATGGATCAGGCTTCTTTTTCCAATGGGGCCGCTTATGGCGACCTTGACAACGATGGCGACCTTGATTTAGTGGTGAATAACCTAGGTCAGGAAGCCTTTATTTACCAAAATAACACCAGCGATCAGCCCGGAAACCACTATATCGGAGTAGAGCTAAGGGGCAAAGGGCCAAACTCATATGCCATAGGAACGAAGGTAAATGTTCACCAAGGAGATCAAATCCATCATTTTCAGATGATTCCTACCCGTGGATTCCAGTCGTCGGTTGATTACAAGATGCTATTTGGGCTCGGGAGTGTAGAACGTATTGACTCATTAGTCCTCATATGGCCGGACAAAAGCCAGAGTACCATCAAGGATGTACCCGTTGATAGTGTCCTGAAGTTTGATCAGAATAACCTGCCTTCAAGGCCTTATTCTGTGGAGAAAACCCAATTGGCATCTAGCTATTTGGAGCAAATCTCTCATGAGTTTATGGCACATGAAGAGGATAAACACGATGACTTTGCTAGTGAGGGATTGTTAATCAGAAAACTCTCGCATGAAGGCCCTGTTGCAGCAGTCGGGGACATGAACCGTGATGGGCGAGCTGATATATATATAGGTGGTGCTGCCGGACAGGCAGGAACACTCTATGTCCAGAAAGGAAAAGGATTCAAAGCTAAAAAAATCAAAGCTTTCGAAGAAGACAAAGCATTTGAAGATACCTCAGTAGAATGGGTGGATGTCAACGGAGACAATAAAATGGACCTTGTCGTAGGCTCTGGAGGAAACAACCAACAATTGGGAAGCCCTTTGCTTCAAGACAGAATATACCTCAACAAAGGATTAGGTCGTTTTAAGAAGCTAGAAAATCCTTTTCCTATCAATGGATTCAATACTTCAGTTATTGTTCCAATAGATATAGATAAAGATGGCGATCAAGACTTGATTGTGGGATCTCGTTCTGTACCGGGAAAATATGGTTTAGCCCCAAGGAGTTTCGTTTACATCAATGATGGGAAGGGCAATTTTGAGGATAAAGCTAAGGAGCTAGCACCCGATTTCCAGCAATTGGGAATGATAGTGGATGCCCAATTAATTAATGTAACCGCAGATGGTGAGCCTGAATTGGTGGTCGTGGGTGAGTGGATGGCTCCGACGGTTTTCTCCCTTCAAAACGGAAAGCTCAGCAAGGAGTCAACGGATTTGGATAACTATTCTGGATGGTTTTATGCCATGGAAGCTGCCGATATAGATGGAGATGGCGATCAGGACCTTATTCTAGGGAATAGAGGAGAAAACTTCTATTTCAAAGGTAGCAAAGAGGAACCTGTGAAGCTTTGGGTACACGATTTTGATTTTAACGGCAAGGTTGATCCTATCCTGACCAAAACTTTGAATGGAAAAGATGTCCCCATTTCTATGAAAAAGGAATTGACAGAACAGATTGTCAGCCTGAAAAAGCAAAACTTAAAACACGAAGAATACGGACAAAAGAGTATTCAAAATCTATTCACCAAGAATGTGCTGGACCAAGCACGAGTGAAAGAAGGAAATTATTTTAAATCTGCTGTAGCGATCAACAATGGCAATGGATCATTCGACATGAAGGAGTTGCCAGCAGCCGTGCAGTTTTCTTGTGTGTGTGGAATTTATTGTGATGACCTAAATGAAGACGGGAAACAGGATTTGGTACTGGGGGGGAACTTCGGGCAGTTTGTACCCCAATATTCCAAACTAGATGCCAGTTACGGTCATGTGTTGTTAAACAAAGGTGAAGGTGAGTTTTCGATCGTTCCCAATGCAGAGAGTGGATTCTTTGTAAGAGGAGATATCAAACAGCTCATTCCAGTTGAAGTCGGAGGACAAGCCTATGTATTGGCCCTTGTAAATAATGCAGAACCCTCCTTATTCAGGATAAACAAATAATCGTTTTTAGCCATTTCGATTACATGTGCAGCCATGTGCTTACCCTATTTTGTGAAAAAGAGAACGGAAACAAATAAGATGAAGAGTGTGAAGATTTACCCACTGGAATTTGCCAGAACGCCATTCCTCCTTCTACTATCAATTGCTTTGTTGGTAGGAATGAATGGTTGTAAGTCAGGGAATTCCACCGTTGTGAAGCAGGAAGAAGAGCATGATTCAGGTGAAGCCTATTTTGAACTATTGACTTCCGAAAAGACAGGCTTGGACTTTACCAATGTCCTTGAGCAAAGTCCCGAATTCAATGTCTTCAACTACATGTATTTCTTTAATGGAGGAGGTCTTTCGGCAGGTGATTTCAACAATGATGGATTGGTGGATCTCTACTTTACCTCCAACATGGGCCCCAATAAGATGTTTCTGAATGAGGGCGAGATGTCCTTCCGAGATGTGTCTGAAAAAGCAGGTGTTACAGGAATAGGAGGTTGGAGTTCAGGAGTTTCTGTAGTTGATATCAACAACGACGGCATGCTCGATCTCTACGTTTCGCAAATTGGTGATTATCAGACGATAAAAGGGGAAAACCTTCTACTTGTTTGTCAGAAGATCGAAGATGGAGTCCCTGTATACGAAAATCAGGCATATCAATATGGGTTGAACTCAGCTGTATTTGGTACCCAGGTTACTTTCTTTGATTATGACAGGGATGGTGATCTGGATATGTATCAGCTCAATCATTCCTTACATGCCAATGGTACATTTGGGCAAAGGAAAGTATTCCAAGGGACCATTCACCCCACCTCCGGAGACAAATTGTATCAAAATGACAACGGCCTTTTTAGGGACGTAACAGAGACAGCTGGGATCAATTCCTATGTCATTGGATATGGACTTGGGGTGGTTACTGGGGACATCAACCAAGATGGATGGACAGATATCTACGTGGGAAACGACTTCCACGAAAACGACTACCTCTACATCAACCAGAAGGACGGAACCTTCAAGGAAGTGCTAACTGAACAAATTAGGCATACCTCTAGGTTTTCCATGGGGGTTGACATTGCGGACATTAACAATGATGCGCAAAACGATATTTTTTCCTTGGACATGTTGCCTTATGATCCGATTATTCAAAAGGCTTCTTTGGGGGAGGATGCTTACAGCGCCTTCAATTTTAAACTAGGTTATGGCTACAATCACCAATTTTCCCGTAACAATCTTCAGTTGAACAATGGAGATGGAACCTTTACGGAAATTGGGATGTTTGCGGGCGTTCATGCGACAGATTGGTCATGGGCTGTATTGATGAATGACTTTGACCATGATGGCTACAAAGATATTTTCATCAGCAATGGAATTCCAAGGAGGATGAACGACATTGATTATGTCAATTTCCGTTCTAACAATGACCTGCGATGGAAACAGAATACCAATAACCTTGAGGAGGACGATTTGTCGATGGTAGATAAAATGCCTCAAATCAAGTTGCCGAATAAATTCTATCGTAATCAGGGAGATCTTACATTTCAAGATTTGGATGCCTTCGTGAAAAACAACAAAGAATCCTATTCTAATGGAGCAGTCTGGGCTGATTTTGATAACGACGGAGACCTCGATTATGCGGTCAATAACATCGATGACAATCCTTTTGTCTATGAAAACAAATTAACGGAAAGAGACTCTATTAATTCCTTTATCAGCCTTACGCTCAAGGGCTCCAAGGATAATATACTGGGAATAGGGGCGCGTTTAATTGTAAGGAAGGGGGAGGAAACCTTAAGCCAAGAGCATTTCTTGGTAAGAGGATATCAATCTAGCGTAGCACCTGGCCTTCATTTGGGCGTAGGAAATGCTGAGGAAGTTGATGACATCCTTTTGATATGGCCAGATGGTAAATACCAACATCTGGGTAAAGATATCTTCAATAAAACAACTGAAGTATCTTATGATGCTAGCTTACCAGACTTTCCTTTTAGAAGCTTGCAACAAGCTCGAACATCTTCCACGAATTTTAAAGATGTTACTGCAGCTGCCCAATTGGAGCATATGCACGATGAAAATTCCTTTGTAGAATTCAATCGTGAGACTTTAATGCCACATATGGTTTCTCGCGAGGGACCTGCTATTGCTGTAGCTGATATTGACGGTGATGGTCGGGAAGATTTTTTTGTAGGGGGAGCAAAAAGAAAGCCTGCTGCTATTTACTACCAAAAAAGAAATGGGACCTTTAAAGAAAAGACCCCTCAGGCCATTTTGGATGATGCTATCATGGAGGACGTAGATGCCAAATGGGTAGATGTTGAAAATGATGGAGATCTCGATTTGGTCGTAGCCTCTGGAGGAAACGAGTTTTGGGGGACACATGAAGCCTTAAGGCAGCGTATTTATGTCAATCAAGGAAAGGGAAAATTTGTGAGCAGGAAGGATGCCTTTGGGCAAACGTTCATGACTGCCTCTTGTGTTTCGGTGGTAGACATTAACAAAGATGGATTCATGGACCTCTTCTTTGGCGGAAGAGCTGTGCCATGGAAATATGGCGAAATACCTCAATCCTACCTTTTCCTCAATCAAAGAAATGGAACCTATCGCGATGTTACCGAAGAATACGCACCGGAACTCAACAAGGTCGGATTGGTAACAGAAGCCCAGTGGGCTGATTTGGATAATGATGGAGACATGGACCTCGTTCTTGCTATGGAATGGGAAACCATCAAACTCTTTATCAATGAAGATGGTGAACTCAAACCTAAATCGCCTAATAACTGGAAAGGATGGTGGAATACCATCAAAGTAGCCGATTTTGATGGAGATGGAGACTTGGATATTCTAGCAGGAAATACGGGGAAAAATAACAAGCTGAAGCCCGATGATAAGAATCCTGTTAAGATGTATGTATCTGACTTCGATAAGAATGACAAAACCGATCAGTTGGTTACCTATCATCTAAATGGCAAAGAAGTTTTCTTCGCAAATTATGCAGAACTCACTCAACAACTTCCCGGTCTGAAGAAGAAATATCTTTTCGCTAAGGACTTTGCTCGTGCCACACCAGAGGAACTTGTAGGGAAGGAAGCCTTTAGGGAAGCTAGTTTGCTAGAAGCCAACCACTTTGAGTCAGTGTATTTGGAGAATACAGGGGCACTTGATTTCAAGTTACATGAATTACCAGATGAGCTTCAATTCTCCACGATTAATGCGCTGGAGATAGCGGACCTTGATAAAGACGGACAGGTAGAAGTATTGGTAGGGGGTAATTTCTACGAATGCAACATTGAGATGGGTAGATATGATGCCAATTTTGGAAACGTCCTTCGCATCAAAGAGGGAGGAATATTCGAGCTTTCCAATTTAGGAAAAGTGAAGTTGGACGGTCAAGTCCGTGAGATTGCGACCATTAGCATCAAAGGAAAAAAGACCTATATCATTGCTAAGAACGAAGACTACCTCCAGTTGATCCGTCCTGAATAAATTGTTTGGGTAGATGGGTGGATAAAAGAACCTATACATAAATTAGAATTTGTTCATGCATTAATGGCCATTCTTGGCTAATTTTGGGGAAGAATTTATGATTATGAAGAAAGTCTTGCTTGCGATAAGTCTATTAGGGCTACTGTTTGCCACTGGCTGTAAGAAGGAGCCTGTGGAGAGGAAATCAGATACAGTTTACTTTCACGACGCGATGCAGCAGTTGACAGATGTGATTGTCCACGACATCTTTTCTCCTCCTGCTGCCAGCCGTGTCTATGCCTATCCTGCAATTGCTGCCTATGAAGTGATGAGTGCCGTAGATCCTGAATACCGCTCGATGGCAGGTCAATTGACTGATCTTACGGAGACACCTATGCCTGAGGGGGATATTGACGGACCTCTAGCGGCCTTGAGAGCATTTACTGAAACTGCGAAAGCCTTTGTATTCTCTGAGGTGGGAATCGACTCTTTTGCCAATGAAATGTATGCTGAAATCAAAGCGACAGATATTTCCTCTGAGAAGTATGAGAAGTCTATTGCCTACGGCGAAAAGGTAGCTGCACATATTTTGGCATGGTCTAGTAAAGACAACTATAAAGAAATCCGAGGCTCAAAACATACTGTTACAGATGGTGATAGTGATTGGAAACCTACTGGTCCTGCTTATATGGAAGCTATAGAGCCGTACTGGAACTCCATCAGACCATTTGTAATTGACTCTGCTACTCAGTTTATCCCGGTTAGGCCAACCGCTTATGACATGGAAGAGGGGAGCGATTTCTACGAAGAAGTCATGCAGGTTTACAAGGTCAAAAAGGAGCTGACTGATGAGCAGGCCGAGATTGCAGCCTTTTGGGATTGTAATCCCTATGTCATGAATGTAACGGGACACGTGATGTACGCTACCAAAAAGATTACTCCTGGTGGACATTGGGTAGCGATTACCAAGTTGGTTTCGCGTAAGGCCAAGTTAGATATGGCGGCAACCGTAGAAGCTTATGCGAGAACCTGTGTGGCTTTGGCTGATGGCTTCATCTCCTGCTGGGATGAGAAATATCGTTCTAACTTGATCCGTCCTGAAACCGTGATTCAGGAGCATATTGATCCTACTTGGCAGCCCTTGCTACAGACTCCTCCATTTCCTGAGTATACCTCTGGTCATTCGGTAATTTCTACCGCTGCCGCTATGGCTCTGACTGAACTGCTTGGGGATTCTTTTGAGTTTGTGGACTCAACCGAGACGGTTTATGGACTACCGCCTCGCACCTTTGGATCCTTCATTGAAGCCTCCGAAGAAGCTGCGATTAGCCGTATGTATGGAGGAATCCACTACATGCCAGCCATTAGAAATGGACAGGTTCAAGGAAGAAAAGTAGGAAACTTTATCAATGCCAACCTGATTACCAAAGAGAAAAAGGCAGTATCAGCCAATTAAGATCCTGCTAATGGCAATCGACAGGTTCAAAATGACAGGCAAAAAAGTCTAGATGATCCGGTAATGCCTTAGAAAAATAATTCCAATTGTGTTCCCCTTCCTTGATCAAATAGGAATGGGGAATTTTCATGTCAAGCATTCGCTCATGTAGCTCTTCATTCACTGGAAAGAAGAAGTCATCTTTTCCGCAATCAAATTGAAATTTAACCATGGATTTTCTGGCTTGGTAGGCCTCTAATTGGTTGACAACAGAATGGGTTTCCCAATTTTGCTTATGAGTAGATTTTTTTCCCAATCTTTTGGGTAAATCCCAACTGTTGGGAAAAGGCAAGAGGTTGTGGCCACCTGAAATAGAAGCTGCTGCACTCCACAAATCAGGATGTCTCATAGCCAGAAAGAAAGCTCCATGTCCTCCCATACTCAAGCCACAAATGGCTCGATTGGCCCGATTAGAAAGGGTGCGATAATGTGTATCTACAAAAGCGGGAAGGGTATAGGCCATGAAGGACTCGTAACGCATCTTTGGATCTACGGGACTGTCGAGGTACCAACTGGTACTCTCTCCGTCTGGACAAACAAAAATAACCTGGTATTTATTGGCCATTTCCTCCAATGGAGCATAATCAGCCCAGGAAGTATGATTTCCAAAGGCACCATGCAAAAGGTAAACTACAGGGAAACGTAAGGTAGAATCAGCATCATATGAACCAGGCTTCACAAAGAAACAGGGTATATCTTTGTCCATTTTTTCATCATAAATGAGAAGATCATCCGATGAGGCTGGGAGATTTTGATATTTCTGAATGATATCCGCCCTACTTACCTGAGTATCAGATGTTGAAGGGACTTCTTTGCACCCAAATATGAAAATGGCGACTACCCAAATGAGATGAAAAAAGCGCATAGCAAGCAATCCTAATGGTTTGGCTTAAATCTAAATATTTCAGTACACAAAGAAAAAGGGTAAGTAACCATAGCTACTTACCCCATTTCATATAATTAATAGCTTAATTGTCCTTTGTGCGAATGATGATAACACCATTCGAGCCAGCTACTCCGTACAAGCTCAAATCAGATGGATCTTTGAGGACGGTTACTTTCGCAATGTCATTGGGATTTACGGCAGTGGAAACGGCATCATATCCTCTTCCAACTCTCACACCATCTATGATAAACAAGGGCCTGGTATCAGAGGTGAAGGAAGTTTGCATGCCCACAATCATTACTTCATTTCCCATCATACGTATGCCTGGAACACGTTGGAAATACTGCTTCAAACTGATAAATCCCTGTTGGCTACCAATGGATTTACCCGTAGAGTTTGAGTTCTTTTTCTTTTCCTTGATATATCCCAAGTCTACTACTTCCTCATTTGGGTCAGCTGAGGCTACAGATTGGGTGGTTTTGCATGAAAACAGCAAAGAAAGGGCTATAAGCGAGCTTAATAGAAGTCGTAGTGTCATGTTCGATTGCTTAAATGGTAATATAATACAAAATACGGCTTGAAATACTGATTCACAATGTCATAGATCATTAAGCAATTCAAACGCATACACTATTTGGCGTATTAGATGTTTTAGACAATTATTTCTCCCTCAATTATTTGGCCTTCCCTTTTACATAATTAGAAAATCTGTTTATGTTAGGACGTATTGTAGAATATTATCCCCATGAAGAATATTCATCTGCCCCTGTTGATGCTTCTGTTGGTCTTGCCCTCCATGAAGTTATGGTCTCAATATGGTCGTCAAACTGATTTACTTTCTCAAGCATTTTTTATTCAAAATACCAAGGAAGACTTTCTTGCGTGGATGGAAAATGACCTGGACTCACTTTATGATGCCAACAATCAACTCTTCTTCTATGGGGAATTTGATGGAACGCTCGCCTTCATAAACGATCCTTTTGGATTTGAAGGTGAAGTAGATATTCGACCGATGAGAGCACTTGCACATGCGATCAGAAGAATGACCGATATCAAAGAGGCCATTCCTCGTGAATTTTATCCTCTCCTTAGAAAAGTGCGTGATATTAGGCCAGAGTATGTGTTCCCTGCATCATATGACGAGTTTATTTCAAATCCTGCCATTATCCTAGAGGCTGGAGCGACTGAGCCATTTCTGATGATGCTGGAGGAAAAATCAGTAAGGGCATTAGAGGAGATTATTTTTGAATGGGAATCGGTAGAACCTCCCTTTGAGTACGTCGGGTTAATGACGGCAGGAGATGATCATGAAGGGACTAAGTCAGATGGACCACCTCCGCCCCCAGCTGGGGTCATTCCACCTTCAGAGAAGGGAGGCTTGGGTGATTTACTTAGCTCTGTTAGTGGACTCGCTACGCCAACAGCTATCATTGATGCCACAGCCCAGTTTTTGGTGGAAAGAACCAAAGAAGAGCTAGTGATTGCCTTCTTTGACAAATTCCAGAACAGGATTGATTCTATTGTTGAGTTGAGATATTTATTCTCTAATACCTATTCTTTGTTACGTCATAGGGATGTATTCCAAATACCTTCTTTAGGAGAGGGGTGGAAGTATGCTTTTGAAAAAGATTTACGTGAAATACCTCTTTCCTTTAACAGAATGATAGATGAGACAGGAGAATATGCCTTTCTTTCAGATCAAACTGCCTACAAGCTATTTCAGCTATCATACCAATTGGTAAGTAAAGAAGAGCGATCCGTCAGTCAGCTTATCGGCTTATTAAGCGCAAGTAACTTGTCTTCCTCAAGTACCTATTTAGATAGCACCTTTGCGACCCTGAAAAGCGTTACAAACGACCTAGCCTATTTTGACGATTACAAAGGTTTTGTGAGGCGTTCTCAAAAGCTAAACGATACAGGTAAGGAGTATATGGTTGCCCTTCAGTATCAGAAAAATCAATCTTTTTATACAGAATTGATCTTTCCAAGTGGTTTCCCTCAAAATCAAACAGAACTACAACAAGATGTAACGGCTTACTTTAATAGTGAGGTGAGGGTGTGCGACATGATGGGGAATGTACAAGAGTTGATAGAGTCCTTTCAGGATCACAAGGGAGATCAATTAGAAGGTGTTGCCAAGGAGGATCAACAGAAAAAACTAAAGGAGATCATTCCGCAGAAAACAGAAGAGGCCAATTCTTTACTCAAAAAGCTCTTAAAAGCGGCCTTTATGCTTCGCTATTGGTTTGATGAACCCGCCTTTTACAACAATAAGTATTACCTACAGGCCTTAGAACTGCTACAAGTATCCAATGATTTTGTGGATGCGATGTATGGGGAAGATCCTGCTCAGATTTTTGTGTCTAGTTTAAAAGCTATTGATCCTATTTTAAGATTAGCTGAAGAACATCAATTCAGGCGTGTTGCGAAGCTAAATCAGCAATTACAAGGGACGGGAGATCAGGAAATCAAAAAAGTAATCAAAGCCAGGATTGAGAACAATGTGAGCCGCTTGAACCAAATCAGGACCGTCTCCAATTATATGGGATATTATGGCGGCTTCTGTCTAGATGTTATGAATTCCAATTCTAGTCAAGCGATCAAAGTAGCCTTATATAGGTATGCGTTACCAGCCGGTTCCTACAAATTGAAACGCGAATCTACACGGGCTGTGGAACTGGGGGCCTTTCCTGGTTTGTATGCAGCAGGGGAAATACTGCGCGATTCTCTAGGGACGGGTTTTCAGTTGGTTAATGGGGTAACTGCACCCATTGGCTTGAGCATAACTGGTGCCATTGGTTCCAAAGAAGAAATAGGAGAAGGAGGATATGCCTACGTATTGGGAAAAAATAGGGTCATGACCAAAAGACTGACAGGCTGGACCTACGGTATTTTTATTCCTATCATAGATATTGGCGCACCTTTTAGTTATCGCTGGACCCAAGGCAATGCTGGAGGTTTACCGGAGGAAATTACCTGGCGTCAAGTTTTTTCGCCAGGAGCTTATGCAATTTTAGGCATGAAAAATAACCCTATTACTTTTTCTTTGGGTGTACAATATTCCCCTCAGCTAAGGTCTATTTCAGAAGCTGGTAATGAGGTAGAGCTAAGTGACGCCTTCCGAATAGGGGGAGGAATAAATGTTGATATTCCTATTTTTCGCTTTTTCTCTAAATAAGAAAAGACCGCTTCCTCAATCTCTTCTGCCAGAGAATAATTCCACATAGGAGAAAATATGATGGCTTCATTATTTGAAGGTAAATGATTTTACCCTCATTCTCATGAAGCATATTTTCCCCTTCTGTGCCTTGCTATTTTCCTTTCTCTGGGCCAACAATTTACAGGTCTCGAACATATCTTTAGGTAACCTGAATTCCTCTTCAGGTTTCGTCATGGTTGAATTTGATATTCGCTGGGAGAACTCCTGGCGTATCTCAACAGGCCCCGCCAATTGGGATGCGGCCTGGGTATTCATCAAGTTTAGTAAAAACAGTGGTGCATGGGAACATGCTAGCCTGAATTATGTGGATGGTACAGCAGCCAATGATGGCCACATCCAAGCTGCTGGTGCCACCTTAACAACCCCTGCCGATGGCAAAGGTATTTTCGTCTATCGAGATGCTGTAGGGAATGGTTCCTTCTCTGCAGCGGACATCCAACTTCGATGGAATTATGCCTTGGATGGAGTGAACCTCGCTGATCTACTCGATATTCAGGTACATGCAGTAGAAATGGTTTATGTTCCCCAAGGTGCTTTTTCTGTAGGGGATGGTTCCTCTTCCAGTGCATTTTACGCCTATCCTTCTACCACCGATCCCTACGCCATTTCATCTGAAAATGCCATAACAGTTGGGACCAACACGGGGGATTTGAATTACGCCTCTAATTTCTTCTCTACCCACGGAGATCAGTTGGGACCGATCCCAAATGCATTTCCCAAGGGGTTTGGTGCATTTTACTGTATGAAGTATGAAGCTACACATGATCAGTGGGTTGCCTTTTTCAATACACTGGATGCCACCCAAAAAAGCCTGCATGACTTAACCGATATTGATCACAAAAATACCAATGCCGTAGTTCAAAGGAATACGGTCTTGTGGTCAGGGACGGGTGATGCAACAACAGCCACCCCTGATCGACCTGTAGGATATATGCATCCTCGGGATGCCTTGGCTTATCTCGATTGGGCAGCGCTTCGGCCCATGACCGAATTTGAGTTCGAAAAGGCTTGTAGAGGCCCACAAACCCCAGTTTCAGGTGAATTCGCTTGGGGAAATGCAAACCTTGGAAATGACTTCTTTGCCATTTTTGACGACGGCCTCCCAACGGAGAATGTATTTGATTTTACGCCTGGAGATGGAAATGCCAATTGGGCGTTGGTGAGTACGTGGGGCGATGGACCCCTCAGAGCTGGGATTTTCGCAGCTTCAGTAAGCACCAAGAATCGAGTAGAAACGGGTGCAACTTATTATGGGATCATGGAAATGTCAGGAAACCTGGAGGAGTTTGTCATTACGCCAGGACGTCCTGAAGGTAGGGCATTTACAGGAAACCATGGAGATGGACTCCTCGCTGCCAATGGAGCTGCCAATGAAAGCAGTTGGCCAGCTCAAACGGGTTGGGCAGGAAATGGTCATCGTGGAGGGAGTTACAAAAGCACAAATGCCCTTTTCTTTACCATGAGTGGGCGGTTCTTTCCAGCAAGAGCTTCATTTACGAGCTCTGCCCTGAACAGTCCAGAATGGGGAGTAAGAGGAATAAGAACAGCGCCATGATCAAATCTCTTAGAAAATTTCTCATCTTGCTCATCTTTTTGCTCATGCTCATCCTCCATTCTTTTGGGCAATTTGAGGGAGGGAATGGAGATGGCTTCGTGGCAGACGAATTGCTGGCTGTCAGCCTTCAAAACAACGCCATCATCAATATTTTTGAAGGGGGTGATGGAGATGGTTATCAGCAGTCCGTTGTGACACAGGTTTACCTAGATGGAAACAGTCCCTCCATTCTATTTGCTGGAGGAAATGGAGATGGAGCCAGTGTTGAGGAAATACAATTTGCCTTCTCAAGTCTTCCTATTGTCCTATCAAACTTCACCGCAGATTGGGTTCAGTCTGGGGTTGAATTGAGGTGGACCGCCGAACTGGAAACACCTGGGAGTACCTTCCAAATTGAGAAATCACAAGATGGTTTATTGTTTCAGCCTTTTGGCCAAGTTATCGATCCTGACATTGATACTGGAAAATACTTGGGTAAGGCTGTCGATCGGATACCCTACGAAGGCGTAAGCTATTACCGACTGAGGCTGATGGAACCCACAGGCTGGATAGATTATTCAGACATAGTAGAAGTCGCTGTAGATGAAAATCGATTTACTTCGATCACCTGTTATCCAAATCCCAATCCTGGTCAAGCCATGTACATTCGAATGCAAGGAAAGGTACTAGGTGAAGTACCCACTTTATTAAGCATGGTGGATGCTTCTGGCCGAGAACTCTTCCAGTCCTATATCACTGAGGATGATATCGAAGGGAATGTCGTTTATTGGGAGTTTCCCTTCACCTTGGGAAGGGGTTTGTATTTTTTACGGATGATCAATCCTGAGCAAAAAAGCTTCTTCTTTACCCTTTTGGTAGAAAAATAACGTTTTGAAAGTTCGTGCTGTATTCAAGTATGACTGCCTGATTGGGCAGTCTTTTTTTATGCAAAAATGCCATCACCACGTATCTGTGATGATGGCTGTCGCACTTTTTGGTTTGGGTTTGTAACAATATTACGATCCCAAATTGAAAAGATTGTATTGTATTCGAATTTTTTTTGAGATGGAAGGTGGAATAGTGGTAGTTTTTTCGCCTAAGGTCAAAAGAAGAAAAAAAATGAATTTTTTTAGATATGAAGATGTAAAAATCCAAGCTGGTTCGTTTGCCATATAGAGAAGGATACTTACGATGGGATAGCAAGCCTATCGCGTTCTCATGAAAGCCTTACAACAACCCCTATTGACAAACACACAATGATGGACAGCCTGGAGAAGGAGGTTGGCCTGTCACACAAAAATTTACGGAATAGAGAAAATTCCGTAGATTTAGACAGTTACCAATCTAAAAAAGCTACAATTGTGAGATATGCCAAAGAAAATAAAGTGGCATTGGAAGAGCTGTCAGATTTAGATCTCGTAAAGCGTTTTGTGCAAACAAACGATGGAGAGATTATCAATCTGCTTCTCAATCGTTATGACCGCTATATTTTCGGAATTGCCTGGCCTATCCTGAAACATCAGGAAGAGGTAAGAGATTTGAAGCACGACCTTTATGTCAAATTAGACAAAAAACTGGTGTCTCATACTCCTACTGGATCTTTCAGAGTATGGTTAGGAAGGATGGTACGGAATCATTGTTATGACCTGCTAAGAAAGAAAATGCCCGAAAGTTGGGAAGAACTTCCCGACAGAGAATTTGATCAAACTAGCCAACAGGACCTAGAATTAGATTTTGGCCTGATCAAGGAATGTATTGAACAACTCAACCCACAACAGCGTGTGTACATTGAACTGGCCTTTTTCAAAAAAATGAAAAATGCTGAAATCACGGAATTGATGGGATGGCCCAAAAACAGAGCTCGTTCGCTCTACGACAACTCTTTAAAGAAATTACGAAAGTGCATGGGGCCGGTTTATGATGAGTATTCGGGATATTTTAACAAAGATTAAAGGTTTACAAGGATGTCAGAAAGAAGTATTTCATTGGATGACTTGATTTCCTATTTCGAAGGAAATGCCTCAAAATCCCTCGAGGAGGAGATTCTCCGACAGCGAGAGAAGGATGAGGAATTTGCCGAAGAAATGGAGGACTGGGAGTATCATATCAAGGAGGATGGCAATCCTTCTGCAGTGATTGCTCAACTAAAAGCTTTTAAGGAGGTATGGCATGATACGAAGCCTCATGAAGCAAAAAAAGTTAAGCCTCTGTTTCCGAGATGGACTCCGATAGCTGTTGCGGCAGCCATCGCTATCTTCCTCGCTTCCAGCGTGGCTCTGCAGGGGCTTTTGAGAGGAGATGGATTGGACCTGGATGCACAATTGGCTTCTGATATGAATCAAAAAATTGGTTTACTTATTGGTCCTGAAGCTGGAATAGATAGTCAGAAAGATAAAGCAGTAGAGTGGGAAAGAATGATACGTGAGGCAAATGCTAAATCAGATATGAATACTGCACTTGCAATGGTTGATTCTCTAATTGGATTGTTTCCTGAAGATCATTCCTATCAATTACTTAAAGGACTTTTGCTTGAAAAATATCAGAAAAGCCCTGCCGCCATCCTACAATTAGAAAAAGTAAGCGAGCTTGCTGGAGAAGATCTAAGTGTAAGCTGTGAAAGCAAATGGTACCTTATTCTGATTCATGCCAAACAAAAACAAAATGCTAAGGCATTGGAATCAGTTAATTCCTGGGAAAATGGCAGATGTGCAGAATTGGATCAGGAAAGGGCAAAACAACTCAAAGAAATGAGGAAGCTTCTTGAATAAGAATTACACCACACACAACTCCTGTCAGCACCTTTTTTGTTGAGGTGCTGATCTTTGTATAAACAACATTTCACAACACAACTAAATAACAACCCTATGATGACCCGAACTTCCCCAAACTTGAGGGGATTGGTCTTTTTGCTACTTTGCCTTTTGGTGGGTGGCTTATCGGCTCAAAATCCCTTTAGTCGTCGTACAGACTCTCTCGCCCTTTTGGAGATATATAATGCAACTAGAGGTGCAAACTGGACCAATTCCCAAACAGGGGCTCAACCCTGGACAGCTAATAGTCCCATTACTTCATGGTTAGGTGTGCAGGTAGATCCACAGTTAAACCGTGTGACTGGCCTGTCCCTTCCTAACAATAACTTACAAGATTCTCTTCCGAGAGATATTGAAGACTTAGATCAGTTGACTTCCCTTAATCTTGCAGGAAACGAGATCGAATTTCTACCACAGTTGAAGTCCATGGATAGTTTGGATCTGATTGATGTGAGAAATAACCGTTTGAGTATCGAGGGCTTGAGAAATTTTAGGGGGCTTCATAGCGGTCCTGTATTAAATCAAACCTACCTATACACGCCACAAAAGAGGATAGATAAGAGTTATACGTATGCCATTTACCCAAACGATACGCTTATCATGGCTAATGTTTTGGATGCAAGTATTAGAGGGATTGAGATAGTCTGGTATAAGGGTAGTTCTCAGAATCCTTTACCAACTTCAAATAACCCTGCTATTTATACCTTATTCGGGAATGATACCACAGTGGCAGATAGCTATTATTACCAGACTACAGATCCAGATTTTCCTGGCTTGATCCTTAGGTCCAATAATAGGGTGGTAAATAAGTACGAATTTCCAAATCCATTTCCTGATGGTCCGCTAAGCTTTATTTTCCGGTTCGAGGATACCGATACAGAGGCCTTCAAAATTGCGACTAGAGCAGTACTTGACAGCCTTGGAGGACGATTACTGGATTCCTGCCTATGCGGTTTTATAGAGGTTTGGGAGTTTGATAGCATAGGAGATGGCTACAATACCAATTTAGATCCAAATACAGATATTATTGGGGGAGGTGCAGTGAAACTCCCACCTAGAACTGGTGGTGGTTCAACAGCGGAATATTATGTGAATTATGGCTTAAGATTAGGAGACGATCTCCTTCCAAGTCCTAATTCATGGATTGATCTTAATGGATTAGATCAGTCTTCAATTGTGTTAGACGCAACAAATCCTGTCAAAGTTGGTGTAATTGATTTAGGAATTGATGCCAATCACCCAGCTTTTCAAGGAAAATTATATGTTGACAATTCACCTGGAAAAGGGAAGGATGCTTGTTATACAGGGGATCCAAGTGGATATAATTTCCATAATGGATCAGATGGACCCTTTAATGACATTACAGGTCATGGTTCCCATGTAGCCAATATCATTGTCTCTACACTCCCGATGGTTCCAATTGAGATCATGAGTCTTCAGGTTGGAGATGCTGCCAATACTTCTACGGTGTTTAAGGCTATCTGCGCCGTTGAGTACGCCTTACGGCATGAGGTAGATGTAATCAATATCAGTATGGGATACTATGGAGAGGAGGTTGAGCTTTTTACGGAAGTTCTTACCAAAAATCCTGAAGTATATATCGTAACCGCAGCAGGAAATGATGAAAGGGATACAGATGTTGTACCTTATCATTGGCCCTCGCACCTTGCGAAAGATCATGTAAATATTTTCTCAGTTGGATCCTATGGTATCAAGTCAGGCGGAGGCTATCAAGTAAGTCCCCATTCCAATATAGGAGATGAAACAGTCACATTGGCTGCCCCAGGTGAAAACATTTTTAGTGCAGTAAACGGTGGAGGGTACGATACCAAAACTGGTACCTCAATGGCTGTGGGTTTTGTCAGTTCATTCTTGGCAGCAGCGAAGGCAGGAAGTACGCCTATTGCACCCGTTGATATTCTAGAAAGGATGAGAAACCAAAACATCGTGATACAGGATATTGGCCTGAATGGCGACATCATGGCAAATCAGCGATTGAACCTAGAAATCATTGATTGCAGCAAACAACCAATTGCCCAGGATGATATAGTAGAATTAGGACTATTTGAGTTCTCATTAGGCATTGATGTATTGATCAATGACTGTTATGATCCTTCGACACAAAAGCCATCCAACTTGTCGACTACTGGTTCTTCCAATTTAGCTCTCAATGGATCAAATGGTTTGGTAGATTATTCTCCAGGCTTACTTTTCCTCATCTTGGGAGGGGAGGACAGTTTTACCTACGATTTGTGTGATAGCTCAAATGCAGTATGTTCTACCGCAACTGTTATAGTTAC
>JBCBVV010000036.1:0-66353 GCA_039817415.1 Bacteroidota bacterium
CTGACTCATAGTATGAGTCAGCTGAATACAAACGCACTTAATCTTTCAGGTTTCATTCTCATTCTCCTTTGTCTCAGGTATTATTTTGTCGTCATAAAAAATTTATTTTTTCCAAAATTAGTAAATGAGCCTTCCTTCTTCTTTGTTTCTGGAACAATACTTATTACAGCAGTTAATTTCTTGTTATTTGTAACCTTTAATATCCTAGAGAAAGGTGGTGATACGACCTTTCTTGTATTATTTTCTCTGATAAATAGTCCATCACTACTATTAAGAAATTTGTTATACTCATATTCATTTTGGCTTCTCAAACAGTCCAATGCTTAGCTTGCCATTAATTATACTTATAGGAACCACAATTATCAGTCTATTAATCGGCAGTATTATCCTATTTATGGTTGTATACCAAAAAAGGCTAATCGACCAGAAGACACAACTTCAAGAAACTGAACTCAATCAACAGAAACTACTATTACGGGCTAGCATTCAATCAGAGGAATCAGAAAGGAAACGTATTGCAGAGAATCTTCACGATGAAGTAATGGCTCTTTTGAATACTGCCCGAATCGGAATTTCCCAGGTCCTTGACGACTTAGAAAGCGACAGTAAAAGCTTTGAAAGATCTTATGCTTCAAGTTTAATGATAAGTGAAGCACTTGAAAGAATTCGTAGTCTTTCCAGAGATTTAAAACCACCTGTTTTAGGTACCTTTGGTTTGGTTGCGGGACTTAGAGAACTTTGTAACAAATCATATAGAGCAACTGGAATACAAGTAAAATTTATTTCCCCAGATAGTGTACAAAGATTAGATCCATTTATCGAGATTAGCTTGTATCGAATTGTTTGCGAGTTATTACAGAATAGTATCAAACATGCTCAACCAAGTTTAATCGAAGTTGAAATTTTTTCTGATAATTCCTTCCTAAAAGTTTCCTTTAGAGATGATGGCAAAGGTTTCGATTTCGAGAATGAGTTAGTTGCAAATCAGCATGGATCGGGTTTAAGAAATATTCAAAGTAGAGTCCAAGCAATTAAGGGCGAAATTAGGTTTGAAAAGAATTATGATAAAGGTCTTTTGGTAAACATATTGATCATTTTATGAAAAAAGGACCCATCTCCATCTTGGTCGCCGATGACTCAAGCCTCTGGCGTGAAGCATTAACCTCTCTATTAGCTGATACAGCTAGCATTAAGATAATGGGACAAGCAAATAATGGAAAAGAAGTTTTGCATCTCTTAGAAAGTCGAAAATTTGATGTGATACTACTTGATATCAATATGCCTATTTTAGACGGAGTTGATGTGAGTAGGCATATTAAATCTTTTTATCCCAGTGTGAAGGTTTTAATTCTAACTCAATATGATGATCATGAATATATTATAGAATTGCTGAAGAATGGTGCTCAAGGGTATTTAGTAAAAGCTTATACTAATAAGAAAGAGCTTGTGGAAGCTATTAAAATGGTTACTAACAACAATTTTTACTTTAATGAGTATGTTTCTCTTGCGCTACTTCAAGAGGTAACAAAGCAAAAGTTAGTTACCCCTAAGTTCAACCCAGATGTGGAATTGAAAGAAATAGAGATACAAATATTGAAGCTGATTTGCCAAGAAAAAACAAGTAAAGAAATAGGAGACGAGCTACATTTGTCCAAGAGGACCATTGAAGATAGACGCCAAATCATGATGCAGAAGATAGGTGTGAAAAGCGTTGTCGGGCTGGTAATATATGCTTTTCGCATAGGTCTTGGATAACCTTATTTAACATATGATGATTTACAAGAATCATATGATGATCTATTTTTTGGAAGAATTCGAAGAATTGATATTCGAAACAATATAAGTACTTCATATCGCCGTTCTTACTGTACCCAATCAAGTCACCAAACGTCAAAACACGAACAATCGCAATGAAATTCACCAACACATTCTGCCTCAGTTCATTGGAAATGGGGTTTTGTGTACCAGGGATAGAATCCCCTCTTGGGTACATAAAGAAACAAAAAGCGATCATCAGAGCTTCTGATGGTCGCTTTTGCCATTAAATGAAAATAGCCATCCCGAAATCCGAGATGACTATTCTTATTTACACATTCAGGAGATTATTCTTTCACGAACTTCCTTCTGTAGACCTCTTCAGCGGTTCTAACTTCTAGCACGTACATACCGCTAGCTAGTCCGGAAAGCTGAATTTCGTTTAGTCTTCCGTTTGCCGTGAGGCGTTGGATCAGTTTTCCCTGAAGGGAATAGATGTTGATGAATTCTGCATCATCTCCAGTTTCTACATGCAGAATGGCGGAAGCTGGGTTGGGATAGAGTTGAATCTCCACTTCCATGCCCTCTGTTTCCATCAAGGTTTCAGGTGCAAGCGTAGGTCCAACCTGTTGGGTAATAATTCCACCCTGTAGACTATTGGAACCCGTACTGAGCCCTGTAATGGTAATGGCATCAATGTAGGTTCTGTCATTGTTGACCGAAGCGTCGTTGCGGAAACGGAAACGGCCACCATTGACGAAGCTGTAGTCTGCGCTATTGAGTGTTACCGTAGAGGTATAGAAGGTGTTGTTGAGGATATTGACATTGTCCTTCACCCAAGTAGCAACGGTCGTAAAGCCACTTCCATCATCGTATTGTAACCAGAAATCTTCACCATTCTCCATGCCTACACAGCGGAAGTAGAACTCCACCTCAATAGAAGAATAGCCCGATAGGTTAAATGGATCAGTTGTCATGACAGATGATCCGGTATTGTCTCGTATCCTGATGGAGAAATTGCCTTCATATGCATTGGCACTTTCGTTTCTTCTGGCACAGTCACTTCCCCCGTCGTTCCAATCTTGCCATCCTGTTTCAAAGAAGTTGGCTGAAATGACAGTAGAACTTCCTCCGCCTGTTCCGTTGGTGGTAACAGTGAGGGCTGAAGACTGAGCAGAGGTATTTCCTGCGGCATCGCTTGCGCTTACGGTAACATCGTAAGGAGTTGAGACCGAAAGACTTGCGAAGCTATAGGTGGTGCCTCCGGTCGTTCCTTGTAGGCTTCCATCTAGGTAAACGCTGTAACTTGTAACCCCAACATTGTCAGAGGAGGCACTCCAGGATACATCAAAGGAGCTTGAGGTGATATTCGAAGAGGCAAGTCCTGTAGGAACAGATGGAGGATCTGTATCAGGAGCAGCAGAGGTAGTTACGCTAAGGGCCGAGGATGGAGCAGAGGTGTTACCTGCGGCATCGCGGGCACTGACGCTTACATCGTAAGAAGTTGAAGCAGAAAGGCCGCTGAAGCTATAAGAGGTTCCTGTAGTGGTTCCATTTAGACTTCCATCCAAGTAAACATTGTAGCCAGTTACGCCTACATTATCTGTGGAGGCATTCCAGGAAACATCAAATGATGATGGGGTAATGTTGGAGGAGGCTAAACTTGTGGGAATTGATGGCGCTTGTGTATCTCCACCCCCACTTGTAGTCAAGGCTAGGTCATCTATGGCCAAATCACTTTGCCAGCCTGGCCCAGTTGTTCCAGTTATTCTCAACTTCACCGTTCCGCCAGCATAGGCACTTAGGTCAATATTTGCGGTACTCCATTGGTTGCCTTGGTTTCCGGATAAACTCCATAAGTTCGACCAAGTCAGGTCATCATTGGTTGCTTCAATTGTCAAAGAGCCCATGTTTGATCCATACATATGGTATTGGAAAGAGAAATCGGCTGAGGCTGCTCCACTCAAATCGAAACAAGGACTTCCTAATATAGCTGTCGCATTGTTCCCTATTTGACCGGCTGTACCATTGGTCGAGGCCTCTAAGTACATGTAGGATGAACCATCTGCTGCAGAACTTGGTCCTGTGCTAGAGGAAGGGGTGCTTCCCGCATAATTTACCCAATCTCCATCGTCTCCACTTTCCTGTGTCCAACCATCACCTGATTCGAAGCTTTCGGAATAAGGGAAACTAGAAACGATCCCACTACAATCAAGGGGACGTGTACCGGTTGTTGTTACGGATGTTGTTGCTTGTGCTCCGCTCCCACCTGAAGGGCAATTGGCACTCACGGAAACATTGTAAGGGGTTCCTGCTGCAAGGCCAGTAGCCGAGTAGCTTGTACCTGATACGGTAGTTGAGTTCCCGTTAACCGAAACAGTATAGCCATTGGCGCCACTGACAGCATTCCAATTCAAATTAAAGCTATTGTCTGTTACACCAGAAGCGGTAAGGTTGTTCGGAGCCGCTAGGGTGCATCCAGTCAAGCCTGTTACGACCAAGCTGAAGGTCTGACTTCCAGTGGAAAGAGATCCTTTGTGGCTTACTGTAATGGTATAACTTCCCGAGGCATTGTCGATGTCCACACGCTCATAAGGATCTACTGTATTGTCTTGTTTGGCATTCGTGGTGATGCTTGTCAAGGCCCATGGCAAATAGGAAGATCCACCCTGTGTAACACGAATGTCAAGGTCATTTACCAAAACAGGAGTTGACAGATTAGCTGTACCAGTATTAGCTGTACCAGCTGGGTCCATCCAACAAATAGAGGCAAATAGAGGCCCACCAGCTGCACTTACGGTAATTGAATAGCTTTGTCCTTGGTTCAAGGTCAATTCCTGAATAAGGGCGCTATTGCCCTCGTCGCTAATAGCTTCAGCTGCTGATTTTGCATTCATGAGCCCCCACCCATAGACAGCATCTGGTCCATTTGGACCGCCATCTTCGGCTGTGTGAAGAATAAGCCCCTTCAGAGTGGCTCCGCGCATGAAGCTGCCGTTCACATTGTTGTAATGCTGTTGGAGGAGAAGGGCGGTACCCGATACATTCGGGCTGGCCATAGATGTTCCATTGTAGGAGCCATAAGCAGAATTGCTGCCAGACAGAGAGGAATATACCCCTGCACCATTACCCGTAATATCTGGCTTGATACGATAGTCGTCTGTTGGACCTTCACTGCTAAAAGAAGTAATGGAATACGAGTTTAAGCTTCCGTCTGCATTGACATTGGCATCATTGGCAGCTGCCACTACTACATTATTTTTTGACGTTTTGAAGGCACTCAGTTTGTCATAGGATGAATTGCCATCTAGTGGATTTGTATTGGCTGTATTGTCATCCCCATCATTCCCTCCTGAGGTAAACATCATGTAGTAAGGGGCATTAACAAGGATCTCATCTAAGTCTCGGGATTCAGCGATATAAGCGCCTCCATACCAGGCAGGCAGCTGAACTTGTCCAAACTGATTTCTCCAGCCATACCCATAAGAGTGATTGGAAACCAACATGCCATTGGATGCCTGATTTGCCATCTCCGCTAGGTCGCTGTTCCAGTCAAAGGTTTGTGCTTGTGCATGAGAAGCCATTCCTTTTGCCGCTGGGGTAAAGCCTGAAGCCACCATGGTGCCGGTAACGTGTGTAGCATGATCACTGAGGCTCGTGGCTCCATCCCCTTGGGAAACACGGTTGTTACCACCGGCTCCATCGAATTCCTGGTGCGTTTCTCTTGTAGCACCGCCATCCCATACGAAGGCCGTCATTCCTTGTCCGTCCAGACTCAAGCCTAGTGAACCCCCACTGTTTAGGTGATCAGCACGAGTGGAAGCCGCTGCATCAGCATTAAAAGTCTGATAATAAATGGGATTGCCATTCGGTCCTAGTTTGGCGATTTCTGCCTGTCCAAATCCTCCGTTGAAGGTGTATTGGGTAGCCCATCCATTTTGTCGTGCAAGTTCTAGCACCTGTGCTTTGGCAGCCATTTGCCTACTCATTAGGCGCTGTTCTAAGGAGTCCAGCTTAATTTTATCGTATTGCCCGGTTATAGCTGCTTTTTGAGCAGCAGTTTGACCGAATGCAAATGGGGAGATCAATAGCGCAAACACGAGGAGTGCGCCAGCCCTGTAAAGGTTGGTCATAAGTAGAATAGTTTTGTGTGAAAGGAGAGGGTGATCCCTCTTGAGTTTACCTTTTTGGTTAAAAGAACGATGCTCCTCTGGTTCAAGGGGGAGAAGGAGAAGCGTATTTCATCGTGGGGGATGTAGGATAGCTTTTAACCAACGGGCTTTTTCAGCAACAAAACAAACCTCTATTAGGTCATTTGTGAGAAAGACTAAATGGCATAAATACGATCATTTGCGCCATCTTAACTGCTCATGAAAGGATAGATTCTTTGGGTTAGGTTAATGAATAAATGAAAATCCTTTCTGACAGTAAGTCTATGTCTAGTGATCATTAGATGATCTACTAAACAACTTATGAAAATTTTTTCATATGTCGAAATGGAGACAGCGACGAACGACATGAAATTCACGACGAATGACCAAATTGTAGCCATATTTGGGGGTGGAAAAGAGTTTTTTCTTTTGAATTTCCTAGCGCAACAATGTTATGGTCCCGCCTCGATTGAGTTCTTGGCCATTGTTAAATGATACTGAAACCTGATAGACATATACCCCTTCAGGTACATCCTCACCTCGGTTGGATGTTCCATTCCACTTTTCATCTGGTGTATTGAAGGAACGGATGAGACGTCCCCATCGGTCAAAAATCTGGAATTCGAAGCTTACTATTCCTTCATATATCAGATAAAACTCATCGTTGATGTTGTCCCCATTTGGAGTAAATGCTGTAGGAATGGACAACTTTCCATCTGGGATGATGTCAAGGAAAATGGTTGTATCAACCGGACATTCGAAGTATGAGTTGTAGGCAGTTAAGGTAACAGGGTATCGACCTGTTTCAAGGTAGTGATGGGTAGGATTTTCCTCATTAGATAAATTGCCGTCACCAAAATCCCAGACATAACTGACAGCCAATTCACTTTGGTTGACAAAGGAAATATTGGCTTGGGAAAGCAAAATAGAATCGTTGTAGGAAGGATCGCTTAGGAAAAAGGGAATGGCGGGAGGTGTTTCTGGTATGTCTACTGGAATTGTCGAAACACATCCACTGCTGTCAATGACACTGACCGCATACAGGCCTCCATATAGTTCGTTCACCGAAAATCCTTCCAATTCATTCCTTCCGTTCCAGGAAATGGTATGAGGGAGTCTACCTCCAGCAGTAAATACTGTTGCAGAACCATTCGGCCAATCACAATAGGATTCAACTACAGAAGAGGGATCAAGCTCAAGGGTCAAGGTATCTGGTTCGTGAATCCCAATATCTGCCAGCACGATACAATCATTGGAATCCAAAATGCTAACCATATACCTACCGCCGGATAGCCCTAAGGCCTCCTGCGTAAATTGGGGAGGTTCAGTGGTCCATTCATAACGATAAGGCGGCGTTCCACCACTCGGTGTAGACAGAATGCTTGCATCTCCAAAATTGTAGCAGGAAACATCTTCCTTACTTAAGCTCACTTCAAGTAAAGCAGGCTCAAAAATATCAACGGTAAGGCTTTGTTGGCAGGCACTGTCATCTTCAAGTACAAAAATATGCTCACCTGGTGTCATGTTACTGAAGGTGGAATCCAATCCAAAATCACCTCCATCTACCTGAAATTGATAAGCTGGTACTCCACCTGTAGCTTGAAGCTGTACTTGGCCATTATTGTTGCCAAAACAGTCTATATTCTGCTGAGAAATCAGGTTTAATTCCAACAAGGGGGGTTGCACAAACTCCACCTGAATCTGATCTACACAGCCACTATCATCCCTTACCAGAAAATCATATACGCCAATGGGATAAGGTCCAAACAAGCTATCCGTTTGGTTATTTGCTGTTTGAATTTCCTCAAAGGAATAGGAAGGACTCCCCCCTAGGGTCGATAATTGAACGAAGGCAGATGTATCCCCAAAACAAGCCACATCAATTTGTTCGCCAATGCTCAACGCAAGCATAGGAGGCTCCATGACTTCGATAGGCAATTGGGTTACACAACTACTATCATCCACCACCGTGACAACATAAGAACCTGCCTTTAGGCTATCAAAGGCCCCATTAGCCTGAAAATTGAGACTGTCTATGCTAAATTGATAAGGTGCAGTTCCCCCATTAGCCCCCATATCTAAACGGGCTGTTGAATCGCCAAAACAATCCACGTTTTTCTGGACTAGGGTAACCAATTCTAATAATGGGGGTTCCGTTAACTCAATGGAAAGGGTGTCTTGGCATAGGCTATCGTCTTGGACAATGACCTGATAGGTATTGGCCGTGAGTCCCACGAAGAGGCTATCTGGCTGATAGTTGATGCCATTAATTGAGAATACATAAGGTAATGACCCACCTTGACTTCCTACCTGAAGTTCCCCGGTATCAAAGCCAAAACAATCGATATTTCGTGTAAAGGTTTCTTGTCCTTGAAGGGCAGTAGGCTCAAATAATTCGAATGGAATGGATACCAGACAGCCATTTGCATCTAATAGAAAAACCGTATCCTGACCTGGACCTAGGTTATTCAAACTTAAGGAATTGATAAAATTGACTGTATCCA
The DNA here is from genome assembly GCA_039817415.1 of Bacteroidota bacterium. Taxonomy (GTDB): domain Bacteria; phylum Bacteroidota; class Bacteroidia; order J057; family J057; genus JALEFZ01. The sequence continues at coordinate 8,411 of JBCBVV010000036.1, forward strand.
GGCTGAGTGTATAGGGCTGTGTTCCTCCCGTTCCCTCAAGGCTAATTAGCCCATCATTTAACCCAAAACAGCGTACATCTTTCTTAGCGATTAAGGACCCAAATAGGTTTGTTGGCGAGGTAATGGTATCCGTGATATTCGTGAGGCAACTGTTGGAATCTCTTACTTGTATGGTATACTGTGTCGCTCCTAAGCCACCAAAGGTTGGGGAAGTTTGATAGGTAAACCCTCCATTGATGCTGTATTCATAGGGTTGGGTGCCTCCAGTTACCAAGGCTGTCATACCACCATTCGCATTACCGAAACAGTCTACATCCTGAATACTCTGGACTTGAATCCCAAGAGGAGCAGCTGGCTGACTGATGGTAAAGCCGATACTATCCGCACATCCATTGTTGTCAATAGCAAGGCCTTGATAATTTCCAGGAAATAAGTTGTTGATCGTCGATTGTGGAGAAGCTTGGGTGTTGTTGGACAATAGGCCAGATGATCCCGACCATATAAAGGTGTAATTGCTTGCGCCTATGACAGACATACTGGCTTCTCCGTTGTTGTTGCCAAAACAATCCACATCAATCGTAGTAAGATCCAAATCAAAATCATTCACCTCTACGACAACTTGATCGGAGTCCTGACACCCATTCAGTCCTTCATTGGTAAGATCCAAGACGAATGTACCTGGCGCTGCGGGCAGAAAAAGCGGGGTTGGTTGAGATGAACTGGATAAATTCGTAGATGGAGACCATGAGTAGGTAACATTGGGGTCGGTGGTCGTTCCCAAAAGAATGCTGTCATAGATACAAATCGAGACATCTGCTCCTGCATCAACAAAGGGTAGTGGTTGTACCTCAATCTGCACCGTATCGGTATTTTGACATCCGTTTGAATCTGTCCCAACGACCACATAAGCTGTGGTGCTATCAGGACTAACTGTTGGCGTTCGGCTCCCACTAAAGCGGGAGGAATTTCCTTGAACAAACCATTCGTAGCCTAAAGCGCCTGTACCACTTAAGGTAATGCTTTCTCGCAGGCAAATTTCGTCATCTACCCCCGCATCAATGATAGGTAAAGGATTTTCAATGACGATGAAAGTGTCTATTTCGACATCGCATTCGGTAGCGGCTACCCAGTAAATACCTGGTTCAGTAACCCGTAAGACACTATCCGTTGAGCCATCATTCCATTGATAAACCAAAGCCTCAAGTACACTGGCATCGAGGAGTAAGGTGTCACCGGTACAAAACTCAAGCTCTTTATTCGGCAGATCGACTGTATCTGGAAGGACCAATAGTTCTGCAGAATCAAGAAAAGGGACACTAAAGGGATCATCAGATAAAACAGCGCTTCCCAGTGCAGGAGGAAGTCCAGATAATTCAGCTTGGGAGGAAAAGACACCCAGGGCAAAAGGTTGAGGAACCACCGTCATAACCAGAGAATCCTGACCCACATCCACACTGACATCCTGAATGGATAGGATATTGGTACCAGACCCGCTCAAAATAGTTCCTCCGTAGGGGTTGTAGACAATTTGGTCAATCATCAAACCCTGTGGAAGTTCAGTAAAGATATCTAGATCCGTTTTGGTACCACCTGAGTTATTGGCGATTTTGATGTAGTAAAAGGTCGTATCACATGGCCTTGCTACAGTAGGATTGATCCAATGTTGAATTTCGATAGAATAGGGACAAGAACAGCCATCATTTGAACTGGCAGAAGGGCCTGTTGTGACCAGGCTAAGAAGCCCTGTATTTTTATTGATATCGAAGTAGCCATTCTGAGTATTCCCTCCAGCTGGCCTTCCATATCCATGTAATTCTCCAAAAGCATCGAAATAAAGAGCACCTTGTACATTGGAGCCTTGGTTGGCAGGAAAGCTGGTATCAATGACTCCAGTGGTAGGATCAAGGGTGATAAGTCTCTGGTCTCTTCCGTCATAGCCATAGAGAATTCCAGTCAAGGGATCAAAGGCGATGTCTGCACAATTGACATCGGAAGGGCTACCATTGCTAAGGACCAAAGGCACGGTAGATACAGCGTAGGTAGTCAGGTCAATGGTTACAATTTCCCTACTGGCATTAGGATTTCCATTTGCCCCCAAAATAACAAGCGCAGAACCATCCGGTTTTACATCACCCGCATAATGGCTGCTTGCCGAATTTAAATTCAAACTAGCCTTAAATACCGCCAAGCCGTCCGAACCCACCGCATACAATGCATCTGTACCCGGATTGACACCGTAAATCAGGTTGTCCGTCACGCGATAGCCCATGGCATTGATCACCTGCCCGGAGTTGTTGCCCGGAGAAAAACCCTGAAAAGCTACATTGCCAGTTAATGGGTCTACAGTAACCCTGTAAAATCCCGTATTTGTATTATTGGTTCCAAGGGAAAGGAAAAAGTCTCCATCGCAAATAAAGGCTGGCTGGGCATAGACCTCCCAACAGAAGGCGAGAAGAGATAGAAGGAGTAATCGCTTTGCCATGAAGAGTAGGTTAGGGAAATGGAAAACGGAGATCGGGCTTAAGTTAGACAAGATGAATAACTAGTTTATTCCTCAGTCCTTGTAGTTTTGCTGATTTAAGGTACGGATATCAATCCACAATCCTTGTGATACCCTTGGATTTGGTGGGAGCGATGCTGGGATTGGCAAGGAGTGGATGTGTTTTTCATGGTTAGTGTTATACTCCTTTATTATTTGGCTAAGTAATGGGTAAGCTTCTGGATATTCGCTCTCTATCTGATCAAGTTATTACCCTTAAATTTTTCCTTAAATGAAGTTTTTTTAATTGAATGAATTTTTTCCAATGGGATATATTTTTTCATGGCAATTCTTTCGTACATTTCCCCTAAAATCATAGGCTACTACCCTACATAAAAAGACCATTAAGAAAATTAATCAAGGCTCAAATAAGCATAGCAATAAGATTGAACATAGTTAATACGTGATTCGGATCATTAGATCTTGGTAGAAAGAAGATACCCTTCAAGTACAAATGACACTTCTGATAACCTAATTGATTACATCGTAACACAACCCTCCATGAAAAAAGCTTTTTTACGTGGGATGCTCATGTGCCTCTGCATGGGATTTTTCCTACATCTTTCCGCACAATGCCCTCAACCCGAACCTGGGATTCAGTTGTGTGGATCTGACGAATTCTGCGCGCAGGACAGTGTATGTATTGAAATTACAGCTGACTCAGGCTCTAGTTATTCCTTCTTTTTGATCGATTGGAATGGAGACTTGATTTACGATGACACGGTAAATCAGCCTGGCGTTCAGTTCCATGTGTATAACCTACCCAACGGCTGTACCGAACCCGTCAATCAGGTGATTTGGGTGCAGGCAGTCAATGTTTGTGGCTCTGTTTCCTCGGATGCCTCCGTTGCAGCCTTGGTGAAGATTGTCCCCCCTCCAGTCATTACCAATCTCTTCGGCCCATCGGATCCTTCGACTCTTTGTTGTCCCAACCATTCGATGGATCTCGAACTCAATGCCTGTCCCAATACGGATAATTCAGTCTTGGTGGCCAGCTGGGATTTTGGTCCTTCTGCCAGTCCCCAGTTTGTGAATGTGTTAGATCCGCCGGTGGTTGATTATCCGGCTGGGGCTGGATTTTACCCTGTAACCTTAACCCTCGAAACACAGGCAGATGGGGTTTCTTGTGGGGTAACCTCCTTCACGGATACCCTTGAAATTTACGAACCACCGCTGGCACGGGATACTTTGTTGGATGACCTCAATCCTTCTCCGGATTCTATGCTGTTTTGTTTAGGGGCACCAGCTGTGATATTGAATACCTCCTTATTTGCTTCGGATACCAGCAATTGGAATATTTTTCCCAATTCGGGCTATACGGTTACTGTGATCAATGAGGATAGTTTGGTTATTAATTTTTCTCAGGCAGGTACCTATACCATTCGCTTAGATGCCATTAGCCTAAATTGTGGGATTGATCAAAAATCTACGACCCTCGTTATCGAAGAACCTCCGCAAGTTGATTTTATCACCGATCTAAATACCATCATAGATTGTAATCCCGTTACCCTAAGTCCTGGAGATTCCTTGCCTCCTCAACCTTCAGGCGTGATTTTGACTTGGGATTTGGGGATACATGGAACCTTTACGGGAAACAATCCAGGAACCTTCACTTATCCCAATTCAGATCAGATTATTGTTTCGGGGGGGAATCAATGTGGATTAAGGGTAGATACGCTGGATATTCAGATCGTTCCTCCTTCGAATGGCCAGATCAATGTGCCGAGTACATTAACTTTTCTGAACGATACCATTTACGTTTGTAGGGACGATATCCCTTTTGCCCTCATGGGAATGCCTGCCGGTGGGAATTTGTTGTTGGATGGATTGCCTGCTGGTGTTTCTATTGATCCTGCTGGACTTTCGCCTCTTGTTAGTCATTTGGTTACTTACGGAAACAGCTGTATTGAAGCTGATACGGTCCATATTGTGGTAGAGGACTTTACAGTAGGATTTACCATTGATTCTGTCTTGTGTGTGGATGGTCCTATTCAATCCTTTCAAGCTAGTTTAGCGAATGGGCTGATTGGAAATTGGGGAGGTGGAGCCTAAATCAATGGAAATGGAGACTTTGATCCAGCTCAGGCGGGTGCAGGGGTATGGCCCATTAGTTTTTCTGCACAGGATACCGGCTCTTTTGCCAATTGTCAAAAGGTCTACAACTTCCAGATTAGGGTCATTCAACCTCAGATTAATTTCTCCGTAGCTAGTTGTCAGCCTTCAACTGGGGGAGGGATTCTGGTAACGCTTGATACATTCAATACCAGTCCTGGCGTAACCCCTATCTTCGATTATGGGGACAATTCGGGTACAACGTCCAGTTTGTCCCATACCTATGCCGCTGGAGGAACCTATACCATTCGAGCAACCATTGATATTCAATCCTGTACGGACACATTAGAACAGACCATTACGATAGATGACCTACCCGTGCCAGATTTTACCTTGAATCCGGTTATTGAGATGTGTGAAGGGGATACGCTCTTTGTCCAAAATACCAGTACGGGCGGGCAGGCTAATCTTGAATGGTTCTTAGATGGTAATCCTATTACAGTAGCAGGGAATAGTTTTCCTTTGCTACTCAATGCCGGTCCTAATTTCTCTGATTTTACGCATGTGATTGAGTTAAGGGCGGCAGGAGCTTGTGGTACCTTTTCGAAGATTGATTCTATTAGGGTAAGACCGGGTGTACAAGCCAATTTTGGGGTATTTCCAGATAGTACGTGTTCGGGAGATACCATTCGCTTCAATCAGATAAGTGAAGGGAATGTGGATACCTATGAATGGTTTGAGAATGGGGTCTTGATATCGACAGCTCCTCAATTGCCTTCCAGAATTCTCACAACAGGGATTTATAATTATTCATTGGTGGTTACCAACGATTGTCAATCAGATACCTTGACCAAGGAAGTGCGGGTATTTCCTGTTGACATTACGGCTTTTGCGGAGGCGGACAGAACAGAGCTATGTTTGGGAGATACTCTTAGGCTTGAGTCATTCTCATCCTTGTTGGCTGCTGTGAGTTGGGAATTTGGAGATGGAAGTACAGCAGCGGGTCGATTGGTGGATCATGTCTATGCGAATACTGGGGCTTATGAGGTGAAGTTGTATGCGAGAGCTTGCGGGGTAGACAGCTTTAGCATTCCCATTAATATTTACGAATTGCCTCAACCCCAATTGGTCCATGACCCTTCGGCTTGTAAGGATGATTCAGTTCAGGTTGAAATCAGTACCAGCGGCCCTCGATATAGCCTGATGGTAGACAGCCAATCCATTCGAACGCCTTTGACCTACCTACAATTTGACCAGGCAGGGACCTTTGACTTGATTTTATCCGATACGACTGACAAAGGATGTACTGCTAGCCTATATTCTTCATTGACCATCCATCCCAAACCCACAGCAGGCTTTCAGTTGGATCTTCCTATTTGTGCCAATGATCCCCTTGACCTCCAGTCAACTGCGACAGGAGACATTTTCTCAACCTTTTGGGATTTTGGAGATTCAAATACAGGCTCAGGTGCCAATATCACCCATGCTTTTGCAAGCGAAGGGAGGTATACCATAGAGCAAATTGTGGCTTCGTCAAGGGGCTGTGAGGATTCCTTTGCGGAGGTTATTGAAGTTAATCCAAGTCCTTCTCCCTTTTTTATCAGTGATACCAACCCAGTTTGTGCACCGATAGCTAATTTTGGATTCACCAACCTTACCCCAGAAAATGACATCCTGACCTATGAATGGGACTTTGGGAATACCTTGTCTTCAAGCCTAAGAAGCCCATTTACCAGCTATGAACAAGCCAATACTTACCTTGTGAGCCTGACAGCTACCAATCAGTTTAATTGTAGCCAGACATACTCAGAGCAGGTGGTCGTATATCCCCAGCCTGTAGCGGAGATTGTGGTAGATTATGAAAGTAACTGTGCGCCAATGTTGACGCAAATTTCCATTCAGCCTACAGAATATACCTTTATTCAATACACCATTGATCAGGTCATTCAAATTGACAGTTCAGCCTTTCGCTATTCTTTTGGGGCAGTGGATCAGGGACATGAGATTAGGGTAGAACTGAATTACGAAGGCTTTTGTCCTGCCTATGATACCATCCGTGTCAATCCTGTTATGCGTCCTACGGCTGATTTCTTTACCAATCGAGATTCTGCCAAACAAGGCGTTGCTTCCTTTGTCAACCGTAGTTTAGATGCGACCCACTACATCTGGGATTTTGGAGATGGTGGAAGTTCTGAATTAGAAGACCCCCGATATGAATATCCCGACCCAGGCAAATATGATGTGGTTTTGTATGCCTACAATGGTCCCTTCTGTGTGGATTCTACTACGGATTTCTTCGACTACATTCCAGATGGGAATATCAAGGTGCCAACAGGTTTTACACCTAATGATGACGGTTATAATGACCGGTTTAGAATCTTTACTTTTGAGGTAAATTTGCTGGAAATCAGCATCTTCAATAGATGGGGACAGTGTGTGTTTATGCGTACCGGAGAGGATGTTTCTCCAGAAGAATGGGATGGCAAAAATGAGAAGACAGGGAATGATGTACCAGAAGGTGTGTATGTCGTGAAATACAGATACCGAAAAGCAGGATTGGAAGAAGGAGATAAGGAAAATGAGGAAACGCGGACTGTTACGGTCATTAGATAATATATGCTATATGAAAAAGGTATGTCAGATAGTATTGCTCTGCTTCATTTGGACAGCTTGCGAGCAGGTAAATTCTTTCCCTCCTCAGGAGGAAGAGGAACTGGACACACAGTTTACAAGTTCATCTTGTCTTTCTCCCTTATGTACCCCCGTAATTGGGACCAAGGATACCTCCTGTGTGAGGATGAATATGATGAGAAATGGGAATTTCTATGAACCATCCTATAATTGGATATGTAGTATACCTAATATTTTCTTAAATATTAATCAGTTTTGGATTAATGGAGGGACGAATGGAAGATTGGTGGTAAGCCTGATTTTTCCAGATGATATCACTGTAGGAAGCTATCCTTTATTGGCTAGCACAGAATATATTGGAATTTTCTCTCCAACACCAAACGGAAGTACTTTTGAGGCAACTTCTGGCACGCTTAATATCACTGTCCATGATACGGTCAATCATCTCTTGGAAGGAGGCTTTGATTTTGTAGCAGAGGACTTGAGTAGTCCCGTAACACCTGATGAGGTATTTACCAAGGGGTGTTTTGTTGCACACTATTGAGAAGGGCCTAAGAGAAAAAAGAGGGCAGCCACGCTCGCCTTGTGGCTGCCCGAGATATGAGGTGGAATCGAACCACCATGTCCGGTTTGAGAGACCGGCGTCTTGCCATTTGACTATCATATCGTACGCTTGGTGAGCGTACAATCATTCATTTTTTCAACTTCAGTATGTCCATCTCACATCTCAGCCTTGCTCTACCACTGAGCTACGCTTCCGTTTTCCCTAAGGGACTTCTGTCTAGGACAGCTGATGGCGGAAGCGGCGGGGATCGAACCCGCGACCATTGGCTTTTGAACATCCTGCCTGAAAAAAGAACGGTTTATGCTGAAACTATGGAGCGAAACACTAAGCTTAAAGTGGCCACTATTCGCGGCCAGGTGTAAGACTTAGGCTCAGGCTAAGACTATCTCCAAATTCTTATGATCAGGGAAAGGGCAGATGCTTTTCTGCGCTTTCCCCTTTACATTATTCGCCATGGATAAAATCAAAAAGGTCTTGACCCAATTTGATTTGATTCACTTCTACGTTATTGGCTCTAGAACGCGCCACCTTCACAGCTTCAATCAATTTTTCCAAACGGTCCAAAAGACGGTTTTTCTGTGTTGGCGTAATACGGCCAGAGAAATAAGTCGTCTCGTATTTACCTACCTGGAAATCAATGTTCATGATTTCAGTCTGCGCAGGGTGCTTATCTGTCGCTTCGTATTTGACGATTACCTTGGGACGCTTGATAGAACGGAATTTTACTTCCACATCAGAACGATAGTAATCTAGTTGTTCATCGAAAGTGAATTTTCTAGAGGTGTCCAGCACAGGAATACTCGCATAAATATCCTGCACTTTTCCTAGATAGGATTCCAAGGCTAACAGCGTAGTAGCTGAAAATTCGCCGAAGCTCTTTTCGCCAACTTTCAGTTCTGCTTTGGCTAGGTTAGAAGCATTGGTTTCTTCCTTGGACAAGGTCGCGTCCATCGCCACGATAACAGGCTTTAATTTCTCCGTCAGCAACTGCATAACGGTAGATTCCAGTTGCTTGCTTTCCTCAGGAATTTGATCAGCCATTTCTTCCATAGGAACATATTGCTTGATCATTCCGTCAAATACAGACTGATTTTTTGTGAAGACCTTTTTTGCTTCACCAATGGCCAAGTTAGCCTTGTGTTTTCTGTCCTGCTCAATCGCCAGGATTTCATGTAATTTATTAGACATGGGTATGCTGTGGTTGTGTGTTAACCAAAATAAAATCTGAGGAAAATGTGAGGGGTGGGAAAAGCCTAAGCTTTGGAGAAGATGTACGGGCTTAACTGGAAATGAGTTTCGATTTTTTATTTCAATTTAAGGGAGAGTTAAACTATTAGGTTGATAGTGAGGCGTTAAGTTTGAGTAAGGCTATATAAAAAAAGCCCTGACTATGCTAATCAGGGCTTTGGGTTTAAGCTTATATCAAGTCTATTTTTTTAAAATCTTATAAGAATACTGTTGTTGATCAACCTCTAAAGTGAGGAAATAAATTCCTCTTCTGACGGCCGATACGTCTACCTTTGTCCGCTTGCTGGTTGGTACAATGGTTTTGACCAGCTGTCCCTTTGTGTTGTACAACTTCAGTTCTTTGCCTAATTGGCCATTGGGTATATCAATCTGAAGGATATCCTCAACTGGAGAAGGATAAACCTTAATTCCCAGTTCCTCTAAGTTGGGGTCATTTTTGGTAAGGCTCTCTTGATACACCCTGATGTAATCTATGACCATAGGACTTTGGGTAAAGTTAGCAGCTACTGTGCCCTGCATCGCCACATTGAGGATGAAGTATTGTTCTGCATCAAATGGCCAGGTATCTGCATTGTAAACAGAAGGTTCGTAAGTATAATATACAGCCCCATCTAGGCTAAATTTCATGTATTCTGGTGTCCATTCTAGGGCATAAACATGAAAAGTATTCGAAACATCCGTTGCGTATAGGCCTCCCTTGTTGACCGTTGCCCCATGCGAAGAAGGGGTATGCATGGCGCTTTGTACGAAGTTCTGATTATAGCCCCAGTGCTCCATGATGTCGATTTCTCCACATGCAGGCCATGGGGTAGTGCCAAATTGATTGGTCCAAAAGGCACCAGGTTCGGTAATGTTTTTCCCAAGCATCCAGATGGCAGGCCATGTCCCTTCTCCAAAAGGAAGTTTGGCACGCACCTCAACTCGCCCATAAGTAAAGGCAAATTTAGAGTTCAATCTTGCTGAGGTATATTGTTTGGTCTCTCCCTGATCTGAAAAAGACTCTCTGATGGCCATGATATGTAGGTGACCGCTATCCAGATAGGAATTTTCTATGCGGTTGGTATAATGCTGTAATTCTCCGTTATACCAGCTTGTACCGTTAGGAAGTTGCGTCTGGTGGAACCATTTGGTATTGTCGATGGCTCCGTTCCCATTGAATTCGTCTGACCAAACCAGTCTGGAATAGTCTGGTCCCGGTTCGGCGGTAGAATCGTTGAGACTGAAATTGTCAAGATAGGCGACAACCTGATCTTGGTTGTTCTCTCCATTGATCTGAAAAACTACACGAGAGAAATCGGAACGTGTCAAAGGTGGAGGAGAGCCTGGATCAAGGTTTTGATAGCTATCATTGGCAAAATCAAAGTTCACCACCTGCCACTTATCTAGTTCAATGGGTTTGATGATTTCACTTTGTGTTACCCAGGGTTCTCCTAAGGTTCCATCCTGGAGTTTCAAGGAAATCTGATTCGGTTGATTCCCCGTAAGGCCGCTAGAAGGAACATATAGCATCACCGAGAAATTCGCATGTGTACTTAGGTCAATATTAGGCGAAGCATCGAAACGGACATTGGCGTAGGTTCCCCCTGTATCTGTATATTTCAGGACAGTGGCAGAGGTATTGATGCCCTCAACAAATGGATTGGCAAAAGAGTCGTCCATTCCACAGTCATCTCCTGCCCAGGTGCTGATGCCTGTAGGCCCTTCAAAGTCATCTTGAAGCTGATAGGTTTGGGCAGATAGGTGAAGGGAGCTGAGTATTCCCAATAGGATCAAGCAATTTTTGTACATAGCAGTTCTTTTTTAACAAGTCTACCTAACATATGAAATTTTGAATATCGTTCTATATCCTCCTTCATAAATTTGCTACATCAATAGTTTCATCCTTCTCTAACGAGCCAATTCCTATGTTCAAATTACTTCTTCCCTTTCTCATGATTTTCTTGCTTGCCTGTCAAACGAATCCCGCACCCAAGCGACCCAATATCCTACTGATTGTAGCGGATGACCTTGGCTATGCGGATTTAGGCTGTTATGGAAGTGAAATTCAAACGCCACACCTGGATCAATTAGCGGCAGATGGATTGATGTTTACCTCTTTTTATGCAGCATCTACCTGTTCGCCATCTAGGGCGATGCTGTTGACGGGGGTAAATGCACACAGATGCGGTTTGGGAACCATGACAGGGGATTGGGCGCCCAATCAAAAGGGAAAAAGAGGCTATGAGGGATATTTGAACAGAGATGTTGTCAGCTTTCCTCGCTATTTGCAAAGGGCGGGTTATCATACCTCGATGGCAGGAAAATGGCATTTGGCAGGTGGCCCCAATCGGAAGGAATTTTGGCCGGTGAGTAGAGGATTTGATAGAAGTTTTGCTCTAATGCAAGGCGGGGCGGGGCATTTCTATGATAAGCAACCCATAGTCGAAGCCATGAGGGAAGCGATTTACTTCAGAGACGATGAACAAGTAGACGATTTGCCTGAAAACTTCTATTCCTCAACTTATTATGCGGATCGAGCCATCCAATATATTGAGGAGGCCCAAAAAGAGGGGAAGCCTTTTTTTCATTATTTATCCTTTACTGCGCCGCATTGGCCCTTACAAGTCCCTGATGAGGATATAAATCTTTACAAGGGGAAATATGAAGATGGTTATCAAGCCTTGGCCAAAAGAAGAATGGAAAAAATGAAGTCCTTAGGCTTGATCCCTAGCCAAACTCCGCTTCCCAAGCTAAGCCCCAATGTGATTCCATGGGAAGAATTGACCGAGGAAGAACGGCGAATCTCTTCAAAAAGGATGGAACTTTACGCCGCTATGATTGATCGAATGGACAGAGAGGTTGGGAGGGTAATTTCTCGCCTCAAAGCCTTGGGAATGTATGAGAATACGCTAATTGTCTTTTTAGCTGATAATGGAGCGGAGGGGAATTCGATTCGAGGATATCGTGGGACGGGAACTTGGATTGATACCAGCTTTGATAACAGCCTCGCTAATTTGGGACGAATTGATTCCTATGTAGAGCTGGGTGCGGGCTGGGCCTATGCTGCTTCCCTACCTTTTAGGTGGTACAAGGCTTTTTCAACAGAGGGAGGAATCAGGGTTCCTGCGATGGTTCATTATCCTGCAGCACCTTTCTGGAAAAGAGGGAAGACAAGTGAATATGCCTCAATCAAGGATTTATCAGCAACGATCATGGAAGTTGTCGATCTCCAGCCTGCTCGGGATACCTTTGAAGGAAGACCTATATTTCCGATGGAGGGCAAGAGCATGTTGGGATTTTTACAAGGGCAGGATTCTATGATTCATGCTAAGGGGCAGGTTGAAGTCTGGGAGCTATTTGGTCGGATAGGAGTAAAAGAAGGGAAATGGAAAGCAGAATGGATGGAAGAACCTTACGGAAAAGTAAGATGGGAACTCTATGATTTGGAAGAGGACCTTATCCAACAACATGATCTTGCCACCACCCATCCTGAGCGGCTGAAGAGAATGATCCAGCATTGGGAGGATTACCAAGGGAGGAATGATGTGATTTATCCATCTGAACCAACAGCCTATGCTTCTGATAGCATCTGGAGGGCAGATTAGGGCTTAAAACAGCTTGTGTTTTGATCATGTTGGGTTGAAGGTGAGAATCCTAACTGCTTGGAAATAAAATTTGTAAGCAATTATTCCAAAAGCGTGTAAAAGATTCTGACATCTTCTTATTTTGCCGAATAATTTTTTTGCTTACTACACCCAATCGAACTAATTCCTCAAAAATGATTATTGGCGTACCTAAGGAAATCAAGAACAACGAAAACCGTGTTGCATTGACACCCGCTGGGGTAAAAGCATTGGTAAGTCGTGGCCATCAGGTCTATGTTCAGAAAACTGCTGGAGAAGGCAGTGGCTTTTCCGATGATGACTACACATCTGCTGGTGCTCACATGAAAGATAGCATTGAAGAGACCTATGCAGTAGCTGAGATGATCATGAAGGTTAAAGAACCTATTGAGCCTGAATATGGCCTGATCAAAAGCAATCAGCTTGTATTTACCTACTTCCATTTTGCTTCCCATCAGCCATTGACTGAGGCCATGATCAACAGCCATGCTGTTTGCCTTGCCTACGAAACGGTAGAGCTTCCTGATAGAAGTCTTCCTTTATTGGTTCCGATGTCGGAAGTGGCTGGACGTATGTCTGTCCAAGAAGGAGCCAAATATCTGGAAAAACCTGTCAAAGGACGTGGAGTCCTCTTAGGGGGTGTTCCTGGTGTGCCTCCTGGAAAAGTGATGGTGATCGGAGGTGGAGTCGTTGGCACACAGGCAGCTAGAATGGCGGCGGGACTCGGTGCCCAAGTAACCATTCTGGACATTAACCTAAATAGACTGCGCTACCTCGATGAGGTCATGCCTGCCAATGTAAATACCCTATTTTCTAACGAGTACAATATTCGCGAACGTGTACAGGACAGTGATCTGATCATTGGTGCGGTCCTAATCCCAGGTGCAAAAGCCCCTAATCTGGTTACCAGAGATATGTTGAAAACCATGCGCCCCGGAACCGTTTTAGTGGATGTGGCTGTAGACCAGGGAGGATGTATTGAAACATGTAAACCTACAACGCACGAAGATCCAACCTTTATCATCGATGATGTGGTGCATTATTGTGTCGCCAATATGCCGGGGGCCGTTCCTTACACCTCTACTTTGGCACTTACAAACGCAACCCTTCAATATGCCATTCAATTGGCAGATAAGGGCTGGAAAAAAGCTTGTAGCGACAGTGTACCTTTGAAAAAAGGCTTGAATATTGTGAAAGGCAAGGTGGTATACAAAGGGGTATCTGATGCCTTTGACATGCCTTATACAGATGTAGATAGCATCTTGTAAGCCATCAATACCTACAAAAAAAATACAACCTCCTGATCTTGGATGCCATCCTTGGCATAGACTATTAGAGGAGGGAATGCTAAGCTGTACAGCGGCATCGAAGCTTTTCGGTGTCGCTGTACTGTTTTATTCTATTTAAAATTTCCTCTATAGGTCGGAGCTCTCATTCCTGTTGGAGGGCTGGGGATTCCTTTTTTCATTTGGGCAATAAAGATAGTAAGTCGGTAAATGGTCTTGAGAAAGATTCCTTGAATTTCCCTGCTTGGCAGAAATAACAATTTCTTTATAAGATTAATTTTGAAGAATGAATTAATATCAACTAATTAAAATATTAGCATATTTAAATATGATATTATAAAATAGATCAATCCTCCATCATTTAACCTAAATCATCATGCTGTACAACCAAATAGGGCGAATATTGGCCTTCCTCCTTTTGTTTTCCACTACCATCTGTGGACTCCAGGGACAATCTAACCCTCAAGTTTCACCAAGTTCGTGGTCAAGTGAGGAAATCCTTTACCATATGGTGCATAAGGATACAACCTATCATGCCATAGCGTATCAAGCAAATGCTTATATAGATAATAACCCTCAAGATTTATCCCTTGCCAAGAAATTTGCTCGCTGGGATTATTTTTGGGCATCCCGAGTTACTTCCTCAGGAGATTTTTCTATGGCGAATCAAGTCATGAACACAGTGGCCAATTCGCCTGTATGCCTTGGAGGCGGTAATTGGAGTATTCTTGGACCTAGGTTATATGATAAGCTTGCGATGGGAATCATTGTAAGTATCTATTCTCCACCAGGGCAGGCCGATACAATTTTTGCAGGTTCTAACTCGGGCGGGCTTTGGAAATCAACTGATGGTGGGCTTTCTTGGTTATGTAAAACAGATCATCTCAGAATCCCTGCGATGGGTGTAAATAGTATCGCTGGGGATCCAAATAATTCCAATGTACTTTATATCGCAACGGGCAATAGCACCACAGCTTTTGGGGAAACTTATGGTCAAGGAGTTTTAAAATCAGTAGATGGTGGAGAGACTTGGACACCAACTTCCCTATCATGGAACCCTCCACTTTCTGAGGTTACAGTCAAAATTGTTGTTGATGGGAGTCACACTCTCAATACTCCCAATGGCATAGAATCAAAGACTATCTATGCCATTACCACCCACAATATTTACCTTTCTGAAGATGCAGGTGTTTCCTTTAATGGGTTGAAACAAGATATTAGAAATCAAGACTCTACGTGGAATTACCAGGAGTTTACACATGGATCTTTTTGGGACATAGAGATTGGAATTCAAGACCCAACAAAAATAATTATTACAACTAATCCTGGAGCAACTAACAATGGAAAACATGCACGAGTCTACTTAATGGATAACCCTGGTACTGGTATATCAAATATTTCTATCCAAGATGTTACACCAAGTTCTTTCATTCCTCCTATTGATTCTGCGGTAAGTTTCTATGCTGCTACTACTGAAATAGAAGATCAACGGTTTTATATTTTTACAAGTACTAAAGCTGACCCTGCTGAGGGTTCTATATTTTGGATGGATAATTATTCTGGCATTTGGGACACAAAATCATTTAGCATCTCAAGTGGATTCTCTAGTACCCAGACCTTTGTTCCTGGCCCATTTCTAGGAGTATTTGAAATAAACCAAAAAAACTTAGGAATCTTCTATATAGGGAATCATGTTCTGGCGAGAACTACAGACGCATGCTCTACTTTTACCAGGATTAGTATTTATGAACCTGGCATAACCCATGCAGATATTAGAGCCCTCCAAATATTAGGTAGTTCGGGAGATGGAAAGAATGATACAATTATAATGGGAAATGATGGAGGTGTAAATAAACATCTAAAAGGAGGTTTCCCAACTTCTGATTGGCAAAAACTTAATGGCAATGGTATAGACATTGATCAAGATGGAAGTCCTGATGACCTTGTAATTACCCAAGTATTTGACATCAATAATTCTTCATTTGAACCTATAAAATTTATCGGTACAGGAAATCAAGACAATGGATATATCCATAATGGTCAGATTTCTTGGGACCATACTAATGTTGGAGATGGGGGACAGGTTGTAAGAAAGGGTAACAATATATTTCTAAAAGAAAACTCAGGAGTAGGGAGAAGGAACCTTGCAAACACTCAAGCCAGTATATTGACATTTATGGTTGGAAACCAATTCAAAGACTATATTTTCCGACTTGCCCCCTCTAATCCAGAAATTTTGTATTGGACTAAAAAAGGAAATGTTAACCAATCAGTTTTTTTGGGGAAGATTTCTAACATTAGTGGAAACGATACTGCATCGAAGAGTCAAATATCTGGTTTTGGTAGACCCGATCCACAATCCATGGCAGTAGCTGATTCAGCTGGTACAGCAATCATTTATATTGGACTTGGTAATCAAAGACTAATTAAATCCAATAATGATGGACAAATTTGGCACTCAATTTGTGATCCAACAGACCTTCAAAATCCTTGTCAGGAATTTGAAGACATGTTCATAAATGACATAGTAGTTGACCCTGAAAACCATCTTAGGATGTGGATAGGACTCAAGGGCTTCGACTCAGCCTACCGTGTTGTCTTCTCTGGTGATGGAGGAGCTACTTGGCACAATGACAGCATGATCTCACAAATAGGACTCCCCCCACTTCCCATCAATGTATTGAGGTACCATAAAGGCTCCAACGATATCCTATATGCTGGAACTGATGTGGGTGTATTCAGATACAATCCACTCATTCAAGAATGGGAGTGCTGGAACAATGGTTTGCCAGTATCTGTGGTCAGTGATATTGAAATCGACTACTGTCGTAACCTTATTCAAATAGCAACTTTTGGCAGAGGAGTTTGGGAAACAGGACTACCGCCCATTGACCCTACTGAAATCGCAAGCGACCAGACTTTAGGGACTGGAGAAAGTCAAAACTTTTCCGAAGACATCATAGTCAAGTCCGGCGCAAGGTGGACGGTTAGAGGAACCGTAAACATGGCTCAGCATAAGAAGATAATAGTGGAGTCCGGAGGAGAACTTCTCTTGGATGGAGGTATCATCACCAGCCCATGTGATGGATTCTGGCAAGGTATCGTCCTAGCTGGCGATAGCACAACCTATCAACAAGGTCTATTCCCCACTAATACCCAAGGTAAGGTCCGTACCACCAATGGAGCCATCATAGAACATGCCATCACAGGTATCAGTACCATATTGAATAAAAAAACAGGGAGTGGTGGCATCATTGATGCTTCTGCAACGACTTTTCAAAACAATATATGTGACATCGAATATGGTGAGTTTAAAAATATCAACCCTAGCTCGAACCTAGAGGCGAGTAACATGGGTTCCTTTTCAAACTGTACCTTCAAGATCACCGATGAGTTTAGGGGAACCTACATCAGTCCTAGGATAAACTTTAATGGTGTCAGGGGGATAGAGCTGACCGCTTGTGGTTTTATCAACCTGAATTCATCTCCTCAAATCAATGCGGAACCTGATCTTTGTGGCATTCGATCTTTTGATTCAAACTTCTTCCTAAGAGGAGCTTGTCAGACCTCCGCTTCGGGAGGGAGTGGCTGTGTTACCTATGTTCCACTTTCTAGTACCTTCGAGAACTTTAGGGTGGGCGTAGATGCCAGAAAAATAGTTGGCAACCCAACCTTCACCATCGACGGAATAGTATTTAAAAACAATGTGGTAGGAGTAGCTGTATCCGCGGTAGACCAAGCCCATATTTTAAGGAGTACGTTTGAAACAGGGAGGCCTGCTTATATAGCTACCAGCACCCGAACAGGTGTGTTACTGACCAGCAGTACCGCTTACTGGGTAGAAGGCAATACCTTTACAGGGTCAAACAACGATACGGAAATAGGAGTCTACGTCAACAACTCTGGCCCAGAGGAGAATGAGATTTTTAGGAATACCTACACAAATCTGGCTGTGGCCAATTTCGCGGTAGGGGATAATAGACAAAATACGAATAGTAGAACTGATCCGGGTCTTCAATTTCTTTGTTCCAACGAAAGCCAAAATATTCGGGATATTTTAGTTGGAGGAGGAGAAGGAATTAGATTTTATCAGGGGAGGCCTGATAATGTAGGTACTGGAACAAATGCAGAATCTGATGGAAATATATTTTCACAACCATCTCAATTAATCATTCACAATAATTATGAAAATCTATCTACTAACGATCTATCCAGATTTTTCTATTCCTCCAATACACAGGAATTAGCTGGTTCCGTGAATTCGAATAAAATTACCCAGATCAATGGGAACGAAAATACTTGTGTTCCAGATCCTTTACTAATTCCTCAGATTCTCCTTCCGAATAGTCAAATTACAGCGATCAATCAATTCAACATCCAACTGAACCAATATTCAAATAGCATATATCTACTTGAAACAATCATTGATGGCGGCAATACTCAGGCTCTACAAAATCAAGTTCAATTTACATGGTCGAATGATGCATGGGAAATGAGAGACCAGCTTATGGCACAATCTCCCAACCTATCCCAAGAGATCTTAGCTGAGGCAGCCTACACAGGCACCCTTCCAGATGCCCTGCTCATGGAAGTTCTACTTGCCAATGCAGATGTATGTCAGGATGAAGAGTTTCTCTCCATGCTAGAGAATGATATTCCCAATCCCCTACCCTCTTATATGATCGACATACTCAGCCAAGCTCAAGAGCCCGCTTCCTACAAACAGGATATTCAAAAGCAGGTGGTATATCATCACGAACAACTATCAAATATCTCAAATGAAATCATGAGTTCGATCCTCAATAAAGATGAATTGAATTCAGATTCTCTAAGAACTTGGCTAGCCAAGGGCTACACTCATATATCTAAGTATCGAATAGCTGAGAGTTACTTACAAGATAAACTGTATACACAAGCTAGTTCAACTATTACAGGACTGGATCAGCAATATGATTACTTGGACGAATCTGGCTCAGACTACGATGATTATGAAACACTTTTTTCCCTAAAAGCCAATATCCTGGAAAACCAGGCATCTCTAGCCAATACTACGCTCTCTCAACGCAATCAAATCAATACCTTAGCGCTTGAAGAGGATGGTCCTTCCAGTATCATTGCCAAAAACTGGCTGTGCTACCTGGATGGTAATTGTGATGACATAGAAGTACCTAACGTCCCCAACTCAACTCCAGCTAGGAAAAGGAGTTCCTCTGGGAATGTAAACAACATCTTAACCTATGTGGAAGTAAGACCCAATCCAGCAAAGGACTATGTAGAGTTTGTCTATCAACTTCCAGAGGAGGTTGAAGGTGCTCAGATCACCATTTACGACATCCATGGCCGTATGGTACATGCTATTCCTTTAAGTCAGGTAAGAAGTCAAAAGCTTTGGGATACCAGAGAGGTGCCTTCAGGCGTGTATGTTTACAAAGTAATGAACCAGCTAACCTCTCTCACACAAGGCAAGTTAGTGATCCAGCACTAAAACTGATATATCAAATAAAAAAGGGGCTTATTCCTACTAAGATTGAGCCCCTATACCTATCTTAAGTTATGAGACCCTTATTCCTCACCCTATTCCTGCTAGGAACCAGCATATGCCTCTCCCAGCCCCTCATGGATGTGGCTTATAAGTCCGATCAACATGTAGGAGGTGGTTTTTTATTTGGGAATGCATATAGCTCTTTCATCTTCGTTGATACCGCTTACTTAGTAAGTGGATATACACTAGTCGATGACGGATCACCCTTTTTAAGGGAAAGGGGTTGGTTTTGTGTTTTAGATACTAGTGGGAATATCATTCGACAAAAAGTCTTGGGGGATACCCTGCGGAACATGAAGACGACCAGAATCAAATCTACTGTAACACAAGATGGCCACTATGTTTGTACAGGGGAAAATGATAATAACAGCTGTTTCGTCCTCTGGTTAGACCAATATGGAGAAACCATAAAATATCATGAATTCTATCCAGATAGCAGCGATGCTATTTTATTCTGGTCTTATGATTTCCATTTATTTGATGATGAGAGTTACTTGGTTTTGGCATATGAGACAGATGGAAGCAAGGATCAACAAACTGTTATTATCCTTAGTGACTCTTCAGGAAACGAAATATGGAGGAAAAGACACTCGAATCCTAATGTTGACAGGACCTACGGCTTCAGTATTTTACAAGGTAGAAACGATGAAATAATCATTGCTGGTGTGGCTGAGTCGGGCAGTCCCTCTAGTAATAATCCACTTTATAAGAGCCAGATTTGGATATTTGAAATTGATTCTATCGGAAATAAGCTATGGGAATATTTATCCCCCACCAGTAGATACCTAAGTCCCTCCATTTCAACAGTACTTCAAAACGGAGACATCATCATTCCTGGTTGGGAAGCCTTTGTAAGACAAGACAGACTTCCTCAGTTTTTCCTCAGGTACAAGCCCTTTGTGGGTAGATTTGACATGGCAAAAAAGGAGTTAGTATGGGGAACTAGCATTGGAAAAGCCTGGTTCTCAACCTTCACCATGTGCGCAGAAAAGGACAATGGCGATATTCTCGCTTGGGGGAATGGAAGAATTGAAATTCCTGGAGATACCCTTTTTTCTATTGGACAATTGGCCACTTTTTCTCCCTTTGGCGATTCACTAGCTAGCCAACCTATACTCCATTACTGGGAACAGCAACCAGATAGCTTTTATAAGCAGGCTTACTACACAAGTAAAATTGAGATCCTCCCTGACAAAAGTATCATGCTCGCTGGCGTAGTTGAAGATCTTGACAGAAACTCTGAAAACTATGGAGTCTGGGCCTGGCTGGTCCGCACCGATAGCAATGGGTGCCAGAATCCTGACTGCTTTACCGTTGGCATAGAAAAGCAGCCTGAGACTGGTGTTAGACTAGGAACCTTCCCCAATCCCGTTACCACCTGGATGACCCTCTATGCTGCTGCTCCTCTTTCTCATCCTGCCTCCATCAAACTGTGGAACCTCAATGGCCAGTTCGTAGG
This sequence comes from Bacteroidota bacterium, assembly GCA_039817415.1. Classification (GTDB taxonomy): domain Bacteria; phylum Bacteroidota; class Bacteroidia; order J057; family J057; genus JALEFZ01. The sequence goes on from JBCBVV010000036.1 coordinate 29,335, forward strand.
CGAACAAAAGGCCCAAGCAGGCGAGCAGGAATGGCATTGGGATATGTTTGAGTTGAGTGCTGGAATCTATGTCATAGAAATGGAGATCAATGGACAGAGATGGGCGCAAAAGGTGATCAAGCGATAATATGAAGGAAGTTGTATCTTATATGATACCACTACTCTTTTCTATTTTCCTTTTAGCAGCGAACATAGGTATCTCTCAGCCCTTCATGGATGTGGAAACAGCCTTCATGGTACAAACTCTATTAGATAATGATTCCTCCTTTTTCAGGAAAACTTGAGTTATCTACTGACAATCGGACTGATTCCTTTTTTATTCATTGATAATGGTCAATTCCACCCTGCGATTTTTCCGCCTTCCCTCATCTGTATTGTTGCGGTAAACTGGCTGAGCCTCTCCTTTCCCCTCTGTAACCATACGAGACAAAAGGACGCCCTTTTCTCCTAAGTAAGTCTTTACTGCTTCAGCCCGATTGAGAGATAGCTTAAGGTTGTCCTGATCCCCTCCTACATTATCTGTATGTCCCGTCAATTTGATGACTATGGCAGGATTTTGTTCCATAACCTGAGCGAGTTGGTCAAGCTCTGGAAAAGATTGAGGCTGAATGGTGGCTTTCCCAAATTCAAAAAATAGGTTATTCAGAGAAATGGTAGAACCCTTTTTGATAGGCGTGAGATAAAGATCTTTTTCAATTTCAAGATAGGCCTCCGTCTTCCGGGTATCCACATAGTCTCCAGTCGCCAAAAATCCCTCCTTTTGAGCGGAAAGGCTATATCGAGAACCAGCTGGTAGGATAAGTTTATAAGAACCTGTTCCTGGAGCAGACTGAGCAATCCCCGCTTCCTGTTGGCTTTCCAAATCAGTAAAGGAGATGGATGCTGTAAGGGGTTCGTTGGATACCTTGTTTCGAATGGTCCCAGAGACAAGGATGACGGGCTCTGGTTTGACCGCCTCAGATAAGGAAATGGCATACAGATCCAGCCCTCCAGTTGAAGAGGTTGAGGAGGAGAGATAGGCATATTTTCCTGAAGCAGGAACTACATAAAATTCATCTCTTGAAGGACCATTGACTTCAGGGCCTAGGTTTTTGGGTTCACTCCACTTGGTCCAACTGTCATCTAACCTTTTAGAAACAAATACATCTGTAGAGCCATAGCCGGGACGGGAATCGTTTGAAAAATATAGGGTTTGACCATCAGGTGCTAAGTAGGAAGTGATTTCTGATCCAGCGGTATTGATGTCGGGACCTAAATTTTTGGGTTCGGTCCATGTTCCATCTTCTTTGAGGAAGCTGACATAAATATCCCGCTTTCCATAGCTATCGGATCTCTTGATGGAGTGGAGCATGACCTTGCCATTCGCAGAAATACGCTGGTCCACTCTACCATAAGAATTGTAATAGTTGTCAATCACAATTTCCTCAGGTACAGACCAGCCCTTTTCTAGCCTCTTACTAAGGGATAAACCTGACTTCTTGAAACTTCCATCAGCATTGTACACATGCATGACTACCAAAGAATTATTGTCAGTGGAAGCTGAAAAAACAGCATTGTGGAAGTTCTCGGAGTTGAGTGGGGGATCCATTTTCTTCCTTGGCCCCCAACCGTCATTCTGTCGTTCACTGTAGTAGATATTTTCATAATTCCCTACTACGACGAAATAGAGCGTTTTACCGTCAGGAGAAACAGTAGGAAGGCCTTCTGAAAACTTAGAGTTGATATTATCACCTAGACGAATCCTTTTGATATCCGCTGTCATATTGGAAAGGAGGTCTACTGGAGAGGCATGCATAACTTTGATGTGGTCAATATTGACCTGAGCACCTTTGGTAAGGAGGAAGCCAATTCTTTTTCCATTAACGGCCCTTGGGCGCGTTTTCATGACGGGTTTTCCATTCAGGCTAACTAGAATTTCTGTCTTGCTCTTCTTAAGAGAGAGGCTATAGTCCCCTTCTTGTAAGGGGAACGCCTTCCGGCTCATGAGATATGATTTGCCTTGGTCCACCTTTTTCATGATTAGTCCCTTTTTGTGAAGGGTCAAGGAGAAATAGTTTTTGCTGTCCTTAGCTCCCCATATGATGCCTGTCCCTTTTCCAAAAGACTGTACTGTCAGGCTGCAATTGACCGAATAACTTAGGCTGGCATCTAAATAGAAGGGATGGCTGAAAATCTCTGGCCTTTTCAATAGGGTATCAGCTGAAAGCTTGTATTGCCCTTCTTCAATACTTGCTGTAAACAATCCCTCCTCCTGTGTCAACCAGCCCAATCGGTTGGAGGAAAAAGATTCATCCAAAAGAACCTTTGTCTGAGAAGTGGCGATTTGAAAGGATTGGATAAGTAGTATCCAACAGATGATTTGAAGTTTTTTCATGGCTAGAGCAAAATTATAACGATGGTCGAAAATAATGGAATATCCGTAATAAATGAGTGGCGAAGCTGAATTTAATGGAAAGAATAAGAAGGTTTAACTGTCAAGACTTAATCTTACGTGAGTGTCTGCTATGTAAGATGAGTGATTGATGCTTTAATAATTATGATTTAATGGAAAATACAACTTATGTTATTTTAATGTTAAGTCATTGTTAGGCAGTGTGTTTCGGGTATTTTATTTAAGTATTGGTTTATCATTTTTTAGAACTGATCATGTTTTAAAATTTACTAATAATGGAATAAATTAATCTGCTTGGACTCTTCTACATGAAAAAAGACAACCAAACAATGGATCTTGCAGGTGTTAGTTCATTACCCAACATACTGAGTTCTCAATTCAAGATCCATGACAAAAGTAATTTACCCCCTACTTTTCTTGGTAGCCATACTTTGTGCTCCAGCTTCTGCAACAACATATTATACCATCAGTGAAGGTGATTGGAATCAAGCTTCCAATTGGTCTCTTACCCCTAACGGAGGTCCAGCCCTCAATCACCCTACGAGTACCGATAATGTTGTCATTCGACATGACATCTCTCAAACAAGGCCTTCTGGTTACACGTTCTATGGCAATATCACAGTCAATAGAGGTGCTGCTTTTAGGGTATTAACCGGGAATGGTGTATCTGAGCCTTATATTTTTGGAGGAGATAGGTTTGAGCTGTTTGGTAAATTGATCAGTTCGAGCGACTTCCAACATCAGGTAAGAGGGACAGACGGAAATGGCCTTTTTTACATCGGTGAATATGCCATTTTGGAGATAGGAGATGATTTGATTCTCAATGCGAGTGGTAGTACCATTATGGAGAATGCATCCTGTGGAAGTGGAGCTGCTTTTGATGATCTGTACTTTGTAGGTGAACAAGCCAGAATCTGTGGAAATGGGAGTTTTATAGTTCCTGATAAGCTAAGGTCATGGCTCGATGATGGAACTGAATTAACTTCCTCAACAGACGTAAACAATCAGATAAGCTCCCAGATGTGTACCGGATTTACCCTATATGGTACTCCTGGAGATTGTGATAACAATGATCCTATTTTAGTTGGAACCTCCAACTTCTCTTTGCCAGTAGAATGGTTGGATGTAAAAGCTGAAGAAGGAAATAGAGGGGTAGACATTCAATGGTCCACCAGCAAAGAAATTAACAATGACTATTTCCAAGTAGAAAAATCAGAAGACGGCATTCTCTTCACTCAGTTAGGCCAATTAAATGGACAAGGGAATTCTGACAGAATTCAGACTTATTCTTTTGTCGATCAGACCCGACATGGCAAAAAAGTTTACTACCGTATCAAACAAGTAGATTTTGATGGACAATTTGATTATTCCTCAACCATTGAATTTACCTACCAACAGACTGATGAACGTAGCTTTGACGCTTTCCCTAATCCATCACGTGCAAATGAAATAAGCTTTTTCCTATCAGGTGATTGGAAGGGAAATGAACAACTCTCCCTTATGCTCATGGACATGAGCGGTAGGATCCTTCACCAGCAAGACTGGAATTCTCAACAGCTTCAGATATTACTACCTCCCCTCAACCTACAACCTGGAGTATACACCGCTATACTATCTTCCAATCAACAAAGAAAATCTACTTCGATAGTGATTACGAGATAAATCGAATTCTCAGGACGTATTCCCCTAAATAGTTTATCGACGAGGAGAAACCATATGGTTTCTCCTTTTTCATGTAAATCCTATGCACAATGCCCCATTTTTTGGCTGATAGTCCCATCAGCATTTTCATTTTGGCAAAAAATGCCAAAGTCCAAGGAAGAAAAGTAAAATTTCATTGGAAGGCGCATTTTTTCCAAAAAGCTCGAATTGACTGGTGAAATCACATATTTCTTTCGACTACCCATGGCGTAAGTTTGAAAGGTAAGCACATCACTACCACCATTAATTCAAGAAAAATGAAAACGTCTGCATTAAAATTTATCTGCTTAATACTCATAAGTATGTTCAGCTTGCAAGTCTCTTTTGGTCAGTCTCTTCCTGAAGAAGGAGATCAAGTAAAGATCACCAAGCGAAACGGTGCTGTTATTTTGGGAGAGTTCCTAAGCGATGATGGCAGAGAGGTTCTTGTCCTAACAGAAGACTTAGGGAAGGTCTACATCCCTAAGCATGAGATCGAAAAGATTGAGCCTTTAAAGGCAGATGACTTTAGGAATGGAAATTTTGTTGGCGACGATCCTTTCTCGACACGCTATTTCATCACGACCAATGGCCTTCCGATTAAGAAAGGAGATAATTATGGGATGCTAAGTATCTATGGTCCAGAAGCGCACTTCTCAGTAGCTGATAATTTCAACGTAGGATTTATGACCTCATGGGCGGCTACACCTGCCATCCTGTCCATGAAGTATTCAACTCAAATAGAAGAAAAAGTTCATTTTGGAGTGGGGGCTTTGGTTGGAGTTAATCCCTTCTTCTTTCCTGGATATGGAGGCTTGGCCTTTGGTTCCTTAACGCTTGGGGATAGAAAGGGGAATATCACTTTTACGGGTGGATATGCTGGTGTCAGTTCAATGGATGGCACAAGTGGAGGACATGCGCCTTTGGCTTCAATAGCAGGAATGATCAGAACTAACTCACGCCTTTCACTGGTTTTTGACTCGTTCATCTACTTAGGCGGTTCTGCCGAAGGGAGTGCGGATGACTTTGCGCTGGTGATGCCAGGGTTGAGATTCAATACTTCAGATAAATTCGCCCTCCAATTTGGATTGGGTGGGGTTGTTGCACAAGGAACCTGGGTCCCATTGCCTATTCCTGTAGGCTCTATTTTCTTCGCCCTCAACTAGATTGTGCGTTGACTCGTTTCGCCATCACAAACAAAGAAATGTAAAACTCAATGGTGATGGTAGTTTTAGGGATGGCCCGCAGGAATGCGACCATCCCGTTTTTTATGCTAGCATTTTCACCGCGTCCCCAGCCTTGATTGTCCCTCCCTGAATGACCCTGGCGTTGATTCCGCCATGACCTCTCATGGCATTGTAACCACCTGGTCCTAGGTTTTCTTCCATCCTCGAACAAGGGTGGCATAGACCTGTCATTTCAAGGACGACATCCCCAATCGTGAATTGTTTTTCTTTTAGGGAAAGGAGATTGATTCCTCGGATGACAAGGTTTCTTCTGGTATCCTCAGGATGGACGTCCTTTTTCATGACGGATGAGACAAGATCTAGGTGTTCTCCCTGAATGAGAGTTATCTGGCGTTTCTTTTCTCTTTTACCGGCATAATGGTCTCCTTCAAGTCCTCCTTCGATGGTTACCTTAACCTCCTGGACTTCTTGTAGGGCAGCCCTTCTTTCAGGGCGAATCCCAATCCATTCTACACTACCTACCTGTGGCAATGTATTCATCAATTCATTCAGGCTTGGTTTACTCATACGTGTGAAATCTTAGTTAGTGGATTGATAATGGACGGTAAGTGAACGTAAATTTTTCCGGTAAAGTTCTGCTCCCAAGTTTCGAATAATTCAAGAATCAGGGATGCATGAAGGTTTGAAAAATTTAGGGAATGGCCATAAAATGCTGCGTTTTTTTCAGCTTTTATATCGATGATGATGTAACAATCAAAAGAAGATAGCATTCATTTTTGAGTTCTAAGCAGGATAAATGCTCCATAAGGATGAATAATGAATGCCTGATAATGGGAAGTTATGTAGGAAAATAATTGATATAAAACATATTTTGGATTATTTGAATTGTGGGAATAAATACAAATTGGTTATTGAATAAATGTTCAACCTGTATACTTTTGTAATAGTTCGAATTAGGGAATTTATTGAAATTTAAACTTTACAAGAGTACAGGGAGTATATGACAAAAAGCATTTTTACCTCGTTCATTGCTAGCTTTTTATTGTTGTTAGGAACTTTGTCTGTTCAGGCACATGATGTCTTGCCCGTCGAGCAGATGAAACCTATGAGAGGAATTATTATAGTCATCGAAGATGTACCTGCCATGGTAGAGCCCTCAGATGACGACCCAATCGTTATGGGAGCCAACCCAACCTCAAATAGTGTATGGGTAAACGTAAAGGGAATAACGGCTATTGAAGAAATAACAGTATTCGATTCTGAAGGAGATGAGATTCATCAAGAAGGCATAGGAAATGATAGTTTCAAATTTATGTTAGAAGGATTTGATACGGGGCTATACTATATCAAATTCCGAATAGAGGATAAGCATATCACCAAAACACTTATAGTGGAATAAGGATAAAATTCATAAAAGAAATTATACATGGGTAGGGGGTTCACTCTCTACCCATTTTACTTTTCAACTGATCCAATAGCCATTTTTTATGTAATACAGTTTGACTATTCTGAAGGAGGACCATCACCTTTTCGTATTGTTTGGAGTTGTTGGACTTCACCAGTAGTTTGAAAAACCTTAAAAAGTTCAAGCTTTGGCGTTTTAAGGTTTCAGAAATGGAGGTTTTCGTACGCAAATACTTCTGGAAGGTATTGATTTGAGAAATTATCCAAATTTCTTCTTCGGGGTTTATTTCGAAATTCGCTCGCAGAAGGCGGGTTCTGGCATCAATCTCGTATCTGATATTCTTAAACCTCTTATTCATCAAAAAATTAATGAGCTCTCGATTGTTTCCTTCGGATCCAAGGATAACAGCCTTTGCCATGGTATAAGCCTCTTCCTTTTCAATGGGATGAAGTTGGCTCTTGTAATTCTCTAAGAACTGGTGAGCCTTTTCGAAGTCTCCATTTCTAATGGCAAGGTTTATCATGTTCCGGTAGTAGGTAACATTCAAATAGCCATCTATCAGCAAAAATGTATCTTCAATTCCCCACATGATAAGATCAATCAAGATGTCTACGTATTCCTTTGATCCTTTCTGAGCAAGTAAAACTGCAAATCGGTTAAATAGAATGGCGAAAATATTCTGTTTATCGTCCGAGGGAATATTGATAACTCCTGATCGAACATCTTCAAATATCTGTTGATACTTTTCGTCAGCCTCTTCTAATTCGGATTTAAATAAACTCAAGTAGGTATTGATGTGGACGGATTCAGTTAAAATCTCCCTCTCCTTAAGGTCCTGAAGTAAACCCTGGAAAAGAGAAATCTCTGCTTTAGGATTCTGAAGACTTAAAATGGTACCATCCATGCCAAGGCTTATCGTCTCCATTAGCCAATATTCTACGAATGCCTTTACACTGTCTAGCAGATAGGTATTGACAGTTGTATCCTTGTGATAGTTTTTCAGTCCTTTCAGGTACTGGAAATTGAAATGATGTTTTGTAACAAAATTCTGCTTCTCCAACTCCATCAGGTATTTGATATGGAAATGTTCTGCTAGGGGATGATCTCCTAGACTTTTCTCCCAGACCTTTTCCTTCTTATTATAAGCCTTGATAAATTCATCATCGTATCCTCTCTCCTGATAATACCTTAATAGATAGACCCCTTTTGTTCCTTCCTCCTTTCTAAACATTTCAATAGCGAGAAACTCTTCCATCCACCTCACCAAATCGGCTGATAGTTTTCTGAGTCTGCTGTCATCATAGGAAACACCAGGATAAAGCACTTCCCACACATCTTGGTCCTCCATGGGATAATGCTTCAACGTATTCGCCAGTTTTTGAAGAAAAAGTTGCTTGTCGCCTAATTCTGCAGATAAAAACCTCAGAAATCGTACTTTTTCCTCCTTGGAGAGAGATTTCCAAATTTTCCCCGCTTTCCTTTCTGTCATTTTCTTTGGTACAATTATATACTAAAACAATGCGAAACGGCTATTTAATTCAATATAGGTAATTTTCGGGTTATATATTTCTTGGTACAAAGCTTTATTTTTCTCCCTTTATCTTCATCATGGCTAGGCCTACTTTTAGATTGTTATTAACAACAAACCCCCATAAAAACCTATACCATGGCAAGAACAAAAACTGCCCAACACCTCGCCCTTGTTGATCAAACCATTTCCTATGCAGTTGCTTCTGGTGTCTTGCATCAATACACAGAAGATGAGGGATTGAACGGAAGAACCATCACCGTAAGAGGGATGGAAGTCGTAAATTTTGGTTCCTGTAGCTACCTCGGCCTCGAGCAGGATGAAAGGATGAAGATGGCAGCCATTGAGGCTATTAGAAAATATGGTGTGCAGTTTTCCTCTTCTAGGGCCTACATGTCTATTGGCCTATACAAGCAGCTAGAACACGAAGTTGAAAAGATTTTTGGTGGACACGCCATTGTTTCCCCTTCTGTTACCATGGCCCATTTGTCTGCTATTCCAGTTATTGTCGAAGAGAATGATGTGGTTATCCTAGACCATCAGGTTCATACGAGTGTACAGATGACGGCTCAGTTGTTGAAAGCGCGTGGGATTAAGGTCGAACTGATCCGCCACAATCGCCTTGACATGTTGGAGGCCAGAGTCAAGAAACTATCCCAGCAATACAGAAAAGTTTGGTATATGGCAGATGGTGTTTACTCTATGTTTGGAGATTACGCCCCTGTCGAAGAGATCAAAAGTCTTTTGAACCAGTATCCTGCCCTACACTTGTACATTGACGATGCACATGGTGTGAGCTGGTTCGGGAAGAATGGAAAGGGCGTGGCGAGTACCTTTATGGGGGGACACGAAAAGGTATATATAGCTGCGTCCTTAAATAAAAGCTTTGCAGCAGGAGGAGGCGCCGTTCTCTTCCCCAATGCCGCAATCGCGGACAAAGTAAGAAAGTGTGGAAGTACGTATTCCTTCTCAGGACCTCTTCAGCCAGCCAGCATTGGTGCTGCCATCGCATCTGCCAAAATCCATCAATCCTCTGACCTTCCTGTCTTGCAACAACGGCTAGCAGGTTTGATCGATACTTTCAATACAGAATGCGCCGTCAAAGGTCTATACCAACCCTTAACTACTGACACCCCTATTGGATTCATTAGGGTAGGAGATGTAGAACTCACCCTGGAGGTGATCCAAAGACTGATGCGACATGGATACTACGTGAATTCCGCCATCTATCCTGCCGTCCCCTACAAAGAGTCTGGTTTGAGAATCACCATCAATAACCATCTTAGGACAGAAGATATCGTTGGATTGCTGGAGTGTGTGAAGTTTGAAATTCCTCGAGTAGAGAAAAAGCTTTCTCAAGAGAAAGAATCCTTTGTAAAAATGACACAAAGACATCCCTAGTTACTCTAATTCAATACACCGGGCAGCCTTCATCCCAAGAATGGCTGCCCTTTTTTTGTGCAAAATGATAAGTTTAATGAAGGTCTATTCTCCAATAGTTTAAAAAATATCAATCTTTGATTTTGTTATTTGTGTCTGTTAATCAGCTCATTAGGGTGGTATTGAGAAGGGTTGGCTACGAGTATGTCGGTTCTAAAAAATAATTATTAGCAAATATATTACAGTTTTTGAATTGTATTTAGTTAGTTTTTGGGAAGATATCGTTCTGTGATGATTGTAGTCCTACATAATTTGGAATATACATTAATCGTATGTCCAAAATTAAATCCTTCTGGAACTGGATATCTAATCTGGGTATCCATGATAGTTTGCCTCACTCAGCTGTGCGGGTAACCAAGCTCGTAAACCGAATTGCCTTTTTTGCAGTCCTTATCACCTCATCCTACATCTTTCAGTACCTGGATATGGGATCAGAGGTTGCTGTGATGGTTCAGATAGCGGAGGAGTGTTTATTGATTTTGACGCTTTTCTTCAATTCGAAAAGATGGTATACCACGGCCAAGTTTTCCATGATCATCGCTATATCGGCTAATGTATTCGTTACCAATGCGATCTTTACATTATTTAGTGGGGAGCATACGGCGGTTTACTTTATGGCCATGTTTTGCTTCATGATCTTTGAATTTCGTGAGAAGCTGAAACTGGGCTTGGCCATTTTGATTTCTTTGACTCCTGTCATGTTCAATGAATTTGGGGCCAATTTATTCGCAGAATATGTACATGCACCAGACGACCTGGTAGGTTCTTATATATCCTATTTCTACATGACAATATTTTTCCTTTGTCTGTGTGGGTACTACTTTCAATCTATTTCCAATAATCAGGTTCTGGACGTTATTACCCAGGGAAAAAAGGAGCTTGAGACCATATTCGAGAACGCATACGATGCCAATTTCTTTATTGACGAAAATACACTTGAAATAAAAAATGTCAACGCACAAGCAAGGGCCCTTTTTGCACAAGAAGGATCTGATTTGGTAGGCCAGCCTATCAATATTGTTCTGGGTGAAGACCTAATCAAAAGTGCCCAAACCGCAAGACACGGGGCTGAAAAGTGGAGCCTTGAAACGCAGATTGATATTGTGGGCAAAGATCCCATTTGGGCAAACGTAGCCTTTTCTACGGTAACCATTTCAAGGGTACCTTATATTCTTCTTCGTATCTCTGACCTGACAGCCAGGAAAGAAGCAGAGGAACAATTGATATTAGCCAAGGAAAAAGCGGAAGAAGCCACCCTTCTAAAGTCTCAATTCCTGTCTACCATGAGCCACGAGTTACGTACGCCGATGAATGCTGTAATCGGAATGACAGGCTTGTTGTTAGATACTGAGCTTTCTCATGAGCAAAGAGATTATGCAGAAACCATTAGAACGAGTGGAGATGGTTTGTTGAATATCATCAATGACATCCTTGATTTTTCTCGAATGGAGTCTGGTACCTTGAAGTTAGATCAAACTGACTTTAGTCTAGATAGAGTCGTGGGCGAGGTGATGGATGTGCTGACACCACAAGCTGTCGAGAAAAAACTGGAATTGCTCTATTGGATTGATCCTCAAACGCCAAGAGTATTACTTGGAGATGGATCTAGGGTAAGACAAATTCTTTTTAATCTTGTCAACAATGCCATCAAGTTTACCTACCAAGGGGAAGTATTCGTGAAAGTAGCATGGGTACACACTGTGGATGGAAAGCATACCCTAGAATTTTCGGTCAAGGACACAGGAATTGGAATCCCAGCAGAGAAGAAGGGTAAACTCTTCCAAAAATTCTCACAGGTAGATGGTTCTGATACCAGAAAGCATGAAGGAACTGGACTTGGGCTTGCTATCAGCCATAACTTGACCAAGTTGATGGAAGGGCAAATTTGGGTAGAAAGTGAAATTGACAATGGGTCTACCTTCTATTTTACCATCAGTGTACCGCCGGGTAATCCAGAAAAGGTAACTGATTACCTCAAAGAAGTATCCACCATTGAGGTAAGTGATGCAAAAGTATTCATCGTTGATGATAACCTCACCAACCTTAAAATCATCAAATTCCAGTGCGAAAGAATGGGACTAAAGGCAGATGTCTTCTCTGATCCCTATACCTTGATGCCACATCTGGAGACTCATGATTATGATATTGGTATCCTGGACATGCAGATGCCTGGTATGGATGGTTTAGAACTCGCTCAGAAGATCAGAGCCAAATGGGACAAAGACAGAATCCCCTTGATTTTGATGAGTTCTGTTGGTGAAATCCATGAAAACAACATCAGAGATGTATTTGATGTGGCTATGCATAAGCCAGCCAGAGAAAAAGTGGTTTTCCGAACCATTAGTAGGTATATGACTGAAGTTCAGGTAAAGGGCAGAAGACGACTAAGACAGAAAGAGCAGGCTGTAAACCTAACAGCAGAGCAGGGCAAAGTGGCACCAGCTACCGATCAGAAGCCAGCCAAAGAAAAAGCCTCCATTCAGCCAAGCCAAAAAGAGGAAGCACAGATTGGTGGAGGATTGAAAATTCTTTTGGTAGAGGATAATCTTGTCAACCAAAAAGTAGCCTCCAAAACGCTCAAGCGTTTGGGCTATGAGGCAGACATTGCCAATCACGGAATCGAGGCGCTTGAACGCTTAGAGAAAGAAGCTTATGACTTGATATTCATGGATGTGATGATGCCAGAGATGGATGGAATTACTGCCACCAAGGAAATTTGTAAGCGCTTCGAAGAAAAACCAGGGAGGCCTACTATCATTGCCTTAACAGCCAATGCCTTGGATGAAGACAGAAAGAGATGTTTCGATGCGGGGATGGATGATTTTCTATCCAAGCCCGTGAAAAAGGACCAGATCAAGGAAAAAATAATAAAGTGGTTTAACTCTCCTGAGTTGGCCTCATAAGAATTGGTTTAGGTGTAGATGAAAGGGGAACCTCGTTTGGGTTCCCCTTGTCTATTGTACGATGTGAACATGTTCAAGCTAGGCTTGTTGCATGTGATTGATAGCCAACCAGCTCATCAGGCCTGTAGAAATTTTCATGGCATTTTCATCAATATTAAAGCGAGGAGTATGCAGACCATGTACGATGCCCTTGTTTTCATTTCTGGTTCCAAGGCGATAGAAGCAGCCAGGAACCTCATGTGTATAGTAGGCAAAATCCTCAGCTGCCATCCATAGGTCCATATCAATGACGTTTTCTTCTCCTACATAATCAGCTATATAATCCCTGCTTTGAAGGGTGAGCTTTTCGTCATTGAATAAGACCGGGTATCCTTTTCTGATTTCGAGCTCAACTTCTCCTCCAAGTGCTTTGGCCGTCATATGAACAATATCCTTGATCTTGTCATGTGCCTTGGCTCTCCATGGCTCATCCATGGTACGGAAAGTTCCCTCAACATATACTTCATCTGGGATGACATTGGTGGCACCTTCTGCTATGATTTTTCCGAAGGATAAAACCGAAGGAATTCGAGTATCTGACCGACTGACGACTTGTTGAAGAGTCGTTAATATTTGGGCAGTCATCATAATAGGGTCAATGAAAGTACTGGGAAGGGCCGCATGTCCTCCTTTGCCCTTGACTTTCATGTATATTTCATCCGCTGAGGCCATGTATTTTCCCGGGCGAACGCCAATTTTACCACAGTCGATGAAGGGCATGACGTGTTGCCCCAAAATGGACTGTACATTGGGCTGTTGCAGGACTCCTTCTTGGATCATAATAGAAGCTCCACCAGGAAATCGTTCTTCAGCAGGTTGAAAAATCAATTTGATGGTTCCAGAAAATTGTGCTCGCAACTCTTGCAGGATTTTGGCTGTCCCTAATAGGGAGGAAGTATGCACGTCGTGGCCGCAAGCATGCATGACTCCGGGATTTTTGGACTTATACGGGACTTCATTGGCTTCTTTGATCGGGAGTGCATCCATATCTGCACGAAGGGCGAGAACTTTTTGGGGGCCTTCAGCCAGGCCAGTGATTTCACCAACAACACCATGGCCTCCTACGTCGTTCTTATAGGGGATGCCCAGTTGTTGCAGGTGCTGTTGAACATAGGCGGCAGTTTTTGCCTCTTCGAAAGAAAGTTCAGGGTTAGCATGAATATGCCTCCTGTTTTCGATCACTTCATCGAATATTTCTTCCGATCGATGTTTAATTTGTTCTATCAAACTCATGATCATAAAAATTAATGTAACCATGTAGGGTTACAAGCCAATGTGATTGAGAATCATTTGCGGTATACGTAGTTTTGTCCATTCTGACTAATGAAATATGAGAAAACTAATTTTCCTTTGTCTTATCCTTACTGGAATCGTACTCTCTTCCTGCGAGTGGCGTAAGTATGAATCAGGACCAACGATCTCCGTTGTTACGCCTAGAGAAAGAGTTACCAATACTTGGCGCTGGAAACTCGCCATTGAAGATGGGGAAAATCTCACCGGAATCCTCAAAGACTCAACCATCACCTTTGCAACCGATCAGACCCTCCGTATTTGTGGGCCAGATGGTGGATGTAGAGATGGGAAATGGGATCTCGTGCGCCGAAATACCAAACTGAATCTCATTTTTGGGGAAACCGCAAATGCACTGGATATCGAATTTCTTACCCTGGGCGAAATGTGGTTGAGAGGTACAACTTCTGATTCTACCTTAAGCCTCGAATGGGATCTTGTTCCTGCTGATTCAGAATAAGCGCTAATCCTTGCGTTTTAGCCTAGGGATTAATAGCCATCTTAGGTAAACCTGTCTGGGACCGAAAGACTTCCACTGGTTGGAGAGGGACTCAAAACAGGCCATTCCACAGGTAGGCATGTCAAAAGGTGTATCCATTTGAAGGAGATACCTAACTGCATTTTCCATGGTAGGATTGTGCCCAAATACCATCAGGCTACTCACCTCATCTTCCACCCCTTGAATCATTTGAATCAAGCTACCCAATTCCTCATAATAGACAGATCTTACAGTTCTGATCTCTTTGCTATATCCAAGCTTGGACCGGTAGATTTCCGCCGTTTCTTGCGCCCTTCTAGCAGGAGAACTGATGATTAAATCCGGTACAAATTGTTGGTCTGCAAGTAGACCAGCTAAGTAAGCAGCATCTTCCTTTCCTCTTTCCTTGAGAGGACGATCAATATCAGCTGTCATTTCTGGCCAATCCGATTTTGCATGGCGACAAAGAATTACAGTTTTCATATTTTGAATGTAGTAAGTCCTATGGCTTTATTAATGTAACGAAGGATAAAAAAAAAGGGGCTTTCAATTACGAAAGCCCCTTTTCTATTGTTCTTTTTTTTAGAGTTGAACCCACTTGTGGGTGGTGATGCTTGACTGGCTTTCGTTATTAACCATCACCTCAATCAGGTACATACCCGGAGCCATTCCCTCTGCCGGTAATGGATGCTTGACAACACCATTCACTTCATTGAGTAGCTCATTGCTGTAAACCTTTCCGCTGAGATCGATCACCCTAATTTCTACCTCAGATACTTCTGGTAGACGAATTTCGAGCGTAGCTACACCCTCAGAAGGGTTAGGATAAACGAAGCTTTCCAATAGGCTCACAGGAACTTCAGCCTCAGGCCTTTCTCCTCCTTTTCTAGCGGGGGAGAAATCTGCTGAGCTATACATACCGCGACCATAGGTGGCTACAAAGGTTGTATAGTCCTTGCTCACGCTAACATTATCCCCATCAGTAGTAATGGCATATTTTCTTGTAAAGATATCCGAAACTTGGATATTCGAAAGATCTCCAATCTCTTCTACCATGCCATTTTCATCAGGTAGGTAGATTTTAGGAATAATAGGGAATCCCTGATCTGTAATAGATCTTACAGAAAGAAGGCCTTTCTCTCTTCCAAGTAGAAGAACAGACTCACCAGAATTTCCATCAATTACGAATTCAGAAGTATAAATGGGCTGATTGGAAGCAGGCGCTAGTCCCCTTACCTCTCCGAAGACAGGAACATCAGCAGTGGCATCATCAGTGATCCACAACCAAGTCGTAACTCCTTGGCTCACGGCTCCATATCCTGCGTAGGTAATGACAAGTCTGTCAGGATTTTGTGGGTCGATCGCAAGAGAAGAAATTGAGTTGCCGATAAGCGTAAGACCAGACTGGCTCAAACTTGCGTTCATCTGGACGACATTGACATCTGCGTCAAAATTCTCTAGGTCATTTGCATTGTCAATTCTCCAGATGTTGCCAAGGCTGGAGGCTACATATAAGGTGTGAGAACCATCAGGAGCTACAGCCATTGCTGTGAATACCTCATCCAGTCCATCTACCAATTCTGAAGTAATTCTATTCCATCTCACCTGAAGACCATCTCCGAATGCTCCTTGGCAAATCCAAACATATTTTTGGGAACAGAAGAACAGGTAGCTCTCTGCAGCATTTTGGAATTCCTCTTCGGTTAAGGTTCTATCAAGTAAATCTTCTGGGATATTTTCATCGATCGCAAACACCGCCTTTGCAGGGGTAGGCGCATCAAGAAGATTACCTGCCTCAGAGTTTGCATTAGACTGGTTGATGATGGTATCAGATCCTGCAGGAACAAGGTTTCTTACCTGAGGATTCACGGGGATATTATAAAATTGCTCAAATGTAAGACCATAATCGAGAGATCTTACTACCCCTCCATCTGTTCCTTGGGCAATCACCCCACCAGGAAATACGGTGGAGAATTGTAAATCTGAGTAAGGGACTCCGGTAATTCGTCCGAAGGACTTGTTACTTGGAAGTTCTGTATTGAAAAGGTGATTGACGTATCCGCCTGTAGTCCCTACTCCGAATACTGCATCGTATTCTGTGGTTTCACCATCTTCTGTATTGGTAACTTTCACGGCACTGGCAGTAACAAAAGGATGGGTTCCCATTCCTCTTTTTCTGCTAGCGAATGTGTTTCCTCTATCTCTCGAAATGAAAATGTCTCTTTCTGCTCCTACCGCCAGGATATTAGGGTCAGTTGGGTGAAAGGCTATCGTATGAATAGGGGGCTCTCTAAAGGTAGAAAGAGCAGGCTGGAAGCCCTGACCAATCAATTGCCATCCTTCTGCTTCACTTAGGCTATACCAGTTATCACCGGCAATAATGATTTCGTTTGGGTTGTCAGGATAAACAGCCAACGCAAAGGCATCCCTTCCATTGATACCAAGTGGAGCGAAAGTAGGTCCAGAAATACCAACTTGTGTCCAATTTCCTCCTGATACATCATAGCGGAAAATTCTTCCTACTTCCCCACTAGCCTGGGTACCCGCAAGGTAAACTGTATTGGGATCAGAAGGGGAAACGGCGACTTCTGTACGCACAAAGCCAACTCTGCCATTAGCAATGATTGCTTCATCCGTTACAGCAGTAAAGTTGCTCCCGTTATCCGTAGAAATATAAAGTGAGTCAAGTGTCTCTGTTCCATTTATTCCATGGGCTACAACAAAGATGGTATTATTAGCTGCTACTTCTACATCGTAAATGACATTTTGCTGAAGGAAAGCAGGGCCATTTGCTAATTGGACTGACTCCAATTGATTGTCTGAGAAGTACAGCCCTTCGTGGCTGGCGATAAAGACACGACCATTAGAAACAGCAAGTTTTTGTATATCTGTAAAAGGCCCTTGATAAGCTGGAGTTCCAGCAGGATCACTATTCGTGGCATTAACCACCTTCCATGAGCTACCATTGTCGGTGGAAACATAAACTCCTCCACCAGGAAGACCATCGAGGTAGCCAGTAAATCCAAATTTCACAGCTCTGTAGTCCCAGCCTAGAATGTATCCTAGTCTTCTTTCAACATAAGGATCAGAAAACTGAGTGGCACCTGTTCCAACGTAGATGTTGCTACCATCTACAGCAATAGAGGTAATATTGGGATTACAAAAAGAATCATCATAGGAAGTGATACGCTCCCAGGTATCTCCCAGGTTCTGCGATCTATACAATCCACCACCCTGGGAACCAGCATAGATATTGGCAGCATTATCGAATACGAGTGCTCTGGTAATACCATTAACATTATCTGGGCCCAAATGCTTCCAGGTATACTGGGCATATGAGGTGCCTGTAAGAGACCAGGCTAGAATAATGAGAAGAATCGAGTAAAGGTTTTGTCTCATACAGATATACTTAATAAGGGTCGAATCGTAAAATAACATTTTTCGAGAAAACAAAACAAAATTTGACCGTTAGCGGCCTCGCCTTTATTGCCAAAAAATGCTTCTTTTCTATTCCCAGAAGAAAAAAGGGGAAGCTAATCATGCTCCCCCTATAAGGTATATCGAAAAAAAGTGGCAAAATGTCGCCTATAGATGTCTTTCTGAGTGATAACTTGATCTCACCAATGGACCACTTTCTACGTAAGAAAATCCCATTTCCTTCCCTACTTCTTCATAATGCTTGAACAAATCGGGATGAACAAATTCATGAACGGGTAGGTGCATTTTAGTAGGTTGCAGATATTGGCCAATGGTCAGTACATCACAATCATGTTTGTGTAAATCTTCCATTAGCTCGTATACTTCTTCGGGGGTTTCGCCTAATCCTACCATAAAACCAGACTTTGTACGGCATCCCGCAGCCTTAGTTCGTTGGATTTGCTCAAGGCTTCTTGCGTATCGCGCTTGAGGGCGTACTCGGCGATAGAGACGCTTTACAGTCTCCATATTATGGGAAACAATCTCTGGGTTTTCCTTGGTAATAATTTCCAGAGCCTCCCAATTGGCTTTTACATCTGGAATAAGAGTTTCTAAGGTCGTCTCAGGAGAATGCTTGCGGATCAGCCTGACCGTTTCCGCCCAAATATTCATGCCACGATCTTTCTGCTCATCGCGATTGACCGAGGTAATTACAGCATGTTTGACCGACATTTTCTGAACGGCTTTAGCAACTCTGTACGGCTCCATGATATCTAAGGAGTCAGGACGACCTGTTGCCACTGCACAAAAAGAGCAAGATCTTGTACAGGTATTTCCCAAAATCATGAAGGTAGCCGTTCCCGCTCCCCAGCACTCTCCCATATTAGGGCAACGTGCACTCTCACAAACAGTATGAAGTTTATTTTTGTCGATGATGGACCTGACTTCTGTATAGCTCTTTCCATAAGGGAGCTTTACTCTGAGCCATTTAGGTCTTGGGCCATCACCGGGAAGGTTTTTTTCTGTTAATCCAGCACTTACAACCACTGACATATCTTCCTCCAATTAATATTTAATGGGCATCGGAACAACGCCTGAACCCAAATATAAAAGAAATGATTTGTAATCTTAAACGGAGGGCAGAGGGGATTGTTCCCTCTTAACTTTAGGAAGCTAATTTTATCATCAAAGGAGCTGGAAATACTACCATTTTCCTCCGAAAATGAAGCCAATTGTACCCGCCAAATAAGTGGAAGCGTTTTGGAGGTCGTCTGTTTCCAGCACCAATGGAACGCTAGATGGGAATAAATCCGCGTTGATACCCAACTTGATACCCGTTAAGTTTTTGATCTTGTAATGAAAATCAAAAATAACATAGGCTTTCAAGCTAATCCCAAGACGAAGGCTCGGATCTACCGTGTTTGAGAACACACTGGCACGGCCCGAAATGGCCTGGTATGAATGAATATCTGGGTTAAAAGCCTCTGAAATACAGTTCCCATTTTGGCCACACAATTTGATGTGGTAAGGGTTCAATACACCCAAAGCCGGACCTATTTTTATTCCTCCCTGCATCTCAACCATATTATAAGAACTGCTGGAAGAAAGCATGTAGTTTACCCCAAAGGAAGGACTGACTACCCAGAGGTTGTTAATCTTGCCAAATACATATTTCCTGTCCGGGAATGGATAGGGCTCTACCTTTACCTCATGAAGACTTCTTACATGGAAAATATCCAAGCCATAAGCCCATTGCATCCTGCCAGCTCCTACATAATAAGCTGATTCAAGTCCCGAACCACGATTAGAACTGGTAAGGGACAAACTGAATCCTCTCGATACACTGATGTCTTCTTCTTGCCCATAGGCAGTTATACCAAGCAGCAGTAGGAAGAACATGAGGAAAATTCTTGCCTTCATGTGAGTTTGGGTGTTAAGTTATGGGTAGATATACATATCTATATGTCCAATATAGAAATTTTGTTACCAAAATAGGAGTAAAAAAAAATCCTATTTATACATGGGACGACATATAAATGAGTGAGGCAAGCATAGGGGTAGTCACCTACCTGAATATACTAAGAAGTTAGCATAGTTTTTTCTTCCTCGAGCAGTTCCAGAAACTTTTGTTCAGCCTCTTCAATGCTGGCTGTAATTCTGGCACCTGCAGCGTAAAAGTGTCCTCCTCCACCAAAGTGTTGAGCCAATTGACTAGCGGAAACATTGTCTCTACTTCTCAAGCTAAACTTGACAATATCTTCCTGTGTACTGATCAAGGCGCCTAATTTTATTCCATCAATGGATAGGGCATAGTTGACAAGCCCTTCTGTATCACCAGACTTTAGGTTAAAGGTTTTAAAGACTTCTTTGTTCAAAAGAATATAGGCCGTCTTTAACTCAGGCTTTACGTGTAAGCAGTTCAATAGCGCGTGTCCTAGGAATTTCACACGATCCATGGAAAAGTTGCTATAAATAGATTCGTGAATTTTGTGATTGTCAGCACCTGCTTCCAATAAGTGCCCAACGATCTTATGGACTTTGGGACTTGTGTTGGTAAAGCGGAAGGAGCCTGTATCTGTTAGGATACCAGTGTACAAGGCCTCCGCCATATCTTCATTTAGTTTGTCTAGGTCTTCAAGATCATCTACCAGTCTATAGATCAACTCGGCAGTAGAGGATGCCTCATCATCCCAATAAGCAAGATCATGAAATCCTGTGGGTTCCATGTGGTGATCAATCATGATTTTTTTGGCCATGGAATCCTCCACGGAGCCTGCAAAATCATTTAGCCTATGGATGGCGTTGAAATCCAGACAAAAAATCAAATCTGCCCCTTCGAATGTCCATGAGGCACGATCCGGATCATTGGGTCCAATCTGAACATCTTCTGTTCCTGCAATCCACTTAAGGTTTTCTGGGTAATCAGTAGGGCTTACGACCTCTACGCGATGTCCTTTCTGTTTTAAATAATGGTAAAGCCCTAAAGAAGAACCAATGGCATCTCCATCTGCTTTGGCGTGCATGGTAATGGCTATTCTTCTAGGTTCAGATAGCAGCGTTTTAATGTCAGAAATATCAAATGTGTTCATGAGAATCGTAAGGACTACGTTAGATGATGAATCAGGTCGCGAAAATAGTCAAACGGAAGGAAGGTTAAAAGAGATAAAAGTCAATTGGAAGTAAGGAATTGAGATAATTTTTCTAAAAGGAGAAAAAACATCCTGATTTTGGTGTAAATGACCGGTAAATCAACTGTGTATGAAGGAATTTTTACCATCAAACCTCTTTTCTTTCTTTCTCTTGCAAACTCAAAATCAGGAAACTATGTTTGCGCTTGACAAGGAATCCAGAATTCCTGCAAACACATTTTCACTCATTTCAACTTCAATTATTCTCATGGCTGGTAACAGAACATTGACCATCATCAAGCCAGATGCCGTATCCAAAGGCTACACAGGAAAGATCATTGCTCAAATCATGGAAGCAGGTTTCGCAGTTAAGGCGATGAAGCTGATGCACCTGACTGAAAAAGAAGCAGGAGTATTCTACGAAGTTCACAAAGAAAGACCTTTCTATGGTGAGCTAGTAGCATTCATGTCTAGCGGACCATGTGTACCCATGATCCTAGAAAAAGACAACGCTGTAGCTGATTTTAGAAAACTGATCGGAGCTACGAATCCTGCTGAAGCGGAAGCAGGAACTATTCGCGCTTTGTATGCAGAAAACGTAGGAAAGAATGCCGTTCACGGCTCAGATTCCGATGAGAATGCACTGATTGAAGGAAATTTCTTCTTCAACATCACAGAAATGGTAGGGTAAGCTCCCTTTTAACATACAGATAAAAGCCCTCTTTGGAGGGCTTTTTTTATGTCCCTTTGTCATCTATATCCGTATATTTCTATATCAAACTACCCTTTACCCCTTTTTATTCAATCTTTCCATGAACAAATATGTTACCGTACTGGGAATTTTGCTATCCCTTTTTTCTTTGAGCTATGCTCAATTCAGGCCAGCCAATGGAGGTGGACCTGCCCCACGTTTAGAAGAACACGATCATGGTCATTGTGTAGACCCAAAAGCACGTGAACAAATGTGGGAGGAAACTCAGCGAATTAGACAAGATTTGATTCAGGCTGGAAAATTAAATCCTACACCTAATAGAGGGATCCAAATCCCTCCCCTTTCTTTCCCGCTGAGGCAAAGAGCCAATTCCTTTTATCATGGCTATTATGGCATATCCAATTATGTAGACCACGACAATGCTGGAGGGTTAAGAGATTATACTTGTCAGGAGAGAACGTATAATGGTCATAGAGGAACCGATTATTTCTTATGGCCCTTTAGTTGGGACATGATGGATCGTGAGGAAGTGGAGATCATTGCCGCTGCCCCTGGTATTATCATCAATAAGCTCGACAACAATTTCGATCGGAACTGTAGTTTCACAGGTCAATGGAATGCTGTTTACATAGAGCATTTTGACGGAACCATAGCTTGGTATGGGCACATGAAAAAAAATACCCTTACGGCTAAAGCCATAGGGGATTCTGTAACTACGGGAGATTACCTCGGATTGGTGGGGAGTTCGGGCTTTTCTACGGGACCCCACCTCCACCTCGAATTATTTACCAGTAGGGGTTCACTGCTTGATCCCTATGATGGTAATTGTAATCCTACCTCACTATCTACCGCTTGGGCCAACCAAAGACCTTATGAGTTGGCAGGACTCAATCATATTCAAACGGGAAATGCCCCTCCAGATTTATCCGGTCAGTGTTCCAATGATGAGGTCGTAAGCTATACCACAAGCTTTGATCATGGTGAAACCGTATATTTCTCCTCCTATTTTGTAGACCAGGAACCTACACAGCCTGCATCTTACCGCGTAACTCGCCCCAATGGCCAAACATGGTTGAATTGGAATCATGATCCGCCGGAAAGATATAATGCTTCATGGTGGTACTGGTCCAATCAGCTCCCTGCCAATGCACAGGATGGCGTGTGGACTTATCAAGTGATTTTTGAAGGAGATACCTTGACACAAACCTTTACGGTAGGGGTAGTTACCTCTCTTGAAGAAGAATCAGCTTTGGAAGTATTTCCTAACCCATTTACCAATTACCTAGAGATACAAGGTGAAATGGGACAAGGATGGAGCTTGTCAATTCTTGATTTGAGAGGAAGGCTGATCAGAAAGCTTAGCGATATTCAGACTGGACAGAAAATGGACCTAGGAGAATTACCCGCTGGCCTATACATGGCTACTTTGTCTAATCAAGCAGGAGAACAACAATTGGTAACAAAAATAGTAAAGCAATAGTCAATCAGGGACTATCTAGCATAAGAAATCCCCTCTCAACTGCTGAGAGGGGATTTCTTTATATTCTTAGATGTAGTGAATCTTGTTTACAAGGTTACTACCCATCCAAATTTATCGTCTACGTTTCCAGTTCTGTACTTCATGATTTCTTCGTACAGCCATGGTCCAATCTTTCTTTCTGAAACAGGAGGAAGAACCCATTCTTCACCTGCGAATCCAATCTTTGCTACATGAGAAATGGTGGCAGCAGTACCTGCACCAAAGCACTCCTGAAGCTTTCCATCTCTATAGGCGTGTTGCAATTCGTAGATAGAAATTTGTCTGGCATTAACGTTATAGCCTGCATCTTTCAATACGGTAATCACAGAATCTCTTGTAATGCCTGGTAGAATGGTTCCCGTCAAACGAGGAGTTACCACCTCACCATCAATAACGAAGAATACATTCATGGTACCGCATTCCTCTACAAATTCAAGGTTTCTGCCATCTAACCAAAGGACGTTATGGTAGCCCTGAGCCTTGGCGATTACATCTGGCAACAAAGCAGCGGCATAATTTCCAGCTGCCTTCGCGGCCCCCGTTCCTCCGATAGAAGCTCTTACAAAGTCTCTGTTAACAAGTAGGTTTACTGGCTCAGTGTAATAAGGTCCTACTGGACAAGTGAAGACGACAAAGGTATAACTCGTAGAAGCTTTTACGCCGATATACTCGTCTGCTGCAAAATAGAGCGGTCTTAGGTATAAGGCACCTTGCTCAGCATTGGGCAGCCATCCCTGATCGATGTTGACCAATGCTTTGATTCCTTCGATGAAAATTTCCTGAGGGATAGCAGGCATAGCCAGACGCTTAGCGGAATCATTGATTCTTTTCCAGTTTTCTTCTGGACGGAAGAGGACAGGACGTCCTGCTTCATTTCTATGTGCCTTCATTCCTTCAAACACGGACTGACCGTAGTTAAGGGCAGAGTTACTGGGCTGGATAGAAAGAGGGCCATAAGGCTTGATTTCAGCTTGTTCCCATTTCCCATCACGGTATTGTGCGACCAACATGTGGTCTCCAAATGCTCTACCAAAAGGAATATTATTCATATCGATCTCTGACAGGCGAGAGCTGCTTGCCGGAGTGATTTTGAGGAAGTCAGATATTACAGACATGGCCTAATTAATTTAATGAGTGTAGTTAAGTATCTAAAAGCAATTCGCTAGAGGAATATAGTCCCCTTATAGTCTTTCCCTTTGTACTTGAGAACAAAGGGATAGTGTTTTCCACTTTCTAATGGCTTAGTTGAAAAACGAATCTTATCCAAGCCAGTTCGGTCAGTTACTCTTCCCTTAATGTACAATTTCTCATACTTCGAATTGTAAAGGTGTAACTCTACAAAGCCAGGCTTGGTAATCTCGTACTGGATTTCATAGTACTCACCTTTGTTGATCTTGTTTTTGATCCTCAAACGTAGAGGTGTAGTTGAACTACTAGTTTGACCCATCAAAGGGCTCACAAACAGAAGGCCGAAGGTAACAAAAAGAATGCTGATCAAAGCTTTCATAACGCGCAAAATAAAGAATTAAAAGCCAGCTTATCAATATAATCAGGGCAGAAGCCTTTCGTTCAACAGGAAGTCGAATATTTGTTGTGTCGCTCCTGCTTTTTCGTCAATGTAGGCTGTGTTTATCTGGGCGATTTTCTCCCGAAGAGCATCATCCTGCTCTAAAGTCGACAAATAGAATTCAAGTTCTTCCTGATTTGAGTAAGCAAAAGCTCCACCAAGTTGGATCAAATCCACTGCCTCGGGAAAATTTTCGTATTTGGGCCCAAACACCACTGGACAACCAAAGGTGACAGCTTCTAATATATTGTGTAGGCCCTTGCCCCATGCCCCACCAATCAAGGCAATATTTCCATATTGATATAAGCGAGACAGCCAGCCAATGTGATCAATCCAAAGGATATCCGTTTTCTGTTCTGGCTTGAAGGTGGAATATATTTGAGCATTTCCTCCTAGCTCACTTACCCATTTCGCCATTCTTCCCTTGTCTATTTCATGGGGAGCAAAGATCAATAGGGGATCATGGCTAGCTTTCATTTTTTGGTAAGCCTGAAGGATCATTTTCTCCTCCTCTTCGTAGGTGCTTCCACATATCCAAACAAATCTACCCTCACATAAGGTCGCTATCTCTTGTATGGGAGAGGCTGTCTGCCTAGAAGATAAGACCCTGTCAAAGCGTGTATCAGAACTTTCAGTAACAATATTTTCGGGTAAAAGGCCCTTCAGGTCCATAGCAGACTGATGGGTTTGGGTAAAGATATGTTTCATTCTTCCCAGGGCATGGACATACAGCTTTCTGAAAGGAGATTGTAAGAAACTTCCCCCTGACTCGATTCGTGCTGAAATCAGGACAACGGGAACCTGTCGGATGAAAAGCTCATTGAGCCAATTGAGCCAGAGCTCATATTTTACCAGAATGACAAGGCTAGGAGAAAGCCGTGTTAGAAGGGCTCTCATGTTAGCTTTGCTATCAAGGGGCAAATAAATGACAGAATCAGGCAGTTTGCTTCCCTTGACATGTTCATGGCCTGAGGGAGAATAGAAAGATACCAGCAAAAATGTGTCAGGTCTTTCTTCCTTTATTTTTTGCATAAGGGGCTTTCCCTGCTCATATTCTCCTAGGGAAGCACAATGAAACCATACAATGGGTTTTTGAATTGCTTGAAAGTGCGCCCAATCTTCTCTTTCTGTCTTTCTTCCTTCTATTCCTTTTTTTGCTTTGGAATGAAAAGGGGAAATGAGCTGCATAGCTAAGCCCCATATGCTTATACCCAGATTATAGAAGATGGTCATCAGCGCCATGAACGATATCGATGAGGAACAGATTAGTAAAAGTATGCTTTTGACGGAGCTTCCCTATACAGGGCATAGGTCCAACTAAACTTGATCCCCCAAAATAAGTCAAGAAAAGAAGCTGATCCATTCAATGGTCCTTCTGGAAAGAAAAAGGTTCTGTTATTTACAGTTGGAACCTGGGCAAAATCAAGACCTATGGTAAAGTTGACCCCATTCTTGTTGGCGAAGTATTTATAGCCAATGCCCTGTCTAAATCCAATTCCGGAGCGTTGTCTGTCATAACCTTTCGAATAAGGAGGCTCAAGGGCGGAAGCATCTCCATCTATTACCCTGTAGTTGTAACGGTGAAGGAGAAATTGCCCTCCTGCTTCTAGGTAAATTCCGCTATTGGGATTCGGACCCACCACAGGAAAAATATACCCTATATTCAAAGGGACACTCAGCCCGCGTCCTCCTACATTCACCTCAGAAAGGAAGCCTTCATCCGTAATAATCAAGGTGCCCTGATTAGTTAATAGGTCATCTAAGCCTGTATCATTGTTCACTTCGTCGGTGAAAAGAAAGGAGATTCCCGTTTGCAGATACAGATTTGATGAAAACTTAACACCTGATTCGAGGCCTATTCTCGAAACGAAGTTCCAGCGATCCTGCCAGTCCCCGCTTGCCAGTCCTCCTTTATAGGTAATATCGATGGTGACGAGCCTAATAGAAGAGTCAGCTATACTTACTTGTCCAAATGCGCTGAAAAGCAGCATATGAAAGAAAGTAAGGGAAAGGGTCAAGGATTTAACAGAGAATGACATAGATTGAGGCCCTGATAAGTAGTTGATTAGGATCAAATTGGAATGATCCTTGGGAAAGTCAAAAATAGCAGTTGAAGGATTAATATCACAAAACAGGAATTGCTGGATTGGGGTGAAAATTTTTCTCTCGTAAAAAAGAGGGTCAGATTTATTAATTCCGCTTGATTAATATTTCCTTTGATGCCTGTTATTTAACCAGTGATTGAAGAAGTCTTTCTGTTGAGGTACAGGATCATGTGCGTTGTACAATAAAAGCTAGCTTTGCTACAGTTACATCATCCGATCTTTCCTACCTCTGGACGAATAGAGACTTCTATTACAGAACACAATCAAAAACTTTTAATCAATTCATCTATGGAAATCAGAATGGTGGATACCATCAGCCAGTATGAAAAAGTGCAAGATCAAATAGATCAGGCTGTTCTGGACGTGGTGAAATCAGGACGATACATCAACGGCCCTGTAGTTAAGTCTTTCTCTGAGGATCTGGGAAAATTTCTGGATGTACCTTACGTCATTCCCTGTGCCAATGGGACAGATGCCCTTCAGATCGCTTTGATGGCTCTTGGCCTAGAACCTGGTGATGAGGTGATTACACCTACTTTCACCTACATTGCTACAGTGGAGGTAATCTCATTATTGCGCCTAAAGCCAGTCTTTGTTGAGGTGGATGCAGTCAGTTTCAACATATCTCCAGAAGCCATTGAAAAGGCAATAACACCCAAGACGAAAGCGATTATGCCTGTACACCTATATGGTCAGGCAGCAGATATGGAAGCCATTATGGCCATTGCTAAAAAGCATAATCTCCATGTAGTAGAGGATACGGCTCAAGCAATTGGTGCCCAATGTCATTTCTCTGATGGGACAAGCCTCTCGGCGGGTACAGTAGGGAGCATTGGAACAACCTCATTTTATCCTTCCAAGAATCTTGGTGCCTATGGTGATGGAGGTGCTATTTTCTCTCGTGATGCAGAATTAGGGGATTATCTTCGAGTGATCTGTAACCACGGTGCCAAGAAGAAATACTACCACGACAACATAGGCGTCAATAGCCGATTGGATGCGATTCAGGCGGCTATTCTCCAAATCAAATTGGGACAGCTAGCGACCTATAATGCAGCTCGTGTGGCTGCAGCCAAGGTTTATGACGAACTATTTTCGGATGTGGAAGGGGTAATTACTCCCTCATGGAAGGATGATGGATCTCATGTATTCCATCAGTACACCTTGAAAATTGAGGCAGGAAGAGCTGTGAGAGATGCCATTCGAGAGAAACTGGCTGAGAGAGGAATTCCTTCTATGATATATTATCCTATCCCCATTCACATGCAGGGAGGATATAAGCAATACGGATACAAGGAGGGAGACTTCCCCGTATCGGAGCGCCTATGCGAGCAGGTATTGAGCCTGCCTATGCATTCAGAACTTACACGTGAGCAGCAGGTTTATATCGCTGATCACTTCAAGGAAATATTTAACGAACTATTGGTCAAAATCAATTAATTCTAAAATCTCATGAAAATAGCTGTAGTCGGTACAGGTTATGTAGGCCTTGTAACAGGAACCTGTTTTGCGGAGGCTGGAAACGATGTTTTATGTGTGGACAACAACCAGGAAAAGCTGGCTATGCTTCGCGCTGGTAGAGTGCCCATTTACGAGCCAGGTCTTGAAACTCTTTTTGACCGCAACACCAAAGAAGGACGTCTGTCCTTCACTGATTCCCTACCTGATGCTGTGAAATTTGCTGATATCATCTTCCTTGCCTTGCCTACTCCTCCAACTGAAGATGGATCTGCAGACTTGAAGTACGTTTTGGGTGTAGCAAACGAGATTGGCACCCTGTTGGAAGATTATAGAGTAGTTGTTAATAAATCTACTGTACCTGTAGGAACAGCAGACAAAGTAAGAGCTGCTATCGCTCAGCATACTGACATTGAGTTTGATGTAGTATCTAACCCAGAATTCCTTCGTGAAGGATTTGCGGTGCAGGACTTCATGAAGCCTGAGCGTATTGTAGTAGGTACTCGTTCTGAAAGAGCAACTGAGCAAATGCGCCGTTTGTATAAGCCATTTGTCATGTCAGGAAATCCTGTGATCTATATGGATGAGCGTTCCGCTGAGGTAACTAAGTATGCTGCCAATGCATTTTTGGCTACCAAGATTTCATTCATGAATGAAATCGCTAACCTTTGTGAGAAGGTTGGAGCAAACGTAGACAATGTACGTCGCGGGGTAGGAACGGACTCCAGAATTGGAAAAAGATTCCTATTTCCAGGTGTTGGATATGGTGGATCTTGTTTCCCAAAAGATGTTTCTGCATTGTTCAAAACTTCTTCGGAGTACGATTACAATTTCAAGATCCTTGATTCCGTTATGCAGGTAAATGCCAAGCAGAAGGAAGTTTTGGTTGACAAAATAGTTTCTCACTACGGAACGTCCGATCTAACAGGTAAGACTTTCGCAGTTTGGGGCTTGGCATTTAAGCCAAATACTGATGATATTCGCGAAGCTCCATCTTTGGTGATCATCGATCATCTTCAGCAGATGGGTGCTACAGTAAAGGCTTACGATCCTGAGGCGATGGAATCTGTACAAAAGTACTCAGGTCTTGAACTGGAGTATGGATCTAACCAGTACGAAGTATTGGGCGGTGCTGATGCCCTGCTGGTTGTTACAGAGTGGAATGAGTTCCGTACGCCTGACTTCGGTCGTATCAAGGCAAGCTTAAAGGCTCCTTTGATTTTTGACGGAAGAAACGTGTACGACATGGAGACCATCACTGAGAATGGTTTCACGTACTACTCGATCGGTCGCGAAGCCATCGGAACTAGCGAGAAAACTGTTTCTGAAAATGAATAAAAAGAAAGTATTGATCACAGGTGGAGCCGGTTTCCTCGGCTCTCACCTCTGTGATCGCTTCCTGTCTGAAGGGTATGAAGTTGTCGCCATGGACAACCTGATTACCGGAAATCTTAAGAATATTGCCCATCTTTTTGGAAAAGATGGGTTTAAATTTGTTAAGCACGATGTAACAAACTACACCTTCGTAGAAGGCAATTTGGATTACATCCTGCATTTTGCTTCCCCAGCCAGCCCCATAGATTACTTAAAAATGCCCATCCCAACCCTAAAAGTGGGAGCCCTGGGTACACATAAGATTCTAGGTCTAGCCAAGGAAAAGAAGGCCCGTGTATTAATCGCGTCTACCTCTGAGGTCTATGGTGATCCTTTGATTCACCCTCAAACGGAAGATTATTGGGGAAATGTAAACCCGATTGGCTACCGCGGTGTCTACGATGAAGCCAAGCGATTCATGGAAGCCATGACCATGGCCTATCATAGGTACCACGGTATGGAAACAAGAATAGTGCGAATCTTCAATACCTACGGCCCTCGAATGAGAGTAGATGACGGGAGAGCTTTACCTGCGTTTATGTCTCAGGCATTGAGTGGGCAGGACATTACCGTATTTGGTGACGGAAGTCAGACACGTTCATTCTGCTACGTAGATGATTTGATTGAAGGGATTTATCGCTTGTTGCTGAGCGACGAACCTATGCCAGTCAATATTGGAAACCCATCAGAGATTTCTATTCTTGATTTTGCCAGAGAAATCATTGAATTGACAGGATCCAGCAGCCAAATTATTTTCAAGGACCTTCCTAAAGACGATCCTAAAGTTCGTCAGCCTGATATTACCCGTGCAAGGGAGATTCTGGGATGGGAGCCTCGCTACAGTCGTAGAGAGGGATTGATCAAGACATTGGCATACTTTAAAGAAGAACTGAATGGGGTTCAGCAAGCTTGAAACAGGCTTTGAAGGCCTGTTTGAGATCCAGCCAGACATTTTTGGTGACTCCAGAGGCTTTTTTATGGAGTTATTCAACCAACATACCATTGGCTTGGATACCTACAACTTTGTACAAGATAATCTCTCCTATTCCACCAAAGGAGCATTGAGAGGCCTACATTTTCAGGCACCCCCTCACGCTCAGGGAAAATTGGTTACGGTGCTAGAGGGTAGTGTGTTGGATGTGGCCTTAGACATTCGGCCATCTTCTCCTACATATGGGAAGCATCTTTCTTTGGTGCTAGACAGCGAGAAGAAGAATATGTTGTTCATTCCTCCAGGCTTTGCCCATGGTTTTCAGGTTCTGTCTGATACCTGTACCTTTTTCTACAAGTGTACGGAGGTGTATCACAAAGCATCTGAAGGGGGGGTACGATGGAATGACCCTGCATTAGATATTCCTTGGAGGGATATTGAACCTGTACTTTCTGAAAAGGATAAATTATATGGGCCCCTTTCCGAATTGGATAATCCTTTTGGAAAGTAGGAAGACCAAAAGCTGGGATAGAAACAGTCGTCTCATCTCGCGTTCATGATATTGACCTAACCTGTTATTCACATGAAAGGAATCATTCTCGCCGGAGGATCCGGCACACGCCTGTATCCATTAACGATTACTGTCAGCAAGCAGTTGATGCCAGTTTATGACAAGCCGATGATTTATTATCCCTTGTCTACGCTGATGGAAGCTGGAATTAGAGAAGTTCTAATCATTTCTACTCCAAAAGACTTACCCCTTTTTCAGCACTTGTTAGGAGACGGGAGCAGGTTGGGAATGCGTTTTGATTATGCAGTTCAGCCCAATCCCGAGGGACTTGCCCAGGCTTTTATCATTGGAGCTGGATTTGTGGGGAATGACGATGCTGCCCTGATCCTAGGAGATAATATTTTCTACGGATATCAACTAAAAGGAACACTGGCAAATGCAGCCAATATTGTAGGCCAAGAAGGTGGAGGGATGGTTTTTGCCTATCACGTATCCGATCCTGAACGCTATGGAGTAGTTGAGTTTGATCAGGCGGGAAAGGCCATTAGCATAGAAGAAAAACCTGCCCAACCCAAGTCCTCTTATGCGGTACCTGGAGTTTATTTTTATGACAATGATGTCGTAAGAATCGCCAGAGATTTAAAGCCTTCTCCAAGAGGCGAATTGGAAATCACGGATGTCAACAAGGCCTACCTGAATGATGGGAGACTAAGGGTATCCATCATGGACAGAGGGACCGCTTGGTTAGATACAGGAACGCATAAATCTCTAATGCAGGCCCAAAGTTTTGTTCAGATCATTGAGGAAAGACAAGGACTAAAAATCGGATGTATTGAAGAGGTTGCCTACAGAATGGGATACATCGGAGCTGATAAACTGGCTGAAATTGCCAAGCCCCTCATCAAGAGTGGATATGGTTCTTACTTGATGAATCTACTAGAAGGGGAAAAGGTATAATCCTTTCCCTTTTTCAAAAAAACTGAATCAAGAGTTTGCTTGACTACGTGATTCAATATAGTCTTTTAGGCTTTTGGCTTGTTCTAAGCCTAGCCTTCCTGCTAGCAATAGCCTCAATTCTCTTCTTCTCATAGCCTCTTCATGCCATCGTTTTTCTTCCTCCGTTTCAGGAATGACTGGGGTAACAGGGATGGGGCGGCCTGACTGGTCCACAGCTACGAAGGTATAGTATGCGACATGGGAATGTGTCTTTTTACCCGTGGATAGGTCTTCGCAGGACACATCGATACGTACTTCAAGCGAAGAAGTAAAAGTTCTACTGACTCTTGCTTCAAGGATGACAATGGACCCTTGCGGAATGGGAAGTTTGAACTCCACAAAGTCTACGGCTACTGTAACTACTGTTCGGTTAGAAGCCCTTTGAGCAGAAATAGCCGAAACGATGTCCATCCAATGCAGCAGTTTTCCCCCCATTAGGTTGCCTAGGTTGTTGCTGTCATCTGGCATGACAAGCTCAGTTTTCAGGGTGTAGGTTTCAGATACTTTTTTTCCTTTCATGATGAGAATGTGAAGGGGGTGGAAGGCAGTTTCAATGGGGGCAAATAGCTTTTTTTTGAGGAAAATCCAAAGTTGGTGATTTACACAATCCTCTGGGGATAACTTCAGTGGAAAGAAGATGAGATTTGGACGTATTTTTAAATCAAACAACAAAGCGATATGAAAACTTATCATCAGCTTCTTGAGCATGTGATGGAAAAGGGTACGGACAGAGGTGATCGAACAGGAACAGGTACTCGTTCTGTATTTGGGCACCAAATGAGGTTTGATCTGAGTGAGGGCTTTCCTTTGGTAACGACCAAAAAAGTACATTTGAAATCCATCATTCATGAGTTGTTATGGTTTTTGTCTGGCTCTAGCAATGTGAAGTACTTGCAGGAGAATGGGGTTCGTATTTGGAATGAATGGGCGGATGAAGATGGAGAGCTTGGTCCAGTATATGGTGTACAATGGCGATCATGGAAAGGAGCGAATGGAGAGACCATTGACCAGATCAGTCAGGTTGTAGATATGATCAAAACGCGTCCCGAGTCCCGTCGAATCATGGTCAATGCTTGGAATGTCGCTGATGTGCCCAACATGGCTTTGCCTCCATGCCATGCTTTGTTTCAGTTTTATGTTGCCAATGGGAAATTGTCTTGTCAACTGTACCAAAGAAGTGCTGATTTATTCCTAGGCGTCCCTTTCAATATTGCCTCTTACGCTTTGTTGACGATGATGATGGCTCAGGTATGCGAGTTGGAAGCGGGTGAATTCGTTCACACCTTCGGAGATGCGCACATTTATCACAATCACTTTGATCAGGTGAAAGAACAACTCAGTAGAGATATTAGGCCTTTGCCACAAATGAAGATCAATCCCGAAGTAAAAGACATGTTCTCATTCAAATATGAGGACTTCGAATTGTTGAATTACAATCCCCATCCAACAATCAAGGCGCCCATTGCCGTATAAATATTGTTCTTCCAGCAGGAGCTTACATCCGAACATAAGGGAATGGATTGGTTTTTGCCTCCTTTCCCTTATATTGTTTTGGAACAGGAAATTTACCTGATTCGCCTTAAGATAGCGTTCTGACAAGGAAAGTTCTGATCAAATACCTGGTCATTCTTTTCGTTAGGAATCTATCTACACCCTGGCATTATGAAGGACTTATTCAGAAAAGTACAGCGGCTAGAAATTAAAATCCGGAAGATGGTTGATTCCACCTTCGCCGGTGAGTACCAATCTGCCTTCAAGGGTCAGGGCCTTGAGTTTGATGAGGTTAGGCCTTATCAGTATGGGGATGATGTTCGTGCCATTGATTGGAATGTAACAGCCAAAACTGGAGTCCCCTACATCAAGAAATTTAGGGAAGAAAGAGAGCAAACGGTCTTCGTTCTGTTTGATACGAGTGGGTCAGGAGACTTTGGCCCTGCCGAGGAGAACAAGCGATTTATCGGAATGGAAATGGCAGCTATCATGGCCTTTTCTGCTATGAAGAACAACGATAAGTTTGGGCTGGCGACCTTTTCCGACAGAGTAGAGCAATTTTACAAGCCTGATAAGGATCGTAAACACATTCTGAAGATCATTCGTGGGGTATTGTCCTTCAAAAACAAAAGTGAAGGGACTTCCATTAAAACGGCACTTGATTTAGCCCATCACGTGCTGAAAAGAAGATCTGTCATCATTATTATTTCCGACTTTCTGGACCATGATTATGAGAAATCTCTCATTAAATTGGCCCATAAGCATGAGGTAATATTGATTCGTCTATTCCACCCCAATGAAATTTTTCATGAAGGGGCAGGCATTGTTCCTGTAATTGACATTGAGAGCAAGCGCCAACATTGGCTGAATGCTGGAGATATGGGGTATCGCCAGCAATTGAATGAGAATTTTGAACAAATAGAAAGACATTTAACAGAGCTGTGTAAGCGAAATGGCCTCGGTTATTTGTCTGTCAATACAAAGAAGGATTATATTCCTGTTATGGAGCGTTACTTCCGCGAGCGCAACCAAAAGAAACGCAAGAAAGGACAGCTGATTCAGGTATCTTAACACACATATGTCACTCCGTTCTTATTTCACCTGAATTCATGTACCTTATAGAACCATTTTCTGCACTTTTTGATTGGATCAACCCGCATGGGTAATATGCGTATTATTGGCTGCTTTTTGTTGGCTATTATTTTTCCAGCCCTTGTGAATGCTGAGGACGTCAAAGCCCGTATGGCTTTTATGTCTGATACTACGGCTGTGGGTAAGCCAGTAACACTTTTGCTAGCCATTTCTCATCCTTCTGATGAGCCTATCATCTTTCCCATACAGAATAAACGATTTCGTCCCTTTGAATATGTCTCGCACAAAGCCATTCCTACCAGGACTGTAGAAGGCATTTCCTACGATTCGGCATATTATAAGTTGAGAACTTTCAATCTGGATTCTATTCAACAGCTTAGTCTCCTGTATAAAGTCGTGCGAAAAGGAGATACGCTTAATCTTTATACCAACAGAGATAGTGTCAAATTAAATTACCGCTTTCAGGAAGGGAGTCCCACCATTACTTTTCGTTCCATGGAGGAACCCATTGAGATGAAGGACCCTCCTAATTATGCCCTGATCATCTTGTTGACCGTCTCAATGCTGGTCTTGATGGTAGGTCTATTTTATGTATTAAAGGCCCCTATCCGTAGGCAAATCATGCTGAGCAGAGCGAGAAATGACTTCAGAACTGTTCTCGGAAAGCTGAACCTGATCAAATCAAATGGAGATTGGGAATTGCAGTTGACGGAACTCAATGATACCTGGAAGTCCTACCTTGATCCACATACTGCTTATGGCTTGAAGGCTATGTCAACTACAGATTTGAAGGAAAAGTTGGACGAATTATACTTCCTTTCCCCAGCCCAGCATCAAAATTTGGTGGAAATGTCGGTCCTCTACGATCGAGCTATTTATGCAGGTCAATATATTCAGCCCATGGAGGTCAGTGAAGCCATTGATTTTCTGCTTCCCATCCTAGAGCAAGAGTACGAAAGGAGAAGAGAAGAAATTATTCAATCCAAGTAAACTTCCTTGAATTCGCTGAGCTGTTCATCTGTACCAAGAATGAATAGCCTATCCCCTTTGTTGATTTTTCGGCTCGCCTGTAGGTTGAGTTCTAGTTGGCCATCTGCTTTTTTCGCGCCTAGGACGAGTACACCAGTTTTGGAACGAATGTGTAATTCTGCCAGCGTATGTCCACAGAGTGCTTCCGAATCTTGGCAGTCGATCTCCTCTAGGTGAAGTTGCTGGTCCCCTTCTCCTGACACCATATCTACAAATTCCATCAGGGCTGGGCGTGTTAAGACATTGGCCATACGCCTTCCTCCGATCATATTTGGGATAATGACATGATCGGCTCCTGCGCGTTTGAGTTTGTTGATGGTACTTTCGTTGGAAGCTCTGGCTACGATATTGAGCCTCGGATTCATTCCCCTTGCTGTCAAGGTGATGTAGACATTTTCTGCATCGGTAGATAGGGAACTTACCAACCCTTTAGCTCGTTGGATATTGGCTTGTTCTAGCACTTCCTCATGGGTAGCATCCCCTTTGATGAAAAGGTAATCGGGATGAAGCAGGGTATACTCTTCAATGATTTCTTCGTCCTGCTCAATGATGACGAAAGATGTATTCTGTCGTTCAAATTCAAGGGCTGCTTCACGGCCATTACGGCCCATGCCGCATATGATGTAGTGGTCTTTCAATTTTGATACCTTTTTGTTGAGTTGATAGGTATTCAGCAGATGTCGCATTTCCCCTTCTACCACAAAGGTTGTAATCGTGGTAAAGGCGTAAAGCACGGTTCCAGTACTTAAGATAA
The DNA here is from genome assembly GCA_039817415.1 of Bacteroidota bacterium. GTDB lineage: Bacteria > Bacteroidota > Bacteroidia > J057 > J057 > JALEFZ01. The sequence continues at coordinate 65,761 of JBCBVV010000036.1, forward strand.
TAAGGATGATGGAAAATACTTTTCCCCCTCCTGAGAGTTTTTGGATTGTCCCAAACCCAACCGTACTCATGGTAATCACCGTCATGTACAAGGCGTCCAAGAAGGTATATCCTTCTATTAACACAAAGCCTGTAATTCCCGCCACAAGAATCACCAGAATCATGGCTGTTGCCTGAATAATACGTCGTACGGGTAGGGAAAAATCCATCTCTTCCTTCTTTGACGCGAAGTTGATGAAAATATCGTTTCGCTGCTTAAACCTCAACAGCTAAAATGCGTAATTATTCCTACATTAATTGCAGCAAAACGTTAATAATCTTATATTTGCTGCCCACATGGGGGATTAGCTCAGTTGGCTAGAGCGCTTGCATGGCATGCAAGAGGTCATCGGTTCGAATCCGATATTCTCCACAAGGCCCGATCTTATGATCGGGTTTTTTGTTTAGGGGATTAGCTGAGTTGTTAGGCGTCCCAGAAGGGAAGGTCATCGGTTCGAATCCGATATTCTCCACAATACCCGATCTTATGATCGGGTTTTTTGTTTAGGGGATTAGCTGAGTTGTTAAGCGTCCCAGAAGGGAAGGTCATCGGTT
>JBCBVV010000037.1:0-65464 GCA_039817415.1 Bacteroidota bacterium
TCCTTAGCGTTCTGCATCTAGACACAGAGATCATGAAAAAATCCTTTATCATTCTTTTCCTTTCTATTGGAACTTTCCTCAGTCCCCATGCCCAGCCTTGTGAAAAAAATATTGAGGAAGTAATGAATCCTATCATTGCAAGGCTCTTCCAAATTTACAGTATACCCTCTAGCAAGATAGATGAAGAGATCGTTCAGGAATTGTCCCAATTGAGACTTACTGCTTATGAGGTATTTGATAATTCCTGTACATCAGTTGATGCAAAAAAACTAAAGGCAGACTACAGCTTCACTGTGGGAAGGTATGTATTGGCTATCCTGATGGAAAATATAGAAAATCATAAATTTCCAACCCACGAATTTGCGGCTGATATTGATTCCTTATTCCAGACTTCAAAATTATTTTTAGATCATATTGGGGATGTCAATGAATCTGACCCTAGATATATTAGGTTATGGGTAAATCTTGCCAAGGCAGCAAAAAACGTAGAGAATTTTACTTTAGGAGAACGCTATTTGATTGAGCATATTCATTTGTTAAAAAATGATGATCAGGCTGATTCTATATATAGTGCAGATTTTTTTAGAGAATTAGGGGAAATTGAGAGAGAGCAAGGTAAATATGGTGAAGCAAAAAATCATTTCATCAACGCATCAAGTTATTATTACGGCTTAAAAGATTGGGAGTATTATGCAGGTACCTTATACTTGATAGTCTTGTCTCATACGGAAATTGATAATTTCCCGGATGCCCTGAATGCTTATGATTCCTTACAGGAACTAGCAAGTCAATTTCCAGATAATCAAAAAGTTCAATACTATTTTGACCTTTCAAAGTTCCCAATTGCACACCTATATGGCAGCCAAGGAAAATTTGAACAAGGGAAGCAACTCCTAGAAGGAATTATTAATAATCCCAACAGTAATAATAGTATTGTAGCAAATGCTTATAGCAATATTGGGGTAATTGCCCTTAAGGCAAACAGGCTTGATTTTGCTGAAAGATCTCTTGAGAAATCAATTACATTACGAAATGCCATAGGAGTTGGAACAACACTTAGCGATACCTATCAAGCCAAGAATTATAGATTTCTTGGGAATACTTATAAAAAGCAACTCCATTTTGATTCTGCCTATTCTTGTTATAGAAAATCGTTAGCATTCCTCGACAGCGATCCATTGATTTTCAATCACAGGGAGAAGGCGGAATTATATAATGATATAGCTGAAAACTATTTGGGGAAGTTCCAGAGAAAAGGAGAGCAATCAGATCTCCAAGTCGCAAATAAGCTGTTTGTTAAGGCACAGCAGTATATGGATTCTATGCGACAAGGTTTGTTACAAGAAGATGAGAGACTCTTTATGCAAAAGAAGGCCCTTAGTTTATATGAATCGGCCATTAAGGGAGCTTTGGCGAATAATGATTTCCAAAAAGCATTTCACTATGCAGAAAAATCAAAAGCTAATCTCCTCTTCTCCTCCATACAGGAAGATGTCGCTCGTCGATTTGCCAATCTATCTCAAACTGATCTTGATAAAGAATATAGTCTTAAACGTCAGATTTCTCTGACCGAAAAGCAACTATCAGGTCTGCTTAAAAGTGATTCACAGTATCCGAAACTTCTTGAGCAACGAGCACGCCTCAAATCAGAACTCAACCTTCTCATTCAAGCATTCGAACGGGCCAATCCAGCCTATTACGCCCTGAAATACGACAATAAAAGCGTAGACATTTCCTACTTACAAACCCAACTTCCTGATTCAACCTCACTGATAGAGTATTTTGCCGGCGAAGAAAGTTGGTATATATTCAGCCTAACACGATCTGGATTGAAGGCCATAACTTTGCCCCGAAGCAAGGAGAAGATTGAGCGTTTTTCGCGCTTATTTATTGGTCAAAAAAATATACAGCTCAATAAGGGAGAGTTTGCAAAACTTGGATTCGAGCTTTACCATGAATTGTTAGCTCCCTTGAGGGAAGACCTTCAAAAATACCTCATGATCATCCCAGATGCTGAGTTGAATTATCTTCCTTTTGATGTATTGCTGACGGCTCGGCCTAATGGAAATGAACTTCCGAATACCTATCCTTATCTGATTCGTGAAAAGGCCCTTTCCTATAATTTCTCCGCCAAACTTTGGCAGTGGACCATTCAGCAACAAGATCCAGCTAGTTGGATGAAGAAAAGCTTGGTCGTATTTGCGCCAGAGTTTGATATCATCCAGGAGAATCAGTTGAGTAGAGCTGAATTGGAAATGCAACAGCATGATATGATCTATCAGATTCCTGTGGTGAAGGAATACCCTCCTTTGGACAATATGCCTGGCAGTATGGCGGAGGCAGGTAGACTTAACGAATTGGGAGCGACCATTTATGGTCCTGAAACAGAGTATGCTATTCTAGGAAGATTTTTGAAAGAGGCAGGTAAGTATAGGTTTATTCATTTGGCAACCCATGGAACCTTTGATAGCCTGAATACCAAGAATAGCTATTTGGCCTTCCGACCTGTTGACAATGAATCAGACGATGAAAGACTCTATCTCTCAAACCTCTATCAGCTACGGTTAAATGCAGAAATGGTCGTCTTGTCAGCTTGTGAAACTCAACTGGGAGAGTTTCTGCCAGGGGAAGGAAATGCTTCTTTGGCACAGGGCTTTACCTATGCTGGGGCTCGATCTTTAATAGCAACACGCTGGAAGATCAAAGATGCGGCCAAAGCAGAACTGATGGCCCTATTTTATGCCTTTTTAAAAGATGGACACAATAAGGCCGAATCCCTTAGGCAAGCAAAACTCCAATTAATGGCACAAGGTGGTAAATATCCCTCCCCCTATTATTGGGCAGCACCTATTGTCATGGGAGATATCCGACCAGTAAGCTTCTTTAGCCTTCATAGTCCGATGGTTTTGGTAATGGGGATAGGGGCATTGATAGTACTTGGCTTGATGGTGCTCCTGCTGTGGAGAAGGCGTTCTCAGGCCATGGCTGCATAAAAAATATTAGGTTAGGGGGAGTTTACATTCCTCCTAACCAACTTCCTACCTGTTCTAGGCCTCCCTCATTCATCCAGTTTTTGACTCCTTCGTCGAGGGCATTTTCTACTCTCCCTCCTGTGAATTTCCTTCCAGCATCAAGGGCCTTCCCCAACCAGCGCTTCCATTTTTTGGCTTGCTTGTCAGTTTCAGGCTTAGGCTCTTCCTTGATCTCCTCCAGAATGTCCATTAATTCTTCGTATTCATCCTCATTGAGTAGGCCTTCAGACTTTTCTGCTTCAGCCAATTGTTGGAGCATAGGAAGGTGGATATCAATCTGAATGGAGGTATGTTGACGTGCCCCCATATCAATCTTGTTTTCTATGCTCCCCTTGTTCTCGTTATTGATGGCCCCTACATTTCCTTGAATGTTAAAGGTTACATGGCTTTGGGGGTGGTTCGAATGTGAGGTGTTCCTTCCTATTCGCTCAATACCTTCCATTAGACTATCGACTGTTACTTGTTGAGGAATGGCCTCTTTTTTCAGCAAATCGGGATAATCTAGGTTAAGGTCTTTGATAATGGCAATGACCCCGTCTCTCAGCTTATCGGTACTGGATATAATTTCTTCATCCTTGATTTTTCCATTTCGAATATGGTCTGCCAAGACATTGTAGCGAGAGTGTGCTCGTAAGGTATCGGTTTGGTATTCTGTATCTTGGGCCACCTTTTCCAATTCCTGAATGGCCATGTGAAGTTGGTTTTGTCTAACGAGGTCAAATAGGTATGCTTTGAGCTCCATGTTTTGTATAGGTGTAAGATTGCTTGAGTATGAATATACGGTTTAAGGAAGGGATTAGGTATAGCCAAAGCCAAAATGGTTGTAAGCAGCCAAAAACAGTCATGGAAGTTTAAAGTTGTGTTCCATGAGCGAAGCTGCTACATTTATTTTTTGATCCGAATAATGCTCCTACTGCTATGAAAAGAATTGTCTTCATTTTTTCCCTATTATGTTCCTTCCTGTATGCTCAGGAATATTTCCCAGCCAGAGGCGAATGGCAAGAAAAGACGCCTTCTAGCGTAGGCCTAGAAGCTGACAGCCTACAAAAAGCCGTTGACTTTGCCGTGGCAAATGAATATAGCGGTTCGAAGGACCTGAGAATCGCCATTTTAGAGGGATTTAGGAGAGAACCTTTCCACTACCTAGCAGGCCCGACCAAAAAGCGTGGAGGCCCTGCAGGCGTGGTGATAAAGGATGGCTATGTAGTGGCCAAATGGGGAGAGGTAGACCGTGTGGACATGACCTTCAGTGTAACCAAAAGCTATTTGAGTACCCTAGCGGGTTTGGCGCAGGACAAAGGTCTTATTTCTTCGAGTGACGATAGGGTAGGAGAGTATGTGTGGGACGGAACCTTCGATGGGGAGCACAATGCTAAGATCACATGGGATCATTTGCTCACGCAGTCTTCGGACTGGTCTGGTGAATTATTTGGTATGAAAGACTGGGCAGATCGCCCTCCAAGGGAAGGAGGAGTAGATGATTGGAAATACCGCGAATTGAAAGAGCCAGGAACCTTTTTTGAATACAATGATGTTAGGGTCAATGTGCTGGCTTATAGCTTGTTACAAGTATGGCGTAAATCTTTACCTGCTGTATTGAAGGAGCATGTCATGGATCCCATTGGTGCATCAACCACTTGGAGATGGTATGGATATGATCATTCATTTGTGAATGTGGATGGAGTCATGACCCAATCTGTAAGTGGAGGAGGGCACTCAGGAGGAGGGGTGTTTATTTCAGCGATGGACCATGCGCGTTTTGGCTATTTATTCCTCAACAAGGGAAAATGGGATGGCACACAATTGGTTTCTGAGGAATGGGTGAAGCGCGTACAACAGCCCTCTCAAGCTAATGAAGCCTATGGGTATATGTGGTGGCTCAATAAGGGAAGTCGCGAAATGAAGGATGTCCCTAGTCATATTTACTATGCAGCTGGTTTTGGTGGTAACTACATTGTGGTGGATGAAAAAAATAAGATGGTTGTGGTAACACGTTGGCTAGAGCCTAGAAAATTAGGGGAGTTTTTGAAAATCCTGTATCGTAGCTATTGAAAAAAACGTACATTCAATTCAACCGATTAAGATGGCTGATATGAAAAGCATGAGTAATCTTCAGAAGGAACTGCTAAAGCTATACGCACATGATGTGTCTGAGCAGCAGTTATTGGAGATCAAGCGTATGTTGGGAAGGTATTTTGCAGAGGAAGCCACAAGATTGATGGACGACTTTTCTTTGGAGAAAGGATTGACGGCTGAATCCTTCGAAGCATGGGCGCAAGATCATCACAGAAGTGAAAGTAGTTCTTGATACCAATATCTTCGTTGCTATGATTGGGAGGAAATCTCCCTACCGATGGATTTTTGAAGAAATCCTGAATGAAAAACTCACCATCTGCGTCAGTTCTGAGATATTGCTAGAGTATGAAGAAATACTCGAACAACTGACCACTCCCGAAATTGCCCGCAATGTCATGAGTTTTCTATCAGTATATCCCTCGGTAGAAAAGATTGATGTCTACTACAATTGGGATGTCATTGAAGCTGATCCAGACGATAATAAATTTGTTGATTGCGCGGTAGCTGGGGAAGCATCCTATCTTGTCTCCAATGATCGCCACTTTAACATCATTCGGGAACTCGATTTTCCTTATGTTAGAGTGCTCAAAGGCAAGGAGTTTGAGGAAGTGTGGAAGAAAGAAGAAGACAATTGACCCTTTGATCGAAAGAAGAAAAAACAATTATGGCAAAATCATCCATAAAATACCTGGACCCAGTTGTGGTCTCCAAGATGAAGAACATTGAAGTGAAGGCTAAGCTGATTGTAGAGGGCTTCATTACAGGTATGCACAAAAGCCCCTATCATGGCTTTTCCGTGGAGTTTGCCGAACATCGCCCCTACAATCCAGGAGAATCACTAAAAAATGTGGATTGGAAAGTCTATGGGAAGACTGGCAAGCTGTTTTCTAAGCGCTTTGAGGAAGAGACCAATCTTCGTTGCGAGGTAGTTTTTGATATATCAGACTCCATGCGCTACCCGCAAAAAGGGATCAGCAAACTAGAGTATGGTGCTTATCTATCGGCGGCTTTACAGTATATGATGATTGGCCAACGAGACGCCGTGGGCATGACGCTCTTCGATGAAGACATCCAATTTAACCTTCCTCCTAAATCAAAATATTCTTGGTTGGTTCCGATGTATAGCAAATTAGAAGAAGTAGTTGCCCAAAAAGATTACTTCACACATCGGACAGCAACAGCCAAAATCTTGCATCAGGTAGCCTTGAAATTTCACCGCAGATCCTTTGTTGTTTTGATTACCGACTTGTTCAACCAAGCAGAGGATATGGACTCTTTGTTCAAGGCCTTACAGCACCTGAGACACCAGAAAAATGAAATAATCGTTTTTCATTTGTTAGACAAAGAGACAGAAGAATCCTTCGACTTTCCCAACCGTCCCCTTATCCTAAAAGATCTTGAAACAGGCGAAAAAATAGAAGTTCAGCCCAATCAAATCAGAGACCAATATCAGGTCATGATGAAAGAACATAAGAGTCGTTTCAAGCAGAAGTGCTACGAATACAGCATTGATTTTGTAGACGTGGATATCAAACAACCCTACGATAAGGTATTGACGGATTACCTAATCAAGAGGAGATCCATTAAGTAGCTTTTGAACTTTATATACCTTGATTGCCCTGAGATTGTTGACAAATGAAGACAGTCCTGATTCTCGACAACTTTCTGTTTACCAATAGGAAAGTGTAAAATTCTACCATGTTGAGTGTGGTGATAGATCTCAGTTGTACCCATCGCAAAAAGACAACATTTTTTCATTCCAAGGCCCAGATTTTCTAGCTAGGAATTTCGTGTAATTTTATACCATAGTTCAAATAATCCATATCTGATATTTTAAAATTCCCAAGCATTCTATTGATTAATCTTTCATCTGCATTTTTGGTAAAAAGAAGGTTTAGGCATGTATTTTGACAAACCATACACAGATCAACAATCAAATAGGTAGATTTCAATTACTTGCTGTACAAACCTAAACATCAGATGAAACGTCTTCTCAATTTACTTTTGCTCTGTTGCCTGAGCATCCTTTCCTTACAGGCACAAAATTTCAACACAGGTACCAGCTCCCAACCCGCTAAAGCAGCCTACAATGTCGCCTTGAAAGCCATTGATAATGGTTCTTGGGATGTAGCTAGAACAGAACTTGATAAGGCCCTACAACTAGATGGCTCATATATTGATGCCCTGTTGGCCTCTGGATTGGTTAATCGCGTGTCGGAGAATTACGAGGCTGCTGAAAAAGATTACCAAAAGGCCCTGAATGAATATCCGCGTTCTTTGGTAGCACACCAACAACTGGCCTTGATGTACGAAGAAGAGGGGAAATTGACTGAGGCTTTGGAAATGTATAAGAAACTATTGAAACACCACCCTAATTTCCCAGAAGGGCACATGGGGATAGCTAAAACACTTTTTTCTATTGGAGAAAGTGAAATGGGGACAGATTCGCTAATGGCCATTACAGCTTTTAACAATAGCATCAAGGCTTCTGAAGTGGCTACAAGGATATATGCCAATTCAGGCAATCCAAGAAATGCCGCTGACGCTCGTATGCTTTCTGGCAGGGCTCATATGGAGATGGGCAATTATAATTTGGCCCTTAAGCAATTCAAGGCTTGTAAAAAGCAATTGGGTGATAAACCTTATTATTACTATTACCTTGCCTTAGGCTATATGGGCAAAGGAGACAAAGAAAAGGCGCAAGCCAATATGGATTTAGCCAAAACGATGGGCTATAAGGTTCCCAAATATCTGGTGAACCGCATGGAAAACTGGAAATAGTATGCTAAGAACATACATAATGATATTGATGATGGGATTGTGTTTGGGGATGACCCAGGCACAATCTCTTTCTTTAAGCCTGATCGTCCCTTCTTCCACTCCTGAGGGGCAACGAGAAATTTATCTTCCCAAATATCCGCGTATTCACGTCCTGCTGACTAATAATTCCAAAGACGAAGTTCGTTTGTGGAAAGATTGGAATTCCTGGGGGTGGGAGAATCTTTCGCTTGTGTGGACCATAGGAGGGGGCAAGCCTCAGGTGATCAAAAAAATTAGACCTGGCTATTTGGATGGTGATTTTCCTGATTTTTGGACCTTACCTGCTGGTGAGAGTCTGGTGATGGAAATTGATATGAGTACAGGAGATTGGGACGGCTTTCCCGATCTCTACGGCGAAAAGCTTCCTGGAAAGATGTATGCCCTTTATCAAAATAAGGCAGACCTTCTCTCCACAGAATTTAATATCTGGACGGGACAGCTGAGGTCCAATGAAGTTGAGGTGATCTTCCGTTAAGGTTGCTCACCCCATCTGTAAGTTTTTGGATTCAGGCCAATTTGATCAAGCGCCCGGTGGACAACCGTATCGATGACCTCCTCGATAGTTTGCGGCTTGCTGTAGAAGGATGGAATGGCCGGAAGAATAATTCCTCCTGCTTGAGTTACCTTCCTCATGTTTTCTATATGGATTAGGTTAAAGGGCGTATCCCTTACCATGCAGACCAACTGCCTACGTTCCTTGAGGATAACATCAGCTGCTCGGGTAATCAAATCGTCTGAAAATCCGTGAGCAATTCTCCCTAGTGTACCCATAGAACAAGGCGCAATGATCATATGCTCATACCTAGCTGATCCAGATGCGAAAGGTGCTCGATAATCTGTACGATCGTAAACCGTAAAGGGAAATTCAGGCAAAGAACCCAATTCGTGCTGCCATACATCGGCTGCGTTTTTGGACAAAACGATCCCGACTTCAATTTCTGGTGTCTTTTCCAAAAAGTGGATCAATCTTTGGGCATATATACTCCCGCTGGCGCCTGTAATAGCGAGTACGATCTTTTTCATAGATTAACTAAGTCAATTATCGAAGCTTATAGAAAATTGTGTAATTTCAGTCTAAGCTTCTTCCACATTCAATCTTCTTCTGTTGCTAAGACAATTATTCCTCCTCCTTTGTTTGTTTTGTTGGGCTATATTTCTTCCCGCCCAAGTTTCTGTTGCCAGATGGCAAACAGGCAAGGAAAAGGTGTATGTTGGAGAACCGCTCGTGTTAAGCTTGAAATTGTTTTGGTCTGGGGAAAAGGATAAAGTCTATTTGCCAGAAAAAGATCTCGATCGCAAGATCGTTCAACACTTGCAAGGAGCGGGATTCATCATTTCAGTGGAAAATCAAGTCAGGAAATATCGTATTGTCGAAAAAGATAAGGTGAGTTCCATGACCGTATGGAAAGGAGTCGTTTTTCACCCTGATCCTGGAAAATATACCCTTGGCCAAGAGCTAACCTCCTACATCCGATCGGGATCTGACAGTGCTGAATTGACCAAAGAAATTGACCTTCGTTTTGTTCCATCCTTGATAGAAATCCTCAAACCACCCAAGCGTGATATCCCTTCACCTGATGCAGTGGGTAGTTTTACGATGGAACATCAATTAAAGAAGAAAGAATACCTTACTGGAGAACCGATTCAGTTAAGCATAACCGTGAAAGGCAAAGGGGGTATTCCAAACATAAGAGCCCCGAGATTAATCGTTCCTGAACAAATTCTCCGTTATGATCCTAGATCTGAAATCAATGTAAATTTGCTAGGGGAAGAATTGGTCGGCTCGAAAACCTTCATATACGAACTGACTGCAGCTTACGCAGGGCGCTATACCCTTGGGCCTGTGAGTCTGGAGACCTTCAATCCAAGAAAAGGTAAATACGAAAAACTGGCGATTGATGGCATTCCACTTAAGGTGACAGGAAAGGATATTCCTCGATTGGTGGAGGTCAATGCCTTGGATAATTTCTACAGAAGGGCCTTTATTGAAGCCTCTGACGAAACACCTATTCAGTTTACTTATGCTTCTATCATCATTTGGAGCTCTACTGTCGTGATTTCTGTTTTGTTACTTTTCTCCTTGATACGAGAATTGCTATCCCAGAGAAAAAAGAAATAATCTTCCTGATTTTCCTCTTCCTAGTTTCCTATACTAATAAGTTTTCTTCCTGCTCGTTTGTTAGGGTGTGCCACAGACATAAAATAAATGCCTCTTGCCAGAGAGGGTACATCTATTTGGTAGCTATGTAGCCCTTGCTGACCGGGGATAGAACCCTTTACCATGGCTTGCCCAGCTTCATTGGTTAGGATATAAGTTAAGTCCTTCCCATCTGGATTGAAGTATTTCACATTGAGGTGATCTCTGAAGGGATTAGGTCCAATACCTCTTAATTCAAACTCCTCTTCAATTGGATCAGGACCCGCTTGAACAGCATTGTTGACTACTAAAATATCGGATGGATTAGCCTCTCCATTGGTCCTAATTTCCTTTAGCAGATAATAAACTGAAGGAGAATGGCTGGAGAGTGTATCCAACAGTTGATAATACCCCATGTCATTGGAGACAATATCCGCTGGCCTAGCCCTGAGAATTTCATCCATCACTTCCCTACTTTCTCCTCTAAATAGAACAAATTCAGAGGTGTAATCCAGGCTAGTCATCCTCCATTTGATCTGAATGGCTGGAGACTCCCCGGAATATTGAAGGAGGATTGGATCTGCAGCTGGAATATCGATGACATCATCTGCCTGCAGGAAGTTAGCATTGGAACCATTCAAAATGAGAGAGATATGATCCAAGTGGCTGACTTGATTGGGGGGACACTGCAGGTCCTGGCTGTTTCCTCTGTAGATATACCCTTCCTCATCAAAAGTTCCATAGTCGTTGCACAGCATGCCATCACCGGCATTCATGCCTACTGTCGCAGCAGAACCGCCAAATCCATCCGTTCCATTGGAGGAATTTCCAGTCGTCCATTGCATATCGCCATAATTGAAAACGACAGTGGCCCCTTGTGGAAGACGTTCATCATTGATTTGTGAGGGTTGTCCATCTGTTAAGATCAATTGGAAGGTATTGGTTTTATCGCATCCTGGCCCACACCCATAATAGGCTACATCCATCCAATTGATAATGATATAATGTCCTTGTGGGTCAATCAAATAGTTTATGTTCCCTCCATCATTGATATCCACATCCCCAAAGAAGGGGGCTACCATCATCGGACCATCCAGGCAAAAAGGATCGGGAGTGTACTCTACAAAATTTAACCCAAAGGTAAGGTTGCCATTTGAATTCAAATGCACTGTTTCATACTTCTTCCCAAAGAAATCAAAGGCAAAGGGAAGGCTTATTTCTTCAGAACAATCATCACACATGCTAGCTTGTTTGAAGTTCTGATAACTTCTGCTTATTCCCTCAAGGTCCTTTCCGTAGGGAACCCATAGAGGAGCTACCTCATTTCGGGTATAGCAATCACCCGGACAACTCTCTTCGTCCTCATATTTGCCGCAGATTCCATCCCCACATACAGGCGGGTAGCCAAATAACTTAAAATTATCAATTCCCATACCCCATGCCCAGGCTTCTTCATCGTCATAGGTGAATCGGAATTTGACTGCTTCATGTAGGCAACCGGCAAGGGTAAGTTGAATGGTTCCAGCAAAATCTTGCTCCTGGAAGAATACTTCCATCCATTCCTCCCCATCCCATAATTCGATTTTCATGTAGCTTTTTCCCATGAAATCCTCAAACAACAAATCCAGCTGAAGGAAAGCCTCCTCTTCAAATGCTGTTAGATCATAGGTTTCCGTTACAAAGGACGCCATACCGATGTTATTTTGCTTTTCATCATTGACGTATAGCCAGTTTCCCTCGCCAGGATTGGTATAATACCCTAATTTCTGATCGTCTAGCTGCCACTCTCCCCCGTCAGTTGGATCGTTTAACTCCCATCCTGTTGGCAATCCATTTTCAAAGGTTTCGTCTGCCACCATCTTGGAAGCTAAGCCAGGACACTGAGCATACACAGAAACCATCTGGCATAGGAAAAGGATCGATATGATGATATGTTGGAAGCGAATATTTGGCATGTACTTAAGGGGTTTTCTTAAGAGAGATAATATTCTCCTGAACAAACTCGATCTCCTCACTCACATCCTCAAGCCTCCTCATGAAGGCCTCCCTGGGGAACTTGGGATCATTCTCATGTAGATGAATCCTTAATAACAAATCTTCCTTGTTGTGAAGTAATTCCGATGCGGTCTCTTCCATCGATTGCTGGAAGAGTTCGTCACTACTTTTATTCTTCTGGTTTTGGAGAGAATGGAGGTGCTGGTCTAGGTTTAAAACCTCCTTGTGGATATCCAATTCTTCCATACTTACCTCTAAGGGATCTACCACTTTTAAAACTTTCACCTTGGCGATTGGCTTGGAGGGTGATTCTGGGTCTTTTTGATTAAGGGTATAAAACAACAGAGCGGACAAGACAATTACTCCACCTATTCGTCCAGCATGGAGGAGTCTTGTTTTTTGTTTAGGAGTTAATTGACCTCTTAGTCCAGGTTTTTGTTTTGCCACAGAATCTTGCTTTAGGACATAATTTCTGCTATTTGAAACGGTAGTCTGAACTAATTGAAGTATAAATATTACATACTTGGAAGGAGGTCATTGAGAAGGATGACATATTTTCAGGGAAATGTTACCGTTTTTGGCCCTTCGATGAATGAATGATTGTTGTATTTTGCGTCAAATTTTTGCGAAATGAAGAAAAGTGTACTCTGGATACTCCTGATGGTTTCCTATTCCGTCCTTCTGGGACAAGAAACAAGAAGGGTGAAATTACTTAATTATTATACCCAAGAATCCATAGGGGATATAGCCCTGGCTTACGAAGGGAAGAGTTATCAAGTGGATGGAAATGGGGTTTGCGATATTCCCCTTGGTACAAAAAAAATCATCCAATACAGAGAGATTAAAATAGATGGGTACACCTTTTTGTTTACTACTTCTGGTGGACAAGTGGAGGAGCAAGGGAAGAAAATCTCCATCCAAAAGGTCGTATTTTATCCCGTCATTTACTTTCAGGAGTCAGTTGTACTCCAAGGATATCACCTAAACTCTTCTACTACCACCATCACCAAAGGGGAGCTTGAAAGGGATAATCAATTGAGTATAGCGCCTGTTCTGAATCGTGTTCCTGGTGTATACATGCACATGGGTACGCTAAACACGAGTCGACTCACCATAAGAGGGATGGGAGCAAGAAGTTTGTTTTCCACCACCAGGGTGAAAGCCTACCTTGAAAATATTCCCCTAACCACTGGTGATGGAGAAAGTACCATTGAAGATTTGGATTTACCCTTTATCGATCAAGTGGAAGTAATCCGTGGACCGGCTTCCAGTTTGTACGGGGCAGGACTTGGGGGAACCATTCGCTTGCGTTCTAGCATGTATGAATATGATCGAAATCGTGTATCAGCTTTGTTGCAGACCGGTTCGTTTGGGCTAAGAAGGGCAAGTTTGTTAGCGGGTGCATCCGATGGAAAGAGTTATATAAAGGTACTGGGGTCCTATCTTCAATCTGAAGGATGGAGGGACAACAATCAATATGAGAGGTTTCAGGCGGCCGTTTTATCGCGATTTATCATCGATGATAAGAGTAGCATATCCTTTTTGGGAACTGTCCTTGATGTAAAGGGCTTTATTCCTTCCTCGATTGATAGCGCCACCTTTGCCGATAATCCTAGTTCCGCTGCCTTTACGTGGAACCAAACTGCTGGGAATGAGGACTATTTTAAGGGCTTGGTTGGCTTGACCTACATGAGACAACTCCATAGAAACTGGACCTTCACCACTTCCATTCCCATTAGTTATCGGGCCAATGATGAATTGCGGCCATTTAACTTCCTCAGAGAAAGTAACCTTGCTGTTGGGAACAGAACCTTATTGGAAGGAGCTAGCAAACTAGCTGGGAAGGACTTAGAATTGACATTGGGAGCAGAGACCTTTCATGAATTTTATGCTTGGGGAACATACGAAAACATAGATGGGCTAGGGGAGATAGGAAGTCAACTGAGCGATAACCGAGAAGAGCGTAAATATATCAATGCCTTTGCGAGTGCGAACTATGCCATATCTGACAAACTGAGCTTGGTACTTGGGACCAATTTTAACAAGACCTGGTACACATATGAGGACTTTTTTAAGGCAAATGGGGAAGACTTATCTGGAGAGTATGGTTTTGAGCCTGTTCTCTCTCCACGAATCGCTGCTTCTTACACATTAAGTAATAACCAGGAGTTGAGTGCGCAGATTAGTCATGGATTTTCTACCCCTCTTGTCAGTGAGACCTTAACGCCCGATGGCCAGATCAATCCAGATCTCCTTCCAGAGTCAGGTTGGAATTATGAATTAGGCTGGAAGGGCCGCTTTTATTTAGATGAAGACATTAACCCTTCTTATTTTTCCCTAGGCGTTCGTCAAGCGAAGTCCTTTATCGATGCAAGTGTAACTGTATATAGATTGGATGCGATCAACCTCATCGTGCCAAGAAGGGTAGGGAATGACCAATTTGTCGGCTTGAATGCTGGCCAAACAAGGCATTATGGCATCGAGAATAGTGTGGACATGTCGTTTGCCCTTTCCAAGCAGTTAGTAGGTAGATTATGGGGGCAGTACACCTTTATGGATCACCGATTTGTGGACTTTTTTGATGAAGAGGCAGACGTAAGATTTGACGGAAATGCATTGCCTGGTATCCCCAAACACCATGGGACGATGGGGCTTTCATTATCCGCTTTAACCAAAGAGAGAAAACAGTCGATTACCTTTGACATCAACGGGCAGCTGACCGATGGGATGCCATTACGCGATGACAACATCTTAAGCTCGGATGCTTATCAGGTCTGGAATGCCAAATTGACCTATACGTTCATGTATAAAGCTTCCATGCTAGCCCTCTCTGGAGGTGTCCAAAATATCTTTGATCAGCAGTATGCTTCCATGATATTGGTCAATGCTGGGAGTTTTGGAGGCAGGGCGCCGAGGTATTTCTACCCTGCTATGCCAAGGAATATTTTCTTACAACTAAAGCTGGATTTGGTGAAACAAAAAGATTTGTTCTAAAATCAGTTTCTCCCTTTTCATAAAGAGAAAATTTCTCTACCTTTGCAATCCGATTCTAAGAAAAACCGAGTCATGAGCAAGAAATTTTCAACTAAAAAGCTGAGATTACGTTCACGTGCCGAAAAGCGTCGTTTTGCCCTTAAGGTAGCTCCCAAAACTTTCGGTGTGAAGAAGAGCATCGAGCAGAGCAATCTTGAAGTAATCCGCAGCCTTGAAGCTAAAGTAAAAGAAGCACAGGTTAAGCAGGAAGCTTAGTCCTGATCTTAAAGTATATCTTGACATGAGTCATTCTCTCGAAGAGTGACTCATGTTTCTTTATGTTTAGAGACTTGTTTAGGTTTATCATTTTTAGTTTACAGGCAGGATGTTAAGGTTCTGGGGCAGAATTTTTTTTTGAGCTTTAGGGGGGCTAAAGGGAGAAAAAAATGCAATCTCAGGTTCTTGAAAGGCAACTGTGAACAAGAAGTATAAAGCTTAACTGTCTCTTAATCGAAAGGTATTTTTAGCCAATTTTCTGTTAGAGGGGCGATGAGACGTGCATTTTGGTAGGCCCAATCTAGTGGAATAATAGTATTGGCTCGATAAATCTCTTGATCTCTTCCTATGACGAGGGCTAGGTCGATCTTCTGAGGGTGAAGCAGACAAAGCGGTAAAAGCAGCTGGATGTTTCCGTTATAATACTGCGGAACAGCCATTCTGAAATTGCGCTGAACCTGAAAGCTCGCCCTTTCGGTAGCTCTTCTCAGCATAATGCCCAATTCCTCTCTTCCCACTTCGCTTAACTCCTTGGGAAAACGCTCCTGATGATCATCGATGATATGGTCAAAATCAATGACCAACCTTTTTCGTAAGTCGTAAATCAGTTCCGCAGGATCTTCTGTAAATAGGGGAAGCTTGGGTTTGTAAGGGAAAGAACTCATGAGACGATGAGATTCTTCTGCGAAACCAATCAACTCCCAAGCCGGATGTTTGATATACCCTCTGATCCTTCGTCCCTTTTTGTTCATTTCAAAAAAAGCGAAAATCTCCTCTTCCTTTTCCGTTACCAAGCCAGTATGAAAACAGGATAGTTTTCTTCCTTGCTGATCTTGGCTATACAATATTTTATGTTCCTCCTCTAAACGAGCAAAGGTATGGTAAAGGTAGTTTTCTAAGATGGGGTGCCCCTTTTCATCCTCTGGATGTAGGTTCCAGTTCTCTCTCTTAGCGAGCAGAACCAACTCCTCAAGCCTAAGCCTCCATTGTGAGAGTCTGGCGAATCGTTCTAATGCTGGTCGTGTGTCGGTGATCACTACCTCCTTGGCCTGAAGGCCACTATCACTCTCAAAAGGACTGAATTCAACCTGGAAATTGGGGGCGATGCGCTTGAAGCCTTTTCCCATGACATCATGATGATGTAGGAAGTAGGATCCTCTTTTGGTTTTGGAGGATATAAAGCCAAAGCCGTTTTCGTAATGGGTAATGGTACCACTTAGCCTTTCGCCAAACCTGTGGACTCCCTTAGCTTTGGGACCTTTTTGGGTGGGCTTTACGTCGAATTCCACCAGTTCATTTTCCAACAGAATTTTGGCATCTCCTTCTACATCCGAATAATGCACAAAGACTCCTCCTGGGATATGGTCTGTTCGGATTCTTCCGAAACCTCGACTTCTATTAAAGAATTCAACAATCCCAATGGGCATAAATGGTGTCTGAAAATGGTTCTAATGATGGAAATTATAACTATAAACTAATACCTATGATGAAGTTGATGACAAAGGAATAAGAGGGGGAATCAACAAAAATCGCTTCTAAGAGCGCCTTAGACCTTATATCTTTATTTCAGTTTTCGATCAAATGGTTTCGTTTGATACCTACAAGGTGGGGATCATTCGCAAATTGCTCAATGCCTCTATTGTGAACGGAATATTATTAGATGTGAATGGTCAGCATTTCGTGAATTGTTAACAAGGGCTATGAAATAGTCGAACCTTCCTTTCCATAGCCCTTCTGAAATAATTAGTAACTGTTTTCATCCATCATCACTTTTCCTCTAAAGGTCCAGAAGACCACAGCTGTATAGGTAAGTACCAGCGGTGTTCCAATAGCTGCTATGGTCAGCATATTTTTAAGTGAACCTTCGGATGAAGCAGCCTTGTATACATCTAAGCTGTAAGCAGGATTCATGTTGCTTGGAAGAACCACAGGATAAAGCTCTATGGCTACCACGATCAGCATGAGGGAAACGGTAATGGCAGATAATAAGAATCCGCGGCTATATCTTCTCTTACTGATTTCTCTAGGAATGGCGGCAACCACTAAGATCAGGAGGGTAGGAACCAAAAAGAGGATGGGTACCTCCTGAAATTTATCAGACATATGTGGGAAAAAGATTAGGGTAGCCACCGTAAGTAAGCCAAAGGCTATCATAAAGGCAATTGTCGCATTCTTTAGAAGAATGGTCATCTTGGCAAAAAGTCGTCCTTCTGTTTTCATCGCAAGGTAAAAGGCCCCATGCATCATAAACAGTGTCAGGGTGGTCAAACCCACCAGGAGGGCATAAGGGTTGATGAATTCCAGCCAATGCCCTTGAAATTCTTTATCTGGCCCAATGGCGATGCCTTGAAGGACATTCCCTAATACCACCCCCAGTAAGAAAGCGAGCATGATACTTGATACCGAATAAGAAATATCCCAGGTGTTCTTCCACCATTTCATTTCCTCCTTAGAACGAAACTCAATGGATATGGCCCTGAAAATGAGAAAGGTCAAAAAGAGCATAAAAGGAATATACATACCCGAGAAGAGGGTGGCATAGACTTCTGGAAAGCCTGCAAAAAGGGCTCCCCCGCCAATAACCAGCCAGACTTCATTGCCATCCCATACCGGTCCAATGGCATTCAAGGCAACTCTTCGGCTCTCTTCTTTCTTAAGGAAAAGGTGCCATGCACCAGCTCCCAGGTCGAAACCATCAAGAATGGCATAGCCCGAAAACAAGGCTCCCATCACAAGGAACCACCAGGTCGGATAATCAAGTCCAAAGAATGTTTCTGTATATGCTTCCATTATGTTGATGTCATGTAGGTGATGATCAAGCGATGGCTTCAGCCTCATGTAGCTCGGGACCATGATGAATTTTCTTGGTCAGCAAATAGAGGAATAGGCCGAGTAACAAGGTATATATCAGCGTAAATAGGATAAGGGAGAAAAGGACTTGTTCTGCTGTAACCGCTTTGGATAAGGCATCTGATGTCCTAAGTAGGCCATATACGACCCAGGGTTGTCTTCCCATTTCTGCGGCAAACCAGCCTACCTGATTGGCTACCTGTGGAAGAATGACCAGGGGAACGAAAATTCTTAACAGCCATCTTTGCTGAAATAGACTTCCACGAATCCAATACATTCCTGCAAGCAGGCTGATTCCGATCAATATCATTCCGATGGTGACCATCAAGTGGTAGAATTGGAAGATGGCATTGATAGCCTGTGGCCTTTCGTCTTCAGGAAAAGCTGTGAGACCGACGACGGGTTCCCCAAGATCCTGATGAAGCATAAAAGAAAGCCCTCCAGGAATTCCAATTCCAGTTACCTTTTGGTTTTCCTTGTCCACCCATCCAAAAATGTAAGCATCAGCTGGAGCCTCCTTCTCAAAATGGCCTTCCATAGCAGCCAGTTTTGCTGGCTGGTTTTCTGCGACCCCTTCTGCACTAGAGTGGCCACTAAACAACTGACTCACAGATGCCAGAATAGCAACTCCAAGCGCAATTTTAAAGGCCTTTTTGGAGAGCTCTACGTGTTTTCCCTTCAGGAGGTAATAGGCATGTACACTTAGGACAAGAAAGGCCCCTGCCAGAAAGGCTCCTATCCAAACATGGGTTAACCTGTCCATACTAGAAGGGTTGAAGACCATTTCCCAAAAGTCAGTTACTTCTGCTCTGGCTTCCATACCCTCGCCTACAATGTGGAAACCGGTTGGTGTCTGTTGCCAGCTATTGGCAATTACGATCCAGACAGCTGAGAACATAGAACCCAGCCAAACACCTACGGTTGAAACAAAGTGTACCCAAGGTTTTACCCGATTCCAGCCAAAGAGAAGAATCCCCAGAAATCCACTTTCCAAGGCGAAGGCGAATACACCTTCTGCTGCAAGGGCCGATCCGAAGATATCCCCTACATAACGCGAATAAGTAGCCCAGTTCGTCCCAAACTCAAATTCCATGACGATACCCGTAGCTACACCTATACCAAAAGTTAAGGCGAAGATCTTTGTCCAGAACCTCGCCATTTCTTCATAAACTTTTTTCCTCGTCAAGAGGTAATTGCCCTCCATGATGACCATAATCAGACCCAGTCCAATACTCAAAGGTGGGTAGATGTAGTGAAAGGATACCGTGAAGGCAAATTGTATTCGGGCAAGAATTTCTACATCCATGATTTCCGTTGGTTAGCCGATTGACATTTACTTTGGGTGTACGCCTCCTAGGCTTATCCGACTCTGCTGACCTACCAAATTATTGTCAGAAGGCAGACTGGATTTGATCAGTAAGGGAGCAAACAAAAATTGGGACTGCCTCGTCAACCGAAACAGTCCCTCGTCCATAAAATCAGCAACAACCAATCAATCTTCCATTATCGTTGAGGGGACTCGCTGACAACAGAATCTTGACCTTAAGAAAAACACTAGCCGAATGGGCTTAAAAATCTTGAATAACTATTCGAAGCTAGAATTATTTTCACTATGTATAAATAGTATTTGTATTTAGTCCTTACCTATTTTAAATGATCGTTTAGCCAATATTTCATGTTGTACCCGATACAAGTCAGGAATAGAATAGGGTAGCACAATCACTTGAAGATGAGTAAAAAGAAAAGGGCTCTCAGTAAGAGAACCCCCAATATGGAGTGAATTAAATTCTTTTAGGTTAAGGATAACTACCCACTACTGGGTATGTTTCATCTTGAAATCTTTCATGTCGGCCTCAAAAAGGCTAGGCTTCAGCTTCACTTTTCTGATCAATCATTTCTCTCAAAGAAGCAATTACCTGCTCTTTCCGAGTAAACCAGCTAAGCGATTGGATACGGAAACCATTCCATCCTGCTCTTTCGAGGACTAGCTGTTGCTTCAATTGCTCCGCTAATTGATTTTCATTTCCTCCTTCATCACACCAAAGGGCGATTTTCCCTTTCTCAGATAATAGGGCAATATCCATTTTGTAGGGACCAATGCGATAATCGGTCTTTACATCCCACTCAGGATACGTATGTTGTAGCCATGCTGAGATGGTCTCGATCATAGGGGAGGAAGGCAATCTCCTTGGACCTCCTTTGTCTTGTTCATGATAGGATTTGGCCACTTCCATGAGGTGGTTGATCAATCTTCCACGATAACATTCGGGTTTCATGATAGCCACCGCCTCTGGGTGAATCGTGTGAAGTAAGATGATTTTTTCTCTAGCACGGCTAACCGCTACGTTATAGATTCTCATCATTTCTTCTCCTTTCACAGCTCGTGGAGGACGCATAACCCCTGCTTTTGTCAGGGTGTGAGAAGCTGTCGTTGTTAGAATCATCACATCCCGTTCATCCCCCTGGAACTCTCTTGAAGTCCCAATCAATAACTTAAGCTGATCCTGATAGGACTTGATACTGGATGATTTGAATAAAGCTGCTCGGATGGCTTCTCTATGCGGTTCATTGGATGAATCCAAGCAAAGAATCCCTATGGTAGGAAGCTTTAGCAAGGTTCCTGCTTCGTATTCTTCAATTACCTCTTCAATCAAGCGGATGACTTCACGAACGATGGCTGGCTTTTTCTTATTTCTAGCTTCGTCCTCTAGGTATTTGACCTCGGCAGCAGCACCAAACCACTGATGGGTCGGTGTACGCAATGGGATCATGTTATTGCCGTAGACAAACTTGTTGGAAAAACTGATGATTTCAGGTCTACAACGAAAGTGTTCCTTCAGGCTGATAATATTGGGATAAATCACACCAGCCAAAGAATAAATGCTGGCTGTTCGGTTGTTGATGTTGAACTGTTGCTTAAATGGATGTTCACTCAAGTATCTATCCAGAATCTGATTGGTCCTCTCGATGGGGAACAAAGCAGAATTGGTAAATACTGAGGTCTGATTCTCATCTCCCACTACCAAAGACTTGGAAGCACGGAAGATCAAGTTTAAGGCAGAGATATCTACTTGGCTAGCCTCATCAATGATCAATAGGTCAAATTGACCTGGCTTGGGATCTGGGAAAAAGCGTATGGCAGCATCAAGAGACATGATCCAGATGGGCACCACCTCCTTGGCCAATTGAAGGTTCTTGATCGCCGATTTTAGGTGCTGAGCTGAGTTTTTACCATAGCCTTTCCCCAGGTTGATCAAGTCATTTCTCCAAGCAGAAAGGGCAGAACGCTGTTCATCAGAAATATCCTTTTGGCGATGATACCAAGCCCGCAGGCTAACCAATTCACCAGCAAGCATGGATTTTTTCCTTCCGATGCTGCGGAGTTGTTCGATTTTAGATTGTACCCCTTCCACCTCAGGTAGGAATTTCCTGACTGCTTTTTTCAGCTGGGCCATATTCAGATGTTCCTGCATTTGTTCCACAGTAGGCACCGTCTGAATCCCATGTTCGGCAATGTGCCTGACTGTTTCAGGAAGAATATGGGTAAATGCCTCAAATTCTAGGTAAAGCTCCTTTGCCTCAGTGGTCTGTTGGGTAAGACCAATGTAGGTTTCAAAGGAATCCCTGTATCCTTTGACATCTAATTCCAGCAATTGCTCACGCATCTTCAGAATCAAAGGGTGCCCTTGTGGATCAGCTGGAATGCGCGTAGCCAAAGCTCTCAGTCTGTCAACAGAAAGTCGGTATTCACGACATATTTCCAATCCATCATAGAAAGCAATTTTATCATCCTGATCAGGGCCAAATAGCATAAAGGCCTGTTGCTCATTCTCTCTCAGAATATCATTCCACTTTGTGAGGGCATCAAATCCGTCCAAGGACTTTTCCCATTCATCCCAAAGAGTAAGAATAGAGGATTCACTCAGTTTTTCTCCGAAAAGGGCAAGGTAGTTGGAGGCCAATTTCGTTATTCTGGCCTCTTCTTGCTTCCATTCGAGCCATTTTTGAAGAAGTAACAAGTCTACTTTGCTTTCAACTTGCTTTCCATTCAGCCAAATGGCCATTATCTCCTTCTCCGCTGAAGAAAGAGTACGTCGCTTAAGGCCTGGTAATTGACCATGCTTGTTGAACTTCCCCAACAGCTTGTCGATGGTCATTCTCAGGTGAGAGAACGCCTGTTGTTGGGCGTTGTCAAGTTCTACCTGAGTGGCCAAATATTCTTCGGCTCCCTGTCGGACAATAGCTCTACTATGAGCTGTCTCCTTCAAAAGCAGATTTAGCTTTTTGAGGTTAAAAGTGGGGTGCCCGAATAGCCCCTTATGTTTGATGAGGGAAGGAAGCCAATTTTTAAGTTCTTTCCATTGGTCTACCGTCTGTTGACCAAACATCGTTACGGGGAGAACCTTGTAGGCCTCTCCATCAATTTGGCTTCGGAAATGATTGACTACGCGCCCCCATTCCTCTGCTTCTTCAACCTGTGGCAGGTGTTCAGGTGCTGGGAGGAACAATTTACAAAGGGAGAAATCAATGTCTTTCCCCTGTTCATATAGGGCAACGAGTGCTTTTGCTATGGCTGGGGTATCGATTTTCTGATCCAGGTCATCCCATATAAGGGTTTCCTCCATCATGGCCTTTTGATACTGTGCAAACCAATAACTGATGGCTTCCTCTCTCCAGCTTTTGCTTTGAATATCATATAGCATCAGCCTAGACTGGTTTTTGGCAATAGCCTCCTGCACTTCCAGTAGAACCATGTCAAATTCAGCCTCCAGCCTATCCATTGCCTCTTCTTTGAGGTCAATATAATCTAGGTCGATTCGGTCATTTAGCTTGGCCTTTACCGCATCAATTGAATGCTTAAGGGCCTCTCTATGTTGTTCATTATCGGCAAACGAAATGGCCAAATCACGGATATCCGCTGGCAATTTACCCTTGATGACCTCAAGGGCCTTGGCATACTTGGAAACAATCAGGACAGACTTCCCCATAGCAGCATAGTGCGCCGCTAGATTGGCAATGGTATGGCTCTTCCCTGTACCAGGAGGGCCCTGAACGCTGGCTGCGTCTTCTTTGAGTAATCGCTTGGCAATGGCTAACTGCTCCTCATTGTAAGGCAAGGGAAAATAGAATCTTGGCTCCTTTTCCTCCATGACAATGGGCTTCATGTTAAGCTCCATGCCCTTGTTTTTATGGACAATCCTCAAGGGATTAACTGCTTTATTCAGGCTAAACATCTTCCTGAAGAAGGAGGGAACCTCCTTTTGCTTGTCTCCTTTGTTGAGGCTTTGAATGGTCTGAATGATGTTGGCAGCATCCTTAGAAACATTGATGTGGTTTCCTGGATGACGCAACTGAATGATGGGGGAGAAGCTCAACATAAAGCGGGCCTCGTCCTTTTTCTTTTCAGGAAAGTCGTAGTTCAGTTGGTCATGTTCGAAGAATCTATCTTCCAGTTGAGGGAAAATACCCAATAGGTCAAGGGCGGCAAATTGATATTGCTGCTTTAAGTCTTCTGGATCTAGGGTAAAATCACGACGCTGGCTGTTGTAGGTATCGATGTATCGAATGACCTCTCGCTGGCGCTGCTCATGCATATGCTCAGATTCATCGCTAAACCAAATCGGAATCAGCTCGGTAAAGTGCTGTTCACAGGAAATCGTTCTTGCAACAGTATCGGCCGTTAAGGTGAGTTCCTGGCGGTTCAGGTCCACCTTTAGCGGAACATGGAATAAGTAGTTTTTATAAGAGTTCTTCCCAGTTCCTCCCTGAAATAGACCAAATGAAAGGAACAATTGTAATTCGGGTTCAGCCTTTAGGCGGTAGTACCAGTCGTGGAGGTTGTCATATATTTTATTTGCACGAATCTGAAAATCTCGTGAGTTGTCCTTGTTTTTTAGGTTCCTCTCATAGGCTTTCCAAAGCTCTACCCGGAGCTCGTCCGCTTCAAAGACTTCTTCAGCTACTTCCACCTTGTTCACCACTACCTTATCAGCGACAGCATCCAGGGTAATCCACTGATCCAGTTCGTCAGGAATGGTTACGTGCTGAACCTCATCTAGCTTTTTGCCATGGACCTCTTGGTAGAATGTTTGGTAGGCATCCACTCGATTCGAGGATTGACTAAAGGTTACATTCTTTTTGTGGACTCGTTTTAATCCCCCTTTTCCATCAGTCTCAATCCAGTCCTCCAAGGCGTCCGGTAAAGCAGGAACATCCTGAACATGCTTTCTTTTGAGTTTGAGTAAAGGTTTGTCGGAATGTTGGGCTTGCCAGTTCAACGAACTTACCGCCTGATCCCTTAGGAATAGAATTTCCTTGAGGGGAACCCAATGCTTGACCTTTTGCTTGCTCAGAGCTGTATCATCAAATGATAGCTCAGGTTGAGCGGTATGAAAGAGGTCTCTTATATAGGCAAACAGGTTGACCAAGGGAGTCGAGGGAGCTGCTTGCTGTATAGCTTCTTGCAAGTGATTCATAAAGTAATGTTGTTGCGTAGGCGCACACCTTCCCATTAGCTCCTGAAAAGGAGATAACAAACAGATATGCCTGGTAATCAGGTATAGAAAACTGTGTTAAATGGGTTTAAGTGAAATAATCTTGCGCGTTTAAAAACCTAACATGAGAAATAGGTAAGTGCAATGATTGGGAGGGAATGGTGCTTATTCACCTAAACATACGGAAGATGTAAAATGCGGGTTGCAGCTGGTCAAGTTTTGATCAAAAATGGTCAATTCACACAATTTGTAGTTTCGGTAACCGGATCAATACCTGGGCTTAAATAAGGGATGTTGAGATCAAGACCCCTGATAATGAGGAGGATAATGATGAGCGTACTTAGGATTTGAAGGATGTACTGAGGGGTTCTTCCACGCATCCAATTGAGCTTTTTGCCCGCCAACATCAAGGCTACTGTCGCTGGTAGGGTAGCTATCCCAAAGAAAAACATGAAACCCACACTTTCTAGCATGGAAGGAGTTGCTAGGGAAGCAGCTAGGGCCATGTAAACCATTCCGCAAGGCAGGAATCCATTAACAATTCCTAGGTTAAAAAGGGCAGGGAGATGATAATGCTGAAGGATAGCGGAAATCCTCTTTTTCAATTGAAGGAATACCTGTTGGAAAAAGGGGTTTCGAGTAAGGAGGTTCTCCCATTTGGGAAAAAGCAGAATGATCAACAAACTAATCCCAGCTATGATCGACAGCGTTTGTTGAAAGCCTGTCAGGGAAATAGACTCCTTTAGGATCCCGAAGATCATTCCAAGTATACAATAGGAAAGGATTCTCCCGAGTTGATACAGTCCTCTACCTCCAAACCACATCCATGGATTAGAAGGTTGGGGGAGGGCAAGCATGAGGGGACCGCACATTCCTATACAGTGCAGGCTACTTGCAAACCCCATCAATACAGCAGATAACATCCACATTGAGAATCCTTTTCTAAGCGAAATGAAATAAAATTAGAGGATAATGGTCCTTTCCAAGAAATAGGACTTTTCCTTGCCTTCCCATTCTAATTGGACTTTCCATAGCCCTCTAGAAAATTGCCTCACCTCTATGACTTTGTCCCACTCACCGGGATGGATGGGAAATTTCTTGTCCAATTGAGAGTTTGAAGGACGATAAAACTGGATATTTCCCTTTAGGACTCTTTTGGAAGGAAGCTGAATATGAATCTGTTGTTCTTTGACATCATAGTCGATGGAAACAGAATCCTGGATCAGCTTGGCATTGGCCATTTTTTCTGCCTTGAGGTCATAGGTGATCTCTTCCTGATAATAATCCGGAGAGACCAGCTGAACTTTGTATTGGGTAGATCCTACTACCAAAAAAACAATAAGGGCTACGAAGCTCAGATAAAGTATGGTTATTTTATATCCCCAATTCATGATGCGAATGTTTAATCGTTAATAAATAGCAGGGAGAAAAGGGCCTAAAAACGCGAAGGGAAAACAAATATCACCCCTTTTCATCCCTACTTTGAACTAGTCTTTATAATGGATGACCATAGGTCCAAGGAAATTTGAACTACTCTTGTCGAGAAGCTCTCCCTTTGCCCTTACTTCCAATTCGATTTTTGTCTTTTGCTGAAGAATTTCCTCTTTAGGAATCCTCACGAGAAGAACGCCTTTGGCAATTCCTTCAGCCGGTAGGCTCAGTTGATCACCCACTAGCTGAATCTCTCCATCATGGCTTACCAATTCTACTTCTACCGGATACTCATCCTTTGTTTTGTTTACGATTTGAATGTTGTAGACATTTTGGATGAAGCCATCTTCCGTTTCTTGATAGAGTACTCCTGGGCTTCTCAGGATAGTAGCTTCTACCGCATTTCTACTAGCCAGAGAAAAACCAAATACACATAACACAGCGGTAAGGACAACCATATAAGCAATGACACGAGGGGTGAATTTGAAAGCTGTTTGGGTTTTGATCCCTTCATGGGAGTCGTATCTAATGAGGCCCTTTGGCTTTCCAATTTTATTCATGACGGTATCACATGCATCCATACAAGCGGTACAGTTGACACATTCTAGCTGTGTACCATTTCTAATGTCGATACCTGTTGGGCAAACCTGCACGCAGAGTTTGCAGTCTATACAATCTCCTTTTTCTTGCTCAACATCATTTTTTTTGCGTCGTCCTCTAGGTTCTCCACGAATCCAATCATACATGACAGAGATAGAGTCTTTGTTCAAAAGGACACCTTGTAGCCTACCATATGGGCAAATGATGATACAGGCTTGTTCTCTCATCCATGCAAAGACGAAGTAGAATACCAATGAGAAGCCGATCATAAAGGTAAACCTACTCCAGTTGCTCGCAGGAGGAGCTGTCATCATTTCCCAAACGGTCTCTATGCCAAAAATATAGGCGAGTACCGTGTTGGAAATCATAAATGAGATGAGGTAAAAGAGGCTATATTTTAGGCTTCTTTTCCAGATTTTTTGAGTGTCCCATTCACGTTCATTGAGTCTTTTTTGTGCTTTTGCATCTCCTTCGATCCAAAATTCTATTCGACGGAATACCATTTCCATGAATAGAGTCTGAGGGCATGCCCAGCCACACCATAATCTTCCGAAGGCGACAGTAAACAGAATGATAAAGACGAAAAAGCTGATCATAGCCAGGACAAACAAGTGGAAGTCCTGCGGCCAAAAGGGCATCCCTAAAATGACAAATTTTCGCTCGATGAAATTCATCATGAGGAAGGGATTGCCATTGATTTTGACGAAGGGTACGGTAAAGAATAAGAACAATAGGAAGTAGCTTACGATCTTTCTTCTCTGGTACCAGATTCCCTTTGGCATCCTAGGGAAAATCCAGTTTCGATTTCCTTCCTGGTCTACGGTGGCAATGACATCACGATAGGACTCAGCATCCTCGTAAATCAGGTCTTCTACGGATTTTTCTATAGATTTTTCCTGGATCATGTTACTATTGGATAAGGAGAAAAAGAAAGGCCGGGTTTCCCCATGCCTTTCTTATAGTCATAGTTAGTTAATGGCCAAACTTGTAGTATCTACTACGGTAGATTCTGAGATCACGGAATCAGCTGGAGATTGCACGAATTGTTTTCCCTCGGGTGCCTTTCCGTTGGCTGGAGCTGTCCCTTGAAGGCTCATCACAAAGCTTGTCAATTCCTGCATCTCCTTTGGCTTGATCTCTTTTTGCCAGGCTTTCATAGCCGTGGCAGGGATGCCGTATTTGATGGCCTTGAATACATCTTTGATATCCCCTCCATGTTTCCAGTAGATGTCTGTCAAGTTGGGACCAATCCCTCCTTCTCCAACCTGACCATGGCAGGACTGACAGTTGTTTTTCTGGTAAACTTGCTTTCCGCTAGAGATCGAAGAGGCTTCAGTCAGCATAACCACATTGGATTCGTTGACCATATTGGCAACCTTTTCAAGGTAGGCTTCATGGATAATCTCAGCTTCTTCCATCGCCATAGCAAATTCCTCCTTGCTGTCCATGCTTTCACCGAAAAACCAGTTTAGATTAGCCTGTTCGGCAACGTGAAAGTGAAGGAGATACACAAAGGCGAAGGCAATAGAAACATAGAATCCGTACTTCCACCATGGCGGGAGGTTGTTGTCCAACTCACGAATCCCATCGTATTCGTGTCCCATGTCGATGCTTTCTTCTTCTTCTAGTGGAATGGCATCATTGAGGGTCTTGTTCCAGTAGCTCCACTTGAAGACTTTCAACTTTGACCAGTATCTTTCTCTCACCTCTTCTGCAGTTACCCCTTCCCTAGCTGCGATGTTTTCAAACATCTTAGCTCTTACCAGGGTAAGGATGGTCCCTGCCAGAACCAAGGCAACAGACGAAAGGGCGATCAAAGTAAAGATCAGGGTCTTCATCAATTCTACTTCCAGATTGGGTGCTGCTTCGGTTGACAGTCCAAATGCCAATCCGCTTGTCAGGGTCCCTATCAGAACCAATAGCAGACTTCTTTTTGCAAATTGACTTCTCATAGCGATTTATTTTGTAGGTATTGATTCAGTTTTGTTTTGGTCTCGCATCCATCATCGTTGATGGGAAGGGAGGCCAAGGTGTTCACTTCTTCCTTTTTCATTCTGATCACATAAATCAACAGCACTGTGAAAAAGGTGAAGAATATGAGGATAGCGACTACGGGCCAGAGACTTACATCGTCAATTGATCTCAGTACTTCTTTCATAATTTTTCTGTTGTTGGATTACTTTTCTTCCTGTTTCACATAGTTAGGATCCTTCTTGATATCTGTACCCAGTCTTTGTAGGTAGGCAATCAAGGCGATGATCTCTCTGTCAGATTTTGCTCTGATAGATTGACCTTGAGCTTCAAGATCCTTGTTAATGTCAGCTGTGATTTCTTCAGCTTGTTCTCTTAGATCTGCCATGGCTTGGTTTTCATACCCTTCTTCATAGGGTACTCCGAGAACCTGCATGGTCTTGATCTTTTGTTCTGTCAATGAAGTATTTAGCTTGTCTGTGATTAGCCACTCATAAGAAGGCATGATAGACTTTTCTTCGATCGCTCTAGGATCATACATGTGGGTGAAGTGCCATGTATGGCTTCGCTTTCCTCCTTCTCTGGCGAGGTCTGGACCCGTACGCTTGGAGCCCCATTGGAAGGGGTAGTCGTAGACAAACTCACCCGCCATAGAGTAAAGCTGGTCATCGGGATCATAGCGTTCTACCTCATCACGGAATGGACGGATCATCTGGCTATGACATGTATAACATCCTTCTCTGAGGTAAAGGTCTCGTCCTTCAAGTTCCAAGGGTGTATAGGGTGTTACAGTCGCAATCGTTGGGATATTGGATTTTACCATGAAGGTTGGAACCATTTCTACGACGCCTCCTATTAGAATGACACCAGTAGCCAATATCAACATCTGATTGGGACGTCTTTCTATCCATCTGTGCCAGTATTCCCCTTCGTGCTTTTTGTACTGAGGGCGTAAAGGAGCTGCTTGTGCAGGTTCATTTGCTTGGAAGCTTCCTTGTCCAGCTGTTTTGATCAGGTTCCAGATCATCATAAACATACCCACTATGTATAGGGTACCACCAATGGCTCTGATCCAATACATCGGAATGATCTGCGTAACTGTCTCTAAGAAGTTAGGGTAGAGTAGGAAGCCATCTTCGTCAAACTGCTTCCACATGATTCCTTGTGTCCATCCAGCCCAATACAGAGGGAGACAGTAGAAGATGATTCCCAAAGTTCCTATCCAGAAGTGGGCATTGGCTAGTTTTGTTGACCAAAGTTTGGTTCTCCACATTTTAGGAACCAACCAATACAGGGCACCAAAGGTCAGGAAGCCATTCCAGCCAAGTGTACCTACGTGAACGTGTCCAATGGTCCAGTCCGTATAGTGAGAAATCGCATTGACAGCTTTGATAGAAAGCAGGGGGCCTTCCAGGGTAGCCATACCATAAGCCGTAACAGCCACTACCATGAATTTCAAGACGGGATCATTCTGAACTCTGTCCCATGCTCCTCTTAATGTCAAGAGACCATTTAACATCCCTCCCCATGAAGGGGCTATCAACATGATAGAGAATACTGTGCCTAAAGACTGTGCCCAGTCAGGTAAAGCTGTATACAGTAAGTGGTGAGGTCCTGCCCAGATGTAGATGAAAATCAACGCCCAGAAGTGAATGATCGAAAGGCGGTACGAATACACCGGACGATTCGAAGCCTTAGGGATGAAGTAATACATCAGGCCCAAGTAAGGCGTAGTGAGGAAGAATGCTACTGCATTGTGTCCATACCACCACTGAACAAGGGCATCCTGTACCCCTGCAAATACTGGATAACTTTTCCATAAGGAAACAGGAACTTCGATGTTGTTGACAATGTGAAGGACTGCAACGGTAGCCCAGGTAGCCAAGTAGAACCAGATGGCGACATAGATGTGTCTCTCTCTTCTTTTGACAAGAGTCATGATCATGTTGACTCCGAAAAGAACCCATACAAGCGCAATTGCGATGTCTATGGGCCACTCTAGTTCGGCGTATTCTTTGGCTGAACTGATTCCTAATGGAAGGGTAATAAGGGCAGAAAGAATAATCGCTTGCCACCCCCAGAAGTGGATTCGGCTAAGCAGATCACTGTACATTCGAGCCTTAACCAGCCTTTGAAGGGAGTAATACACCCCCATAAAAATACCATTACCTACAAAGGCAAAGATGGCTGCGTTGGTGTGTAGGGATCTTAATCTCCCAAAAGAGAGGAAGGGCACCGCATCCCAGAGGAAAAACTCTGGCATAACGAACTGTAGAGCCACTATAAGCCCTACTAGCAAGCCCGCTGCTCCCCAGAATACCGTCGCGAGGATAAACATCCTGACGATCTGGTTGTCGTAGGCGAAACTATCCAGCGATGCAACTGGACGGCCTTCCGGTTTAATTAGTGTTGGATTCTTGGTCATAATCGTGAAGTTCATCAAACAACATTCTGACAGAAGGTGTATAGTCGTCCTCGTATTGCCCGGATTTGACCGACCACATGAAAGCCAGTAAAAAGCCCAAGGCAACCAGGAGACTAAATCCTATGAGAATGAATATGGCGCTCATTAGATTGATTATTTGCAGCTTACCAAAAGGCAAAGGAGTTCCATCTGCCATTCACACCTGAGTGGCCTAGAAGTTTTCCTTCTTCTTGGTTAGCTATTTCTTGATATGATCAAATGTAGATATGATATACCCCGATCATCATGAGGCCTGCAAGGAGCTAGTCTGACTTTGATCAAATGAACTCCTGAGTTTTTGAGCCTTGATCTCAGTCGCCAACATACCAAAAGTCACCACCGAGACTGAGCTTACAGGCATCAGAATAGCAGCTACAAGGGGAGAGAGGTTTCCAGTGATAGCAAATGCCAAACCGACCAAGTTGTAGGCAAGTGACAAGCCAAAACCCCATCTGATTAAACTCATGGACTCTCTGGACCAATCAAGGAAGGTGTCGAGCATGTTGATGTTTTTACCCTCTAAAATTCCTTTACATGCAGGGGAAAAGGTCTCAGCTGATTCAGATAGGGCAATTCCTACATCCGCGACAGCCAGTGCCCCTGCATCATTTAAGCCATCACCGATCATCAATACGTTGTCGCCCTTGCTTTTCAGTCCTTTGATATATTCCTTTTTATCCATAGGCGATTGTTCCAAAAGAAAATCTGAAGAGGAGGAAAAATAGGGCCTTAACTCTTCTGCTTGACCCAAGGCATCACCCGATATCATCGAGAGTTTATATCGGTCTTTTAGCTTTTTTAGCAAGGCAAAAATTCCCTTTCTCCAGCTGGCTGATCTGGTATAGCTCCCCTTATACTGTCCATTAACCCAAAAATGAGTACCGCTTTTCAGTTGAGTTCTTTGTTCGGCTGAAGGCGCAAATTTCGTTGAGCCAATTCTCACGAACTGTCCTTCTATGTAGGCTTCAATTCCCTTTCCTGCATGTTCTTGAAAGTCTGAAATGTCATCTAGTAGATTTCCTTTCAACTGTAGGCTAATTGATTTGCTCACCGGATGTCCCGATTGAGAGGCAAGAGTTTTGATAAGACTGGCTTCATAAGAGGAAAAATCACCCTCTACCTGTCCAGCTTTGGTTTGCGCCTTGTAGGTCAATGTACCGGTTTTGTCAAATACAATGGAATCCACATGGCTCATCTTTTCCAATACAAATGGGCTTTGTAGGTAAAGTCCCAATTTGCCCATCCATCTCATGGTATTACCCAAGATAATGGGTGAAGTTAAAGCCAAGCCACAAGGACAAGCCACTATCAAAACAGAAGTAAATACCATCAGAGCTGTTTCCCAGCCCTCTATCAATCCCCAAAATAGGCCAGCACCTAAGGCAATCAGAATAATGGCTGGGGTAAAGTAGTGGCTGAGTCTGTCCACAAATGATGGGTTGGTCGAAAGGGGCTCTTCCTCCTTGCCTTGGTTCCAAAGCTGGATCAAATAGGATTGGGAGACTTCCTTTTCTACTATGAGTTCAATGGCTGGTCCACACTGTCTTCCCCCTGCATATACCAATTCTCCTTTCCGAATGTCAACAGGCTTAGATTCTCCCGTTACAAAGCTATAATCAATATCGGCTTTCTCGGATAGGAGAATAGCATCTGCTGGAATCAACTCCTGGTTGCGAATGATCAACTTGTCTCCAACCGCTAACTGGGTGACTGAAACACTCTTTTCCCCATCTTTTGTTAATTTACTAGTAGACAAGGGGAAGTAAGAAGTATAATCTCTGTCGAATCGGATGCTGTCAAATGATTTTCTCTGGAACCACTTACCTATCAATAGGAAAAATACAAGGCCAGCCAGCGAGTCAAGATAACCCGGACCCGCTTGGGTAAGAATATCAAAAATGGACCTGATGAAGATTGTCAGAATTCCAAGAGAAATGGGGACATCCAGGTTCAACACCCTTTGCTGAATGCCTTTCCAGGCTGGAATAAAGAATAGGGTAGAGGAATAGAAAACGACCGGAATGGCCAAGATAAGGTTAAGCCAAGAAAAGAGGCTTGAAAAGCCAGCTTCAACTTCTGGAATTAACCCTAAATATTCGGGAAAGCTAAACAGCATGATATTACCAAAGCAGAATCCTGCCACCCCAAGTTTCAGGAAAAAGGGCGTATCGATTCGCTTCTTCTCTTTGGCATCGGCAGATTCAAGTTGAATGAGAGGTTCATACCCAATAGAACTCAGCAATTCAACTGCCTCCCTCAACGAAATTTGTTCCTCTTCAAGGACGATGTTAATCTCTTTTCGCAGAAAATTTACTTCGCTCTTCAACACACCAGGATGGAGTCGGTACAGGTTTTCTAACAGCCAAATACAGGACGCACAATGAATCTGCGGCAGGTAAAACTGCACTCTGATTTCTTCTCCTCTCCTGAAATTGATAAGAGAATGTTGAATGGTAGGATCATCCAGGTAGGCAAAGCGGTCTTGTTTGTTGGCCTTTTTGATGGTGACCCCTGGATGGGCTTCTATGTCATAGTAGGTGCAGAGGTTATTGTCCTCCAATATCTCATAGACCATTTTACAGCCATCACAGCAAAAAAAATAATCTCCCTTCCTAATCGAATGGTCAGGGCAGCTTTCTCCACAGTGGTGGCAGGCTGTATCTGTTTGGATAGCAGTCGTTTGAGGCATATGAATAATATTTCATGTAAGGAAGGAATTGTTTGACCTGTGTGAAACATCAATTCGCATGGAAAAACATGAGCGAAATCAGGAAAAGGAGAAACTTTTTTTAGCGTAAGGAAGAAAATGTAATGACTCATGTTACGATCTAGGGAGGAAGATTGACTAAGAATTGAAAGCAACTACAAAGACTCCTAATCATTTAATCATGCGATCAATCATACTTACCTTTCTGATCTTACTGCTAACTCTGACCGCTACTCAGGCTCAAAGTGCAGACGAACTTTCCGCTCAATTGACGCAGGAATTTGAGAGCAAGTACGGCATTACTTTATCCTCCTATCAACGACAGCAGATCACCTCTAACTATAAGGGAGCGATTGCCAGACTCAACAACATTGCAGGTATGAAAGCCACCAATCCGGTCGGTTATGAGCAAAAGCGTCAAAAAATTGTGGCAGATGTAGAAGTTGTCAATCATCGTTTTCTGACTCCTGCTCAGAACAGACAAATAAACTCAGGCCAAACTACAATTGATTGGCCGGGGACAAATACCTCTCCTTCTCAAGGGACAGGTGATGTCAAAACGGGAAAAGACTTTGAAATTGAAGAAGTAGAAGTCGGAACAGAAGAGGGCGGAGGCGATTCCTACGAGGATGATTCTTGGGAAGAAGAAGGATCCGAGGATACCTACGAAGAAGGGGGAGATGATTCATGGGAGGATGATTCTTTTGCAGGTGATACGCCTGCTGGCCAAAATGACGACATCCTAGACAAAGCTGTGGACAAATTGCTAGCACCTAAAGATTCAACAGCAGCAGATTCCTCAAAAGGGAAAAAGGTCTTGAAGAAGGGATTGAAATTTCTGTATGACGAACTCCTTCGTCCTGCTTTGGATAAGTCGCTTGATGACAAAAAGAGCGATGCCAAAAAAGAGGATGATATGTAAAATAAGTTAGTTGAGTACGAAGAAGAGAAGCGGCTTTTTAGGAGGCTGCTTCTTTTTTTGTTGATTAAATAGATTTAATTCTTCACATTATAATGATTCAGGAATGATAGATAGTGTGTATGTTGTCTAGCCTCCTGCATGAAAGCCTATGATTGTTTTGAGTTTGACAAGAAGCGCATTGGGGTAAAATAGATGCCTTCTTGTTGGCAAATGATTCGAGAATCGCATAAATTTCCACGCTAATTCCCTAGATATTGCCATACGTTGTGTAGAGGCAACATCTGTGAGACCTTTATTCCATTATGCATCAGACCCAACTGGTCCGTTTGTTGTCAAAATTAAGTCCACAGGATCTTCAGGCTTTTAAGAAGTACCTGATGAGTCCCTTTTTTAATACGCATAAGGAAACCCTCGATTTTTTTCTGATTCTAGAGCGCTTTTATCCTGATTTTGAGGAGGATAAGGTAAATAGGGAGTTTGTTTTTACGGAGCTTTATCCTGATAAAACTGAGGATGATTACAATGATTCTCAGATGAGGACTTTGCGGAAATATTTGCTGAATAAATTAACCCATTTTCTCGCATATCAATCTTGGAAAAATGATTCATTGGCAGTTCAATTGGACTTGATAGATTATTTATCCACCCTAGGCGAACCTAAAATTTTAGAAAAATATATTCAGAGAGGAAGAAGCCTTGCAAAGCAAAAAGAGCTTACTGGAAGTAGGATGTTTGCTCATCAATTTGATCTTGAAATCCATGCTTTGACTTTTCATGTTGAACATCGAAGTCGAAAACAAATAGCTGACCTTTCAGCCAATCATAAATACTTGGATTGGTTTTTCTTTTTAAACAAGCTGAAATTGTATGCTTCTTCACTAAACAGTGAACTGATTTTTAATGAACAAATAGTCCAAAATCCTACAGCAGAGTTTTCGTTTAGGTTTGTGGGTGATTTCTTTGAAGACTTTCCTCCAGTCATTCAGGCATACTATTTAGGATGTAAACTGTTAAAGTTTCGGGAGAAAGATTTGGATGTTGACTTCTACAGGATGAAGGAAATAGTTAGGTCATGTGGGGAGAACTTTGAAAATGAGGACTTTGGTAATTTATATGTGTTACTCATTTCTATTGCGAACCAAAAATATATCAGTGGAAATGGAAAATATATTGAGGAAATGTTTGAAGTATATAAGGATATGCTAGAACACAAATTACTCTTCGATGGGGAGATTTTTCCAGTCCATAATTATAAGAATCTAGTTACACTTGGTTTAAGAAATAACCAGTTAGAGTGGACAGAAGAATTTATGGAAGAGTATATTAAGTTCGTCCCTGTTTCATATAGGGAGGATGTATATACTTACAATAAAGCTCATCTTTACATATATCAAGATAGATTTTCTGATGCATTGAAGCTTCTTCAAATGATGAAATTCTTAGATACTTTTTACCAATTGGGTGCTAAAATGCTTCAACTTAAAATCTATTATGAACAATCTGACGTAGAAACATTTTTTAATTTTGCCAAGACTTTTCAAAATAATATTAGGAGGCAAAAAGATTTACCTGAATCAAGGAAAAAGGCTTATGACAATTTTGTCAAACTTTGCAGAAATCTATTTAGGGTTAAAATTCAAGAGAAGGATTTTTCTGAAAGTATATTAGAGGAAATTGAAATGACTCAACCAATAATTGAAAAGCATTGGCTTAAGGATAAATTGAATCAAATGGTTTAATAAAAAATGTGGAGGGTGAAATATACATTTCGACCCTCCAACTTCCCCCAAGTGGCCTTACGGCCAGTATTCTTAAATAAAATATGAGTGTTAGGACTAGGGATTGTATACTAGCTATTTTAGGTAGATTCAAGTATCAATTACGAACTCTAGTTGTTCTCAGGAACAGCATTCAGCAGAAAGCAACCAAAGCAATAAGCTTCCTATGCTGAACGCCATCATTACCTGAGTAAAACGAAAGGAAGAACGGAGTAACTAGATATTCTTTAAGTTCACACTCAACTTATCTTCTAATCTTAGAATCAGACAGTTGCTAGAAAATTCATTCGCCTCTCAACCTTTTCTTTCTTTCCTAGTAACCCTTACCTGATTGCTATGATATAAAGGTAGTAAGAGGTCATAACTGAAAAAACTTCAAAAATTTGTATTTGTGAGCTAGGCTATTAATCTATTTATCTCAATAATCCATCAGTTTGATCATGTATGTAGACCTGTAGGCTTATCTGACTATGATTGGCCAAGTATAAGGAATGTCTGAACCTTCCATCCTAAGCCAGTATTGTCCGTTTAGCCCTTCTGGTAGATCAATTTGTAACATTTGTGAGGTCTTGAAAGGAGTAGACTCAAGGTTTTTTGTCCATACTTCTCTTCCAGCCAGATCAATCATGGTGATCTTTACCTCATCTGATACAACTGCTCCCTTAGGGGCGAAAATTTGCAACACATTATGAGCAGGGTTAGGGCCTACACTCCACATGGGAAGATCAGGTATGCTCGTTTTCTCCTCTTCTATTTTGACTGCCAATGTACTCATGCTGGCTGTTGAGGATGAGTTAACGGGAATGATACTTCCGTCTGTTTTGATGAGGAGCAAATCTGTAATGGCCATGGTGAAGAATGAGGTACCTGACAAAGCTGAAACCCCACCGTGACCAATATCATCGATTACAATTATAATCCCTCCTCTCAGGGCTGTACCTATTCCATCGACCCCTGCTTGATCTGTGCGGGTTTGGCTGATATAATAATCTTTATTGCTATGGTCCACATAAGAAAGTGTATCCGTCGAAACGGCCATTGAATCTGTTTCCAGGAAAGAAGAGTCCTGTTCGATAGAAATAGGATTGCTCAGGGGTAGGTTATAAGAAAGCTTGATGCCTATGCCATATAAATCATCCAACAAGGTCGAATCGAGCTTGCTAATGTCAATGGTGAAAAAGGTAGTATCGCCTGTGGAGGTAGAATCCATAAGGAAATGAAGATCCACTTCAACATTGCTGGTATCTGAATATACCCCTGATGCAGATTGGGTAAAGTATTGTTTTACCCAATACCCATCGCTTTCTATGTCAATGACTCCATCCCCGTTCGCATCAGCGTGACTGTAGTTTACATTTGGTGCTAAGGAATGGTTAGCGGGAAAGGTCGTGTTCCAAGAAGGCGCATATTGTGGGGTGAAATCTGTGCTAGCATTGTTTCTTGCGGTTCCTGTTTGTCCATGTAGTAAACCGATTAGAAGGTAGTCCTTTAGGTTAACCTGTCCATCTGCATTGGCATCTCCGGGCCACATACAACCTTGCTCCAAATTGACGTCATATTCGGCTTGATCAGACTGACCACATTCATCTGTTACCGTCAAAAAGTACCTTCCTGATACATTGAGGCTCACCTCTACTTGTGTACCTAAAATATTTTGGTAATTATCTGCCCATTCGTAGGTATATCCTTCTTCTTGAATCGGGCTCGCTAAGGTTAAGGTGGGACCACAATGGACGGTATCCACATCACTTACCTCTGGGCTAGGATATATATATACTTCCATCCCCATGGTATCGCTGCAGCCATTACCAACTGCTTCCAACAGGATTTTGTGAACACCTGTATCTGTGGGAAGGGTAATATTGGGTGAACTTTGGGAGGAAATCAGGTTTCCATTTAACATCCAATAGTAGGAAGTAGCTGATTCGGAATTATTGGTAGGTATGAGTACGCTACCCCCACAGAATCTTGTTTTTTCTAGAGAGAAAAATGCCTTTGCCTCACAATCTTCCTCATCACAGAATATCTCATCAGAAAGACTGCTCAGAGTTCCACTAAAGGAAGGGACAGAGGAGGTTGGTAGGATGTTTTGTAGGGTAGGTGTAAATACCAGGCCATTGACAGTGTCCAGACTTGCCTGAACTTTATTGACCGATGCGCTATTACACGGATTTTTGAGGTCCCATTCAGTTCTGACAAAAACTGAAGTTTGTCCATTTGGGTGGGAAGCCCAAAATCCAATATGTTTTCCAGCAAAAATACCTTGAGCATAGTAGGCAACAGAATCCCAGACATAGGTTTGCTGATGATCTACATGGTTGTCATTCAGGTATAGCAATATATTTGCATGCTGGCCATTTTCTTCAGCCTGCGCGAGTATAGCAGTTTTTCCATTACTTCCTGTAAAATAACTGGCCGAAAATTGGCTCCCTTCTCCTAGTGGGAGCGCATTTCCATAGGTAAGTGCTTCATCTTCATCTTCTGATTTTTCCCATTCTATCCAGCGTATTTCCTTCTGGTTATTTGCCAATAAACCTTCCCAGTAAATTCTATATTCTCCTTGATGATACTTTTCGAAGCCAAGGGCTTTTACAGCCAGTTGATTTCCTTTAGGGATAGCAATGGATTCTTTTAGCTGCCCATTGAGACCAATTTTGAAGACGATAATTTCTTCCCCGTTTCTTTCCCCAATAGCATAGGCTTCCCCATTGCTCATGGCAGCTACATAGGAAAGGGTGATATCCTGTCCTGGTTCTGAAACCTCAAGACTCCAGCTTACACCCCATGCATTTAGCTTCATGACCCAAGAACTATCGCCTTGTGCTTTTCCTGCTAGATAAATTCCAAGGTTATCAACTGTAAATGCTTCTAGTGATTGAATACCAAAATGTGTATAGCTATTCTGTTGAATAAGTTGGCCATTTTCATCGATTTGGAAAAGGGTGAGTGTTCCACTAGAATCGGGCTGTGAGGCAATCCAAGTACCAATAGAACTGTCATGTCCAATGAATTTTGCTTGGTATTGGGGCAATTCAGTTTTCCATTTGATTCTGCCAGATGGGCTTCGGTGGATAACGGATGATACTCCTCCTGACTGTGCAATTTCAAACCAGGTTTGGTCAGGACCTTGGCAACCATCTATTGTTTGCCAATCATTGTCTCGCTGCACATAATAGGGTCGATCAAAGATGTTTCCTAGATCTAGTATGCCACCTGCGGCACAATAGTTTTGTAGGTGGGAATAACTTCGTGCATGTTCGATCAATAGGTCCTTGGCGTAGTTAGCCGAAATTTCGGGGCGTTGGCTTTTCAGGAGAACAAGGGCGCCAGCTACCATGGGAGCTGCCATAGAAGTCCCACTCATGTACCCATATTGATTACCAGGAAGAGTTGAGGCAATTCCTACCCCTGGTGCCATGATATCTACACTATTTTGCCCAATGTTTGAAAAGGAGGCTATGTTGTTGTGATAATCTACTGCGGCTGTAGAGAATATGTTGTCCTGAGAATAACTTGCAGGATAGAAGGGAGTGTGGTCATTGTCATTTCCATAACTGTTACCAGCAGCGGTGACGATCAGATGCCCATCTGAAGCTGCATCATCGACCATTTGATCAAAAGCTTGGCTAAAGGTCGGGCTACCCCAAGAGTGGTTAGATATATCTACTCCCATATCCAGCGCATAGTCCATCGCGGCAATAGCGTCAGATACATAGCCGCTACCATTTTGATTCAGGAATTTCAAGGGCATGAGACGGACATTCCATGCAATACCCGAAATGCCGACTCCATTGTTGGTGGATGCTCCAATGATGCCCGCTACATGCGTTCCATGGCCATAAACATGGTCGTCGTAGGGATTGTTGTCATTATTGACGAAGTCCCAGCCAATAAAATCATCTACATAGCCATTGCTGTCTTC
Organism: Bacteroidota bacterium; assembly: GCA_039817415.1. Taxonomy (GTDB): domain Bacteria; phylum Bacteroidota; class Bacteroidia; order J057; family J057; genus JALEFZ01. Next base: position 40,449 of record JBCBVV010000037.1, read on the forward strand.
ATCGATGCCGTTGATATCACCTGGATCGAAAATCCATTGACTGCCATCCCACTCCAAAACATGACCGTCTCCATCTGCGTCTTCCGCCAGATTCTGCCAGATATTATCAACCAAGTCTTCATGTGTCCAGTCAATTCCAGAATCAAAAATCCCAACTATGATATCTTCGTTGCCCTTCTCTTCTTTCCAGGCGTGAGTAACGCCCATATCAGAACTAGAGGTCCACGGATCGATATACCATTGATAAGACTGTATGGGATCATTGGCTGAATTAAGCGCAAAAACTTGATGATCGCGCTCTACAAACAAGATATCTTCTTTTGTGTCTAAAAAAGAAAGGATGCTGTCCTCCTGTGAGGACGGAATTTCAATTTTCGTAAGAAATATATCGCTTCTATGAAGTGTTTGTTCCTTAGAAACATTTTTATGACCGGACTTATATCCTACAATCCATGATTGAGAATTTTGGGCAAAAACAGGAAAGAGCTGACACAGGGCAAGTAGGAGGCATAAAAGTCGAAACATAAAATAAGCTTTGGTTGGTTATAGTATGCCAAAATCATTCCTTGAAAAAAAAATCAAATTTTTTCAATTGTGACAATACTATTGTTTGTGTTTGAATGTTTGCCTGGTGCTTTTTATATGGCGTTGATATTCAGGTTGTTATTTATTTGGGTATTAAGAATATTCCTGAATAAATATATTGTGAACTTGGTCATGATAAAAAACAAAATAATCGGAATAATTAATAATGGAGATGTTAACCTTTTGCGAAAAAACAACCCAAGTAGAATTTTTGCGCCATATTAAGAGTTCTTAAAAGAGAGGGTTATATTATTTGTTGCAACAAATAGCCGTTAAACCTAACCAAAATACAACAAACATGAAACGATTGCCCCTATTCGTGTTTTTCACTTTTATGCTAGTATCCTTACATCATGCTCAGGAATTGGACCAGGATAGATTAGGATACGAAGACTTAAAACGAGCCCATCTTCAGGCGAAATATTCCGCTCGAGCTGCATCCTCTTATTATGTTCGAGCAGGAGAGCATTTTATCCAAGAAGGTAGGTATAGATCCTCAAAGGCCTCCAAGGTCAAATTCTTAACCTTGGCAGTTCAGGCCTACAATAGTGCAGATTCCTGTTATGATGCTTCTGGATATGTAGACAAGGCAAAAGAAGCCCGAATGATTAAAGAGCAAATAGAAGCAGAAATAAGGGAAATCAAAGGTGAGAAGGAACCGGAGCCTGAACCTGAAAAGAAAGCAGAAACGGTCAAGATCCCTGCTCCCGGTAACAGATTATCCAATCGCATTGAGTTTGCCGCTAGATTTGGAGTCTTTACGATTCAATTACCCGCTAGCCTTGGAGAAATTACACCTAAGCGATCCAATACAGAAATGCTGACTACTTCTGTAGAGCTAAATCCTTCCCCCATCACTATTGGGTTAAGAGAAACTGCCTTTAGTGCAATTCCTGGCTATGCAGAATCTGCCAAGCAATCGGGAAGTGAAAATTTTTGTGAAAAGCAGTCTTTTATGTTTGTAGGAGCAGACATGAATGATTTTCTACGGAAAAAAGGAGTGGAGCTAGAACCCGACAAGAAAAGGGAAATGCAAGCCCAAACCTATGAGATGAGCTCGGAAGAAATAAACATTGGTCCCACCTCAGCATGTCTCATCACCATCGGAGGTAAATCACGAGATGATGATAAAATCATGGTAGTCTTAAGGTTCTTCTATAAGAACAACCTTTATGACATGGGGTTTGAAGGGCCGACTGCCTGGAAAAATATCCTTCTCAGATCGGCCAAGACGTTTCGAATCAAACAAGTACCTATTCCAGAAGGAGGAATAGAGTGTTATGGAAAAGAAGCCAAGCTGATGGAAAGTAAGGCCCTTATCAATACCTTCCAGATTCCAGCCCAGAAAAGCACACAGGAGTTCAAATTTGTCGTATCTCCCGTCCTTCCTAGAAATCCTGTTCCTAAGGAAAGCTGGGCTAAAATTATTTCAGGCATAAAACTCGCTTTGGATAATGCCCCCCGAACGCAAATGGCCATAAAAGTAAAGTCCCCTGATAGATTGGATGATATTAGAGACATGATGGATCAGTCCTTTCAGCGAAGTAATATGGTTGTGGAGTACGCCAAACAGTATTCTATTGAATGTGTCATGCAGACGCTGACTGATATGGATGGCCCAACCTATATCAAGGCTATCAAATTCTATTTGGATGCTATGGAGTCTTGTATCAATGGCATCAGTGGACTTGAGTCAAAAATTTCGAATATGTCCGCGAATGTTTATTGGCAAGTACCATATACCACGATCAAGGCAAAGTGTATACCCAGAATGACCTGCTACAAGGGGAAATGGGATCCTGATTATTATTATGCGGAGAGCCGAGAAATAAGTAGGAGTGAAGGATTGGAACGAAGTGATAGAAGGTTTTTAACACCCAGACAAGTCGAGAGAGAGAAAGAAAGAGTGGCTGCTTATATAGAGAAGCTTGAGCGTAACCTAAGCGCTTTGGAGTCAAATGCAGACAGAAGCTTGTGTGATAAGGCTTTGCAAAGATTCTCTGATCGTGATTTCTGGAAACAAACCGAGACATGCGCAAGAATCGAACGAAAACTCGATGGGCTCTATCAACAAAAGAATCTACTCCAACCGGAAATCGTACTTTTTCAGGAGGTTTGGGACAGTTATCGCACAGAAAAGACAGGTAGAATACGTTCTCTTTCTTCTCAATTAACGACCCTAAGAAGTGAAAAGAGAAGGCTAAAAGCGGAACTTGACAAGGTGGAAGGTCAAATCGAAAGACGGAAGAAAAATGCCAACAATGAAAATCCCGAAACCTACAAGGCAGGAATGATTGTATTAAACAGGAAGTATAGAAAGCTATTTGAAGAGCTTCAATTTACAGATTCTCAAATAGCTTCTAGCCAAAAGTTGTTGGATTATTACCAGAATCCGAAGACCTCTAGTTCGATCGAAAATAACCTGACAGGAATGAAAGATCAAATGGCTAACCTGGATTCACAGATCAAGGATCAAGAGCTTATGCAATCCAGAGCGGGTTGCAAAAGGAAGTAACTAGTCTTCAAAGTACACAGCAAAAAACAGATGAAGTCCTTCTATTGGGTTCCATCTGTTTTTTGTTGAGAAAAAGTATAGTTGTTTATGCAGGGTCAAATAATCCAGAGCTAAGGTATCGATCGCCTCTATCACAAACGATGAATACAATCACCCCTTCTTCAATTTCTGAAGCTACTTTCAAGGCTGCTGTCAAGGCACCCCCTGAACTCATACCCGAAAAAATGGATTCCTCCTTGGCCAATCTCCTGGCCATGGTTCTGGCTTCGTCCTGACTCACATCAATGGTTCGATCTACCCTTGATCGCTCAAAAATCCTAGGGAGGAATTCAGGGGACCATCTTCTAATTCCAGGGATTCTGGAACCTTCAGTGGGTTGGGTCCCAACAATTTGTACGTCAGAATTTTGTTCTTTCAAGTACCTGCTGACACCCATGATGGTCCCTGTTGTTCCCATGGCAGAAACAAAATGGGTAACTTTCTGCTCTGTATCCCGCCAAATTTCAGGGCCTGTAGTCCTATAGTGCATTCCCCAGTTGTCGTCGTTTCCAAACTGGTTGAGCATAAAATAGCCTTCATCTCTGACCATTTTCTCAGCCAATTCTCGGGAATATTCAATTGTTTTGCTTGCATCTGTTAGGATGACCTTGGCCCCGAAAGCCTGCATCGCACCTACTCTCTCCTTGGTGGCAGAGGCTGGCATCAAAAGGGTCATATCCAACCCCAGTTGCTGGGCAATCATAGCTAATGCAATACCTGTATTTCCGCTAGTTGCTTCTACCAGTTTGTCTCCTGCCTTGATATCTCCCCTGTTAAGGGCACCTGATATCATGCCATAGGCAGCTCTGTCCTTGACACTACCTCCGGGGTTGTGTCCTTCTAGTTTGCCATAAATGGTAACTCCCGGATTAGCAGGGATATGAGTTAGTTTTACGAGTGGTGTATTTCCTATTAAATCCAGAATGGACATATGCGATGTTGTTTAGGAATAAAAGTGAAATTCTGTGAAGGCGTTGATCTACAAATGAATTACTCTGGCAGATCGCTCATTGTCTGATGACCGACTTGGTAGTAAACTTTAGCATGAGGCGGAACAGAGGAGGTGATCCATACATTTCCACCAATGACACTATCATGTCCAATCTTGGTTTGTCCACCTAAGATGGTTGCTCCCGAATAGATCACAACGCGATCTTCAATAATGGGATGTCTTTTGATATTGGCATCCTCCTTACGTACGCTCAATGCGCCAAGGGTAACTCCTTGATAAATCTTGACATGGTCTCCGATATCCGTGGTTTCTCCGATGACAATGCCCGTACCGTGGTCCATGCAAAAGGAACGCCCAATCTTAGCTGCAGGATGAATGTCAATTCCAGTTTGACTGTGGGCATGTTCAGTAATGATCCTGGGCAGGTCCACTATTCCAAGCGAGTGTAATTCATGGGCGACCCGATAAGCTGCTGTGGCATAAAAGCCAGGATAACTCCTGATAATTTCTGATTCACTCTTGGCAGCAGGATCCCCCTTGTACAAGGCATTCACATCTTCATTAAGCTTGTCATAGACTTCTTCCAACCGATCAAAAAAATCCCGACTCACCTCATGTAGCATTAATTCTCCATTGTGTTGATTACACGATAAAAGAGCATCTAATTCTAGCTTAAGCACCTGTACCCGAACTTCTATTTCTCTTGCAGATTGAAAGGGTGTTTCGGAATAGTCTTTATACAATAGTGCCATCAATGACCGGAAGAACTCGACCACCTTGAAAGGAGGGGGGCAAGTCGTGCAGCTTTGATGGGAGGCTAAAATTTTTTGGGTGAAAGAGGGACGCATAAACATAAATAGATTATCAGCTTGTATACTGTTCATTGAAGGGGAAGGTTTGCCAGATAGCCCATGGAAGGTAGCGAATTTGCCCTTTGGAGAAAGTCATGAGTTTGCTATTTGACGAAAGGCAGACTTAAAAGTATCCCTAAGCTGAAGCTTATAACATAATTGAGGCCATTCCTTGGGGAATGACCTCTCCTAAAAATAAGTCCTTCGTATCTTTATTTTGTCTCGGCAGGAGCATTAGCTTGTGCAGCTGAGTCAGCTTTAGCCTTCTCTAGTCTGGTCGCAATAATTCTGTCGCGTCTTTCTGTAACAGCTGTGATACTGCTTGAGTCATTGGAAACAATTGGAGCGATGGCCATAACAGCTTGTTTGAACCATCCATAGGGCCATGCTTTAGAAGACCTATAAGGTACTTCACGAAAATGGTCATCGGTAATTCCAATACCTTCGCGGCTATTCTTTCCATGGAAAAGGGTATATCGGGTAACCCTGCCAGCAGAATCTAAGTCAACCTCGGTTACTACCCCTACATGCTGTACCAAAGACTTCATGTTGTTGGCATTGGCATTAGGCTTGACGATACCACTATTGGAATAGAACATTACTGAACCAGGTCGGATCAATGAGTCACTCTGCAAAGGATCTTTGACAAAGACCAGTGTGCCTTTGTCATGGTAATATTGAACCAAGTCTTTCGTAGTACGCACATTAGGCTCTCCTTTAAATGACGGAAACTCATAGAAGGGCATTCTTGTTTTTAAATACTGATTCAAGCGAACAAACGTACCAGAACAATCATTGGCCGTAGTTCTAACATAACGCAATTTCAAGGCAGTAACAGAATCAGAGTAGTGGCGTACCGGTCCAGCTAGGTCTCCAATGGTGTCTCCTGTCATGACAACCGAGGCGTTTTTATAATTTTTTAAAATAGTTCCTGGGTCGCTGCTTTCAGATAAGGTAGGTCTCCTAGGCGGATCTACAGTTACCGGAGGAGGAACTTCTTTTTTACTGGCACTACTTGAGCCGCCAGGGCCAGCGCATGAGCTAAGAAAGGCCACCACAAAGGCTAGGGCCAATCTTGAAATAAGTTTTGGGCTAATCATACTTTTTGGGGTTGAGTAAAATAATTTTTCTTACTTCGATACAGGGGGTAGAATAGGTTTCCTTTTCAAAGCATTATCAATTTAGGTAATTTTTAGAAAATGGAAAGGATGCAAGAAATACTCGGTCCTATAACAGGTAAAATTACCTGAAAATTCAGGGAAATCGCCTGTCTTTAATCGACAAAAATTGATCCCTCTATTTGGGATTCTATGATCTAATTTAGGACCTAATAAGGGAGGTGGAGATCAAAAGGAAATGCTGGGGACCCTTTAAGGGTTTATGGCAGTTTCTTGTTTAGGAGTGAGGGGAATTTGAAGCGAGTCATAAACAGACCAATCCACTCGGTCTCCAGAAATTTGGAGGCCTCCTAGTACATAATGTACAAATTCAAGGCTATTGGGATCTTTCTGGTATGCTTCGGATGCAAGTATCGCATCTTCTCCTTCGATGCGTTGTTTCCAACGGAAGGCGACTTTATGAAGGGGATAAAGGGCACTTACCTTGATGGCATATGAATCAGAGGGGATTTCTCCCCCTTCAAGTTCAATACCCGCCTGAACAGTATCTGTGTCAGTCACCGGAGCTGCGTATTCTAATCTATTTGAATCAGCCAAGGTCAGGTCAATGTTCATGTCATCCACTCTTCCGGGTCCATAATTGTTCACCATCATAATGACATCCCATGTGGATGGTACCAAGCTAGTGTCTGTTCGGATAAATGCTGCGGGTTGGATATCAAATACGACACTCAAGCGTGCCTGAGCGGTTTGCAAAATGTATTTCTGATTTTCCTTATGTAGGTACCAAAGTCCTACGCCCAGCCCACCTAGCAACAAAGTAATTCCGACTGCCCCAGCGATTTTAATCAGCCTTGCTTTCCTTTTGTCAGAAATCTCCTTCTTTTCCGCTTTTTTATCCTCCAGTTTGTGAAGAAGGAGTTGATTGGCCTTGGCGTATTTTTTTATGGATTTAACGGGAATGAGCCACTTCCTGTCTTCCTTCGCAGCACCCTTGAATGCACCTTCTCGACACAATTTGGAAATAGCAGATGCCTTCATGCCAAGCATCATACCTGCCTCCTCAGAGCTAACTTTGTTATCAAATGAAATCATGTCTGGCTCAAATTGCCTTGCTGAATCCATCTTTGAAGGGAATTAAGGTGAAAGGGAATTTACCTATTAACCAACAAAGAATGATCCAAAATATTTTGAGGTATGGTAATGTTTCCATGATACCTCACTTTTAAGGATATGAAATGAATCTTTTAACAAAAGTTAAAGGGAGAATAAGCAGGATTGCCAACTCAAAGATGGAGGAGACTTACATGAATGCTAACCTTTTGTCTTTTTCCGAAGACGCTAAATCAATGTGAAGAGGAATGAGATGAATCTCTGTTTCTCAATGGATCTGGAAATTCGAAACCCAAATGAAATCCTGCCGATACTTCAGAATGCCTCCCAATAAGGGAACCAAAGACAGGTCCAAAGTGAAAAGACTCTGATACCCTTACATTGATCTCTGCCTCGAAGTAGCCCGTGAGGGTAAAATCTCTGTGTTCATTGGCAAAGCCAAAACTAGGTCCAATGTTTAGGGTAAGCCAGCGCTTGGGATTCCAGCTACCCAACAAGGCTAAGTCCTGTACAGCCTCTCCATTCTCTGATTTTATGGTATAAGAAAGCCCAGTACCCCAATTGTGATCAAACCAGTAGGTAAGGTGAGCTTCCCCTCCTCCAAGTCCTTCTTCCTCTGAAAAGGGAAAGGCATATAGACCTGTAGTTATTATTTCCCAAATACCGTGTTCAACAGCATGATGAGGGCTTGAATGTTGTTCGTTGAGGTGTTGCGAAAGGCTTATCTGCCAGCTTCCAAGAAAGAGGGATAGGATAATCAATGGTCTCATGGGGTCTTATTTTCAGATTTGACACAAGCTAAGTAGGAAATAACTAGCTTGGTGGTCATTCATCCGACCTACAGATGATTATGATTCCATATATGAACTAACACGTGATAGGATGATCATGAAAATAGCGTAACAATACTGCTGAGCTATATTAAGTGATGCTTTGGGTCAGATTACTCGGGTCTCACGTCAACTAATGGTCCCTCTGAAATAGAAAGACCATCAACGTGCGCTACGAAATTTCTAGTTTCTCTGTTGTTAGGAGCTTGGGAAGCTTCTGATAAAAAATCGCTATTAGCATGTCTTGTTGCCTGCACGAAAGGTACTAACCGTCATCCCATATACCTTTTTAAATGCCTTGGCCAAATGACTGCTATCGGTGAAGTTGAGCTGATAGGCAATTTCCTTTAAGGACAAATCGGTATGAAGGACTTTCGTTTCTACGATTCGGAGTTTAGAAGAAAGGATATATTCAGAGAGGCTGGTCCCAGCCTGCTTTTTAAAATATTCGGAAAAATACGACTTAGAAATGTTGAACTTCTCTGCCAGGATGGGAATTTTGAGCTTATCGGGTTCGGTGATATTGGTGTGAATATATCTTAGGATCTCACCAAAGCGGTTGTCACGCTCATTGCCTTGTCCTACATACTTCTTTTCGATACTTCTAGCTAAGATATTCAGGATGGACGCCACAGCCCCACTGATGATAGATTCCGAATAGTGGTCCTGAAGGAGATATTCTTGGTGGATGGACTTGATGTTTTGGATGACAAATTGCCTTTCTCTTTCACTTGAAATAATATCTCCTGGAACTTTATTGTAATTGGCGAGAATGTAGGCAATTCTGTCAAACCATTCCTTGTAGTCAGTCAATCCATCATTGTTGAGGAAATAATGATCGGTGAATCTGATAAAATAGAATCTACTCGGTTCTTCTATTCGAAAGGAATGGCAATCCAGTGGAGGAAGGAGGAAAATATTGCCGGACTGGTAGGCAAACTCATGATAGTTGATGCATTGAAAGCCTGATCCCTGTTCCACATAGACAATCTCAAAAAAATTATGCTTGTGCTGACGCTTTTCCCATCGGCTAAGTTCTTCTACATGGACCTCAAAAATCTTATGTGCACGTTCAATGATCATGGTAAAAATATAGGTTCAAAAGTAACAATCCTTGTGTATATAGCCTTAATATGGCTACAAATCCTCAATATGAGAAAAGAAATGATGAAATGACCTTTAATTATACCACATTTACCTACTTAAGTACAATGGCTATAAGAAATGGATTGCTGATGTTTGTTGTGATGTTAATAAGAGACATCGGATGTACTCAGATCAATAAGACTAACTAAAGTATATGAAAGCAATAGGATATAGTCAGGCAGGCCCCCTAGATGCAGATGGTTCATTGAAGGAGATTCAACTAGAAAAACCGTCTTTGAGGCCCCATGATCTATGGGTGGAGGTTAAGGGAATTTCCGTCAATCCCGTTGATGTGAAATTGCGTTCTAATGCCCAGCCAAAGGAAGGACACAGAATTCTAGGATTTGATGCAGCTGGGATTGTTAGAGAAGTAGGAACGGCTGTGACAAAATTTACGCCTGGAGACGAAGTATTCTATGCAGGTGATATTGGACGACCTGGGACTAACTCAGCCTTTCATGCTGTAGATGAGCGTATTGTGGGGAAAAAACCTACATCACTTGGTTTTGCTGAGGCAGCTGGCATGTCGCTGACTTCTATTACAGCTTGGGAACTGCTTTTTGATTCCTTGCAGCTGAGAGAGGGAGAGGGAAAAGGGGAGGCCATATTGATCATAGGAGGTGCAGGTGGTGTGGGATCCATATTGATTCAGTTGGCAAAAAAGCTGACAGACTTAACCGTAGTTGCTACTGCTTCTAGGCCAGAAACGGTGGCATGGACAAAGAAAATGGGGGCGGATCATGTCATCAACCATCGTGAATCGCTAGTAGATCAGCTGAAAGAATTGGGGATTCAGCCTCATTATGTAGCCTCTCTGAATGCTACTGACCAACACTTTCCTGCCATTCTAGAACTGGTTAAGCCGAGAGGGCATATCGCATTGATTGATGATCCTGAAACGCTCGATATCAAGGCTGGGAAAGGAAAAGCCCTTACCTTTAGCTGGGAGCTGATGTTTACAAGGTCCATGTTTGAGATGGAAGATATGGAGCAGCAACATCATCTTCTGAATAGGGTGGCTGCTTTGCTAGATGAAGGAATGTTGCAATCTACGGTCACTTCAAACCTTGGTCCTTTAACCGTGAACAATCTCAAAGAAGCGCACAGGCTTCAAGAGAGTGGAAAGGTCATTGGAAAAAATGTATTAGACGGATTTGAACACGATTAGGACTGTAGGATGAAGGAATTTGAAAAAATTAACAAAGGTTTTAATGCTGCATTTCAGGCGGGAAGGCTAGGAATTGGATTGGTCGTGCCTATTGAAAATTATGAAAAGGGGCCTGTTCCTTCCATGAAGGAACATGTAGAAATGGCACAGCTTGCTGATGAAATGGGCTTTAAGTCTTTGTGGGTTCGGGATGTTCCGTTTAATGTCCCTTCCTTTGGAGATGCAGGTCAGACGTTTGATCCTTTTACTTATTTGGGCTACCTCTCTGCCGTTACTCACAATATTGCCCTTTGTGTAGGTAGCATAGCCTTGCCCTTACACCATCCCCTTCATGTTGCCAAATCCGCTGCTACCATAGACCAACTATCAGGTGGGAGGTTAATACTCGGAGTAGCTTCTGGTGATCGACCTCAAGAGTACCCTGCCATGGGCATTGACTTTGAGGAAAGGGGAGAACTTTTCAGGCAATCCTTTTCCTACATTCGACAAGCAGCTGAGGATTTTCCGCATTCTGAAGAAAGTACCTATGGGCAGTACAATGGTCAAATGGACGTATTGCCCAAGCCAACAGGCCATAAGATTCCTATGCTTGTTACCGGACATAGTAGGCAAAGTCTAGACTGGATCGCCAAAGAAGGGGATGGATGGTTGTACTATCCCCGAAATATTGGCCAGCAGCTGTATACCATCAATCAATGGCGGGATAAGATTCCTACTCAACAGGCTTTTGACAAACCATTTGCGCAACCACTGTATGTGGATTTGCATGAGGATGATGATTACAAGCCCGTTCCCATTCATTTAGGATTTAGAATTGGGATGAAATATCTCATCGAGTTTTTTCGCTTGCTACAGAATGTGGGGGTCAACCAGGTCCTGATCAATCTTAGGTTTAATTCAGCTCCTATGGCTTCAAGTATGGAAAAAATAGCCACCCATTTAATGCCACATTTTCACATAAAAGAAGAAAACATATCCGCATGAAAAAGACCATATTTATCACAGGAAGTACAGACGGAATAGGCAAACTAGCCGCGATTCAATTGGCAAAGGAAGGCCATCAGGTCATTTTCCATGGAAGAAGCCAGCAAAAATTGACAAGTGTCTTAGAAGAGGCCCAAAGACACGGAGCTAAGGAAAATATATCTGGCTATGTGGCGGATCTATCGGATTTGAAAGCTGTTAGGCAAATGGCCCTTCAGATAAAGGCTGATTGGGAGAGTTTGGATGTATTCATCAACAATGCGGGTGTTTTCAAAAGTACCCAACTGACCAATGGAGATGGAATTGACCTGAGAATGGTCGTCAACTACCTGGCTCCCTATGTGCTAACCCAGGAATTGATGCCGCTATTGGAAAAAGGAAAGGAGGCTCGCTTGATTAACCTAAGTTCGGCGGCGCAAGCTCCAGTTTCTGAGGCCATTCTACAAGGAAAGGCCAATTCATCCAATCAGGAAACTTATGCGCAGAGTAAGTTGGCGATTACGATCTGGAGTTTTCATCTGGCCAAAAAATTGGATGACATCCTAGTCATCCCCGTCAATCCAGGTTCCTTGCTGAATACAAGAATGGTCATGGAAGGATATGGGAGATATTGGTCGCCTGCAGAAAAGGGATCTCAAATTCTCTATGATTTGGCCATCAAATCCGAATACGCCAGTCATTCTGGGAAATATTATGACAACGACTTGGGAGGATTTGGTACAGCACATGCTGATGCCTATGACCAGACCAAAATAGACCAGTTAATTACTAGCACTGAAAAAGTATTAGGAGGACTTATTTAGAAGAGGCCATCTTTGTTGATCATATTCAAGAAGGACTCCTTTTGGCCCTTGCTGATGGGAAGTTCAATATTACCCATGTAGACAGTATTTCCTACAATACTATCAATGTATTCGAGGTTGATGATGTAGCTTCTATGAATCCTGGCAAATTTCTCTTTAGGCAAGGCATTCATCAGCCTGCTTAAGGATTGGAGGACAATAAGCTGGTCTTCTGAAGTATGAATTCTGACGTACTCACGCAGACCTTCTATGTACCTGATGTCCGTGTAGTTGACCTGAACAAGTCGCTGATCAGTTTTTACAAAAAGGGATTGCCTAGACGCTTGAGAATCCTGTGGAATCTCTGAAGAGCTAAGATTGGGGCTTATGGGTGCCGGTAAATCTGATTTCCTGGCCATGGCTCTACTTACCGCTCGAAAAAAACGCTCAAACACAATTGGTTTGAGAAGATAATCGACGACCTCAAGGTCATAGGCATCGATGGCATATTCTGCGTAAGCCGTTGTTAAAATAGTGGCAGGTCTTTTGGTCAAGGTCCGCAAGAACTCTAATCCTGTTAAATCAGGCATTTGAATATCAAGCAGCATAATATCAACCTCCTGATTGAACAGAATGGCCTGCGCTTCGAGGGCCGTTTTACAAAGCCCTACCACCTCTAACTGCGTGAGCTTAGAGGCATGCTCGTTTAACAATTTCCGAGCTAAGGGTTCATCATCCACTATCAATACCTTGAACGTACTCATCGATTCCTCTTTTTATGGATTGATATTAACTTCTTTCATCTCAGGTAATTCCTCGGATACAAGGTAAGTATCTAGTTCAATGAACAAATCTACTCTGAATTCATCCGCACTGGTCTGAATGGAAAGCTGGTGCTTATCAGGGTAATTGAGCTCCAATTGTCGCTTGGCATTTTTTAAGCCAATTCCTTCGCCTTTTTCTGAAGGCCTACTACCGGGACGATAGCTATTTCTGAAGCTCAGGCTTAGTTTATGGTCATCCTCAACGATGGCGCTCACTGAAATCCAGCCGTCTGAATCTGTAGAGAGATTGCCGTGTTTGAAGCTATTTTCAAGGAAACTGATGAGTAACAAGGGGGCTATTTGATGGGTATTCTTTACGCCTTCAAAGTATAAGTCTACATTCTTTTCCTCATCAAATTGTAATTGTTGTAACTCTATATAACTACTCATGAGCTCTATTTCACGCAGGAGTGTAACCCGAGTAGTACTGCTGTCATAAATGAGGTATCGCATCATTTCTGAAAGCTGAGCAATCACTTTAGGCGCCCTCTCATCCCGTACCAAGGTAAGTGAGTATAGGTTGTTGAGGATGTTAAAAAGAAAATGCGGATTGACTTGTGCTCGGAGAAAACGTAATTCCGATTTGAGCTGCTCATTTTGTAATTGTACTTGTTCTTGGCTGACATGAAACCATCCTTCCACGAACTTGAATAAGGTAGAAATGGTAATTAAAAAGAAGGCTAGCGTTGTACCCAAGGGGACCCGCATGAAAAAAGTTTCATCATATCCTAGAATGAATAGGTCTACTGAATACCTAAGCCCTTGTGAGCAAAGTAACAAGCCAATAATAGATAGGATGTAAAGGAAATACTTTCTCCTGGCGAGGAAGTAGGGAACCAATACAAAATAATTAAAGTAAACTGCCGCCATTAATACAGGTAAATGGGCAAATGCAAAGGTATATGGACCCTTAGGAAACCTTTGAGCAGGTTCTGAATTAATGGCCAATAAGAACCAGAGCGACCAAAAGGTGAGCTGTAGCCCCCAAAGGAAATACTTGAAAGTCCGCTCATTGAGGTTGATTCCCAAAATATCGGAATGTGTAGGGCTTGTATAGGGTGTAGGTTCTGTCAAAATGATTTCTTCCGTCCTGTCCTTCAATAATGATTTGTCAAAATATCGTTTTTCTGGCATTTAATTCCCAAGTCTTTCAACCAATGAATCATAACAGCCCATTAATGAATGCATTTTCTCAGCAGATGATTGGTTGAACCATAGCGTCCATTCGTAGGCCTTTTTCGACCGATTGTTGATCGGAATTGAATGACGGTATCTCAAAGAGCAATTTGCGAATACATACACTAAAGCTCTAACCGTCATGCATCAATCAAATCACTCACTGGCCGCCAACTACATAGGATTTATGGGGAGCTGTATGGTCTCTTTACCCCATGGTCAACCTCGTCTATTGAGTTCATTATCAGGCTTCAATCTTAAGAATAAAGACAAATAGGCTTTATTCAGAGTTGATGTTAGTCCTGTATTTTACCTATAAAGATAACTTCCGAATAATCTATATATCCCAACATACAAATCATTATGATCCGTGTATTCATAATTTTCTTTGGCCTGTTGTCATATGGCTTCGCTCAAAAGAGCTATGAGGTTCTGATATGGCAAGGAGGAGGAGAGGGAACTGAGGATTTGGTTAAGCTGATTCAGCGAGAACTAAATGCCATTTCTTATGGTAGAATGAACATCAACTACCAAACCCTTGATTGGCCGCAGGAACCTCAGCAAGACTATGATCTGTTGATCACGACAGGACCCACAGCTGGTCAGTACATGTTGAGCCAGAAAAGCTTTTCTAAGCCTGTCATCTTAGGAACTGTCCTGGATTCCGATATTCAACAACTGCCGAAAAACGCAGCGGAGGGCTCAGGAAAAACCAACTTGAATTACATCGAGTCTCCCTACAACGTGGCCCGCGACCTGGACTTATTTAGGCAGATTAGGCAGTTTCAACATTTAGTGATTATGCTGGATGCAGAACTGGCTAGTCTTGTCCCAGAGAGTAACAAGGTCATTGATAATCTAAGGCAAGGAGATGAAATCATTAGCATTCAGCCTGTTACTTCAGAAGATCCTGGAAAAATACTGGCTTCCCTACCTGAGACTTGCGATGCGATCTACATCCTTCCCCTTGGTGAGAATTATGAAGGAAAAAGAAAATCAATTCTGTTGGATACCCTAAGTGCATCGGGTTACCCAACCTTTGCCATGCTAGGAAGTGATTGGGTAGAAGCAGGAGCTATGGCAAGTCGGGTAACGGCTCAATCTAGTGTAAGCCTAGCTAGAAGAATTGCCCTAAATGCGCTGGCGATATTCGATGGAAGGCCTGCCAGTACCTTGCCTACCAAAACGACCTTTCAAGGAGATGATTTTGTAATCAACCTGAAAGCAGTAGAAAGAAGTCAGGTCTTTCCCGGATGGCAAGCCATGGGAGAGGCGCGCTTGATTAACCTTGATATCCAACCTGAAGGGACACCTGTCCATCTTAGAGGGGTGATTGGACAGGCCTTGGCTAACAATCTAACCTACAAAGTCGCTCAACAGGAAGCCAAAGCAGGGGAACAGGAGATTCGGCTGGCCTTGGCTGAAATGCTCCCGGAACTATCTGTCGGTTCGAATCTAACCGTCATTGACGAAGCTAGATCTGCCGCTTCTTTTGGGTCTAATCAGCCCTACACCTGGGCTGCAAGTGCAGAATTGAATCAGATTCTTTTTGCGGAACCTCTTTATGCCAACCTCAGGATTCAAAAACTCATCCAGGCGAGTCGAATCGCTTCACAGGATCAAACAGAATTGGATGTTGTGTTGTCAGCTTCTGAAGCTTACTTCAATGTCCTACTGGCGGCTTCGGTGGTACGTTTGCAAAACAAGAATGTTGACAATACAAGGATTAACCTGAATCTGGCAAAAGACAAAGAATCTGTTGGGTACTCAGGGATATCTGAAGTCTATAGATGGGAGTCTCAATTGGCTTTGAACAAAATTGAACTTAACGATGCACAAGCTAGCTTCCGTTCTGCTCAGTTTAGTTTGAATCAGGTATTGAATCTCCCTCAGGATCAGCCTTTTGCCTTGGCTGAAACAGAATTGGGAGATAGCCTGCTTTCCATTCTGGATACCAGACTTTTTACGTTTCTGAGTGATCCAGGACAGTTGGACAAGCTTTCGCGGTTTTTGGTGGCAGAGGGGAACCGCAATTTGCCGGAACTAGAGCAGATTCGCTTAAGTCTTCAAGCCCAGGAGCGATTGCTTCAATCGAATTCCAGAGCTTTCTATCTTCCCTCCCTAGGGCTGAATGCCCAAAGTGGATATAACATTTATCAAGGGGGATATGAATCTACATCTGAAATTCCTCCCCAATTTGCCGATGTCTTACCAGAGCCTATTACTGGGGTTACCTACAGCATCGCTTTAGGGTTAAACTTTCCCATTTACCAAGGAAATAGCCGATCGGCACAAAAGCAGCAGGCTACTGTCAACCTTGCCCAGCTGAAAAACCAGCAGCAAGACCTTCGAAACCAATTAGAGCTGAGAATTAGAGCCAACCTTCAGTCCGCAGGAGCATCTTTTGCGGAAATTGGATTGGCAGAAAGAGCCTCTGAAGCTGCAAAAGAAAACCTAAGAATTGCACAGGAAGGATATCGTGAAGGCATTGTGCCTATTGCTCAGTTAATCGATGCGCAGGAAGCCTCACTGCAAACAGAGATTCTCGCGAGCAATGCCGTTTACTCCTTTTTATTGGATTATCTGCGTGTAGAAAGAGCTACCGGCTTCTATTATTTCCTTGCCGAAGCAGATGAACAGAACCTGTTCATTTCTCGCGTTCGTCAGTTTTTCCAAGAATAAAAAATGCCCTTTTTCAATCACATAAGTATGAAAAAATATATGCCCATTTCAAGAGAATCCCATTCTCCTGCCCTCCTGAAACATGGACTTAATATAATGTTGTCCTTTGTCGTCGCGCTTTTGCTAGTAGCGTGTGAAGCAGAACAAACTGCTGAGTCAGTTTCCATCAGACCTGTTCGCTACCACCAGTGTGAAAGCAGTTCGATCAGTGGAGTCGCCACCTTTACGGGTGTTACCCGTTCCAGCCAGGAAGCATCTGTAGCCTTCAAGGTCGGGGGGGTACTGGAGAAACTGTACATCAAAAACGGAAAAAAGGTAAAGCGAGGCCAATTGATCGCTACGCTGGATACCCAGGATTATTCCTTGCAGGTAGAGCAAGCGAAGGTGCAGGTCAAACAAGCTGAAACCAACCTCAATGTAGCCAGATCTACCTATCAAAGAATTGAGCGTCTGTACGAAGGAAATAGTGTTTCCTTAAGCGAGTTTGAACAGGCGAAGGGCAGTTACGAGGCAAGTGAAGCCCAATTAGCAGCCGCCAAGCAGCAAGTACAAGCTGCCAATAACCAGCTGAGTTATACCCGTTTGAAGGCTCCTTTTTCAGGTGTGATCAGCAACCTCAATGTAGAGGAAGGAGAATTGGTAAATGCAGGCTATCCTATTGCTGTTTTGGATACGGATGGCCAACCAGAAGTGGAAGTCGGGCTGGCAGATAGATACATAGGAAAAATTAAGCAAGGGCAAGCAGTAAGTATCAGACTTTCTGCCTTCCCCGAAAAGACCTTCAAAGGGGAGGTAAGTGAGGTATCCTATACTCAAAGTCAGGCAACTACTTATCCGGTAAGAGCTCGCTTTATAAAGCCGGGACAAGATATTCGACCTGGTCTTTCCGCTGAGGTAGCTTTTCAATTTAATGAAAAAGGAGGAGCTTCCTCTATGATCATACCTGCCAAAGCAGTAGGGGAGGATGCTCAGGGAAATCGCTTTGTTTATCTCCTGGAAGGAAATTCTGATACACTGACGGTCAAAAAGCAAGTTGTCGAACTTGGAGAATTAGGGACAGAGGGCTTCGTCTTGAAAGAAGGCCTTTCCCGAGGAGACCGCATTGCAACCGCTGGTTTAAGTTCATTATTGGAAGGGATGAAAGTTCGCCTGCTTGAATGATGCTTGGCATGTTCAGCTTGAACCTATCCTTTGTGTTGTTGAATGATCACCCTTCAAATTCCAACTATTTTGAATCTCACAAGATTATCTTTAGATAACAACAGGGTAACCCTTACCCTCGTACTCGTTGCCACCCTCTTAGGTATTTCAACCTATATGGGATTGGAGCGAAATGATATGCCGCCCTTTACCATTAGGGTTGCTCAGGTTGTAACGGCCTTCCCTGGGGCTGGACCCGAGCGTGTCGAATCTCTTGTAACTGATCCCTTGGAGCAGGTTGTACAGGAACTTCCCGAATTGGATTATGTAAGCAGCGAATCTCGAACGGGCGTTTCTATTATTCGTGTAAACATCAGACAGGATGTTCCAGATGAAAACCTGCAGGATGTATGGGACAAACTACGCCGGAAAATATCCGCCATTCGATCCGACCTTCCCGATAATATTTCTGAACCTGACGTTAAGGATGAGGGAATTGGGGTAGTATATGGGATCATGTTAGGGATGGAAAACGATGGCTTTTCCTTTACCGAGCTCAAAGACTATGCAGAAACCATCAAGGATGACTTGATTCGATTGAAAGATGCCTCTCGTGTTAAGGTCATGGGATTGCAGGAAGAGCAGGTTTTCATTGAATACGATAATGCAAAGCTGGCTCAGGTTGGCCTAACTGCTGGACAGTTACAGAATTATATTTCCTCTACTAATATTCTATTCCCTGGTGGTCAGGTAAATGTAAAGGACGAGCGAATTATCCTTGAACCCACAGGTAATTTTGAGACACTCAAGGACCTAGAGCAATTGCTGATTCCTGTTGGGCAGCAAGGGGGCTCGGTTTATTTGGGCGATATTAGTACCATTCACAAGGGATATGAAAGCCCGAGTGAAAGAATCGTGCGGGTAAATGGGCAGAAAGGCTTGGCCATTTCTGTTTCCCTGAAAGAAGGGGCAAACATTGTGGAGCTAGGAAAGCAGATTGATGAGCGAATTGCAGTTTTAAGCAAGGAACTTCCTATTGGAATCAACCTATACCGTGCAGCCTCTCAGGATGTTGTGGTGGCCAAGTCCATAGACGACTTTTTGGGCAACCTGATTCAATCAGTTGTGATCGTCTTGTTGACTATGTTCTTATTCCTTGGATTAAGGACAGGGATAGTAGTGGCGAGTTTGATCCCCTTGGCGATTATTACAACTATTTTCTTAATGGGCAGCCTAGGAGTAGGCTTGAACAAGGTTTCGCTGGCGGCTTTGATCATGGCTTTGGGGATGCTTGTAGACAATGCCATTGTGATGGCAGAATCCATCATGGTCAAAATGGAAGAAGGCGAATCCGCTCGAAATGCAGCCATTGATTCCTGTAAAGAACTGGCCATTCCTCTTCTAATTTCCTCTCTTACTACCTCAGCTGCCTTCTTATCCTTTTACCTCGCAGAATCAACGCTGGGAGATGTAGTCGGCCCTCTCTTTATTGTGATCTCTCTTTCCTTACTTTCCTCATGGCTGTTGTCTTTGACCGTAGTGGCTTTGTTAGCTACTCTTCTCATCAAAGTTAAGACCAAGGAGGGAGGTTCCTCTGAAGAAAAAGCATCCACTAAGGATACTTCCATCTTCGGCCGTATCAATACATTCTATATCAATGTCCTTCTCCCTGTGCTGAAAAGGCCCATTATATTCATGGTAGTCATATTGGCGGCCTTTGTTTTTTCGATCATGGGGCTTGGGAAACTACCCTTTATTTTCTTTCCGGATTCTGAGCGAAACCTGATTACCATAGATATCAATCTTCCTGCTGGTACCAGAATTGAGCGCTCAGAAGAGGTGGTAGAGAAGCTGGAGAAATTTCTGGCAGATAGCCTGCAGGTAAATGAAACCAGAGAAAAGGGAGCTGTTACGTGGACTTCCTTTGTAGGGGAAGGACCAGAGAGTTATGACCTGGGCTATCAGCGTTCTCAGCCCCAGTCAAACTATGCACACCTTCTGGTGAATACCCGATCTGGGGATGACAATCAATTGGTGATTGATGCTATTAATGGTTTTGCCTTTGAGAAGTTCCCCGATGCAGTGGTGAAAGCCCAGCGTTTGAAGCAAGGTGGAGGTTCCGGTGTTCCGGTACAGGTAAGGGTATCCGGTCCTTCTCCAGATGTACTCTTTCGAATATCTAATGAGGTAAGGGCCAAGTTGAATACCATTCCTGGCGCTCAAAACCTTTCTGATGACTGGGGCCCGAAGTTGAAGAAACTGGTGGTCAACATTGATGAGACCAAGGCCAGAAGGGCTGGCTTGAGCAACCAGGATATCGCTCTTTCTCTACAAACAGTGTTAACTGGTTTTGAAACGGGGGATTTCAGGGAAGAAGAAGATAACCTACCTATTGTCCTAAAGAGTTTGAATAGCCAACAATTGGATATTGCTCAGCTTCAGACCATTGATATCTTTGCCCAAAGTACAGGGCGATCGGTTCCCTTGGCGCAGGTAGCCACGCTTGAACCTGCTTGGCAATACGCAAAAATTCTGAGAAGGGACTTATTCAGGACCATTACTATCAATTCATATCTACAATCTGGCTTTACCGCTTCTCAAATCACTGCTGAATTGAGACCTTGGTTGGAGGAATTGGCAGAAGAATGGCCTGAAGGCTATTCCTATGAGCTAGGAGGTGAGGCAGAAGATAGTGCTTCTGGACTGACTGCTGTGATTGAGAAACTGCCTCTTTCTGGCTTCTTGATCATTCTGTTGCTTATTCTTCAGTTCAATTCATTCCGTAAGACTTTGATTGTATTGGGGGCGATTCCACTAGGCCTGATTGGTGTCGTAGTTGGCTTGTTGGCCTTCAATTCCTATTTCGGTTTCTTTGCCTTTCTGGGGATGATTTCCCTGGCAGGTATCATCATCAACAATGCCATTGTCCTGCTGGATAGAATCGAATTGGAGCAAGTTGAAAATGGACTTTCCCCTTGGAAATCGATCATAGCTGCCTGTCAACAAAGGCTTCGACCTATCTTGTTGACCACCTTTACCACGACTCTTGGATTGATTCCCTTGTATCTAGGCGGTGGCTTGATGTGGGAGCCAATGGCCATTGGAATCATGATAGGACTGTTGTTCGGGACGGTGATAACCTTGCTATTTGTACCAGCTCTTTACATGATTTTGTATCGGGTGAAACCTGAATAGCAGGAAAAGAAATTATAATAGGGAAAGGACCATTCTATACAGTAGGGTGGTCCTTTTTATGATGCTAGGTCAATTATTTGGGGGATGAAAGGAGAGTTCCAATGTTAGGATTCCTTTTTGGACAATATGGTCATGTATCGATTAAGGGGCTAAAAAAATCCTTTTCCTTCTTTGGTCGTCTCAATTCCCTCCCAAGTCATTTTATCCTAATTTTTTATTTGAGAAGACTCATTTCTTTTCATTTGTTCGCAAAACTCAGTGCTATCCATTTCACCAGCATAAATAGGCCATTTAAACCTGCGTGTTGCTTCTCCTCGGGTTTGTCGCGAGATCCAAGAAAAGCTAATAGCTCATCCCACCAACTTCCATCAAAAAGGACAGCCCCGACCCCTGTCGAGACTGCCTTGATGTAAAACCCCTTGAAAAAGACAATAATTTCTAACTTACTTAACTTTTTCTGTGAAGAAGGTCTTGTTGGGACCACCTGCTTCTCCTAATACGATTCCAGGCTTGTTGTCATCCTGATCGAAGTAGTATAGTGGCCTTCCTTTGCGTGCTACTTGTGGACCTAAATCATCGTCGCGGTCAATCTTGGCAAAGTCATACTCATCCAGAGAAGAAGGAACCACAATTTCATTCTTACTGACAGGAGTCCATACACTTGCGCATCCCCCAGAACAGTTACTTTTGTTGTCTTCATCAGCTGAGTTGTAGTAAATGCTGACACCACGGTCGTTGACTAGGTACACTACCTTGTCCTCTCCAGCTACAACTGATTGCTTAGCCAGAAGAATGCTGTAGTCAGGCTTGGCGACATGAAAGACTCCTCCTTTTCCCTCTCCAAGTGTTTCTTTTGTTGCTTCCAACTCTCCATCCCCATCTGGAGAGAAGTAATAGAGCGGCCACCCTTTGTAGGTAATTTGCTTTTCGTCATATCCTGCATCAATGGAACCGAAGTCCGCCTTGTCCAATCCAGCGCCCAATTCAAGGCTGTAGACATCTCCTGTAACGGCTGGCCATGTATCGGCGCAACCTCCTGAACAGTTGGATTCACCTGTAACGTCCTCAGCAAAAAAGTACATCGCCTGATCGTTCCCATTTACCAGAATTTGACCGAGTGTACCATCTTCCCACAGCTTGATGCTGAATTCGTCTCCATAGGTGCCTACGTTGTACTCATCGCAGGAAGTTAGGGTCAAAAGGGTTGCTGCCATCAGCCCAAGTAGGCTGATCTGTTTCCAGATACTTTTCATGTTGGTTTAATTGTAAAAGGTTAAAAAATTGAGTTAGAACAAAATATGTTTGTTTGTTGTCGGCTTTTGTTAGTCCTCGGTAAAGTGCAATTCCTTCTCCGTTTATTTTCAGAAGGTATTCTCGCGTTAGCTTCAGTTGAAACAACCTCCTCTTCTCCTTCCCTTTGCATATACTGACTCCCCTCAAATCATGGCCCTATCCCTACGATTGGAAAAGAAATAGACATGCTTCATTTTTCTGAAAAACGTCACTTCGCGTCTTTCCATTTCAGCCTTCATGTCAAGACTTACCTCATCCCCTCAGCTAAGGATTGCCCTTTGGCTTTTCTCCTTCGCCATTACTTTTCAGTAAGGACATAGTTTTCCTGGGCAGCTTGTAGCTGTTTTCCTTTCAGGAAGGCATTCTTTCACCAAAGGCTTATAGATACTTTACTGTGATGTACTGTTTGTTGGGTTGAATGATTGTGTTTGTTTCTGGTATAAATGTACGACTGTTTTTGGGAAATGATACCCCGAAGGCATGGGAGGTTTTAATATCCCTATAATGGGGGAGGGGAGGAGGAAGATGTAGTGATCGATAGTTTACCTTAATAGTTATTGAGTATGTGCATTTAGATTTTTTGAAAATTCATTATTTGAAATAAAAAATGATTAGATTAAATAAAAGTATATTCAAATGGATAAGAGTAAAATATTTATCACCGATAACAATGAAATAGACAATATCATTTCAGAGCACATGATTAAAGCATCGGGCTTTAAGGGGGAGTTTATTTTTGAGAATGACACCCTAGCAGCTATTGCGCATCTCAAACAACTATCTGGTGATCCCACCAAATTCCCTTCCTTGATCATCACCAATCTAGCTAAGCCCCATATGTCGGGTTTTGATTTTATCGCGGCAATTAGTGAATTGGAGGAAATAGAGCAAGGGAAATGCCTTGTAGCCATTGTTTCAAGTGCTGCTCACAGAGATGGAAATCCTGCCTACGCGGCGAAGTTTTCCTGTGTGAAGTTTGTTGAGCAGAAGCCCATTTCAACGGAATTGGGCAGGAGGTTGATTCACCATATGTTGTGATGGTGGAATTGAGTTTTCATCGGAAGGCCTTTTTCCACAATGGATTTAAATTTTACTTTCCAATACAAAACTTCCCAAATATATTCCCCAGTACCTCATCGGTGCTGATCTCCCCGGTGATCTCCCCGATGTAATGTAGCACCGTCCGAATATCAATCGACAACAAATCCCCACTCACCCCCATCTCCATGCCTTGCTGAACTTCTTTCAAGGCATCCAAGGCCTTCTGAAGGGCATCCAAATGTCGGACATTTGAAATCAAAGTTTGATCTTGTTGAGAGGTGGAGAAGGACTTGACGGTTTCCACCATGCGTTGATGAAGCTGATCTAGGTTAGAACCCATTTTCGCAGAAATGAGGAGGAAATTTGCTGGGGGAGGGGTAACACTTCGTTGGGAGTGCATCCCACGGGTTTTGAAAAGATCTACCTTGTTACCGACCAACAACACACGCGTTTCCTGCGGCAAATGAAGAGAATGGATATAAGCCTCGGCTTCTTGGGGACTTTCTTGATTGAGGTCAAATACATAAAGAACCAATGAAGCTTTTTGGGCCAGGTTCAGGGAGCGGCTCACTCCTTCTCTTTCGATCACATCCGTCGTTTCACGAACACCAGCCGTATCCATTAACCTAAATTCTATCCCTCCTATCACCATGCGATCCTCGATTACATCGCGTGTGGTTCCTGGAATGTCGCTGACAATGGCTCGGTTGTCTTTTAGCAAGGAGTTGAGCAAAGTGGATTTACCTGCGTTGGGTTTGCCCAGAATAACGGTAGGGACTCCTTGTTTGATGGCATTGCCCAACTGGAAGGAATCGATCAGGCTGCCGATTTTTTCCAGCATTTGCTGAATGAGGGCTTCCAACTGGCTACGGTCAGCAAACTCCACGTCCTCTTCGCCGAAATCCAGTTCCAATTCGATGAGGGAGGTAAAATTGAGGAGTTGTTCGCGTAGGGCTTTGAGTTCGTTGGATACCCCTCCTCGAAGCTGATTCAGCGCCATTCGATGAGAAGCTGCAGTTGAGGAAGCGATTAGGTCTGCTACAGCCTCCGCCTGTGCCAAGTCCATGGCTCCATTGAGAAAGGCTCTTTGGGTAAATTCACCCGCCTCGGCAGGGCGCGCACCCCCAGCCAACAAGACCTTCATGATCTCCCCCAAAATATAAGGGGAACCATGGCAGGATATTTCGACTACATCTTCTCGGGTAAAGGACTTGGGGCCTCTGAAAATCCCCAATACCACCTCGTCTAGTATCTCCTCTCCTTTGAGGATACTCCCATATCGCATGCGATACCCCTTGGTTTCAGCTATATCCTTGGTAAAGACCTTATTGACGATGGAAATGGCTTCTTTGCCTGAAATGCGGATCACTCCGATGGCTCCTATTCCGGGGGGCGTTGATATGGCGACGATGGTATCCTGTTGCTTCATGTTTCGTCCTTATTCTTCAGGCAAGTAGAGAAATATGGGGGATATAGCCAAGGTTTTTTGTTGTTCCCCTTTTTTCTTGATAAAAAAGAGGAGAAAAAATCAAGCACGCCCAAGATCCATCTCTGCTTTCCGCCCCCTGCTCCCTAAGGGCGT
>JBCBVV010000038.1:0-63978 GCA_039817415.1 Bacteroidota bacterium
TTCAAAAGAACTTCAACCAGTCTTTCGAAGAATTAATTCGTTAAGTTTGCATTGGAAATATGAATCAGTTTTTGTTTCAGAAATGCAATCTGATTCTTGGTCTGATTCTACTCAATTAATTCTAATAAAGTTTCGTTATGAACAACATTATTGCCTTTGTTGTGCTGGGATTACTATGTGCACAACTTTCTGCTCAAACAGTCATCGATTCCCTATGTGGGAATGATTCTACGCATTGTATTGTATGGAATGTCGAAGATGGGGACCTGCCTGACGGGCCTATTGACGAATTAGTGTTATTCTATGATGCTCCGACAGGGTACAAAATTAAAGGACCAATAGAGTGGGTAGAAGGTCCTTGCTGGTTTTGTGAAGGGGAAAGAGATCAAGATTGGAGTGTGGACTTTTTTCTGAGTCAGGATTCCACTTCTCTTGAAGTACGACTCAATCGCTTAATCGAGCCAATTGAAGGTGCAGGTCTGGTGAGCGGTGGAACATTAATCGTGATCTTGGATGACAACATCTCAAGGGTAAGCCCGCCCATCAATTTACTTGGGAATCCTTCCACTTCCCTAAAAGTCGACCTTGGGTTTTCTGTAACTCCAGGAACCCTGATGAGTGTCAAAAAGGTTGATGGAAGTCAGAGCCATTTTTACTTAATAACAAATGGGGTAAATGAATTGCCCACGCAGTCTTTACCTGATGGGATATATTATGTCAGTATTCCATCTATGCCATTTGTGGAAGGTAAAATGTGGATGAAGAAAAACTAGGCCCTTTTCTTTTGATCGAAGGTAAGGAGGCAGGAACCTATGGATTCCTGCCTCTATTGGTTTAAAAGGAATACCGATCCATGTATTGGTTGAAAAATAAGGTGTGAGCAAACGGAAGTTTACTCTTTCTAAGCGCTTCTTTAAATTCCGATTCCTTGGGCGTACGCCATGTTTTAAGCAGCATAGAAACCAAGGTCAACTTTTCGAATATGACATTTCGCATAGAAGAAGGCAATTCTGTATTTCTTCTTAGCCATCGGTTTAGGCTTTCAATTCCTTTCTCAGCTCTATCTAGATCCCCAGCAAAAAAATGGGATTCAATCAGCATGATTTTATATTTGGTCCAAAAGCCACGAGGTATTTTCGACGAAATTTTAGACGGGAATTCCTGTGAAATTTTTTCGAATTCCTCTCCTGCATAGGCGATACATAGTTCGGAAAACTTCTCTCCAAACTCAGCATTATCTGGGTGAAGTTGAGGAAGATACGCTTGCTTCCACTTCTTTAGTTGATGGGGAGAATAGACAAAGCAGCCCGCTCTCATCAAAGACAAGTAAACAATAGAAGGAAGATGATTTTGAGGAGAAAAGTACTGATGATCAATACCCTTTGGGACAAACGCACAAATGGATTGTAGGGTTCCGGGACCTTTGTCTTTGATAGATGTTCGGATGGAGTAATTAAAAAGCAACCGATAGAAATCGCCTGTAATCCGATCTTCGGCCATATCAGGGTGGTCAGCAAGGATCTTTTCAATTTGACCAGGCTGAATAGATTCGCCGACTAACAATTTATATAGTAAAGAATAGGCTTTTAGTAAGGGATTGCTATGCAGATAGGGAGAAGAAAAGATGGTTCTTATTTTGATTAAATCAATTTCACAGCCTTCTTCTTTTTCTTTGTGAATCTGCGAATCGTTAAGGACATTCAGAGCCCATGAAAGGTATTCTACATATTCTGCCTCAGTCCGACAAGAATTGATTTCTGCCGAAAAACTCTTCCTTTGATTTAGACGTGTTACGGAAATTTCCTGCTTTTCCTTCAAAAACTGATGTTTCAACTGTAGAAAATCCGCATCACATCTAGGGCTTTGAGAAAATTGTCTATCCGTCTGTTCCAAATAGGAAGTTAGTAGGGGAACTGGGGTTTCTTTTTTTATTCTACGAATAAAATACAGTTGCTTGTGAAACGGATCTACTGTAAACCTTAAATATGAAAGGTAATCCTCTAGAGAGGTTGTTATGCCTGATAGCCAAGTTCTAAAGTTACCATCATTGAATGCCGAATCTGGAAAGCAATGTTCCCAAAGGGTCTCTGGAGTAGAGAATTTTTCCCACGATCCCACAATTTTTTTCTGACTTGGGTTAGCTACCCAAGCTTCTTCAAATTCCTTTTTCTCCCTTTCATTTAGGGTATTCCACAATTGATTGGCCTTTCGATCTGAAATGTTTTTCATTCGAGCAATTTTTCTCATTAACAATGGAAACCCGATCTCCCAATGAAAATGATATACAGACGCTTGAATTAGCGCTTATTCCTACCTATTCAGCCAAATAATCTCACACATCCATTAACACTACAGAATTGTTGTCCAGTACATCTTCAATAAGTAGTCGCAATTTCCATAAAGTCGAGAAAAGCACCTCTGCAATCATATAAAAGGGAAGTGTACTCGATGACATGATGTTTTTACCAGTTGCTAAATGATCTACCCTAATGAAAAACCTACTTATCCTACTATTCTTATTTCTATGGATTTCTCCTGAAGTTGGAGCACAGGAGAAAGATAATTCGGATGACACTTTTTCTTTATTCAATCTTAAAAGTAAGAAAAAGGATGAAAAAAACGAGCCAACAGGCGTAGGAAAAAATCTAACTTTTTTTGAGGGCAATACAAGCATAAGCCAGTTTGCTATCGGTGCTGTAGGCCAAATTGCAATAGAAGATTTTCAGCGCCGATATGCTCCATCTATTGCATTTAGCCGAGAGAAGCGATTTGGGAAAAGATTTTCCTATGGTCCCGAATTGGGACTCGCTCATTGGATGACTCCTGTTTACAACTATCATTATCTCTACACGACATTGGGGGAAAGAATCTCTGCTCATGCTTCTCCTGTATCGGGTCTTGATCTATACGGTGGCGCTGCAGCGACCTATAGAATCGTCATGTTTATCGCCCCAGGCAGTGTGGATTACAACCATAGGGTATCCGGAAATCTATTTTTAGGCGCTCGCTACATTTTTGGTAAGGGCGAAAAACCATGGGCAATTGGAATGGAGTGGGGCTCCAATTCGAATTCCAACTTACGTTTGAGTATTTCAAGATTTCATTAATCACAATAACCAAAAACATGAACCAACATCTAACTAGGGGATTGGGCTGTATCGCCATGCTTTTTCTTTTGGCCTCATGCCAAAATTATAATGCCTTGGTGCCCGTTCTTGAAGGAAAACCAGCTGGAGGAGTATTGGGGTCTACCTATCTCTCCCACACCCAAGACGAATTGTCATTTGAGGTAGAGCTATTTGCCGCCAACCATGTTGGAAGCTTTATCAAAAATCTTGAGCCTGAAAATTTCTCTATTTCTCAGACTTCTTTGACCATTTCAATTGATGAATTAACATTTGAGAAAGCAGATGAGGAAAATTCCTACTCCGTGGGTTTGCTGTTCGATCAGTCGGGTTCAATTCAGACCACAGATCCCCTGAATGCAAGGGTAGAAGGGGGAAAAGTCTTTGTCGAATCAATGAACTCGGGAGATGA
The DNA here is from genome assembly GCA_039817415.1 of Bacteroidota bacterium. Lineage (GTDB taxonomy): Bacteria > Bacteroidota > Bacteroidia > J057 > J057 > JALEFZ01. The sequence continues at coordinate 3,538 of JBCBVV010000038.1, forward strand.
GGCTTGCTTGGCAAAATTCGCTGGGTCGAGATTCAATCTCCAAAGTGATTTACTCTCTGGTTTCACCAATGATGGAGAGACCCTTATCCCTTTTATCGAAAATTTGGCAGGTAATGAAGGAGGTGGAACGCCCCTTTATCAAGGTATTGAAGGGCTGATAGACTACGTTTCTACCAATGCCTCCAATACATCAAATAAGGTAGTCATCACCTTTAGCGATGGAGGAGATACGGAAGGAGGAGTATCCATTGCCAATCTTATTCAAAAAGCCCAAAGAGAAGACATTAGAATCTTCAATATTGGTCTTGGAGGAGGAGTAAACAACCAGGTCCTAATCGATATCGCACAGGGAACTGAAGGGGCGAATATGTTTGTTGAAGACGCTTTACAGTTGATCTCCATCTACGGCTCCCTTGGAAAACTCCTAAATGGCTCAGCTGAATTCTACAAGCTTAAGATGAAGGCTAGAAATACCTTGGGACCCTGGGCATCTGGTGGATCTCTTCAGACCAATATCGTGCTTGATTTACCTCAGGGAGAATCGATTACCTACCCTATCAAAATTTCTATCCCATAACTGATATAACCAACACTAACAATAATCTTCCCATTTATGAAAAATTTAATGTTAATCATTGCCATAAGCTTTGCTTGTACCCTAAATCCAGTCTGGGGGCAAAATACCGATGCAGAGGTAGAGCAGGCCGTACAAACCTTCATCAATGACGGAACTGCACAACTGCGGAACCTCAGGATGAGAAGTGCAGACTCTTCAACTTTCTCCACTCAACCAAGAACTGGTAGCATATTTATGAATCGCTATAGCTTTTCCCTAGGATTGGGTAGAGATGCGAAGTTTGAAAATGCTGTCAATGCAGGATTACCTGTTGTTTTCTCTTACGAACGACTAGGACAGGTTGGCCGGTATCAGGTACCTGATTTCCTTGCTGGTGGAGGCTTCATTGGATTTCGAAGTCTCGATTTTGGAGGTTTTTCAGAAGACAATGTTGTTTTCTCTTTCTCTGCTGGAGCAAGAGCAAGCTTGTTGGTTGATCAAGCCATAGAGGAATTATTAGGAAAGACTGTTATCCCTAAAGGGATTGAACCATATGTAACCGTTTTGGCTGGGTACGAATATATCTACTCTTCTTCTTTTTACGGTTATACCATTCCTAGTGATTTTATCCTTTCTCCCATTGTAGGTGCGAGGGTGTTCCCCACCAAAAACATAGGCCTTTTTGTGGAAATAGGTAGAAATGCACAGGGCTGGATCAATGCTGGTTTATCTCTAAGAACGGGTAAAACGAACAGCTACGTCCCTACAGGCAACTAATGAATCCCGATCTTCTAAGGAAGGCGTTCTTTATAGAGGCACTCAATGGAGTGCCTCTTTTTATATGCTTCTAAGTCAACTTCATCAAGGTCCCGCCATATTTCATCAAATCCATAGGACCTAGGTCTTTCATTCCATCCTCGGTCATTTTCTTGACAGCTTTTTTGATAATGGCACCATCACATTTTTCGGGGCTTCCAGCATCAAAGGGAGGGGCAGGATCATATTCAATGGCTAACTGAGCAGCTTTGGCAAAGTCCTCTCCTGCAAGTTGGGAGGAGACATACAAGCCCATGTCAATACCGGCCGAAACACCTGCTGCTGTGACGTACTTTCCATCTTCTACAAAGCGTTCCTTCACGGGAATGGCACCATGGTCCTTGAGCATGTCCAAGGGTTTCCAATGGCTAGTTGCTTTTCTTCCTTTGAGCAGGCCGGCAGCCGCGAGAATCATAGAGCCAGTACAAACAGAAAGTGTTCTTTGGGTAGTTTTATCGATTTGTCTGATCCATTCCAGTACCTTTTTATCGTGCATTTCTCTGACAAAACCGATGGTAGCACCAGGAATGATGAGGACATCAGCTTTTTTGACTTGATCAATGCTGTATTTGGCGTTGATGAAAATAGCCTTTGAATCTGCTGCAATTTCAGACCGCTTCTTAGCCACAAACTTTACCTTGGCGTCAGGAATATTTCTGAATACTTCGTAAGGGCCGATGGCATCTAGCATGGTCAAACCCTGGTATATATATATGACAATGTCCATAATGAGTCTTTTTTGAAAATTAAGATATTTCTACAGCAATCATGCTATTTCAAAGAAAAGGAATGGACAGCTTGGCTGATGAGAAAGATCAGTGCATAAAAAAAGAGGGCTTTCTTCACAGAAAGACCCTCAGAAACTTGAAGATAATTTGTTAGTGCTTTCGGATTTCCTCATCAAAGAGTTCTACCAGGTACTTGGCTTCCGCATCATCTACCCCTAAGGCAAGAGAACGCGTTTTCATGCCATAGTCGAACTTTACTTTACCTGGAACCAGACCCCATGCACGAAATCCATTTCTTGTTGTTTGGGGACGAGCTGGCTCAAAGCGAAAATCTTTTACCTGAGCTCTTTCCATTTGCTTGACTATGCCAAACCCCAGGATATTCTTTTTCAAGGTAACCCTGGATTGGGTGAAGATCAGTTCTTCCTTTCCAAAAAATCCCCACAAAAGAGCAAAGGCAATAAATAGTCCTCCGAAAGTCCAGAGAATAATCCAAATAATGGGAAAAATGTTAAGGAATAGACCTTCCGGGCTGGCATTGGCCATGCTATCTGGAGAAAAGAGAACAGCCTCTGAAGCCTGGATTCCCATATAGGCCCAAGCACCCAGCCAGACCAATCCAAAAATGAGAGATAGCCAGTTCTTCTCAGATGGAACCTTAACATATAAGTCTCCCATTAATCGTCCAATTTTGGCTTTTCCATTGTTCATACTCCAAAAAATAAAAAGGTTGATATAGTTGTACTGTAGGGATTCGATTTAGAATTCCAGCAAATTAATTCGTGGCACATCATAAGTAGATATGGTATATAAAGGATAGAATTGGGGGATTAGGGTTGGAACAATGAAAAGAAATATTTCCGAGATTTATCAAGATTAAGGTAAATGATGGTTTTCTGCTGACTCTTTTGCAGACTTTAGCATGAATGCTGGTGGTTTGGGCAAGAAACATTATCTTAAATCAAAGACTATCCGATACTATGAAGAAATATAACTCGCAAGATCGTCGACATTTCCTGAAACAGTTAGGTGGAATGGCCAGTATGGCCGCCGTCAGCCAGCTGGATTGGAGTCATGCCCAACAAGAAAACATCTCTTATTCTCAGCCAAAAATGAAAAAGTATGGCCCTAATGATACGCTTGGGTTGGCAGTCATTGGAATGGGAATCATGGGTTTTAAGAACATTGAGACTGCCTTAAAGATGGAAGGGACTCGACTCGTTGCAGCCTGTGATCTATATGAAGGTAGGTTAGAAAGAACCCAAGAAGTCTACGGAAAGGATGTATTTACCAGCAAAAACTACCAGGAAATTCTGGATCGAGATGATGTGGATGTGGTCTACATCGCGACCTCAGATCATTGGCACGACAAAATCTCCATAGATGCCTTGAAAAAGGGGAAGCATGTGTATTGTGAAAAACCCATGGTGCATCATCTTGATGAAGGGCATGCGGTGATCAAAGCTGAGCAAAAAAGTGGAAAGGTGTTTCAAGTAGGAAGTCAAAGGGTGAGCTCTATTGTCTACCAACAGGCTCGAGACTTGTACAAGGCTGGAGATATTGGTGAGTTGGTCTTGGCGGAGATTTTTTATGACAGACAATCTGCACTAGGTGCTTGGCAATATTCCATTCCAACGGACGCCAATAAGAAAAGAGTAGATTGGAAGGGATTTTTAGGGGATGCACCCAAGCGTGACTTTGATCCTATGCGATTTTTCCGATGGAGGAATTATCAGGATTATGGAACAGGGGTAGCAGGGGACTTATTTGTTCACCTCTTTTCTGGCCTACATTTGGTGTTGGATTCTGCGGGGCCTGAGAGGATATATGCAACTGGTGGTTTGCGATATTGGAAAGATGGACGGGATGTGCCAGACATCATGCTCGGAAGTTATGATTATCCAGAGACTTCCTCTCATCCTGCCTTTAATGTGCAAATGCGAGTGAACTTCATTGATGGAGGAGGGGGAGGTTCTCAAATTCGCTTGGTCGGAACGGAAGGGGTACTCATCATTGGCTGGAATTCCATCAAAGTTCTGAGATCAAAATTGCCAGAAGCGCCAGGCTACGGGGGCTGGGATTCCTTCTTCACCTTTTCAGAAGCAGAGCAAAAAGAATATGAGGCTTGGTATCAGTCGACCTATCCTAAGAAAGCCAAGATGAATGCACCCCAGGCTATGGAGTATACAGCTCCAAAAGGCTATAGTGATGCCTACGATCATCACTGGGGATTCCAGCATGCGATTAGGAATGGAGGCAAAGTGGTTGAGGATGCGACCTTTGGCTTGAGGGCAGCAGGTCCAGCGCTAGCTACCAACCTAAGCTACTTTGATCAAAAAATCATAAACTGGGACCCCATCGAGATGATGGTGAAATAGCATACAAAAAAGGGGACAGGTATCATCTGTCCCTTTTCCTTTAGATCAAACCATCCTTTTTGTAGAGTTCGATTCCCTTGGCCACCATTTCTCTGATTTGGCCCTCTAGTTCCTCATCCAGCTTTTTGATGTGGAAGCAAGATTTTCCCTTTAGGGCTTTGTTGAGTTTTTCTGGCAAAGGGCCATAATTATCTACATGAGTGTAGACTGGGAAGAAATATAACCTCACATCTTTGGGCTTGGGCATGATGCTAGCAAAGTAATATCCATCCACCTTCTGTTTGCCTTGCATGGTTTCAAAGGTACCACAGACTTCAAAGTTTCGCTCATTATCGTGGCGGATACGTAAAGGACCTAAGTGCTCTCGCATGATGTCTTTTAACGTTTCTTGAATCTCCGTTACTTCAGTTTTCATGTTGGTCATTTGTAACAAATGAAAAATGAGAACTTATTTTTTTAGTTCATAATAGGAATGGACGATCTCCTGACCTGAATAATTGGTTCCTGCCTCGTCGTTTGCTCCTAGGTAGATAAAGCTATTGTTCCACACTTGATTACCATCTATATGAAGAAGGTGCTTTCTCTGGAGAAATGTCCAGGTAGATTGTTGCCATTCTTGAACCAAATACTTTTTCCAAGGCTTTCGTTCTGGGGAACGAATATCATTTAAGTCTAAACTTCCCCAAAATTGGCCATCTTTAGCGAGCCATGTGCATACGCTTTGTAGGCAGCCCAATTTGTCTCCGATATAATGTAAACCATGGATGCAGGTGATGAGGTCAAAGGATAAGTTTGTTTCCCATTGCTCTACCGCTGTCGTAATGAATTGGAGGAAAGGATATTCTTGGGCATTATTAAGGACAAACATTCCGACCAAATCAACCCCTATCAGCTCTATTTGATCGTCGATTCCCAACTCTATACACCGCTTTCCAAAGGAAGACAAAGCATGCCCTTCACCACAACATATATCCAACCACCTCAATCTTCCCTTTTCTTCAATCCGATCCAGTAGCCATTTTTCCAGATCAAATCCAAGCTCTTTTTCGTAGCTATTGATTCCGCTCAACTGCCGTTTGCGATTCATCCGATTATTGGCAACGATAGGGGACCAAATAAGCTCTTTCTCAGAAAGAATCTTCATCCTATAAGATACCTATTCTGCTAAAAACAAAAAAGGAAACCCTATCTAGGATTTCCTCTTTAAGGAGCTCTTTATTAATGGCTTAGGGTACAATATATGCTGCCATATAAGCTTTGGATTCAATGGGAGAACCATTACTCGGAAACTCTAAGTCGTTTTGGTGATCACCATCATTGAGATACAGCCTGAAGAGGGTTAGATCGTTTAAGGTTAGTCTATTAGCATTGAAACTGATAAACCAATGAAAGGTCTCAGAGGAACCATCCTCATAAAAATCTAAGACTGTTTTCCCAGCAGAACTATATTGAGCGGTGAACTCATTCTCAGGAGTAAAAACTTGCAAATTCTGCTGGCCTGTAGCGGTTTTGACTCTGAAATTTTGAAATTCAGCTTCTGCTGTACTGTCGTCCTCTAATTTGAACCAAACCGTACTTGCCAGTCCATATCGCATGCCAAAAGGTGCATAGGTGGTGTCCCTAAAGCTATCCACTCTTACCTCGAACCCATTAAAATCCTGAAAAGCTGCTAGTGATTTGAAGGTCGGTTGGCGATTGGGGAGAGAAGCATCTTGCCCAAACTGATCCTTAGCTCCATCCATGATCCAGTCCCGGATGGCTTGAAGTTTCCATTCCTCTAGGGGATTGTCATATAAAGGCATTCGGCCAAGTGTTTGATCATCTGTGGTAACACGATTGTAAAACCATGATTCGTTGAGGGAAGCTGGTTTAACCCTGTATTCGTATGCTTCATCTACCGTATTTTTGATGACAGGATGATATACCAAAGAGGAATAAGCGGATTGAACCGTTCGGAAATCAGGCTCAAAACTTCCGTCATGACAGCCTGGCACCGCACAGCTAACAGAAAAAATATAATGGTGTAGCCCTACAATACTGGCTGTGTCAATCTGTGTAGGGGCGATGGTGTCCTCTGGAAAGACAATGCTGTCAAAGGGGTTTTCAGGTTCATTTGGGTTAATGGCATTGTTCCCACAGGCCGCTATCAGCAAGGAAACAACGAGGAGAAAAGGAATGTATCGTTTCATTGTTGGTGGGCTTAAACGTAAATTTCATTCAACACACGACCATTGAGCAAGCCAGTAGGAATATCCAAATCAAAACCAAGCAGGTTGGCAACAGTTGGCACAAGGTCTATCGTTTCGCCTACGGGATTGTTCGCCGTCCCCACTTTCAGATTTTTATTGATGACACCTTGAGGACCAAGAATTAGAGAAAAAATCTCCCTTGAGGTCGGATCACCTGTATGGTCCACCCCAAACCGTCCAAAATTGTCCCTTACGGTATTGGAATCAAGATTTCTTCCATGCTCAGGTACCATGATCAAAACGGTATCATCCGCCATGCCTGGAGTAGACTGAATCAAATTCCATAAATGTGCTACTGCATAATCTGCCTTTTGGAGATTCACCATATAATTGGTGAAATTCTGATGGCAGGCATCTACGTCAGTCATGTTGACAACCAGCAATTCTGGTTGGAATTCTTTAATAATTTCCTCTGCGAAGAGGATGTTGTAGATATCATTGTTGCCCTGATTGCTAGGCAAACCCAGCGGATTGTTGAGCAAGCCACTTTGACCCTTCGTATACATATCCTGAATGAAGGCTCTAATCTGTCTGGCGTCATCCTCCGTGTTCACAATGCCTACATTATCCAATAGAGCATCTTTCCCAAAGTTCTTATTCAGGAAGTTTCGCACTTTGGCTACTTTTTCTTCCTCGTGAAATTGAAAAGGCTTTGGCTGACCCAGCATATCGGCAATAGCTGGATTTAGCAGGTATGTTGGTGCTATATGATTGGCTCCATACATGGCTCCGTAACCAGGATAGCGGCTATAATTCAAGGCTGGATAAGGCCCTAAGGCATTAGACACCCACCAAGCATTTTTCGACGTTACAGAGGGTGAATTGTGCTTGAGATAATACTCGAAAATAGTAGGGAATTCAGGGTTGGCCCGAAGGTTTAAACCAGTATCTGTATAAACGCCTGTTAGGGCTACAGTATGGCCGTTGTAATGACCAGTCGGACCATCTTTGTACCTAAATTCAGGGAAAAGCGTTCCTTCTTGTTCGAGTATAGTTGGATGGGGAGAAGTAGGGAGTGTCGTTATCCCATCCGCAGTACTTTTTACACCTGTCAGCATAGATGGCATCAAATTCCCCAAATCCTGATGAATGGCATCAATGTTTCGCACGCCTCCGGCAAAAAGGCAGAAAACCACATGATTTACCTTTCTATTCATGGTCTTGGCAAATAGGCGACCTGATGGAAGCACGTAGGGGGCAGATAAAGTGCCAGCTGTCAAAGCTGCTGTATGTTTAAGGAAGGATCTCCGTTTCATCGTAGTGGATGTTAATGGTTAAGCGTGTGGTCTTTGGCTTAGAAGTACCTGTATTCATCAGAAGTCAAGAAGGCATAATAGATCATCTCTGGGATAAGCTCACTATCTCCTTCGATCATGCCTTGTAATTCCCATTTCTCGTAGGCATTGGGCTCACGGATATAGAATTTGAGGTAGGTATCTTCAATAAATTTCTCGATATCATTTCTCATTTGTGCATCTGAAGGAACATTGGCTTGCGGGCTGTTGAGCATATTTCTGATGATAATATCTGTGATCAGCTGTTTATCCCCTAGAGCGGTAAAGGCGATGATCATGACGTCAATGTCAGATTGGCTAACAGTGCCTCCAAATAGATCCGCATACACAAGAGAAATGAATTCTAGGTCTGCCTTTGGATTGTTTTTATCTACGCCAGATTGTTCGACATCTACCGTGTTGACCTCATAGAGATAAACGTTTTCCTGAGGATCTCCACAGGCGAACAACAAGGGAAGAAGGGCGAAGCTTATGATGAGTATCTTTTTCATGTTGTCTTGAGTTGTTAGTCGATTCCCAGGTATTCGTCAGTGGACAGGATATCTTGCATGAGGAGCTGATAATCTAGTGTCAGTTTGTAATCCTTAGTGGCATTACTCATCTCCACTGTATTGGGATCGCGAAACAGAAAGTTTCGGTAGATTTCGAAGACTTGCCCTTCGAAGTAATTATTGGAGCGGAAGAAAATGTCTATAAAATCAGCCTTACTTTGGCCTATCTCTCCAAAAACCACACTTTCAATTCCGTCTACCATGCTGATAGAAGATTTTTCCTCTGCCGTTGTAGGGTTTCTACCAAGAAAGAATTCAAACATGGCTAGGACAAAGTTTTGACTGCCCATGTTGATCTCGTCATAAAAGGGATTGTTGACACAGGCTTTGTGGAGTGCTATTCTGCCGATGGTCTTAGCGGCATATTCCTGCGGGGCATCCCGTAGGGTAACCAATTTGTTAATCTCCAGTTCAATCAAGTCGTAGAAGTCTGCATATTGGGGGTCATTCAAGAGATCAACGTAAATCCTTATCTGAGTAGAAATATCTGCCGTATCTAGGTTTGACAGAATATTGATCCGCATAAAGTCATACTGCTTGTAGTAATAATTCTCCTCTGATTGTATCTTCTGTATCAATTCCTTCCTGTTCTCGATAGAGGTAAAGTCTTGATCCAGAATGACAAGGGCTGCGTCCAACTCTGTTTCTGTTACTTTCCTTCCAAGCAGGGTAATGTAGAGTTTGTTGATATAATTTTCCTGAATCACCCTTGGGACAGTCAGGTCAGGCGGGGCAGTATTATCCGGAACTAGGATAATATTTGGATCAACTGGGTCTTGCGAACAGCCAAATAGCGTGAACAGCAGAACGGCTATGAAGATCGGTCTACTCATGAGGATGGTATTTGGTAATTAGACTCTTTACCTTTTGATAGGTTTAATTTACAGGTATCCCTAAAAAGGGCTATGTTTGATCCTTTAGGAATGTGTTTCAAAATTTGATTAACGCATAGATATGGCGAATAGAAGATTTGGATTGGGAAGATTAATGGGAGGAAGCCAAAAACCAGGCGGGACCAACCAGGATGATGAATCTGACCTTGGATTTGGATCCAGTTTTGGAGGCGTCGTGCGACGCATGATCAACCGTGATGGGAGCTTTAATATTCGTAGAGAAGGGGTAAGGCTGAGAGACATCAATGCCTATGTCTATTTGGTTACCTTAGGGTGGGGGAAGTTACTCCTCGTGGTCCTAGGGGCCTATATGATTTTCAATGCTGTTTTTGCCCTGATCTACTTGGGGCTAGGGATAGAAACTTTGTCTGGTGGAGAAGCAATAGAAGGCTGGTTCAATCAATTTTCATATGCTTTCTTTTTTAGTGCGCAAACCTTTACTACAGTAGGATATGGGGCGATTAGCCCCATCGGGTTGTTGACAAACTTTGTCGCCTCGATTGAAGCTATGATTGGCCTAATGGGTTTTGCTGTGGCAACAGGCGTACTATGGGGACGTTTTTCACGGCCCTCTGCCAAAATCGGTTTTAGCAAGAAGGGAATCATTGCTCCTTATCAGGATATCAATAGTTTTCAGTTTCGCATGGTCAACAGAAGAAAGAATCAGTTGATTGAATTGGAGGTAATGGTTACCCTGATGTACTATAAAATGGTAGATGGAGTAAGGAAACAGCATTTTGCAAGACTCCCATTGGAAAGAGACAGTGTTGCCCTATTTCCTTTGACATGGACCGTCGTCCATCCTATCGATCGTACAAGTCCTCTGTATAACCTGAGCCAAGAAGATTTGGAAATGAAGTATGCTGAATTCCTGATTATCGTCAAGGCCTATGACGATACCTTTGCGCAGCATGTGCATTTAAGAACCTCTTATCGTTATGACGAATTGCTATTTGGAGCCAAGTTTGTCAAGATTTTCTTCGACGATGAGGAAGGGAATATCAAATTGGAAATGGATAAGATCAGTCACTGCGAAAGAGCTGAACTGAATTCTTATTAATTTTTTTTAGTACTGTAAATCAGGTATTTATGTAGAAATTTTGAAAAAAATGTAGAAAGGTGGGTTACGAATTCAGCCCTCGCTGAAACTGATTAATGAATGCGACGCTAACGCTTCCTTCAAAAAAAATCAAAATTCAAAAACCCTAAAAATTTCTACAATGAAAAGCACAGTAAGTATCTTAATCAGCTTCGTTATTGCCCTGTCATTTGTTTTCCAAGGAACAACTCAGGCCCAATGTACTAAGGTTCTAAAATCACGCACAGGAACTGTTTATGCAGCTGGCCCAGCTAAAACTACTTTGAGGCCTACTTCAAATTCAATTACAGTTAAGGTGAATAAAAGAGGTGGTAGAGCACAGACAATTGTCAACATCTACGTCAACAACGTTCGCAAGAAGTTTATCAACTTCAATAATGGGAACTACTCTTCTACCAAGACTGCTGTTATCACAGGTGTGAGAAACAAAAACGTTAGAATTGATATCGTGAACCAGTCTGTGGGAAACAAATTTGAGTATAAGTTGACCGTAACGGGTGAAGCTCCTGCCTCACTAGGAAAGCTTTCAGGTAACTTGGTAGGACAGACTCAAAAGACTAAGACTTTCGATAAGTCTTGCAAAAACAACGTGAGAATCACGGTTAAGCGTAAGTCTGGACAAGCTCGTGCTTCTCTAGTAATTAAGAAGAACGGTAGAGTTGTACAGAACTTCTTGTTCAACAACAACACGCAGAACTTTAGCAAGAGCTTCCCTAACTCCAAAGATGCTCGCTACACAGTAGAACTAAGAAACCTATCTGTAGGAAACCGCTTCGGATATGAAATGAGTGCAACTCAGTCCAACTAAGCCACACACAACAAACAAAAAATGGACCTCGATTTCGAGGTCCATTTTTTTATGTCTTTTCAGTATAACCTAGTAGGTTATTCCCCAAAGGGTAAAGGGGACATCGAATAATTCAGGATTATACCAGCAATCGATTCCTTGCTTTTTATACTGAGTAGCGTAGGATCTGGCTAATTGAGCTGTGGGAAAAGCTTTTACAATGTAATAGGCACCTTTCATATATCTTCCACGGATCTGAGTTCCCGCATGCTCGATCAACCAAATTTGACCGAGACCGGAAGGAGCTAAAATTCTCCGCCAATTGACAGATTTTGGATATACTCCAAATTGTACAAAGTGAAAGTTTTTGCAGTCGAAGAAAGCTCGGTTGAACTCCTGACCTTGCCCTGGATCTACCACTCTTGGATCATCTCCTCTTGGGGTATAGGTGAGTTGGGCCTTTACACTTCCAGCAGCCATCATCATGCCACTAAAGGCAATAATCATCAACAGGCGTGCACTCCTCATCTTCATAAATTCTTGTTGTATGTGGTTAATATGAGATTCTAGCCTTCAAAAAGCGTTCCATCAGAATACGTAAAATACATTCAATAAGTTGAAAATCAAATAAGAAGAATATTTCGAGTAACGATACCTCATCCCATCCTAATATTGGATTCCGCAATTCTAGCCACCCCTTTCTACGAAAATAATCGTAGATAATATTGGAAGTACGATAAGTATCGTATATAATTGTTCTACGAAAGCTATCGTAGTTATGAGTCAAAAACAAAAACCTACAGAAGCGGAACTGGATATTCTCTCTGTTTTGTGGCAAAACGGACCTTCAACAGTTCGCTTTGTTCACGAAAAACTAAGTGCCAGCAGACAGGTGGGATATACCACCACGCTCAAACAAATGCAAATCATGCATGATCGTAACATGTTGAGTAGGAGGAAGATGGGTAAAACTCATATCTACAATGCTTTACTGTCTCAGGATGAAACCCAACAGGACCTACTCAATAAATTGGTGGATACCGCCTTTGAAGGATCAGCCATGAAATTGGTGATGCAAGCCTTGGGCAATGGACAGACGACCCAGGAAGAACTTAATGAGATTCGAAATTTTTTAGACGCATTAGAAGACGATTCCACCAATAAATAAGCATAACCCCATGAATTTGATCACCATACAAGCCGCTCAGTTGGCACAGGTTTTTGGGTGGACACTCCTTCACTCTCTTTGGCAAGGAGCTCTCATCGCAGCTATCCTTGTCCTTATATATAACCTAGCCAAACCTAAACAATCAGATCACAGATACAACATTGCTGTATTGGCCATGCTGGCCATGCTAGCGTGTAGCATCGGAACCTTTGCTGTGTTGTTAGAACAAAGCCCCTCTGTGACCAAGGTTAGCCTAAGTGACATGAATGACGAAAACTCTGCTTTGATCGCACGCCTTTTAAGTGAAGATGGAGTAGAAGTTATCGAAATGAACTTCTGGGAACAGCTAGTCGAAACGATTGAGCCCTTTACTCCTTGGCTGGCATGGGGATGGTTGTTGGGTTTTATGGTTTACAGCATCAAGTGGTTAGGCGGATTTTTATATGTGCAGAACCTACGTTTTCGCCACAGCCAGCCGCTATCATTCGAGTACCAATCCCAATTGAATCATCTGGCCAAAAGAATGGGACTTCAACAGACCCTTCTGATGCTTGAATCTGCTCGAATCAATTCACCTATGGTCATAGGGCACTTTAAACCAGTAGTTCTAGTTCCGCTGGGTTTATTATCTGGGATGAGTCCAAAGCAAGTAGAAGCCATTCTGGCCCACGAACTGGCTCACATCCTAAGACACGACTTTCTGGTCAACCTCATTTTAACCATTATCGAATCCATCTTTTTCTTCCATCCTGCTGTTTGGTGGATAGGAGAGAAAATTAGGCAGGAGCGTGAACACTGCTGTGATGACATGGCAATATCCATTACTGAAAATAAAAAAGAATATGCGGAGACCCTGGCTTTTGTCGCCACCAAGAGTCTTCAATCACCCAAAATGGCAATGACAATGAATGGACAAAAACAGCATTTGCTGACAAGAATTCAGAGAATTTTTCAACCACAAGTACAGAAAAACAATCGTCTGACAGGACGTGCAATCCTTGGGCTACTGGTTTTACTTGGATTTACAACCTTGGCTTGGGTATCTCCGGAAACAGCTAAAACCCTTCAGCCAGAGGCTTGGGCAGAAACCTTTGATGCACCAAGACTGCTCTCTGATTGGATGGTTCCCAAAGCTCCAGAAACACCTCGTCCAGCTAGTGAGGTGGCCAGTTTGAGCCCGAATGAATTGAACAATTTGGAGTTTGGTTATACCATAACTCGCCTGGATTCTCCTCCTCCATTGCCTCCTTTGCCTGATATGAGTGGTATGCCCTTACCTCCCCGCGTAGAGCTGCCACCTATGCCTCCTATGCCAGATTTTCCCGATAATTTGCGATTAGGGGAGGATATGTCTGAAGAAGATAAAGCCCGATTTAAGCAGTATGAAAAGGAAATGGAGAGATGGGGAGAAAAATACGGCAAGGAATGGGAAGCCTATGGCAAACAATGGGGTGCCTGGGGCGAGCAGTTCGGAGAGAAATGGGAAACCGAATATGCTGAAAAATGGAAAGCCTGGGGGGAGAAGTTTGCAGAAGAAATGGACGATGAAATGAAAATCCAAATGAAGGATGAATTCTTCGACCAACTTCAGGAAGGACTTGAAAGACTCAACATAGAACTAGAGAGAATTCAACGTGATGTGGAGGTAGACGGGAATAACTTTAATTTCCGATTCAACATTGACGACGAGGATGATGATAGAAGACGTGGTCAGAATAGTAAGGGCTACAAATACGAGTACAAATACAAGGACAGTCAGCAAGGTCAGCGTTCTTATGCCGAAGAAGAGTTAGCGGAGGAAGCGATGAGGGAACTTACCAGACAAATGGCCCAACAAAAAAGAGAATTGGCCCGTGAGCAGGAAAGAGCTAGTCGTGAAATCAATGTCTTGCGTCAGGATATGCGCCAGTTAAGAAGGTTAGAAGATCAAATTGCCGAAATAGAGGATGTCGAAGACATTGACGAAGCCAAAAGACGCGAACTTGAGCAAATCGCAGATCGCCTGATCCGCAGCCTTGATGGAAGAGGAATTGATGAAGATATCATTGAAATTGAGGGGAACGTAACCAAAGACAAAGTCATGGACATCATTCGTGATGTAGAAAAAGAATTGGCTGATGTGGTAAAAGAAGTAGAGCAAGACTCTCGCAAAATCGAAGATTTACAACGTGAGCTGAACAGAGAACAGCGTATAATGCGTGAGGAGATCATTCAGGTGGAACGTGAGCGTGCAAGAGAAAGAGGACAAGAAAGGAGAGAACAAGCCGAACTGAAAAGAGAAATAGAAATGCAGGCGCGCGAATTAGAAATGCAAGCGCGCAGAACAGAAGCTCAAGCTAGAAGAATCGAAGCCCAGGCTAGAAGGGTAGAAGAACAAGCTAGGGCTGAAGAGTCCCGCGCCAGAACGGAAGCTAGAAGAACCGCTACCTCTTTGAAAAGCCTCAAGTCTGAAATGGTGGAGGATGGATATGTAAGAAAAAATGGCCGCGTAAAAGTGGTGGTCAATGACGGAGACATAACCGTAAACGGAAAAAGACTGAAAGGGAAAGACAGAGATAAGTACATGCGCATCCTACGTGGCATGGGCTTCCGTCCTGATCAGGAAAAGACTGTAATTGAGTGGATGTAAGGAGAGTTTCGGTTCCTTACCCCATAATAAGGCAGTAAGTCAGTCAGTATGAGAGTCCCTGCGGGGACTCTTTTTTGTATATAAGGAGGACTTTCTTGTTTGTAAGGAAAAAGAGTAGGCTCTAGACCATCATTTATAAAGTTCAAGAAGGGATAAATGAGGGGAAGATTTTCAAGTAGATTCAGGAATCATCCCTCACGTAACCCCAATGACAAGGCCCCTATCACAAACATGGCCGTTCCGCCAATCCAGAAGGTAACAGGCCCCACATAACTAAACAACAAGCCTCCCATCACCAAGCCGCAAATACTAGCTGCGCTCCCCATGCTGTTGCCATAACCCATGATGGTGCCTTGATTGTCTTTGTTGCCCTTGGTCCCTAGAATGGCCATGAAAGAAGGCCACATGATACCATTTCCCAAGGACAATAAAACCACACAGCCATAAACCCAAAAAGGACCTGCGATAGGAATCAAGACGAAGGCTGTTCCAATAAGCAGGCTTCCCACCACCACCAGTAGCCTTGAGGCGACTTTGTCAGACAGGAAAGTTAGTAAGGGACCTTGTGCCAGTACCATAATGCTTGATGAAATGGTAAAGAATAAGCCCAACTGCCCACTATTCCATTCCAAGCTATCAACCGCAAAAATGGGAAATCCGCTGTAGAAAAAACTGAACCCTAAAAAGGTCATGAAGTAGATCAGAAACATGAGAGGAATGCCTCGTATGTCCAAAATCGCACGGAAACTTTTGTCGTCTTCCTGTTTGTCCATTTCAAAGCACTCCTTATGCTCAATTTGGAAGAGCTTGCTGACCTGTAAAGGTTTGGCATCTGGGGCGACGGCTTGTGGAGGATGGGATTCCGGAAGGTAAAAATAAATGGTTCCAATGGCCACAAGGGAAATCGCTGCGGCTGCTATCACAGGGAGCATCTCTCCTAGGGAAGTTCCTCCGAGAACACTCGCAATCATAGGGCCTAGAATAAAGCCCAAGCTACTAGAAGAAGCCATTTTACCATAGTTTGCCTTACGGTCTGCCTCAGTCGAGATGTCTGATAAATAGGCCATGGCTACCGATACATTCCCTCCAGTTAAGCCATCCAAGGCTCTGGCAAATACGAGAATAATCAGAGGGGCCGAAATGAAAAATGTCCCTAGCCATTGTGATTCTATCGAAAGCAATTCTTGAACGGGTAAGAGAAGAGCCAGAATAAAGAGCAACCATGCCAGAAAGGTACCTAACTGACTGATCATCAATACGCGCCTCCTTCCTACAGCATCCGACCATCGGCCTAGCATGGGTGCCCCCACCAATTGAAAAGCTGGATAGATCGCTCCCAGTAAACCATAGACTACCTCATTGCCTCCAAATCGCTTCACCAGGAAAACCAGCAATGGAATGATAATGCTATAGCCCAGCATACCAATGAAATTCACCAAAAGGACTGGGAAAAGGGAGGGTTTTTGTGTAGAGGCAGCATCCATGATCGCGGGCTTGAACAATGATCAAAAGAAGATCATATGTTTGAAACTAAGTATTTTTTCCTTCAGGCACTGTTTATATATTTCCAGCAAAATTGCTAGATGAAACAAATACTGTTGATGGGAGCCGGAAGATCGGCTACTAACCTTATTCAATATCTATTAAATCTTTGCCAAGAGGAAGGATGGCAGCTCAATTTGGGTGATATCTCAGAGGAAACCGCTAGGGAGAAAATTGGGAGCCACCCTCAAGCGAGAGCCTTTCAATTTAACATACACAACGAGGCACAGCGCATGCAGGAAATCAGTCGATCTGATCTGGTGATTTCTATGCTACCAGCTCGCTTTCATGGGTTGGCAGCAGGCCTTTGTGTTCAGTATAAAAAGCCCTTTCTCACAGCTTCTTATGTAAGCGATGAAATTCGACAATTGGACTGGGCAGCCAAAAAGAATGACGTCATTCTGCTGATGGAATGTGGACTCGATCCCGGAATTGATCATATGTCGGGTATGAAAGTCCTCAACGAAATCAAGGAAGAAGGGCATGAACTTACTTCCTTCGAAACCTTTACAGGAGGTCTGGTAGCACCTGAATCCACCCTTGACAATCCCTGGAAGTATAAATTTACCTGGAACCCAAGGAATGTTGTCTTGGCTGGGCAAGGGATTGTCAAATTTATCCAGGAAGGAAAACTCAAATACATTCCCTATCACAGGCTCTTCCGGCGAACAGAACAAATACATATTCCGGGTTACGGGTATTTTGAAGGCTATGGGAACAGGGATTCTCTAAAGTACCTTGATGTTTACCAGTTACAAGGGATAAGGACGCTGTATAGAGGGACACTCAGAAGACCGGGTTTCAGCCGAGCTTGGAATATTTTTGTCCAATTGGGAGCTACAGACGACAACTATGAACTGGAAGGGGTATCGGACATGAGTCATAGAGACTTTATCAATTCCTTTTTGGTCTACGATCCTAATAACTCTGTCGAGCTTAAGCTGGCGCATTACATGAACCTTGATATGGAAGGGGAGGAGATGTTTAAATTGAAGTGGCTAGGTATTTTTGACCATACCCCAGTTGGCTTAGACAAAGGTACTCCTGCTCAAATTCTTGAGCACATCCTGCACAAAAAGTGGAATATGAAGCCAGAAGACAAGGATATGATTGTCATGTGGCACAAGTTTGATTTTTTGGATAAAGGAAAATCCAGACAAATTCAGTCTTATATGGTGCTCAAAGGGGAAAATGACAGCTTAACAGCCATGTCTAAAACTGTGGGTTTGCCATTGGGAATTGCTGCAAAACTTATCCTGAAGGAAGAAATTAAGTTGACAGGGGTACAGATACCTGTCGTAAAGGAGATATACAGCCCTATCCTCAGGGATTTAAAGGAATTTGGGATCGAATTTGTGGAGACAGAAATGGAAGTAAGCCTTCCTACTTCTTGATCCAACGCATTCCAGAATACAGGAGAATGGTTTGGCCTTTCTCCTGTATAATTTCAACTCTATCCCCAGCATTCCGCCCTAGGCCATAAACAACGGCGGCATGTTTGGAAAGGGGATTCAAGCCAAGTTTCTTTACAGGTTTCTGGCCAAATAGTCTTGCCTTGATAAGCAGAAAACCATTTTCCTTCACCAAGGAAAAATTCTGGAGAAGATATTCGTTTTCAGCATTTTCAGGCCAGTATTTCCCACAGGCCTTTTCCCATTCCTCTGGAATGGGATTGGATTGCTGTTTGATGCCTACCAGTGATTCGCCATTAGAGCCTAGGGTGGTAATTACCTGATGGCCATTCACCTCCCGAAAGAAATAGGCCTTTTCCGACGATCTCAAGGGAATTCCCAGGAAGGTTTGGTTGACATAGTAATGGTTATAAGAAGGCTCGTAATGCATATTCTCCTTCTTGTTTCCCATTTTAAAGACCATCTTATTCTTCTCTGGAATGATATTCAATGGCATGGTACCAAAGGCATAGGTGCCTCCTAGTTCTTTGATGCTTCGTTGAGAACCACGGTGTACATAATACAGTGGCTTGGTCTTTTTGCTGAATTTTTTCCCTCTGAGGAGTTCCATCGCCTTGAGGAGAACGATTTTTTCTATTTCTGAACAAGCCTGTGCGCCATTCTCTGAATTGGTCATGATGATTAAGCCTAAATCCTTGGCAGGCAGCAATGTCATTTGTGTATGAAATAAGCGGGTATCGCCTCCATGTTGAATCGCGCCTCCTGCAAACCCCCATGGACTGTATGGGCCTCTTAGGAAGAACCCCATTCCCATTTGACTATCGAAATCCAATACGATTTTTTGCTGGGAAGGAGAGACCATCATGGCGAAGGTCGAAGGCTGAATAACGCTTCCTTCCTCACCCTTAGAGATCTTAAGTAAGTACTGCATCCATTTGCTCATATCCTTACTATGCGCCTGAAGCATAACAGCGGGTACATCCCTCATCCAGGGTTCATTGGCTTTCCGTCCCTTGAAATCATACCCATTTGCATAGCTAAGTGTATCTCTTCCTTTATAAGAAAAATGGGCATCCTTGATCCCTAACGGCTCAAAAATATGGCTGCGAATGTAGTTTTCATAAGTTTGCCCACTCACCTCCTCTATCAAAATCCCAAGGATAGAATAGCCCAGGTTGCTATAGGCCATGCATGTATTAGGGGGGAATGACAAATAGGTTTCAGAAATCTTTTGCAGTAATTCCTGAAAGGGCTTAGGTCTTTTGGAATAAAAACCATCCAATCTATCTGAGGGCAAACCAGAATGATGCGTCAACAAGTCATGGACCGAGATATCTCGTGCCCCCTCGAAGCGAGATAAGGGTGAAAATGCAGGAAGGTAGGTATTGATGGGTTGATAGATATCGATTTTCCCCTGTTCATGGAGTTGCATGACAGCGGTAGCTGTAAAGGTCTTAGAAACAGAGCCCAATCTGAACATGGTTTCTGGGGATACCGCCTTTTGGGCATCTTCATTGGCCCATCCCCAAGCATATTGGAATAGGGGATATTGATGGTCGGTTAGGACAATACTGACGCCCTGGATGCGGTGGGCTGCCAATACATCCTTTATTTCGTTATGTAGTTCAGGAATGGCTTCCTGAAAAGTAGTAGGCTTCTGCGCGTGTAGTGTAAAAATAATTCCCCAAAGGAATAAGAGTAGGAGTCCCAGTACACGAAGTTGGTTCATGGAAATCTGAATAATTGTTTGTGCTGGACAACAAAAGGGGTTTCACAAGCATAAATTAGTGTTTTTTTCAAAAGTCGAAAGGAATCTCTTGACCCCTTGGCAATTTTGGACAAGGTAATATTGAAAGAGAAAGTGTAGTTTTGCCCTGTTTTTATCAATAATTGTATTTGTAACCATCGCCCATGAAGGATTTTTCCCTTTCTATTCTCATTCTGTCTATCATTTCCCTTCTGGGTACGGCTACATTTGGCCAAACGCGTCAGGTAAGAGGAACCGTCATTTCTGATGAAGGTGAACCCTTGGTAGGAGCAGGAGTTTTTATCCCATCCCTAAAAATTGGAGGGTACACCAACGAAAAAGGAATCTTTAGCTTCAACAAGGGATTGGAAGCCGGAACCTATGATATTCTCGCCTCCTACTTTGGGTATGATACATTAAGGAAAACAGTTGATATCCCGCTTAGTGGAACGGTAACCATCGGCTTTTCCCTGGAGCAAAAGGAATTTTATGCCAATGCTGTCGAAATTACAGACCAGCAGCAGACGGGTGAGATCAACAAAAGAGAGGTAGATATCGGGATTACCAAAATCACGACAGAGGAAATCAACCTAATTCCTTCGCTAGGGGCACCAGACCTTGCCCAGTATCTACAAGTGTTGCCTGGGGTTGTATTTACAGGAGACCAAGGAGGACAATTGTACATTCGTGGAGGTACGCCCATTCAGAATATGGTGTTGCAGGACAATATGATTATCTACAGTCCCTTCCACTCCATTGGCCTATATTCAGTATTTGATCCTGATTACATTCGATCAGTAGATGTCTATTCTGCAGCTTTCCCTGCCCAGTATGGGGGCAGAATTTCTTCTGTGATTGATATTCAAACCAAAAACGGAAACTTCAAAAAATTCAAAGGGAAGGTTAACATGAGTCCCTTTACTGCTTCAGTATTGGCAGAAGGGCCCCTCACCAAGGGAAAAACCCCTGGTTCAGGATTAAGCTTTCTGGTCTCAGCGAGAAATAACTTCCTGGACAGAACTTCACAGACGCTTTATCCCTATGTCAATGATACCACGGGACTTCCCTACAATTTCCTTGACCTATATGGAAAGTTGACAGCCTCAGATGGAGTAAACTTTGCCAACATCTTCGGCTTCAGGCATACAGACAATGTCAACTTTCAATTTCCAGCCAATATTGGATGGGATGCCACAGGTGGAGGAGGTAGTTTCCAGTTGTTGCCCGCCGGTGCAGGTGCCATCCTTTCGGGGAACTTTGCTTACTCTGACTATTCCACCGAATTAGCTGATGATCAGAATTTCCCGCGAAGCAGTAAAATCAGCGGCTTTAATGGAAGCCTACAGGTTGGGTACATTTTTAATTCTATTGACGAATTCAACTTTGGAATCTATTTCTTGGGCTTCTCTACAGACTATGAGTTTACCAACTCATTTGGCTTAAGAACAGAGCAAGAGGATTCAAATACCGAGGCAGCTGTTTCTGCTACCTACAAAAAAGTAATCTTGACCAAAGGAAAAGGGGGCGATGACTTTGAAAGAGTGGTCTTGGAGCCTTCTGTGCGAATTCATTACTACAATAATCAAAATGCCCTAAGTCCTGAGTTCCGTTTCAGAGGGAAATTAAACTTTGACCGTTTCAGCTTTAGCCTTGGCTTGGGAAATTACTCTCAAAACCTACTGGCTGCTCAGTCGGATAGGGATGTGGTCAACCTATTTCAGGGATATTTATCGGCTCCTTTGGATTTGGGCAATGCCCTTCGTAACAATAACCTTCAATACAGCCGCCATGCGCTCTTTGGGGTAGAGGCCCAGATCATTCCTAAGGTTACAACTAATATTGAAGGATGGGTCAAGGACTTTACCCAGCTCACCAATATCAATAGAGACAAACTATTTCCTTCTGATCCCGACTTTATCACAGAAACGGGTTTGGCATATGGAGTGGACCTGATCGTCAAATATGTCAGCAAGGACTTGTATCTCTATGGAAACTATGGGTTGGCTAAAGTAACACGTACAGATAGATTGGATCTAGAAGAGCCAAGGGTATACGCACCTGTATTTGACCGTAGGCATACCATCAACCTTGTAGCTGCTTACAAAAGTGGCCGTTTGGGAGCAGGACCAGATGAAGTAAGGAGAAGGCCAAAATTCCGCGAAAAAAAATGGGAAGTAAGTATGCGTTGGACCCTGGGTTCAGGTTTCCCTTTTACCCAAACTCAAGGGTATTTTGAAAAACAATTCTTCACGCAGGACGGGGCCCAAACAGATGTCTTTACACAGAATGGCTCCTTGGGAATTTTGCTCAGCGATGAGTTGAACGCAGGTCGCTTACCTTATTACCACAGATTAGACCTATCTGCGAAAAGAAGATGGTCCATTGCAGACAAAATACTTTTTGAGTTGAACATGAGCTTGATCAACACTTACAACCGTCAGAATATCTTCTATTTCGATCGAGTAAGATTCGAGCCAATATATCAATTGCCAGCTATTCCAAGTGTGGGGCTGACAGTCAAATATTAATAGAAAGGGGCCTAAATATAGAAGGCGGAAAAGTAAATGACCAAGCTGAGTATCAGGGTACCCATGCACAATCTGAAATTCATCTCAGGGTCTTTTCTGAGGATCATACAAAGGCTTCCCATGATGATGATGAGCCAGATGGAGTAGAAGGCTGCTCCAAATTGAGTGTTGTAGAGGTTTAGCCTGCGACGCTCCGGACCAGCTCCGATATAGACTGCCTCAATTTTTCCGCGCCAAGGGGTACGAGAAACATAAATTTCCTTCTCTTTTAACAAGAGGAATTCATGTTCATCAGATACATAAAAAATCCCTTGTGTACTGACAATCTTGATCAGTCCCTTGTTTTGCCAGACTGGAGGAGGCTCTTGGAGGTGGGTGATGGTGGCTGCTTCTCCTATACTAGCTTGCCATTTGTCGGTGAGTAAGGCCACACAAATCAACATAGAAATCCCCACCAAAATTCTAAGGAAGAAGGAGGTTTTACGATAAACTTCAAGCGCATTTTCCCAATCTGCTACAACTTGATCTGCGTAGCGGGTGCTGTATGCAAATGTGCGTTTCTCTCTTTTTCCTCCAGTAAAATTAAAAGGTTGTTCAGCGCGATTGCCTCCTGCATTTCCTGTCCCTCTATATCGCATGCGCTGGCTATACATCGTGCGCCCATACCGACTGGATCGCTTAGCCCTTACGCGTTGAAGGGTATCATAGTGATTGTCTGCGTTGGTCTGGCCAAACTGTCTGTCCCACGCATAATTGTATTGGGAACGGCTATTCTCATTCTTCAGGACCTCATAGGCCTGATAAATCATTCGGTATTGCTCGGTAAATTGATTTGTATCGTCTTTGTCGGGATGGTATTTCAATGCGAGTTCACGGAAGGCTTGTTTGATCTCCTCCGTGCTAGCATCTCGTTCGATGCCCAGTGTCTCATAATGATTGACAAACTCCTTCATTAGCCTACTCGCTAAACTCAAATTGGTGAACAATAGGCACTTTAGGTTCTACTGAATAAAGGACGACCTTCTTTTTCTTTCCCTTTAGGGGGACAATTCCTTCCTCTTTAAAAATATACTCATCCAATTGTGGGAGAGCGTCAAAGAGAAATTCCGAAATCAGAAGCCTATGTCCTAATTCATTGCACCTTCCTTGTATCCTAGCAGCTGTATTCAGTACATCAGAATGATAGGCAATTTCCTTTTTTACAACGCCCACCTCTGCTGTCATAACCCAACCGCAATTGACCCCTGCCTTGAAAACGGGTACAAGGTCATATTTGTTGAAATAATATGAGGCACGATCCTGTATAGATTGCTCAAACGTAAAATAGGCCTTGAGGCAATGCCCATCTTCCAATCCCTCTTTCAGAGGCCATGTCAACACTGCCTCGTCTCCTACATACTGATATACTTGAGCCTTTTGTTGTTTGATGGCTTCTGTAAGATCTGAAAAACAGTCCTGTATTAATTCTGAATACAGTTTATGGCCTAGTCTTTCGGCATAGGTAGTAGAGGACTTTAGGTCAAGAAACATAAAAATTCTTGCCTCTTCTTGTGGCTTATGATACTTACCTGTTAGAAGATTTTTCATCATGCCAGGTCCAAACATCCCATTGATCTGTCGAAAAAGGCCAAAGAGAATACTGATAACCCCCGTGTATATCAAAATAACCAAGGAGGTCTTGGACAATACACCCGTATTCATGAAGTCCAACATGAGTGGATCAAAGCTTCCCCTTCTCCCAAAGTTTTGAGCAAGATTGAAAGTAAGGGTCAAGAGGAGAAGGGTAAGGCCCAGATGGCTAATGGCTCGCAACAAGATCAAGAGCCTGAAACTTAAGTCTGAGAAGATTCTATGGTTGAAGACCATATCTGAAAGGCCAAAAATGATTCCCATACCCGTTCCGACCACCAAGCCTTGTATCAAAATGGCCAGTAAAACCGGACTGTCTTGACCTTGAACAAGGTAAACTGCTTCTTCTTCTATACCATAATGCCTGATAAAGGAAAAGACCAGGGCAGCTGGTATCCAGGCAGAAATAGAAAATAGGATATGTTTTATGTTCTGGCGAATGGGCGTGGCGTTTATGTCTTCTTGACTTGTGAAGGAAATTTAGGAAAAAATCATCAGGAAAGGCCTTTCCAAGGTTGAAATACTTGTTTTCTCTGGGCTTAGTCGTCCTTTTGCTCCCATTTTTCTGCAAAGGCTTTATTTCCCTCAAAGAGAATCCCTTTGATACCCTGCAAAGCGGCACTCTCCAATTTTTTAGGACTGTCATCGATGTAGATCAAAGACTCCCCTGGCATTTCTAGCTCTTTTATGAGACGAATAAAGAAGGCAGGATCTGACTTCTCTAAGGCATAATCAAAAGAATAATATTGGTCAATGGCCCATTCGGAGAAATGGAACCGCTTAGAAGAATAGGCTATGTTTTCCCTATAGTTGTCACTGACAATGATGATATCATGGGTTTTTCTGAGTAGGCTTACCAAATCCTTATTAAAAGTCAGGGTATCATAGACTCCTTCTAAAAAAGCTTCTCCAGATAAGTCCAGCCCACTTTGTTGCCTATACTCTCTCATGAAGGCTGGAAATACATCCCTTCCTAGGTTAAAATCGTGGCCATAGATTCCATTAAGTTTGCCTATTATCTCCCAGTTGATGGTTTCATTTGAAGTTCCAGCCGTTTGAAAAACGACACCTCCTAAATCGAGAAGGACGATGGGTTTTCGTAAGTCTTGTTGTGGCATATTCTAACATAATGATTCTTCCCTTGCAGAATGGTTGGGAAGATAATGGCCAAAGCTGTGAAGAAGGGCTATCCTATTCGTACATATCATCGATATCCAACTGGGAAAGTCTGACGAAAAAGTCTCCTATTTTCTGTGTTACTGCCTCAAAATATGCTTTCCCCTTATCTGCAGATGACTTTTGGGGATTACCAACGCCAGTATCAGCTGAAATTTGAGACCATCTTCTTTCTGCCCATGCCCAGCCTTCGGAAAATTCCTTCAATTTGTGTTTGCGCTCTGTTCCGTCCCCTGCTTCAGAAAGGGGCAGCACCAATTCAGGCTTGAGATACATCATCAATGAGGTTTCCATTTCATCGGCATGATCTCCCATTTCCTCAAAATATTGGGTTTTATCCAAGGACTTGAACCAGCTACTTTGGCAAAGGAGCATATCAGGAAAGTTCAGTCCCAATTCACGCAAAGCGGTTTTAAAATCGTTGCCTCCATGGCTGTTAAAAACCAACAGCTTACGGATTCCTTGTCGTTCTAGCACTTCCAGAATATCACTAAGAATGGCATATTGAGTAGAGGGATTGAGGTTGATGTCCAAAAAGATATCCGCCTGTCCTGTATTGACCCCAAAAGGAATGGTTGGCAATACAATGATGTTAGCACCTTGTTCCCATGCTAGGCGTGCAGCTTCGTGAGAGATGGCATCTGCCTCATAATTGTCAGTTCCATAGGGCATATGGTAATTATGAGCTTCTGTTGCCCCCCAAGGGAGAATGGCCAGGTCGAAGGAGCTGTCTTTGAGGTTCTTCCAGTTGTTTTCTGCGAGTACGTAGGGTCTGATCATCTTGTGATAGTTTTGAATGTGTAGTTCTGAAGATACATGAAAGACGCTTGGAGAAGGACAGATATTCCCATTTTTTTCAAGTTTACTCGTATCTGATCAGTTGATCCTTATGATTCCGCAGGTATTCATAGAAGATATCGTTTCTTTCCTTCAGCTTATCTAGCCATATCATGCCCCAGTCTTCCATGTTCTCATCCATCATTACATCATAAGAAGATGAACCCGCGACCAAAGCAGGAGGAATTTCCCCTTTGAAAAAATAGGATTGATAGCGTTGGTAAAGTTGGATGACTTCAAGGAAATGATCGTATTCACGCTGGTTTCCACATGTATTCAGTGCGTTTAAATAGCCCAAGAGCCATTCAAGAGGATATATACGCATGGCTTCGTAAATCCCTTTTCCCCATATGACTTCTTCCATGCAGTAGAAATAAGTCATAACCTGCTGTGGTTCATTCAATAGCTCGATTTCTCCGCCCCAAATAAAGGTTTGGTATAAGTCGCAGACTTTTTTGACTATGTCCTGCTTCTCAGGAAAAGAATCATAGACCATTTTGTCCACTTGAAAGGGGATGTTGGCCATTGTCCTATTGTACCTGATAGAGGGAAAAAAAGTATTGGCCATTCAACCTATGCTCATTTTGTGAAGCTTGGCTTTTCAAGATACTCAGGGTATAAGAGTCTATGGCAAAGGGCGAACTGATCTTGACAATTTCCTCATAGATTTCTCTCACTGAAAGAATCAAATGGAGGAGTTCTTGGCTATTTAAGCTAAAGTTAAGCTTGCCATGGCCCTTCTTTTTCAAAACAAGTTGCTCAGTATGTAGCCCTTCGAAGTTTACTCGGTGGTCATAATCAGATGGAGGAGTTTGTATGTTCAGGGCTTGATAGTAGTCCTGCAATTGAATATCAAAATCATAAGCGAGAACATATCCATTTTCTCTGGATAGCCTTTCTATTTCTCCCAGTAGAGCTTGAGACTTGGCATAATGGAGTGAGCCTGCAAAGGTGATGAGGTCAAAGCTTCCTTGTAGAAAGGGAAGAGACTCACTTTTTACCAAGTGGAAACTAACCTTATCGGTAGGGATCGCCTTGTCCAGCATCGTCTGGAAAGGTTCAATGCCCATGACACGCTTGGCGAAGCTACTAAGGGCATGACTGGAATGTCCGGTCCCACACCCAATATCTAGCGCATGGTCAAACTCTTTGTTCTCCGGCAAAATGTGTCGAAGTATAGGCTCATGTAAAGGTGGGCGATAAGCGGCATAATGATGAGCCGTTTGTAGTCCATAGTCTTCCATAACCCAATATAGGGGTAGATGAGGAATCTACCCTTCAACTCTCTAATTCTTTCGCCTTTTGACCTATCCCATATCCACTACAAGGCCTTCATGTGCAATTTCAAGGCTTTCTATCATCAAGCTGTCAGCCATGGCATCCAATTCGGCAAAACTTAGTGCCGTAGGAAAGGCATTTCTAATCTTGAAATCTACGATTGGCTCGTGTTCCCCATTGAGGATGGATATTTTCAAATCACGCTTCTCAATGCTGTTAAGCCTCATGGTACTTTTGAACCAATCGAAAAACTCGTTGTCACTTGCCATCATCCCACGCTTCAATACAATGTTGCTGTAGCTTTGCCTGCCTGGAATTTTGATAGGGGAGTAAACAGGACTGGCACCTCCTCTGTAGGAATGTACTTGGGTTCGCATCGAAAGTCCTTCTACGCGAGAGAAGTTGATATGGGTGCCTCCCCATTCTACTTTAAAATGGAAACGCTGAATTGGTTGTTGCATCTTTATGCTTATTAGGATGAAAAATTCTCTTGTGTTTAGCGATCAAGACTCGGTAAATCCTGAAAAGCGCGTAGATCGTGGGTGATTTGCTTGGACCACGTCTTTTTATTGAGCAGGTCATTGTACTTCAAGCGGAACCTAAAGAGAGGTTCGTTATGATCCTGGAAAAACATATCCTCCGGAGAAATAGGAATGCGGATTTCCTTCCTTGGTGCCAAGTAGGAAAGTTGCTGGACAATATGTAGGTCCATCAATTTTCGCTTTCTATCCATCAATTGAATATCCTGTTCACAAATAATTCTGATGGTACTGGCCTCCATTTCAGAGTGATTTCGAATGAGAAAAAAGACAAAGCCTTTTTCGAATTCAAAGTCGATGACAACATTGGCTATCGGATGCTGCATGAGAGGTATGTTTTGCTCGTTAAAATGGGGCATGTTATAGATTCATTCAGGCTAGACTTGACCAAAGGCAGGTTCTGCTTTGTAAATGGTCTGCTTTCTTCCACAGACGATTGAGAATGGGAATTTGCATATAGGCCTAAATGAGGTGTGGATTTAAAGGGCTTCTACCTCTCTTTTGATTTGTCTTCTCAACTTTTTGTCGGTCCATTTGGAAAGAAATCCAATCAGCTTCCAAAAGATTCTTCTTCCCCTGTGCCTGTCTGAGAGGTACATATTTTCCGTGATGATGGTTTGGTCTCCTATCTGATGAAAGCGGGCCTCGATATAAATGCCATTGCCAAAGATGCTTTTGAACCACTCATGCATATCGCTGATGTCCTCATCTGTAAATGAATCTGCCCTAAATCCTTCGAAGGACATTATGGCGAGGTAGGATTCATTGGGATGGACTTCTAAAGGCTCCACTTGCAGGAAAATATCCTCCCCATCTTCTCTGATTTCTAGTTCAAATGTTTCTCCTGCTTGAATCATCTCTTCATCTCCCTCTGCCACAAGTGTAAGGGAAGTTCCATTGGGACCAAGGGGAACTTTGAGAAAGTATTTTTTGCTGGCGAAATAGGCGTATGCTTTGGGAAGATGTTGACGTACTTGGGTAACCAGATGATAGACACGGGTTTTCATACCAAAAGGTATTGAATCTGGTCCTTGAAAGAAAAAGGTGCTGATAAAAAAGCAACAGACCTCTCAAAAGAGAGGTCTGCCACAATCGTCAATATTTGCATGGAAAGCTTGTTTGCCCTTGTCGGGGCAGCTCGCCGGTTGAGTTAGCTTAGCATCAGGACATTCTCTTCGCGAAGGAAGATAGCTTCCAGGTCTAGTTCAGTTAGGAAGGCATATTTGCCTACGTTTCCTTCGTTGAACTGATCAATATACTTGCGTAGGTTACGCTCTCTTGTATTGGGCTTGCCACCTAAAGCTGTACTCAATACCTTCAACAATGGCTTGCCATTGGCTTCATAGCGCGACATAGAGTCTTTACGAAGCTGACGCTGAAGGCTCAAAATCAGCTGGTTGGCTAGGTCGAAGTCTTGCATCACCACATAGATCAAAGCCAGGAAGAACTTAATTTCCAGTTCGATGTGTGTGAAACGACGCAGATTAACTTCATTTCTCAAGTTATACAGGACACGAGAAGCCTTGCGATACTGCTTCGAAGCAAAGTAAGTATGGGCCAAGAACCTGTTGTAATTGATGTAGAAGCTTGGGCGGTAAGGCTCTACTTCAATCTGCTCAATGTAATTGTCTACATCGCGAACCAACTGCTCCACAGTATTGGTGCGGATATGGTAGCGTAACTTGTAGAACAGGAAGAGTGAGGTATTCGCGTTGAAATGATAGCGCGTCAACATCTCTTCGATTTTGTAATCCAGAATCTCGAAGTAGATCTTCGCCTTGTCGCGAATCTGGTTATTCTCATAATACACAAAACGGAGGAAGTTGAAGAGGATGTTAATGTTCAGGTAGAAGGTATCATCCTTGTACTCGCCCAGAATTTCGAATGAGCGCTCGAACATTTGTTCTGGCTCTTCCACTTCACAACGAATGGTCTCGGGAATGTCAATGAATAGTTTGGCAAATAAGTGAATGATACACTTGAAGATGTAAAGTCGGTGAGACTCGTACATGTTGTTCAGGTTATCAATCTTTTCCATGGTGCGGACCATGTCTGCCAGATCTTTGTCTTTTCTAGCGAGATAATACTCGTCAAAAGACTTGAAGAAAGATACCACCAAGTCTACTGCTTTGTCCATGGCAAGCGCATAAGCTACCTGCTCATTGTACTTGCTCTTGTACAACTGGTGATTGTCATCAAAAGAATGTAGGTTCTGAAGCTCTTTGTAGATGATCATAAGACCAAAGGGGAAGTCGAACTTCAACAGCTCTTTCTCCAACCTACGAAGGGCAGCAACAGAAATTTCTCTCGGATTGTTGAATACAAGATCGTTCACATTCAATACTCTTCGCATGATATGGAGATTGGGATCTCCAAGGCGATTTAGTAGGAATGTTTCAATTTTTTGGTTCAGACGGGATTTTAGAACGTAGAAAGCAGAGGGGGTGATGTCAAACTTCTCCAAAAACTCCTTATCGGGATTGATAGGGTTTTCGCGGATGATCATTAGGAAAGCAGCACTCTTGTCAGCCTTGTTGGCCGTAAAGGTGTTGTAAATTTCCTGGAATTCTTCATCTGTGAGCTGACTGATGATTTTGTATAGATCCATATATCAACTGGTTTCCGGGATTTGTTCAAAAAAAAAGACACGTTTTTGGACTGGTTCTATCAATTTACAAAAATTGATCCTCAGTTTTCATTTTTTATGTGTCGTTTTTGAAAATTTGTACTGTTGCTTTTTATCTTTCCAAAGACTGAAAATGATTTTCAGATGTTTGTTATGGTAAAACTAGGACTTTGAAGTAGTTTTTCCATTAAAAAAGATCATAAATTATAACATTCCTTTTCCGAATAAATCACTTGCCTAATAGTTTGTGATTTAGGAAAGTGAGCGTAATGGTGTGTTTAAATATTCTGATAATCAGTTGTTTGGGTATGGGTGGTATTTGCCGAATAATTCTGTATGGCTATTTTTTATTCATTTTTTGTCAAATCAAACAATGTAAGTTCCTTCTTCTTGCGGAAAGAAATGGCTACAAATGGCAACTAAACCCCCTTATTTCACTTGATCTGACATTCTTCTATTTTTCGTAATAAAAACTCTCAAAAGGAAGAAAAAGGAGGGGGGGCATCTCCTTTTTCACCCGAAACTCGATGAGGTTACATGTTTTTAGGCAATAGCACCTCCTCTAAACTGATTCCTTCCATCAAGGCAAAGCAATCAGTGTTGTTATCTCTAAACTGATTGAGATAATTGGAAATGCGTGAATTCTTCTTCTCAGGATTCCCTCCAAGTTTGGTGTGAAAAGCTCTTAGTAAGGGCTTTCCATTTTTTCTGTAGCATTCAAATTCTTCATCTCTGAGTTTTCTTTGAAGAGCCAAGTGCAATTGATTGGCCAAGCCATCCATTCCGAGTAAGACATAGAGCAGCAAATGGAAAAACTCAACCTCTAGCTTCATATGAGGATATTTTTTGAAGGCAATTTCATTTCTAAGTTTAAATAGAATATCAGATGCCCTTTTGTATTCTCCAGCCTCAAAATATGCTTGTGCCCTAAACATATGGTAATTGACATAGAAGCTGACGCGATAGTCTTGGAGGTCGATGTCTTCATTCATCAATTCTACATCGCATAGGAGTTGATCTATTGTGCCGTTCCTCTTATGATAGGATAGTTTACTAAACAGGAAGAGGGAAGTATTGACATGAACCTGATAGAGGGTGATCAATTCTGGGATTTTGTAATCAAGAATTTCTCGAAAAAGCCTGGCTCGATCCCAAGCACCCATTTTTTCATAATAAGTTAGGTGTAAAAAATTGAATAGGAGATTGAGGTTACTATAAAATAGATCATTCTCATGTTCAGAAAGAATAGCTACACATTTTTGGAGCATCAAATCAATTTCTTCCACCTCACATCTCAAACTATCCGGAATAGGAACGAAGAGCCTGGCGAAAATATGGACGATGCACTTTAGGACATAGAGTCTGTGAGAATCATATAAATGGCAATGATTATCTAAAGCTTCCATGATCCTGCACATCTCCTTAAGATCTTCTTGGGTCCGGCTAAGATAGAAGTTGTCATAGGCCTTAAAAAAGGAAACCATCTGATCTTGTGCCTTATCAATAGCCAATGAGTAGGCAATTTGCTGACGGTAAAGTGCCTGATATTTGTTGTAATCCTTGGCAAAAGCATTTAGATTTTTCATTTCCATGTAGACCTTAGTCAGTCCATGGGGATAGTCAATCTTCTTGAGTTCTTGTTCAAGGGAGTTTAGGGCTGCCTGTGCTTTTTCTCTCCTTTGGTTAAAGATCAATTCATCCAAATGAAAAACTTTATGGGCTACATGTAATTTGTCATCACCCAGCCTGCTCAAAAGAAAATCTTCTGTTTTCTTTTTTAACCTGGCTTTTAACACATAGAAGGTTCCATCTGCTACACCATATTTTTCGATGTATTCTTTCTGAGGATTTTTGGGATTAGAGCGGATAATCTCTAGAAAGGAACGACTTCTATCTGAGCCAGAATTCTTTAAGCTAAGATAAAACTCCTGGTATTCTTTGTCGGAGAGCAAGTAGATGATGCGATATAAATCCATGGTAAAAAGAATCAGTGCTTTGTTAGATATTTCGAAATTAGTAGTAAAAAAGGGGAGGTGGGTAGACAATTTTTCGAAAATATTACACCTGCGGCCCAAAGCTTACAATATTGATTCTTCTAATGTGATGTCTTTAATTGACTGGCAATCAGTGTGTATAGCGGATATTGAATGCCCAAAGGGATATACCTGCTGTTAGGTTTTCTGGAAATGAGAAGATTCTTACCCATGTTAAGCCCGCAAAGAATTCTCCTTGATTAATCTGAGGAATCGTAATGTCCGATTTATTTAAGCCATCATAAGGTCCTCTTGAATCCCTTACTGCTTGTCAAAACACGAAGCATACATCCCATTAGATGCCTTCAAAAGGAGTAAATCTTAATCACATTACATTTCCTGCATGTATCAACCTTTCCTTGTCAAAAGGGGTTTAGGATAACAGATTTTTTCTTCAGTATTTTGCTGAATAACCATATAGAAACCCAAATTTATGGATAGGCAAGTCCCTTACGCATTGTCACATTTTGGTTACAAAAGAACCCCTTCCAGAGAGGTGATGGTAGGTAACGTTGGAATTGGGGGAGACAATCCCATTCGCGTCCAATCCATGACGACCACTGATACAATGGATACGATTGGGACGGTAGAACAATCTCTCAAAATGGTTGCGGCTGGTTGTGAGATTGTCAGAATTACCGCCCCTTCAAAAAAGGAAGCACACAATCTCGCCGAGATTCAAAAAGAGTTACGTGCGAGAGGATGTGATGTTCCCTTGGTCGCGGACATTCACTTTACCCCTAATGCAGCTGAAATAGCAGCAAGGATTGTAGAAAAAGTAAGGGTAAATCCCGGAAACTACGCTGACAAAAAGAAGTTCCAGGACATAGCGTATACAGATGATTCCTATCAGTCTGAGCTTCAAAGGATATATGATCGTTTCTCTCCACTCGTCAAAATCTGTAAAGAGGAAGGGACAGCCATGCGTGTGGGAACAAACCACGGTTCCTTATCCGATAGGATCATGTCTCGTTATGGCGATACGCCTTTGGGCATGGTGGAATCTGCGATGGAGTTTATCCGTATTTGCGAAGACCTGAACTTTTATGACATCGTTATCTCCATGAAAGCCTCTAATCCGCAGGTCATGGTTCAGGCTTATCGAATGCTCATGGAAGATATGATCAAGAGAAATCAAATCTATCCTTTGCATTTAGGTGTAACCGAGGCCGGAGAAGGAGAAGATGGGAGAATCAAATCCGCCCTTGGAATTGCTACCTTATTGATGGATGGCATTGGAGATACGGTCCGCGTTTCTTTGACTGAAGAACCAGAACACGAAATGCCAGTTGGGCAGTTCTTGGTAGATCACTATATCAACCAGGCAAATAAGCTTCGTCAGCCTGCAGGAACTTCTGAATCGGAAAGCATTATTCTTCCCTTCGATCCTCTTTCCTTTAAGAGAAGATCAACCAAAGAAGTACAGAACATCGGTCATGATCAGGTTCCCCGTGTGGTTGCAGATATGCGCCACAACTGGGAAGAAGCCAAAAGCATGTCGGAAATTGGATATACCTACATTCCCCTATTGGACAAGTACAATTTCTCAGACATAGCCGCTGACTTTGTATACCTAGGGACTCAGGTACCTAGCTACGAACTACCAGGAGGACTGAAACGAGTATTTGACCATCCAACTTGGTCCATGCTAGAGAATCACGATGTGAATTTCCCTCTCTTTGAGTCAGTGGATGCTTATCTAGGTAGCCAGGATAGGAGTGATGAGGTAAACTTTGTGCCTGTCAATCTACAAACCATTTCTGCTGTTCTGGAGAATAAGGATCAATTTGAAGGTACATGTCTCGTACTGGATTCAGACCAACTTATCCCTACCTACGAATGGAGGAAGATGATCTATGATTTGATCGCAGCTGGGATTGAGCAACCTGTTATCATTAGGATGAGCGTTCCGGATTCCTTTGATTACTATAATAATGAGGTCTATCCGGACTATGTTCAAATTACTCAAGAAGCCATGACACAACTGGCGATGGGCTCCAATGGCTCTACCTTGTTGGTCGATGGATTGGTTGAAGGAATTTGGGTAAACAAGGCTGATAAAACGCGTATCCGTACTGCATTTGGCATGCTTCAATTGGCAAGGTTGAGAATTACCAAAACCGAATATATTTCATGTCCCTCCTGCGGAAGAACACTCTTTGACCTACAAGAGACGACGGCTAAAATCCGAAAGCGAACTGAGCACCTGAAAGGGGTGAAGATTGGTATCATGGGTTGTATTGTAAATGGCCCTGGTGAAATGGCCGATGCAGATTATGGATATGTTGGGGTGGGGCCAGGAAAAATTTCCTTATACAAAGGCCAGGAAGTCATGAAAAAAGGGGTTCCTACAGAAAATGCGGTTGATGAATTGATCGAATTAATTCGAGAAGATGGAAAGTGGATTGAGCCCTCAACTGAAGTGGTTGAAGCTTAATTTTCTTGAGATATAAAAAAGCCAGCTCATCTATGAGCTGGCTTTTTACGTTTAGGATATTTAGTCTTATCCCGCCAATACGTTGATTAAGTCATACTTGGTGATAATATCAATGCCTTCATCTTCTTTTTGCACCAATACCGCAGGATTATCCTTGGTAATGAGTTTGGAAAGGATGTCCATTCTGGTAGAAGAAAGGACAAATGGGAAGGGGTCTGACATCGCCTGGGTAATAGGACTGTTCTTAAGGCCAGGATTGTCTAAAATGGTATTCAACACTCTCGTCTCATCTAGGCTGCCTACCACTTTGCCATTTTCCATCACAGGAATTTGAGATACATCCTGCGCTCTCATCATGTTGATGGCTTCGGAAAGCGTTTGGGATACGTCAAGGGTATGTAGTCCTCCATTCTGTGGCTTCTTTTTTAGGATTTCCCCTGCGGTTAGGATCGTTCCTTCATCGAGAAAATGGTGATTTTGCATCCAAGTATCACTGTAAACCTTTCCTAGGTATCTTGTACCATGATCAGGGAGAATAATCACCATCAGGTCATCCTGTTTCAGGTTATCTTTAGCCCACTCAAGTGCACCTGCAACGGCAGCTCCACAAGACCAACCAATAAACAAGCCTTCTAAACGGGCGAGTTTACGAGTCATCAAGGCAGAATCCTTATCGGTTACTTTGATGATGTGATCGACCACGGACATATCGCAGTTTTCGGGTAGGATGTCCTCTCCAATTCCCTCTGTTAGGTAAGGGTAAATTTCTTTGGAATCAATCTCTCCTGTCTCTTTCAGCTTTTTGAAGATAGAACCATAGGTATCGATGCCAATTGTTTGTAGGTCAGGATTCTTGCTTTTGAGGTAGCTAGACGTTCCTGAAATCGTTCCACAGGTTCCCATTCCGGCAGCGAAATGGGTGATTTTTCCTTCGGTTTGTTCCCAGATTTCGGGTCCTGTAGATTCAATATGGGTAGCCTTATTTGAAGGATTGTCGTACTGGTTCATCCAAATGGAGTTTGGAATTTCCTTGGCCAACCTTCCTGCTACGGAGTAATATGACCTGGGATCTTCAGGCTCTACGTTGGTAGGGCATACAATAACTTCTGCGCCTACGGCTCTCAGAATATCTATTTTCTCCTGGGACTGTTTGTCCGCCATGGTAAAGATACAGCGGTAACCTTTCACCGCAGCTGCCAGCGCGAGTCCCATGCCTGTATTTCCAGAAGTACTTTCGATGATGGTTCCTCCCGGCTTGATTTTTCCTTCTCTCTCTGCGTCTTCCACCATCTTTACCGCAATCCTGTCCTTGATACTGTGACCGGGATTGAAGTATTCTACCTTAACGACAACCTGCCCTTTGATGTGATTTGCCACATGGTTCAACTTCACAATAGGAGTGTTGCCAATGGTTTCAATGATGTTGTTATAAATCATGAAAATGAGTGTGTTAGATATTTATTTAGGATAAAATAAAGATAATTCCCTAAGGTTGATATGTCCGCAAGGTAAAATTTCCTGCGAAATTATTTCGTTTGATTCAGACAAAGAGGAAATAGAGAATGACATAAAGGGCATGGGTCCATATCAAAATCGACCAGCCTCTGTAGACGAAAATCAAATACATCAGAAAGCCAAAAGCACAACGATACAAGAAGGTGTAAATATTGGGGACGTCCGAAAAGGGTAAGACATAAGAAGAAAGCCCATAAATAAGTGTCGCCCATAGCATCGTTGTTACCCACTTGTTATCCTTCCTTTTATACTCGGGATAACGTAAGGGAATGCCTGGAACATCCTTTAGGTTGATTTTGAATTGAGAGAAGCGTTTGAATTGGCCAGCAAGGAAGACCAAAAGCATAAACAATAAGCCTCTGAAGATATATTCTTCATAGAAACCTGCGCCTAGGGCAATGGCTAGGTCCTGAAAGGGGTTGGTGTGATAATCCTTTAAGGTCCATACTCCGTCAAGAGCAGTCTGAATGTGAATCTCGTCAAGAGAAATGACCAGAAAACCAAAAACAACATACCTCAACAAGGCGAAAATTAGGAAGGCCCACAAAAATGCTTCAGCGAAGGTAATTGGAAAGAGATACCAAAGATTGAGTTGAAAGGGCTTTTTCTTTTCCGGTTTCCAGTCCTTTTTACCTTCCTTCTCTTTCTTCTTTTTGTCCTCTCGGTCCTTTTTTCGCTCTTTACCATCCTTTAGACCAAAATAATCATAGTAAAGATGTTTGCTGAAGGTGATGATGAAAAAAAGAGAGAAAAGTAAGGTGCCAAACTGTATATATGAATGAAGCAGAACAAACCAAATGTCAATGGCATTGTACTTCAACACATCCGGATCCCAGGAAAGCATGAGGATTACCTCATACAGGATCAAGATTATCACTGAGTGAAATCTGTTTACAAAGCGGTGGTTACGATATTTATCATAATCCTGCAAGGCCTTTCCTATGGGCCGCTCATAGAAAGGTGTATGTAAACGCTTGAACACCATTTGTCCAAGTTAGAAAAAGTCCCTTGGCTGGCAAATCATGAATCTCCCTTAATTGTTGAAAAAAATCTTCGGCCCTTTATTTCACTCCAGCATTTTTGATTTGGCTACGTCTATCAAAAAACAACAAACAGTCATTTATATATGAAACCAATTTTTGTGATCTTTTTTTGTTTAGGAGCGGGGGTCTTGACCAGCTGTGATGCCATCAACCCTGTGGCTTGTACCCTTGAATTCAGAACCGTAAGCCTGGAGGTTATTGGAGGGAACTTAGATCAAACCTACACCATTCAGGATAATGGAGATACCGTCCTGAGTTCGAAGGATACCCTCCTTAACAACTTCTACACGGTTTTGGATGATAGCTTTCAAGAACAACTTGAAGGGGAGGTAGAAAACTTCCGCTTTGTAGGACTGATTGGGGATTCAGTTGTAGTGGATGAAGCCTACGAAATTGGAGCGGATGAATGCCATATTTTTAAAGAAAGTGGGGCTACTTCAGTTACCCTATAAATCTGCTAGAAATGATAAAGTCCAATAGGATTTTTTCCCAGCACTTTAAATTGACAAACGTCTAATTAGTAACAACAACAAACAGTCATTTATATATGAAACCATCTTTTGTAATTATTTTATTCATTGGAATGGCCACGCTGTATAGCTGTGATGCCATCAATCCTATTGCTTGTACCGAGGAATTCAGGTCTATTAGCCTTGAAGTTACAGGCGGGACACTGGACCAAACCTACACCATCCAATCTAATGGAGATACAGTCAAACAGGATAAAGCTCCTTTTTCTGGATCTTTCTACACAGTCTTGGATGATAGTTTCCAAGAACAATTAGAAGGGGAAGTAGAAGACTTCCGCTTTGTTGGCTTGATCGGTGATTCGGTTGTGGTAGATGAAGATTATAGAATCGGCGCAGACGAATGCCATATTTTCAAAGAAAGTGGTGCTACGGCGGTAAGTTTGTAAGCCCTAAGAAAACCTAGAAACCAGATACGCATAGCGTGCTCCCTGTCATGTTTTGGCAGGGAGTTTTTTTGTCACCTCCATTAAAAGGGAAAACAGCAGCTCGAAGTTTTCTTCAAACTCGGAGGACCACATCATGGTCAATTTCGCTCGTTGAGGAATATCTGTTAAGGGAATGCGCTTGATCGCTATTTTCTGGTGTGTTAAGGAGGAAACAGGTTCTATTGAAACGCCCATTCCCGCTTCCACCAATCGGAAACTACTCGTGGCTGAATCGGTTTCGTGAGATACCTTGGGCTCAAAACCAGCGTCCTGACATATAGAAGTCAATAACTGTACATAATGAGAACCATCCGTTCGAGAAGGGAAAATGAATTCCTCTGCAGAGAGACTTTCCATATCTGTATGCTTCTCATAGGTAAAAGGATGGGATTCAGGAAGAAGTAAAGCAAAAAAATCCTGTTTGAGGATCATACTTCTTATTCCTTCGGGAACAAGCGGGTGAGTAGTGAAGCTCAGGTCGATGTTGCCATTGACGATGGCCTTTGT
This sequence comes from Bacteroidota bacterium, assembly GCA_039817415.1. Classification (GTDB taxonomy): domain Bacteria; phylum Bacteroidota; class Bacteroidia; order J057; family J057; genus JALEFZ01. The sequence continues at coordinate 42,491 of JBCBVV010000038.1, forward strand.
CTGATCATAATTACTCATCTCTTTGAGAATGATCTTCATCAAAGGGAATTGTCGCCTAATTTCCTGAAGAATTTCAGGTAGAATGGCTTGCATGATAGAGTGGGTAAAGCCGATTCTAAGCGTAGCAGATTTACCATTGTGGATTTCTTTAGAACGGGTGCACATGTTTTCCCAAACGGTAAGGAGCTTATCCATTTCTTCAAAAAAATACTTGCCTGCTGGTGTCAATTCAACAGATCGTTTGTTTCGCTGAAAAAGAATAGCCCCCACCTCCTCTTCCAATTGCCTGATTTGACGGCTTAAAGCAGGCTGCACGATATGAATTTCTTGGGCAGCTTTGGTAAAGTGTAAGGTTTTGGCAAGTACCCTAGCATTGCGTAGGTGCTGGAGATTCATTAATCTAATTTTGTTATGAATGAATCAAATTTAAGTATTTTTTATTATTAATAGGCTGTTTTATTTTCGTACGAAAGCTGTGGGCACCTTGGCAAATGCGTCTAAGAGGAGAGTGGCACTTGGCTTTGGGTTTGCAGCTTTCATCATTTTTTAGGAAACAGCTTCATGAACATTCAGGAACTTTCTGCACTAGCGCAAGCTTATGATGTAAACCAGTTTAGGTCCATTGGGCATCAGTTCATTGAGATGATGGCTTCTCATCTGGAGAAAGCTGAGAAAGGAGAAGGAGCTAAGGTGATTCCTTACCGATCTCCTGAGGAGGAATTCAGTTTCTGGCAGCATGATTTTGAGACCAATCAGCGGGGAAGTGCGATGGATTTATTCCAAAAGGTACTTGACCATTCGACCTATGTCCACCATCCTAACTGCATGGGGCATCAGATTGCAGTTCCAGCCTTGACGGCTTCCTTCGCAGGGATGATGTCAGATATTCTAGCCAATGGAACAGGGGTATTTGAAATGGGGATGTCCTCCAATGGGCTGGAAAGATTGATTTGTGAGTTCATGGCCAAGGCGATTGGCTTTGATGAAAAAGCAGGAGGCTTTATGACCTCTGGGGGAACGCTAGCCAATCTGACTTCACTTTTAGCAGCTAGGAAAGCCAAAAGTCCGACCAATGTGTGGGATGAAGGACATGCAGAAAAGCTGGCAGTTATGGTGTCGGAAGAAGCACACTATTGCATTGATAGAGCAGCGAGGATCATGGGAATGGGTTCAGAGGGTATCATCAAGGTTCCTGTAGACGACCAATTCAAGATCAGAATAGATTTATTAGAGGAGTATTACCAAAGGGCATTTGAGAAAGGGCAAACTGTGATAGCCTTGATTGGATGTGCTTCCTCGACTGCAACAGGATCTTACGATGACCTGCAAGCGTTGGGGCAGTTCGCTCAAGAAAAAGATCTTTGGTATCATGTTGACGGCGCACATGGTGGGGGCGTGGTTTTCTCAGAACAGTATGGATATTTGGGCAAGGGAATGGAAATGGCGGATTCAGTGGTGATAGATTTTCACAAAATGTTGATGTCTCCTGCTTTGACTACAGCTCTTATTTTTAAGAGAGGTGCGGACGCTTACAAGACATTCCAGCAGAAAGCTCAATATTTGTGGGATTCCGAGCAATCACTAGAATGGTACAATTCTGGCAAGAGAACTTTTGAATGTACCAAATTGATGATGAGCATCAAGGTATATTCCATTCTAAGGACTCATGGGAGTCAGGTATTCAGGGAGAACATAGACCTGCTTTATAACAAAGCCCGGAGGTTTGCCCAAATCGTCAAGGACCGCACAGACTTTGAATTGGCCATTGACCCTGAAGCCAACATCATAAACTACAGATATATCCTTTGTCCTGAAGAGGATAGAAATGCACTCAATACCCGTATTCGCCAGCAATTGGTGGAGGAAGGGGATTTTTATATTGTTCAGACGACGATCAATGGAAAGAAATACCTACGGTCGTCTATCATGAACCCACGTACAGAGGAGGAGCACTTTGTGGCCCTACTAGATCGCCTCGCTTCCCTTGCATAGAGTTATTGCTAAATATTTCACTACAACTGGGACCGTTTCACGTGTTGGAATGGTCCTTTTTTATTCTCCTAGCTTGAAGTCCGATTTACCCCCTTTTTTCTCTACCAGGCGGGTATCCTTGATGACCATTTTTTGGGATAAGGCCTTACACATATCATAGACAGTTAAAGCAGCTACACTACATCCTGTCAAGGCTTCCATTTCTACCCCCGTTTTTCCCTTGAGTTTAACGGTACAATCTATTTGAATGTGCTCCTCATCCACTGCCTCAATCTTAAAATTGATACCGGTAAGGGCTAGCGGATGACATAAGGGGATCAAATCCCAGGTGCGTTTAACCGCCATGGTTCCTGCAATGATCGCAGTTTGAAATACTGGACCTTTGGGCATGTTGATTTCCTCGCCTTCTAATTGGGCCATGACGTCTTTCCCAAGGAACATGAAAGTCCTTGCGGTGGCCGTTCTTTTGGTTATGTCTTTGTGGCCGACATCTACCATCCCGGGATTGTTGTCAGCGTCTAGGTGTGAGAATTGAGACATCTGTCTAAGATCAAGTTTGAATAAAGAGAAGGAATAAGAGACTCATATGTTTGAACTACTTTACAAACCTATGCGTCTCTAAGCAATTAGGAATTGTGGTGGGCATCAACAGCCTCTCTCACACTTCCATGTTTGAGCAACATATTCTTGGCTTCTTCATATTCAAGGTCCGTATCTTCCATGACCATACGAGTTCCTCTGTCCACCAATTTGTTATTGGCCAATTGCATATCTACCATTTTGTTGCCCCTTACCCTGCCTAAACGAATCATCACAGAGGTAGAAATCATATTCAGAATCAGTTTTTGTGCTGTTCCTGCCTTCATGCGTGTACTTCCAGTTACGAATTCAGGTCCTACAACAGCCACAATGGGATGATCGACAAGCTCGCTAAGCGGAGCCCCATCATTACAGGTGATTCCTGCGGTTACAATTCCTTGTTCTTTGGCTTTTTCGATCGCGCCGAGTACATAAGGGGTTGTACCTGAAGCTGTGATGCCAATCACCACATCACCTGCATTTACCTTGTGCTCTTGAAGGTCTTTCCATCCCATTTCCCTGCTGTCCTCTGCAAACTCAACCGCTTTGCGAATGGCTGAGTCACCCCCTGAGATTAAGCCTATGACCCAACCATGAGGAACCCCAAAAGTGGGAGGACATTCTGAGGCATCTACAATGCCAAGTCTGCCACTGGTCCCACTTCCCATGTAAAAAAGCCTTCCGCCCTCCTTCATTTTACTATACACGACCTCAGCGACTTTTTCTATTTGTGGCAGGATTCCTGCAAGAATATTAGGGACTTTCTGGTCTTCCTTGTTCATATGTTGGAGAAGTTCCAGCGTAGACATTTTGTCCAAATCATTGTAGAGCGAAGATTGTTCAGTAGTTTTTTTGCTCATGAAGGTTTTTTGAAAATACGAATGGAAAAGGCCCAAAGCGCCTTGGGACTACACCCAAATATATAGACATTCTGCCTCCTTCTAAGGAAAGCAAGATATTTTCCTGATCTATTACGAAAATGGGGCCAGAAATCTTAATTTGAATTGCCTATTAACCTAAATATAAAGGGTCGAAGGGTGGTTACTTTAACCTGATCATGACCTATCCCTTTGGCTGATATACTACTATAAGATGAAAAGACTCATTCTTCTATCGTTCTTGCTTCCCCTTTCCTTGGCTCTGTTAGCTCAAAGCACTTATACTTCTTCTGATTATGGTGCGGTAAGTGATACCTTTGTCATTTCGACGGTGAACTCAGGTTTGGGCTCCTTGGACTTCGCGGCTACCGGTGCCAACTTTAGCTGGAACTTTGATTCCCTCGATATTTTTGATCAAAATACCATTCGCATAGAAGATCCTGACAACACAGGATATTACCTGACATGGTTTACGGGATGTCTCCTTAATGGAGGAAGCATTTTCAATTGCCCTGGGACCTGGGCAGCTTCGACCAACCAGGCAATTGGCGAATTTGATTCTCTCGGGCTAGGTGGTATTCAATTGAGTGGCGCTACCACCTTTTACCGAAAAACTTCTACCACCTACGAAGCGACCATTTATGGAGTGAGCGTAGGCATTGGCGGCTTCTCTTTGCCGCTTGCAGTGGATTATGAAAAAATAGATACTATCTACCAGTTCCCGCTTAATTATCTGGATGTTGACTCCTCGGAATCTCGTTTGGTGTTTGAGGCTTCCAATGGCGGACAGGGAATTACGAATATCCAAGATCAGAAAAGGGTAAATGAAGTTGATGGTTGGGGAAGCTTGACCACTCCATTTAAGAGTTACCCTTCTGTCTTAAGAATGAAAACGCTCCTATTCAATGCAGATACACTCATTTTGAATGGAACTACAATTCCAACCAATACTACAGCGGTGGAATATAAGTGGTTTGATCCTGCTACGGGGTATCCTGTCATGATCGCTCGTGGGAATCAGACCTTCTTAGGAGAAATTATCACCTCTGTAGAATTTGTCGATACCTTAAGATGCTTGGAGCCGAATGCTTCCTTCTTGTTTTTCCCTCCTGTTGCCTTTGTAGACAGTACAACAGGTGTAGCAACTATCAATTTCCTTAACCAGAGTGGCAATAGTGATTTATTTACCTGGAACTTTGGGGATGGTACATCTTCCTCCAGCCAAAATCCAAACAAAGAATTTGCGCCAGGGGTATATTTGGTGGAATTGATTGCTTGCAACTCGAGATGTCTGCCCCTTCTCTGTGATACAACCTTCTTGCCTGTAACGGTCTTGAATCCTTTCGCACCCGTTGCCTTATTTTCTACCAATCCTGCGGATGCTTGCGTGAATACACCCGTTACTTTCATCAATAACAGTTTCAACGGACAATCCTACGCCTGGGACTTTGGTGATAATGTAGGAACGAGTACTGCAGAAGAACCTACTTACACCTATACAGCAACAGGTAGCTATGAGGTAAGACTGATCATTACCAATGGGCAGTTTAGGGATACCACCACCAATACAATTGTAGTCAACGATCTTCCCAATCCTGATTTGGGGCAGGACACGCTGTTTTTAGCTGTCAATGCTTCTCAAGCATTGACGCCAGGAACTTTCCAAAATTACGTATGGTCATCGGGGGATACAGATCCTTCCATTTTGATTGATGGGCAGCAAATTGGCGTGGATACGGTGATCTATTGGGTTGATGTGATGGATGGAAATGACTGTATGGCTAGAGATTCAGTTGTGGTGATTGTTACGCCAGCGACTTCTGTAGAGGAAAGGGCCCCAGTGAATATCCAGTTGTATCCCAACCCAGTTTCTGAAAATCTATATGTTGTCATTCCTCAGGAGGTCAACTCTGTCCTAAGCTGTCAAATCACAGACCTAAGAGGTAAGGTGATTCACCAGCAAAAAATGAGACGAGGCAGGACGTACCAAGTGGCTGTAGATACGTGGCCTTTAGGATTTTACCTGATTAGGCTTCAGGGAGAAGGGGTAAATGTAACCAAGAAATTCCTTATTGAAGATTAGTCGGATGGAAGAAAGGGAGTAGAGATCTATCTTCCCTCTAAAATTAAAAATAGCAAATGTGGCAGTCCTATTTGTCGGGACTGCCACATGATTTTTTGGTAGGTGCAGCATATCTTGTGGTTGTTGCGTTAACAACAAAGAGGAAGTCATGCAGCTTCCCCTAAGTAACCATCAATAAGAGGCACACACCATGAAGGCACTTTTTTTGTCTCTTCTATCATTCCTCTATTCTCCTATTCCCAAAGTCTTTATTTGCTCAGGCTACAAGATAAAGGAAAGGCCAGGCACCAACAGGAGATTGGGATTCAATACCTCATCCTCTGTTCATGTCCGACCCTTTATATAATATCTTCTTAGTTAAGGCTAAACCTGTAATACGCCTGGATTGAAAGGCTTCATGTCGGGATTTTCATTGGCCATTTCAATTCCCATAGAGATGATTTCTCTTGTTTTCAAGGGATCAATGATGCCATCTACCCAAAGCCTAGCCGCTCCATAATAGGGCGACATCTGTTCATTGTAACGATCAGTAATATCCTTGAGGAGCTGTTTTTCTACTGCAGGATCGATCTCTTTCCCTTTCTTCTTCAAGGAGGAAACTTGAATCTGAAGGAGGGTTTTTGCAGCTGTTTCCCCACCCATCACAGCAATCTGAGCAGAAGGCCAGGCGAAAATCAGCCTGGGATCGTAAGCTTTCCCACACATGGCATAATTACCTGCACCGAAGGAATTCCCTACAATAAAGGTAAACTTGGGTACCACGGAATTTGAAACGGCATTGACCATTTTTGCGCCATCCTTGATGATGCCCCCTTGTTCAGAACGACTTCCGACCATGAAGCCAGTTACATCTTGTAAGAAGATCAAGGGAATTTTCTTCTGGTTGCAGTTCATCACAAAGCGAGCGGCTTTGTCAGCAGAATCGGAGTAGATCACACCGCCGAATTGCATTTCTCCCTTACCAGATTTGATGATCTCGCGTTGGTTGGCCACGATGCCGACCGCCCAACCATCGACTCTTGCATAGCCACAAAGGATAGACTGGCCATAGTCAGATTTGTATTCATCCCAAGAACCGTTGTCAATGACACGCTCAAGGATGTCTTTCATGTTATAGGGCTTTGCTCGGCTTGCAGGCATGATGCCCATGATTTCTTTGGGGTCTTTAGCGGGGGATTTAGGTTTTTCTCTGTTGAAGCCTGCTTTAGGTTTGTCGCCCAGTTTGGAAACAAGGGAACGTATTTTTTCCAAACAACTTTTGTCATCTGGCATTTTATAATCGACTACGCCAGATATCTCAGAGTGCATGGTCGCGCCACCTAGTGTTTCTATATCCACATCCTCGCCAATGGCAGACTTTACTAGATAGGGACCTGCCAAGAAGACAGAGCCAGTACCCTCTACAATGAGGGTTTCATCACTCATGATAGGTAAATAGGCACCACCTGCAACACAAGGCCCCATGATGGCAGCAATCTGAGGAATCCCCATGCTGGAAATCACAGCGTTGTTTCGGAATATTCTACCAAAGTGCTCCTTGTCTGGAAATATTTCATCTTGCATCGGAAGGAAAACCCCCGCACTATCAACTAGGTAGATCAGCGGGAGTCGGTTTTCCATGGCAATCTCTTGTGCTCTCAGGTTTTTCTTTCCTGTCATGGGGAACCAAGCACCTGCTTTTACGGTCGCATCATTCGCTACGATCATGCACAGCCTTCCTTCGACGCGGCCAATACCAGTAACCACTCCAGCTGAAGGGGCGCCTTTTTGAGCTTCATACATGCCATGAGCAGCTAAGGCTCCTATTTCCCACCACTGTTCTTTGCTATCCAATAGAAGGCTAATTCGTTCGCGGACGGGGAGTTTGCCTTTTTTGATGTGTTTGGCCATGGATTTTTCTCCACCACCTTGGTAAATTCTTTTGAGGTGTCCATGTAGGTGTCGGAGAAGTTCGCGGTTGTGGTCTTCGTTTGAATTGTAGACCATATCATCCGCCTTAAAGGAAGAGGTATACTTCACGTGTAATCTTAATTTAGCTTTTTGAGTGCAGGTAAATTAGGCAAAATGGCGACTGTTTCAAATTGAAGAATAGCCCGTTCTTCTGCCTGTAAGGATAAAAAAAATGGCAAGAGCATACCCCTTGCCATTCCAGATGATCATCTAGGTTTTATTTAGAAGAACGGATTTCTTCCAGAAGCTTTTCAGTTCCTGAAACGTCCTCTCCATTTTCTTTTCCTTTCTCAATAGCTTCAAGTGCCATTTTTTCCGCCTTTTTCTTTTTGCCATTCGCATAACAAAGAGCAGCTAGCGTATCCATGTAGGTATATTCAGGAGAAATCTCGACGGCTTTCTTGGCCCATTTACAGGCTTTTTTCAATAGGTCAGGATCCTTCGTTTTCTCATAGAAGGCCCAGGCTACTGCATTGATCATTCTTGGATTCTGAACATCAAAGTTGTCAAAGTATGCCTCCGCCGCTTCAAACATCTTAGCTTCGTTGTCAGGTGTTTTTTCAGCAACAAAGAAGTAGTAAGTCAATTTTGTCTCGGCTAGGTACTCCTGTGTTTTCTCCCCAGAAAAGTACTTTCCAAACCGTTTACCGAGGGCATCATAATCAATACTAGGCTGACGGAAGATGCCTGCCATACATATGTTTTTGAAGAGACCGTTTACATCTTCTTCCCCTATGACCTCATTGAAGTGAGCTCTGTTTTTCAGGATATGGTCAAAATATGGATCATCTTCTTTTTGTGTTACTTTGAAGATCAGTTCCGTATTTTCTTTGGTCAGCAAATCGGACTGGGTTTCGAAATAAGCTTTGGAAATATCACCTAGTTCTGGCATGTAGTTGTCCAAAGCTACCACGGTTAGGTTTCTTAGGAAGTCGGGATCACGCTCTCCCTTATTAAACTTAGCCATTTGAGGCCCTATTTGCTTCTTAGGGTCCATGGCTTCTTCACCAAGTGCAACAAACTTTACGGCGTCTCTTGAGCCAATGGCTTGATGGATCAATTCTCCTTCTCCATTGATGAACAAGAGGGAAGGGTAGGCGCGGACGCCATATGTAAGGGCAAGGTCGGGACCTTCTCCTTTTTCCATGTCCATTTTGACATTGATGAAGTTTTTGTTGTAAAACTCGCCTACTTTTTCCTCTGGGAATACATTGGCAGTCATCCATTTACAAGGACCACACCAAGTAGTGTAGGCATCCATGAAGATCATTTTATCTTCGGCTTTGGCCTTGGCTAGTGCATCGGCCCAGCTACCGTGTTCGAATTGAATTCCTTCCTGGGCAAATAGACCGGAAAGACTAAGGATCATTAATCCTACAAAAGCAAGTTGTTTCATTGAAGGCTTGTTTGGGTGTCTTGAGATATCAATTTATCTATTCTTGTATCTCCGTGAAAATCAGTTACCCTAAATAAAGTCAAATTCTGGGAATCAGGTAGGCTTGGAGGACATTTCGGCTATTCGGAGCACTAAATTCCTAGGATTCCCAACTTTAGCGCATACTTCACTATCTTTCAACTATATGTATTCCTCGGGAATAGGAATATTTTTCTACAAGAATGATTCTTTCTTCTATCTTATGTACCTATGGCTAAGGGAAAATTCAACTTAGATCGTTCTGATATCATTGCTATCATGGCATTGGTTGTGAGTTTGGGGGCTATGTTTGTCTCCGTCCTTCAAACCAACATTTTGAAGGAACAGCAGCAAATCATGGCTGGCCAACAAGATATCATGGCTTCTCAGCTGGAAGGCTCAGTCTGGCCCTACCTCAAAACAAAAATTTCACTGGTTCAGGAAGAGTCGGAGGATACGGGAGAAACCTTAACTTCCATTACCTATACGCTTAAGAACAAAGGGGTGGGACCTGCCAAGATTACATCATTTAACCTCATGATAGGCGATTCTTCTATCACCTCCTTCGTAGATTTCTTCGACTATCTTCGAGAGGCCATTGGCGAGGAAAACATGAAGGGAGTTACTTTTTCCTTGCCTAATGGTTCAGTTTTGGCCGCTGGGGAAGTTCATGCTATCTATACCCTAAAATATCCTGCGGACTTGGAGGTGGACAAGTCTTTAGTCGCTTCAATAGGGAAGACGAAGCTCTGCTATTGCTCAATTTATGATAAGTGTTATGGCGCCTGTGAGGAAGAAGTACCTAGCGATTCATCCAAATAACAGCCATGTCATCCGTACCGACCAAGCCATAATTCGATTCTAAGTAGGCGGCTTTTTTAGGCGTTTTTTTCTTCTTTTCTTTTTCCATAGACTCTCCGTAACCAAATGGGGAGTAGCACAACACCTATGAGAAGATAAGGGTAGTAGGTCGCAAATCTCCAAAGGAGCGTCATCAAACTTACGATAGACCCCCCACCTGAAATAAATTCCCTAAATAGTGGATAGAAAGTTCCTTCTGCAAAACCAGAAGCCCCAGGAGAAGGCGCCACAATCATGAATTGGAAGAGAATGACCTGACGAGCAAAGACCGTTACGTGTTCGGAGAAGTTCAATATAGCGAAGGCCGCTAGGATACAATTCAAGGCCAGATATCTTCCAATCCAGGCGAAGAAGGTAGAAAGACTTGCGTTTAGCCAGAATCCGAAGGACTTAGAACGAAACTCTCTAGAGGCAGTGGCCAAGTCATCGGCTAATTTGGAGGCTCCCTCTGCCCATCTGTTTAGCCTTTTCCATTGGAATATCCGCTTGATCGTCCGGTTGGTTCCAGCTGGATTGACAAACAGGGCAAAAGCCAAAAACATCGTGTAGGTAGAAAGGATCAAGTAAGCTGCCCAAAAATAACCCTCCAGGCTAAATCCAAATACCTGCAAATCCCTTGCGGGACCAAAAATGACATCATATTCTACAAACAGCAGGACCAAGGGAAAAATTAAAATGTAGAAGCATTCATCCAGAAAAATGGTGATGAAAATAATAGCCGTACTTTTTCCAGCAGATACTTTTTCTTTCATCAACATAAATACCGCCAAAGCAGATCCTCCTACTACAGATGGGGTCAAGGCCGAACCAAACTCCCATAGCAAAATGATTTCGGCAGAAGATCGCCAACTGAGTTTCTGGTCTGTAAGTACCTTCATTCTCCAAATGTAGCCTACATCCCGTGCTGCCATACAGATAACAGCTAGTCCTACCATGAGGAAGAATCCGCCTGTTAAAGAAAGGTCTTCTAAGGGGTTTCTACCTGTTCGGTTGGTCTCATCTATGATTTGGTAAATGGTGTAAGCCAGGATCGCAACCCCAATCAGAATGGGCCAAATAAGGTTGTGAAGGCGAAATTCCTTGACAAGTTCTGATTGATTTGGACTGGTAGTTTTGGCCATATAGGAAGGGAAATACTTACATATACTGCTATCGTGGCTATTCCTTTGTTACACGTGTGAGCGAAGGCTAGGTGATCTTGATATGCTCAACTGTATTAGGAATAGTATGTTTGTCATCTAGCGCTGTTACAGATAATATTTGGCAGGCAAAGTTAAATATCGTCAGAGGAAAGCCCAAAGGAAGCGGCGCTTTATTCCTATGGATGTTTTGTTTCAGGTGTATTCTTCAATGCACCTGGTAAATTTTGTTAGAGGGAAGGCCTTTAGAAGAGAGTAGATTTGAATAAATGGGAGTATTTCATAAACTGTGTCAACTCATATTTCTCAGTTAATTTTTTTGGGGAAAGCCTTCATACTTGAAGGAGGCTTTTCTCAAAAAAATGTGGCTCCATTCCATATCCAAGTTGATTCACAGATCCAGTCTTAGCCTGTCATCGTAGAGAACAGCCAATTGGCTTAGAATCCGGTTCCAGTTGTGCATAGGCTTCTGCCATTTGGCCGTGATGTCCCTTTGCACAAGATACAAGAGTTTCATCAAGGCTCCATCCGAAGTGAATGATCCCTTGGTTTTGGTAACTTTGCGTAGCTGGCGGTGAAAGTTCTCGATCACATTGGTGGTGTAGATCACCCTTCGGATCATGGGAGAATACTGGAAAAACAGGCTTAGCTGATCCCAGTTTCGATGCCAGGACTCGATCACCTTAGGATACTTCTTCCCCCATTTCTGCTCCAGCTTGGTCAGTTGATGCTCAGCCTTTTGCTTGTTTGAAGCGGTGTAAACCAGCTTTAGATCACTCATAAACTCTCGGCTGTCCTTGTAGGCCAGGTACTTCTTCGAGTTGCGGATCTGGTGGATCACACACAGTTGTACGTCCGTGTGCGGATAGATGCTCTGGATCGCTTCGACAAAGCCTGAGAGATTGTCCACACAGGCAATCAGGATGTCTTCCAGGCCTCGGCTCTGAAGGTCTGTCAGCACCTGCATCCAGAACTTAGCCGATTCTGCTGCTCCGATATACAAGCCCAGCAGATCTCTGTAGCCTTCTTGATTCACCCCAATCACACAATAAACTGCCTTGGTAACTACTCTGCCTTCCTCACGAACCTTGTAATGGATCGCATCCATGAACACAAAGGGATAAACGCTTTCCAAAGGCCTGGATCGCCATTCTTCAATTTGAGGTAGGACTTTGTCAGTTACACGAGAGATCGTCGCAGGACTCATCGAGACTCCATACATTTTCTCAAGGAAATCACGGATATCTCCCATCGAACTCCCACGGGCATACAAGGCGATGATCTGACGTTCTATATCACTGGGAAGGTTTTTCTGCCGTTTTCCCACAATCTTGGGATCAAAGCTGCCAGCTCTGTCTCTAGGCGTATCGAGTTCAAACTCTCCATGGCTAGAGCGAAGCTTTTTGCTGCTTTTGCCATTCTTACGGTTGGATTGGTCTTCTTCAGCCAGGTGAACATCTAATTCGCCCTTCAGCGCTTCTTCCAAAAAGGCTTTCAGCAAAGGTGTGAAGGCTCCATCCTTTCCAGAGAGTCCTTTGCCAGCTTTCAACTTCTCCAGCGCTTCCGCTTTAAAGCTTTCGAAATCAAAGTTTTCCATCTTAATGTCAAGTTAACAAACTATAAGCAGTTCATTCCTTTGACACAGTTTATGAAACAGTCTCTAGCTCGTAGACCATGTTAGCAGCATCAATCAGTTTTAAAAAACTTATCATAGATATCGGTAGCCATCATATTATATTGACTACCACCATAATTCTTAAATGGAAATTTGGAGAACCCTTTGAGTTTTTCAACATAGTATTCTCTTGATTGAAGTTTTCCCTGATTCCTAATAATTAGCTTTAAACAGATAATTAAAGAATTAATAAACATGGTATTTAATAACCCATCAGAATGCATCTTTTTAGTATTCCACTGATCAGAGTCTAACTGACTTTTAAACGCACTAAGAAATATATTTAACTGAGAGCTACAGAATTTCAAATATTCATCAAGCAATTCCTCGTTTTCATCATCCTTTATTGATTCTTTTTTACTATTTCCCCATATGTAGAAAAGAGAATCCTCTCCGCTCATTTTCACTAACGGTTTAAGCCCAAAACTAACTATTGAAGAGGGTTTTAGTTTTTTAGTATCATAAAAATGGTTCTGAATCAGGTCCTCTAATGGTCCTTTACTATCTAATCGAGCAATGACCGCTCTTGCGATAGATTCCGAACTAAATGGATCTAAAATTAAAGCAATGGTTTGCCTCAAATCTGTCGAAGCATTCGTTTGATTAGAATTTATTTCAAGAAAAAGTTTAGCTTCAAACCTCAATCTTTCTTTTTCAGTCATTTGCGGTGGAAAAATAATAGCTGTAACAAGTAAGTTTGTTTGATTCCTGAGCTTTGCTATAATTTCTTCTTCTTCTTTATTCTTCGACTCGTAATAAGAAAATACTCTATGCTGACCATCTATTAAGCCTATGGTATTGTATTCATCAGGAAACTCTATAGTTACTGGAACTGGTCTAGTCAATTTTTTAGAGTCTATAGGATTTCTTTGTGTGTCTAAAATTCTAGCCTCTGGCGGAAGTGTTGCAATGATATTATTAATAAACACTCGACGATGTTCTATGAGATATTTCCTAATCCCTTTAATTTTTGACCTACTAATCATTCTTTGATAAAGTCCTATTGGATCACGCCAACCTTGCTTCCTGAGAATGTAACTTGTTCTTAATAATACATCCGGTTCAATATAAAATGTAACTAATTTAAATCCTTCAGAATAATTACTATAATCTTCCGGTAATACAGAGCCTTGAATCGGAATTGGAGCATCTCGATTTTTTAAATAATTTTCACCAATATATTTATGCTCAATTTTAAGGAAATCAAAAATTTCATATTTAGATGATAAATAGATTGATCGAGTAAGGCTTAAGAAATATTTCAAATTCGGATAATCCAGAAATATCAAGTTAGGCTGTAGAATTTTATGTTTTCGCTCTACATCATTTTTTGAACAATATATAATTACAAGGTAGCATTGTTTAGAACTGTATTTACTATTTCGTTGATTTTTGAAAGTTTCAAACTTAGTTTCCAAATACTCTATAAATTCATCAGGATTTTCTAGCACTTTATCGAACAGAATCTTTTTCTTATTTAAATGGTCTCCAATTTTTGATGCACTAACAGTATATTCTGCCATTACAATGATATTTTCATAAATGAAAATATCATCAAAATCCCCCGTCCTGTCTCGAAAATGTATCTCCTGATCACTGACACCATTAACCTTTTCAAATCCTACATTACGAAAAATTTCTCTAATATCTTTACGATATGCTCTACCCTCAATTACTTTAGGATCTAATTTTTTCCTGCGTGTTCTAGACTTTTTAGAAGCTGCCATATTTAGTAGTCTGATTCATTGATAGAAACACAAATTTCTGATATTATTGTAGGCATCTTGCCTTTTGCAACATCGGAAATATTAAATTTCTTGACATACTTATGCGTGATTTTTCTGGAATAAGAGTAATAATCAGCACGCCTTAATAAAATTTCAGCGAAAATTTTGAGATTGACGAATTTAAATTTTGATTCTATCCCAAACTTTGATAACGGTGGTCTATTTGTTAATTCCTTAAGGTGATTTTTTGCCGGATTTACTTCTAAATTCGTACATAAAATGATGTATTCCACCTCCATTCTTTTCTTGCCATTAGAATTGAAAGGTATTGGAGAATTGACAAATATTGAAAGAAATTGGTTTTCATATTTCTCCATCAAACTATTGATAACCATTCGCCCAAATTTCAAAGCTCTTAATTCCAGAATTAGATATTCGAATTCATCTTGTCTTAGATTATTCCTTTTCCTCAGTGAAAAGGAGTTTCTTTTTGCTGATTTTGTTTCTTCAAAATATTGATTGAACTTGTTTATATACTCCCCATTTAACTCAGTACCGATGAACTTACGTTTCATTGCATCTGCTTGTGAAAGAACTGCTCCTGTACCGGCAAAAGGGTCTAAGACAATGTCTTTCTCATCAGTCGTAAGGAGCAATATCCTTTCAATAAGATTATCTGGTAGAGGACAGAAGTGGCGAATATAATTCCCCCCCCATGATCCTTGTGTAGGTATATTATATTCCCAGATAGCAACTGGAGTTTTACCCTTAGGATTATAGCGTTCAGGATATTTTATCCACCATTTTTTCAGATTCGTAAAATCTCTAATCCTATCTAATTCAAACTTAAATTCAACTTCTTTAGAAAAGACAAGAATATATTCAAAAATATTCCTCATCTGTCCATGATGGACCCAAGGAACTGTTTTATCTTTTTCCCAGATAATTATTTCTTGAAGCTTCCAGCCAATTTTTCGTAGATGATAGGCTAAATCGAAAGGTAGAGGTATCTCTTCACCGTCTTTTCTAAAAGTGTCAATAATTATCCATAGTGATCCATCACTACTTGTAGCATCATAGACTTTTTGAAAGACACTTTTTAAGTCCCTTAGATATTCCTCATATTCTTGTCCAAACCCAATTTGGTTTTCATTATCGTAATCTTTGAGATCAAAGTAAGGGGGAGAGGTTATTGTAACATTTACTTTTGTGTTTCCAACTATCTTATCTATTTCCCTAGCATCAGCTTCATGAACTCCGAAAACTCTTTTTCTTGCCATTATATTTGATGTCGTAATTCGCAAATATAGAATATTTTATCATAAAGATGCAATTTGACTTTGCTGCCAACGTTCTGTGTATGGTGCGTATCCCGAAGGGTATACACTATACACCTTGTTATGGGCTTTTCATTTTAAATAATTCCTTATTCATGTCAATGTAGGCTTGGTCCACTTTTCCCTTAGTTGATTTTGCCATTTCATTTGCATGGTCGTATGTCATTTTCATTCCAAGCTCTCCAAACTCATTAGCCACGTCACTTTTACCGATAAAGCTGTTTATTTCCTTCAGTAGCCAGGCCAGGTGGATTTCATTATTGACATAATACTTGTCTAGGATTTTGACCCTTTTTTTCTTGCCTAGTCCTAAGAAGCCAGTTTGATTAAAATCTTCTGGTGCGATTGATAGAAAAGGCTCTGGAAAGTTGTTGAAGTCTTTATAAAATCTCAGGCCATATGTCTCAAATGCATCCCAGATTTGATTTATTGATTCGACATTATCTTTTTCCTCAACTCTGAATGACCAATGGTAGTCACCTTCACCTTTTGGCGATAGTCGTTCTCTAATAATACAACTTGCGTATGTTGCTTTGTCAAATGGCTTACCTGCTAAATCTGAAATAAAGTCAAAATGAATTGCTGTTTCGCAACATACTGAGCCACCGTACCAACTTCCTTGTAGGCCAAAGATTTTAACAACATGATTGTCTTCAACTTTCCGAAAGTGGAACCCTGAGCCTTTCCAACCAAGTTTTCTAATCCTAGGCGAAAAGTGCTTAGCTACTAACTTTTTAAATCCTGCTACGTCCATTTATTCTAATTGCCCATAACGGTTAGGCTATGCGCAGTGTCCCGAAGGGCATTGCGTATAGGTGTTGTTGTATGCAGTTTAATGTTAAGTCGTTTTAATTTTATCAATAATGTGCTGTGCCTCTATAGTGAGGTCACCGCTCTCATATGTTGTTAAAAGTTTACCAGGGAAATGCTTTTCATACCAAGCTACCTTTTGTTCCCAGCGCTCTTTGTATTTAGGTTTATCGAGCATTCCTACATGCTCCCAGTAATAAGTCTTGCCGTTCACATTGATAGTGAAGTCTGGTAAATAGAACGTTCTATCAGGAGCATACAAAATCTTCTCATAGCTGAAACTTTCGATTTCATTGCTCACCAAGAGATTGGTGATAATCACCTCTGACTTACTGCGAACCATATATTGACTCAGCGTCTTATGAATCTTCCCTTCCTCGTACCATCCTCCCATATTAGAGAATTCGAGAGGAAGAGGCTCAAAGCCAAAGAGTGATGAGTTGATGAATTTGAGTTTCGAACGTTCTGGTCTTCTCAAGCTTTGAAGAATGCTCAAATCCTTTTCTACAAACAATCGAAGCTTAACCGATGCACGAGTGATTCCGGTGTAAATCAATTCTGTGGAAAGTAAGGTTTGCTTGGACTGTGGAATGACCAAGTAGAGGTATTTAAACTCACTTCCTTGAGCCTTGTGAACTGAGATGGCATATCCAAGTTCAATATTTTCTTCCACCTGCTTGTCACTTGAGAATGAAATAGAATAATTCTCTTGTCGGTTAAACTTTACCGTAAACCGCTGGATATTGTTGATATACCGATATCTATTTCGATCACGGTTATCTATCCAAACTTTCCCCATTTCTCCGTTATAGATCGCAACTCGCTCATTTTTTCCGGTCTGGAAATTATACCCCCAGTAGGATTTTCGCCCTGCGCGATTGGTGAACTGGATTACCTTGTCGAAGAACGTAATAGTGGCAAGCTTACCTTTTCTAACGTTCTGTTCATTCAAACTTTCCTGTAAGACTTCATTGAGTCGTGTTGTTCCAAATAATTCTCCCCGATACGGAGAGATCACCTGATAATCCATTATGTTATCTGATCCGGATTCTTCTATATCCGATTGTATTGCCTGAATCAATCTTTCTTCAAGGATGTCCTCATTATCCCAGACATCTACCTTTACGTCCTTATCCAGCTCACTATCTTCGTTCAGTCTGTTTAGAACATCCTCAACATCGGATTTTACCTCGAAGTGATCTGGATCATCAGGCTGGGCGTAAAGAGAAGCTAGATCAATAATTCCTGTTCCTTTTTCATCAATGCGATTCTCCATTTGACGCATATTGTGTTCAAGGAGTCCATAAGCATCTGGTTCAGCGGATTTCACAAACTCAATGGTTTCTTTGAATACCTTACCTTTACCAATAGGTGGAAGCTGGTTAGGGTCGCCTACAAAGATTAATCGCTTTGCATGATCCCATTGGATCGCCCGAAACAGAGTCGCCATTAGTTGCAGGTCAATCATGGATGTCTCATCAATAATATAAGTGGTTACATCAGTTCCTCGCTTTCCCCCACTTCGTTTCATTGTGAAGTTGGGGTTGAGCCAACCTCTTTGAGCTAAAAATTGATGGATGGTCATGGTATCTACACCTGAACCATGTGTAGACTCTCGCATTCGGTCCGAAGCTTTTCCCGTTGGTGCAAGTAGAAGGCATTTCTCGGTGTTATTCGAACTGAATTGAATCGCCTTCAAAATTGCCTTAATTACGGTCGTCTTACCTGTACCTGCCGCCCCGGATAAAATCGCCAACGGTTTGGTGAAAATTTGCTGGCAAACCTCAACCTGACCATCGACAGCTTTTCGATACTCCTCAGGAGACTTTAGGTTCAATGAGCAATCCGATTTCAGGATTTCATTCACCCACTTTTTTGCACCATAAGGTCGATTAATTTCAACATCACCTCTACCTACTAGATTTCGGAGATGTTTTTCGACAAGTCTTTCCTGGTCATATACTTCCTTGAGGTAACAATAGGTGATTCCTTCTGCTACACGGAACACTATTTTCTGATCAAATAACTCTTGTTCAAACTCAATGTATCCCTTATTGAACTCATTTTTCTTCCAATCTGGGTAATTGGCTAACTTTCTGTTAACGGCATCCAAAATAGATTCTTGGTCAATGAAGGAATGTACCCCTTCCTTCTTCAAAACATCAACTATCAATCCACGGAGTCTTCTGGCATCATCTTTTGGGACGACTTCTTCTATTCCCAATTCTTGGGATGTTAGAACGGCATGATCAATTTTTTCAAAGTTGATAACGTCCGTGGCATCTTCTCCCACAAACTCCTCCTGAAGTAAAAATGGGTTTTCGATAATCTCCTTAGGTGTTACATACAATCCGTTCTCAACTCTCTTTTCGTTAAGGATGAGCTTTATCTGATTTGGCTTTAGATCAATTCTTGAAAGGACATTTTCAATTAAATCCCTCTTGTCGTCACTCTCAATTTTAATAATCCAATTCTTCTGATATTTCTTTAACTCAGTATCAGTAATTTTATCAGAAGGAAACCCATTTAGATTCTTGTTGTTGAGATATAAAAAGATGGTTTTTTGGGCTTCTATGTCTTTTCCTCTGGCAACTGAATCTTTATAGTAGGCCATCAATTCAGGCATTTCCATTACTTCCAATGCGGAAGTCAGTCCAGGGAATGCACCTCTGTTCTTCCATAGCTCGTTCTGAAGACCAAGCAGCCACTTTTTTCGTTCTGACCAATTTTCTGAATCATCAATTTGCTCCAAGTAACCAACGATCTCTGTTAGTCGTTCCACATAGATCAGCGCATCATCATCAGAAATGTGTTTTGTACCATACTTGAAATTATCTGCTATTTCAGGGAAGTAGGTAATCCTCTCTAAAACTTCGGGATTATCTCGATACTTATGGTAAGGTATTGCGAAGCCTTCATTTGGGAAATGCGAGGTAATGGGCAATTGCCAAACAAAACCATCTGCATACTTCTTTCTGTTGGCTTCTGAAACATTTTCATAGTACATTACATCGCCAACCTTCTTCACTTTAGAAATTCCCACCAAAACGAAGTTTTTGTTGTCCTCTTCGCTGAAAGGATTGCTCTTATTGGCATAGTAGAAAATCAAGCTTTGATTAGGAGCAACTTCTTTGAAAAAGTCTTTAGCGGCTTGTAGTCGCTTAGCATAATCATAAGTCTGATTTGATCCCGGACCGGCTTTGATATCATCAGAGTACATCTGCTCATATGGCCATATACAGGCAGTAGCTGCCGGAATTTCAAATTCAATTCCTCGTGAGTCATCTCGGAAAAAGTCAGGGGGATTACTTTCTCCCTTAACGGCTTTTGTCCCAAACGCATTAATACTATAGGAACAAGGTGGAATTCCATCAATAGTCGAGCAGTGGCAACCTGCAACATCATCTTGTTGCTCCCAATCAAGGTTTCTTGCTTTGGAGATTAAATCACCAGGATAAGACTGTTGACCTACACAGTACGTATTCTTTTTAGGTTCACGACATACATGCCCGTTCCACCCGTCATCATGCCATGCTAGTCTAAGTGATATGTGTTTGTACATTTATTATTAATTCTATTCTTTGTTAATTGCATACAACGTTTGGGCTATGCGAACGGGCGCAGTGAAGCAAGCTTGGACGAATAGCTTTTTGTTGGGCGAATTTATATTTCTTTCACTTCTGCATTTTTAAACCACTGCTCACCAATGTGATTCCCATCCATGATCCGCAGCAGATATCTGCCAAACTCATATTCTGTAATTCCATCAGCTAAGTCAATTAGCTCCATCTGTTTGAAATTATGAGTAAGAGCCCAAATATTTGCATACCTATCAACTGAAGAAAGTACCAATTTTACACGTGAGCCTGAATTTTTTGTGCAAGTTATTTCAGTAAGCCATTCCTCACACTTTTCATTTGGCAGCTTGATTCGAATCTCTTCTATCAATGTGAACCTGTAAATAATTTTATTTTCCATTTTATTTCGCCCAACGGTTCGCATAAATGGCGTTGGCAGCTTTTGCTGCCAATGAACATTTTATGCATTGTTGTGCTTTCGTTTTCTTCTTTTACATCTTCTTTAAAATCTCTGCAATTTCCATTATTCCACTTTCTTTTTCTTTTAATGCGATGTCGATGTAACACTCTCGTATAGTCAAAGCACTTCCCTTTAGAACTTCTCCACATATCTTTGCAAAAATTAGTTTTCCTTGGAATTCAATTTTCCAATCGTTTGTTGTTAACAAAGATTCCAATCTGTTTTGTTCAGTTTCAAGCCATGAAAGGGTTTTAGCTTTCGAGAGGTCGGTGCTCAAAGTATTAATATTCGTTTCGAGTCCCGAAGCTATTTCTTCCTTTACATCATCGATGCCTTTGCTATCAATTGAACTAACTTTAGGAACTTTTATTGAATAGTTCGCAGCCACGAAATCTTTGAAGTTCTTATATAAATTGAAGCTAACTGTCTCTTTTGCTATTCGCTCCATTTCACTTTTTATTCTTGAAACTGATACGTCTAAACCTGATTTATCAAGGTATAAATGAATTGCAACCTTATTTAGTATTTCTTCATTTAGGAAGTAATTCTCTATATGCCTTCTCTTTAAGCAAATCAGCTTACCATTTGCTTCTAATTCATCAATTTGGTCTTGTCTTAGTCCGTCTCTATCACGAAGCATATACATATCAACTCCAAAAATTGAAGTTCTTATTTGTTTTTCAACAGCTTTTAATGCTCCAATATTTATTACTGAACCAACTGGACTAAATTTCAATTCTGGGTTTACTGAAAGCCCAATTTTATGGTATGTTAACCTATCTATACTTGATGATTTTCCTTCAACAAATACTATCTTTTTCCCGACGGCAAACAAACCAAGGTTCTCTCCAATAAGTTGCACCAAATCATGATGACTGGCGTCAAGCTCACTTAACCTATGAGCTTGGTTGATTCCCGACTGATTGGTATCAATAAAAAATACATTTCCAGTTGCATAATATGTGGATATTAAGTCTGCTGAGTGTGTAAGAAATATATATTGAT
>JBCBVV010000039.1:0-63318 GCA_039817415.1 Bacteroidota bacterium
GTAGTAATGAAATAATTTAAGGATTCGGCATGACTGTGGTACTTTTGGGTAAAGTCCAATGATATGTCCCAATCTGGTAAAGGGTTTCAGCAAAAACTTTCTCCCGCAAACAAGCTTCAGTTAGGAAGTATAATCGTAGCTGGTGGGTTGTCAATCCTTTTAGCAAGCACCTTCTTTTTTACCTTTAAGAGCAAGCAAGAAGAAGCAACAGAAACGGTTCTGTTTGATAAAATGCTATGTGGCGAATTAGCTGCTGGCTATTCCTCTGGAACACCTCTAAGCCTTTCTGAAACAGCTATATTTGTCCGCTTTTCACGCCAATCCAATTTATCCCTCCAAAACGAATTACACGATTGGAAGCAGAAATCTTTTTTTGCCATTGGGGATGAAAAGGAGAGTGGAGTCTACTTGGCTTTAGAAAATGAATTCAATGAATCGAGTGGAGATCCAGCCATGGTATGGTCTTTCAACAAGACAGTCTCAAACCTGAATTTCTCAATAAAATGCTCGAATATACATGATGTGATGGTCTTTGGATATGGGCCTACAGGTAAAGTATATCAGCGACTTATTGCCAAAAAAGGGGAAGGAGAGAAGGGAAGAGATCATTCAAATAAACTCTTTATTCCGGAAGCCATTCTAAAGGTGGAATTTCTACCAATCTTAGAAGGAGCAGATAAATGGGATATGTTTCTGGGGCAGGTATCCTATTGTATCGGCAAGGACACCGATCAAGACGGGCAAGAAGATCATGTAGATGTGGATGTGGACAATGATGGGATGACAAACGAATTAGAAACCAAGGCCATTTTCTATTCTTCAGAGCGCATTGGCAATAATTCTTTCGAAAGAAGACAATCCAATCTCAATCTAAGCGAACCAGCAGTTATTTCCCAAGGGCATGCGGTTCATGGGAACAAATTTTGTATGCTAAAGGGGAGCTCGAAAAGGTATTTTGCACCTCTTATCAAGCAGGTTCAGATGATAGAGGGGCAGGCCTACTATATCAACGCCTTCGTGAAAAGTCAGCCTTCCGATTCTTTATCCAAGGCAAAGGACTATCATCAATTGGCAATAGTGGATGCTTGGGGAGACAGTTTGGCCACTATCCGTCCGCTGATCACAAAAGAATCGACAGAATGGCAAAAAGTATCCTTTGTATTCACACCCGGTAGGCGGACTCAATCTGTGGAGGTTGGTATATTTGTGCCGAGAAAAGCTGCTCCGCTGGCAGTGGATGGGCTTGAAATTTACACTTATGACCCTGACCCAGATGGGGATGGACTGGCGGTTTATGAAGATCTTGACTCAGACAATGATGGGATTCCTGACATTGTAGAGTGTGGGATGGCAGATGTAGATGGGGATGGAAGGAAAGATACAGATTATCCTCCCGTTGAATTGAAACAAGATTCCGTAGATGAGAGATTTATGTGGGATTTTGATCAGGACAGGGTGGCAAATTTTGTAGACCTGGATTCTGACAATGATGGCTTATTGGATATCATTGAGGCAGGAGGCTTAGACAAAAACAAAGATGGCATGGTCGATATGCCCTCTCGATCTGGGGAAATAGCATTCAGAGATCAAGATAGAGATGGTTTTTTTGATGGCTGGGATGGAGACCCCCAAAATGACGGCATATCAGAAAATACCGCCAATGTATTGATTCCAACTTCAGCGGACCTTAACGAGGATAGCTATCCGGATATGGGCTATCCCAATGGAAACAGAGATAAGCATGGCCTACCAGATTTCCTTGATATAGATTCCGACAACGATGGAATTGTGGATTTGATTGAAAATCAGCCCACTCACGAATTTGCATACCTAGAAGGAAAAGACGAGGACCATGATGGTTTGGATGACGTGATAGATGATTTTGAAGGATTTGGAGGAAGTGGCACCAAGATGGTTCATTCTGATAGGGATATGGAACCCGATTACTTAGACTTGGATTCAGATGAAGACGGTAGATTAGATGAATTGGAAGGACATGATACTAACTTTGATGGTTTTGTGGATTCAAAAGACAAGCCTGTCGCCGGTGTAGGAAAAACATCTTCTTTCAAAGATGCAGACCGAGATGGTTTGTTGGACGGTTTTGACAATTCTTTGTTGACTTACGATGCTTCGAATGGAAAGCTTTCTCCAGAGGACTTCCCTGCCAAGGAAAATGCTTCACCAGGATGGAGAACTTATGATATTTTTCCTATGTCCTGGAAAGGGGTATCAATCATTCAAATTGGAGAGAATGCGATTCTAAAATGGCAAACGGCTGCTGAAGTTAACAGCGATTATTTTGACATAGAAAGGTCCCTTGATGGCAGAATCTTTAAGCCATTGAGTAGGGTAGGAGCAGCAGGAAATAAAGCCGAAACCTCCTCCTACAAATACGCTGACCTAAGAATCAGTAGAATTCCGGCTGATGTTATTTTCTACCGCTTGAAACAGGTAGATTTTGATGGAAAGTATGAGTACTCAGATATTGTAAGCTTAGAGATTGAGCGTATTGGGAGTCTCCAGTTGGAACTGCAAACCAGCCAAGACAGCGAATCTGCACGTTTGAGTTTTGGGGAAGTGGAGAGCACCCAGATCAATGTAAAGGTATATTCAATGCTAGGTAAAGAGGTTTACTCTCAATCAACCAATAAGGACCAATTGGACCTGCCCATTTCAAATTGGAAGGCTGGAACATACCTCATTGAAGTAGAGGATGGGGAAAATACTCGTTCAGAAAAGCTTGTTTTGAGATAAGGCTGCCTCCGGAGATGAAAGGAAGGGAGACCTAAGTGAGCCTCCCTTCCTCTTGTTACTTAGATACTTCTCCTCTCCACATCATCATCCCTCCTTTGAGGTTGTATAATTCCTTGAATCCCTGGGCCTCCATCAGATTACCTGCCTGGCCGCTTCTTCCTCCGCTTCTACAATAAAGAAAAACGGGTTGTTCTGGATCAAGCTTGGAAATTCCTGTAGAGAAGGCAGCTCTGTCCATGATGTTAAGCTTTTTGGCACCTGGAATAATTCCCTCAGCCCATTCTTCGGGCGTTCTTACATCTAGGATAATGGCACCGTCTTTTTCATCCAATAGCGATTTCCATTCGCCTTGAGAAAGGTTCTTCAGCGCTCTGTCCTTTTTGGAAAACAAATTTTGAAACATATCAATAGGATTTTTTGTCAAAAATAAAGGTGTGTTGATGAGGGGCCCTGAGGAACAGGGCCCGTACTATATAATTTTTCTTTTTTAGGTGATTAAGAGGATACTTTGACTGAAGTATCAATCGGAGTTTCCTGAATGGCCTTCCACCCTCCTAATACATCAACCAGGTTGTGATACCCTCTGGATTTCAAGATGGAGGCAGCTACAACTGAACGATAGCCACTCTGGCAGTGAAGGAAGAAAGTGTCCTCTTTCGGAAAACTAGCCAAGTGGTCATTAAGGAAATCAAGAGGGGTATTTCTGGCAATTGAGACGTGTCCCTGACCAAACTCACTCTCCTTTCTGACATCAAATACATGGACAGAAGCAGCTTCTTTGATTTCTTCTGATAATCCCTCCGCTGTGATGTTGTCTATTGAGTCCGTTTCCTTGCCCGCTTCTTTCCAAGCAGCCATTCCTCCCTTCAAATATCCTATTGTTTGATCAAATCCAACTCTAGATAATCTAGTTACTGCCTCTGTAAGACGGTCCTCCTCGACTACCAATAGTAAAGGTTGCGTAACATCCTGAATCAAGGCCCCTACCCAAGGAGCAAAGCTGCCGTCCAAGCCGATAAAAATAGACCTAGGAACATGAGAGTCAGAAAATTCTCCTTTGCTACGAACATCCAGCACAATTGCACCCGCTTCATTGGCTGCCGCCTCAAAGGCATCTGGGCTTAAGGCATTATTTCCCTTCGCCAACACATCATCAATGCTCGCGTATCCCTCTTTGTTCAATTTTACATTCAAGGGGAAGTATGCAGGTGGTGGCAACAACCCATCGGTTACCTCTTTCACAAACTCCTCACGTGTCATATTTGCTCGTAAGGCGTAGTTCATCTTTTTCTGATTACCCAGCGTATCCACAGTAACCTTCATCATGTTCTTGCCGCAGGCTGATCCAGCTCCATGTGCAGGATATACAAGAAGGTCATCTGAAAGCGGCATAATCTTGTTTCTCAAACTGTCAAACAAGTGAGAAGCAAGCTGCTCCTGAGTCATGTGGGTTGCCTTTTGTGCCAAGTCCGGTCTCCCTACATCTCCCAAGAATAAAGTATCCCCAGAGAAAATGGCATATTCTTTTCCTTCCTCATCCAATAGGAGGTAGGTGGTACTTTCCATGGTATGTCCAGGTGTATGAAGCACCTTGATGTTGACATTTCCCAATTTGAAGATTTGTCCATCTTCAGCAATGGTGGCCTCGAAACTAGGATTAGCCATGGGACCATAAATAATGGGTGCACCTGTCTTTTCAGATAAGGTAACATGTCCACTTACAAAGTCTGCATGGAAATGGGTTTCGAAGATATATTTGATAGTAGCCCCTTCTGCCTTTGCACGATCTATATAATCTTGAACTTCACGGAGTGGGTCAATAATAGCCACTTCACCCTGACTTTCAATGTAGTAGGCTCCCTGTGCAAGACATCCTGTATATATTTGATCTACTTTCATAACTGCTTCCTTTACCAATAAATGATTTGCTCGAATTCTACAAAAATCTGAATCAATCCTTATTTATTCAAATTCTTATAACTCAATACATGAATTTAATGACCACAATATGGGAAGAAGATTCCATATCGAAAGTGACCTGAGTTACAGAACCTCCTTGATATTTCTCAAATGAAAAGCTCTAAATAAAATATGGTCGGTCTAAAGGTGGGTGATAGATATCTTATTTCTAGAAAGTTGGATCTTTTCTTCCTTTTCCAACTTTTTGAGAAGGCGTGAAATGACTACCCTTGAGGTATGTAAATCATTGGCGATCTCCTGATGCGTGGTCTGGATATCTGTTTGTTTGTTGACCAATGCTCGATCATGTAGGTATCGATAGAGCCTTTCTTCCATATTCATGAAAGCGAGGGTATCAATGGCATCCAGCATATCGTTTAGGCGAACATTGTAGCTATCAAATACATAGGCTCTCCATGAGGGGTATTTGATGATCCATTCCTCCATAAAATGAACAGGAACCATTAGGAGTTCTGAGGCACTTTCTGTAGTTGCTCGAATGTTGGATTTGGCTTTACGCATGCAGCAATTGAGGGTCATGGCGCAAGTATCTCCGAATTCCAGGTAATACAAAAGCAGCTCTTGGTTATTGTCATCCTCTCGCTGTATTTTGATAGAACCCTCTATGATCAACGGCATATGTGATATGTTATCACCAATATCCAGGATGACATGATCTTTGGGAAAAGTCCTGTACTGGGCTACCTCCATGATCTCCTGTAGCAAGGCCTCTTCCAATAAATATTGATATCTATCTAAAAAGATTGCTGCTTTGTCGGGAGGTAGTGTCATGAATGTTGCTTCTTGTGGATGAAGAATGTCCAAATAAGGAGAGTTTTCTTCACTTTTTCAAAAGAGAGACTTATGTCCAGTTAAACAAGGCATCATCATTTTTGATTTTCTCGATGATGTCATCCAACTTGTCGACTTGCCGTCCTTTGATGGAAACCAGGCTTCTGATTTGATCTTCTAAGGGTCTATGCAAAATCCTTGGGAGTTGTGCCTCATCCTTGTAGAAGACAACCGTTGGTTTCCGGCTCCCCAATGCCCATCCCGTTTCTATTAAGGAAGAGGAAATGACTGGTTCTACAAAAACAAGCATAAAGTATCTGCTCCTCGGTATCTCATTCAAAACTCCCCTAGAGGAAATTTTTTGAGGGTCCCATCTGTTGGATTTATTAGTCCGCCTAAGATTGGCACAAAATATATTTTTAAAGCCGCGATACTCTTTGAGTGCAGTTTCTATTTTGAGAAGCCAATCTCTTTGTTTCTCTCGTTCCTCCTCCGAGAGAGAAGTGATGGGAGAGGCGATAAAAACATCATATTCAAAGTTATGATAGCGGTCGGGAACCCTGATATTTGAAGCACGCTTACTCTCAAGCCATTCAAAAAGCTCGACTTGGTTGGTAATGCCTGAAGGAACCTTTAAATGATTGTATTGTCGGTCTCTAAGGTAATCTCTAATAGGATCTGGAATAGATTGATAATGTTCAGACCCTGTCGGGAAAAATTTGGGTTCAGCTTTGACCCCATTTTCTACCTGTCCTGCGGTAATTTTTTCCAAAATAATGGTGCCTGCAACGATATTCCCTTGATGGTCCCTATTGACATAAATGCCTACAGCCATTCTGTAAACACCGCCTTTGTTGACAAAGACCTTGATGTGGAGGTTCTTTTCTTCCGTTTCGGTTTTAAACCAGAAACCAAGGACCTCATTGTCTTCTAGGGAGACACGGCCATAATAATCTGTGGTTTCCACATTGTCTTCGCCTTCCATCTTGAAATTCTCAATGAAGACATTGTCCTTGGCATGGATCGTCAAGATAGCCTTCCCAATTCCCCATATTCGTACTGATTTTCGCCTTTTTCTAAAGGTGGTTTCAGTGTAGGGGTATTCCTCATAGGTATACACTTGCCATTGAGTCCCGAAAAATCCTTCCAGTTTTTTGTCCAATCTCCCCATCTCAACCTCCTTCCCTTTGGCCAGGGAGCTTTTGGATGTCTCCTGCTCCATCAATTGGACATACTCTTGAAGAATATCTGTTTTTTGGTTTTTGGGAATAGGGTCATTGTCCAATTTTCGGCCTAAGTACCTCACTACTTGGTCGCTATAGGTCTGCTGAAGGGTGGAACCTGAAATTTTTTTTCCTGTGATATACCTTATGTGTTGGGCCATGGACATCTCTTCAGGATCTAATTCTGATCCATCGGTTTTGTCATTTTTTCCAAAGAAAATGGAAGCACTATTTTTTACTTTATCGGGATTCCTAACTAATTCATATTGATGTATGGCCTTGATAAAGAGGACTGAAAATTCACTATAGTTCATAAATTTGGATATCTATATTATCTAGGTTTAAGTAATATAATAGATTTCATCCAAATTGAATCCTCTTTATCCAAATTCCCTCCAAATCTTTCTCAAAGCTTGGACAATCTTCTAGGCTTCTTGGACAGTCTGGATAATACTATCCATTCCTACTCTCGTGTAACCTCCTTTTTTTGCTTCCCTATACACAGATGTATACGTGCTAACCAACCAAACAAATGAGAAGACTACGAATGAATTTGAGGGATCTGTTTTCAAGGAAAGCACCCTTCCTCCGCAAAAAGAAAATGCCAAGGATTAAGAAATTGGAAGATCTGATTGGATCCACAGCGATTACCCTGACGATTATGAATCCTTTTGGTCTCATTAAAATTGAAGATCATGTAGTAGAAGGAATCTCAAAGAATTTTCGGATACCGGTAGACACAATAGTATGGATAAAGGATGTTGAGATGGGCAGATTGGTCGTAGAAATCATGGAACTCAAACCTAATAATCCTTGAGCCTTTATCTAGCTTTCTGATTAGAAAAAGGGGAAATGAATCATATCATTTCCCCCTTTTCAATTCTTATCCAAACCGTGATTTATCTATTCACAGTTAATTTTTGCCAAAGGGGATTTTCAGAAGTATTGTCATCCCAAAGCCTAATGATATAATGACCTGGACGAATGTTGGTAGGCAAATTCAATTGCAAACGCTCATTCCCTTCAAAGCCATTGTAAGCGGCTAGTTTTCTGCCCATGAGGTCTATGATTTCTATCTTGAGGCTAGATCTGTCGATTGAACGAGGCAAATCAATGGTAAATTCCCTTTGGGCAGGGTTAGGAAACAAAAGGAATCTCCTTTCTTGCACAGTTTCCTTCAAAATATCCATCGCCCGTTCCGCATTTGGGATGCCATATCCTAGCAACTCATCAGGTTCATTGGCCTGAGAAGCTGATTGACGAAGGGCATCATAAATTTGGATATTGGTAGCAGAAGGATATGCCTGAATCAAACAAGCTGCCAAACCAGAAGCTATAGGACAGGAAAATGATGTTCCTCCCCCTCTTCTGAGACTTCCGTCTGGATATAAGAAGAAATTACCCGATCCTTGTGCAGAAATATCAGGCTTTACCTGTCCATCGGATGAAGGGCCTTGGGAAGAGAAGGTCGCATACTCCGCACATGGATCAACAGCTCCAATTGCCATAACAGAATCGCCATCAGCAGGCATGGTAATTCCCGTTCTGCCACTATTGCCGGCGCTGTTGAATACAGCAATTCCTCTGGAGGCAGCTAGGTCAGCCGCTCTCGTGATGATAGAAGTATTTCCATCCCTGTCTTGGGGGAAATAATCTCCAATTCCACCGTCGAATTTGTAATATCCTAGTGAGGTAGTAAAGACCTGAGCACCCATGCTATCAGCAAACTCTGCGGCAGCTACCCAGTTGTCTTCTTCTTGATTGGTTTCTGAGGCATCATTTTCCGTCCGCAGTAAGATAAAATCTGCATCTGGGGCGCTCCCAACCAATCCATGTTCTTCGTCCCTAGCAGAAAGGATAGAAAATACATAGGTTCCATGACGACAGTGCTCACAACTATGATAGAGGCTTTGGTCTTCATCTACGTAGTCAAACGTTGCCTTGATCTGGTCATTTTCATACAAATGCTGAAAACCTACCAATTCGTCTACCTTGAAATACCCATTATCAAAGACAGCGACCAAGACACCTTCTCCTGTCAGGTTCATTTCATGAAGGTTATCTAGATTAACCATGCTCAATTGGCGACTTGGCAAGTCAGCATCCTCAACATCAGGACATTCCATCGGCATATTGATATCCGCATCCAGAACGAGCTCATAAGATTGGATCCCTTCAACATGATCTACAAAAGGCAAATGTTGAACCAGAGCAACCTCTTCCCGAGTCATAATGGCAGATACAGCATTGAGCCATTTGGATACCCGCTTCATTTGTATGTTTCGGCTTTTTAAACTGCTGAGGTAAGCAGGATTTACTGGCATATCATAGCCATCAATCAAAACCCCTTGCATGGCTCGTCTTTCCAAAGCTCTAGGAGACAAAATTTCCTCTGCTGTAAGATGAGAAACATCTCCCTTGTCTTCGAAAAAAATCCAGTATTTATCCTGGGCGACGCCCTCTAGGACTGCCATAAAAAGGGTGATGGCTACTATTATTATTCTCAACATCATTTTGTTTGTTCTAAAGGCTAACTCTCATTCTACATAATTACAATCATGGAGACTGGAGTTTCTTCTGGTATAACTGACAATAGATTAGCTTGTTCTAATATGTTTTGAAAAACTTCTTGATCGAGCTTAAAGAGATAATGAATGTGCCCTGCCTCATCTTCTACATCCAAATACCCTAGCGAAGGAATTGGGGTAGGTGTGAGGGTTTTGTCTCCTTTAACTTCCATCAGTTTTTTGAAGGTTGAGCCAATATGAATACCCTCCTCAGTAGCAAGGGCTGGCGTTTCAATTCTAATACGGTTTACCTTGCTGCTGTACAGTTTTTCTTCGGAGTAGTTTCTTTCATCAATGAACTCCCCTTCGAAGAAAATATTCCCCCCTTCATAAGGAAGAGCTCTTACCCACCATGCGAATCCACCATCTGCTTGCAAACTATCTGCAAAGGTCTCAGGATTAGGAACTGTTTGACTGAGTAGTTCCATGGATTGACCCAATTCCGCAAAAGGAATCCCTGTGGGTAGAATGGTTGCAACCTTACTTTCTTCTGTTTGATCAGCTGAATCGTTTTCTGACTTGCAAGCCGTCAAAAAGACAATCATGGATAGAATAAGGTATAGATTCGCTTTCATATAGGATTAATTCAGTATAAAGATAAAAAAACTGTTAGCACAAACATGCTAACAGTTCCGACAAATCTATCAATTCCTGAGAACAGGATTTTATTTCATATAGTATAAGGATTTGATATTCAATTTTTTAGCTATTGAATAAGGATTTGAAATGATCCACCAAATCCAATCTTTCCCAAGTGAAAAAGTCTACTGGCTTCAGCTCTTTGGTTCTGATTTGGTTCTCAACCCCATTTTCTTCCATAATTTTTACGTAGTTAAGCTCTACATCCTTGACGTAGTGGGATCTTCCCATGTGCCCGTATGCGGCAGTTACAGAGAAAATTGGGTTTCTCAATCCCAGTCTATTTTCAATGGCCTTTGGCGTGCAAGAAACAGTCGCTTTTACCTTTTCTGCGATTTCTGCATCGGATAGGTTCACCTTAGCCGTACCATAGGTATTCACATTGATAGAAACAGGTTCTGCAACACCAATGGCATAGGCCAATTGAACCAATACCTCATCGGCCACGCCAGCTGCCACAAGGTTCTTGGCAATGTGTCTAGAAGCATAAGCTGCAGAACGGTCTACTTTAGAGGAATCTTTTCCGCTGAATGCACCCCCACCATGAGCGCCTTTACCACCATAAGTATCAACAATGATTTTGCGACCTGTCAGACCAGCATCACCATGAGGACCCCCAATGACAAATTTACCCGTAGGATTTACATGGTAGACAGTATCCTTTAGCAAATCTGTAGGAATTACCCTGGGCACAAGGATATTGATCACGTCTTCGCGGATTTTGGCAAGCATCGCATCATCGGCAGCTCGTTGAGCTTCAGGACTATCATTTTCAGGCTTGATGAAGTCATCATGCTGAGTGGATAGGACAACCGTATGAACACGGACAGGCCTATTGTTGTCATCATATTCAATGGTAACCTGAGATTTGGAATCCGGTCTCAGGTACGGCATTAAATGAGCTTCATTTTTGCGGATATTGGCTAATTCCTGAACGAGCCTGTGTGAAAAGGCCAAGGCCATGGGCATGTACTCTTCTGTCTCGTTGGTTGCATACCCAAACATCATTCCCTGGTCTCCTGCTCCCTGCTCATCTTCACTCCCACGGTCTACTCCCTGGGCAATATCGGGTGATTGCTCGTGCAGGGCAGAAAGAATCGCACATGAGGCTGCGCTGAATTGATATTCATCGGAGGTATACCCAATTTCTTCAATGGTTTTTCTGACGACAGCCTGCAAATCTACATAAGCTTGTGTGGTAATCTCCCCAGCAAGAACTACTTGACCTGTGGTTACAAGTGTTTCACATGCAATTCTAGAGTGAGGATCTTGTGTAAGAATGGCGTCAACGACAGCGTCAGATATCTGATCAGCAATTTTATCCGGGTGTCCTTCGGAAACAGATTCAGAAGTAAACAAATAAGGCATATCCGATTGAGGTTATAGCTTGTTAGAATGGGGCAAATTTGTCATAACAATCAACAAAATACAAATCCAAATCATGGAAGAGCTTAATTAGAAATGAATTGTCCTTCCTAAGTAGCTTTCTGGTTGAATCAGGTCTTTTTTTTAGCTTTGCATCCTGTTTTACCCAAGAACTAAGAATGGCCAGAAAAAAGGAAAAAAGAAAAGCAGCCTATCACGATATGCCTCTTTGCTTTGACCGCAACGATCAAACCAAGGGAAAATGGAAGGAAATTCTCCCACAGCAAGGTAAATTGACACTAGAACTAGGTTGTGGAAAGGCTGAGTTTAGCCTGGGATTGGCGCAGAAATATCCTGACCACTCTTACGTAGGGATAGATTTGAAAACCGATCGTATGTGGTATCCTGCTGATCAGGCAAGGGAGGCAGGCATGTCAAACCTGGCTTTTCTATGGATTCATTTGCTAGAAATAGATGAGTTTTTTGAAGAGAAAGAGGTAGATGAAATTTGGATTACCTTTCCAGATCCTTTCCCTAAAGCTCGGCAGGCTAAACACCGCATGATCAATCCTCCCTTCCTAAAGAAGTACCAAAAGATCCTCAAGGACGCTGGCAGAGTCCATTTCAAAACCGACAATAGAGAATTATTTCTATACAGTTTGGAGGTGTTTGTACAAGAAGGCAATATCAAAATACATGAATTGGCCTTTGACCTTCATGAAAAAGAGAATCTTTCGGAGGACTATAAGATTAAGACCACCTACGAAAAGGAATTTATCAAAATGGGCTTTCCCATTAATTATGTCTCTTTCTCCTTTCAGTAAGGATAAAAAAAGGGCCCAAATGGGCCCAACACACTGCGTGTAGTATCAGGGAAAGTCTCTTTACAGCTGAGGAGCTGGTTTGAATTCATAAATCTCCTTCTCTGATTTTTCCATCAAAATCATATCACATTTCCCTTCTGCGCCACGGATAAGCGCTGAGAAGCTTTCCATATCGAGTTCAGCCGCTATCCCCACCATCCAATCAAGGAGTTTTTCTGGTGCCTGGTCATAGATAAAGTGAAAGTGAACAGAGCTTTTGCGTTTGTTGTCCAGAATACTTAGGTCAATCATGTTGATGGGAGCATGAAACTTGGCTATCAAATGGGCTCGGTCATTTCTGAAAACCTGCAGCCCTTCTGGTTTGACAGATTGTCCTGATTCAAGTTTTTCTTCTGTGTAGCTAGGGTCCGCCCATCCATGACATTCCAGAATCATGTTAAACATCTGAAGGTCTCGGAGCTGGGTCTTCGTCATATCATTCTTGCGCATATTTAGCTATCAATCTGGCTTCTAAGCTAGGAGAAGGGGTTTTTTAATAAAAAGGTAAAAGCAGGAATATCATACATTCATCACCAAAGGAGAATGAAGGTGAGGCGAAGAAAGCTTACCCGAAGAGAAAATGAAGAGGAGCATGTCAGATTCTTAAACCTCCTTAAACTTTCCACCAGCCGGACTCATCCTAGATGTAGGCATGATGTAGCATACTATCAGAATATAGGCTTACGCCTGGATCGCCCTTCGACCAAAACAAGAAGCAAATGAAATACCAATTCTCAGCCTAGTGTGTTTCCCAAAATCACCTTCATTCAGGCCACAGATTATCAGCGATTTAGATGAATTGGGACGGGAAAAGGATAAAATTTGAAAGATTGAAAAAAACGCACTGGAAAATCTTCAAAATCCACATTTAGATGTGCAAAACAACCTTTTTTGTGGGGGATTAATTGATTAATTTAGCTTTGTTAAAAGAGGAATAAAATCCTCAGATCCAGTCAAATTTGATATTGTAAAATGGCAGAAGGAGATAGAATTGTTCCAAGGATTATTGAAGAGGAAATGAGAACTGCTTACATCGACTATTCGATGTCAGTAATCGTATCCCGTGCCTTACCTGACGTTCGCGATGGCTTAAAACCGGTTCACCGCCGAGTTTTGTATGGGATGAGCGAGCTAGGTTTGGCTAGTAATCGACCCTATAAGAAGTCTGCGAGAATCGTTGGGGAGGTGCTTGGTAAGTTTCACCCACACGGTGATGGTGCAGTATACGATACCATGGTACGTATGGCCCAGGAATGGTCATTGAGGTATCCCCTCGTAGATGGTCAGGGTAACTTTGGATCGATAGACGGAGACAATCCTGCTGCTATGCGTTATACCGAGGCTCGATTGAGGAGAATCTCGGAGGAAATGCTTCGCGATATCGACAAGGATACCGTTGATTACAAACTCAATTTTGACGACTCCTTGTCTGAGCCTACCGTTCTACCCGCTCGTATTCCGAATCTCTTGGTCAATGGGGCTTCAGGTATCGCCGTAGGTATGGCAACCAATATGCCTCCTCACAACCTCACCGAAGTAGTCGAAGCTACCATCGCTTACATTGACAACAATGAAATTGAGGTAGACGAACTGATCCAAATTGTAAAAGGCCCAGATTTCCCTACCGCAGGGATTATATATGGGGTAGAAGGAATTCATAGAGCCTTTGCCACGGGTAGAGGTCGAATAGTGATTCGCGCAAGAGCTGAAATCGTAGAAACCAAAAACGGGAGAGACCAAATCATCATCACCGAGGTTCCTTATCAGTCCAATAAGGCCAACATTATTCAGAAGATTGATTATCTGAGTGGCGAAAAGAAGTTGGAGGGGATTTCTGAGATTCGAGATGAATCAGATAGAAAAGGACTCCGAATTGTAGTGGATGTCAAGCGTGATGCCAATCCTAATGTTGTCCTGAATCAGCTTTATCAGCAGACTCCTTTACAAACTTCCTTTAGTGTCAATAACGTAGCCCTGGTTAATGGCCGTCCTCAGACGCTCAATCTAAAGGATATGCTACGTCATTATGTCGATCACCGACATGAGGTAGTTGTCAGAAGGACTAGATATGAATTAGAGGAAGCCAAAAAGCGTGCACATATCCTGGAAGGATTGCTTATCGCGCTGGATCATCTTGACGAAGTGATTGCCTTGATCCGTGCTTCTGCTAATGTCGATGAGGCTAGGAGCGGATTGATGGAGAGATTCGGTCTTTCAGAAATCCAAGCCAAGGCGATTTTGGATATGAGGCTTCAGCGACTTACCGCACTGGAAAGAGATAAAATCCAGCAGCAGTATAAAGAACTGAAGGAAAAAATAGATTACCTACAGTCCGTATTGGACAACGAAGATATCCGAATGGGTATCATCAAGGATGAACTGAACGAAGTAAAAGATAAGTTCGGAGATGAGCGTAGAACAGAAATTACGGTAGCCGATGGCGAAATTAGCATTGAGGACATCATCGCTAATGAAGACATGGTCATCACCATTACCAACTCTGGCTACATCAAGCGTACCAATGCCAAGGAATACCAAGCACAAGGTCGTGGAGGTGTTGGTTCTAAGGGCACCGGAAGAAAAGATGCTGATTTTGTCGAGCACCTTTTCGTGGCGAGAACCCATAATTATATGCTCTTCTTCACCGAGATGGGGAAATGTTTCTGGTTGAAAGTTTATCAAATACCTTCAGGAGATCGAACACATCGAGGGAGAGCCATCCAAAACCTAATCGCCATTGACAAAGAAGACTCTGTCAAGGCCTTTATAACGGTTGAAAACTTTGATGAGGAAGAATTTGTCAAGAACCACTTCATCATCATGGCAACCAAAAAAGGCCAGGTGAAAAAGACATCTCTTAGAGACTATAGCCGCCCTCGTTCTAATGGTATTATTGCCATCACCATTGCCGAAGGGGATGAATTACTCGAAGCAAAACTGACCAATGGTAATTCTGAAATCGTGATGGCAGTCAAATCTGGCTATGCGGTTCGATTCGAAGAACAAAAAGTTCGTGTCATGGGACGTACTGCCATGGGTGTACGAGGAATTAGCCTTCAGGACGATGCAGACGAAGTTATTGGAATGGTAGTCGTTCCAGATGATGAGAAACAAATTCTAGTAGTTTCAGAGAATGGTTATGGTAAAAAGACCAATGTATCTGAATATCGCTTGACCAATAGAGGTGTTAAGGGGGTGAAAACCATGAATGTTTCTGCTAAGACAGGTAATGTGATTGCCATCAAACAAGTCGAAGGGACTGACGATGAAGACTTGATGATCATTACCAGAAATGGGATTACCATCAGAATGAGAGTAGAAGCCATTAGTACCCTAAGTAGGAATACGCAAGGGGTGAGACTGATTTCCTTAAGAAATGGAGATTCTATCGCTTCTGTTGCTAAGGTAATTGAAAAGGAAGAGGAGGAAGATGAAGATAAGAAGGTAGTAGACGAGAATGGAGAAGAAACATCTTCTGAAACTCCTCAAGAAAATACCTCATCAGAATCTGAAGAATCAGGTGAAGAATGACGTTAGTGAGATGAGAACATCCAAAAGGTGGATGAATTTTTGTGAAATGCAGGAGAATAAATGATCTTTGGAGAAAATGGATTTTCTTGCATCTTAATCATTCATGTGGATGTTAAGGTGTGACAATCTTCCCTGTACATCAACCTAATTTTAACCCAACTTCTAACAAAATCATATCAGTTATGAAACAAATAATGATCGCCCTGAGCATGCTTATCATGGTAAGCGGTGTGATGATCGCTCAGCCGAATAAAATCTCTGGTGCTGTTATTACCTACACCAACAACAACAAGCCTGGTGAGGCTGCTGTTAAACTTCAAGCTGCATTGGCTGATACCTCTGCTTTTTATCCTAAGAAGGAGAAAGCTTTGTACAAAGGATATTTCTATTACGCTGTTTGTCTAGCTAAAATGGTATCCTCTGACACAGTTAATGTGAAAAAGTTTGAGACTCCAGCATTGGACGCTCATAAATACTACCAGAAGGTAATGAATTCTGATTACGCGCCTAAATACAAGCGACTATCAGAAGAAGACAGAGCAGAATTTTCTATCTGGTCTGCTCTTTACAATATGGGGCTTAAGTATTTCAACCAAGACAAGCCTGAAGCTTCTGCTGCTCACTATCGTCTAGCTGCGGTATATAAGCCTAAGCATATCCTAACGAATAGAATGTTGGGTGCTTCCAGCATGCTTATCAAGGATACCACAACTGCAGTGAGTGCGCTAGAAGCTGCTTTCGCTGCTTACAAGTCTGAGTATGTTGATATCTCTCCTGAAGATTTCGCAAGCAAGCAGAAAATGATGCTACTAGAGCAAGGAATTGACATCAATGACCAGAAGGCCGTTGACAGTTCTCAGCTTAGCTACATTGTACAACAGCTAGCGGTTATTTACGATGCCCAAGGAGATGCTAAAAAAGCTTTGGATCTATTGAGCGAGGGATTGAAGGTAACCCCTGGTGATGAAGACATCAAGCGCCAAGAGCTAAACATCTACAACCGCAATCCTGAGTTGTTTGAAGAGTCTAAGGCAAAATTCGAAGCGGCAGTGAATGAAAATCCAGATGACCTTCCCATTAAGCTTGCTTATGGAGCCCTTCTGGAAAGAAATGGAGAATTGGAAAAAGCCTTTGGCTTGTATGAAGATGCCTACAAAAGAGACAATGAAAATCTACAGGCAAACTATAGATTAGCAGCATACTACGTAAACAAAGCAGCCGATCTCTCTGGTAAAAAAGCCAAGTTGACTAAAATGGCTGAGATTGATGCCGCAGATGCGGAGATCAAAGGATATGCAGAGAAAGCTTACCCATTCCTAAAGTGGCTACACAATGCTCAGCCTACCGAAGGTGAGTGGCTAAGAAGATTGATCGAAATCTCTGGAATCGTAGGAGATGATGATGCCATGATGGATTATGGAAAGAAACTAGGAGAGCTGAACAAAAACTAATTCAGCATACTCCAACCACATAAAAAGAGCGTCGTTCGAATCAGAACGACGCTCTTTTTTTATGTTGAATGCTATGATGGAATATGTACAAGGCTATTCTGATCTGCGCTTTTATCTCTTTGGTAGATCCTGATAAGAGTATGTGAAGGAATGGAGAGT
The DNA here is from genome assembly GCA_039817415.1 of Bacteroidota bacterium. Lineage (GTDB taxonomy): Bacteria > Bacteroidota > Bacteroidia > J057 > J057 > JALEFZ01. Next base: position 17,307 of record JBCBVV010000039.1, read on the forward strand.
TGGCCTAAATAAGGAGATCTCGGAATGACTTATTGGATGTGAAGAATACAGTACGAACTCCGGTAATGATTGATGGATCATTTAGGAGGCTTCCTTTACCTACATATAGAGGAGGAGTTCAAGGGGAACACCAAAGGATAGGATAAGCTAAGACAACTGTGAACAAGAAGTATATATCTTAAACCGATTCTTAATCAAGGTTTCTCATGGAAGTGTAATGGCCGTAAATCCAACCATCAGTCTCTTGGAATTGAACCTTGTACCAGAAGTCATACATCGCCCCAATTGAGTCTCTTTCACCAATCCCTAGTATGATACAAACTGCATCTTGGCTAAGCTCAAGTAACTGATTGTCCTTTACGATGTCTGGGGTAGATCGAAGGAGTGCGTTGTTTTCTACGACGAATAACTTTGCTCCTGGGCGAATCAGATCATCTTTCTGAGCTTCATTTTCAACTTGTTTGATCTTTTCCTGTACCGTGGCATATAGGGGAGATTTGTCGAACCCAGGCATTTCTAGGATTGCCTGTAGCCTTTCGAGTTTTTCTTCGGTAGACTTAGACTCATTGGCCTTGTAAAATAGAAGGGAGGCTTTCACATCTCTAGTTGAGGTACTAATGTGATCTGTTTCATAAATCCAGCCCTTCTTATACTTACGCTTTCCAGAAACATGCATCCAAGGGGAATTCTTGGTACTTGTAGAGTCTTTGATGACGACAATGATGTTTCCTGGCTCCAAGACATCATCTCTCAAGGTCATGGGATCTGGCCTTCTATATAATTCAGTCTTATCCAGTACGACGGCAGGTATTCCTTCCTTTTCGAATAAATACGCTTGCGTCCACCCCTCGTTGCCATCTTTGAGCCTAACTTTTATGTAGTCCTTCTTTTCATTTTCTACTCTGTAGGTAGAATCGAGGTATTCTACTCTTTCACCATAGCGAATGGTACAAATCCAATTTGGCTTTTTGTCCTTGGTGTAATACTTCTTACCCGGCTCATGGCGCAAGGAGGCGTAAGGAGTCCAAATACAAACTGCGGATTTCCCGATAGGAAGAGATTCCTTGGGAAGGTCGGAAAGAGGTTCTTGATTTTCTGGTGTATCTGTGGCAAGTCCCTGGTTACAGGAGCTAAAAAATACCATGACAAGACTGGCTAAAAGAATAGCAGTCAATTGAGTCCCGATCTTACGTAAATTTTTAGCCATACAGCATCCATTTTGCCTTAAGGCAATTTAAATGTTCATTTAAAAATATCCAACCCGAAATGGCATACAAAACGCGTAATTCTTTTTATATTTCATTCATTTACAGGAAAAAACGAAGTTATTGAGATAGATTTTTCAACTTCAGAAAAATAATTCAGGAAAGATCCAATTTTTATGTCTCTTAGGAAGCTGGTTATCGTGGGTGCAGGTGGCTTTGCCAGAGAAGTATATCAACTGGCATCTTTGTGTAAAACCCCTGATGGATTAACTTTTCAACTTCCTGGATTCATTGCTCCCCTTAACGCAGGCCATCCTCATTTAAAGGCGCCTATTCTTGGAGATGATCAATGGGCTTTCCAGCAATCCGAAGAGACATTTTTTTGTCCAGCTACAGGATTTAGCCAAAGAAGGGCAAAGTGGGTAGAAATATATTCCCCCTTCTCTCAATATAAATCTGTCCAATTGATTCATCCCAAGGTTCAGCTCAATTCAACTATTCGTATAGGAGAAGGAAGTATTATATGTGAAGGGGTGTGTATGACGACAGATATCCAATTGGGAAAATATTCTGTCATTAATTTGCAATCTACCATTGGTCATGACTGTATTTTTGATGATTTTGTGACCTTGCATCCAGGTGTCAGGGTGAGCGGTGATGTCCAAATTGGCAAAAGATCTGAAATAGGTACCGGAGCTATCATCCTACCCGGCGTGAGGATTGGTTCTGATTGTGTAATTGGTGCTGGTGCAGTTGTCAATCGACATTGCGAAGATGGAAAAACCTATGTCGGTGTTCCAGCCAAAGAATTGAAGAAATAGCTTTATGCCAGATATTTGGGATAAGGACATCATGTATCTAAAAAAGGTAGGGCCCAAAAGAGCCGAAATCCTTCATAAAGAATGTGGGATTCGGACCTACAGGGATCTACTCAACTATTTTCCACGGAAGTATGTGGACAGAAGCCATGTGGCGAAAATATCAGAACTCGCTGGCGAAGACACCTTCGTCACCCTTGTAGGGCGTATTTCTCGAACCTCTGTCATCAAAACCAAAAGAGGAAAGTCTATTCTCAACGCCACCTTTGCTGATCAAAGTGGAGAACTTGAACTTACATGGTTTCAGGGAGTAAAGTGGATTCAAAACAGCCTTCCGATAGGGGAGGAGGTCGCTATATTTGGCAAGGCTACAGCCTACAAAGGGAGATGGCAAATTACCCATCCTGAGATTGATCGTCTTCGGGATGATGGACAGAAGACTGCTGCTCAAATCGTCCCACATTATCCCTCCGGTGAAAAATTGCAGCGAATGGGGCTGGATTCTAAGGGATTCCGGGCATTGACAAGAGGCTTATTGGAGGAAGCAGGATACGCCCTCAAAGAAAATTTACCTCAGCATATGCTGTCAACCTACCAGTTGATGGGACGACCTGAGGCGCTGCGTTCCATTCACTTTCCTGAAAATTTTCAGGCTTTGATGGAGGCACAAAGGAGAGTGAAATTTGAGGAACTCTTCTATTTCCAGTTGCTACTCGCCAAGCGCAGGGACAAAAACAGAAGCCTCAACGCAGCCAATCCCTTTACGGAAGTAGGCTATCATTTTCTAGCCTTTTACAACAACCATCTACCTTTTGAGTTGACCGGAGCGCAGAAAAAAGTGCTAAAGGAAGTCCGGAAGGACTTGGGGAGGCCTATTCAAATGAATCGGTTGGTGCAGGGAGATGTTGGAGCTGGAAAAACCATGGTGGCCTTCATGACCATGCTGATAGCCAAAGACAACGGTTTCCAAACCGCCATGATGGCACCCACGGCAATTCTGGCAGAGCAACATAAAACCAAGATTAGCAAAATGGCTTCCAAGGTAGGAATGACCATAGGATTCTTGGTTGGAGGGCAAAAAAAGGCGGAAAGGAGAGCAGAATTAGAAAGGATTGAAGCTGGGGAGGCAGATATTGTGATTGGGACACATGCGCTCATTGAGCCCACTGTCAAATTTAAAAATTTGGGTCTTGTCATCATTGATGAACAACACAAGTTCGGCGTGGTACAACGCGCAAAACTTTGGGCGAAGGGCAATCCTTTTCCCCACAATATGATCATGACGGCTACCCCTATTCCCCGAACACTCGCCATGACAGCTTATGGAGATGTAGATGTCTCCGTCATTGACGAATTGCCTCCAGGTAGAAAACCCATCAAAACCTTGGTGTACAAAGAGTCAAAAAGACTGGAAGTACTAGGCTTTATCCGATCTGAAATAGAGAAGGGCAGACAGGCATATGTGGTCTATCCCTTGGTGGAGGAATCTGAAAAGCTAGACTTGTTGGCTGCGGAAAAGGGGTTTGAGTTGTTGGAACGATATTTCAAAGGCTTTCGAGTAGGGATTGTACATGGCAAAATGAAGCCAGATGACAAGGAGTTTGAAATGCAGCGTTTTGTGAAAAACGAGACCCAGTTGCTAGTTTCTACTACCGTTATTGAAGTTGGTGTCGACGTTCCCAATTCAACGATGATGCTCATCGAAAATGCAGAGCGATTTGGCTTGTCTCAATTACACCAATTAAGAGGAAGAGTCGGTCGAGGGCAATTTCAGTCCTATTGTATCCTGATGTCGGGCAAAAAGCTAAGTTCGGATGGCCGAAAACGCTTGAAGGCGATGTATGAAACGACAGATGGCTTTAAAATTTCCGAGATAGACTTAGAGTTGCGTGGTCCTGGAGACTATCTAGGAACGAGGCAATCTGGTTTGCCTCAATTTAGCCTTGCCAATATTGTGGAGGATCAAGACATCCTAAAAGAAGCTAGACAGGCGGCATTTGAGATGGTGGAGATTGACCCCAATCTTGAAAAAGAAGAGCACCGAATGATGAAGGTCTATTATCAGCGGTTTTTGAAGTCGCAGGCGATGCTGGGCACAGTTGCCTGATATGTTGGGATGTCTTGATACTTTAGGCTGGTGGAGGTCAGTGCCTGGGTTGATAGAGCTTAAGCTTAATCCAAAAGGAACTATCTACAAAAAAGTATTCTGTTAGGATTGAATTCCTATGAGTATTTATAGCTCGTATTTTCGCATGTTGACTATCTCAATAACAATCTATTTAACTTCTGCACAACCATGAACAAGAAGACCTTTAGAATTATTATTCTTTGTACGCTGATAGGCATTCTTTCCAATACCTATACCTATGCTCAACAGATCGAACTAGCCTTTGAAATGCAATATGAAAAGCATCAGCCTAGGATGATTACAGACTTTACCAGTGAAAACATTAACAAAAAGATAAAAGAGCATATACACACTTTTTGGGGGAAATCCACAGGTACCATTCCCTTTTCGAATTCTAGTGGAGACGTTGTTAGTGTGCAAGAAACTGGAACAGCCCTCAAGCAGGATGGTCAATTGATACCAGATTTTTATTTTAGGATAGCACCTAATAAAAGCTTCAAATTTGCTGGCTATGGCTGGATTCACTTGCTCCCCATTCTACGTGAAGATCCAGAAGCCTACAAGGTATTTCAACAAGGTAAGGCCGCTTTGAAATCAAAGGAACGACTCAGAACGATTGCCTTTTTTTCTTATGCCACTGTTTTTTTTCCGCTATGGTTAAATTTTGATCGGGTAAGCAAAGGAACCTGGGAAAGAAAAAACCTGAATCCCATTTTTATCAGCGTGGGAACCGGACTGACTTTCCAGATTTTGTCTCATACCATGCGGAAGGAACACAACCGCTTACTCGTAAAATCGGTTGAAGTCTACAACCTCAACCAAGCTCAAAGCTATCTACCTTCAAACGAAGGCTTTGAATGGGACCTAAATCTTTGTGTAAATCAACAGGGGCTAGGCATTCAATTTTCATTTTGATTACCTTTTAGGTGTTTTTTATATTTTTGACCACATTCATATTGTATGTGAAGGGCAAAGGGCCCTTCCTTGTTCGTGGTTCAACTCAAACCCACATCAAAAAATAAACTCATCCCTAATCGTCTTTTGATTCTTTTAGGTTAAAGGATAAGCGATGATTCACCACTACATAACCAAATGACTGACCCGACCATTATACCCAAAACACATCCTGGAGGTACGCTCCTGATCTTGGATGTGGAAGCTTCGCACTTCTCAGAGGTTCTGGATAGGATTTATCCCATTATCATAGAACAAGAAGGGGTAGAAGACAAAGCCCAGCAAGAAGAAATTTATCATTTGCTTCATGGTCGAGGGGATCAGGGGGCAGATATGATCCGAAATGGAGTAGCTGTATTCGATGATACCCTGGATATAAAGGGTATCAACATTCAGGTGTTCATTCGGTTGGCTGAAGAGATCAGCGATGTCAAAGACCAAAATGACGTACCTGTACGATACATTTGGTTCCTAGCCTGTGATCAAAGAAGCCACCCGCATATGCCCAAGGCAATAAGGGTAGCCAACAAAATGGAATCAGAGCCCTACAAATCAGACTTCGCTTCTATGGGGAGCAAAGAAGATTTTGAAGGCTTAATGGATAAGTTGGCGCAGAAAGAGGATATGCATATTCCCCCCGAACTGCAGGCGACGGGAAAATTTGCAGGAGGAATAGTCAATGACATCAAGCGGAAAATCCCACATTATTGGAGTGATTTTCGAGATGGATTTTCCTCTAAATCCATTGCTTCGGTCTTCTTTCTTTATTTTGCCTGTTTGGCACCTGCCATCGCCTTTGGGGGGTTGTTGGCTGAGAAAACCCACGGAGAAATCGGGGTGATGGAAATGATCCTAGCAACGGCGCTTTGTGGGACAATCTATGCCTTGGTATCTGGCCAGCCCTTAACCATTTTGGGAAGTACAGGTCCGGTCATCATCTTCATGGGCATCTTATTTACGGTTACTGAAAGTTATGGTCTGCCTTATTTACCCACGCTGTCCTGGGTAGGGATTTGGACTATGGTCATCATGTTAATCCTGGCCTTAACAGATGCTTCCTCCTTGATACGGTATTTTACGCGATTTACGGATGAGACTTTTGCGGCATTGATTAGTTTGATATTTATCTACGAGGCAGTCATTGACATGGTCAAGGGCTTCACAGAAGATAAGCCCGTTGATGTCGCTCTCCTCACATTGATCCTGTCTATTGGAACCTTCTATATAGCAATGTCTTTGTCTCGCATGAGGTCAGGCGATTATTTGAGAAGGCAGGTGAGGGAGTTTTTAGCGGATTTTGGTCCTACGATTGCTATGGGAATCATGACCTTGATCGCCTTTTATATCTTTAGGGGTGAGGTTAATTATGAAACGCTGGAAGTCCCACAAGAATTCAAGCCTACAGCCGATAGAGCATGGTTGGTCAACCCATTAGAAGCTCCACAGTGGGTTTGGTTTGCCAGTATCATTCCAGCTTTCTTGGTGAGCATCTTGCTATACCTTGACCAAAACATCACAGTTAGGTTGGTCAACAATCCCCAAAACAAGTTGAAGAAGGGTTCAGGCTATCATTTGGATTTGGCAGTAGTGGGTGGACTTGTTGGTTTGTGTTCTATGTTTGGTTTACCCTGGATGGTTGCTGCCACAGTAAGATCGCTCAACCATGTTCGCTCTTTAAATAAGCTGGAAACAGTGAAAGGCAAAGAAGTGATTACAGGAACTATAGAGAATCGCCTCACTGCGCTTCTTGTTCACGTGGCCATTGGAGCTTCTTTGCTCATTCTCAATGTGCTACAGTTGATGCCTATGTCTGTCCTGTTTGGCTTATTCTTATTCATGGGGGTTGCTTCTATGAAAGGGAATCAGCTGTTCGAGCGTTTGCGTCTATGGTTTATGGACCCAGCCAGGTACCCTTCTACCCACTACTTAAGAGCTGTTCCTACCAGAGTAGTACATATGTTTACTGCTATTCAGGCGATCTGTTTGGCAGTTCTATGGGTAGTCAAGACAAGTATTATTGCCATTACATTCCCCTTGTTTATTGCCTTGCTCGTCCCTGTAAGGTTTGTTATGGATAGGTTTTTTGATGGCTATCATTTGGCGATGCTGGATGCAGAGGAACTACCGGAAGAAGAAGAATACCGAGAATCAGATTGATCGGAGGATATGAATTATTAATAAAAAAGAGGAGCCTTTCGAAACTCCTCTTTTTTTATACCTTCATCCCATCCTCCTTTAAAATTTGCCTTGTTCGGCTCAGCAACTCATCCGCATGGGACAGGTTAAAAACCAAGGGAGGCTTGATTTTGATTACATTATGATCCGGACCATCTGTACTTAACAGTATCCCTAATTCTCTCATCCTGTTTGACAAATAGGAGGTTTGCTGGGCTAGAGGAGTAAGATGTTCATCGGTAAATTCCACCCCAAGAAAAAGGCCTTGTCCCCTGACATCGGCAATAATGGGAAACTCTTCTTGAAGACTTCTAAATTCCTGTTTGAGGTATTCCCCAACGATATAGGCATGTTTTTGAAGAGCCTCATCCTTGACAACTCTTAACACTTCCAATCCGATAGTGGCTGATACAGGATTTCCGCCAAAAGTATTGAAGTATTCCATGCCATTGTTAAAGGCATCTGCTACCTCTTCTGTACAAACAACCACGGCAAGCGGATGTCCATTCCCAATAGGTTTACCAATGGTAACTATATCGGGTACAACCGCCTGTAATTCAAAGGCCCAGAAGTATTTGCCAACTCTGCCCACTCCTGTTTGAACTTCATCAGCAATACATATGCCGCCTGCTGCCCGAACCTTTTGGTAAATCTCCTTGAGATATCCCTGTGGAGGTTCGATTTGTCCCCCACAACTGAGGATGCTTTCCCCAATAAATCCAGCAGGATTTCTACCTTCTGCCATGATCTGCGTTATGGCCTCTTGAATATGTGAAGCATAGGCAGAAGCGCTCTCTTCCCCTCTATATTTTCCCCTAAATGGATCGGGTAGAGGAAGAAGTTGTGTATGGGCTGGTTTTCCTTTCCCCCCTTTTGAATCAAATTTATAGGAACTAACTCCAATGGTTTGTTCTGTATGACCATGGTAACCCAACTCGATGGCGATAAAGTCTTCCTGACCACTACAAGCCCTTGCCATTCTCATCGCCAAGTCATTGGCCTCTGATCCAGAATTGACCACATGAACAACCGACAATTCCGAGGGTAGGGTAGACAAAAGTTCCTCAGAAAAATCCAATAAGGCAGGGTGGAGGTATCGCGTATTGGTATTCAAAACCCTCATTTGCCGCGCACCTGCCTCTACCACCCTTGGATGTTCATGTCCTACATGGGCCACATTATTGGCGGTATCCAAGTATCTTCTTCCATTTGAATCGATTAGGTAGGCAGCCTGACCTCTCAAAATAGTCAATGGCTTTTGATAGGAAATCGACATACCTCTTCCCACGTATTTTTTTCGCCTACTAAGCAAATTGGTAGAAGAAATAGAGCCGTCTGAGGCTAAGGCTGGAAGGTTGAAAAATAAGTTGGGATCAGGACAAAGCTCTTTCCAAATTCCGATTTCATCTGGAAATCCTACACCAGGGAAATTGGCTTCATTCCCAAGCATATCCAGCATGATTTGAAAGTGTAAATGTGGGGTCCAATGACCATTCTCTTCATAATTTCCTAGCCAAGCAATGAGATCCCCTTTGCTTACTTCATCACCCTTTTGCCATAATTCGAGGCTTCTTTTACTCAGGTGTCCATAAAGAGAATAGAAGGGTATGCCAGTTTCTGTTTGATGCGCCAATATCAGGGTAGCCCCATAATCCTTGTGGAAATCATTAAAGGCTGTTGAATATACTTTCCCAGGCCAGATAGCGTGGACTGGTGTTTCAGCTGGCAACCAAAAATCTACCCCCAGATGAACAGTCCTATATTCGGGTCCATTGTTTCCCTCTTTTTCAAATGCTTTTGTGCTGTAGAAGGGTCTTGTTTCCAGGTAGCCACCTGCCACGATCTTTCCAGGATGTGCTTGTTGTAACTGCTGAATCTGAAAGCTCTTCCAATGATCATCTAAGTAAAGGGCCGAGTTTTGTAACCATGTACTGCCGATACTCATGTCTACAGCATGTACCTGTTCAGACTGAACAGTAGGGAACAAATCTCTTAGGCTGGTATCGTATTTTTCCGCCCACAACTTAAAGGTGTAGTAGTGGGGATGTGCATCAAAGCCACAAGCATTTCTAAAACTGTAGCTTACATAATCAGGATGTAAATTCCGCCAAGTATGAAGAAGCTCTAAAGCAGGTTTAGCGGATACAAGTAGGTACTCATTTTCAGGATCAGCTTTTTGGTTAAGGGTGGATTTGGTAAGGCTTACCGCCAGTCGCATCCCTATTAGGCTGTATAAAAGTGGGATTTCGCCTTCTTCAAGTGGGAATTTCTCGTGATATCCCTTGACCACCTCAACCGCTGCTCTAAGAGGGTCTGCTTTTCCCATCATGGCATAAGCTAGGGTAATTGCTACATTGTTGATGAGCTGAGAATAGACAGCATCTCCAAAGTCAATGATACCCTTGAGATAAAGACTGCCATAATTTCCCCCAACAATCAGGTTGTTGTCATTTCCATCATTATGAATGACTCCTTTTCTTAATTTTTCGTATTTATCCCATTGATTTCGATATAAATCAAGGAAGAAAGTGATAGCCTCCCCTTCGCTTTCCTCAAAAATTTCAAGTTCAGATTCAATCCAGTCAGCTCTTGCTAGATCCCATTCCATGTACCTATGGGAATAAGGATGAGTAAATCCAGAAAGGGCTTCGGCTAATTCACCACTTTTATATCCAAGGTCTATTAAAAGTGAAGCAGAAATAGGATGGATCTCTGACCAAAGTTTACCTTCAACCCAGGTGTAAAGTTGTATTTTCCAGTTGATCCCTGCTTCATCTACGATAGTTGAAGTGGCATTTCCACTAAAATTGTCGATGACGCTGGCCAACTCTACGGTCAATTCCTTTTCGGCTAGGTACCTATGAATATGTTCATGAAAATCTATACGATCCTGGCTGGATTCAGCATGGAAAATCTTGAGTAAAAAATCCCCTTGATCAGATTGGACGAAAGCATTTAGGTCGTATTCTCCATGCAGAAAGTGGACCTCAGCTTCCATTTTATACAAGTGAAAGAGGATTTCCTTTATTTTTTTGAGAGAAAAGTATTGCTGGTAGTTCGTAGGTGTCATACAGATTCAATCATCTTCCTTCAAATATGTTCTTTCTACTATTAGTAGCCAAACAGCTTGGGACATTTCCTGATGGGGGCTGCTTTTTTCCATTAGGTATCTACAAAGTCTTCTTCAAAAGCCGTAGGTAATTCGCCCAGTTGGTTTTTCGCATATTGGAATTTCCTTGTATCTTAAGTGCCATACTAACATAAAAATCAAACAATGAATTTGAAAGGAATAAACGCCATGTTAAGAACGGCTATGTTGATCCTCATTGCGTCTACATTGACGTTACTGACTGGCTGTTTCGAGATAGAAGAGCTTATCAAACTAAACAAGGATGGTTCTGGGACTTACACCATGAAAGTAGATATGTCTGAGGCTGGAGCCCTCCTTGCAAGCATGGGTGGAGGAGATGAAGAAGGTGGAATGATGGGATCTCTTGATTCTACGATACAGGAAACAGCTAAGCAGCTTCGTGCTGCAGAGGGTATTTCAAATGTGAGAACCTCCTCTGAAAACTATATCATGACCATTATCTATGATTTCGATAAGGTTGAGAATATTTCTGCTGCACAGGCGGATATGGAATCTAGCACACCTGCCATGCTACCCACAGGATCAGGTGATTCTAGCTACGAACTAGACGTCAAAAAGCGAATTTTCAAGCGAGTGGTTCCAGATATGGGCGACCTACTAGGAGATATGGAAGGTGATGATGAAATGGCCCAAGGAATGGAAATGGCCAAAATGATGATGAAAGATGCTACCTATAGAACAACTTATATCTTTCCAGGAAAAGTGAAGTCCGTTTCTAATACAGATGCTGTTATCAAGGATAGCAAAACAGTTGAGTTGGAGGTGAATTTCCTTGACCTCCTAGAGCAGAGAGCACAATTAGGCAATGAAGTGAAGTTCAAGAAAAAGTAATCCCACAAGGAATTAACTTTTCGCAACATAAAAAAAGGAGTCCTAAACAGGGCTCCTTTTTCATATGTAATAGGTCTAGTTACCTAAATTCAGATTCAATGCCTTTACTTGCCAACCAGTCCTTTAGGGCGACTCCTGTTGCTGCTTTCCATGGACGAATACTTTCCATGGGTATTTCTTTACATTCGGCAATTTCAGACTCTTGCAACACAATTTCTCCTTCATGTGCTTCAACATGATAGGCGATAATCAATTGATTCCTCATGTAGAAGGGATAAAGTCCAATCAGGGATCCCATGGTGGCATCTAATCCAATTTCCTCTTTAACCTCTCTTAAAATCCCTTCTTCAGGTGTCTCATTCCTTTCTAAAAAGCCGGTAACCAGTCCGAACCATTTTTCGGGCCATCCCACATTTCTGACAAGCACGACCTTCCCTTTTCTTTCCACTACAGCTGCTACAACAGGTGTTGGATTGTCCCAATGGACCCAACCACAGGAGGGATCTGGGCAAGCTTGTCTTTCTTTGCCGCCATGCTGGGCCTTGATCAATTCTTTCCCACAAACGGGACAATAAGAAAATGTTGGCATATCAGAGGGTTGAATAAACTATTTTTTGGCGGGCCATTCTGCACTCATATCTGCCTCAAGTGCAGAGAATTGCCCCAAATGATGAACGATATGGATATGGTGGAATCTTTCCCAAGCCTCCAAATCTAATGGACCAAAAGCAGGATGCATTAATTTAATGCCTTTATTTTCGGAGAAATATCCGTAAAAGGCAGCTATATTCATTAGGAGGATATCTTTGGATTCATCTAGGCTGGCATACCTCAATTCCTGCTTCACAATATTATCCAAAGGTGCCTTGGTGCCACGGCGCATCATACTCCCCTCTCTAAAGATCCATTTTTGTGCCTTTTCAACCTTATCCTCAGGTATACTCAGACTCAATCCTACATCTTTTCTGGAGATATAGACAATGGCAGAGATATGTTCCATGATATGTTGTACACTTGGAGTTATTCCCCATTGACGTTGGGCATCTGGGCCGATTTGTCCCAAAAGCTGAGGTAAGCTGTCTTGTAGAAAAGTACGACTTGGAATAGCCATAGCTTCTGATTGCGATTTAGGTAGAGTTTCCATATTTGTCAGTTTGACGGTGAATGTTCCTTTAATTTCTGGGCATGAAAGCCTTTTTCTGCTACATATAGCGTCTTTTTGAGTCGTGCAACGACCTTATTGTTCTTGTCCAGCCATTCTAAATCAAAGCTCGGATGAGATTTCTGTTTTGCCTTCAAATCCTCTTTAATCTCTAGAATGTCCTGATCTGTAATCAGTATTTTCATCTTCAATCGGCTTTTTCCAGGCCTTAGGAAACGTATTTCAGCCGATCTGTCCCAAATGATATAATCTCCGCCAAGTATTTTGTACACCAATAAGGCATGCCAAGGGTCTGCTGCCGAAAACAATACTCCTCCGAAAGTGGCTCCAACTAGGTTTTTGGTGGAAAGCGAATGCTTGAGGCTTACATGTGCCTCTCGGTAGTCGTCAGATATAAAGCATAATTTGCCTTTTGATGTCCTTATAATAGGCGTGAGATTCCCTACCCAACGAACAATCCGATGTTTCCAGATTTCTTTTTTTTCTGTTGGGAAAAGCTTCATGATAGGGTAGTGTTGGGTGATCCCTCCTCAATAGCTTGCAGGAAGAAAGAAGTGTCCTGATGAATGTGCATAAGAATTAAGGAGCCGTGGATACTATTTACCACCCTTTTGGCTACAAGTGTAGGATTGACCTTTTGAGCAAATATATTTTCAAAGGCCAAAATCATTTCCTGTGAATATTGTTGGATGATCGGTATAAATTGGTCCTTTTCTGGAGAATATGCGGTCTCTAAACTGATCAAACTCATCAGGCAACCTCCATGAGAACCTGTGAAAATACGTTGTAATTTTTTCGAGAGCTCTGTCCATTTTTCCTCAGCATTCAAGTTTTCATCATAAGCAATAGGAAAGACCCTTTCAGAAAAATAATTGTGAACAGATTTAAGAACTTCGACCATTAATTCTTCCTTCCCCTTTTTGAAATAATAGTAAAAATGGGATTTAGGAATATCACAAGCGTAAGCTAAATCCTGTATGGAAGTGTTGTAATAGCCCTTTTTGCGAAAAACCTGCATGGCTTTTACAATGATCTCATCTTTACTCGTTTTTTGTGCAGGCATTTTATTTGGTATTTATAGAACGATCGTTAAAATAAATGAATTCTGATTGATCTCCAAATTTTCGTGCCAAGATCACTCCTGAAGGCAATGAAAATGCCATCAAAAACTTATTGTAATAAAATTTAAATTTTTGTCGAAAAAATAAATTTGCGGTCCAATATTTGCCTGACATGAACTGAATGCAGACTATGTTTTATTAATGAAATAAAAAAGTTTGTTTTTCGAATAAATAGTGTCCCCCAATCACTTTTACAACATTAATGACCTATTTAGATCTCAGCCTATGAGATACATAATTACGCTCTTTACTTTGCTAGTCGGATTATCGCTCAACCATTTCGGCCAGAAAAATCAATCAACTGAAAAATCGGCCCCTATGCACTCATCAGAGTCGGCATGGGGAGTAGAACAAAGCTTTGCTTACTCCTTTCAGCATGAACAACGGCCTTACGCCAAGTTGGAAGATGGAGTTGAGCTAGGAAAAGGCATCAATTGGAATAACATTCAATTGAAGGTGCCACTAGGATTTACCTTCACTTTTTTTGAAGAACAGACAGATACACTCTATATCATGGAGACCCCAGAAGGAGCTATTTTGGGATTAAATCCAGAAGGAGTTTCAGCAGGTCCCGTGATGGTGTTCTTTGGCGCTGACCTAATGGATCGCTCCATGGATAGTGTACAGGGAACCAACGCATTGTCGCCAATTCTTCTTGAAACAATTGGGGAAGAAGGCGAGAGAATCACCTCCGTAGAGTGGCAAAATGTAGGCTTCCAACCTGATATTACGGCTAACAACAGCTCCACAGATTATGCGAATTTCCAGATTCACATTTATGAGGAAACAGGAAACCTTGAGGTACACTTTGGAGACTCACATTTTACCCAGCCTAAATTGTTATTCAAAGGGCAGAATGGCCCTTCACTAGGCTTGGTCCAAAGCTACAACTACGATCAAATGACCATTCAGACTTATGGGTATTGGGTGACAGGATTTCCCTACCTGCCCTCTACGATCATTTCTCCCTCACAACTATATCTCGATGGAAACATACCTGATGGAACGGTCTATCGCTTTGAGCGCACAAGTCTTCCAACCTCAGTAGAGGAAGTTAAGGACCAGCTTTTTGCCGCTTATCCCAATCCAAGTCAGGGTCTTCTAGAAATAGAAATACAGGGTAAGCTGAGTGCTACTTGGGCTGAAGTATACAGTATGGATGGAAAGAAAGTATATGAGCAGGACATTCAGGCTGTAAAGGCCAAGATGGATTTGTCCCAGCTACAAAAAGGTGCCTATATCTTAAGGCTTCGGACTGCTACCGCCACCTTAGGATACCAAAAAATAATAATGCAATAGTGGTACTTAGCGTTTTTATCCAGTAGGGAAACATCTTGTTTCCCTACTTTTTTTTATGTCTTATCCCAGGTTACAATGGAATATTTCCATGCTTTTTCTTTGGTAGGGTTCTCGCTTTGTTTTCTAACATAGAAAAGGCCCTGCTTAATTTTTTTCTCGTTTCTCTGGGTAGAATTACTTCGTCTACAAATCCTCTGGCAGCTGCCCTGTAGGGATTGGCAAACTTTTCCGTGTACTCTTCTACTTTTTCATTCAATTTGGCTTCAGAATCTTCTGCTTCAGCAATTTCTTTCTTAAAGATAATCTCAGCAGCTCCTTTAGGACCCATCACCGCAATTTCAGAGGAAGGCCATGCATAGTTCATATCTGCACCGATATGCTTAGAGTTCATTACGTCATATGCGCCACCATAAGCCTTGCGTGTAATGACAGTGATTCTTGGGACGGTTGCTTCACAAAAGGCATACAAAAGCTTTGCTCCGTTGGTGATGATAGCATTCCATTCCTGATCTGTGCCAGGAAGGAATCCAGGTACATCTTCAAATACTAACAAGGGGATATTGAAGGAATCACAGAAGCGGACAAACCTAGCTCCCTTTACCGAGGCTTTGATATCAAGTACGCCTGCCATGACAGCTGGCTGGTTGGCGACAATCCCGATGCTTCTCCCATCCAACCTGGCAAAACCTACGACAATATTCTCTGCATAGTCTTTGTGAACCTCCATAAAAGAGCCTTCATCACAAACCAATTCAATCACTTCCTTCATGTCATAAGGCTGATTGGGATTTTCCGGGACGATGCTGTCCAGCGCTGTAACATCCTCCTGAATGTTTTCCTGTTTGGCAAAACGAATGGGGTCTTCTTCGCAGTTTTGGGGCATATAGCTGAGCAACTGCTTGATATTT
The DNA here is from genome assembly GCA_039817415.1 of Bacteroidota bacterium. Classification (GTDB taxonomy): domain Bacteria; phylum Bacteroidota; class Bacteroidia; order J057; family J057; genus JALEFZ01. The sequence continues at coordinate 33,059 of JBCBVV010000039.1, forward strand.
TCCAAGGCTTCCACTTCGTTGGAACAAGCGAAGTGTGTTACCCCTGATTTACTGGCATGTGTATTGGCTCCACCTAGCTCTTCAGAAGTTACCTCCTCATGTGTTACAGTCTTTACCACGTTGGGACCTGTAACAAACATATAGGAAGTGCCCTCTACCATGAGGGTAAAGTCAGTAATGGCGGGAGAATAAACAGCACCTCCTGCACAAGGGCCCATGATGGCCGAAATCTGAGGAACTACACCAGAGGCCAAGGTATTTCTATAAAAGATATCAGCGTATCCTGCTAGGGAAACCACCCCTTCCTGAATTCTTGCTCCACCTGAGTCATTCAAGCCGATTACAGGAGCACCATTGTTCATGGCCAAATCCATAATCTTACAGATCTTTTCAGCATAGGTCTCCGATAAAGAGCCTCCCATGACAGTAAAGTCTTGGCTGAAAATATAGACCAGCCTACCATTTACAGTTCCATAGCCTGTAACAACGCCATCACCCAGTGGCTTATACTTGTCTAGTCCAAATTCTGTCGCACGGTGTGTAACAAATTTTCCAATCTCTTCAAACGAGCCTGGGTCAAGCAAAAGTTCGATTCGTTCTCTGGCCGTAAGTTTCCCTTTGTCGTGTTGTCTGTCAATGCGAGATTGACCGCCTCCTAGCAAGGCCTCAGCATTTTTTTTGCGGAGTAGATCGAGAGATTGTTGCTTCATGTGTTCCTTTTTTTCCTAAGGGAATAAACTTAAGGAATCCTGATGAATTTTTAGATGAAGGATGTAATTTGTTCCCATGAAAAGCCTGGAGGAATGGAAAGCTATCTGGCAACAGACTCAATTGGACATGCAAAATTCTCTTCAAATCCTGTCGGATGAGGAAGATTTCTTTCCAGATCACGGAAGCATGATCTGTACCATGGATGTCCAATATGAAGATGAGTTAGCCTATGTTGCCATGGATGTCATGTACTGGCCAGATCAACCTTACAGAATTTTTCTTTATCGTGAGAAAGTAAAAGCCCCTTATGTTCCAGGTTATTTTTCCTTTAGGGAAGGGCCAATTCTACAGCAAGCCTTGCGTGCGTTAAAGGATTATTTAGGTAGAAAACCAGATATTCTCATCATTGACGGACATGGAACTGCACATCCCAGAAAAATGGGAATCGCGTCTTGGATTGGAATTAAGGAGGACATCAAGAGCATGGGAGTAGCTAAGGATCCTCTCCTAAAGCAAGATTACAGCATGCCTGATGAAGAAGGTTCTCAATGTGAAGTCTTTTGGGGAAATGATTGCGTAGGCTATGCCTTGAGAACACAGGTGGGCGTAAAACCTATTTATGTCAGTGCAGGGCATTTGATGAGCCAGGATATCAGCCGTGAAATTGCTTGGAGACTAAGAGGGCAGTATAGGATCATTGATCCGATTCGTCGTGCCGACTGGGCGGCCAGGGCGTTTTCAAAAAAGGAATCTTCGCCTAAGCATATCTTCCTCGATATTTGATTATAGTTTCTTGGCTAGCCAAAGACTAAGCTGTTCCGCCCCCTCAAGGTTGAAATGGCCTGCGTCATACCAATTCGAAGGCTCATCGAGGATACTTGCCGGAGGAATCCACAATTCTCCCATTCTTTTATAAAAATCCTTTTCCTTTTGCTCTAAAGGTTGGCAGCCAAAAGGTGGCAAATACAAAAAAGACAATTCAATCTGATGCTGCCGACAAAAGCTTGAAATGTAGTCAAGGTAGTAGTTAGGAAATGCCTCTAGTAGATTTCTTCTGATTGCTGGCGAAGGCCTTTTCTTCTTAGAAAGTCTTGTCCGAGATGCCTCTAAAACGCTTATTTCAGCTTTGTTGGGGACAGTGGTAAACCCATGAGGAAGCCTATTTTCTGTTGAAGGAGAGGTTGGGTTCCAAAGCCTTTTTTGAATGCGGATGAGTCTCTCTCGAAATAAGTTGAGGATATTGGGGAAGTAGCTCCCATTCATGATGGGATAAGCCATTAGAATATCCTGTGGATCAGCTAGCTGGGCAAAGGAAGGATGGCTAAATCGATTTTCTTCCCACCCTATTTCTAAGACCAGTTTCTTGGGCTGTTTCGATTGAACCAATTCCTGAAGGATTTCAAAATGGAGATCTCGACCCAACCTACAATATCCGAGGTTACTGACATGCATGTTATGACTCAAATTGGCTTCCAGCAAACTATCATTTACCCCGTTGATGGTATGTGAACTTCCGATAAAAGCGATATCAATGGGAGTATCTGAAAGGTGAATTCGATCGTAGATCCATCCTGATTTTTCAAGGCATTCGGCATTGAGTTGCTGGTACCTGTTCCGCTTATCTAATGGGAAGCTTAGGCATGCTACAGCAAGCCCAAGGATCATCAATAAAATATGGACGAATAACTTCTTCATTCTATTAGTGATTCTTTTGTTCATTCGTCCATTCTTCTACCAGCCATCTGCTTAGCTTTCTAGCGCCAGTCATATTCATATGACCCGCATCTAACCTTCCATGAGGATCATTCAAAATATAAGAGGGTGGAATCCTTATCCTCCCTGGAAGATTAAGTTCAGCAAGGCTGTCCTGATCAAGCTTAGGAGCGTAATAGGTTGGAACATATAAAAACTCAATTTCTACCCCTTTTTGTTGGCAGGCTGCTATCATCTTATGTAGGAAAATATCTTTTCTCCAATAGGAATAAGGCCTAAGGTTTATCCATTCCTTTCCAGCATCGGTCCAGTCATTCTTCACGGGTTCGAGATTCTCTAAAATATTGGTGTCCTCGAAAGCAGAGAATCCCCAATGCAAAGTTGATAGTGGAGCTTTGGAATGAAATATCTCGTGTTGGATGGCGTGAATTCTAAATATAAAATGGCCCTTAACATCGTTCAGGTAGGTTTCCCAATCATGATAAGGATAACTCATGAGGATAGAATCCCTAGGGGCTAAGGCATAATAATTTTGATGGCTCTTTGTTTCCTCGAGGTAGATGAGCTCCAGAATGATCTTTTTTGGCTCTTTTTCCTTCAATAAATAGCTTAAAATTTCAAATTGTTGGTTCCTTCCTAAAAAACACTGTCCCAGATTTGTTATCCATTTGCTTGAGTCAAAGGCCTGTTGAATATAGGCATCATCAATTCCTTCTACCGTGTGAGAAGTCCCAATAAAAGCAATGTCAATGGGGGCTTTAGAATGATGAATTCTGTCATATACCCAAAGCGTGCGGTGGAAGCAAGGTCCGTCAGCGTCTAAGATTTCATAAGGTGTTCTTGGCGAATAGGGGTAAAGCATGATCATGCCTACAATAGGAGTAAATAGTAATATGAGCCTGATCAGCAATTTCATTAGAATTGGAAATAGATAAAGGGTACTTGTGATTCAAAGTTGATAAACAGAAAAATGATAATTGCCAGGAGGAAATAAACCATACGTCTTGGTATGGTAGCTAGCTTGGATAGTCCTAAATCATTCCCTTTGGCAAATCCCTCCCAGCTGAAGTATAATAAGCTTATGATGGACAAGGCCATCACTTTCCTGATGGGGTAAAGTTCTGAGACAAAGGCCATCCCGGTCAAATCATAACTGGCGAGATTAAATAGGCCAGCCAGCATATGGAAGTAATGATGAATTCCTTCTGCTCGAAAGGGAATCCATAAAAACCATACTGTGATAAAAACCGGAAGTATCCATATGGCTTTCCGCTTAAAAGAAGGCAAGATCCTCTCTACAACGATTAGAATTCCATGTAAGGCACCCCAAATCACAAAAGTCCAATCCGCACCATGCCATAAGCCTGATAGCAAAAAGGTGAGAAAGAGATTATAATAAGTCCTGAATTTGCCCTTTCGGTTTCCTCCTAAGGGAATGTATAAGTAATCTCGAAACCAAGTGGAAAGGGAAATATGCCACCTCCTCCAAAACTCTGTGAGACTTCTGGAAAAGTAGGGTGTATCAAAGTTTTGGTTCAATCGAAATCCCATCATCATAGCCAAACCAATCGCGATATCAGAATAGCCTGAAAAGTCCCCATATATTTGCAGGCAAAAACTAAAAGATCCAGTCAGCGTTAACCAACCATTCTGTGGGAGGGCTGGATTCAATAGGTAATCGGCCAATAATCCAAAATTGTCAGCGATGACGATCTTCTTGAAGAATCCCAAAAGGATAATTCTCATTCCCTGCACAGACTGCTGATAGGATAGGATACTCTTCCTCTCAAATTGGGGAAGGAGATGAGAAGCCCTTTCGATAGGTCCTGCAACTAGTTGGGGGAAAAAGGCTACAAAAGTAAAAAAGGTCAAAACAGAAGAAGTGGGCTGTATTCTTTTCCTGTAAATATCTATGGTATAACTCAGGGTTTGGAAGGTGTAAAACGATATTCCAACAGGTAGGATCAAGTCTAGGGTCGGAATAGAAGGTTGAAAAGGTGTATAAGCAAGAAGAACCACCAGAGAATCCCTGAAAAAATTGAAGTACTTAAATACTCCTAACATTCCCAGGTTCACACATAAGCTAATTAATAAGAGGCCCTTTCTCCTTTTAGGGTTCTGTATTTTCCCTAACCGCTGCCCTACTAAATAATCTGTTAGGGAGGAAATGATAATCAAGCTTAGGAAGCGCCAATCCCATGAAGCATAAAACAGATAGCTGGCCAGAAGTATCCCCAAGTTTCTCCATTTGACCCTAAGCCTGGATAATACCCATGTGTACAGCACAAAAAATGCTGAGAAAAACAGGATAAATCTCAGAGAATTGAAGGCCATAGTTGAATGAATGGGTAGTAGGGTGAATAAAGGTAAACAATGAATACCCCTAAAAAAAAAGGCCATCCTAAAAAGGATGGCCCTTGTATTTTTGGGGGTACCTATTCAGCAGAAAGGGCTTCAGCTAGTTCATCTGTCATTTCGAGATTGTGAAAGACTTGTTGTACATCGTCATCGTCCTCTAGGTAATCGATCAGCTTCAGCACAGCTTTGGCCTGCTCAACATCTAGTTTTACCGAAGTTGTTGGAATTCGATTCAGACTAGATTCCGCATCAATATTCATTTCCTCAATCTTGCTGTTCAGAAGACCATAATCCTCAAATGCACAATAGGCAACATAGTTATCGCCATCCTTCTCTATATCCTCAAGTCCTCCATCAAGCAACTCCATGGTCAGTTCGTCTTCATCATGCCCTTCGGTAGGGAAAATAAAAACTCCCTTTCTTTCAAATAGAAAGCCTACTGAACCTGATTTTCCCATGGAACCTCCATACTTGTTGAAGTAGGATCTCACATTGGCTACAGTCCTGTTGTTGTTGTCGGTCAATCCTTCTACAAAAACAGCTACACCATGAGAGGCGTATCCTTCAAAAGTTACTTCATCATAGCTGGTTCCATCAGCACCTGATCCTTTTTTGATGGCATTGTCAATCTTATCCTTAGGAACAGAGGCCTTCCTGGAATTCTTGATTGCCATTCTCAATCTAGGGTTGGATGCAGGATCTGCTCCCCCTTCTTTGACAGCAACTGCTACTTCCTTGATTAATTTTGTAAACAACTTTGCGCGCTTGGCGTCCTGGGCTCCTTTTCTATGTTTGATGTTAGCCCATTTACTATGTCCTGCCATGGATCAAATGCTTTGCTTATCGTTATTCTAAAGGGATTTTCCTTTAGAGATTAGAGTTAGAAGATACAAAAAAAACAAATTTCATGGATGCTGGGCAAATAGCTTTCCATATTTTTTTAAATGAAAATGCAGGGCCAAAAAAATGATGGCACCTGCATGATTGATTCTATGATGTCAGCAAACTATACAGCTGCTTCAATGAGGGTATTCTGATCTTTACCCAAGCGGTTCATCACATTTTCACGGATTAATCTGTAATAATGCCTTCTGCCTGTGGTTTTGTCTTGACGGATCAGTCCATTTTCTATCATGATTTTGATATACTTTTTGGCTGTTGTTCCCTTGATCTTCAGCTTGCTTTCAAGGTCTTGAGAATAAAAACCTGACTTGGCATGCTCTACCAGAAATTTGGGCATGTCAAAGACAACCTCGAATATGGTACCCTGCTTATACAAGTCATAAAACATATACCTTATCCCTTGCTCAAGCTGCTTATTATTGGTCTCCTGTAATTCAAGGAAGAATCCCAATCTATTTACTTCTTTGAAGGTAATATAGCTTCTAAGGTTTCTATAGGAGAACTCAAGGTGCTCTGCAGCTCTGGGAAGATCACCTTTGGTGATGTTGATACACTTATTTAAGGTTTTATTCCTCACCTCATTCGGTACATCCTTAAACTCCTTCCAACTAGCCTGAATAAAGCTCATGGGGTTGTTTTTGGAAGTAATAGAGGACATGAGTTTGTTGGCAAATCTCAAGCTAATTTGATCGTCATTGATCAAGGACCCCAAGCGCATCAACTGGATTTGTAACAATTGGTATTGGAAATACACCTTAATATTAAAGTGAGAGACAGGCTCAAATTCCAGGCATTTTTGACGGAATCTCTCAATTTGAGAAATACCAATCAACTCCATATTGTCCTGAATTTGCTCTGATGCCTGAACGACCTTTTGGAAGAATTCATCTAATTCCTCAACCAACCATGATACACCTGGTAAAGTTACCTCATGGCTAAATACCTTATTGGCAAGTGAAAGTCCTTCCGTGATCAGATAGAATCCCCCTTGCTCCATCTTTTTCTGACCCAGCTTGAACATGTCTCCAATCAAGTCATAGCTTTTCTTAGAAGAATTGTTCTTTTGATGTAAATCAGTATAAGTATGTACAGCTTTAACGTAGGCGGGATAATCCTGACGCTTTTTATAAAACTGTAAGACTTCTTTTATTTCTTTTTCTGTCAGCGTAATGTCAGTAACAACATGAAATTCGGCTCTGTGAAGACGATATCCCATTTCACTGGTCTCGTCATTCATCTGAATTGACAGATTAATGGAGTGCTCTAAAGCTTGTATTCCTTGCTTGGCAAAAGAGGCTTGCTCAAGGTCATCATTTGTCATTCGAAAGACACCTTGATACAGGCCAGCAATAACTTTGTATATTTTTGCTTTAAGGAAATTGGGTAACTCAGCCTCTTGGGCAAATTTTGTTTCATATTCCTTGATCTGCAACTGGGCCTGCTCTAGATTTTCGTCATCTTCTTTTGGAAGGCTAAACTTCTTACCTAGAATCACACCTTCCAATTCCAGCATCGCTCCTTTATATAAGAAGGAAAGCTCCTCGTTGGACAATTGATCATGTTGTCCTGAAACCTGGGTCAAAATGGCCTCAAGATGCGCAATGGCATCCGTAGTCTGCTGTTCTGCGAAATATGCGGCTGTTAATAAGGCAGGGTTGAGTCTTTCATCATTGGAAAACTCTCCACTTGCTTTCATTAACCACATTCTGCCTTTTTGTTTTTGCTCATGATTTTCCTCATTGAGGTAAACAAAGCCGATAATGCTGGAAATTTCAGCTATTTCGTCCTGGGCGAATATGGAAAAATCTAATCCATCGAGATGATTTTCGTATTTCTCAATGGCAATATGCTTGATTAACCTGTAGAAGGCTACGTCAAGCAATTCCAGAAAAGCGTCAAAGGTTGCTAAGGAATTGCTGCCGAGATCAATGGATCGCAAGGCTTGTGATCGGTGTTGGATCACCTCCATTTGGTTCTGAAAACGATGAAAATCCTTCCTGTAGAAGCTGAGGAGCATGGCTTCTCGTGCCGCAAAGAAAAAATAATTGATCGATTCAGGACTTTCAAAAGAGGCTTGCTGAAGTTCTTGTGTAAAAAAATCCTCTAATTTTCCGACTTCTGATAAGTCGCGTTTTTTGACTGTTTCCTTGAGAATAACTGGGTAAGGAAACCTACCCTTGTTTTTTAAAAGGCTGGTAAACAGTCGATAGGGAAAAGCGTTGTTAACCATTTTAATGTTTATTCGTTGAAGACTAATTGCCTGTGATTATGGCCTTAATATATGGGGAGAGTAGAAGTGTGTAACTCGAATTAACTAAATTTAGTTTTTTCTGGTCTAAAACCATAGCAGATTTGATGTAGTTCTGGTTATGTGAATGTAAAGAAATCACGGAAAAACTATAATTTGTTGTTTGGTCACCAATGACGGCATCCCCATTTTTTTATTCTTTCCTTGTCAGAATCCTTCGAAGCAGGAATCCGATTTGGAGGTTCGTACAAAATTGTAGTGAGATCGTATTTCTCCTAAAAGTTCGTTGTAAATTTAATTCGCAACTTAAACCCATGTAGAAGGTAAATTACCCACTGTTAGATAGTTTATGGGAGAAATATTTTTTCAAAGCTGTGCAAATATAATACGAAAACTTTAATTAAGAAGTTTGAGATTTCTTTTAATAAAAATATGCTAATTCCAATAAGCTTGAAATATTGCGAAATAATGTTTGTTGGGCTCAGAGAAGCTTTTTTTGAATTTTGATTTTAATTTTTGGGATGTCTGATAGGAAATAATTAAACATTTTAGAGTCCCGAAAATTTAACTCCATCACGAAAATTTATCTTGTTGAAATAATGGCAAAATCATCAAAAAAGACTGTTTTCATCTGTCAGAACTGTGGAGGATCACATATTAAGTGGCAGGGAAAGTGCAATCACTGTGGTGAATGGGGAACCCTGGTAGAAGAGTTGGTTGCCGCCAAGGAAGTCCGCCAAGGGCCTGCTTTGATAGTAGGAAACAAAAGCAAGCCCCTTACCCTGGATGAAATTGCCGTTACACAGGAAGACAGATGGGCAGTACCAGATTTGGAATTGAATCGAGTCTTGGGTCAAGGGCTCGTTCCGGGGGCAGCTATTTTACTAGGCGGAGAGCCTGGAATCGGCAAAAGTACCCTTCTACTTCAGTTGGCCCTACAATTCTCCTCAAAGAAAATTCTTTATGTATCGGGTGAGGAATCCGCCGCTCAAATCAAGATGAGGGCAGGTAGAATTCCCTATTCGAATGATCAATTGTTTATCGCTGCTGAGGTAAATCTGAATCAGATTATCCAATCTGTCAATGATATTGAGCCAGATATTTTGGTCGTGGATTCTATTCAGACGATCTATTCTGATATGCTAGATAGTGCTCCAGGTTCTGTTTCGCAGGTTAGAGAATGTGCAGCACGGCTGGTACGATTAGCCAAAGAAACGCCTTTACCTGTATTTTTAATTGGCCATATCACCAAAGAAGGGAGCTTAGCAGGGCCGAAAGTGTTAGAACATATGGTAGATACAGTCCTGACATTCGAAGGAGACAGGCACAATAGCTATCGCTTGGTTCGAACCGCCAAAAATCGATTTGGCTCCACCATGGAGATAGGAATTTACGAGATGATGGCTACAGGCTTAAGGGAAGTATCCAATCCTTCTGAAATTTTCCTTTCGTCTGGAACAGAGCAATTTAGTGGTATTTCCATTGCTACCACGATGGAAGGAATGAGACCTTTGCTCATTGAGACTCAGGCTCTTGTGTCTTCTATGGCCTATGGCAACCCCCAAAGATCTGCTACGGGTTACGATCTAAGACGTCTGAACATGCTCTTGGCAGTTCTAGAAAAGCGGTGTGGATTCAACCTATCTAAGCATGATGTGTTCGTGAACATGACAGGAGGATTGAAGGTGGAAGACCCTGCCGTAGACCTGGCCTTGGTGTGTGCCATTATTTCTTCCCTGCATGATCTAACTGTACCCGCACAAACGGCCTTTGCAGCCGAAGTAGGACTTTCAGGAGAGATTAGAGCGGTCAACAGACTAGAACCAAGAATCGCAGAGGCGGAAAAACTAGGCTTTAAGCAAATTTTCGTTTCCCAAAATCAAGTTTCTGGCCTTGGGAAGAAGTTTGAAAATATCCAGGTGAAAGGGGTATCTAAATTGGAACAGGTATTTCGAGCTGTTTTTTCTGAATCATGAAACTGGGGATATACATCAGAAATGGAGATAAGGGTGACAAGATATTTCCTTCACCGTCAAAATGCTGGTCATTGTTTATCAATTTTTCCATCTTTAGTTCAAACAAGACACAATGAAAAATATATCTCGATTCCTTTTGCTTCCTCTTCTATTGGTATCTCTCACAAGTTGTGAAGCATTGTTGCAAATACTTGATGAAAACTTACCCGCTGGGCCTGTTGATCCTACCTCAACTGAAATAGCAGGTGGTTTGCAAGATGCGCTCCTTCAAGGTTCTACCTTCGCGATCAATACCCTGAGTGCAGAGGGTGGATTTTTGAATGATGCAAGTGTAAAAATTCCCTTTCCTCAAGAAGCTAAAATAGTAGCGGACAAACTTCGCCAAATTGGTTTGGGAGGCTTAGTTGATGAGTTCGAAGGCAGGCTAAATGCTGGAGCTGAAAAAGGGGCCAAACTTGCTTTGCCTATTTTTACGTCTGCGATCAAGGAAATGACCTTCGATGATGCCAAAAATATATTGCTCGGGGGAGAAAAGGCCGCCACAGATTATTTCCGTCAGAAGACAACAGCTAAATTAACAAATGCCTTTAGTCCGATGATTAAGAAGAGTCTGGATGAAGTAAAGGCTACGGATGCATGGACCCAGATTACGACCAAGTATAATTCAATCCCTTTCGTTCAGAAGAAAGTCAACACTGACATTGTCCAATATGCAACCGATAGGGCCTTGTTGGGACTTTTCTCTAAGGTTGAAATCGAGGAAAAGAAAATTAGAGATAACCTCAATGCAAGGAGAACAGAATTACTTCAGAAAGTATTTGCTTATGCTGACCGTCAATTGAATAAGACGGCGAATTAATTCTTATCCCGCATTTCTGCCTGTCTCATGGGCATAGAATCTATCAGGTCAAAGATATCTTGTATATCTATGGCCTGATTTTTTTTCAACTTTACCCCACCGTCTTTACCGATGAGTACTACTTGGAATGCCTTCTCCTTATTGAAATAGAGTCGAACGATGTTTGAATAATCGTTTTCTTCCCAACCCTCATTCTTTTCATTGTGATGCAGAAACAAATTTCTGTTTCCTTGCATTCTTTCTCCGTCCTTAATGGCCAGAAATACCAGCAGGTCCCTTTCCCAATACTTTTCTGTATTGTCTTGCCCCAAGGCATGGAGTTGTTCCTTCATGGAGTCGATATGTCCATAAATGACAAGGATTCTATTCTTCCATTTAAATTCTTCTAGGGGAGACTGTGCCATTGATAGCTGTGTAGAGAATATTCCTGCTATGAAAATGATGCAACTCAGAAACAAAAATCTTTTCATAGGGAATGAATTAAGGTTTATGAAAAAAAAGTTATATATAGCTTAACAAATTATTTGCCGGGGAGTTCTTCCTGATACTATATAAGATACAATGGAATAATACTTTCCATAAATCTTGTATGAAAGGACTGAGAATTGAAAACATAGTCCTTAAAAAAAGAGAAAAGGTAGACATAAGCCCATAATCATTTTGTAATTTCGCACGGCTTAGAAGAGAGAAGAATATGGATCACATTCGCAACTTCTGTATCATCGCGCACATTGACCATGGTAAAAGTACCCTAGCTGACCGTATGCTAGAATTTACTTCTACCTTGACGGATAGAGAGATGCAGAACCAGGTACTAGACAGCATGGACCTGGAAAGAGAGAAGGGAATTACAATTAAGAGCCACGCCATCCAAATGTATTTCGAAAAGGAAGGCAAAAAACATACGCTCAATCTTATTGACACCCCTGGACACGTAGATTTTTCCTATGAAGTTTCAAGGGCCATTTCCTCTTGTGAAGGGGCCCTTTTGGTAGTTGACGCTGCACAGGGCATTGAGGCTCAAACGATCTCTAACTTATACCTAGCCCTTGAACACGACCTAGAGATTATTCCTGTCCTCAACAAGATTGACCTCCCTTCAGCTAGGATTGAGGACGTGAGTGAGGAGATCATGGACATGATAGGTTGTGATCAGGAGGATATCATTTTAGCATCTGCCAAAAATGGTATTGGTATTGAGGACATATTGAATCGCATTGTAGATGTGATTCCTCCCCCAGAAGGAGATCCCAATGCCCCCCTCAAGGCACTCGTTTTTGACTCAGTATTCAATCCGTATAGAGGAACCATCGTGTATTTCAGAATCTTTGATGGTGTCATGAACAAACGTGATGAGATTACTTTCATGTCTACTGGAGCGGATTATACCGTAGATGAATGCGGAGTTTTACAGTTAAGCCAGGTCCCGACCAAAACCATAGAGACAGGTGGGGTAGGGTACATGGTGGCAGGTATCAAAAATCTGACTGAGGTAAAGGTTGGAGATACCATAACGCTTAAGAAAAACCGAGCAGAAGAGGCCGTCCAAGGGTTCCAGGAAGTGAAGCCTATGGTCTTTGCTGGTATTTACCCGGTGGTTTCCGAAGAATTTGAAGAATTAAGGGATGCATTGGATAAGTTGAAGCTGAACGATGCTTCTTTGGTTTATGCCCCCGAAACATCTGCTGCGTTAGGATATGGATTTCGTGCAGGATTCTTGGGAATGCTACACATGGAGATCATTCAGGAAAGACTGGAGCGTGAGCACAATATCACAGTAATCACTACGGTTCCAAACGTAGGGTTCAAAGCCATTCTGACAAATGATGAAGAAGTTGAAATCAATTCACCCTCAGAATTGCCAGAATCGACTCGTATCAAAACGATGCTTGAGCCCTTTATTCGTGCTCAAATCATCACCAAAACTGACTTCATCGGCCGTATCATGGAACTTGCCATGGACAAACGCGGACGTTTCCAGAATCAAAACTACATCACCACAGATAGGGTAGAGCTTGTTTTTGAACTGCCTTTGGCTGAGGTTGTATTTGATTTCTTTGATAAGCTAAAAACCATTTCAAGAGGTTATGCATCTTTTGACTATGAAATGATTGGTTTTCAGCCATCTAAGCTTGTCAAGTTGGATATCTTATTGAATGGAGATCAGGTAGATGCCCTTTCTGCCTTGATTCACCGAGACAAGGCTTATGAATTTGGCAAGAAGATTTGCAACAAGCTGAAGGAACTTATTCCTAGGCAGCAGTTTGAGGTAGCCATTCAGGCGGCCATTGGAACTAAGATCGTTGCGAGGGAAACAGTAAAAGCCATCAGAAAAGATGTTACAGCCAAATGCTATGGTGGAGACATCTCCCGTAAGCGTAAATTATTGGAAAAGCAGAAAGCGGGTAAAAAACGTATGCGTCAGGTGGGCAGTGTAGAGGTACCTCAGTCTGCCTTTCACGCTGTACTCAAGCTTGACAGCTAAGCGAACCCTTAGGATTCTAAAGGTCAATGATAAAATAAAGAGCGCCCTGTATGAAAATACAAGGCGCTCTTGCTTTTTGAGAAGGAATAGCCAAACAAAGTCGTCAGATATATAGGTCCGATATAATTATCATTGGAAATAGAGAAAAAATAATATTTATTGATACTGTGAAATCAATAGGAGCCATATCACTGATCATGCTATATGTGTTTGCCTTATGCAAACCGCTTGTACCTTTGATCGATTATGTCTCAAATTTCGAATACTATTCTACTATACTTTGTGAAAACAAAGATAGACCAGAGCTAGCGTGTAAAGGAAGATGTGTCTTCATGCAGAAGATGACCGAAAAAGCGCAAGAAGAAAACCCGCTAAACAACATTACCATTTATGCAGAAGAAGAAATACCTGAGAATCTCCAGGAATTTCCAATTTTCTCCTCTTTGGTAAGTGCTTCTTTGTTTTCCTACCCATCGGATCAGTTTCGAATATCAGGTCCGATCCTTGACCCATTATTCCCTCCTCCCCAGGCTTGATGAATATGTCAATAATCGATGCACACTACATGTCAATACGCTGTGCATGCTTAATTATTCATCATTCAGCAACCTATGAGAAAAATCTTCTTTCTGGGGATCATCCTGTTTTTAGGAATACCCCAAGCCCATTCCTGTGATGTCTGTGGATGTTCCAATGGTTTAGTCATTGGTAATATGTTGCCACAGTTCCATAACAATTTTGTTGGATTGGGATTTAATCGATTTGCATTTGACTATCCCTCATACTCCACGGTGGATGCAATGAGTTCCCTTGAAATTAGGCTGAGGTATTACCTCTCACCAAAGATACAGGTAATGACGAGTCTGCCTTATCGCATTATCAATCGTTCTGGAGAGGCTGATTCTCAACAAATTCAGGGTTGGGGTGACGCCACCATCTTGTTGATGGGACAAATCCTCCAATTCACGGATACCTCAGGAAGAGGCTTCCAGCATCAACTTTGGGGAGGGCTTGGCTCAAATCTTCCAATCGGAAATAGTGAGGACAATAGCCAAGTTGGTTTGCCAGCTCATTTTAGGCTAGGTACAGGTACATACAATCTTCAAGCTGTATTGAATTATCAGGCCATGTGGGGCAAAATCGGGATGAACATACAAGCCTCTTGGCAAAAAAGTGTTACTGATAGGAATGGATATGTCTATGGAGACCAGGCCATTCAAGCCCTAAGGTTCTTCTCAAGAATTCCCTTGGGCGAAAGCCTAATGCTTCCAACCATTGGGCTGGAATACGAATGGATGGGAAGAGATGTAGAGGAAGGTTTTTTTCGGAACGATACCGGAGGTGAAGGGATCTTTGCCTCAGTAGGAGCTGATTATTTTTTCAACAACTACTCCTTTGGAGGTACTTATAGGCACCCACTTGTACAAACTTACGCTCAAGGCGAGGTAGTATCAAATGCAAGGTGGGAACTCAGATTAAGCAGATTGTTCTAATGAAAAAATATATTCCATTCATTCTGCTATGGATTGCCTTTGATATGCAGGGCTGTAGCGGTGAAATTCTAGGCCAAGAGACCCCAATTGAAGACACCCTCGCTCCTGAGGTGATGGTTTTTCAACCTGCAAATGAACAGACCTATGGTCTGGGTGATTCTATTGCTCTTGAAATGGATGTCAGTGAGAACTTTAAATTACATGACATCTTTGTTGAGCTGAAGAAAAGTTCTGATGATGAGGTTTTGTGGGATTATTATGTGCATTCACACTTGAAATCCTATTCTGTTAGGGAAGTAATTCCTGTAGGACTCTTATCCAAAGGAACCTACGTTCTTCTAATAGAGAGTCGTGATCATGATTATAACACAACCAATGTTTTAAGAACATTTACTATAGAGTAAGACGCCTGACAACTTCATATTATCCTTTTTGTATTTTACAGTTAAACAAACTCTTACCATGTTTTCCAAAAAATTACTTACCCTTATTTCAACTATTGCGCTAGCCATCTTGGTTCAGAGCTGTGATAATGCTGGCTGTCTTGATCAAGGCGCCTTAAACTATGATCCTGAGGCCACAGAAGATTCTGGAAATTGTGATTTTCCGGAGTTAAGGCTAGGAATGAATATCAATATTGGTACCGAGGCCTTGGTTTACAACAATGTATATACCATTGGCGGAGTGGCAGTTTCTTTCTCAAATGTAAGTTTCTACGTCAGTAACCCTCGAGTCATGACAGATGGAGTAGGGGACCAAACAGGGAAATACCTCTTGGTAAAGGCAGGAGAAGCTGAATACGATCTTGGAGAGATTACAGCTGGACATAAGCACATGTTAATGTTTGAAGTAGGAGTTGACTCAGTAACCAACCATGCTAATCCTGAGACCTATGAAATGGAAAATCCCTTGTCATTTCAGTCTCCTTCTATGCATTGGAGCTGGGATAACGGCTACATCTTTGTCAGAATTGACGGTATGGTTGATACCAACAATGATGGAACGCCAGATGAAACCATGGAATTCCACATTGGAAAGGATAGTAACCTAAAAACCATCGCTTTTGAAGTTCATCAAGAGGTGGATACCAAAACTGAATTAATCGAGCTAGATGTTGACGTAGCTACATTTTTCAATGGGATTGACTTGTCCACAGATTATGTGACACATACTGGTGATTTTCCTGATTTAGCGAATGCTGTTGTCGCAAATATCACAAGCATGTTTTCCCTGAATTAAGCTGTATCTTAGCTTAGATGAAAGGCTTACTCAAATTTATAAAAAATAGGTCAGTTGTGCTCCTTGGAGTGTGGCTGACCTGTTTGATTGGGTTGCAAGGCTGCCAAGCAGAAGACTCTTTTCCTGTCTTGGATAACACGCCTTACAAGCTTTCTATTCCCGCAGGTCTTCCCAAAATGCCTATTCCCGATAATAATGATTTGACCCAAGCGAGGGTAGAATTTGGGAAACTGCTCTTTTACGATCCACTTTTATCTAGAGATTCTAGTCTATCCTGCGCAAGCTGCCATGTGCAACATGAAGCATTTGCAGATAAAAACCCTATTTCGGTTGGAATTGAAGGGCGTACTGGCCTTAGAAATGTTCCTTCAATCATTAATGTAGGATACCATCCTTATTTTTTTGCAGAAGGAGGAAGCCCAAGCCTAGAACAACAGTTGATTGGGCCGATTGAAGATCCCAACGAAATGGGATTTAATGCCAGAGAGTTGGTGCTTAGGTTAATGGGGAGGAGGAAGTATGAAGATTGGGCGTGGAAAGCCTATGGTCGAAGCCTAGACATGTTTGTCATTTCCCATTCGTTAGCCAGTTTTGAGCGTACCCTTATTGCTGCGAATAGTCCATATGATCAAGCCCTAAATGGGGATTCCACTGTTATGTCTCCTTCTCAATGGAGAGGCTATGAGCTGTTTTTTTCTGATAGGGTAGGATGTGGAGGATGCCATCCAGCTCCATTGTTTACCAACTTTAAGCTGGAAAATATTGGGCAATACAAGACCTATGAAGACAAAGGCAGATACAGAGTAAGTTTAAAAGAGGAGGACATAGGTAAATTTAAGATTCCTTCTCTCAGAAATGTGGCATTAACAGCCCCCTATTTTCATGACGGGAGTCATACTTCTCTTGATGAGGTAATAGAGCATTTTAACCTGGGAGGACTTGGCCATCCCAATCAAAGCCCAGCTATCCGTCCATTGGGGCTGTCCAGAAGCGAAAAAGAGGACCTTAAGGCATTTTTAGTGGCGCTGACTGATTCTAGCATCTTGTCCGAAGCCAAATGGGCTCCGAATAGATAAATCCTGTTACATGCTGAAAGGTAGGAAAGGAAAGTACCCAGCCTTAAAAGCTGGAATACCTTCGATCTACTTCTCAGACTTAATCCAAAATGGCTTCTACCATCAGGATTCCCATGTTTTGGCCTGTAATTCTGACGATCTCACCCTCGGGAACAAAGCCTGTGATACTTACCGCTTCGTACCGGGTGTCTTCGACTAAAATGTAGCCAACTGTCTTCAAAGGAGTCAAGGTGCGGGCTATCCGTCCTTTCATTCTTTCCAATCCTTCAAAGCCTGAAGAGTTGGTTTCCTCCTCCGAAGATGATTTTCCGAAGAGATTGAAGAAACTCATGATTGTGAAAGATAAAAATGTTAAAAAAGGAACAACTCAATTGGCGCCAACCGAGAGTCTTAAAAACGGATTGATACAGAGTTGGTTACAAATAATTCTGTTTGCCCTTGAAATTGGAGAAAATTGGAATTTTCTGGAATGGAAAAGTGCTTGAACCGATCAAATTCTCAAGGAAAAGAATAGTTTGTCGAAGTTTGAGAAAATTTTACCCCAATATTAATTCTTTGGTGAAGTACAGAATTAGGCTCGTTTCATTGCCATTATTTTGGAGAATTTTGCAACTTAATTTCAGCAAAGCAGTATAGGGGAATGTATGAACACCGGCTTTCATCAACTCCTGCCCCATCAGTCCTTCCTTCTCGCCGGTCTCAAAACACAGGACACACATTTATTTATTCACACAATTAACTATGCCAAGACGAAACAATAACAAGAAATTCTCAAGAAGAAACCGCAACGATAAAAACAACGAAGAAGAAAAAGGAAATCTCGCCAAACAAGGATACATTAGACTCATCTCCAATTTCCTAAAAAAGCATTCCTCCAAGTCATTTACTGCCAAAGATGTCGCCTCTAGTACCGGTCTATGGAAAGATATGAACACCAGAAAGGTGAAATCCCTTATGGATGAAATGGTAAGAATGGGACGACTGGAAGACAAAGGCAAAGGTCAATATAAATTCCTTGCTCAATCCCTGACAAAGGCTGGGAAGCTTCAGGTAACCAAATCTGGTTCAGGCTTTCTTCTTGTAGATCAAGGAGATGATATTTTCATTTCTCCTTCCAACCTAGGAAAGGCCTTGAATGGCGACCTTGTAAGAGTACGCCTCAAAGGATTAAGAAGAAAAGGAGGAAGTCCAGCAGGGGAAGTCATCGAAGTACTTCAACGCGCTCAAACCAAATTTGTAGGCGAAGTCGAAAAGGGAGGCGAAAATGTTTACTTCCTTATCCCCGATGACCCTAGAATCAATCAGGATTTCTTTATATCCCCCGATCACCGTAAAGGAGCAGAGCATGGCCAAAAGGTCTATGCAGAGCTTATGAATTGGGACAGAAGGTCCCCTGAAGTGAAAGTCCTTGAGGTTCTGGGGAATCCTGGAGACAATGAAACAGAAATGCATGCCATTCTGCTTCAATATGGATTTGATCCAAGCTTTCCTCCTCATGTGGAGAGAGAAGCAGAAGCGATTCCAGAAGCGATTCCTGCCGTTGAATATAAAAAACGCAAGGATTTTAGAGAAACGACTACCTTTACCATTGACCCACATGATGCGAAGGACTTTGACGATGCCCTTTCCATCAAAACCTTAGAGAATGGGCATTACGAAATTGGAGTTCATATTGCGGATGTCTCCTTTTATGTTAAGCCTGGTTCTGAATTGGACAAAGAGGCCTTTCAAAGGGCCACCTCCGTCTATTTGGTAGACAGAACAGTACCCATGTTGCCAGAAAAACTGTCGAATAAAGTATGTTCTCTTCGTCCGCAGGAGGAGAAATTGACGTATTCAGCTGTATTTGAAATGGACGACGAGGGTACAGTCCATAAATACTGGGTAGGTAGAACCATCATCTATTCAGATCACCGATTTACCTACGAAAATGCGCAAGACGTTTTGGTGGGAAAAGAAGATGGACCTTTCCAATGGGAATTACAAAAGCTGGATTCAATTGCCAAAAAGCTTCGTGCAAAACGCTTTCAGGCTGGGGGTAGTATTGAGTTCCATAGCAATGAAGTAAAATTCGAACTGGATGAAAACGATAAGCCCATTAGGGTATTTCGCAAAACACTGCAGGATACCAACCGCTTAATTGAGGATTATATGCTGCTGGCCAATAGGACTGTTTCTCGACACCTTTTTAGCCTGCAGAAACCTCCTTTGCCATCCGTATATCGAATCCATGATACACCGGATCCTGAGAAGCTTATGAAGCTCCAAGAGTTTGTGAGCCACTTTGGGTACGAGTTCAAAGGGCATGCAAAAGGAAGCGAAGCTTCGGAGGTACTGAACCAATTGCTGAGAAAAGTCAATGGAACACCCGAGCAAAACGTAGTGGAAACACTTGCTGTCAGGTCTATGGCTAAGGCCATATATTCTACCGAAAACATAGGGCACTTTGGTTTGGGATTCCAATATTACTCCCACTTTACCAGTCCTATCCGAAGATACCCAGACTTGATGTTGCATCGATTGATTACCAACTATCATTTACAGCGTTTCCACGAAAATCCAGTCGTATTGGAAGAACAATGCAAATGGTCATCTGAAAAGGAACGTACAGCCGCAGAAGCAGAGCGCGCTTCCATCAAGTTTAAGCAGGTAGAATTCCTATCTGATAAGTTGGGTAAACAATTCTCTGGAGTTATATCCGGTGTGATTGAATCTGGAATCTTTGTAGAACTGGAAGAAAACTTCTGTGAAGGCTTTGTACCAGGAAGGAATATGAAAGATGATTACTACCTCTTTGATGAAACCACTTACTCCATGCTTGGGAAGGATACGGGTCAGCGTTTGATGCTTGGAGACAGAGTTATGGTTGAAATTGCTTTCGCTGATATGAGAAAGAGAAGTATCGAAATGATTTTAATCGAGAAACTGGAGCCTTTAGCTGAGGCAGTTGACGAAAATGCTTGATTTTGAGTTAGATTCTTACCAGCTCAATCAGGATATATTATTGGAGAAATTAAGTAATCGGATGGAATAAGATTCTATTCTTACATCAAAAAAAGCCTGCTAGAAGACTAACAGGCTTTTTTATTTATCATTGTCTAATTTCCTTGATTAGGTTCGGGTTCTGGAACTTTAGGTGATTCTCTTTTCTCCAATTCCTCCATCATCTCAGACTCTACCTCCGATAACAATTCCATCCACTTATCTTCGTTCTCAACTAAAATGTCAATCTTTTCCATTGCATCTGGAAGTAAAATACCGTGTAGGTAGTCTCTTAATAGCTCTTTACTAGGTTCCATATCTTTAATATTATTAACTATTGAAATCCGTCGATCTTGAGTCACGACTCATGTAGTTTCGAAGCTTTTTACGGATGTTGCTTTTTATGACTGCGACACGGCCATATGAAATGTTAAATATGTCTGCGATTTCTTGATTGGGATATCCTGCTGAATGCAATTCCCATACCTTAAATTCCTTAGTTGAAAGTAATTCCTTTAATATATTGACCAAATCTTCTTCTTCAAGATTGCTTTCACCCTCATTTTCCACACTTCCGCCCCAGTAACTTTCATCGTATAAATTTGATTCATCAGGAAATAATTCCTGTTTCTTTGAACGTTTAAGGAAGTTAAATAATTTATTTTTTGCAACTTCTCGGAGCCAAGCGAAATCATTATCTATTTTCTCAGAACGAAGAGTTTTGATAAAAGTTTCCATTGTGTCAGCAGCAATGTCTTTGCAAATTTCAATATTTTCTTCCCTATAGCTAAGAAAAATTATTACACGTGTTTGAAGACTATTTAGATAGTCTTCTGACCTATGCTTATTCATTTTGGATATTCTAGTATTCTATTTATTCCCACTAATCAAACAACTTTTTAGGTATTTTTCAAACTTTTTTTGGTTAGCACCCATAAAAAACGGCACCTCATATTTGTCCTATATATGTAAGGATAGGAATCCAGTGAAGATCTGATCAATCAAACTTGGAAGTAGCCTATGTAAGGCATCGTTCTTTTCATCTATTCTACAGGCGCCAATTTTATCGTCCAGCAGCTGGAAGTCAATTAATCATTTAACTCATTCAAAATGAAAAGAGTACAGACTTTCTATACCCTTATTTTAGGGGTGCTAACTATGCTTGCTTCTTCCTTTACCTATGGGCAGGGAACGACAGCCAATATGAGCCTGACCATCGATGAAAGCGGTGGTACTATCGACTATGATGTAACAAGCAGTACCAATCAGGCAGAGCATGCCTTAGTATTTGATTACACTGGCTATACTGTTGAAGAAAACAGCAACTGGGACCTAGAAGCAGACAGCCCAATAGACTTGGAAGATTGGAGCTACACTGTAGATGTGGATGATGCCAACAAAGAGTTGACCCTAACCCTTATTAGCCAGAATGGTACAGGTAGCTTTGGTATAGGAAATACATTCAGGCTTAAGGGCATTATTATTCATGTGGATGACAATCCTTTCCGCTTGAAAAAGGATGAAGTAAATTCTCCCAAACTTAAATGGTCTTACATCAATGGAACGCTTTTTTGGCAATCCGAGACGGTTATCAAAGATGTAATCATCAGTAATGAGTTGGGACAGGTATTGATTCATCAGCACCCCAACAGTTCGAACTTTAAGCTGTCCACTTCATCCCTACAAAGGAATGTAAGTTGGGTGATTGTAGCTGTGGTTACCGATTCTGGAGTAGTTTCAAAGAAGCTCTATCTGTAAGTATGGATGTATGAACAACTGATTAGGCTCAGTTGTAGCGAGTGAACTAGGATTGAAGATATTTCCTGTAGAGAAATGGCAGGAAATATCTTCAATTATTTTTACGGACCTGAGTTAAATGAGATTTAAACCAGTCTGTATCAACATTTCCAGCTTGGACCTTTATTTCTTCCCAAAGCTTTAGGCGTTCTTCAAAATTTTCTGTTTTCATGAGTTTGTAAAAATTCGCCCATCGATTCAGGGTGTACTGCTTATTTCCCTCAGATATGTTTTTTGCGCTATAGATTCTATTCCGGATTGCTTTGAGCTCAGCTTCTACCTCTGTCTTATCCACTTTATCAGGTCCAAAGGAATCATATAGAGATTTGATGACGAGAATCCGGCAGCCTAACTCAACTGTAGGATTGGGAAAAGAACTTAATCTGAGCTTGAAGACCTTCTCATATTTACCGGTGTGAAAATCTAACAAACAGTTAGCTAGCATGATGTAATCATCTCTGACGCCTGGGTGCAAAAGGGGGCTTAGTTCTTTAATATATCTTTTGGTGTCCTCAGATTTATTGAGATAAAGGGAATAGGTAATGAGATTATGGAAATGAGACTTATGAAAATGGTTTTCAAATAAAAGGAGTTCCTCCTCCAGGCCCCATGTATATAGCTCGTAGGCATCATTCATATTCTTGGGACCCCATTCTTGACGAAGATCTCGCCCATAAATACTAATGAGAACACCAAAAAGATTTGAAGCAAAATTTTTGTCAAGTTTATGGTACTCATTCTTGAAGGATTGGGCCAGATCAATTTTTGAAATTCCCCTTTCTCCTTTAAGGTAATGAATATATCTCAGTACGAATGAGACCCCTGCTTCCTCTACATAAGAAGGATTGCTCTCTAAATAGATCAGGATTTCTTCATATAACCAAGGCTTTTCAACAATTTCTTCACTTCCCTTGCGAACTGTTTGTTCGTATTGCAAAATGTTTTGTATTCGTTCATGGATAATCATCAAATCAAAAGCTTTCGCATACTGATCAAAACTGAGTTGATTGAGCTTTTTTCCTTCTTGAAAATCATCAGTATAATCTGAGCCTTCAATTTCAAATTTCCTAAATAAGTTTAGCGTGTTGGTAGGTTCATCCTCTAGAATTTTCCTTTGCTTCTTCCTAGCAGATTTAGCCTGATCATGTAAGCCTCTCTCCTCAGATATTTTCTCCCAAAGCTGTTGATGGACAAATTTTTCAGATTTGAGTTGCTCTCCCACCAAATACAGCTGAAGTTTTTTGTTGAGCTCACTGCATAACTTCCGGAAGGCAGCATCCTTCATTCCTGTTGCCAGGGTCTTTTCCTTTACAGCCTCCATGGAAGAGCTTTTTTGAATTGCATTCAGCAATTGTAATTCCTTAGAATCTGACTTTTTAATAGCGAATTTTAAATACCGTTTACTGGCATTCCATTCTGCATTTGAAAATGTAAGGCACAAGTCCCACAAAGATTTCATATGTAAGGATTAGGTAACACATTCTCTAAATGAAAACCATTCAAATGTTTGATTTTCAGTACCTTAGATGTGGAGTGTTCTTGGGGAAGTTAAACGTTAGAACACGCATTTGATCACTTTTTTTCCTAGAAACGAATAATATCCTTGGTATCATTGTTTAAGGAAAGGGAATAAACGCAGAGTTTAAAAGACGAATGATCAAATAAAGTCAGGGAGGATGAGAGAAAATTTTCCCTCATTAAAGATCAAATTACAAAAAGTAATAAAAACGAAAAAGTCTCTAATAAAAGAATTATAAAATGTCAGGGAAGAAACAGCTAAAGAAAATTTCGACTTGACAGAATGCACATAAGGGTTGATACAGCGCAACCATGAATATAGGATAGTGAATGCGCTAAATTGATCAGGCTTAGAAATGCCAAAAGAACCTAATCTAGTTATACTCTACTTCGAGCCTAATAAGGGAGCCCTCCTCTGGAGGGCTTCATTATGTTTGATCTCCTCTAAGAGTGAAAAACAAATCCTTAGGTTTTTCTCACGCAAATGGGTAAGAAGTACAGATCAGAAACCAATCCTAATTCTTCCTTTATATTTAATTAACATCTTCGTTGGTTTTTGAGTTCGAACCAATGTCCTATGAAGAAGCTTATCTACTCATTCCCATTTCTTTTTATCCTGATATTATCAGCTTGTCAGAACTCCTCTTCTTCAAAAAAATTGATATTAGAGGGGGAAAAATTGGCCAAAACATACTGCCAGTCTTGTCATGCTTGGGCCGATCCTGGGTCTCTTCCTAAGGCTACCTGGGAAAAGCATATTCTTCCGCGTATGGGTGCTATGTTTGGTTTATATAACCACGGTTTAACAAGAGAAGAATTGTTGGGTGAAGGAGCTGAACGTGCTGAATTATTGATCAGCAATACCTTCCCCGAAAAACCCAATATAGATGAAAAAGACTTCGAAAAAATAGCCCAGTATATTCTTTCTAAAGCTCCTGAAACCTTAGAGAAGCCTTCCCTTCAGGTAGATTCTACTCTTTCCTCCTTTAAGGCAAATGTTCCTGCTTATCAATTGAGTCCTCCTAGTACAACCATGATTCAGGTCTCAAATGGTAAAATCAATATTGGTGACGCGAACTCAAAGGCCTTTTATCAATTCAGTCCTACACTACAGATGGAAAGAATGGCCATCGTCAATGAGGGGGCGGTAAATATGATTGAATCAAGGGATGAAATTTACCTAACTGTGATGGGATCTTTTTCTCCCACCGATGTACCGAAAGGATTTTTTATGGCTCTTTCAAAGACAAACGGCAAGGTGGGCATCTTATTAGATAGTCTCAGAAGACCTGTTCATTCCACCTTCGGCGATCTAAATGAGGATGGTTTACTGGACGTTTTGGTTTGTGAATACGGTAAATATCAAGGACAACTTGCACTTTATTCCCAAACGAATACAGGATCTTTTACCAAAAAAGTCCTAAGGCCGAAACCCGGTGCCATAAAAACGGAAGTGCTTGACGCAGATGGGGATGGTGATCTAGACATTTATGCCTTATTCGGACAAGCAGATGAAGGACTATTCTATTACGAGAACCAAGGCAATAATGAGTATACAGAAAAAAAGATCATGGGCTTTCCGCCTACCTATGGTTCGAGCTCATTTAAAATTCTGGACTGGAACAAGGATAAAAAATGGGATATTCTGTATACCAATGGGGACAACGCCGATTATCCTCCTGTTGTAAAACCATATCATGGAGTAAGAATATTCCTACAAACTGAAAACCAGCAATTTGAAGAAGAGACTTTTCTTCCCTTACCTGGTGCCTATAAGGCAATTGTAAGAGATTTTGATCAGGATGGAGACCTGGATATTGCTGCCATTTCCTTTTTTCCAGATTATGAAGAGAAACTGAGTAAGGGTTTTGTCATGTTTTGGCAAGACGAAGGGGGAAGGTTTAGAGGGAAAACCCTGCCTGAGGCTAACCTTGGGCGTTGGATTGTGATGGAGTCGGCAGACATTGATCAAGATGGCGACGAAGACCTTTTCCTAGGATCGCTCACATTTGAGGTTCCGGGGCATCCAGAAAGAGTGAATAACTGGGTCAGCAACGGGATCCCCTTTATCATGCTAGAGAATAGTGTAAAGTAGCTTTCCACCGTTCCTCGATAGAAGGAAAGCTGACATTTCAACCAATAATTTGATTCTACCCTTTCACGATTGTGACAGATTGGCGGAAGGGTGGTCGCGTGATGTGTCAACTTGTCATCTTTGGGTGGAATGGATGAGTTGTTGTTGAGTAGGTCTCGAAAAGATATCTACTAGAAATGAACCTGAATCAATATACAATCAAAGCACAAGAGGCCATTCAAAAGGCCGGGGAGATTGCCCGGGACAACAGGCAATCTCAAATGGAGGGTGGACACCTGCTAAAAGGAATGTTGCAGGTGGAGGATAGTATCGTGCCTTTTATCCTGAAGAAAATAGGGGTAAATACAGGCTTCTTTACACAGAAAGTAGATGAATTGCTGGAAACTTATCCAAAGGTTTCTGGAGCTACAGGGCAGATTTATGTATCTGGTGATCTTCATCAGATTCTGGAAAGAGCAAATAAGGAAGCAGGTAAACTCAAAGATGAATTCATTAGCCTTGAACATTTGATGCTAGGGATGTTGAATTCTAAAAATGGGGTTGCCAAGCTCCTAAAAGAGCAAGGCATCAGTGAGAAGGAGCTCAAAAAGGTCATGGAAGAATTGCGAGGGGGCCAAAGAATCACAGACCAAAATCCTGAAGCCAAGTACAATGCACTGAGGAAGTATGCAAGGGATTTGAACGAGGCTGCGAGAACGGGAAAACTGGATCCAGTGATTGGGAGAGAGGATGAAATAAGACGAATCATTCAAATCTTATCTAGGAGAACGAAAAACAATCCTATCCTTGTTGGCGAACCCGGTACGGGAAAAACAGCCATTGCAGAAGGCTTGGCTCATAGGATTGTTCAAGGGGATGTGCCTGAAAATCTCAAACAGAAAACCATTTTTTCACTTGACATGGGGGCACTCATTGCGGGTGCAAAGTTCAGAGGTGAATTTGAGGAGCGCCTAAAAGCGGTTGTGAAGGAAGTCGTAGACGCAAGCGGGGCCATTATCCTGTTCATTGATGAGATACATACGCTGGTAGGAGCAGGAAAAACCGATGGTGCGATGGATGCTGCCAATATTCTCAAGCCTGCTTTAGCAAGAGGAGAATTGAGAGCAGTTGGTGCAACCACACTGGATGAATACCAAAAATACATTGAGAAGGATAAGGCTTTGGCAAGACGCTTCCAACCTGTCATGGTGGATGAGCCCAGCGTAGAAGATACCATCTCCATCCTAAGAGGATTGAAGGAAAAGTACGAGGTCCACCATGGGGTAAGAATTACGGATGGAGCCATTGTAGCAGCTTCAGAATTATCGCACAGGTATATATCCGAACGCTTTTTGCCAGACAAAGCCATTGACCTAATAGATGAGGCTGCTGCCAAGCTGAGACTGGAAATTGATTCTATGCCAGAAGAGCTAGAGCAAGTAGAAAGGAAAGTTCGAAGCCTTGAGATTGAGCGGGAAGCCTTGAAGAGAGAAAATGAACAAGGAAAGCTGAAGGAAATCGAAGCTCAGTTGGCCAATCTCAATGAAAGTCGTACACAACTGCGCTCCCATTGGGAAATGGAGAAAGGTATTTTAGATAAAATCCGAAAGGCCAAAGAAGATGTGGAGGCCTACAGAATCATGGCTGAAGAGGCAGAAAGAGCGGCTGATTTTGGGAAAGTAGCCGAATTACGTTATGGCTTGATTTCTAAAAAAGAGCAAGAAATTGAAGGGCTGAAAGAAGAGCTAGCTAATTTTCAGGAAAATCTTCAAATGTTGAAGGAGGAGGTTAGCGCTGAAGAGGTTACAGAGGTCATTTCCAAATGGACAGGAATTCCCGTTTCCAAAATGGTGGAAAGCGAGCGTCAGAAACTCCTCCGATTGGAAGAAGAATTGCACAAGCGGGTAGTGGGTCAGCATGAGGCGATAGAAGCTGTTTCCGATGCGATTAGAAGAAGTCGTGCAGGATTGCAAGATCCTAAAAAACCTATTGGTTCCTTCATCTTCCTAGGGAGTACGGGAGTTGGGAAAACCGAATTGGCAAAGGCCCTTGCAGAATTTTTATTTGATGATGAGCAGAACTTGGTTAGGATTGATATGTCTGAATACCAAGAGAAGCATGCCGTAAGCCGATTGGTGGGTGCCCCTCCAGGATATGTGGGATACGAAGAGGGAGGCCAATTGACTGAGGCAGTTAGGAGAAGACCTTATTCAGTCATTCTGTTGGATGAAATTGAAAAGGCACATCCTGACGTATTCAATATCCTCCTACAGGTATTAGATGATGGTAGGCTGACTGATAACAAGGGGAGAACAGTAGACTTTAAGAATACCATTATCATCATGACCTCCAATATGGGTGCGCATTATATCCAGGAGAAATTTGAAGAATTGAATGACTCCAATAAAGATGCGCTAATGGTCATTATTCGGGAGCAGGTATTGGATTTGCTGAGAAAGCAGCTTCGTCCTGAGTTTGTCAATAGGATAGATGAGACCATTGTCTTTTCTCCTTTGTCAGAAGGTGATATGTATCAAATTACCTTGATTCAGGCTAAGGGGCTTGAAAAGAAGCTGGTGGATATGGGAATTGACCTCCAATTCAATGTAGAATCCGTGGAGTTGTTGGCTGACTTGGGCTATGACCCTCAATATGGGGCCAGACCTATCAAGCGAATTCTTCAAAAAGAAATCATCAATCCCTTGTCAAAGGCTATCCTTGCTGGGACAGTTTCAAAAGAGCGTCCTATTCGAGTGATCGTTCAGAATGGCATCATAAAATTTGAAGAGGCGAGTAGGGTGAATGAAAATTAAGAAGTTCATTCGTCCTTGAAAGGAGGAGAGGAGTAAAAGGGGGAGACAGATACGTTTTCCCCTTTTTTTTGTGAAAAGATCCTGCACACACAATTGTAAATCGATGAAGGTATTGAATTCCCAAGACCCCTGGGTGATGCTTTGTATCTTAGGCATTTCATGTTCTCTTAGCTACTGGCTTGATCGCATTCCCCTTGACTTTCTAAACACTAACTCTGACCCTATTACTTATCAGGCAGCTTCAATCCCGCCTATCCCTAAAAATCTGCTCTCCAGACAAGATCGAATCACTCAATTGATCAAAGAATTCCATCCTAATCTGGAAGTGCTTCACCTGACCTTGTGGATTTCCTCTCAGGGTAAGTTTGCGGGTTTTGAACAACACGAAGAGTTAGCTCAACCTCTTCTTTGGAAATTGGAAAAGGAATTGGGTCAACTCACCTTTCTTCCTGCTTATGCTGAGGGCAAGGCAGTCGCCTCTACATTTAAATTGGTTCTTAGGTTTTATTAACTCAAGTCAATGATGGGAAGCGTATAGGATGTCAACTTGATCCTTGATTCATGTAAATGGAAAAACCGAATCATTTTACTAGGTTGATCAAATCAAATACAAGCCTATGCTTCATACCATAATTGGGGGTACTGGAACCATCGGAAAGCTGGTGGTGGAAGAACTCCTTCATCAAAAACAACTTGTTCGTTCCGTGGCAAGGAGGAAACAAGAAGTGCCTTACGAGAGCATGCAAGCAGATGCACTCAATCAAGAAGAAATAGACAAGGCAATTGAAGGCTCTAGTTATGTTTACCTGTGTATCATGCTACCCTACAATGCTAAGACATGGTCAAGAGATTGGCCCATCGCCATGAAGAATGTCATAGAAGCTTGTTTAAAGCATGATGCTGTCTTAGTATTTTTGGATAACATATATATGTATGGGCCGAAGCTTGAGGTACCCATGACGGAAGAGCATAGTTTGAGTCCTGTATCCAAAAAGGGGGAGTCGAGACACCACATTGCAAATATGGTCCAAGATGGGATCGTGAAAAAAGGATTGAAAGCAGTGATTGGAAGAGCGGCGGATTTTTATGGTCCAAATGCCAACCAATCTGTTCTGTACATTTCTTTTCTTGAGAATATGCTTCAAGGCAAAGCTCCTCAATCCGTTGCCTACCCAGAGGTGAAGCATACTTATGCACATACAAGAGATGTAGCAAGAGGATTGGTGGAATTGGCTTTACATCCCGATACACATAGTCAAGTGTGGCATTTGCCGGTAGGAAAGGCAGTAACTATGGAGGAGGTAACGCAAAAGTTTAACGAAAATTTAGGCACTGATTTTAAGATTTCCTTTATCCCTCCTTTTCTTCGAGGAATACTGGCTCTATTCATTCCGGTATTGAAGGAGGTAAACGAAATGCAGTATCAATTTAAGGATACCTATGTTTTGTCTGATGAAAAGTTTCGTCAGCGATTTCCTGAATTTCGTGTTTCTTCATATGAAGAAGGTATTCCTGAAATGATTCAAAGTTTTAGACAAAGCGAGTCGTAACCAAAAAAACATGAATTCATACCGTTCAAACCTTACGATGTAAGTTTTGGCTTCTAGCTTCGTGAATCGTAAAGATTAGCTGAGCTGAACCCAGTATACAGGCTGGCATAAAACCCTTTTAATTTGGCTTAATGGCCAACTTGAAAGGGTAATTTTTATTCGAATACCTGAAAATAATGCTTTTTCGATTATGTAAGGTATCCCAAATTCCCTCATTCTCATTCAATGGGCGATTTTCTAATTTGGTATTATTGAATAAGCGAAACAATATTCCTTTTGCTAATTCTTGATGAATAGCATGAAAGCAGGTTGGGAAGTTAAGAAGGAGATAAATTCTCATTTTGACGCTTTGCGTTTCAAATTGAGAGAGAAATTGGAAGAATAAGGATGTATGATTTTTGGTATATCCTAGGCTGGGGCTTAATCAGTCTATCTTTCCTAACCGCAAAAGGCTTTTGCGGTTAG
>JBCBVV010000003.1:0-267643 GCA_039817415.1 Bacteroidota bacterium
CCACAATAGGCAGGGTAATATCTACGCTCTCCTCATAAGGAAGGACACCTGTCCAATTGTAAATAGAAGCGAGTTCTTCATTTAGCTGATAGGTGATATCCATAGAAGTAACTGTATCTGCATCTGTATTCAGTACAGAGATGGTAAATTCATTCTGGTCGGAAGCACACTGGTAGGCAGGTGTATTGGATGTAATGGCATCAGCCTTTACTTCATAGATTTGGTCGGGAAACAGAAGCTTCACGCGGTCAGCATTCATGACTTCGTTTGTGGTGATGTCCTGGATCCAAACAACTGCTTCCATGTTTTCAACCACCCAGCTAGAATTTACAGGAGCGATGATTTCATAGGACTGAGTTACCCCTTCCATTAAGTTAAGGCTAGTACCAGAGAAGGTAGGATACATCCCTCTAGAAGCGAAATTCACCTCAGTCTGGCCAAACCAAGAGTCAGGAATATGAGATTCGGTTAAAGAAACATGCAAGACCAAGTTTCCAGTGTAAGTACCTACTTGGGTTACATCAACTTGTACCTTCATCTGATTACCATCACGTACCACTCTCATTGTCATGTCAATAGGAGTAGAATCTTGATTGGCTTGGTACCTTCCGAAGTAAGCATTGTAAAGAGAGTTATTGGTTGAGCCTCCACTGTAGAAATCATCTCCATTGAAGATAGTGGTAGGATAACTGTTTACATTGTAGAGCGTTTCTCTGGAAAGAGAAGCTGCATTTTGGTATGAATCACCAACATGATGTTTCACAATGGCGATATCGTGTCCATTTTGTACCATATCGTCAGCGCCCATAGCTGATCCAGGACAAAATACACACCAAGTACCAGTCATGACTTCCATGAGGACACGCTTTCTTTTCACCAGACCCTGGGCCTGAGAATATTGGGGGAGGACGAAGGCGAGGATAAGAAGAAGAGGTAAACCTTTTTTCATAGAGTTTGTAGGATAGTTTGATAAATGGTAAGAATTATGAATATCCTCAAAAAAAAAGTAATTGTAAAACCCACGACACAAAAATTGAACATTGAGTCAAAAAAAATGAAGCTCTCATTTTGGCTCTTTTATATTTGAGCTACGAAATTTTGTAGCCACATTTCCAACCCACAAGGAAAAAATCAGTACAACAAAAACATACAATGATTCGTCTCCTGTCTTGGAGTTAGCTTATGTAGAGCTTACTTTTATCATGAATCCATTGATAACTGAGAATCAGTAAGAACAACTTCATTTT
This sequence comes from Bacteroidota bacterium, assembly GCA_039817415.1. Taxonomy (GTDB): domain Bacteria; phylum Bacteroidota; class Bacteroidia; order J057; family J057; genus JALEFZ01. The sequence goes on from JBCBVV010000003.1 coordinate 1,248, forward strand.
CCTTACAGTTTATTAAGAAGATTCTGGCAGATGGGTTATTCCATAAAATTTTTCAAACTGCATTAAATGAGCAAGAACATAAGAAGCCTTGGGATTTTGGCGGGGGTTGTCCTAGGAATTTTTCTCCTTGGATATGTGACAGGGCATATTGCGCTTGTAACCTTCATATTCAAAGCCATTCTCCTTATCCTCATATCCATTACCATTTTGGTAACCGTCCATGAGCTTGGCCATTTCTTGGCAGCAAAAGCCTTTGGAATGCGCGTAGAAGTATTTTCCATTGGTTTTCCACCAAAACTATTCAGCTTTAGACGAGGAGAAACTGATTATCAAATCGGTGCTACCCCCTTAGGTGGTTATGTCAAAATAGCCGGTATGATTGATGAATCATTCGACCGAGATGTCATCGATCGACAAAAAGCTCAGGAACAGGCAGAGAAAACTGGGAAAGATACCAGCTCTTTCGGTCCCAGACCTTGGGAATTTAGAGCTAAGCCTGTTTGGCAAAGGCTGATCGTCATGGTAGCAGGAGTGGTGATGAACGTGATCCTGGGGATTACCATTCTTTCCGTGATGAAATACATATATGGGGCCGAAAGGACTCCTATGAGTGAAATTGAGGATGGAATCATTGTAGTTGATAATTCAGTAGGACAAAAATTGGGTTTCCAAAACTGCGATGAGATCATTTCCTATAAAGGAGAGACTTACACGTACTTGGAGGAATATGAAGATGCAGGCAAGATTATCGCTGATGACGCCTGGTACGAAGTAAAAAGAGACGGAAAAATAATCCGTCTGGATATGCCCAATAATGCTCAGAATTACCTGAGTAGTAAAAAGCTGCAGCCTTATCTATTTACCTACAAACCTACTTCTCACCTCACCCTGATCAAGTCGGCTCAGTATACCGGCTCAGGACTAAAAATTGAACCTACAGCTAGAAAGGCTGGAATGGATAGTGGAGATAGAATTCTGAAACTAGATGACCAATCCATTTTTTGGTTTGAAGACATCAGAAAGTTCCTCAAAGGCAAAGAAAACCAAGAAATCCTAGCCACTGTATTGAGGGGAAATGACACCTTACAATTTAACATTTCTCTGGATGAGCACGCCTATCTTGGTGTACGCCCTTTCGTAGAGCAAATTGAATTTTCCCCTTGGGGAGCCCTAGCTGCAGGAACGGAGGCTGCCTTTACGGCTGTCTTCCTGAATGCGCAAGGGTTCAAAAACATTGCTACGAAGGAAGAAGTAACAGCTCAGGAAAATGTCATGGGCATGTTTCAGATCGCTTACAGGTTTGTAGAAGCATGGAACAGTGGGGGTATTCCAGCCTTCTTACAGTTAACGGCTCTGTTGTCGATGATTCTGGCCTTCATCAATATTCTACCCATTCCTGCGCTAGATGGAGGCCATATTGTCTTCCTCTTGATCGAATTGATAACCAGACGAGAGCCATCTGTCAAGGTTAAATTAGTGGCCCAGCAAATTGGCATCTTATTGATATTAGCCCTTATGCTGTTTGTCTTAGGCAATGATATTTTTCAGCTGGCCTCAGGGGGATAAACCAGCTTGATTCCAAAAGGCCGAAAGTTGACTAGACAATTTTCGGCCTTTTTTGATTGAAGTAACAGTGCATCCCACAGTCCATTTTTCTCTGAATAGATATTTACTAATTTGAGCCCCGGCTGAATTTAATCTACATATGAAGAGAGTTGCTTTTCCAATCCTTGTCATTTCGTGCTTGTTAAACACTGTTCTAGCTCAAAACATCGTCTGGAAGATGGAAGAGGAGAACATTGTTTACCGATCCGAACTCACCAGACCCTTTCCATCAGGCAGGAATACAGGGCCAGATACCCTTCAAATCAGCCAAAACAATCCATTTTTTGATGATTTCTCCAATGGAACGGGTGTACCTGATACGACATTTTGGTATACACCTGCCTCATTTTTTGATGTTCCTGAAGTTACCTTTGGAAAAGCCATTAACCCTCCAAGCCAAGGAGTAGCTACTTTTGATGGGATTGCTAGAGATGGCTCCCCCTACGTAACCAATGGTTTGGCATCCGGTACAGCAGACCGCTTGTTCACCCAATGCCTTGACCTTTCCTCTTATTCTACAGCTGATGAATGGGTATTGACCTTCTCCCTTCAGCCTCAAGGAAGAGGAGACAAACCTGAAACCAGCGATGAGTTCCAGGTATATTTCAAGACCCAACAGGCTCCTCCTAACGATTTCAAGGAAGTCTTGGCAGTTTCAGGAACCCCTTTAAAGAGTTTTCAGACTTATAGCCTTCGGTTAGATGATCCAGAATACTTTCAGGATTGCTTTCAAATCGTATTTGCCAGTCGTGGGAGCCTTTCCCTCCCCGCTGATAACTGGCACCTTGATTACGTCTACCTAGCTCCCTCCAGGAACCTAAACGATACCACTTTTAATGATGCATCCTCCGTTGCCTTGAGTTCTTCTCCCCTTGGCATCTATACCAGCCTACCCAGAAAGTTTTTTAACCAAGGAAATGAGCTGACTGACTTTACAGCAGAAGTTACCTACAAAGGAGTTACCTCCACGAGTGTTGGAATTGAACTTCAAGTAGCGGACCAAAGTGGAAACAATACATGGAATGGCAACAATTCTCAGAGCAACAACCTCATCTTGAGTACCTCCGAGTCTGGTACGGCTCTATTCACTCCCTTTTCTCAGCAACAATTCACGAAGGATGCAGTCATTGAAACCCAACTGGTGACCAGTTACAATGGGGACGAATACAAAGGAAATGATACCTTACGGGTAAACTTCCCTATAGACTCTATCTTAGCCTATGACGATGGAGAGGCAGACGGTATTTTTGGGCTCAATCGAGCGCTTGGATTTGGGATTGAGGTAAATGCACCCGCACCTGATACCATTTCAGCCGTCTGGTTACATTTTGAACCCCTTGTACACGTCAATACTATCAATGGAACGGTTACTTATATGAACAATGAAAATTTCAGATTGGTCATTTGGAACAAACCGAACCCTGATTCTACGCTTGTTACCAAAATTCATCCTATTACCTACACAGAGGGAGCCAAAGGTTATGTGAGGTATGCCTTTAACAGACCCGTCCCAGTACCTGCAAATTACTATGTCGGCGTACAGCAAATGACAGATTTACCTGTTGGGGTAGGAGTAGATAAAAACTATTTACTTCCAGGCAAGATGTATTATGATTCTCTAGGTACCTGGACAAATTTGGCTGTGGAGGGGAGCTTCATGATTCGACCTGAATCATCTCGAACGGGCTTGATTGCGGCAACATTAGAAGAAGGAGCGGCAGAGCTGAATGTGAATCTTTACCCCAACCCGTCTCATGGAAGAGAAGTCTATATCTCACTTCCTGCTTCCTCTCCTACATGTAAACTTGTGCTGAGGGACCTACTTGGACAGGTAATGTGGGAAGGTCAAGGAAAGAACAACGATGCAATAGACCTCCCAAATAGCCTATTACCTGGAATCTACATTTGGGAGATTTCAGTAGCAAAAAAATCTCCTATACTGTTGAAATGGATATACTCTTGGGATTGATAAAAATTATTCTTAAATAAAATCCACCCAAATATATAAGTTCGAACATTATTGCTTATTTTTGGCGTGCCTTAACCCCAAGACTATGAGGTCCTTTAAATGGATACATACCTCGCTCGTTTTTCTTTCATTACTCCTCCAAATTCAACTCACTATCGCCACAGACTATTACCTTAGTCCAACTGGGAGTGATTCCAATGACGGTACTTCTCCGTCTACGGCATGGAAAACCTTACAGAAGGTAAACAGTATGGCTATTCAAGCTGGAGATAAAATACGTCTTGAAGGTGGAGAAACCTTTTCAGGAAGACTTTCTTTTTCTCCCTCCCAATGCGGAACCCAAGCCTTACCTATTGTCATAGAATCCTATGGAAATGGTAGAGCTATTATTTTAGCGGATGGGGAGTATGGGATATTCGTGGATGATTGTGCTGGTTACGAAGTTCATGATCTTCATATAAAAGCTGATCCAAGCATCTCAAATGAAGGAGATGGTATTCTTTTTAGGAGATCAGTATCGACTACCAGTAGAAATGATTACATCCTCATTGAAGATGTAGAGGTTGAAGGCTTCAAGTGGGGAGGAATTACAATAGATAGCAATGAAGACAACAGCACCACCGAATATGGTTATCAGAATGTAACGATTAGAAGGGTTATAGCTCATGATAACCTAGATCATGGAATTGAGGTAAGAGGTAAAATCTTAACAGGCACAGAATATGCTCATCAGCATATTCTTGTAACTGAGTGTCTTACTTATGATAATTTTGGAATTCCAGATAAAGATTGGAACCATACAGGAAGTGGGATAGTCATCGGCAATACCGAATACGCAACTATCGAATATTCTGAGGCACATAATAATGGTAAACAAAATACCTACCCAACAGGCGGACCGGTAGGAATCTGGCTATGGGATAGCAAGGAAAGTGTCATTCAACATTGTGAATCCCATCACAATCAAACAGGGAATAATCGAGATGGAGGAGGCTTTGACTTAGATGGAGGTTGCGTGAGTTGTGTTATCCAATATTGTTATTCCCATGACAATGAAGGTCCTGGTTTCCTATTAGCTGAGTTCAACGGAGCAAGGGAAATGAAGAACAATGTCATTCGGTTCAACATTTCAGAAAATGATGCCCAACTCAATAACTATGGGGTTATACATCTGTGGCGACAGGGTAATTCTAAATTCAATGGCCTAGATGTATACCACAACACTATTTTCTTAAGTAAAACGGGCAATAGGTCTCCTCGGATTTTTTATTCGGTAAGTAATCAAATCTATAATGTTAGGGTGATCAATAATATTTTTGTTTGCCTTGACAACCTTAAATTTGTGGAGAAGAGGCTAGATGCTGGTCAAGACATTAAGTTTTATAACAATGTCTATGATACAGGTGATGATAATTTTCTTTTAGAAGATGGCAATACTATCTACAACAGCCTACAAGCTTGGCAAGCTGCTGCAGGTCAAGAGAGATTAGGTGGAACATCTGTGGGCCTTCAAACTAGTTCCTCCCTGAATAATCCAGGAATGGGTATTACAGTGGGAAACCCAGCTTTTTTAGATACTTTAAATAGCTATAAGTTATCCAATACTAGCCCTATTCTGAATCAGGGAGTCGATCTCCAAAGCTTCTTCTCCATTAACCCAGGAAGTCGAGACTATTTTAATCAACCATACAGCAGTGGAGGTCAAACTAGTCCGGGCTCGGATATTGGGAACAATAATCCAAGTGGATTTCCTATTGTTGATCTGGGTCTGAAGGTAAACCGTCAAGAAGAAATCGTTACAATTGAATCAAATATCCCTGCTCATTTCCAACAAGAAGAGATGAGAGTAGAATGGAGTTTGAAAGATACAGCCGAACAATTTCAGATAGCGGGTAAACTCCCACTTACAGGTTCAATTAGAACCTTTCATCATCATAATCCTATTCAGTCTGCGAGTTACTACCGTATTACATGGACAGATGTTTCTGGAGAGTTTTTTTATACAGAACCTGTGAAAGTGGAAGGAGCACTTGGACTTTCTCGACGTTTACAATGGATGCTTGATAGCCAAACATTAAGATTAAAGCTTCCTTATGGCCCAACCGAAAATGGAAAGATTTGGATAACGAACTCTAAAGGAGCCATCTTGTTAAAAGAAGACATAAGACTCAAGAAGGAAGAATTTACTCGGGTCTCGCTACCTGCCAACATGAGTAAAGGAGTTTATCACGTAATCTTTGTCTCAAACCAAGGTTTGAAACGTATGACTTTCTCTCTTATCTATTGACCAATTTTCTAATTTCACTGTTTAACTTTTTTGCTACTTTGCGCCCCTGAAAGCCCACTCACATTATGAGGGAGAGGGCTAGTATCCCTAAAAAAGCAATCACTTATGTCCCTGAAATTAGATGTACTCGCCATGGCCCCACATCCAGATGATGTTGAATTGGGTTGTAGTGGCACCTTGATCAAGATGGTAGAAATGGGCAAAAAAGTAGGGGTGATTGACCTAACCCGAGGAGAATTAGGATCAAGAGGCAGTGCAGATTTACGAGATCAGGAGGCGGCACGAGCAGGAGATATCATTGGATTGGCTGTCAGAGAAAACCTCCGCTTTAGGGATGGCTTTTTTACGTATGATGAAGTTCATCAACGCGCCATTATCCAGAAAATAAGAAAATATCGACCCGAGGTCCTGATCATGGGTGCACCTGAGGACCGACATCCTGATCATGGAAAGGCAACTAAACTCATTCGAGATGCAGCCTTCTTAAGTGGATTGATTAAAATTGAAACAGAAGAAAGTGGACAAGCTCAGGCTCCATGGCGTCCAAAAAGGATGTTTTCTTTCATTCAGGACTACAATCTCACGCCTTCATTTGTCATAGACATTACGGAGCAATGGGAGAAGAAAAAAGAAGCGATTCTAGCCTACTCTTCTCAGTTCTTTCATCCAGGATATGAAAGTAATGAGCCAGAAACCTACATTTCAAACGGAGCCTTCTGGAAGTTTTTAGAAGCTCGTGCCAGAAACATGGGCCATTTGGTCGGGGCCGAACTAGGGGAAGGCTTTGTCTCGGAAACTCCATTGCTTGTTCAATCTCCACTTGATTTGCTATAGAATCAAGGCAGAAGGTCTGATTCTTTTTGATATAAAAAAGGGCTATCCAAATGGATAGCCCTTTTTTCTGTATGCTTATTTCAAGCAGAATTGAATTACTTCAATACTACGCGAGAAACTTCAGTTTTTCCGTTAGACTCAACAGCGATGATGTAAAGTCCAGCGTTTTCGTTAGAAAGATCGATTTTAGCGTTAAGCTCACCAGCAACAGCTTTGTGTACAGCGCTGTATACAGTGCGACCAGTCATGTCGTATACGTTGATGACAGCACCGTTAGCGATGTCAGTAGCTACAACATTTACGATTCCAGTAGTTGGGTTAGGGAATGCCTTGATAGCAGATTCTTCAGCAATTTCTTCGTTGCTGACGAATACGTCATCAGTAATTCCAGCAAAGTAACCGTAGTGGTCCATCGCAGTCCATCCTTTAGCCCAGAACTCAGAAGCTAGTTGAGAGAAAGCTCCTTTGTAATTAGTAGCAGTAAAGAATGGGTCATTGATAGTACCTAGGTTGTGAGTTACTTCCCAGTCAGCGAAACGTGGGTCAAGACCTCCGTCGTTCATCCAAGATAGACCGTTGATCTGAGGATCTTTAGCGATGTTTCCACCAGCAGCGAAGTGAGCAGCCCAAGCAGTGATTGCAGCATCAACAGCAGCAGTAGAGTCAGCCTGAGTATCCCATCCACCGATAGCGTTGTCATCATCCTTAGCAGTTACTTTGAAGATTTCTTCAGCAGTACCATCAGCTACGTTGAAGAAGATATTGTTAGCAAATGCAGTGGTTCCAGCAGTGAATCCGTCGTAAGAGCTAGTGCTTACTAGGTTAGGACCAGAGATCTCGATGTCAACACCTCTCTGCTGCTCGATCATGATAGAGTTCCAAACCTGTCCACGTCCGTTAGCACGGAAAGTGATCAAACGGTCATCAGCTACTGGACGACGTCCAACGATAGTCATGTTAGAGATAACCCAAGCAGAAGTAGGCGTTCCATCTTCTGGAGAGTCAGCACCATCCCACTCACCACAACGGTCACCGAAGTCAGCAGCCTGGTGGATGTAGATGTTCTGGATTTTACCACGGTATCCCTGGTCAAGGTCAAGCATGTCATCAGCTGCGAAAGCGATAACGATGTTCTTCATGTTTACAGTACCACCGAAGATCTCGATTCCGTCATCATCAGAAGCGTAAGACTCTACAAACTCGATAGTAGTTCCGCTACCAACACCAGCTAGGGTAAGACCCTGAATCTCGTTGTTAGAAGCAAGAGCAACACCTGTGTGGCGGATAGATACATAACGTAGGATACCAGAGTTGTCGGCATCGTTCGTACCACCGAATACACCTACAGTAGCAGGAAGTGTAGAAGGAATACCTTCAACCTGCTCGTTTCCGTTGTCAGCAGTGTTAGTAGAAGCAGAACCACACATGATAATACCACCCCATAGACCTTTAGCCTGAACGTCAAGAAGGTCAGTAGGATCGTTAGTGTTGTCTAGGCAAGACGTGAAGATGATCGGAGACTGAGCAGTACCACGAGCATCGATGTAAGCACCACGCTCTACGATAAGAGCAGAAGCAGCTTCCTGAGAACCAGTATCAGCCAATACTACTGTACCAGCAGGAATAACAAGCGTATCACCGTCAGCGATACGAACATATCCCTGTAGTTTGTAAATATTAGCAGCGTTCCACTCACCAGAAACAGTACCTGTAACTGTAATTGTATCACCAGCAGCAGCAGGAGCAGTTAGGTAACCATAGTGGTCAAATGCAGTCCAGTTGCGGATCCATAGTCCACCAGGACCTGGGTTGAACGCACCTTTGTAAGACAATACGTCGAAGAAAGGATCAGCAGGAGTAGTTACGTTGTTAGTGATTTCAGGAGCGTAGAAACGAGGATCGTTTCCTCCGTCATTTGTCCAAGTAACACCACCGATCTGAGCGTCAGTAGCAACGTTTCCAGCAGCAGCGAAGTGAGCAGCCCAAGCTACAGCAGCAGCATCAACAGCAGCAGTAGAGTCAGCCTGAGAGTTCCATCCACCGATAGCGTTGTCATCGTCCTTAGCAGTTACTTTGAAGATTCCTTCAGCAGTACCGTCAGCTACGTTGTCAAATACGTTAGTAGAGAAAGCAGTTGTTCCAGCAGTGAACCCGTCGTAAGAGTTAGTGCTTACTAGGTTAGGACCAGAGATCTCGATATCAACACCTCTTGTCTGCTCGATGATAACAGAGCTCCATACTTGGCCACGTCCGTTAGCACGGAAAGTGATAGCACGGTCATCAGCTACTGGACGACGTCCGATCATAGTCATGTTAGAGATTACCCATCCAGCGAAAGGCATTCCGTCTTCTGGAGAGTCAGCTCCGTCCCACTCACCCATGCGGTCACCAAAGTCAGCAGCCTGCATGATGAATACGTTCTGTAGTTTACCACGGTATCCCTGGTCAAGGTCAAGCATGTCGTCAGCTGCGAAGATGATCGCAATGTTCTTCATGTTTACAGTACCACCGAAAATCTCGATACCGTCATCATCAGAAGCATAAGACTCTACATACTCGATAGTAGTTCCGTTACCTACACCAGCTAGGGTAAGACCCTGAATCTCGTTGTTAGAAGCAAGAGCTACACCTGTGTGGCGGATAGAAACGTAACGTAGAATACCTGAGTTATCGTTGTCTACAGATCCACCGAAAGTACCTACAGAAGCAGGAAGCGTAGAAGGAATACCTTCAACCTGCTCGTTTCCGTTGTCAGCAGTGTTAGTAGAAGCATCACCACACATGATGATACCACCCCAAAGACCTCTAGCCTGAACGTCAAGAAGGTCAGAAGGATCATTTACATCGTCAAGTACAGATGAAAAGATAATTGGGTTACTAGCAGTACCCTGAGCATCAAGGTAACCGTTACGCTCGATGATCATTGCAGAAGCGTTTTCCTGAGAACCAGTATCCGCCAATACTACAGTACCAGCAGGAATAACAAGGGTATCACCATTGTCAACACGTACGTATCCTTCCAATACGTAGACTTTAGTTGCGTCCCAGGTACCGCTTACTGTGTTAGAAACACGTACAGTGTCCTGTGCCATCAAAGAAGCCACTGAAAGGCTTGCGATGATTGAGAGTACGAATAAAATTTTCTTCATAACGAATTAGAAAATGTTGAGGTTTAGTTGAGCTAAAAAGCTTAAAGAACGTTTGTGTCTAGGCATATTCGCCCAAAAAAAGAATACTCTTCCCCACCATCGGTGAGAAAGAGATATTCCTATTGTTGGTTCAATCTAAAGGTTACGCCCAAAGAGTATGAAGCTCCAATGGTGTACTCCCTGAAAATATAATCTGTGTCCAGGAAGGTCTGCGTAAACTGATATTTCGGGTTCAGGATGTTGTTCGCTCTCAACCTGACATTCACCATTTTTCCAAATCTCTTAGAAATGGAGAAGTTTAGAGAAGGTCTTGGCTGCTCAAAAATATCTGGGGCTACTCCACCAAATGAGAATAGACGTGGTCCAAATACATTATAACTCAAACTGGCCTGTATACCGGAATCATCATCCCCCATATCGATGTATGCCAGCTCAGCATTGAATACATAAGGAGACTGACCAAATAGCGGTACTGTGGTCAATGCGTTCGGGTCAAATTCCAATCTGATTCTTCTCTCCTGGTCGTTCAAAGTCTGCTCAGAACGAATGAAGGAAGCATTGAAACCAAGCTGAAGCTTCTCTAGTCTCTCATCAATGAATCCAAAGTTCTTCTTCACTTCGATCTCAGTACCGAATACATTGGCTGTATCTCTGTTAATGTAGCGGAAACGAAGGTTCTGCGTAGAGAAGTCAGCCGCTAGACCGATGGGATTCGTGAAGTTCTTGTAAAAGACACTAACAGCCACTTTCTCGCTGAAGGTAAAGAACCATTCCCAACGAAGGTCAATGTTGTCAATCAAGGTACGCTGTAAGTTACCGTTTCCTACTACATCAGGACCACCGATGTATGGCGTACGGATGAAAGGTGCAATCTCAAGAAGAGAAGGTCTAGCCAAAGTCCTTGAGTAACCTGCACGAATATTCATGTTTTCAACCGGCGTAAAGATCAAGTTCAAGGCAGGAAGAATATCATCAAGGTCTAATTGACCTGGCGTAGCAGTAGAATCTACATTGATGATGTCTTCATAGATTGTGCTGTCCTCCGGTGTGATAGCAATGTCAGTTGACTCATAACGTGCACCGGTAATGATTTTAAACCTGTTTCCGATGGGAAGGGTAATCATACCATAAAGGGCGTTTACATTGTCTGTACCAGAGAAAATGTTCCCCCCTAGTGTTTCTTCAGAGTAGTAAAGACCTTCAAATAAGTTTTCGAAATCATTCCCATCATTGATGATGTCTACTGAGTATAGGTTCTGATCAGCTAGGTATTCTGCCAAAGATCCCTGGAAAGAAGCAGCATCATCACCTTTGTTTAACTCATATCTAGTCTCGGTAAAGGATCTGTTTTTCTGCGTGATGGCTCCACCAACTTTTAACAAACTCTTGTTTGTCGTGTTGATACCAGGAAGTTCAAACTGAATATTTACTCTGGCATCAAGGTTATCATCGTTTAGGAAACGGTAAAACCTAAGTGGGTTCGAATACCCGTTACCATCGTTGATGTCGAATTCATTCCCATCGATTTCGTTAGCAAAGAATCTTAAATCGGGCTCATTTTGCTCAGCAACAGATCTTGAAACAATCCAGTCAGCTTTGATAGCGTCAGGATTATCCTTAGGCCCAAAAGCGTGCTCACCTTGACCCTGATAGATATTTACAATTCTTTGGATATAGCCTGAGGTTCTCGTTTGAAGGGTAATGTTGGCACCTGAAGTAACAAATGGTCCTTCGAATACCTCTCCATAAGCGTTTCCACTCTGGTTTCTCATCAAATTGACAGAGAACTTATGATTAGGAACTGGCTTATAAGAAAGCTTTACCAAGCCTCCCAAAAGAGTCTCATCCTCTGATCTGTCTCCCGTAAAGCTGGCCTGTGCAGAAAGAATGGTTGCACCGGGGCTCAACTGGCGATAGAGCTTTCTGATTCCATCTGTAAATGCGCTGAAGTTTCTTCTGTACGAAACACTGGCGATGTAACCGAATGAACCACCTTTCTTTCCGATATCATGTTGGTTACCGATGGAAATGTTATAATTCTGGTTCAAGCCAGTATTTCTAAAGGTCGGCTCTAAGGGAGAAGTAAAGGAACGTGAAGCAGTTTCTAACTGGTCTCCTCTCAACAAAAGCTGTGCTTTGGTTCTTGGAAGGGTGGGTAGCGCACCATTGAGGTCCTCAGAAATAAAGGAAGGAAGGCTTCTGCTGTCGCTCAGACCTGCAAGGTTTTCACCATCCTGTAAGTTTTCCCCTACAAAGTTATCCAACAAAGAGGCCTGTGTATTGTACCCCAAGCTCCCTCTTACTTCAAGAGTGAAAGAGGTAGGGAAGTCTTTGGTTCTGATATCAACCACACCCCCTGTAAAGTTGGCTGGAAGATCAGGGGTAAAGTTTTTGAATACAGTTACGTTGTCAATTAGGTTAGATGGAAAGATGTCCATCTGTACCGTATTCTTATTAGGATCAAGACCAGGAAGAATAGCTCCGTTCAGCATAGTTAAGGAGTAACGGTCTCCCAATCCACGAACAGAAACGTACTTTCCTTCTTCTACAGTAACACCTACTACTCTGGCAGTCACCGCTGCTACGTTGGCATCACCTGTCCTTTGGATCAGGTCAAAAGTTACACCATCAATAGCGTTGACTGAATTCTGCTGCTTTTTCTGGAAAGCGACAGCTGACTTGGCTTCTGTTTTCCTGGCAGTAATGATAACTTCTCCTGTCGTTACCTGCTCTTCAAATAAAAGTGTCTCGTTGTACACGACTTGACCCGCTGTAGCCGTTAAATCTATCGTATCTGCTAGATAACCGATGAAGCTAATCACCAGTCTATATTGACCTGCTGGTACTTTAGGTTGGACAGTATACGTTCCTTCGATATCGGAAAAAGCTCCTCCACGGATTTGGCCTTCCATGGTTTGCAGCTGAATGGTAGCACCTACCAGGACTTCACCAGTGCTTCCATCGGTGATTTTTCCTCTTAAGGTGGCATTTTGAGCATGAGCCGTAAAAAGGCATGCGAACATCAAAACAGCACCTAAGATCCAGTGTTTGATTTGGTTCATACAGTTAGTTGGTAGAGTTAGTTTCGAAACTTGAAAGGTCATTGACCTTAAACGGCGTAAAAATCGTTAGCAGGTTTAAAGGAAGGCTATCGGAGTTTTTAACTTATTGTTAAGAGAGAGGCTTTTGTGTTAAGTTATTTTAAACACCCATTGAGATTAAATGGCGTTTTTTTCCTATCAGCACAAAAATGGCCTACATTTTGAATACTTACGGCAATCATTCATGTAGGAAATTGAATACTTGAGGCAGCCTCTTAAGCTTTTCGTAATTTCTGACTTGGAAGAATCAACTTTAGGATATTCCTTTGATAAATTTTGTAGCTCACAGCTATGCAAAGAGTTCTTATTTTCATCTCCTTGTTGCTTTCTTTATCTGTGTCTTTTGCCCAACGAGTCGACTCCCCGAGAAGCCGATCCGCTTCCGATATGGGTGGGTATTCGGCCTTGGAACTCAATCAAAAGCAGGTTGAGAAAGAAGCTGAGCTTTCACAATTATTGGAACGCTACCAATCGGCTAGAAATCCAAGCAGAGAGGCATTAAAGGCTAGAATGATGACGGTGATCTATGAACTGTTTGACCTGTCGATGATGCAAAAAGCCTCCGAAGCCAATTCCTTGCGATTGACCCTCCAAAGCCTGTCATCTCGAACGGACTACAATAAAAATCAGGAAATTCTGAAGCTGAAAAAGGAATTGGAAATGGTAGAACGTCAACTAGAACAACGCCTTAATCTCCGAGACAAAATTGTTGCGAAGCGGCTGTATGACATGACAAATTGATGGAAACCGCCATCTTTGGAATTAATCCCATTTCTCCTCAAAAAGATCACCCCCAAACCAGATCCTGAGCATTCCCTTCAACCCATAGTCTCTAGGAATCTTAATCAAGCCAGCACTGGGGCTTTCCTTCTCAATCACACTGGTGGAATAGAGCGTAAGAAAACCCGTTGAGTCCTCTACATGAATGTGGAATGGCACTCCAAAGGGATATTGCAAGCTGTCTTCTATCATATCCTGACTGGGATATAAAAAGAGCGTATCTCCCTTGTGCTCAATAGAAAAGGCAGAAAGGGTATCAACTAGGACATGTTTTGTCAACATTCGCGTAGCTTGAGGCACACCATACCCCATGGCATAATCATAATAAGGATACAAATGCCCCAACTGATGAAACATATCAATCACCTCATTGGGACGGAGACTAGGATTCTTTTCCAGTAAACAGGCCGCCATCCCTGCTACCAAAGGGGTAGCAAAAGAAGTACCTGCTATTTCGTCATATGTTCCCCTTTTGCCTGGTCCAATTACAAAACCGGGGGCTACCACATCTGGCTTGGTTTGTTTCATGGCATTAGGTCCATAAGATGAATAGGGCATTTTTCTTTTTAGAAAAGGGAAGGATGATCCTACAGAAAGAACCTCAGGCACATCAGCTGGTGCACCTAAATATCTCCATTTATCTGCCCCTTCATTTCCATTGGAAACAATAACCAGTATTCCCTTATCAGCTGCCATCTTTGCAGCACGGCTAACCAAGGTACTTCTGCCATCCATTTCTTCATAGGTATACCGCTTGTCCGTATATCCCAAGGAAGACTGGATAATGTCTGCACCATGTCGATCAGCCCATTGCATGGCAGCCAACCAATGATCCTCTTCTATTGGCTTTTCCTTAATCTTGTGTTCTGTACGTGCCAGCATAAATTTTACATCACGACCAGCTCCGAGCTCCCGCCCTTTGTACCTTCCTGCCACACAAGCGAGCACTTGCGTACCATGCATGTCATGATGATATACCCCAGAATCCGCTTGATAAAAATCCTTTGTCCGAATAATCTGCCCCTCTTTCCACAGATGTCGAGTGGAGGGATGAGAGGGTAGTTCCTTAAATCCCACATCAAAAATAGCCATTCTTACCCCTTTTCCGCTCAATCCTGCTGCCGCCAAGCTGTCTAGCTCCAATTGTTGACGGACCATCTGAAGCAGGGTATCATCACGTACCTCAAAGGGGGACTGAATGGAGGCAGGAATTAAACTAGGGCATAATTCTTCAATTCCGATTACCCAATTATAGGCAGCAATTTCTTCCAATTGCTCTGGATAAGCTTCTACTGAAACAGCATTGAACCAACGCAAAGAATGCCTGAGGTTATGTACCTTCTGGCTGATCTTAGCTAGGTAAGAAGGCTTGATGGGAAGATCTTTTTCATCGAAAATGGGAAGTCCCTTGTTTAATTTTCGTTGAATCGCATGTGGATCAAACCAAGCGTAAGGATCAAATTCCTGCTCTTTTTCGTCAAATGAAATAAGATATACCTGTTGTCCAATGGCCCCAAAGAACATACAGGACAACCCAAGAAATAGCAGTACCTTTTTCATATCATTCATTATTCGCAAATCTCGTCCAGCCACTTCTGATCAATGACACCCTTTTCATCATAATGAAATACCGCTCCTACGACACAGCCATTTTGGCCCGTAGAATCCAGTAAATACCTAAGATCAAATCCCATGTCTATAGGCTCACCCAGTATGGAAATGATATCTTTCTTAGTTGCCCCTTCAGGGAGTTTGTCTACTACCTGCTTCAGACTTGCATAGTCTTGATTGGCTTGATATTGCTTTCCATACGTCTGCAGAGCGCCCATTGGCTTACAGCTCCAAACTAAGAACAGAGATAAGATAGAAGTCAAAAGATATTTCATAGATGACGAATGCAAGGCAGATGGATGATTCACAAGGGTTTGAATTGAACTTGATCTTTAGTAGTCTCTAAGCTTTCAAGAATTAATATGGAAAAAAATAGCTATACCCAATAAAAAAAGTTCCCCCAACGAAAGAATGTTGAGGGAACAAGGCAGTTAATACCTATACATCAATTCTTAAGCAGCTTCTACTTTCTCTACTTTTTCAAGTGAAACAGCATTGATACAAAATCTCAAACCACTTGGTGCAGGGCCATCTGGGAAGGCATGTCCAAGATGGGCATTGCATACATTACAGGTGGTTTCAATACGTACCATCCCATAGGATTTGTCAATATGATGAGCGATGACGTTGTCCTCCACCGGCTGGGTGAAGGAGGGCCATCCTGTACCAGATTCAAATTTTGTGTTGGAATCAAAAAGTTTAGTTCCACAACAGACACATTTGTAGAGACCAGGCTCAAACAAACTACACATTTCAGAACTAAACGCTCTTTCGGTTCCTTTCAAACGAGTAACTCTATATTGCTCATCAGTTAATTGCGCTTTCCACTCCTCTTCACTCTTTTCAACTCTACGGGGTGGCTCAAGGTTGCCCTTGTTAGCGTAATGCAATACATCTTTCCACGTCATCATAAGGTTTTCTCTTTGATAATGAAACTTATTCTAAGACCTTTTGGCTATACTCAACTTGCCCAAACAAGTTGCAGGTCATCGCACTGATTTAGATGTTTTAACATTTATTTAGGCTTTCTCCTACTAAGCAAGCAGCCTATCTATTCTATCTAAAAAAAAAGCTATTTGTTTGTGAGATTCCTATTCTTTCCATGTGAGAAAATAATGAATTCCCTCATTCACCTCATCTGGAAATTCATGTTGGAGCCAATGACTCGCCTCTTTTATGTAGCGAATCCCCATATAGTTTTCACAGTAATCTCCCGTTTTGAAAGTAAGTTCCTTTCCAAGTGCCAGGTCTCCTTCCCCCCATACCAATCCAACAGGGACTTTTATCTTAGGCAAAGGACGGGGTTGATAGGGATATCGAAAAAAGGCTCTGTAATAATTGATGGTGGCTTCCCAGGTTTCTAGGTCTTCATAGGCAGCCATGTAGATGTTGATATCCTCTTCTGTAATGGCTTCAGGTTTAAGACTTCTTTTCTTGAAAACTGTATTGAAAAACCACTTGGGATTCTTACTGAAGTACCATTCAGGAAGCTTAGGAAGCTGGAATAGCAAGGCATAATAGGATCGAAGAAACTGTCTGGGATTAAGAAAAATTTGCTTCCTGAATTCATCAGGATGGGGCATATTCAGGATAATTAGACGCTCTATTCTTTCAGGATAAAGAGCAGCAGTCGTCCATGCCACTCCTCCACCCCAGTCATGCCCCACCAAAGAGGTTTTTTCTATCTCCAAATCGTCTAGGATAGCGATTACATCCGCTGCTAAAGTTGATAAGCCATACTGTTTCACTCCCTTAGGTTTATCACTTTTGTGATACCCCCTTAGATCCGGCAAAATCACTTGATTATCCCCTACAAAGGCAGGAAGCTGATGACGCCAGGAATAACTAAAATCGGGAAAGCCATGCAGAAACATTAAGGGTGGTCCGCTTCCACCTAACCTGACATGAAGCTTGACTTCCCCATTCTTCACAAAAGTGGTCTTCAAGGAATGGTATGAATGTTCCATATTGGATCAATAGCCTATTTGGGGTGATATACCTTAAGTGCGCCTCTCATGACTTCCTCTTTATTAAGACTCATTTTTCGTAAATCTTTCTGGACAAAGCGGTCCATTTGGTC
The DNA here is from genome assembly GCA_039817415.1 of Bacteroidota bacterium. GTDB lineage: Bacteria > Bacteroidota > Bacteroidia > J057 > J057 > JALEFZ01. The sequence goes on from JBCBVV010000003.1 coordinate 18,664, forward strand.
ATTGTAATGGGGACTATCAGGCAAGGCCGAGGCTCCAAAAGCATTGATGCTCTCAATTTGTGGCCCTTCTTTTGTGAACCTCACCAACTGAATATAGGAGTCTCCAGCCACGGGTCTAAGGGTTCCGTCTTCTTGAAAACTTGAGCCCACAGCTGCCAAGACATCAGGCCCACCTCCATAGGGAAGCTTGACATCTCCTCTCGTGTGATATTGTAACTGACCTAAGGGCACTCGATTGGAACCAAAATGCTTGACCAAATAATCCTGTGCCCAAGTAAATGCCGCAATAAGTTTCTCTTCCGTCAATTCCTCCCCCTCACGCATAGAATCGCTATCTTTCAATGTACTGTTGAGTCGATAAATGGTCAGGATGAAGAGAGATGCTTCCACACTCTCCGGTTCTGTATTGCCATTCCAAGTCTGTACCATGTGGAGATTGTCAGCAACAGTAGGGTATTTTTCAGGATTTAGGGTGAAGATTTGGCCAAGTTTAGGAAAAGCCGTTTGGGGGATCGCATATTTACGATCATACTTGATTTGCTTAAAATCCTTCCAACTCATTTTTTTATGGTCAAAGGCCCCTATCAACTCTTTGAATCGAACGGCTCGATTGGTCAATTCGTGGGGTTGTTGATACCCCATCGTAAAGGGTACTGAACCTGCATCAGGATTATCCCCATCCGCTGAGGAAATAAAGGGTGTATGGTTACAGTTATACACATATCCTGAAGGAGGATTTTCAACCTGAGCACAACTGTCATAGGGGTAATAGCTATTCCATAAGGTTGAGGAGGTATCACCAGGAAGAACAGATTTCCAATTATATCCTTTGTCCCTTACGGGGAATTTCCCACTACAGATATAGTAAATGTTGTCCTCTCGATCGGCATAGACGATATTGGTAGACACGATTCCCTGCATCGCCAAGGCCTCCTTGAACTCACTCAGATTGGTGGCCTTATCCATCCTATACCATTGTTCGGCAGCTTTTACGGTTTGATTGGCAGGAAATCTTAAGGCGAAAGTACCTTCATCTGTGATCATGGTAACCCCATATTTACTTTTATAAAACTTCTGTTTCAGTCCAATGGGGATAAAACCGAAAAGCTTGATACGAGCCTTTGTGTGATATGGCTCAAGGGTTAACCATTCTCCATCGTATTTATAGGTAAGCTTTTCTTTAGGGTGCATGCTCAGCTCATAAATATCAGCCAGGTCAGGATGATTGACAGTATGCCCCCAGCCAAGGTATTCATTACTTCCTACAAAAATAGACGCCCCTCCCGCAAAGGTTGCCCCCAGAATATTCCATCCCTCTTCGCTACACAAATGGGCTTCATACCACGAGTTTAGTCCTTCCAAAGGCTGGTGAGAGTTAATGGCCAAATAGGTAGCACCATCAGATGTCTTCTTGTTGGACACAGCAAAGGCATTTGACCCTCTACTTTCGGCCTTTTGCATGACTCGTACCTTTTCATTGAGAATCGTGGTCAGCGACTTGTCTACATGGGAAAGTAGCGCCAAGCCCACAATGTATCCCTTCACAATGTCCTTTGCGTCAATAGGGAACAAGTCTTTGTGGAGGACTTTCTTAGGAAATGTTTGGGCATAGGCGTTGGCACCTGCAGCATACCCATTGAGTACCTTCTTAAAATCTGCCGAAATATCAGAATCAAATTTTTCTGCTACGATTGAATGGGGATCAAGGATATGAACAGCCACATCAAAAAACGCTCCTTCTTTGCCTCGAACCTGCCCCATTAGCCCTCGCACAGCTAACAATTGCATTTGCATGGTTTCAAAGTCATCCTCCGCCGTCGCCCAAGCAAAGCCGTAAGCCACCTCAGCATCGGTTGGGGCAAAAATATGGGGAGTCCCAAAGGAATCTCTGACAATCTCAATTCTGTCAGGATTGATTTGAGCATACATCCCAAGCCATAAAAGCATCAAAGATCCAAACAAGTAATAGCGCATAGGTCTGTTTTAGGAATAATTAAAACCAATATACAACCTTGTACTGCTCCCTAAAAACAAAGGGAGGTCTACCTATATGTCATTTTATCTTATCCGATATCTGGCATTGCCTTATCTTTCCTTTCTTTACCCTTTATTTTAGGTGGAAGTCTACAAAAGTCCATCTTTTCGTTTTATTGTCTGCTTATTTATCCATATTTTAATCCTACATACTCACGAATATACCGCTCGAATGAAACGCCCCTAAATTCAACGGTTTGAAAGAACAACTACTCAATCTCCTTTCCTTACCTCTGGACATATGTATTGTTGATGAGCGACTGACAGTACTCGCCCATAGCTACCAATTTCCTGATTGTATCGGGCTAGGAGATCATGAACTCATTGGCAAAAGATTATCTACAGTCTTGCCTCCAGTAAGCTTGGATCGCTTGATGGATATTCTTCCACATATTGGGGAAGGTAAATCCAAGCAACTCCTGATCAATTCATCTACTGACAATGAGTCAAAGAAGGATTTGACGGTAAAACGATTAAAGGCAGAAAAGGGGGAAACAACCTACTTGCTTCAGGTAAATGAGTGGTGCCTTGAAGAGGATGCTCAGCTGGAAAAGGAAAGAGATTTCTACAGGGCCATAGCGCTAGCACAACCTGACAGCTTATATGTATTTGATGTAGATCGTCAACAGCTCGTATTTTCCCAACAATCTGAGGATCCCAATGACCCTTGTAAAGATGTCGACCTTACCACCGTCAATAACGAATACTACTTCAGTATGATTCATCCTGAAGATCTCCAACAACTCGTTGAAAATTTTCAGGAATTAGGACAAAGCAATGAACGCCTAACCCGCAAGACGGAATATCGATTAAAGCAATTGGATGGCTCGTATAAGTGGTTTAGAAGCACAGATACTGCCATTCCACACATAGAGCGACCTGGGGCAAAACAAATCATTGGCCGAGCTCAGGACATAACCGAAGAGTACAAGCTTCGTCAAGCCTTCCAGGATATTGAAATACAATACAGAACACTTTTTGAACAAGCTGGAGATGGATTGGCCCTTCACAAACTCGATGGAGAAATCATTCTAGCCAATCAGAAGTTAGCTGACTTACTCGGCACGACGGTAGAAGAAATTGTCCGAAAGAATATCTTCTTTGAAAATCCCAACGCTCATACACTAAGAGTTACTCTCAAGGATGAATATGCAGAATTATTAGAGAAAGGCCACATAGAAACAGAAGTCCCTTTTTCAAGACGAGATGGGACTGAATTTCAAGCAGAAATCAGGTCGCGCATCGTTATGGTAGGAGGCGAAAAGGCTGTCCAAGCAGTCATCAGAGACATTACAAAGGAGAAAAAAGCAAGGGAGAGCATACGTGAGAGTGAAGAGAAGTACAGAACCATCTTTGAAAAATCTGGAGATGGTATAGTTCTTCATGACTTGGCTGGGAATGTGTTAGATGCCAATAAGGTAGCTTATGAGCAACTAGGATATACCAAGGAGGAATTTATGACCCTCAATGTTTCCCAAATGCATCCTGTCAATTCGCAAAACAGGGAAGAATTTGATGCCAACCTAAAGGGCCTGATAGAAACTGGAGAATTACATATGGAAACACAGTTTCTGACCAAGAGTGGAGAGTTACTTGAAGGGGAAGTTTCGGCTAAAACCGTCAAAATTGGAGGGAGGGAACTGGTTTGTGGTTTATTTAGAAACCATACACCAGAAAAGAAAGCTGAAGCCCTTATAAAATCGGTTTTCCAGGGCACTTCTGCCTTTATCAATGTCATTGACCTTCATGGCAAAATCCTATACGCCAACAGACTAGTAGATGGTTTAAGCCTTGACGATTATATAGGTACATCTGTGTTTGACTGGATTCCTGAGGACGTCGCTCAATTAACCAAGAACTACATCGAGGAAATGAAGATCGATCCCAAACCGGTCTCCTATGAAATTAGCATGCCAGACTTATCTGGAGAGCCCATTTACTATCAGTGTACCATGAGTCCTATGCTTTCTAGAAATATGCTTACTGGAGTATCTATTGTCTCAGCAGATATTACAGCCCAGAAGAAGCAGAATGAATTACAACAAAAGAAGGCAGAAATTGTAGGCATGGGGTTAGATGCCGCGATTATGGGAAGCTTCGAATGGGATTTGAATGCGGAGGATGGCTTCCATTGGGACAATAGATTGCACAAGATATTTGGGATGGACTTTACCTTTTTCTCTGGCAAAGCGGAGGATTATGTTGCCATGATTCATCCTGACGACAAAGAAAGAGCGATCAATGAATTTGCCTATGCGATCAAGGAACTTGATATCTACAAGGGGACGTATAGGATTATCAGGAAAAATGATTTACAAGTACGATGGATCTCGTTTCGAAGCAAATATTTTAGGGATCAACATGGGCGAGCCTACATGATTAGAGGGGTGGCCTGGGATGTCACAAAGGAAAAAGACCTCCTAAAAATGGAAGCCAAAGCCGCCAAACTTGAATCCCAAAATGAGAAGCTCAAACAATTCAACTACTTCGCTTCTCACGATCTAAAATCCCCACTCAAAACCATCAACCATTTCGTTGAAATCCTTCGAAATGATTATTCTAATAAGCTGGACACCAAGGGTAAGGCCATTCTACATTTCCTTTCAGACAATGTATCAGGTATTCAGCGCTTATTGGAAGACTTGCTTACCTATTCGAGTCTGGGCAATAGCAGTATACCTGAAATGGTCAACATGAATGAAGTCGTTTTGGAAACCAAATTGATGTTGCTGGCCGAAATCAAAGAGAAAAAAGCCGAACTCATTCTGCACCAATTACCAATGCTCGTAGGATACCGCAGTGAATTATTGATCATGTTCCAAAACCTGATCTCCAATGCCTTGAAATTCCAAAAAGAGCATACAGCCCCAATTATCGAGGTGGGAGTAGATCGCTTTACAGATAAATGGAGGTTCTGGGTAAAGGACAATGGCATAGGAATACCCAAAGAAGATCAACAAGAAATCTTCCACATTTTTAAGCGATCAGAACCCAAAACACCTTATGCGGGACACGGCATTGGCCTGGCTAATTGCCAAAAAATCGCCATTCTCCATGAAGGAGATATTTGGGTAGAATCTGCTTCAGGTGAAGGCAGTACCTTCTATTTTACTATTTCAGACGACATTCAACCAAAAAAGCAGGAGAGCTCCATGGAAAATGAATAGATTGTTGTTTCAAATAATGCTATTCTACAATGGACCAACAAACCCTTACGGTAGGCCTTTGCCAAATGGCCTCCGTTTTCCTTCAAAAAGAAGCTAGCCTACAAAAGGTGGAGGAGTATGTGAACAAGGCTGCTGAACAAGGCTGCGAACTTGCCGTTTTTGGAGAGGCTCTTGTTCCTGCTTATCCTTTTTGGGTCGAATGGACTGAGGGAGCTCGATTTAATTCAGATCGACAAAAGGACCTTTATGCCAAATATTTATCTGAAGGAGTCTGTATAGAAAAAGGAGACCTCAATAAGCTATGCCAATTAGCTGCTCAAAAAAACATCGCCATTTACCTTGGGACCATGGAGCGACCTGAGGGAAGAGGGCATCACTCTCTTTATTGTAGCTTGGTATACATCGACCAGCAAGGCATTATTCAATCCGTTCACCGCAAGCTCATGCCTACCTATGAGGAGCGGCTCGTTTGGTCTACGGGTGATGGAAATGGATTGAGGGTACATCCTTTAGGCCCCTTTACTGTAGGAGGCCTGAATTGTTGGGAAAATTGGATGCCCATGCCCCGAACTGCCCTTTACGGAATGGGAGAAAATCTACATGTAGCCGTTTGGCCTGGAAATGTGAGAAATACCGTTGACATCACACGTTTCATTGCGCAAGAAAGCAGATCCTTTGTTATCTCCGTTTCAGGGCTTATGCGTAAGTCAGACATCCCCAATGATATGCCACATCATGAATTGTGGAGAGAAGCTGCTCCTGAATGGATGGCTAATGGTGGTTCTTGTATTGCAGCCCCTGATGGCAGTTGGATCATTGAACCACAAGCAGAAAAGGAAGGAGTATTTGTAGCCAAATTAGATTTTCTCCAAATTTTAAGAGAGAGGCAAAACTTTGATCCTTCTGGCCATTATTCAAGACCAGATGTCCTTCATTTAGAGGTAAATCGCGACAGACAAGAGGTACTAACATATAAATAGAGATACCCAGTGGATACCTCTATCTATAAATCTTATCTTAGATGGATTCCTGTTGGGAATCCATTTTTTTATGCTTTTGACTTGTTAGAAGTTGCTTTGTTTTCCTGTATTCTTCTGTAAATCGATATCAGGAAGCCAATGGTAAGAATAAAAGTTCCTAGCCACAGGAGGTTGATAAAGGGCTTTTGAATGGCCTTGATAATCACAAAATCTGCATCAGGATTGATGAATCTTCCTTGAAGGTGAACAAGATTTTGCTCTGGTTGAATCCCTACAAAGGCAAAGGTCAGCCCAAATTCCTTGATCTCATCCTGAATCATACCAGGATTATTGTCTTTGATCGTGAAGATAGGTTGAGTTTGTAATGTTTTCCCTTTGGCACTCACATTCAGGTTCGCAGCAGCAGCCACTTCGTACTGAGCTAGATCAGGACGATCACTCAAATTGGTAAGATTCTCCAACGTAAAGGTGAAGTCCTCCCATTGTTTGGTTTCTCCTATCTGAATACTGAGGTTGAAAAACTTCGTTTCCGCAGCGTCATTGTTAGGCAAACTTGAGGTATATACGTAGATATCTTTGTTCCAGTAAATTTTTCTACTAGGGTGAGGAATCAATCCTCCTTCTGTGGCATTTAACTGGGTTTCAGCAAAAAGGGTAAAGACGTCCTTTTCATTTCCGCGATTAGAGAATGTAAGCCCAAACTCCATTCGCGTATCAATTCGCTCTGGTTCAAAAGCAGCCAAATTCTCATCCAGTTTTTCTTTGACCAAGTTCAGATCAACCTCTCCTAATAGCTCCTTTCTTTGGTCCTTCTCATGCTCAAGATCATGTGTAATGGAAGCACTTTCCTTCTTCATATCTAAGAATGGCCCTCTGGGTAACTTCATGGCCCATCTATCTCCAGATTTATCTCTAAATGCCAATTTGAATTCAAAGATATTTTCAGTTAGGATTTCCAAGTCGGATACAGGCGCCTCTGCCTCTTTCTTCCCAATGTAGGTAACATCATATCCCATTATTTGGGTTGGATTATCCCTTGGTAAAAGAACATTATCAATTCGCTCTTCTTCTGGGAATCGGGCAAGATCTCCGGGTCTGAGGTTCTTAGAAATAACGGAGTCATAACCAGAGGAGAATAACATACCAACCAACATCAAGGCAAAACCGATATGAACAACCGTTCCTCCCATGACCTTTAGTCCTTTGTTGTTCTTTCTCAATAAAGATATCAGGACATCAGCATTGGCAAAGAAGGAAAACAAGGCAGAGAAAAGAAGCAATTCATCTGCCACTGAGAAAATACCATAATTGATATATGCCCAAGCCTTGGAGAAGATATTGGTTCCAGTATTCTCTGGATCGATGAAAGAAGCATATTCCTCATCAAAGGCGAATTCCCAGTCTGCATACCAGATAGCCAGCATAACTGCGCTTCCAGTTAGTACTGCAATCAAGAAGGGTCTGAAGAGGGCATCCCCGATTTCTTTCCCTTTCATGCGTTTCCACCAGAGGAACTGTGCGATACCCGAGGCTACCCCAAATCCAATGGCAAACCAAACATTCCATTGATAATAGAATAATTGTACGTTCACAGGGGGGGCTAAATTTGTCCCAAAGATTTGGTTGAAGACAGGCAAGGATGTGGCAGCGGTAATCAATAAGGCGGAGAACATAAATACCAGGACGCCTATGAATAGCCAGAATTCAGCTGTCCAAACTCTAGACTCATCTGATTTTTCAGGAATCTCTTTTCCTCTAAACAACATCATGACAGCTACAAAAGCTGTATAGAGCCCCATCAGTACCAGAAGCTGCCCCGACAAACCAAGGTCGGTAAAGGTATGTACAGAAGTTTCTCCTAAAACACCGGAACGTGTCAAGAAGGTCGAATACAAAACCAGCAGAAAAGTTCCCAAAATCAGCCACATGGTCATTTTGAGATAGGTCTTTGTTCTTCTATAAATGAGCATAGCATGAAGAGAGGCTACGCCACATAACCAAGGTACAAAGGAGGAGTTTTCAACGGGGTCCCAGTTCCAATACCCCCCAAAGTTCAGGGTTTCATACGCCCAATACCCACCCATGATAATTCCTATTCCAAGGATCATAACAGAGAAGGTCATCCAAGGCATAGCTGGCTTCAACCATTCGGTATACTTACGGCGTATCAGGCCAGACATGACGAAGGCAAAAGGGATGGTAGTTGAGGCAAAACCAAGGAATAAAGTCGGTGGGTGAATCACCATCCAATAGTTTTGAAGAAGAGGATTCAAGCCCGTACCGTTTTCTGGGACAAAGTTTTCTCCTTCACGAGCCCATACCCCATCGTCTGGGAAGGCCGCTCTCAAAGACATAAAGGGCGTAGAACCCAATTTCCAAGTTTCAGGCTCAAAAAAGACTGCAAATAAGCCTACAGCTGCAAGTACCGCCCCACCTACCAAAGACCAAAACTGATTCTCTTTGCTCTGCATGGATTCACGAACGTAAAATCCATAGAACACGGTATAGCCAATCATCGCGATCAGGTAAAACCAAAATCCAAGCCCCGCCAAGCTAAATTCACGCGAACCTGGAATGAGAGAGATATTATATCCCAATTGTCCTCTAAATAGCATGAGCAAAAATCCCCCAGCTACGATGGCAGATGCCAGATGAAAATTCCCTTGAAAAGGAAGCGGATCTTTGGACTGAAAGAAGTGATAAAGGAAGTAAATCCCTGGCAGCAGGGTTAACACCAAATAAACGCCCATCACCCAGGAACTATTCATATAGACCCCCAGAAGCATGGATGAGAGAATCAGGTTAATAGAGGCTATGATGGCCATAACTGAATTTCTCCATTCAGCCTTGCTAAAAAGCAATATGCTTCCCAAGACTACATGCCAAAAGCACCATAACAAGAAACTACCTTCTTGCCCTTCCCAAAAACAGGAAATCATATAATAGACAGGAAGCTCATTCGATGAATGAGCCCATACATAATGGTATTCGTATTGATGATTGTAGATAAGCGCAAAAAGGGTAGCAATAATCCCTACAACACTTACTGTGTGGGTCATAAAGCCTGCTAAGCCCATTTTCTCCCAGCTCTTTCTTTCCTGTCCCTCTCTGAGGTCAGCGATCAGAAAACTGATCATCGATACAAGAGCCGAAGCAAATGCAAGGGAAACCATCATCTCACCGATTTTCCCTCCTGTAAATTCAAACATGCGTTCTTCCCTTTATATGTGTTCCCTTCTTCCCTTAGGAAGATAAATGTGTGATTAGTAAGTAGATGCCTTCTCAGGCTGGATTTCAGTTGCCTCAAACTTAGATGGGCACTTCATGATGATCTTGTCAGCCACAAAGCTATCATTCTTGTAGCCTCCAATTACCACCACCTTTTCTGCCGTTTCAAAGTTGGTAGGCTTCGGATCGTAGTATTTGACCCTTTGGACTTGGTTGAGGGTATCCTGCAAATAAAACTGGAACAGGTCCTGATTGACATCATAAGAGGATTGATCTCGATTGACCCAAGTCCCAACTATATGGACTTGCTTGTCTAATTTTTTGGCTTGGTCGAAGGTAGTGTAAACACTACTGTTACCGGAGAAAGCAAGGCCGATACCTACAACAAAAATCGCCAAAGCGACAAGAATGATGATTTGTTTTGTTTTCATTGTTTAAAGGAATTAGGCGTTATTCTCTAACTCATCCATTTTTTTCTCTAGTCTGCCCACTTTAATCCCAGAAAAGATCATGTAAGCAAGCAAGCCTCCAAAAATCACCAACGCAACAGTCATTACTGTATTGATTTTCTCACTGGCGAAGAGGAAAGACTTCTGATGGTCTTGAAGGAGGGTAAATATGGGTATCATATATGTCATAAAGTTCTCTAACTACGAAACTGATGATTGAGATACATAGTCCTGCTCAGCTTCATGTTCCTGTATTCTTTCTTCTAACACTGCATACCTACTTCTCAACTCCCATATCCAAGTAGCTATGAGTGAAAAACCCAAAATAGCAATCAATAAAAGCTGGTAGGAAGATCCATCATACTTCACCATTTTCTGTTCTGCTGTTGGATGAAGTCCAGGAAGCATTCTTGGCAGTATGAAGAATAATGGAATGAGGGTAGCATAAGCAAATATATTGTAAACCGCCGCTATCCTAGCTCTTTGCTCAGGCTCGGAAAAGGAAGATCTCAGCAGGAAATATCCAAGATAAATCAATAGGGAGAGTAAAGCACTTACCTGAATGGGATCCCAGACCCACCAGGCAGAGAATTCGCTAGAAGGAATATTCTCTCCCCAAGTAACTCGAGACCACAAAATCCCCGTAATCAATCCAATGATGTTGAAGATGATACCGACTTCTGCAGCTGATCTAGCCTTCGCATCATCCAACATAGGATTCCCTTTTCTTTCTCTGTCAGGATCAAGTTTCCTCAACAGAATCACACTCCAAACCACCGAAATAGTCATCACCACTACCTCACTGAACCACATTGGCACATGAAGGAACAAGTTCCTTGAGGATTGTCCCCAAATAGGGTTGAAGGGCATCTTTACTTGCAGTCCATAAATGATGACATAAAGCACTATTCCTATCCCAGCAAGTTTGTACCCAATGTTCCAATATTTCTTCATATAGCGCTTTAACTATTCTTTAGGCTGTTTGTTGATAAAATTCTGCTAAAGGGCTGATTTAGTCCTACAAATCTAAAGATTTTCAACGAAAGATATAGTTGATTTCTATCACCCTATTATCCTGATTGGCCTTTTATTTTCTGTAAAAACACGCTCTTTTGCATCCCCATTTTAAAGGAAATTAATCCCTCCATACAAAGGGGAACAAAATCACCGATAAGGCAGACATAGTAAAGGTAATCCCTAACAATAGTCCTAGGCTATCATAAGAGAAATTTCCTTCCAAGCCCTGCACAGCATAATTAGATAGCCTGATCAACACCAATAAGACGGGAACCATAAGCGGAAAGCTGAGAACGGCCATTAAAGTACCTCTATTGGCTGCTTTGGCGGCAATGGCGGTTACCAAGGTAAGATTAGCACTTAGGGCCATACTTCCCAGACTAACAATACCTAGCATCAAAGGGACATTGGCTACCTGTACTTCGCTCAGAAACGAATAACTCAACAGGGCCACCATGGCCACTATGACGAGGAGCAATGAGTTGTAGATCAACTTGGATATGATCAAAGAGGTTGGGCTAACAACCGAATAAAGATAAAGGCTCTGGCCTGTGCTTTCGGATAAAAAACTCTTGGCTACCGAATTAATGGCGACAAAAAGCATAATAATCCAGTAGATGATGTTCCATGTCAAAGGATTCAATTTATTCACAAAGGCCAGAGAAATCACCACCACCATACACAGGACATACATAATAAGTCCATTGAAAGCATATTTCTGCTTCCACTCCATCATCAACTCTTTCTTGAGCAAAGTCAGTATTTCTCTGAGCATTTGAACCTTGGTTTCGTCAATATCATCGCAATCTAGCAATTAGATTGGATACTCTCTCATTTTGGAAAAATTGCTCATTTCGGGAAAAATCAATTCTTACCCTTTCAAAACCGAAAACGATTTAAATCCCTTCCAAGGCCGAAATATACATAGCCCCTTTATAATCAGATACATACTTTTATCTAAGCTGGCCCAATATTACAGCTTTCGCTTTTTTTTTTATACATTTTATTCTAATTTCGAATCATTCCCTGGTATCACTCACGTATGCACTATCCTCATGAAAACCTAAATTCATTGCATGGAACAGTACTCCCCCCTAAGGTACCTGTGTCTCTTTTTATCTTGTTTCGTCCTTTGTATCCCTATTTCTACTGCTCAAGGTAAAGCCGTAAAATCTTTGCCTGGAACAGACTATTCTCAAGATCCTCAAACCACCCAATCCGAACTCAAAAAACTTAAAGAAGACAACAAAAGACTCGAATATAAACTTGCTACTCTCCAACAAAGAATCAACCAAGGATACACGACAAGCGAGCATCGTTTCCAAACTATGCTCGGGATAGTTGGAATATTCGGTCTTATGAGTATCATCTTACTCTTTCAACTAGGCAATAACCGTAGCAGACAAAAACAGCTTGAGAAACTGACTGCTGAGCTCCACTTTCAAAATGTTGAGCTTTCCCATTCCCATGCCATGCTAGACAAGGCACACTCCCAACAAAAATCGGTCATCGCCTACCTTGAAAATTTCGCTAGTGTAGCTGCACATGACATGAGAGCCCCCCTTAGACAAGTAAATTACCACCTCGACAAACTCGCTAGCGAAAACAAATTCAAATGGTCCGATCCCGAAAGTACCAGTTGGTCTCACATCAAAAACAATGTAGTAACCCTTAATTCACTCATCGTAGAACTACTTGAATTCTCTAAACTCGACCAAGACCTACCTGCACCCAAGCCAATCAACCTAGGAGATGTCTATGGATCTGTCCAAAATCAACTAGAAGAAAGTATTGAGCAAAACAGAAGCCTGATCGAAATTCAAGCTCCCATCCCCATGATCAAGGGACACTTTTCCCTTCTGAATTTGCTTTTCCAAAACCTGTATTCAAATAGCATCAAATATGTTGCTCCGGGGGAAAGAGCACACATCACTATTACGCACAAAGAAACGGCTAATGGACGCGTAACCATCCGCTTTCAGGATAGAGGAATTGGTATCCCTTCTCATAGAATTTCAGAAGCTTTTGAGCTGTTCAAAACATTCAATACCAATCCTGAAGTGGACAGTTCCGGCATAGGGCTCGCAACCTGTAAGAAAATTGTAGATTACTATGGAGGCCATATTTCCCTTGAGTCTGAGGAAAGCCTAGGAACAACATTTACCTTCGATCTGCCGTTGGCTTAAGAAAGCTCTCGCTTATGTACATCCATGAAATAGTCAAACAAGTCAGAGATTTACATGCCCCCGTTATTCATCATTTGGATCAATTTTCCAGCATGTCGGATCGTTTGACCGCATTTGCGCATTGCCTCGAACATGGATATCAACAACTCCTCCCCGCTGCAGCCTCAGAAATATCGAATTATCATCCTGACTACTTAGGCAAATCCCCCGAAGAGATTTTCGCTGCCAAGCTCCCAAAGGCAGAATTATTTCGCTGCATCTCCTGTGAATATGGTTTTTCACAATCCATCCCTGACATTTCCTTCAAGGAGGAAGATTTTGCCTTTGAAAGAGCGCTAGATTTTTTGTTGGAAGGAAAATTAGCTGAGTTGGAGATGATGCTGGCGACCTATCCTTTTCTTACCTCCCAATCATCTCTTTATGGTCACCAAGCCAAATTACTCCACTACTGTGGTTCCAATGGGGTTGAGATATGGAGGCAAGTTGTACCATCCAATCTCATGGAAGGTATCAAAACCCTGCTAAAATATGGGGCAGACCCTCAGGCAAAAATGGAGGTATATGGAGGAGAGTTTGATATGCTAGCCCTGTATCAGACTAGTGCACATCCCTATGAAGCGGGTCTAAAAATTGACGAAGAGCTTCAGCAATTATTGATCTAAGGGAAGCATCTAAACCCTTGGTAAAGTTTATCTTTTTCCCCAATCCCATAATCCAAAAGCAATTTCTTCTGCTAATTCCACCCCTACCAACCTCAAGGTCATTATGATTTGGCCCTGATGATGTGATTCGTGAGAAAGCAAATAGGCAAAGAAGTTCTCTGGACCGAGTTTGAATCCCTTGATTCTATCATTCTCCAAGGCCATCCTGAGCAACTCGCATATGGCAGCAGAAGAAGAATTAAGTGCTTCCTTTATATAAGGTCGGTAATTCAGCTGCTTATTGTCTATGGCGTAAGTCTGCTCCCACAGCTCAGGGGCAGAGGCCTGTAACCACATTCTCCTTACTGTGTGGATATGAGCAAAATGGGATCCGATTCTCTTCCCCTTTTCTCCAAATGCTAGATCAAGACCATTCTCTGGCAAGTAATCTATCAGATAAAGGAGAATTCTATTGTGCCTTTCCCAAGCATCCAGAATGGGAAGGGATAGGGATTGAGGGTCTTCTTTTGCATTATGATTCATAATGCTAAGAAAGGAATTCTTAAGAACTCTTTTTTATCCAAATGTAATATTATTGTAAAAATGAAAATATTTGATAAATAAAACATAATTACCTTTGTAAAAGCTCTACATTTTGCTCTCCATGAAAACAATTCTTTCCATTTGCTTCGGGCTGTTGTTGTTTGGGTCAGAGATACCCGATCAACGTAATTTCCAATCTACCTATCACGAAGGAAAAGTCTTTCTGAATTGGAAGGCTGTCAATTCTGCAGATTTACAGGCATTCTATATTGAGAAGAAAGGGGATTCAAGTTGGGTTCAAATTGGCAAAATGGTTCCTAAAGGGGATCCCTTTAATGCTGAGAACTATATGTTCATTGATTTAAGAGGAGAGAAAGGACAGCTATACCGGCTAAGGAAAGACTACAAGGAGGTTGATGAGGCTAGTATTGACTCAGCCCAGGCAATAGAACTGCATCAACTAAACCTTCCCCCTGAACTTCCCATGAGGGTTGATTTTAGGATGGATCAACTGCATTGTTTTTTCCCATTTCCTGCCGCAGGTGAACTCAAAATACAGGTAAAAAATCAAAAGGGTGAAGTAGTCTTAAAGGAAAAGGTGGAAATGACTTCTGGAAAAAACATCTTCAACTGGGACATTTCTTCTTGGCAAGCAGGACACTATTATGTAGAAACAGCTTACCCTTCCTTCAAGGAAATCATCAAACTGGTCAAAAGATAAGTTCGTCATCCTTCCAACCTCCTCAGAATATCCAAGCCCACCGCAAGGTCTTCGGGGGTAGTTATTTTGATATTATCATAGCTTCCCTCACATATACTTACTTCTCCTCCCATGTCTTGATACAAACTTGCATCGTCAGTAAAGGAGTCGTGCTTTCTTTGTAAAAAAGCTTCCTCAATTTTTTTTAAGTGAAAAACCTGTGGCGTTTGCACTTCAAAGTAAGCAGAACGGTCAACTGCTACAGAACCATGCCCTTCCTTCTTTCGAAGTGATGCTTTCACGGGTACACATACCACACAAGCTCCCTTTTCCGCAGCCATCTCAAAAGCACTTTTCATGATCTGATCAGAAATGAAGGGCCTCACCCCATCATGAATCGCTACTAACGCATTTTCAGTGCCTTCTTTTTCAACTAAGGCTGATATACCAGCCCATACAGAGGCTGTTCTGGAACTTCCCCCTTTGCATAACAAAATCCGCTCTTGGTCAACTGGATTTAAATGTTGAATTGCCATTTCTTTCCAGGTCGGAAAATGCGCTTCTGGCAGCACAAGGGCCAGTTGTAGTTCTTGATGCCAGTTTAGAAAGCGCCTAACAGTATGCACCAGAATGGGTACACCATCCAGCAATAGGAATTGCTTAGGTGTGGATATTTTCATTCTCTTCCCGGAGCCTCCGGCAACGATGATGGCAGTTGGAATCATATGGGCAAAAATAAATGGACAGGCCAAAATACTCAGCCTGTCCATCAATGTCATATACAAAATCTTCTATCAGACGATCAGCATGGCATCGCCGAATGAATAGAAGTTATATTTCTCCTTAAGTGCCTCTTGATAGGCTTCCATCATAAACTCATAACCCATGAATGCTGCTGACATCATCAACAAGGTAGACTTGGGTCTGTGAAGGTTGGTGAGGAAGGTATTGGCAATTTTGAAGTCGAATGGTGGATAGATAAACCTATCTGTCCAACCTTCTGCTGGGTTTAGCATTCCGCTGGCAGATACAGCAGATTCAAGTGAGCGCATCACTGAATTACCTACTGCCAGTACGCGACGCTTCTGCTTTTTTGCGTCGTTTACCATGTCTCTCGTACGATCTGGAATCACGAAGTACTCCGAGTCCATACGATGCTTAGAAAGGTCTTCTACCTCTACTGGATTGAACGTACCAATCCCAATGTGGAGGGTTACGAAAGTTTCTTCAATCCCTTTCAGCTCAAAACGCTTAAGAAGCTGCTTGGTAAAGTGTAGACCAGCTGTAGGAGCAGCAACAGCCCCTACGTTCCTAGCATAGACTGTCTGGTAGTCATCTCTATCTTGTTCGGTTACTTCTCTCTTATCCTGTATATAGGGGGGGATAGGCGTTTTACCGAGTTTATCAATTAGATCGTGTAATTCCTCGTTTTCTCCGTCGAAGAGAAAACGAATGGTTCTACCTCTGGAGGTGGTATTGTCCACAACTTCTGCGATCAGGTCATTTTCACCAAAGAACAGTTTGTTGCCAACACGGATTTTTCTGGCTGGTTCAACAAGTACGTCCCATAGTTTTTGCTTGGCATTAAGTTCTCTCAAGAGGAAAACTTCAATCTGGGCACCTGTTTTTTCTTTCTTACCTATCAATCGAGCGGGAAATACTTTGGTATCATTAAGTACCATGACATCCCCTTCGTCGAAATAATCCAGTATATCTTTGAAAAGTTTGTGTTCGATTTTTCCGCTGTCCCGGTGAGCAACCAGGAGCCGACATTCGTCGCGGGGTTCGTGTGGATGTTGAGAGATGAGTTCTTCTGGAACTTCGAAATTAAAGGCTGATAGCTTCATTGCCATAAGGCGGGAACTTATCTTTGTGGATGAAAAACTAAGACGGGTAAAGTTAGGCGCTGAAAGCTTGATAGTCAAGCTTCATTGAATGCCTAAAAAGGCAAAACGTCCAGAAAGATAACAAATTGAAAAAACCGACCAGAAAAATTATCGATTTCAGGAATTTCTTGCCCCATTAACCCTCCCTTATCCCGAATGAATCTTCCATACCTCTTTTTATTTGTCTGTTTTAACAGATCTAAATGAGTTCCTGTCACTCTCCTTTTCAGGAAAATTCCTCTGCTTTTGGTTACCTTTGAATACGAACCGCTTTTCCTAACAATTGCCACAAATGAAACACAGTTTAATTTCTCTACTCTTGCTATTGGCTGGCATATATGGCCATGCCCAAGTTGATCTCCAAACCTATCCCCTATCCTATTTAAACCTTGGTTTTCCTGTAAGTGCCGAATGGGCTGCTTCCAAGCAAATAGGACTGGAAGGTATGGTTTCTCCTAAGTTTTCCACCGACATTATCAATGACGGCTTTCAGTACTTCCAGCGAGGTGTTACCTCAAGTTTGGCCGCTCATTATTATCCCTTAGCCAAAAAAGGAATAGACAACTTTCACTTCTCTTTTTATGCCAGGTATCGCTATAGATTCTTTGATAGTCCCACCTTAGATGAGGAAGTCGCCTATCACAGAGGGTCGATTGGCTTCATGGGAGGCTATAAGTTTTTGATAAAAAATCGCTTTATCCTTTCTTCTTCACTTTCTGCTGGACGTGCATTTGTCAGTGAGGTAAGCGATAATGATTTTGGAAGGTATCTCAGAGGTCAAGGAACCTTCACTTCCTTTGATATATTGATCAGGATTGGGTTGGGGGTAAGAATTGGGAACTCAATAGAAGAGGAAGAAGATCGTTTTTAATACAAAAGTTGTGGTTTTTCCACATTTAGTTTTCAATAGAAGCTTTGACCTTGATTAATATCGTGCTAGTTTTGCCAAAATTTTTTCTACATGCCCAAGGAATCCACTATTAAGTCCGTTCTCATTATAGGTAGTGGCCCTATTGTGATCGGCCAAGCTTGTGAATTTGACTATTCAGGATCTCAAGCTGCCTTAGCATTAAAGGAAGAAGGAATCAGAGTTGTATTGATCAACTCCAATCCTGCGACCATTATGACCGACCCGGTGACCGCGGATGACATTTACCTCCTTCCCCTTGACAAAAAATCCATTGAGCATATCCTTCAAAAGCAGAAAATCGATGCAGTTCTCCCCACCATGGGAGGTCAGACTGCCTTGAATCTCGCGATGGATTGTGAAAAGGCTGGAATCTGGAAAAAGTACGATGTCAAAATTCTGGGAGCCGACGTAGACGCCATCAATAAGGCCGAAGACAGAGAGCTTTTCAGGATGACCATGAAGCGTCTGGGAATGCCCGTTGCTGAAGCAGAAACGGCAAACTCCTTCTTAAAAGGAAAAGAAATTGCCCAACGAATAGGATTTCCCTTGGTCCTTAGAGCTTCCTATACATTAGGAGGTGCCGGAGGAGCCTTTGTGAATGATCCTAAAGACTTTGACTTGCTGCTCCAAAGAGCCCTGCAAGCCAGCCCTGTACATGAGGTCTTGGTAGAGCAAAGTATTTTTGGATGGAAGGAATACGAGTTGGAGGTAATGCGTGACATTGCTGGCAACAAAATCGTCGTATGTACCATTGAAAACCTAGATCCAATGGGGGTACATACAGGGGATTCCATTACGGTGGCTCCTGCCATGACGCTACCTGATACACTGTATCAGGAAATGCGTGATTATGCCTTCAGAATTCTAGATGAATTGGGAGACTTTGCAGGAGGATGTAATGTCCAGTTTTCCTTGAGCCCAGACTCTGACCAGATCATCGTCATAGAAATCAACCCTAGGGTGTCGAGATCTTCAGCCTTAGCTTCCAAAGCTACTGGATATCCTATTGCACGAATCGCTGCCAAATTAGCTGTCGGATATAGACTGGATGAGCTGAATAATCAGATCACCAAGAATACCTCTGCCTTCTTTGAGCCGACGCTTGACTATGTGATTGTAAAGATTCCTCGTTGGAACTTTGCCAAGTTTCAGGGAGCTGATCCCCATCTCGGTCTTTCTATGAAAGCTGTAGGTGAGGTTATGGGAATTGGAAGGTCCTTCAATGAAGCCCTTCAGAAAGCCTGCCAGTCCCTAGAAATAGGAAGAAATGGAATGGGAGCAGACGGAAAGGAACTGAGAGATCTTGAAAAGATCATGACCTCCCTCAGAAATCCAAGCGACGACAGAATCTTCCATGTTAAAGATGCCATGCACCTTGGTGTTCCTATCAAGGACATTTACGATGCTACCCGCATTGACATGTGGTACCTAAATGAGATCGAATACCTCGTAACGATTGAAAAAGAAATCGCAAGGTATACGGTCGATACCCTTCCTCATGATATTCTTCTTGAGGCGAAAAAGAATGGCTACTCAGACCGTCAAATTGCCCACTTAGTAGGGTGTTTAGAAAGCGCCGTTTACAAGCGCAGAATTGACCTGAATATCAAGCGTGTCTACAAACTAGTAGATACCTGTGCAGCAGAGTTTCCGGCTGTTACTCCTTATTATTATTCTGCTTTCGACGATGAAAACGAATCTGTCGTTTCGGATAAGAAAAAGATCGTTGTATTCGGTTCCGGTCCTAACAGAATTGGACAAGGGATTGAATTTGACTACTGCTGTGTCCATGGCGTTCTAGCTGGAAAGGAAATGGGCTATGAAACGGTCATGATCAACTGTAACCCGGAAACAGTTTCCACCGATTTCAACATCGCAGATAAGCTCTACTTTGAACCCGTTTTCTGGGAGCATATCTATGATATTATCAACCACGAAAAGCCAGATGGGGTTATCGTGCAGTTGGGAGGTCAAACTGCCCTAAAGCTAGCCGAGAAACTGGATCGTTATCAGATTAATATTCTTGGTACCAGTTTCGACATGATGGATATGGCTGAAGATAGAGGAAGATTCTCCTCGCTCTTGAGAGACTTGGAAATTCCTTATCCAGACTTTGGAGAAGCAAGTAATGCGGCCGAAGCCATTGAGATCGCCAAGCGGGTGGGATATCCTGTTCTTGTTCGCCCATCCTATGTATTGGGAGGACAAGACATGAGAATTGTCATCAATGATGAGGAATTGACTCGTCATGTGATTAAGATTCTTGGAGGTGTACCTGGAAATAAAGTACTGATTGACCATTTCTTGGATGGAGCAATTGAGGGGGAAGTCGATGCCATCGCAGATGGAGAGGATGTTCATATCATAGGAATGATGGAGCATATTGAACCTGCAGGGATCCATTCTGGGGACTCTATGGCCGTTCTACCCACCTTCAATTTGAGTGAGAATGTCATCCAACAAGTTGAGGAGATAAGCAAGAAGTTGGCCCTTGCGATGCAGATCAAAGGCTTGATCAATATCCAGTTTGCTGTAAAGGATGAAAAGGTATTTATCATTGAGGCCAATCCAAGAGCCTCTCGTACAGTGCCATTCATCGCCAAAGCACATCAAATTCCTTATGTGAATTATGCAACCAAACTGATGCTGGGTACACATAAAATCAAGGACTTTACCTTCCGCCCTAAATTGGAGGGATTTGCGATCAAAGTGCCTGTCTTTAGTTTCCATAAATTCCCTAATGTCGACAAGGCATTAGGACCTGAAATGAAGTCTACAGGTGAGAAAATCTTCTTTATCAAAGACTTACAAGATCCCTTCTTTGTGAAGGCCTACAACGAAAGAAATATGTACCTGTCTCGATAGACAAGCCATATTTTCCTATACATGATAGAAAGGGCGATTCCATTTGATGTGAATCGTCCTTTGCCTTTATAAAGAAAGACACGATTTTACCTAATTATGCTTATTCCAAATGTATGTAAGTTTTCCTATCTTAAATAAAGGAATCAACACATACATGAAATAACATGGGTGAAGCTCGCGTAAAAATTCTTTCCAGAGACAAAGTAGATCGACAGCATTTTGTCCAGCACCTTCTTGCAGACGTACATGCAATGGAGTATATGCTCAAAGAAGACTGGTTTGAAAAAGATGTAGTCAGAATTGGCGCAGAACAAGAATTTTGTCTGGTAGATCATCATGGCAAACCAGCCAAGAAAGCCATGCAAATTCTGGAAGGGTTCCACCCAGAATGGCTTACCACCGAGCTAGCCCAGTTTAACCTTGAATTTAACCTCTCACCCTATCTCTTCGAAGGGAGTGCCCTCTCAAAAATGGAGGCAGAACTTCGACAGAACATGAAAGAGATGGAAGAGGAAGCAGCCAAGCATGGTGTCGATATTATCCTAACAGGAATCCTACCTACGATTAGGAAATCTGATTTACGAATAGAAAACCTGACGCCTCAGCAGCGATACAAAGCCCTCATGTCTGCCCTGCATGAAATGCGTAATGCCGATTACGAGCTTAAATTACGAGGGATTGACGAACTTTTACTAAAACATGATTCTCCCCTACTAGAGGCTTGTAACACAAGTTTTCAGGTACATTTGCAGGTTGAGCCTAAGACATTTGTTCCACTCTACAATATTGCTCAAGCACTAGCGGGACCAACAATGGCTATCGCCGCTAATTCTCCTTTGTTGCTAGGAAAAAGGCTGTGGCATGAAACACGTATCGTCCTGTTCCAGCAATCTATTGACGATAGGAAAAACGCTGACTTTCATCGTGATAAAAGCCCAAGAGTTACCTTTGGAACGGGATGGCTTAAGAACTCTATTCTTGAAATTTATAAAGAAGATATCTCCAGGTTCAGACCGATCCTAGGACCAGAAGAAATTGAAGATGCCTATGGAAAATTGAAAGAAGGCAGAACGCCTAAACTCAAGGCATTGCAGGTCCATAATGGAACGGTCTACAGATGGAATCGCCCTTGTTTTGGCATCAATCCAGATGGAACCCCTCACCTTAGAATCGAAAATAGAATTCTTCCAGCAGGTCCTACCATCACTGATGAAATGGCCAATACTGCTTTTTGGCTTGGTGCCATGACAGGTATGTATCAACAACATCCAGACATCACCAAAATGATGTCTTTTGATGATGCCCGAGACAACTTCGTAAAGGCTGCCAGAACAGGAATCGATTCTTCCTTTACCTGGTTTAATGACCAAAAAATAGGGGCTTGCGAATTGATCGTGAAAGAATTAATTCCAATAGCGAGAGAAGGACTGAAAGCTAGGAAAATCAACCCGGAGGACATTGATAAGTACCTAGGTGTGGTGGAGGAAAGAGCCAGAAGAAATGCAACTGGTGCTCGCTGGATGTTGAGGACGTACAGTAACTTTATGTCTGAGACCTCTCGCGAACAAGCCCTCTCGAGTCTGACCTCAGCTATCAAAGAGGGCCAACGCTCGGACAAGCCTATACATGAATGGAATATTCCCAGTCTGGCAGACTTTCCCGTCATTTCTCCAGAAAGCCAGCTTGTAGAGGAATGTATGACAACGGATTTCGGTTCAGTTCAGAAAGGAGACAGCCTTGAATTGGTGGCAGATATGATGGACTGGAGCAATGTCAGACACCTTCCTGTAGAGGATGAAGATGGTAACCTTGTTGGCTTAATCACATCACGCCTTTTGTTAAGACATTTCCTTCGTCGAACGAAATCTATAGGAGATCCAGCCCAATTTGTGGAGGACATCATGATCACAGATCCTATGACCATTAAACCCGACAAGACTGTTTTTGAAGCCATGCAGTTTATGCACAAAAAGAATATCAGCTGTTTGCCGGTAGTAGTCAAAGGAAAATTAGTCGGGATGCTCAATGAAAGAAATTTTATGGTAACAGCCCGCCGCTTATTGATAGGGTCATGAGATAAAATCCTAAATTAGAGCCTCGAAATTATTTGATGAGGTTGATGAGACGAAAAATAGGACAGATTGAAGGAAAACAAGGTGATGTATTGCTGATTGCTATTGGCCAAATGCATGGTAATGAACCTACTGGCATTCAGGCCCTTGAAAAGCTATTTTCGCACTTCGAAACCTTTCCTCCTCATCAAATCTCTTCCCTTTTTGAAGGAAAAATCGTCGGACTAAGAGGAAACCGCCAAGCAGCGGCCAAAGGGGAAAGGTATCTCAAATCAGATTTAAATAGACTATGGAAGGCAAAAAATGTTCAGAGAATCCTTCAATCACCTCCATCTAATTTAGAAGCTGAAGAGAAAGAACTCTACGAACTGGAAGCCCAAATATCAGAAGAGATTCGACTCTATGAGCCAAAAACAGTTTTTATTCTGGACTTCCATACTACAACAGCTGATGGCGGAGAATTTAGTATCCCCATAGATACGCCTCTTTCAGAACAGATCGGAAACAGACTTCATGCCCCCGTGATTCATGGATTAGCTGAAAACCTTCCAGGAACGCTGATTGAATACGCGGGCAGCCGCCCCTGGAAAGTAGATACCCATGCCTTAGCCTACGAGGCAGGCCAACATCAGTCCGTTCAAGCTGAAGGGAAAGCCTTCATTGCCCTTTTACAAGCGATTATTTCCCTAGGGATGAGTAGCCTCTCAAACATGAAAGATATTCTTCCCTCCCATGAAATCCATGATAGCCCTCCCCCATTGATTGGGAAAATCGTCCATATCCATAAAATCCTCCCCGGAGACGAATTTGAGATGCTTCCAGGTTTTAAAAACTTTGTTCCTGTCAAACAAGGCCAGTTGCTAGCACGTGATCGTCATGGTGAGATATTATCTCCATTTGACTCCCATATGCTTATGCCCCTCTACCAAAAGCAGGGAGATGATGGTTTCTTTCTGATCAAAAAAGAACCCTTAGAAAAATTCGGCTTCTAACAAAAAAGAGCCCCCACAAGGAATATGTGGAGGCCTCATTCTTTTACAGAAAGGTTAACGATCTTACTGAATCAACACCCTTTCGACAGTTCTAAATCCAGAAGCGGTTTGTACACTGAAGAAATAGGTACCTCTGCCCCAGTTGGAAGTAGGAATATCAAGCTGTTCGTTCTGTTCAACGATCTTCCTAGAAGTTTCAAATAGCCATTTCCCTTGAAGGTCATAAACGCTGACCTGAATGAATTGACCTGCGAAACCTCCAAGTCGCATAGAAATTGGCTGGCTAGGATAGACGGGATTGGGATAGATTTCTACTTTTTGTTCGTTAAACAGGATTCGTCTGATTTCTGAATAATCAAAGGTACCGTCAAGGTCTACCATCCTCAAACGGTAAAAGGATTCTCCCTCAAAAGGATTATCATCCCTATATTGATACTTGTCCCCAAAGCCGGGAATACCTCTAGCTTCCACTTCTCCAACTTTCTCAAAATCCTCTCCGTTTCTTGATTTTTCAATTTCAAAATGGCTGGCAAACATCTCCATACTACTCGTCCAGTCCAATTGAACCACTCCTTCTTCTAACTCTGCCCGAAAATCAGTCAAGACGATGGGTAAGTCCACATCTTCTGGATAAAGGAAATCAGATGGTACTACGCTCGATGGTATAGAGCTAGAGGACCATTCTAGAATAGCCCTTGAGTATACTCGATTTTGATAGTATTCGATTTTGATGGGGACCCTTTGCCAAGCTTGCATAGATATGCTCCCTGATACTGCATTTGCCTCCTGATCTACCCAATTGTCTATGATCATTACCCCATTCACCCACACTCGAATCCCGTCATCTGAAGTAGCCGTAAAGGTAACCGTTTCCGTTGCTGGAGATTCGATCTCCCCTTCCCAGACGACAGAATATGTACCCAATTGCAAAGCCTGCGAAGGGGCATCACTTCCCCAGATAAAATTCACCTCTGGGTCTAAGCGGTCGAATACCTTCTGGCTCATGCCCATGTCATTGTAGTAAGTTCCAGTTAGACCCGTCCCCTCTGCTGAACCAGCAGGATGTACCCAAAAGCTAAGCTCTTTGTCAGGGGCAGCTTCATACGAGCCATTTCCATTCTGCGAAGCAACTACCTTAACAAAGCCCGTACCTGTAAGAGTCAGTATGTTCCCTGACACGCTAGCAGGTCCAGTTTCTACATCATAAGAAACGGGAAGACCAGATGTACTGCTTGCATTCAACGTAAGGCTGGAAGTCGTTGACAATTGATTGGGGATAGTCGGAAAATTTATAACCTGACCAAACTTTGTACTTCCAAAGTAATCTATCGGCTTCAGATCATTGATCCAGGCAGCAATTAAATCCACCCCAGCCGAATCCATCAGATTTTTTGCCAAGGGAGGCATGGCAACCTCATCGTGTACAGCGGCTAAACGCTTATACAGAGTAGACCTATCTAAATCAACGGGAATGATAATTCTAGGATCCTCGAAGTCAAATTTAGAGTAGACCTCACCAAATATAAGGTTCGCATCAGCTAAAGGGGTGCTCAAGCGAGCATCAAACAAAGCTCTAACAGGGGAGCTGGGTCGATGGCAATACCCACAATTTGAATCCAAGTATGACCTTGCTCGCTCAGCCAAGGTAGCCGTTGCATCATCTTTAGCCTTGGAAGTAAGGAGAACACCAAGGTTATTGGTATCTGGTGCCGTGTCAAATATGTTGAGGTGGCTGAGGGTCAACAACTGATTGGAGGTTCTCCCAGTCTGGAAATAGGTCAGGTCCCCATTTAGCTGCCTAGTTTTGGGTCCAAGTACCCTTTTGGCTCCTTCATTGTGGCAAAACATACAATCCCCTCTATCTGGAAAGTACCAGGCAATTTCGCGTGTTCCTCTAGATGGGGTGCTGATGGGCAAGGTATCAATACGACTTGTCGTCAATAGATCTGCATCGGTTTGGGCATCGTTCCAGCGATAAGTGATGCCATAAAAATCGTTGTCCTGGCCTGCAACGACCAATCGAGTTTCTAGTCTTTTTGTCTGAGAAGGGTTACCTTCATCGGTCTTCATTTCAAAATGCTTGACCAAAACTGAACCTTCAGGAAAGATCCAGTCTCCGTTCTCATCATATTGAATTTTTTCAGCTGCTGTATTGTGGGTTCCATTATTTGGAATAATCATCCAACGATACTTCAATGCATCATCTGACCAAAAGGGCTCATTTAACTGGTAGGGAATCATGTAATCCTGTGGGATCAGATTAACCAAATCAGAAAAAATATTGAGTTGAGAGAGTTTGGCAGGGGGTTCTGGCGAAGGAAGCAAATCCCTTAAACGATAAATTCGCCCCCCATCTAGGTCAGTACCAAATAGTTTGAGGGCATAGATTTCACCGTCAGAGTCGGAAGTAACATGGGATACACCTTGCTTGGTTCCAATTCCAAACGAAGGGACGGTAGCAAGCTCTTCGAAAGTAGAGTCTGCTGGATTCATGGCAAAGATCCGTTGAAAAGCATGGTCCCCAAAAATAAATTTACCATACAGACTTGGCCATTTTGTCCCCCTATAAATAAAACCTCCAATGATGGCGTTTGATTCTGACCCATGTCTAAGCGAAACATATGGTTCTACATCAAATCCAATCAAAGGATTGGGCTTGGATTTAGAGGTAGTTAGTTCTCCTTCCAAATAGGGCCATTGATAGTTGCCTCCTGCTTGCAGTTTGTTTATTTCCTCTCGAGATCCTTGACCGACTTCTGTCACCCAAATATCTCCTGTAAGAGGGTCTTTGCTCATCCCAAAGGGATTTCTAAATCCATGTGCATAATACTCTGCGAGGGTACTACTATTTCCATAATGCCAGGGATTATTTTTCGGGATTTTATACCCTCTATTGAAGCTCTGGGGCCAGTTATTAGGTAGGGTTCCTACATTATTTACCTGACGACGAATGATATCACTTTTGGTAGGATGCATATCGACATCTATCCTAAAAACCCCACTGAACATCCCATCATTAATTTTCTGAGCGGAATTGAACTGGTCTGTATTTCCACCTACATCACCATTGGCGAAATAGAGATAACCATCGTCTCCGAATACAATACTTCCTCCATTATGCCAATCATGCTCATCAAATTGTTGAATCAAAGGATATTCTGTACTATCATGGATGGTATAGGTACTTCTATCCATCTTAAATCTTGATACCCTATGATATCCTCTCCTTTGTCTTCTTGATGCAGGAAGAAAACGATACACCAAATATACTTCTCCTTCATGTGGAGATCCTGCTTGATCAAACTGAGGATGGAAAGCAAGTCCAAATAGACCTGAATCTCCTGATACCATAACAGAATCAGAAATGTCCAATACCAGATGCTTTACCGCCGTATTTTGATCGTTTTCAAACCACCATATGTGGCCGCTCTTTCCTACAACAATGAATTTATTAGTTCCAGGTATTTCCTTTAATTCTACTGGATCAATAAACTGTAGATTCGGGAAAGCCAGCTCAACGGACCAGCCACCAGCAGGACTTGGGGTTCGAGCTGGAACCTTATTATCCAAAAACGCTCCTATGCTTGTAGGCGAATCGATACCGGTAAGCATAATCTGCTTCGGTAAAAAGGCTGAGGTGAGCAAAACGACAAGGAGGATACTGCTCACAACTATCAACCTCTGGGCAGAGATTTTCATAGCTTAAATCTTAGGACTTTCCAGGAAAAACATCTTAATACAAGGGTAAGAATAATTACTCCTCTATACGTATTTCAAATTTAAGAATAATTTTCCTAGCTACAGTATGATATCTTATTGAACAAAAGGTACAGTAGGAAAATCTTGCTCAAAAAATAGGCTTGGCACTATTTTTTGACAGATTTTAATCTATTTGATCATGATAATTTTCTCAAAAAAAAAGGAATAACCTTCGACGATTCGCCTGAAGATTAAATTATTGTTAAGGCACAAACAACTACTGATGATTTAATTTAAATGGATAAGTATCAAAATCCCTATCTGGAGATTTGTCTATTGCTTATCGTATTTACTTTTGATGTATTCCATTAACCTGACAACACGCTCACTCTTTCCTTCCTGTAAATATATCCCAATAAGTCCTTCAATAGTTGTATACAGGAAATCTGATTCCATTTCTGGGGATTGGAAGCCCCTTTTTGAAAAGACCTGAATAGTTCTGGTCGCAATCGCCTCCATGGGTTCGTAGGAATAGTATTTCTCCTTTAGGGCTGGATCTGACCATTTGATAGAAAAAGTGAGGCGCCAGAAGTCGGGAAAATCATCCACTACTTGGATGGGCATTTCTATTATTTTTCGAAGGAAAACACTGTCGTCTTCTTCTTTTATAAGAATGGCCGTTTTCTTTCGTATACGGTTAAGGCCTTCCTCAAAAATGGCTTTTAATAATCCCTCCTTATTGTCAAAATGTCTGAATATAAGGCCCTCCGATACAGAAGCACGGCTTGCAATCTCACGTGTCCTTGTACCAGCGTATCCCTGTTCGGCAAACAGCTTTAGTCCTGCCTCTAAAATGGCCTCTTTTCTATCCGACATCTACATGTTTACAGTTTGTCCTTTTTCCAATCTAATTTGTTATGGAAAGTGTGAACAAAAGTACCTATTAAATAAAGAAAAAAAAGGACCATTCACTTTGAATGGCCCTTTTTTCGTGAATTAGTAGGCTTATTGTATAGAGATCTTACGGATGAGTCTATCCACCCCAGCGGCTTTCACAACCATGATGTAGGTACCTCTTTTCCAGTCTCTTGTAGAAATTTGTTCAATCATTTGTGATCCGCTCATCTCTACCTGACGGTTGATGACTTCCCTTCCAGCCAAATCAAAGATGCTCACATTGACTTGCCTTGCCTCTTCAAAATCAAGCTTCACCTGAAGCATCTCTCCTTGAGGAACAGGATTAGGATAAACAGAAAGGAAGTTTCCATTCATGTCCACCTGACGGATTTCCGAATAAACAAAGCTTCCATCTAGATCGATCATTTTCAAACGGTAATAGTTTGTCCCTCTGATTGGGTCTCTGTCAGGATATACATAGTTCCAATCTCCAGTAGCTTCTCCTTTAACCGGAATTTCCTCTAACGACTGGAATTGCTTGCCATCTGCAGAATGTTCAACTAGATAATGGCTAGCATTTTCTTCTAATTCTGCCGTCCAGTTCAGGTAAACATCTTTCCCTTCTGGGTAAGCCTCGAAGCTCAGCAATTCGATTGGGAAGGAAGATTGGGCAGCAGGGTAAAGGTAAATCTGCGGAACTATCGCTCTATCCATGTTATTACTTCCCCACTCAAGAATAGCACGAGCATACACACGATTCTCGTAGTACTCTATCCTAATAGGGACTCTTTCCCATGCATTCATGTTAATAGATCCAGTAGCTGTAGAAGCCTCTTGATCGACATAGTTATCTACAACTAATTGGTTGTTGACATATACTCTTACGCCGTCATCAGAAGTTGCAAAGAAAGTAACCGCCTCACTTACTGGCGCCTCAATCTCCCCTTCCCAGACAACTGAAAATGTATTCAACTCCATGTCAGATAAAGGTGCATCACTTCCCCAACGGAATTCGATGGTAGGATCTACACGATAGCTATTGATTTCACTTTGGTCCTTATCGTTGAAATAGGTTCCTAGTAAGCCAGTACCCAAACCAGAAGTAGGAGGAGATACCCAGAATCGGCGCTCCACTTCAGGTGCGTCAAAGAAATTGGTATTTCCAGCCTGCATAGCACGAACAATTACTTCCCCTGTACCATTAGGATCAATGGTCAGTGTGCTTCCAGCTACAGAAGCTGGCCCTTTTACGACACTGTAGCTAACAGCTAATCCTGAAGAAGCTACAGCACCAAGCGTAATATTCTGAGCAGAAGGACTGCTAGACAAATTAGCCAAGGGATTAAACTCTATACGCTGGCCATATTTGATCGCTGATCTTTGAATCGTAAAGTCCCATAAGAAGCCATCACATCCATCTCCAGTATCCTTTGGTCCATGACAGACATAAATCTTATCACCTGCATTCAAATCTCCTAGGTCAGCATCAAAAGTAGGATTGTCTCCATTTAGGTAACTCACCGTAGACTTGAGGGTATTGTTGACATATATTCTGATTTCACCTCCATCTCCACAATTGAGGTTTTCATCTGTACAGGTAGAGTTTCTGATATGGTAGGTACCCCCTGTAGGAACAGAGAAAGCTGCAATTACAAATCTTGAATCAGTCTGCCCTTGGTTAAGCGCACGCCCTGGGTGTCCACCAATGGCATCCAAGTGTGCCCAATAAGTCAATGCATCTGGGAATCCATTTTGGACACCATCGCCATCGTACATCACACCATTCCAAACTAGACCGGCATAATTGGCATCGTTTCCGATAGGGCCCGTGCTGTTCCACAAATATTCCCATCCCGGAGAAATCGGACCTGCAAAATCATCGGCGTAATCGGCAACGGTTTCGTAGGTAGCAAGTGCAAGGCCAGACGCATTGAGGTCAAAGTCCATCTCAAATCCATCACAGAAGTCTTCTGTACCATTGGGTCCAACGGCAACGTACACAATGTCCCCAACAGAAAGGCTTCCAAGATTCATATCAAAATTCACCGACCCTCCATTTGCAATCACTTGGCTGAATACCTCGGAATTGTTGACAAATACTTTCACATCAGCTCCATTTCCACAACCTGCATTGGCATCATTGACATAGGAATTTTCAATGGTATAGGTTCCCGTATTGGTAATTGTGAAGCCAGCAATCACATATCTAGGATCTACTTGCCCTTGAGTTGTACCTTGTCCAGCGTGTCCACCAATTCCGGAAAGATTGGCCCAAGCGGATCCTGGATCAGGAAAGCCATTGTTCACTCCGTCTCCGTCATAGACGGTCCCATTCCACTGAAGGGCTTGGTAATTGGCATCATTTCCAATAGGTCCTGTACCGTTCCACAGATACAACCATCCGTTGCCAGGCGCCCCAAAATCACTGCGATAGTTGGCCACTAGCCCAGCTCCGGTTGAGACAGCTTCCTCGTCCATGTTCAAAATCCATTCTCGGATCAATTCGATTCCGGCTGTATCCTTTAAGTTCTTAGCGAGAGGAGGCATAGCCAGGTTTTCATGAACAGCATTCATCCTTTGGTATACCAAGGAATGCTCTAGGTCTTTAGGAATAACTACTCTAGGATCATGTAAACCAAATTTGTTGAATAGCTGACCGTACAGGATATTTTGACTAGCTAAAGGCGTACTTGACCTTGCATCAAAGAAGGCTGTAATCGAGTTATTTGGGCGGTGACAGTATCCACAGTTTGCATCGAGGTAACTTCTCGCGCGCTCATCAAGAGAGGCCGTCATATCATCTTTGGAAGATGAGGTATACAAGGCTCCAAGATCCGTTGTGTCAGGTGCCGTATCAAAGATTTCTAGATGTGATAGAGTTTTAAGCTGATTGGCCATTCTACCAGTTTGGTGGAATGCTATCTCGTCATTTAACTGTCTTGTTTTAGGTCCAAGGACACTTTTTGCCCCATTGTTGTGGCAGAATAAACACTCCTGTCGATCAGGATAGTACCAATGCACCTCCCTTGGGCCTCGACTGGCAGTAGAAATTTGTAGGGTATCAAACTTACCTACAGTCAGAAGTTCTGCATCAGATTGGTCGTCTTTCCATCTGTATGTCAAACCATAAAATATATCATCATTTCCTCTTACCATTAAGCGGGTTTCCAACTTTCTCGTGACATTAGGATTGGTCTCATCCATTTCCATGTCAAAGTGCTTGACCATAACCGCTCCTTGTGGAAATTCCCAATCTCCATTAGCAGAATATTGAATTTGCTCTGCAGCTGTATTGTGGGTACCGTCATTTGGGATAACCATCCAACGACTCTTCAAAGCATCATCAGACCAGAATGGCTCAATCAAGCTGTAAGGAATCATATAGTTCCTTGGAGTCAGGTTGTTGAGGTCAGAGAAAATATCCAACTGAGAAAGGAGGGCAGGTGGTTCTCCAGCTACAACGGCTGGCTTCAAGCGGAAGATTTTTCCACCGTTCTGGTTGGTTCCAAATAACTTAAGGACGTAAATCTCGCCCGTAGAGTCTGTAGCAAAAGACGAAATACCTGATTTCCCTCCTACACCTGATGCGGGAACGGTTGTCATGTACGTTTTCTCTCCTGTTGAGGCATCGAGGTACCAGATTTTTCTTTGACCATGGTCTCCAAATAGGTATTTACCTTGTAGAGAAGGCCATTTGGTTCCCCTGTATACAAAGCCGCCAATTACACAGTTTCCATCACCTCTTGGGTAGTCTACTATTGGCGGAATTTCAGTTCCTAGGAGGTTTACAGGTTTGGTTTTCTGACCAGCTACTGCGCCTTCCATATATGGCCATTGCAGGTTGGCTCCTTTGTCGGAATCTTTGAAAATTCTGGTAACCTCTTCACGAGTACCTTGACCAATATCACCAATCCAGATAGTCTTGTCGACCAAATCGTAGGTCATTCTGTGGGGGCTTCGGGTTCCTAATCCCCAGAATTCTCCTAGGGTATCTCCACCTGCATTTGCCCATGGATTGTCTTTCGGGATGCTATATCCCTGAGAAAAACTACCAGGCCATCCGGCTGGCGGGTTGGCTGGGTTTTTAGGTTGTTTGGTAATTGGATCTGAACGTGTCAGGTCATTGTCTACATCTATCTTCAGGATACCAGCTAGTAGGCCAACATCTATTTTTTGCCCCGAATTGTATTGGTCATTGGCTCCACCTTCATCTCCTACAACCAGCCATAAAAATCCATCTTCATCAAAAAACATTCCTCCACCATTATGCCAGTCATGTCTGTCATACTGTTGGATCATCACAAACTCTGACGCATCAGTAGCCTTTAACGTAACGGGATCTACCGTAAATCTGGAAAGACGACAATGCGCTTCCCTTCCAGAATGAGTAGGGTCATATTTAAAACGATAGTACACGTAAACATAATTGGAATCCTGAGCTGGATTACCGGTTAGGTTAAACTTTGGGTGAAAGATCGCACCCAATAAACCTGCATCTCCTGCCGTAAAAACAGAATCTGCTATGTTTAACATCGTGTCCTTGGTGGCAGAATTAAAATCCTTGTCAAAGGTCCATAAATGGCCTTGTTTTCCCGCCATCAAAAATTTATGATATCCAGGAACTTCGCGTAAGTCTACAGGATCTGTGAACTCCTGATTCGGAAATGCGATTTCAGATGTCCATGAGGAAACAGTAGAGGGAGTAGTGGAGGGTAATTTTCCATCTAGGAAAATCCCAATTGGTGTTGGAGTATCTATACCTGATTGGAGAATCCCTAGTGGGATAGTCGCGCCAACAAGTAACATAGCTCCCAAAATAATCAATAGGGGACGCTTGACCTTTCCTGACTTCTGGAAAAAGCTAGCTTTTGACAGTTGTGGCTGGTACATGGGGGTAAATGTTGTCTAATGGTTTTTCTTTTCTAATATATGAAAGATTTACCCTTTTTTTATGAGGTAAAATTTCTTCAATTGTAAAAATACGATTTTTTAATCTCAATAGAATTCCTTTTAAGCATCATTATTGACCAATCAGCAAGGATATACCAACAAAACTAGATGTAAGAAAATTTGTAGAGAATACTATTATTCGTTTTTGAATTCCAATTTCTTATCCATTGAATCTTACCTTTCATATAAACAAAAAGACACCCCTAAACTAGAGGTGCCTTATCTTCATCAACATATATTCTCCTAATATGCCAGATTAGCTGTCATATATCTTTCCATCTGTTTGATCTCTATTCCTTTTCTCTCAGCCATATCAGCAATCTGTTCTTTGGTGACTTTTCCAATTCCAAAATATCTTGTTTCGGGGTGGCCCAGATATAGTCCGCTAACGGATGCGGCAGGATACATGGCAAGAGATTCGGTCAAGCTAATACCTGTATGTTTCTCCACCTCAAGCACCTCCCAAATGGTGAGTTTCTCGCTGTGGTCTGGGTTAGCTGGATAGCCTGGCGCAGGTCTAATACCCTGATACTTCTCCCGTATCAGTTCCTTGTTGGAATGATTTTCCTGTGGTGCATACCCCCACAACTCCTTTCTGACCTTCTGATGCATTCTTTCAGCAAAGGCTTCAGCTAGTCTATCCGCCAGTGCCTTCAACATAATACTGCTGTAATCATCCAGCTCTTCCTCAAATTGCTTGATCTTTTTTTCAATCCCATGGCCTGTTGTTACCGCAAACATGCCAATGTGATCTTCAAGACCGGTTTCTTTGGGGGCGACAAAATCTGCCAGGCAAATGCTTGGGGCTCCCTTCTTATCCGCTTGTTGACGAGGATTGAAAAGAGTAGCCATGACTTCTCCTGATTCATCGTACACTTCGATGTCATCCTCATTGATAGCGTTGGCTCTAAATAGCCCTACTATTGCCTTGGCTTCCAGCCATTTTTCGTCAATGATCTTTTTCAACATCGCCTGGGCATCGCCAAATAGCTTTCTGGCTTCTTCTCCTTTTTCAGGATGATCAAGGACTTCAGGATATTTCCCTTTGATTTCCCAGGTATAGAAAAATGGTGTCCAATCAATATATCCGGCTAGTTCATTCAGAGGATATTCCTCAAACACATGTACACCCGGCTTCAGGGGAGCATCAGGAATACCTTCGCCCCAATCTATGCTCAATTTGTTATTTCGTGCGGCTTCAAGCTTTAGGTAAGATTTGGCTGCCTGCCTTCTAGCATGTCCTTCACGTAATTTATCGTACTCACCATCGACCTCAGAAATATACTTTCCCTTTTGTACGTCATCTTCAGAAATAAGCTGTTGGGCCACTGGGACTGCCTTGGAGGCATCCAATACGTGTACAATAGGCCCCTCATAGTTGGGGTGAATTTTAACGGCCGTATGAATCCTTGAGGTAGTGGCTCCTCCAATCAATAGAGGTAGGTTTAGCTCTCTCTTTTGCATTTCCTGCGCTACATATACCATTTCGTCAAGAGAAGGAGTAATCAGGCCAGATAGCCCAATCATATCAACCTGATTCTTCTCAGCCTCATCAAGAATTTTCTCCAATGGCACCATCACACCAAGGTCGATTACCTCGAAGTTGTTACACGCCAAAACAACACCTACTATATTTTTTCCGATATCATGGACGTCTCCTTTTACAGTAGCCATGAGTACCTTCCCAGCAGATTTGCTAGCCTGACCTTCCTTTTCTGCTTCGATAAAGGGGGTTAGATACCCAACTGCTCTTTTCATCACCCTGGCAGATTTAACTACCTGCGGGAGAAACATTTTACCCTGACCAAACAAATCCCCTACGATATTCATCCCATCCATCAGGGGACCTTCGATCACCTGAAGGGGGCGATCGAACATCGTCCTTGCTTCTTCCGTATCCGCCTCGATGTATTCGACTAGGCCATTGACAAGGGCATGGGCCAATCTATCTTGAACAGATTTTTCTCTCCATTCAAGATTAACAATTCGCTTGGCGCCGGACTGTTTGACACTATCAGCAAAGTCTACCAAAGCTTCAGTGGCATCCTCTTTTTTGTTAAGAAGGACATCTTCAACTTTATCTCTGAGTTCGGTGGGAACTTCTTCGTAAACCTGAAGCATGCCTGCATTCACGATACCCATATCCATCCCAGCTCGAATGGCGTGGTATAAAAAGACAGCATGGATGGCTTCTCTAACCGCATTGTTTCCCCTAAAGGAGAAGGATACATTAGAAACCCCTCCACTTACCAGAGCCCCTGGAAGGTTTTGCTTGATCCATTGTGTAGCTTGGATAAAATCTACAGCGTAGTTATTGTGCTCTTCGATACCGGTCGCAACGGCGAAGATATTAGGGTCAAATATGATGTCCCACGGCTTCATTCCTACTTCCTTCGTAAGGATATTGTAGGCACGGGCACATATTTCAATTTTTCTTTGGAAGGTATCTGCCTGACCTGTTTCGTCAAAGGCCATGACAACTGCTGCCGCACCATACTTTCGTATCAGGTTTGCCTGTCTTCTGAATTCTTCTTCCCCTTCCTTCAAAGAAATAGAATTGACAATCCCCTTTCCTTGAATACACTTAAGGCCAGCCTCAATCACTTCGAATTTAGATGAGTCCAGCATAATGGGTACTCTGGCAATATCGGGTTCAGCAGCCAATAGATTCAAGAATTTCACCATGGCCTCCTTAGAGTCCAACATCCCCTCATCCATGTTGATATCGACAATCTGAGCGCCACCTTCTACCTGCTGACGGGCAACGGAAAGCGCCTCATCATAATTTCCTTCTTTGATGAGTCGAGCAAATTTTCGGGAACCTGTTACATTCGTCCTTTCCCCTACATTGACAAAATTAGTGTCCTCACTGATGATCAAGGGTTCCAAACCAGATAGGTTGGGCTTTTGTCTCTCTTCAGGCCATTGTCTAGGAGCATATTCCGCAGAAACTTCTGCAATGGCTTGTATATGCTCAGGTGCCGAGCCACAGCAACCGCCCACTATGTTGACAAGGCCTTCTTCGAGGAAAGGTCTAATCAGTTCCGCCATTTGAGCAGGACTTTGATCATACTCTCCAAACTCGTTAGGTAATCCTGCATTAGGGTAAGCTGAAACTGGAATATGGGCTACCCTTCCAAGGTCCTTGACATACTGCTTGAGTTGTTTGGCTCCCAAGGCACAGTTTAGCCCAATACTGAGCAGATTGGCGTGAGAAACTGAAATCCAAAAGGCTTCTGTAACCTGACCGGAAAGGGTTCTTCCAGAGGCATCCGTAATCGTTCCGGAAACCATAACAGGAATATCGAGACCTCTTTCCTCTTTTAAAGTTTCAATGGCAAAAATAGCTGCCTTTGCATTCAGGGTATCAAATACTGTCTCAATCAACAAAATATCTGCTCCCCCATCTATCAAGCCCCTTGCTTGTTCGTAGTAAGCATCTTTCAAGTCATCGAAAGACTTGGCGCGATAGCCAGGATCGTTTACATCAGGAGACAATGAAGCTGACACATTGGTAGGTCCCAAAGCCCCTGCAACAAAACGTGGCTTATCTGGATTGGATAGCGTATACTCATTCGCTACCTCCTTGGCTATCTTTGCAGACTCGTAATTCAATTCATAGGCCAGGTCTTCTAGTGCATAGTCAGCCTGGGCAATGGAAGTAGAGCTGAAGGTGTTTGTCTCGATAATATCACAGCCCACGTCAAAGTACTGCCTGTGGATCTGCTTTATCGCCTCTGGCTGGGTAAGGGAGAGGAGATCGTTGTTTCCTCTCAATGGAATACTATGATTGATAAATCTATCTCCCCTAAAGTCTTCCTCTGTAAGGCGCAGACGCTGAATCATCGTCCCCATAGCTCCGTCTAACACCAGAATTCTAGTCTTCAACAAGTCCCTAATCCTCTGGTTTGCGCTGGTGTAATTCTGAACTGATACCCTCATGTGCATTCTGTCGTTTAATTCCCTCAGGAAGTGTCAATTACCTTATCTCACAAATGTAACAAATCGAGTAATTGTATTCATACCAATTCTTTTAAGGAATTGTTGCCATTTGGATGGCATAAAATAGAAAAGCCACCCTTATAGGATGGCTTGAAACGTACAAAACGTGACAAAAAGGTGGCTGCGTATTTCTATTTCTGTATGCAGATAAGAATTAGTTCTTCTTTTTTTGCATCTCTCGTAGCATTTGCATGAGCAAGACTGTATTAGGGCTGGCTCCATCTTTGCCATTGCCACCATTGATCATGATCTCTGGAGTTTTGGCTTCTTTCAGCTCTTTGGCAATACCAACCGCTGTTTTAAACTCCCACTCCGCCTTTTCCTGAGGTGTCAATCCAGCTGATACAAGCCGCTGATTTTCGTAATATTTGGCATCTGCCTCAATCTTTTTCTGTTGAGACTTCAACCGAGCTGTTGCAACTTCTACGGCTGCAGCGATACTGTCCTTTCTTGCATCTGCCACTGCTCTGGCTAGTTCAACAGCCTTACTTGCATTGACCTCAGCTACTTTTCTTCTACCTTCAGCTTCAGCTTGGATGGCACGCTGCTCTGCTTTCTTTGCATCCGCAATAGCAGTCTGTACATCAAGTTCTGCTTTCATCTGAAGTTGTAGTTGATCCTCAATGGCATTGTCATAGTCAATGTTGTCAATGGTCAGTTTGTACAACCTAATGCCAAACTCCTCCACGGGGGACTCTCCTACCCTTTTGTAGGTTCCGTCTCCATCTTCCAGCCGGATTCTGGTAACCTGAACGGTAACTTCTTTCCCAGAAAGCGGATCGATTCTTTTCTCTGGTTGAGTATAGGTCAGGAAGGTTCCATTTTCTGCCTGATCCTCAATGTAAACCAGCAGATCATTTCTTTTTTCTGAGGAGGACTCTTTAGACGACATCAAAGGTCCGGTTGTATAAACGGCTTTGTCTACCACATTTCCGATAAGAGACTGCTTCAGTGAGCTTTCAGTAGGATAAGAAGCATGAATTTTCCTCATCATTTCTGCATCCTCTGGTAATTTGTAGCGGAACGAACCAAAAATCACAGCTCGACCTCCATCGTTGAAACGAATCTTCTTTTCAAAGGCGTAATCACCTTCCTTATCATACACTGTCGATTTGCCAAACCATTGTCCTTTTATACCTGGAGAGAGGAAAACGCTCACCTCACCAGTAGGATATTGGATAACCAAGGTCTCTCCACTGTCATTTCTTTCCAAGACTCTAAAGGAAAGCAGCGGAATAAGCGTAAGGGCAGCAAGGATAATAATACCTGCCAGGGTAACTTTTTCTTTGAGAAACTTGAACATAAGTAGTTGGTGTAAGGGTCATGTGAGTGTAGGAGAATTCCTGAATGGATTCCCTGCTCATCATCTTTTGTTTCCGAATACTTCGATTATGTAATCAACTTAAAGATTGATTCCTCTTCCTGGGGTTGGAAAAGGGAGAAATAATTCGGGATATCATGGATTTCCATATTTTTGTATATCGCCCCAATAACACCGTTATATTTTATCTCATTTATAAAATAATCACAAAGTTCAACTTCTCTTCTTTCTCTTAGAAGAAAGCCAGTTGGCTAGCGCTTCATATTTTCATCTGTCGCCTCGGGCAATTCAGATAAATCCATCACCATAAACCCATCTAAGGCATCATTAAAATTGGGATCTACATTGAAGCAAATGATTCTTGCATTTTGCCTGATGTATTTTTTTAGGAGAACTGGGAGTTTGATATGGGAGGGTTCGATGTCTTCAATAATTTTATCCAGGTTTTTCAGGTTATCACCTACCCCATCCAACAGGTCATCGAAATCAATTCTGGGGATATTGGGCTTGTATTGCTGCTTGGGTTGGATATGTTGAGCTAATTCGTGGTCAAAGAAAAAGCGTTCGACCATAGAAACCATCAGACTTTTGGAGACATCTGTATAGTCATTGGAGATACTTACTGGCCCAATGAGGTACCTATATTGAGGTTGGCCTTTCAGAAAGGTGTAAATCCCCTTCCATAAAAGAAAAAGAGAGAGTCGCTTTCGCTGGTACTCCTTGACAATGAAAGACCTACCTAATTCAATGGATGATTCTAAAATAGGAATCAGTTCATCCTGCATTTGGAATAGAGAAGCCGTATAAAATCCAATTTTTCCATACTGTTTCACGATCAAATCTCCCTGCCCCATTCTGTAAGCCCCTACTATTTTTTGTGCTTCTCTGTCCCACATAAAAAGGTGGAGGTAATGCAAATCAAATTCATCCACATCCTTGGATAGTCCCGTACCTTCACCAGCCTCTCTGAAGGTAATTTCTCTCAGACGAAAAATCTCCTCCAATACATTCGGAATGTAGTTGGCAGTTGCGCAAAATACATCATACTCAGCCTGGCTACACAATTTGTGTTCTTCCCCTAGTCCATCAAGGTCCTTGAGGATCAATGCTGCAGGAACTTCCTCAATGATCGGCTCTCTTTTCTTTTCTGGTTTACGATTTTCTCTTAGGTTTCTGAAAAACTTATTGACTTCCAGATCAGAACCTAGTGTATAGGTTCGTGCCCGTAAATATCTTCCTAATCTATCTGGATCGTTAATATTTCGTAGTTCTCTAACAGAGATGGGAGAGCCAACTCTTACCTTGACCTTTCCCTGTCTCATCTTGAGTGTTTCTTTGGGAATCCTCACCGTTTTAAACAGAGGATGAATCATACCCATC
The DNA here is from genome assembly GCA_039817415.1 of Bacteroidota bacterium. Classification (GTDB taxonomy): domain Bacteria; phylum Bacteroidota; class Bacteroidia; order J057; family J057; genus JALEFZ01. The sequence goes on from JBCBVV010000003.1 coordinate 58,583, forward strand.
AATTGGAACAGAGGACTATTCGCTCCAGAGAAGTAAATGGGAATAACCGGTACTTCAGCCAGTTGGATCAATTTAACAGCGGGAAGTTGCCAGGTCCGGTCAGAAACTGTTTTATCCTTGGGACGAAAACTTGATACTTCTCCAGCGGGAAACAAACCTAATGGATGGCCAGCCTGAATATGATCAACGGCTCTTTTGATGCTACCAACATTGTTGGAATGGCCCATCTCCTCAAGTGGATTGACCGTGATAAGAAATTCATTGAGGGACTCTACCTTTTCCAGCATCAGGTTGGCCATGACTTTAAAATCGTCGCGGTGTTGGGCCATCAAGTGAAGGAGGAGAATAGCATCCCATGCACCGAAAGGGTGATTGGAAACAGTAATGAAGGCGCCATCCGATGGAATCTTATCTAGGCCTTTCCCTTCCCATTCTACATCGATCTCCATTCTTTTGACAAAGGCATCAATGAAAGCTGGACCAGACAGATTTTCCAGTTCGTTGTAGATCTTATTGATTCGAACCAGTCCTGTCAGGTGCATAAGAGGACCGGCTACACCAGCCAATCCCCATCTTTCTAGTTGCGTAGCTCGTGTAAACTGAGCTTTGCTGATAAATTCTTTCATTGAGGCAAAAAATCTATGATGAAGGCTTTCTTATTATGAATACGCAAGCCTGTCTAAGTCATGTTGGGAAAGCCAATTTCCATAAAATTGAGAAAAAGAAGGAATATCCGGTCATTTTTTACCGAATAAGGACCCATTTTCTACTGGATTGGAGCCTTATTCCGAGTTCTGGAATTTTTTGAGGAACAAGCTTTGAGACAATTCTTTCTTTTTGCCTCAAATCCAGTCTTTTATCCACTATTTTCTGTGGATAAACAGTATGAAAATTGCCTATTTTTTACTACATTTAAGAGTTAAAGACAGCTTGTCTTAGGGAAAGCATAACACATTAATAATGAGTGATTTGGACAACAAATCTCAAGAGTATTCGGCCAGTAATATTCAGGTCCTTGAGGGAATTGAGCACGTAAGAAAACGTCCTGCCATGTACATTGGTGATATTGGGGAGCGTGGGCTTCACCATTTGGTGTACGAGGTGGTCGATAATTCCATTGATGAGGCCATGGCTGGCTATGCTAAAAATATCACAGTTACCATTCATCCAGGCAACGCTATTTCCGTTCGAGATGACGGACGAGGCATTCCTGTAGGAATTCATAAAAAGGAAAAGTTATCTGCACTTGAGCTGGTCATGACGCGTCTTGGAGCGGGGGGTAAGTTTGACAAAAGTACCTACAAAGTTTCGGGTGGACTCCATGGTGTGGGGGTTTCTTGTGTGAACGCCCTTTCGTCGCATTGTGAGGTAAAGGTCTTTCGAGAAGGAAAGGTTCATCGTCAAGAATACAAAGAGGGAAAGGCACAAGGTCCTGTAGAAGTGATTGGCGAAACGGAGGACAGAGGTACATGGACATTGTTTCAGCCTGATGCCACCATCTTCAACGCGACGGAGTATAAATATGAGACGCTTGCTTCCAGACTTAGGGAACTCTCCTACCTCAACAGAGGAGTTCGTATCATCCTGATTGATGAACGAGTAGAGTTAGAGGAAGAAGATAAGCGTAAACCTGAAAATGAAGGTCAGACCTTCCTGACGAGAACTTATTACTCTGAAGGTGGTCTAAAGGAGTTTGTGAGATTTTTGGATAGAGGAAGAGATCCTCTTACACCTGAGCCCATCTATATCGAAGGGATAGATTCCGATGGAACTACTCCGGTTGAAGTCGCTATTCAATACAACAGATCCTTCTCGGAAAACATCCACTCTTATGTCAACAACATCAACACGCATGAAGGGGGTACGCACGTTTCCGGTTTCAAATCTGCCTTAACCAGGGTATTGAAGAGCTACATGGATAGCGAGGAGAAGTGGAAAAACAAGCTGAAGAAACTGAAAATCGACAATATTTCTGGCGAAGACTTTCGTGAAGGTTTGACTTGCGTCATTTCTGTAAAAGTCGCTGAACCTCAATTTGAAGGTCAAACCAAGACTAAACTGGGAAATAGCGATGTTTCTGGTATTGTTCAGTCTATCGTCAACAAGAGTCTAAGCTTTTATCTGGAAGAAAACCCTAAAGTGGCTGAATTCATCATTACGAAAGTGATGTCAGCTGCCGAAGCCAGGATCGCTGCGAAAAAGGCTAGAGAAGCCGTTCAGCGCCGTTCCTCATCTATTGGAGGTGGCTTACCGGGTAAACTCGCAGCTTGCTCCAGTAGAAAGCCTGAGGAGTGCGAAATCTACCTTGTGGAAGGGGACTCGGCAGGAGGTTCTGCCAAACAGGCACGGGATAGGAAGTATCAGGCCATTCTTCCCCTGAGAGGAAAAATTCTAAATGTAGAAAAGGCACATCCTTCCAGAATCTATGAAAACGAGGAAATCCGGAATATCATCCTGGCACTCGGAATCTCAGGTTTGGGAGAAGGACAAGAGCTAAATCTGGAAAAATTGAGATACCACAAAATCGTCATCATGACGGATGCAGATATTGACGGTTCTCATATTCGTACGCTATTGCTTACGCTTTTCTATCGCCATTTCCTTCCGCTTATTGAGCTTGGATATGTGTATATCGCCCTTCCACCTCTCTATCAGGTAAAGGTTGGTAAAAAATCACGCTACGCCTGGGATGAAGAAGGACGCAAGGCTGCCATTGATGAATTGGCTGGTGGAGATGAGAACAGGGTGAATATCCAGCGATACAAGGGTCTTGGAGAGATGAACCCTGAACAGCTATGGGATACAACCATGGATATTGACAAGAGAACCCTTCAGAAGGTAACGATTGATTCCGCCGCTGAAGCTGATAACCTCTTCTCAACTCTCATGGGAGATGATGTAGCCCCTCGTCGAGAATTTATTGAATTGAACGCAAAATACGCCAACATCGACGCATAGTCTTTGGCAACATATTTTGTAAGGTATATAACAGCCTTCTCCTTTAGGGAGGAGGTTGTTTTTTTTGTTCATACATGTAATCAGCTGACTCCAAACGTCCCTCCTATACCCATTTCCCTTGTTCCTGATGCGGCTGGAAGCTTAGACTTCTAACCAAATCAATCAAATACCATGAAAAAAATCTTTAGGATTAGCATGATGCTTTCATGTGCTTTCCTGCTCCAATCGTGCACCGTTAAAGAAAATTTAGAAGATATCACAGCTCATGCAGCCGAGATATTAGAGAATCTTGCCAGCCTCACCCAGACCGTAGATTCCAAGGTAGAAACTGGTCAATTGTCTAAAGAATTAGGCGATCTGCTGGACGATAGAATTGAAAACCTGAGTCAAACCATAGAGGATCTTATGGTAGATGGTGGGGGATTCGTTTTTGATGAGGTAAACGGCACCATTGACAATACATTCGACAATGTTCAGGATCTCGTTGATGACCTGAATGAAAAAATTCTCTTGGGCTCTCTACCCTATAACATTCAATTGTTGTCAAATGAATTGCTCATTCAGTCCAATTCCATCGCCTCTCATGCCAGTGATCTGATCAACCTGACTTTTGGCAATACCTCAATCTTAATCTCACAAGCCACCAATGCGCTTCTCACCACCATCGCCTGGGTTATTTTTGGGGTAGGCTTATTACTCATTATCCTAGTACTGGTAATCTTTGGATCGCGGATGAACCGTGGGGTACTAAGTTTTGTGATTGTATTGACCTCTATTTTCATGGTGGTCCCAATCGCCTTCTTATTCATTCCACCTGTAAAAGGGCTTGTCTTAAAATCTTTGGATGTAGGAGAGGAAATCGTAGCCAGAAGCTTGCAACCGAAGCTATTGGGCATGCGTCCAGCTCAGTTTGAAATGGGAACAGATCGAAAAATCACCCTCTTTGGAACCCATTTGGATAACTTGAGCTTGGATAGTATTCAGATCGGCCTGTATCAGTCGGGAAATAAGAAGGTTACCTTCAGCAAAAACTCTATCAAGGTCATGACCAATAATAAGATCGTGATCAGCGACTTTGCCAAATCAAATCTCAACTGGGGCGTTTACCGATATGCTAAATTCAATGAAAACTATCTCAAGCTGACCAATAAGGTGCTTCCTACTACCTATAAAACCTATGCGATCAATGAAAACCTTCTTCGATTTGGAACAAGGAATCAGATCAAAATGACGAAGGTTGGGACGACCATTCAAATTGGAGATTACATCAAACCAGACGTGGTCATTAAGCCTGGTAGGTTTGTTCAACCTGTGCAGCCTAAAAGCCTACAATCAAATCAACGTCTTAGCCAACAAAGCAATATTCCTATAAAAGCTTCTGTATTGAAGAATCTGATGAAGAGGCGCTACAACATTGCAGAAGGTGATTATGAGTTGAGACTCTATAAAATGGGGGCTGCAGAGGCCATCAAGGATGTCCAGCATTTGGTCATTTCTTACCCTCCCCCACCTCCTCCCAAACCTGATGTATTCCCTATTGAGGTGAAATGGGCAAATGGAAACCCTGTAAAAGGAGAAAAGGCTAGAGTCCGTGTGAAACTAGGTGTGATACACGGTGAAGAGGCCAATAGCAACATCAAAATCGTTCTTAGCTCAACCGCTAGCTTGGGTAGGTTACCTGAATTTACCGTCAGCAAAGAAAAGTTGAAGGCAGCCACCAATGGTTTTATCACCTTAACTTCGAGAGAGTTTACGGTCAATCAAGCCGGAGCATTCAATGTCAAAGCCATCGTTGATGCCCAGAGTCAATTGTCGGAATCAAATGAGGCAAATAACGAAAAAATCCAGTCTTTGAAAGTACGGGATTATTCCTTCCAGGCAACTGTAAGCTTGGATAAGTTTGTTTCTACCAAGAATTTCGATAGTTGGCCTTCCAATCCTGATGACTACAGAATTGATATCACCACCTCAGTTCCTGGCCATCCTTCATGGAAAGTCGACTACAACAAAGGGGGAGAGCCCAATCAGATGTATAGCATCAACAAAAGCCGGACCTTTAGCAACCTACCAGAAGGGTCAATTATCTCTATTCATGTTTCTGGGAAAGAAGCTGATAGCGGGGCAAATGGCGGAGACGATCAGATGGGCAGTAAGACGATGCCACATCCACTTTCTAATCAAACTAATGGATCAATTCCCGTCAAGGTAGAAGCCACACACTTCTTTGTTACGGGTATGATTACCTATAAAAAGGTGATCAAGAATTAACATCCCAAGGCTCTGTTAACAATCGTCTACATGAAAAAGGCTGCTCCATTTTGGGGCAGCCTTTTTCTTATCTATACGATTTGAGTTTAAGCTTTCACGCCTTGTCTAGCAAGGTTTCTAGCGATCACCATTTTCTGGATTTCTGATGTTCCTTCATAAATTTCTGTGATCTTCGCATCACGCAAGAATCTCTCTACGTGATATTCTTTCACATATCCATTTCCTCCATGGATTTGGATGGCCTGGTCCGCGCAGAACATGGCCGTTTTGGAAGCATATAGCTTAGCCATGGCAGCAGAATTACCATAAGGTACACCTTGGTCTTTTTCGAAAGCAGCTTTCAAGCACAATAAGCGGGCAGCATCAACTTCCGTTGCCATCTCAGCCAGTTTAAACTGCACAGCTTGATGGTTGATGATTTCAGTGCCAAATGACTTACGAATTTTGGCGTATTCAGTAGCAACCTCTAGAGAACCAGAAGCGATTCCTAGTGCTTGAGAAGCAATACCGATTCTTCCACCATCCAGCGTCTTCATCGCGAATTTGAACCCAAAACCATCTACTCCTACCCTGTTCTCTTTTGGTACAATGACCTCGTTGAAGTTCAAAGAATGGGTATCAGAGCCTCTAATTCCTAGTTTATCTTCCTTAGGACCAATTTCAAAGCCTGGTGTTCCAGCTTCCACAATCAGGCAGTTGATACCTTTGTGTCTTTTGTCCTTATCCGTTTGAGCCATGACGAGGTAAACACCGGCTCTGCTACCATTGGTGATCCAGTTTTTGGTTCCATTCAATACATAGTGATCACCCATGTCTACGGCCGTAGTTTTTTGCTGGGTGGCATCACTACCTGCTTCCGGCTCGGATAGGCAAAAAGCTCCTACCGTCTCTCCGGAGGTCAGCATAGGAAGATATTTGCGCTTTTGTTCCTCAGAACCAAAGGTCTCGAGTCCCCAACATACCAGTGAGTTATTTACAGATACAATAACACTGGCTGAGGCATCCCACTTGGATAGTTCCTCCATGACCAATACATAAGAAACTGTATCCATTCCCCCTCCACCATATTCAGGACTGACCATCATGCCAAGGAATCCCATTTCACCCATTTTTCTGACGAGCTCATCAGGAAAGGTTTGAGTTTCATCTCGCTCAATTACGCCAGGCTTTAGCTCCTTTTCTGCAAAGTCGCGGGCCATTTGGCGAATCATGCGGTGCTCTTCGGTGAGTTGAAAATTCATTGAGGTTATTTTAAGTTAGTATTTATTCAAAAATGTTATGCAAGCCTAATAAGTAGCGAAAATTAGGCAAAAGGAAAGATATTTCAATGAAGAAATCTAAAATTTCAAACGGCTTGTTTTGCCTAATAGTTTCTTCATCATCCAAGAAATATTTTGAATATCAACTAACTGTCAGCTAGATAGACTGGGTTTAGTTACGATAAAGGATGTTTTTTTCTCCGTATCGCTTGCCATAGCGCATGATTTTTTGGAACAAATCCTTTGGATCAAAGGGCTTTCCAACATAGCCTACCATACCTGCAGCTCTAGCCTTTTGTCTATCCTCTTCTAAGGTTGAAGCCGTAAGGGCAACAATAGGAAGGCTGGCTTGATCAAGTTCTAATTCGTCTCGGATCATCTTACTGGCCTGTAATCCGTCCATATTTGGCATATGGATATCCATTAAGATCAGATCGAAATCTCCTTTCACTACCTTATCTACAGCTTCCTCACCATCATGGGCAAACTGTGTATCAACCCCCCACTTTTTCAGGAATCGCCCTACAATCATTCGATTAACTGCATTGTCTTCAGCCACCAAGACTCGCAGACCTTTCAGTTCGCCATTGTCGAGATTCTTTCCCCTTCCTAGAAGTCCTTTTACCTCTTGATCCGACGCCATTTCAAACTCAATGATAAAATAGAAACAGGATCCTTCCCCAACTGTACTGTCCAATTGGATATAACTTTTGTGGAGTTCTAATAACCTCTTGGTGATGGAAAGCCCGAGTCCAGTTCCCCCATATTTCCTGGTCGTATCCGAACTGGCCTGAGAAAAACGCTCGAAGATAGCCTGTTGACGATCCTCTGGAATTCCAATGCCAGTATCCTCCACCCCAAAATATAGCTGAACCTTGTTTTTCCTTTGTTTGACAAAGTGTGCCCGGATGGTTACCCCTCCTTTTTCGGTAAACTTAATCGCATTTCCAACGAGGTTATTGAGGACTTGGGCCAATCTCACCTGATCTCCCAGAACGATCTTAGGTATTTTCCTATCCCAATCGAGACGTAGTGATATTCCCTTGTCACTGGTTTTGGGTTGGAAGGTTCTGTGAATACCATTCAACATTTCATAGAGGTTGAAGGGCCTTTTCTCCAAATCAATTTTACCCGCTTCTATCTTAGAGAAATCCAAAATATCATTGATCAGAGAAAGTAGATTTTCCGCCGAAAAATGGAGCGTTTTCAAGGAATTTAATTGATCTGGACGTGGGTTTTCTTCCAATAACAAATGAGAAAGCCCAATCACAGCATTCATAGGTGTCCGGATCTCATGAGACATGGTGGATAAGAAGTCTGATTTGGCTTTGCTAGCTTCTTCAGCCTTGTTTTTCTCAGCCAACAACTGCTTCTCCGCTTCTTTTCGATCAGAAATATCCCTTGTTACCGTTAGGTATTCTTTGATTTCACCATTTTTATCCAGGATAGGCTTGATAGAGGACTCTACCCATATGTAATGGCCTTTTTTATGTCTGGCTCTGAATTGATAGTTTTCAAAGGCCAATCTTTTTTTGGCAGCAGCTCCCAAGAGGTTTTCCAATAGAAGCCAGTCTTCTGGGTGAATAAGATCGCCCATATCCATCAGAAAAAGATCCTTAATCTGATAACCAAGCAAACTTGAAACAGATGGAGAGGCATATAATACTCCGCCTGCATGATCGTGCAGTACCATAAGATCTTTGGTATTCTCAGAAATCAGCAGAAATAACTTTTCCTTTTCGTAAGCTTCTTCCTGTGCTTGAATAACCATCCGCTGGCTTTCCTCAAAATCTTCTTTGATCTCAGATAGCCTATCGTTTTCTTTTGCCTGATCTAATAGTTTTTCGACAAACTGTATGAGAATGGTTAGCTCTTTTTCAGACTGAAAATCCGCTATCTTCATTGGGGATAAGAAGGATAACCTATGCCCACTATTCAGAGCAACCCAATTGATACAAAGACCTTGATCGAAACATGGCTTACTTAGCCACTCCAAGGGAGCAAGAGTCGATACTCCCTCAAATACCTCTTTTCTAAAAAGCATTTTGTCAGCCAAAGAAGCATGATGAGAAATACACGACCAAGTTGTATGTGAGTCATCATTCTGTATCCACAAACCAACTGCATGCGCCATGTTTGCTTCAATCAAGCCATCGAGGATATAGGTAAGCTGAGCTTGGTATCCTAGGGCAAAATTGACTCCAGCCATTAGCTGACGGCTTGTATCAATACATAAGGAAGAAAAACGTTGAGAGCCTGTGTTTGACATAAGAACGGATATTAATAATCCATTAATTGTATTCTGGTTTCGTTTGTGAATCCAATATCAAAAAATAACCCAAAATTAAATAATACCAATTAAGTATATTATTACATTTAGTAATAAATAGATTAAAAATGAAGATTGGATCCCTTAACTAAAGGAGTATTCATGGCAGGCCAAAAAATAAATCAGGTTGAGTGATGAATGAGAGAAGGGCGTGTGTACGTGTATGAGCAAATAACTAATATAAATTCTCTATTTCATGTAATACAATACCGAAATCTTACATATTATGAAATAAAGTCATCCATGTAAGGCACCCTGACGAACTGTTCCCATCTCACTGTCGATTGAAGGAGTAGAACTGCTTAATGGGCATAAGGATTCCTTCCTATGAAATAGTAGAATGGAACTAGCCTGTTAAAAAATGCGCTTTCCTAAGGCCATAGAAGGTGATGAGTCCCTCGGCACAACAAATATTACAAGATTCCTTATGGGTAAGATTACCTTAGTAGTGCCCGATAAACTCAGTACCATGAAGGTGGGCGTGGTCATTTATCCGATCGAAGTACCAATTGTCTTTGTGGAAGTATAAGGTGGTAATGGAGGTGTTATAGGTTACCACTTGTCTAGCGAACATCCCATCTGCACGTAACAAGTGGCCCACAATGGAACGAATGGCGAATCCATGTGAAAAGGCTCCAATCACTTGGCCTTCTTCAGCCTCTTCCAAAGCCTTGTCGAGCCAATTCTTCAATCTGATACGGGCCTGAGCCTGACTTTCTCCCTCGGGTGCCCTAAATTCTAGGGGATCAGCTAGAAATTGCTTTTTGGTTTCCTCATTAAACATAGCCAAACGATGCAGTCCCTCCCATTTTCCCTGTGAGAGTTCCGCAATAGCGGGATCTTCAATAAAGGACTGAGGTTCCCATCCAATATAAGAAGTAGCTATTCTGGCAGTTTCCTTAGCACGAATGGCATCAGAGCAATAAACCTTATCTAGTGTAAAGCCTTCCTGCTGAAGACGTTTCCCTAACAGATGTGCTTGTTGCTCACCTCTTTCAGTCAATGGAAGGTGAGAAGATCGGCCACCAATAATATGGTTGTTGACGTTTCCGGTACTTTCTGCATGTCTGAATAGGTGAAAGAAGATCATATCTGTATTGTTCTGATGTCGCGAAATTGGGCTATTCTGCATCCATTTGCAACCTTTCTTTGGGAATCTTGCCAAGAGTCTATTAGAGGCTCTTAGAAAAGGGATTCTGGAGGAAAAACCTTCTTCTATGCAATAAATTGTGCATAAATTGATGCGGCATTCCGTTAGCCTTGTACTTATTTTAGGCAAAAGCTTAAGAATCAAGCAAACTCATTCCCATGGCCAAGAATAAATTATTCCTACTCGATGCAATGGCCCTTCTTTACAGGGCTCATTTTGCTTTTGTGCGCAACCCTAGAATCACCTCTGCTGGCTTAAATACTTCCGCTGTATTTGGCTTTACCAATACCCTGCTTGAGATCATCAACAAGGAAGATCCCACCCATTTGGCCGTAGCTTTTGATGTATCCTCCAACACATTCCGACACAAACAGTACCCTGATTACAAAGGCAACAGAGAGGAAATGCCAGAAGACCTACGAGCGGCTATTCCTTATGTAAACCGCCTCCTAAAGATTCTGGATATTCCCGCTTTGGGCCTTGAAGAATATGAGGCAGACGACATTATCGGTACCATTTCTCACCACATCAGCGAAGAAGAGTTTGAAGTCTTCATGGTTACTCCAGATAAAGACTATGCTCAATTGGTCAAAGACAATGTATTTCTATATAAGCCAAGGTACAAGGGAGGAGGATTTGATGTCTTGGACAAAAATGGCGTCGAAGAAAGCATGGGTATTCCTCCTGAACAGGTAATAGATTTTCTAGGGCTGAAGGGTGATTCCGTAGACAATATCCCCGGTATACCTAAAATTGGAGACAAGACCGCCATTAACCTGTTAAAAGAATTTGGTTCTGTAGAAGAAATCGTAGAAAGAGCAGAAGAAATAACCAAGAAATCTATTCGTGAGAGTGTGCAGGCGAATGGGGAGCAAGGTCTTATGTCCAAAGAATTGGCCACCATCTTCCTTGATGTACCCATAGAATGGTCTCCTGAGATGCTAAAAATAGGCCATTGTGATTTGGAGGAATTGATGCTACTCATGAAGGAGCTGGAATTCAAAACTACGGCGAACCGTATCCTAAACTCTAAACTCAATCCAGCTCGCCCTGATCAGCAAAGAGACCTATTTGGCAATACGGTAGGTGAGGATGGTAAAATTGAAATGCCTTCTGATTCAGAGACCTTTGAGAATACAGAACAAAACTACCATCAGCTAAAGGATGCTTCCGAAAGGAAAGCCTTTATCAAACGTGTAAAGGAAGCAGGTTTACTTTGTTTTGATACAGAAACAACAGGCCTTGATGCGCTTGCTGCCGAATTGGTAGGAGCCTCTTTTAGCATAAAAGCTGGCGAAGCGTATTTCATACACTTCCCTGAAGATATGCCCAGAGAGGAAGTTATTTCGATTCTACATGAATTTGAAGAGGTTTTTCACGATGAAACAATCCTCAAAATAGGCCAAAACCTAAAGTATGACCTCCTCATGCTGAAATCATATGGCATAGAGGTGAAAGGACCTTACTTTGATACGATGCTAGCCCATTATGTCATTGATCCTGGCAGTAAACACGGAATGGATGCGATGTCAGAACAGCTGCTGAATTATAAGCCCATTTCGATTGAGACCCTGATAGGGAAAAAGGGCAAAAAGCAATTGAGCATGCGAAGCGTGGAATTAGAGCCTCTTGTAAAATACGCATGTGAAGATGCCGATATCACCCTTCGCCTAAAGGATAAACTCTACGATCAGGTCCAGGAAAACAAAGTCTTTAATGACATTGAGCAGCCTTTGATGCCTGTGCTTACAGCCATGGAATTTGAAGGTGTAAAGTTGGATACCAAGTTTCTGGAGGATTATTCAGAAGACCTGAAAGACCGATTGGTTATCCTGGAAAAGGATATCTACGAACTCGCTGGAGAGGAATTCAACATCAATTCTCCCAAGCAGTTAGGAACCATTCTCTTTGATAAAATGGAACTCGGCAAGGGGAAGAAGCAAAAAAAGACCAAAACCGGCCAGTACGTAACCAACGAACAGGTATTAACGGACTTGGCTCCTACGCATGATCTTCCTGCTAAAATCCTTGCTTACAGAGGGGTAAACAAGCTAAAATCTACTTATGTAGACGCCTTGCCAAAAATGATCAATGAAAGGAGTGGGCGGATTCATACGTCCTTCAGACAGTCAGTTGCGGTAACAGGCCGTTTATCCTCTGACAATCCTAACCTTCAGAACATCCCCATTAAGACAAATGATGGACGTGAAGTAAGAAAGGCCTTCGTTCCGAGAAATGAAGACTTTGTCCTGCTTTCTGCGGACTATTCTCAGGTTGAATTGCGAATAATGGCCGCCATTTCAGGCGATGAAGCCATGATTGAGGCTTTTAGAGAGAAACAGGACATTCATAGAGCTACTGCAGCTAGGGTATTTGGGCTAAAGCCTGAAGAGATTTCCGCTCAACAAAGGTCCTATGCTAAGCAGGTCAACTTCGGTATTATCTATGGTATCTCTGCTTTCGGACTTTCCCAGCGAATTCACATCAGCCGAAAAGAGGCCAAAGAAATCATCGACAATTATTTTGCTCAGTATTCAGGCGTCAAATCCTATATGGATCAAGCCATTGAACAAGCAAAAATCAAGGGATACGTAGAAACGCTCTTTGGCCGTAGAAGGTATCTGGCAGATATTAATAGTAAAAATGCTACTGTCAGGGGGTTTGCCGAGCGAAATGCGATCAATTCCCCTATTCAGGGAACGGCTGCAGATATCGTCAAAATCGCCATGATCAATATTCAACAAGCCATGAATCAAACAGACCTACAGTCAAAAATGATTCTACAAGTACATGATGAACTTGTCTTTGATGTACACAAAGATGAGGTAGAACAGGTCAAAGAAATTGTGAGTAAGCATATGGTTGGTGCCGTTGACCTTGCTGTACCCCTTGAAATTGAAATGGGAGTAGGTAAAAATTGGTTGGAAGCTCATTGATTCTTACCTAATGAAATACGATAAGCCATTCCTAAAAGAGTGGCTTATCCTAATTATAGAGAGTTGCATAAAAATATTTAAACTCTCTTTTACAATTATTCGTATATAATATTCTGTGTCAACCACACTTGATATCTTCACATGACTGGAATAAAAGCCTATGACGAGATCGTTGATTTGCTGGCAGGTGGTGGAAGTCCTGAGCGTGTATTAAGCTTCAGACCTTCTAAAGAAACCCAAGCCAGGCTCAATGACTTGTTGAACAAGAAGAAAAGCGGAGAACTGAATGAAGAGGAACTAGAGGAGCTTTCTCATTTCAAATCCGTCGAACACATCCTTCGTATGATGAAGGTAAGAGTTCGTGAAAAGATGGCTGGATGAGTCGTTATATTCCTGCAAAAGACAGAAAGGCTGTTAGTGAACGTGCCATGGGAATGTGTGAATACTGTCTGATGCATGAGGATGATGGTTTCTTCACCTTCCATATAGACCATATCATCAGCCTAAAGCATGGAGGAACCAATGAGTTAGATAATTTATGTCTAGCCTGCATGTTCTGCAACGGAAATAAAAGTAGTGATATAGGAACGATCCTTTTGCCAGGGGATCGTTTCATTCGTTTATACAACCCAAGAAAGGACAAATGGCAGGACCATTTCACCTTTGATAAGGATGAGGGGATACTCCAAGCCAAGACTGATATTGGGAGGGCAACGATTAAAGTCCTTGAGATGAACAAAAAGGACAGATGCATGGAAAGAGAATCGCTTGCTAAACTCGATAGATATTTACCAGAAGTTGCATCTACCTACCTTGACAATCAGGCAAGTTCGTAAGTGATCAAGCTGATATTTTCATCAGGTAAAATCCTCTAATCCATTGAACCTTAGGATAATTTTCTTAAATTAAATACCTAACAATAAGCTAACAATTTGTTATTAACCATGGTTAATACATAGCATAAATTATTTATACAAACACGTTAGCCGCGTGATCGACTCCAACTTCGGTTGGAGTTTTTTTGTAGGCTCACATGTTTTCTACAAGGATTTCTCCCATCTCTTCAACTGTCATTTCCACAGGATGATTCTTATGAGAAGTCTTATCAACAATCCCTTGAATCATATCAGATGTTAAGCCAAAATTAGCCAATTTCTTAATTCCAAAATCGTTTTCCATTTGGCTGATTTCATCCAACAAGTAGGTTGAGTAATATTCCTCCTTATGATGTCCACCTTCCAAAAATATCTTTCCTACCTGAGCATATTTATGAAGGACTCCAGCCGCATCCCCTGTTTTTTCTAATTTGGTTACCGTTCTCCGGTTTACCGATGACATGAGAGTTGCACACAAATGCCCATGAGGAATTTGAATCCTTCCTCCCACAGAGGAAGCATACCCATGGACTAAGCCCAGACCAGCATTAGCCAGACAAATTCCAGAAAGGCTTGCTGCATAGGCCATATGAGACCTGGCCTCAAGGTTATCTGGCTCATTGACAGCTTTTTTCAAGCCAAGATGAATAGACCTTAATCCATCCAAAGCCAAGGCATCTGTTATAGGAGTTGCCTTGGTAGACAGATAGGCCTCCAACAACTGCGTGAAGGCATCCATTCCACTTGCTGCCGTAATACTTGCTGGTGTACCGAGAGCCAGGGTGGGATCAATCAAGGCGATATTGGGTACATAGGCATCATGTCTTAGGGATTTTTTGAATCCACTTGTCCCAAACTGCGTAATTACTGCGTTTTTGGTGGTTTCAGAACCGGTTCCTGCTGTGGTGGGCACAGCGATAAAGGGAAGCTTTTCTCCGCTAGGACTCATGCTTCCTACCCCTTCTAGGTAATTCACAACTGATCCTTTATGGCAGATCATCGCACTAATCGCCTTTCCTGCATCCAGTACGGAGCCACCACCAATGGCTACTACGGCATCTAACACCCCATCTCGGTGATCATTCACGATCTGATCAATCATTAAAGGAGATGGCTCCTGATCAATGATCGCATGAGACCAATTGATTCCCTCCTCCTTGAAACGGTCTCGTAATCGAGTCCAATGTTCGCTCTTGGCGAAGGACGACCTACCTGTCAAAACCAAAATCCATGGCCCAAATCCCCTGATGATCGAAGGGAGCTTTGACAGGCTATTTGGTCCGAAAATAATGTGCGGGGTAGCTGCCGTCTGGAAGGAGGTTACCATGATGTCGTTTCTTTGGGGGCTAAGGGCACATATCTGACTCCATATCTCCTTTCAGCCATCATAGGATTGACCTTTTCACGCCATGCCAAGTAATGCTCGGTAGTTTTGTGATGAGCGATTGCTTCCTCTGACTCAAAAACTTCATACAACATAAACTTGGTTGGGTCTTCTGAATCCTGAAGGAAATCGAAGCGAAAATTTCCCGTCTCTGTTTGACGGGTTCCTTCATGATTCTTCATGCTAATGTCAATGAACTCATCCAAAAATTCAGGCAAGACTTTGATATGGACACAGGTAACAATCATTGATTTCTTTCCCTTTTAAAAGTTGGTTTTCCAAATACTACTAAAATAATTCCTTTAAATGGGCTCGTTTAGCCTAGAAAAATTTTATTTTATTTATTGAATAATTATTGTATTTTTCGAAATCGCTGGTATTATTTGGCGATATTTCAAATATCATGTAAGAATTACTTCTAATCTTTGAGAAATAAGGGGCATAGATCACTTGGCTAATTGTATTTTTCCCACATTTTATTTTGTCCGGCTGTTTCTCATTGAACAAAAGAATTCTCACCCTCTGCTAAAGCAGAGGGATTTTTTTATCCCTTTTTTAAGCCTGAGAAAAAATTTCTGTTAAGGCGAACACAAATCCCCTTTTTCTTTCCATATCCATGTAGTTTCTTTTATATTTCGCACCATCTAAGAACACCGCATCACCTATTCGTATGAAAAGTGTAACCGTTGGTATAGACATAGGAGGAACCAATACAAAATTCGGCCTTGTCGACGAAAACGGAAATATCCTTGCCAACAATTCAATCCCTACTCCCAGAGACCAGTCTGTAGAATCCTACATTCAAGATCTGGCGAGTAATATTCAACAATTGCTCCGGCAAAGTAATCAGCCCCTTCAGGTTATGGGAATGGGGATTGGTGCTCCGAACGGCAACTATTATGAGGGAACCATTGAAGACGCACCCAACCTGATTTGGAATGATGTTATTCCCCTTGTCTCCCTCATGACGCAGCATTTTGATGTTCCTACCGTGGTTACCAATGATGCCAATGCTGCTGCCATTGGAGAAATGGTCTATGGCGGAGCAAAAGGCATGAAGGATTTCATAGTAGTAACCCTAGGTACAGGAGTAGGCAGTGGATTTGTTGCCAATGGAGAACTCATCTATGGAAATGATGGTTTTGCTGGAGAATTTGGGCACGTCATCACCGAGTGGGGAGGAAGACCCTGTACCTGTGGAAGACACGGATGTATCGAGACCTATGCCTCAGCCAGAGGAGTGGTATTGACAGTATTAGAGGAATTGGCTGGTAGCAAAGCCCCTAGCCAATTGAGAGATTTACGCTACCAAGAAATCACACCTAAGAAAATATTTGAAGCTGCTGAATCAGGCGATGTCTTGGCACAAAGAGCCTTCACCAAAACAGGTAACATGCTCGGAAGGGCTTTATCTAACCTGGTAAATATTTTTAGTCCTGAAGCTATTTTTCTATTCGGAGGGGTGGCCAGAGCAGGCCATTGGATAACGGATCCTACCAAACAAGTGTTAGAAGATAATGTCCTTCCCATCTTCCGAGATAAAGTAAAGCTCATTCCTTCCCATTTACCTGCTAGTGATGCAGCTATTTTAGGAGCGAGCGCCCTTGCTTGGAAAGAATTGAGAAAAGGCTAGAAAGAATAAAAGCTTCCAAAGGAATATTCTTGATTCATAGAATCGAGTTGGAGTTGATGGCTAGGGGAAGGCAATCCATCACCGATTTCATCTTTGCCTTTGAAAACATATACCTCATCATAAATGCCCTGGTCGATAAATGCTTCCAGGGTTTCTTTTCCCCCTTCAACCAGAATAGAACATATTCCATGATCTTTGTATAGGGAGGAGAGTGCAGCTTCCAACCCATTCCTCACATCAAGCTGCGCGTACTTCATGACACCTTCATCAGCTGATTTTTTCTCATTTACGATAATCGTATCACGACCATCCGTAAAGATATTCAAATCCTCGGCTAGCATAAGTTTAGGGTCAAAAACAAGCCTAAGGGGACTTCGACCAGGAAAATGTCTGGTTGTTAAGGATGGATTGTCGATGGATGCGGTTCTTCTACCTACTAGAATGCTGTGATGATAAGCCCTAAGGTGATGGACAAGTCGGTTTTGTGTCTTATCAGTGATTTTTACTGGAAAAGGATTTCCCTTTTCATCAAGCCCTGCTAAAAAGCCGTCCTTAGATTCTGCCCATTTTAGGACAACGAAGGGTCTCTTTTTTAACTGATTGGTCCAAAATACTTTGTTAAGCTCGATAAATGGCCAGGGATCTTCGGCAATTTCTACCTCGACACCTCGATCTCTGAGGAGAGAAATTCCCCCTCCATCAACTTTTGGATTGGGATCCTTTACCCCAATAACCACCCTTGGAATTCGGTAATTTAAAATCAACTGGGAACAAGGAGGAGTCTTCCCATAATGGCTACAAGGCTCTAGAGAGACATAGATGGTTGAAAAAGGCAGGAGCTTTTTATCTTTAACCGAATGAATTGCATTGACTTCGGCATGCCCTTCTCCAGATTTCTGATGAAAACCTTCCCCAATTATTTTTCCTTCATGCACGATAACCGCGCCCACGTAGGGATTCGGATATACGTCCCTACGTGCCTTGCGGGCTAATTCGATGCATCTATATAAATAGGAGTGGTCGCTGAGGTCCACAGCTTTAGATTGGTCAAAAAAATGCCGCATCACACCGGTCAACCCCCTACCGTTGCTACCTTTCAGTCCTGGCGGAGTTCAGGGGGACCTGGTTGTGCGGCAAAAACAAAATTGGGATATCTCGATGAGAAAGCCAAATTTTTAGACCATTTCTGTAAAAAATTTTAGGCTTGAGTTCCTTCTTATTCAATTTTCCCATTTTCGTAGCAGAGATTTCCATCCCTTATCTAAGAAGAAGCTAATATCGACCCTATGAATTATTCCATCTTCTCCTCCCCTAGTTTGAGAAAGCTATCAATATTGTTAGCTGCCTGCTGCCTTTTCCTCGCTTATCCGGATAAGCTAACAGCTCAATACAAGTCTGCTTTAGGGGTAAGACTTGGGCTCCCCAATTCTGTCAGCTACAAACAGTTTATCAAAGCAGGTCAGGCCGTTGAAGTTTATGTTGGTACAAGAAGTATTTATCTAAATGCGAGTCTCGCCTATCAGGTTCATAAAGCCCTGAAAGGAACTCCTATTGACGGCTTAAATTGGTATGCTGGAGCGGGGATTTCCATGATTGTCCTAAACCTTGGAAATGGGGATGTTCGTTTTCAGGATCCATTTTATTCCTTCCAAGCTTACCTAGGCCTGGATTATGCCTTTGAAGAAATCCCAGTTAACCTCAGTATAGATTGGGTTCCCACTGTGTTTCGAGGCAATAGGTCTTATAACCGAATCTTTTGGGGAACGGGCAACTTAAGTATCAGATACATCTTAAAGTAACTTCTAGTACCTAAATTCTTGGATGGTATTGACAAAAGAAATAACGGATTCCCTGGGTAAGTCAGGATAGATACCATGCCCAAGATTGGCAATATGCTTACCTGGCTCAAATTTCTTAAGCATATCCTGTGTTGCCTCCCTAACTTTATCAGGAGTAGAATACAACAAGGCTGGATCCATATTTCCTTGTAAGGCCTTATCAGGAGCCCACTTTCTGGCCCATTCTACAGGTGTATGCCAGTCAAGTCCTAGCACATGACAATCCAATTGATTGAGTTCTTCTAGGGCAAAAAAAGCGCCTTTGGCAAAGACTGTCTTAGGCACTTCCTGAATCTCATGACAAATCTGACGGATGTAGGGAAGGGCAAATTCTCCAAACATTCTCTTATCCAAGACACCAGCCCAGGAATCAAAAATCTGAACAATGTTGACACCGGCGTTGATCTGGCCTTTCAAATAGGTAATAGTGGCTTCGGTAATTTTCTCGAGCAACTTATGGGATAAGCTAGGCTCCTTGTACAACAAGGACTTGGCTTTGGAGAATGTCTTTGATCCTTGACCTTCAATCATGTAGCAGAAGATGGTCCAAGGCGCACCTACAAAGCCAATTAACGGAACTCTCCCTTCTAATTTTTTTACGACCCCTTCAATGGCCTGATAGGTATGATCAAGGTTGGAGGCATCTTGTACGGGATGCAATTGATCAAGATCGCTGGCTCTTTCAATGGTTTTTGGGAAAAATGGCCCTTTTCCGGGAATCATTTCATAGGTAAGCCCAATGGCTTCTGGAAGAACCAAAATATCAGAAAAAATGATGGCTGCATCCACTCCTATCAAGTCTACAGGCTGTAGGGTAACCTCAATGGCATAATCAGGATTGGAAATCATATTCCTAAAGCTACCTGCTTCGGCTCTCACCTCCCTGTACTCTGATAAAAATCTACCTGCCTGGCGCATTAGCCAAACGGGAGGTCTTTCTACACGTTCTCCTCTTGCTACACGCAACAACAAATCATTCTTCAATTCCATAGACCCACTTCAATTGCCCTTATAGTTAAACATATTTTCTCACATCAATCACTTGCATCCCTGCATCTAATGCAGCTTTTATTCCAAATTCCGCATCTTCAAATACAATGCAGTCTTTAGGTTTCAATCCCATTAACTCAGCACATTTCAAATAAGTTTCAGGATGCGGTTTATGGTTTGTTACATCATTGGCGGTGATGATAGGGTCAAACCAATCCATAATTCCAAGATGGAGAAGGGTATTTTCTGCATTTATTCGGGTACTGCCTGTACCGATAGACATAGGCAATTTCCCTTTGTAAGCCTTGGCTACCTCAAAAATAGGTTGAATCAACCCAACACCCATTTGGGGTTTGATTTCCTTGTAGGCTTTGTCTTTTGCCTGCTTAACCAATCCAGGGTCAAGGTCCCAACCGTAATCCTGGTTAAGTAGCTCAGTAACTTTCACCGTAGGCATGCCTGAGCGGTCATAGATCATCTGAGGTTCGACCGTTACTCCAAAAGCGTCTCCCACCAAGGCCCATGCTGCCACATGAACGGGCATCGTGTCAGCCAAGGTTCCGTCTAGGTCAAAAATAATCCCTTTAATTTCCTGTGGAATAACAATCTCCATATGATTCTCGATTATATGAGGATGCGAATATGGAAAGAATCTTGAGTTTCTGCCTGCTTAGGAGATAAAAAAATAATTAAATCCTACCAACCCGCATAACCTGGAGGGGTAATGCCATTCATTCTCATATATATCAAAGCCTGACCACGATGGTGAATGGTGTGGTTTTCAATCGCTTGAAACACACGAAATGCTGGTACTTCCTGCCCCATGAAATTGATGGTTTTGGCGAGTTCTGCATCTGGGATGACTTTGACGACCGAATCCACAAAATCATATAGCTCCGTTAGTGATTCAATAACTTGGGCCTTGGTATATACTTCCCATTTTCTTCCAGAAAAGGGACTTTTTTCAATAAGTCCCTGTCCCATTAACTGGCCACCAGCAAAATCTATCGTGTGGGTTAACTGTTTAGAGAAGGTAAATACATCTTCTGACGGCTTGTAGCTGTATAATTCAGCAGGCATCGAATCGGCTAATGCTAGGGTATAGATCTTGGAACGTTCCCAAGCTTCAGAAAAATCATCTGCAAAGCCTAACTCAATTTCTTGCTCCTCCTTTACTTCTGGTTGACAAGCTTGTAAAGAGAAAAGGGCGAGTACTAGTAGTCCTGCAATTCTGTTCATATGGATGGAATTTAGGCGTTTTGAAGGGACTGATAGGTCGTGTAGTAGGTAAAAATCGCATTCAATTTATCCAGCGCATCATCAAAATCCTCAAATTTATGTACAAAGGCATTTGCACCAGATTGATATACTTCCTCAATGATTCTGGGGTCTTCAGAGGAGGATAACACGATGATTGCACAATCAGGGCGATGTTGTCTAGCAATTTTACAGAAGTCTGCGCCTGTTTCACGGGAATGGTTACCTAGTGTGTAGTCAACGAACATCATGTCAATCTCTCCTTCCAGCATACCTACTGCCTCATCCTTGGTCTTGGCCCAATGAATGGAGATTTTGTTTTTCCATCCCAGGTCTTCCATTGCGTATTCGAAGAGGCTTGCATGGGACTTTATATCCTCGAGAAGAAGTAGGTTCATTTATCAAAGAATTGTGTATTGAATCTTCAGCTAGATTACTTAGCCTTATTTTCAGGCCCCACTTGGTCTAGTGAATCTTTGTCTTTGGCGATAATAGGAGTCGTATCGTGCATTTCATAAAAGGGAAGTTTTTCAATCACATCCTTAACATCCCTGAATGACTCCACTCCTTTGTGCGTGAGTGCGAAGACCTCCCCAAAAGTAGCTACAGCACGCAAGGTTTCAAGTGCATATGCCATTACATCCACCCTACTATTCAAGCGAGGAAATTTAGGGTCGTGCACGTATTGGTCGATTTCATGCCATTGCGCATGCGAAAGACGCATGGAGGAAGACCTTTTTATGTAACTTTCTTCAATGACAAATCCCTCGCCCGACGGCAATGGAATTCCCTCTATCGTTTGGGTAGGTCCCTCATACCCTAACTTATCAACATGGTGGTAGATCTCTTTCACCGTGCCGAAAATATCCCATTTCTCCTCTGGTCCACGTAATTGGTATAAGTTCATATCGAAATGCTAACTGATTTGTGCTTAATGGATTAGCTAGATTTTCAAAAAATTCTAACGTAATCTGAATGATATCATCACCTCACAATATGAGAATAAAATATGGTCATATCAAATATTCCAAGCAGAATTCATAATACATATTTCACACACAATATTGCACCGAGCAAGCTATCGCTGAAGGCTTAGGATTTACCTAGGAGCTTTCTAAGCCCCTTCATGCTCATTTTCCTTCCGCACAATACCAAAACGACCTTTTTCCCCACCCATTTTTGCCGATTTTGAAGTAAAGACGAAAGCGCCAAAGCAGCAGCTCCTTCTACCAACAAATAATGATGCTCAAGCATATACAACAATGCGCGCTCAATCTCTTCCTCACTTACTACATTCCATTCATCTACATATTGCTGACACATCTCAAAGGTCATGCTGTCCGTTTCCAGTCCTCCGGCTGTACCATCCGACCAGGTTTCTTCGGAGGGCAAATCAAGTACTTTTCCTGCCTTTAAAGACTTATACATGACAGCTGAGTTGGCCGGCTGACAGCCTACCACTTTAATTTCATCTCGGATATGTTTTAGGTAGCCAGCTACGCCAGAAATAAGCCCTCCTCCTCCGACAGGCACAAATATCCCTTCTACGTCCTCAAGGTCTCTCAATACTTCAAAACCCAGGGTTCCCTGGCCAGCGACAACCATTGGATCATTGTAGGGGGAAACAAATAGCTTTTTCTGGGATTTGGCCACTTCTCTTGCCTTGATTTCAGACTCAACCGAATCCATGCCATAGTATTCCATACTTGCCCCATAAGATTTCATGAAGGCAACTTTGGTAGGAGAGACATTTTCTGGTAGGTAAATGGTACAGTCTATTCCAAGTCGGTGTGCCATGTAGGCAACAGCTGCTCCATGGTTCCCAGTTGAGGCGGTAATGATTCCTTTTTCTACCTGAGAGGCCTTCAGGGATAGGAGTCTATTGGCTGCCCCTCTTAATTTAAAGGAACCCGTGGTCTGAATGTGTTCCATTTTAAGCCAGACTTCGGCTTGTAGCCATTCGCTTAAAGAAGGGGAAAACTCGAGAGGGGTATGTAGAATGTAAGGTCGTATTCTTTTTTCAGCAGAAAGGACTTCAGTCAGGATCTCCATAAATCATCTTTCCGGCTAAGATATAGCTTTGAAAGCGAAGTCGAAGAGATGGCAGGATCTTTTTGGTTCATGGTTAGGATTCCAGCACCTAAAAGGAGAATTGAAGTTGCACCAAGGAAGAGGAGGAAATGCTGGGGTCTTTGCTCAGGCTGGATTTTGGCAAGTTGAATATCAACTTTGCTCACAGCTTCCTCACCCTTATGGTTTGGGTGTTGGC
This sequence comes from Bacteroidota bacterium, assembly GCA_039817415.1. Classification (GTDB taxonomy): domain Bacteria; phylum Bacteroidota; class Bacteroidia; order J057; family J057; genus JALEFZ01. The sequence goes on from JBCBVV010000003.1 coordinate 81,729, forward strand.
CCGCATGTGCTGTAGAGATCGTGAAGAGCAACAGGGTGCTTAGCAATATGGTACGAATAGGGATCATGGTGTTCGTAGAGTGAGGAAGTGTGAGCTGTCTATAATTAAATTTGTCAAACTCTTGAATACCCTCCTACCTGCGATGTATAAGTGCGTAACATAGATGTACAAGCGTGCCTCTTCAAGCTTATTGGGACACTTTTTAAGCTATAAAGCTTAACCCATCCTTTCCATATTCTCCAATGGGAAGCAAACGTGAATCAAGTAGCGCTGCCTTCCGATGGCCAGCTTTCGCTAAATATTCCTTGTTTTGGGCAAAAGCCAAGAAAGCAGAGGCACTCTTATGCCTGACCATGAGAACCGCATCCCACTTTTCTTCAGAAGGACCAATGAGGAAGTCTCCTCCTTCTCCAAAAAACAACACCTCACTGCCTGCTGTCTCCAAAAACGGGAGGGTATGATCCATGTAAAGTTGATAGGCCTCTTTCCCACTGATGCTTTCCTTGGGTGCCAGCTCTGATAAACCTGAATAATCAGCATGCTCACGAAATCTTAGGAGATTCAACATCACAAGGTTATCTCCCATGTTTCTCATGTAAAATGCTTTCCCAGCTTCTTGAGTGGCGTCTAGATAGGTTGTCATAGGAATTTAATGAAACTGTAAGGAAGAAATAATCTATCCAAGAACAATGAATTCAAGGCTAATGGTGATGATTTGGCAAGATCACACACCTTTTTTGGGCTCTTTGTTTAAAAAGGGTAGAACGACTTTAGCGAGTGCATCCGTTGCTGCCTCTAAGTCATCATTGATCACGGTTGCATCAAAATACTTTTTGAAGGTCATTTCAAATGCAGCCTTTTTTAACCTTTTCTGAATTTCCTCCTCTTGATCTGAGCCACGTTTTCTCAACCTACGCTCAAGTTCGTCCAAACTGGGGGTCTGGATAAAAATTGACAGGGCTTTGTCTTGAAATTTTTCCTTTACGTTGATCCCTCCAACCACATCTATATCTAATAGGGGTGTTTTCCCAGCCTGGTGAATTCTTTTGATTTCGGATTTCAGGGTACCGTAATAGCGCCCCTCATATACCTCCTCATATTCAATGAATTCTTCATTCTCGATTCTGTCCTTGAACTCAGGTACGGTCATAAAATGATAATGATGCCCATTGATTTCATAGGATCTTGGGGAACGTGTCGTTGCTGAAATGGAAAATTCGAAGTAAGGATATCGGTCCATCAGGGCATGAACCAAGGTGGTTTTCCCAGAGCCACTGGGAGCAGAAATGATGATAAAGCGGGAATGATGGATTTCCATATGCAAAGATAGTGCTTTTGAAGCAGTTTGGCGAATTCTTATACGCCTTGAACCATAAAGAAGAGTGGTCTTACCAAATGTAGCATTATTCCGAATTTCGTAATTTATTTACCAATAATTAATTGCTTATTGCTTAAGCTCAATCGTCCTACTCAGATTTGACAATGCATCTTGCTACGCATTGTTGAATCTACAACTTGCTCTGCTCATGAATAGATTTGCATGGCTTTTAGCCCTGCTTTTGTCTACCTGTATCACCTTTGCCCATGATCCTGATGAGACCTACTCGTCAGAACAGGTTCAAATGGCTCTCTCCTATTTTGATCAACAGGCCCGTAGCATTCAGCAGGTCCACCAACTCTCCGAGCGTCTTCAATTGGACGGAACTACTGCGATAGAGCCCCTTTCGGTATCCATACTTTCCTCTTCTTTTTCCCAACAACTTCCGAAGGGATTGCAGCAAAAAATAAGATCCTCAGAGGAGCGTTATCAGGCATTCATGTTCCTCCAGAAAGCCTATTTCGAATCTATGGGAGATAGCCAACTGTTTCGGGAAATGGCCATTAGCATAGCTGACTTAGAGGAATTTAGGTCATCTGCTTTCTTCGAATTCCAAAACCTTAAGAAAGAACATCATTTTGCCCCTACAGAGGCTTATCACAACCTCCACTTACAAAGCAAAATGGTAGATCTATCCTTCCAAATGCTACAAGCCATTCGCAGTGGAAGAAAACAGGACCTTACCTCAAGCCTACTTTCTCTGAAAAAGGCACTTCAACAACAGGAAAGTAAGCTAGGGCAGATTCAAAACCAGCAGCTCAAGGTTAATCTTACCGATATCAACAGCCAATGGAAAAAGATAATTCTATACAGCAGACAATTCCTGCACGATGAGGATATCCCTAAGGAAATGGAGTCATTTGGACGGAATTACTATTACTACAATACTAGGTTACTTCCTCTGCTCAATCATCCGAAAGCAGGTATCATCCATCTTTTCAACCAAGCTTTATCGGTCCATCAAGCTGATCTCCTTCCAAGAATTTCAAAGCTTCCTTGGTTTCATGTCCCAGAAAAATATAGGGGTTATCATCCAGCCCATATTGTGGTGCTCATGGATGCATCAGCTAGTATGAAAGGATTGGAAGCCGTAGAAACCTTCAAGAAAAGCTTTTCCTCAGTGCTTGGGAACAGTCGGAAGGATAGCCGTTTTTCCTTTATCAGTTGGGGAAAAGAGGCCAACATCAAAGTGAGGCAAGAAAAAGATCCTCGATCAATCCTCAACCATCTAAAAAATCAATCTTTTGAGGGAGAGATCAATGATCTTCAGGGCTTAAAAGCTGCCTACAATATGAGTCCCATAATGGGATATGAAACCCACATCATTTTACTAACTGATGGTGGCTTTGACATAGATCCTACACTCGTACAGCTTATTGAAGATCAAGCTTATCAAGGCTCCTACTTACATGTAGCCTACACAGGGCTAGAGGATAAGAAGTTTAGGATGAAAAACTTAAGTCAATCTGGAAAAGGTCAATTTTGGAGTACCCGCAAAGGGGAAAATAATATTAGGAAGCTTCTTCCTACCGGAAAAGCGGAGTAAAGTAGGCGAAGGTTAGTCCTCTCCCTTTTGGGAAGGGCTGCCTTCATTATCAAAAGAATCATTGGCAGTTTCTTCCTTCCTCCCTTCAGTCGGCTTCAATTCAGCTGCTTCATAATTGGACTTTTGTTTGCTAAAACTGAAGAAGTCAAGTATCCTATCCCTCCACATTTGCCAGAAACTCTCACTAAAGAGAGAGGTCTCTGTTGTAGCCTGAATGGTAGTATAGATCGCAATGGGCCCAAAAACGATAATCGGTAACCAAGCGCCAATCCATCCTTCAATCGCATTCTCTTTGGCTAATCTATATCCCCATGTATGAGTAATATAGAAAGCCACAAACATAACCAAGGACACAATCGCAGGAATGCCAAATCCACCTTTACGGATGATAGCCCCTAGTGAAATGCCTATTAGCATAAATATGAGGCAGTTGACAGGAAGAGAAAATCTATGATGATATTCGAATTCGTAGCGATTTTGGTTCATTTCCTGGTTACGCTTCTTGGTCGACATAAACTCAACATAGCTTTTGACCGACCGCGCATTGGCAAGAGCCCTTTTGTAAATGGTCTTGCTGCGAAACTCTGGATAACAATCTACCAGCTTATCATCTTTGTCCAAGTCTACTGAATTCAGAACGAAATGCCCTTTTGAGGTATCTCTCTGGTAGGTAAAGAAGCTGGAATCAATTCTTGTATATCGTCCAACCTGCTTAAAATTTCGCTTTTGGGTTTTGACGGTGACCCCTTTCAAAGAATCAATAGCAGTTACCAATTCATCTTGCTTCATGATGATCTGATGCCGAAATTGATTTTCATCCGTCCGATCAAATTCGAAGCCTTTTCCCCTCAAATCAATAGAATATATCAGCGAATCAAAGTAAGTCCTGGCGAAAGGAACTTTATCCATTTCACCTGTTTCTGGCTTCAATTCCTCATATCGTTTCCCGTCAAAGAGATGCATTTTCATGGTTAGCCCTTCCATGAACATTTTTGCGGAGTCCGCTATGATAATATCAGTATTCCCCTTGTCTCTGGCGTGGTTGTTATTGTTCTTGTCGTCGAGGTGATTGTAGATCTTGATGTTGTACAGCGTTCCAGTTTCCTTGTCTTTGTCAGTAATGTAGATCACATAATCTGGAATCTCGTCATAGAAAAATCCAGGTGCCAGGGCCACATCTGCCTTTTTCCTTTGCATATCGTAGAACAGGCTGAAAAACTTCAAGTTGGCATCAGGAACGACGTAGAAGGAAAACCAAAGGGCCCAAACGCCGATCAAAAGGGCCAGAAAAACGGCAGAACGCATAATCTTGAACAAGGAAATCCCTGTGGATTTCATAGCCGCGAGTTCATTGTTCTCCCCTAATCCCCCAAATGTCATCAGGGCAGCTGTCAAAATTCCGATCGGCATGGCCAAGAGGGCAACCCTACCAGAAGCATAAAAAATCAACTTACCCAACATAGAGGGACCAATTCCCTTTCCTAAGACCTCTTGTAAATAGGGATACACCGTCAACAACACCAGGATAAACATGATGATGCTGAAGGCCATAACCCAAGGGCCTAAATAGGATTTGATGATATGTTTGTCAATTTTTTTGAGCAACAGCTTTCTCGTATTGAGTTAATGTGGCTTCTTAAGCGAATTAGGTTGTTTGAAGGTCGTCTTGCGTTCTGGCCAGTAAATAAAGAATGGCCATCCTAACTGCTACGCCATTTTCAACTTGATCCAAGATAATGGCTTGCTCGGAGTCTGCAACTTCACTGGTTATCTCCACTCCCCGGTTAATGGGGCCAGGGTGCATGATCACCAATTCTTTGTCAATTTCATGGAGCAGTTTCATATCCAATCCATACTGCATGGAATATTCCCGTAGGGATGGAAAATACTTAGTATCCTGCCTTTCAAGCTGTATCCTAAGCATATTGACTGCGTCTGCCCATAGCAATGTATCCTTGAGGTTGTAGCTTACTTCAACCCCTAATTGTTCGATTCCCTTTGGAATGAGGGTAGGAGGGCCACAAACTCTCACCTTAGCCCCTAGTTTGTTAAGCGCGAATATATTTGATAAGGCAACACGGCTATGGGTAATGTCTCCGACGATGGCCACTTTTAATCCCTTGAATTCCCCAAATTTTTCCCTCAGAGAGAAGCAATCCAAAAGGGCCTGTGTGGGGTGCTCATGGGTTCCATCGCCTGCGTTGATGATCTGAGCAGGAATGTGTCGGCTTAGGAATACAGGAGCGCCTGGAAGGGGATGGCGCATGACGATCATATCGACCTTCATCGCCAAAATATTTTTAACGGTATCTAAAAGGGTCTCTCCCTTTTTTACAGAACTGGACGAGGCCGAGAAGTTGACAACATCTGCTGAAAGTCTCTTCTGGGCCAATTCGAAGGAAATTCGGGTACGTGTAGAGTTTTCAAAAAATAGATTGGCTATGGTAATATCTCGTAGGGAAGGGACTTTTTTAATGGGACGGTTGATGACTTCTTTGAAATTTTCAGCCGTCTCAAATATCTGCTGCATGTCCTCGGCCTGGATATATTTGATTCCCAGGAGATGTCTGGTGCTTAGTGCCATACTAATTTCTTAGGTGTTGGGGGTCAATTATTCCTCGAAGGAAACCAGGTAAACTTTGTCTTCCTCCACTCCTTCCTCTTCTCTCAAATCCACAATAACGCGCTGTGTTTCAATGGTATCAACCGCAATTCCAATATAGGATGGCTCGATTGGCAATTCTCTTTGATGAATCCTATCGACCAAGACCAATAATTCCACTGAATGGGGCCTTCCATAAGCCAACATGGCATCCAATGCAGCTCTTACCGTACGTCCAGTATACAGCACATCATCTACCAAAATTACTTTTTTGTCCTCGATCAGAAAGTCAATACGCGTTTGATTAGCTTGCAAAGGCGTAGGTCGCTTTCGGAAGTCGTCTCTGAAAAAGGTCGCATCTAATACCCCTAATGGGAAACGCGAACGGCCTAAATAGGCGGCTACAAGAGAATTAAGTCTTTCTGCAACGAATACACCTTTAGTTTGTATTCCCAAAAAAACTACATCCTCAAATTCACCATAGTGTTCGAGTAGCTGGTGTGTCATCCTCTTTAGGGTAACATCCAGCTTTCCCATGGGAAAAAGGTCCAGTCTATCTTGTGGATTCATCTTCCTGCAAAAATGCAAAGAATTCCTAAAAGGAGGTTCATAAACACCATTTTTTTCGAGACCTTCGTTTACTAAGTATAATCCTGCCCGAATTTTTTCCGATATCTTTTCTTTAACTTCTCAAAACCCCAAAAATTGAGCTCGTCATGAAAAATCTTTTCTTCGGCATTTCCATTTTGTTTCTTTCCCTTGGACTTCTGGCATTCTTTTCTCCTAGCGATGAACTTATTACGCTAGATGTTGACCTCCATGAACTCGTTGGATCTGGAATCATGGCTGAGGATTTAATCAGCCAACTTGACCTTGAAGCGGTTTCTGTAGAGAAGAATGAGATTGCCTTAGGAGAAATGTCCTTGCGAAATCATTTGGCTGAGGGAGTGTTTGGGCAAATCATGAATCCGGAGCTTGATGAATATTCCTTTTACCCTCAAAAGGGAAAATTCCGAATTGGATACTACAATTATGTCCGTCAGTTTATTCCCAAAGGCATCGACTCCAAAAGTTATTATGATTTTCAAAAGGAGAAGAACAGAGATGACCGGAAGAGTCTACTGAGGTCCTACATCATCACACGCCTGGACCGTTCACCAGACCAGCTATACAGTAGGTTCCTTACTTATCAGGGCCTCATCTACTCAATTATTCCTCCCTCATTTTACCATGGATCTGTCTTATCTGACTACACAGAAACCCTGATCGCCGTTTACGAGGAATTGCAAAAGGAGGAAAGGCTGGAAAGCAAAATGAACTCTCTTTATCAGAAACTGAATGATTTAAGCGGTTTTTGTTCGGTGGCGGAATCTCATGGTCAAATCCTTGGCGATCTTGTAAGCGACCAGACCAAAGAAAAATTTGATGATACCTATGACCTTTGCACGCTAGATCCCGTCTTCAACGATGCAAATTGGTTCTATTCCTTCTGGGTTAGAAGATACCATGAAGGAAATGCAGAGGCAGTTTACACCATCCTCAAAGAGATTAAAGATCATTATAAGAAGGTTGCGCGCATCCCTTCCATCCCAGCAGAAGAGATGGGAGAAGTAAGAGACCTAAGTCCAGCGTCTTACCAGAAATACAAGGAAGGGAAGGAAATCGCAGACAAAATAGGACGTGAGGAACTGGATTATAACAAGCTTTCAGCTGAACAAGCGGAGCTGTTTGATTATTACGAAGACAAGGAGATTATTGATGGTGGCTTTTATACCCTCAGTGAATTCTTTGCAGGAGGTTGTTCGTTTGCCTCCAATAAGGCCTCAGCTAGTTCTACCCTTCCCCCTAATAAATCGATCACTTATGAAGCCAAGAACCTCACCGATAGAGATTTACGAACAGCTTGGGTAGAAGGCTTGGAAGGTTATGGAATCGGAGCCTCCTTCAGCTATCCTATGGAAATGAGCCGAAGAGAAACCAAAAACCTCTTTAACATTGCGATCTACAATGGATATGCGAAATCCCCTTTAGCATGGAAAAACAATTCCCGAGTCAAAACCTTGAGATTGTTCTGCAATGACTATGCGGTGTGTGATCTAGAATTAGAGGACAACAGAAAGCTGCAACACTTTGACGTACGAGAATTCAGGTTTATGTGGGGAAATAATCCTGTTTTTAGGTTTGAGATACTAGATGTCTACAAAGGGGCCAAATATGACGACACTGCCTTGAGTGAATTGGCCTTTGGATATATAGGATGCCAGTGTTTTGCGGCAGGGACCTTGATTAGCATGGAGGATGGGAGTCAGAAACCTATCGAGCAAATCAAAGAAGGAGATCGGATCATGAGTTATAACTTCCAATTGGGAAGAGTAGAACCCGCACAAGTCTTGGATGTAAACAATCCCGTTCATGATGGTTTGAGCAAACTCACCTTTGCCGATGGCACTCAATTGACTACGACTAAAGACCATCCCTTTTGGACCAGTCGTGGATGGGCTTCCCTGAATCCAGGAATCACTAACTCCTTTAGCCATATCGAACAAGCTGGAATGTTAGAAGAAGGATCTGTTACCTACAGAAAAAATGGCTTAAGGGTCAGTCCAAACCCCATCAAACATATAGATGATGTACTTGGTGCAAGGCCCACCTACACCATTACCCGATTGACACAGCATCATGCTTTCTTCGCGAATGACATCCTCGTAGGTATTGAATAGGAAGGCTACATAGGAAGTTCTTCTTTCAATCGCTCCACAACCAAAAAGGCTGCTGGACAAATTTCCGTATTCTTCAGGGTAAGGTTCAGAATCTGGTGAAAGCGCTTTCTGTTTGTATGGGGGTATTCTCTACAGGCCTTGGGACGTGCCTCATAAATGCTACAATAGTTATCTGCTCCTAAAAAGGGGCAGGGCGCTACGTTGAGTACATAGTCATTGTCCTCATCTATGTGGAGATATTGCTCCACGAAATCTGAAGGTTTCATTCTCAAATGCCGAGCAATTCTATCAATGTCCTTTTCCAGGAACAAGGGGGAAGTTGTCTTGCAACAATTGGCACAGACTAGACAATCTACCTCTTCAAATACCTCATCATGCAAGGCGGCGACCTCCTCATCTAGTTTTTTGGGAGGTCTTTTCTTGAGTTTTTGAAAATACTTCTTGTTCTCCTTCAACTTATCCTTTGCCAAGGCTGGCAACTCCTCTAGCTTGATTTCCATGCAAAAATGAATTTACACAAAGATAAAAGGAAAGCTTGGGATTAAAATTTTTCAAAACTTTCAAAACTTACTGAAAATTAATTCGTATTTCATATCAAAAGATCATCATGAGAGATTACCTTCTTCCCATTGCCTTCTCTATCATGGGATACCTCCTGTGTTTTTCTGTGCTTTTTGTTCCCTGGTACACTAGCCTAGAAGTAATATGGTCTATCGGAATTTTGCTTCATGTGCTTGGTTCGCTCTTCTTTTTCCGTACGGAGGAACCTTTGGCGAGAAAATGGATGTACCTGTTGATTCCTGTTCCATTAGGCTTCTTCATTACCCTGATGTGCTTCTTATCCTTCATCCAATTCACCAACTTATTTTAACCGATCATGAAAGATACATCTTCACTTATTGCTTTTGACGCCTGGAAATACACCATTCTTGGATATTTAATATGTGCAGTTCTCCCGCTTCTAAGCTTACACACAGCATCCAACGATCCTCAGATTAGGAGCATGGAGACATACGCAAGTGTAATCGTACCTGGAGTTATTTTCCTATGGTGGTTTTTAGGCTTTTGCTTGCATGCAAAAGGATGTAGAAACTATTACAAGTTAAACCGCACTGGGGAGCAGAAATTCATGTACACCATTCTTCCCCCCCTCATAGGATTTATGGGAACAGTAGTGCTCTATATGTTTCCCTTTATTCTAGTCCTTCTTTCGATTTTTTTGATTTTTCTAATATTGAGCTCAATTCCTTCGCCTGACCCTGATAAAAAGATGATTGATCCTGAGCAATTTGGTGAAGAAATTCCTTGGCCTCCTTCACTTGATCCAATCCAAGAAGAGCAAGACTACGATACCAAATAATTGCTTCCTGATCGCCTCCACTAACTCCTGTTAGTAAAGAAAGGGCTTCCTGATAGTTTCCTATTTTCATCAAACAACTTGCTTGATAAAGTGGGATATCTCTTAACCTTTGATCTTGAATGGTCAACCCCGTCTTCAATACTTCATCATACACGAGTTTGGCCTCTTGACATTGATCCGAACGAACCAATCCATTGGCTACCTTCAACAAACTATCTACCCTCGATAAGGAATCATTGCTTCTGAGGTTATCGGGATAATAGGGTTCAAAATTAGCGGCAAAGAGCTCAGCCGTATTGATGTTTTTTTGTTGAGAAGGAAAAGCCACATAAGCAAGGATCAACAAGGCGATAGCGGCAGCCACGGCTAGCACAATAGACATAGGCCCGAATCTCTTAACCTTGGCTTCTTCTAGTTCTGGAGGAAGATCCAGCAGTAATTCTTTCAACTCAATCTTCTTTCGTTCATCTGCTTCTCTAAGGAGTTGCATATTGAGGGCAACATGCTTTTCGAACAATTCCTTATAGGAAGAATTGCTTAAGATTTCCTGCTGAATTTGTTCTTTCTCTTCTTCGGAAAGTCCCTCAAACACCAGTTTTTCTGCCAGGGCCATGATATTTTCTTCTTCAAGCATATCTATTTTGCACTACTATTTTCCATCAGTTTCAATAATTGCTTCTTGCAGTTGTATTTCTGACTAGCTGCGGTTCTAGCATTGGCAAAGCCCATGATGGACGTGATCTCTTCCATGCTATACCCTTCCGCGAAATACAGGAGAAGTTCTTTGCATCGTTCGCCAAGCTGGTTCAAATGGAGTTTCAATTGGATAAACTTGTCTCTTACCTCGAGTTTGGCCAATACATCTTGGGAACTATCAGGTATCTGCATACTTGTTTCCTCGTATTCATCAAAACTAGTCTTTCTTCTGTTGAATTGATCAATGCACTTTTTGAAGAAAATGCTCTGGATGTAGGAAAACAGGGACGATTCTCCTCTGAATGAACCTTTTCGGATTGCTTTCATACTAGCTAGCATGGCATCTGTATAGGCATCTTTGGCTTCTTCCTCTGTCAGGTTATACTTGTGTTTACCCTTCCAGATGATATTCATGTACTCCTTGAACATCATCTGCTCATACTGTTCTTTTTCAGTACCACTTTTGAGAAGGCCTTCCATGAGTTCCTTCTCTTTCTGTTTTCGTTGCTCACTCATAAGTGGGATGCACTTTTGGTGTTATTCAATGGTTTGCTTGGAACAAGATTCAATTTTTTCTGGAAAAATTCAGATTGAGGCTTGATCTTTTTCCTTTGGTTAAGACTAGGTAAGGTAAGCATGCGCAAGCATGACGTATTGACCCTACAGCATAAACCAAGCTCTATTTGGATGAAGTTAGCTCCTTAACTGGATCGTTGATTTCTTCTTCGCAAGAGCAACATGACAAGGAGAAAAGTGGCCACTATCCCTCCCATCATCCATATCCAATTAGGAAATGGATTGTTGTATTCAAACTCTCCCTCGAGGACGAACGCACCCCAATAAAAAGGGTGTTGATATCGAGCAGGAGCCTCTTGTATGAATCTCTTTCTAGCAAGCTGAATGGCAGTTGAGGCGAGTTTCTCTTCTTTCAAAGCCTCATAAAAATACCCCATGAACAAACTAGAGGCCTTATCATCCACCTGCCATAAGGTCGTCAAGACCGCTGATGCCCCCCCGTATCGAAAGGCCCTTCCCAAAGATCTTACCCCTTCACCCTGACTAATCTTTCCGTAACCGCTTTGACAAGCAGACAATACTACCAGTGGTGAAGCCAAGCCTAAATTGTAAATTTCAGGGATATTGAGTTTGGCTTGATCATCCTGATGAGAATAAGAAAAAAGAAGGTGTGAAAGAATGTAATCCGAAGTATCTGGAATGCCATGTCCTGCCACATGAATCATCCGAGCTGCTGGACTCATTTTGGTAAATACTGCCTTGGTAGCCTGAGAATCCTGCCTTATCTGCCCTCCCATCAACTGATAGATACGTTTTACTTCCTCTGTATTAGCGAATAGGCCTAACTGTTGGGGATATGCAGGGGCAAAACCGAGCCATTCCAAGGAACCTGCATTATTCTTTTCCCATTCTTTAAAAAATAGGGTGGCTGAATAGCCGTATAAAATCTTAGTCGAATGAAAGAGATAATCTATATTCTTCCACTGCTCTTTGGGACTTTTCTGTGCGACCAACACATCCAATGGCAACCGTTGCAAGGGGCCATCGGGGATAAACAAAAACTTTCCTCCCACAGGTAAATCCAGCAGTAGTGATAGGTTAAGACTAGCATCTTGAAAGGCTGCCAAGCCAACTTGGGATTTATTCCTTTCCCCTAATGCATTCAAAAGCGGTTCCAAGGCAAAGGAAAATATGGTAGTGGGAAATTGCTCTAAAGAAAATCCATCCTTAGTCTGCTTCCAAATAAAGACATAGGTATTCCCCCAAAAGACATGGACGATGCTTAGATCTTCTTGCTTGCCAAGTTGTACGAGTTCATCAAATGGATAGATATCGGCTTTTACTTTTTGCTGGTAGTAATAGGGAAATGTATTCTCCAGTTTTTTAATCCAAAGCTCGAATTTCGTCTGCAATTGAGTCAGTTCACTTGTCAATTCTGTTATCGCCTCTCCCTTTCTTTTGGAGGCAGCTATATTAAGCTGAAGTCGGACAATTTCTTTTTTAAAGCTATCTTCTTTTTGGACCAACTCATCAGATAGCTTGGCTTCCTTCTGTGCCGTAGACTGAGCGAGGTTAATCCTTAGTAACACTGACTTGCTCTCCTCCATTTTACGAAAAGCAGCTTCGACCCATTTTTCGTCTCCTGTCTCGCTCCACATTTGGGTCAGCAATTCTAAATCCTTTTCAAATAGACCATAGGCGTCTTCCAACAATTCAGCTTTCTTTTGATCCGACCGAATAGAATTCACATTAGCAGTTAGGACTTTTAATGCTTCTTCATAGTAGGTATGTGCCTCTTCCAAGGCGGCAATTTGAAGGTCTTCGACAGAAGAATTTCTCAAGTTAATGGATGCCTTCTTTCTATATATATCTCGTACCAATTCAAGCATGGAGGGATCTTCCTCTAAGATTCCGCTTTCTGGAGCACTATAATACGCCAAGGCCGAATCCAAATACACATTGGCTTGATTATAATCCTGCAGTTTCAGGTGGTTCTGTGCTTGACGGTACAATAAATTAGAAAGCCTAAACCCATTCTTTTCCGGAAATAACTGCAGGGTTTTCAGCTTGGCGGTATCTAAAAACTGATTGGAAAGGGCATAATTCTTTCTTTGTTTCTCGAGGTCAGCCATAAATTCCCAGTATTCCGTAAGTCTGTACACCATCTCTGGGTTCTTATCAACAATGCCCTTAAACTGCCTAAGTTTAGCTTCGGCTTGTGCTAAATTTCCGTCTGTTAAGTCAATGGAAATCCCAACTTCATAAATCTGGCTCACATCAAAATCAGATTTCCAAAAAGCCTCCATGGAATCATATATGTTTTTGCTCAACCGAAAGTAGTAGCGTGCACTGTCCACTTCTTGCGTACCCAAAAAGGTATTGGAAATGCTAAGGTGTGCTTTGGAAACTTGAAGGGCGATCTGGCTTTCTCTTTGCCTCAGGTCCAGGGCTAACTTATAATATCCTTTTGCTGTTTCGAAGTCCTTGAAGGTGGAATAGATATCACCTAGACAAGAATAGTAAATCGAAACCTGCATGGGATCAAGGTCCTGTGCCAAGGCAAACGTCATATTCTTCTGATAGGCTTGTAAGGCTTCTGAATAGAGGCCAAATTCCTCATAAAACTTGGCGTAGTTGTTCATGGAAACGGCATAGGAAAGGGCCACTTCCTTCTTGTCTGAAGCCTTGTATGCATCAAAGCGACCCAATTTATCCCCGACTACCTCATACAATGAATCAATTAGGTATTTGGCCTGCAGCATATTACTCTGTCTTTGAGAAATGGCATGCATGACATTGGTTGCCAGGATGGCTTTTCCATCTATTCCTAGTTCTGTGTACAAACTTGCAGCCTCCCGGTTGTACCAAAAAGAACTGTCCAAGTCTGAAAAGAAGACCTGAAACCCTCTGTCATAATAAAAATCAGCTAAGGATGAATCTGCCTGAGAAAACTGGGCGTATAGCTTCGAATGGAAGGAAAATAGGAACAGAAAGATTAGCCAAATTCCTGAAGTGAATGAATCAGTACGTGGGGAAGGGGAAATCATAAATGCAAGTGGTCGGTCCTACAAGATAGGGACCGACCACTGTTAATGAAAATTTACCTAAGCAATTACTAATTGGCTGTTTTTTGAAATGGTAGGGTTTGAAAGCCTTTATCTGTCTGAATACGAAGGAAATAATAACCTTTGGTTAATCCACTCACATCCAATTTCTGACGCAGGGCATCCCTGCTAAATGTCCATTCTTCCACTACCTGGCCAATACCATTCATGGCCTCCACCGTCATAAAATTCATTTCATCCAGCGCTCCTTTGTAAAGAAGTTCTTCATTCATGTTTAAGACCAGAACATTTGAGACGGGATTGGGGTGGATAGAAAAGGCTTTGACAGGCTGAAAACTAGAAGCCATTCTTGCTCCTGAAGCAGCCCCCCCTGACCCAGGAATGCTAGGAATCTCTTCTTTTTCAAAATAGATGGATTGTCCAAAGGGGATGCTGTATGGCGCTCCTGTTAGTACATGTGGCCATTGGACAAGTGTAACTTCGAAGCTCAAATAGTTCCAATTCCAAGTAACATCAACTTCTGGTCTAGGTACGGGAAATTTCAGCGCGTATCTCGCATAATAATCTTCCCCAATTTTAAGTGGGATTCTTTTGATTCTGATTAAGGCAGAATTAGGTCCGTATTGCAACACATCAATTCCCTGAGAAATTTGGGACATCCCCGCAGTTGCCAAATGGGGTGTAAGAGCTGCCATTCCTTCATTGATTGACCAAATACCTAAGCTACTTTCCATCCCGGTAAGCTCATAGCCTGCAATGGGTACCTGAGCAATCTGAGACATCATTGTTTGAGCATTTCCCCAATGAAAATCTATCCTAAAAATGGGACATTGGCCGGGAGATAGGTTCAGGTAATTGCTAACCATCTGTGATTCAGGGGTAACTTTTACGTCAAAGTTGAGGTTGATGAATTGATGTTCCAAAAGGATATGTCCATCCGAACTACCCACGGGTAAGTGATCATGTTCAATGTCCAGTTCCAAGGGTTCAATGGATTCATTTGTTCCTTCACCTTCCTCACCCGTAAAATCTCCGTCTCCTCCCCCAACATTAGTAGGTCTCTTAGGAACGTAGACTCCACCCGTCCAATGAAAGACCTCAACAGAGGAAGAACCTGTTTCCTGTGGTCCCGGATTTTCATTTCCTATTACAAGGGGTGTGGTTGACGGACTTTCCGAGCTGGGAATAGAGGATGAAGCGGCTTGTGCCTGCGCAAATGAGGCCTTAGGCAATAGCATGCTACAAATGATGATGATACATGTAGCAAAAGTGTAGTATGATCGATTCACAGTTAAAAGGGATTATGTGGTTTTTGGTGTACTTAGGGCTTTGGGCTTGCCTAAAGCAATATACTGCTAGAAATTGGCAACTGAAAGCAGCTAAGTAATATTTAAAGCGAAGGATATTTCCGAGATATACTTTCCAACTAATTGAAAAAGATAGGTTTCGGATTGATGGAATATACCTTCTCTTAACTAGTCTTTTGAGGAAAAGAAAACATCAAGTTTCAAGGTCATTTTTTATTTTTTCCTTCAAAACAAGCTGGAATCAGCATATCATTTCAATCATATGTAGAATTCCTGTTTTTACCAGAGTCTATTCTCACTTAGATTTGATTAAAAGAGCTGGGTAGATGGCAGAGAAAAAATATTCAAGATCGGACATTGAAGAAATGCCCAAGCAATTCAGGAGAAACTTCGTCAATTGCCTGAGTGGGTATAAATCTGTTGGCCTTTGTGGAACGATCAACATGGAGGGACAAACCAACCTATCCATTATTTCAAGCATGGTTCACATTGGTGCCGATCCTTCCTTAATGGGAATGGTCATGCGCCCTCATGTGGTGGAAAGACATACGATAGAAAACATCGACCAAACAGGCTTTTTTACGTTAAATCATATTTCTGAGTCCTTCTTTAAAAAAGCCCATCAAACTTCTGCCAGATATCCCAGAGAAGAGTCCGAATTTCAAGCTGTAGGGCTCACGGAGGAATATGGAGAGCTTGTTCCTGCGCCTTATGTGAAAGAGTCTCCCTTAAAGCTGGGATTTCAGTTCAAGGAGAGACACAGAATAACCACCAATGCGACTACCTTTATTATTGGTCAATTGATGGAAGTGATTTTGCCAGAGGAGGCATTAGGAGATGATGGCTTTATTTATCTAGAAAAGGTAGGCTCTTTAACGGTATCTGGTTTGGATCGCTACCATCGGGCAAGTCCTATCAATAGACTTACATACGCCAAACCTGATAGAAAAATTAAGGAGATATAAAATAGGAAGGGGACTGTCCGCAGACAACCCCCTTCACCGGAAGAATCGTTTTCTCTCTCTGTTTTAATCTTACGCTGCTTGGATATTTTAGTTACCCTTATAGCGCCCTTGGTAAAAATCTCCCTCCTGCACTTCTCCATCACTTGAGATCATTTTTCCTTTTCCATGGACTCTACCTGAGTTAAACTCGCCTTCATATACGGCTCCATCAGCATAGGCATATGTTCCTACACCATGTCTTTTATCTAGGTTCCATTGACCGTCGTATTTACTTCCATCTGTGTATACATAGAGTCCTTTTCCATGCTTTTTGCCATTGAGCCATTGACCCTCATACACATCACCATTAGCATGCACCAATTTCCCAGATCCATTGTAACGGCCGTTTCTGAATTCTCCCTCATAGACGGAACCAGTAGGTGTTTCGAGCTTTCCTTGCCCGCTCATTTTACCGATAGCCCATTCGCCATCGTAAACTACACCTGTATCGAATTGCATTTTTCCTTTTCCCTGTCTTCGACCATTTACCCATTCCCCTTCGTACACATCTCCTCTTGAGTAGATCATTCTTCCTACTCCGTTTCTTTTGTTGTTGCTAAAATCTCCTTGGTATAGGTCTCCATTGGGGTAGTAATATTCGGCTTTGCCTTTGGATAGGCGACCCATTGCCCATTCTCCTTCTAGAACGGTTCCGGAGGCATAGGTCAGTTTTCCCTCTCCGTGGGGCTTGTCATTTTCGAATTCGCCCTTGTATTCTCCGCCATCAACATAGGTCAGGTGACCATCGCCTTCCATCTTTCCTTTGTTGAATGAACCTTCATACACATCACCGCTTGCATAGGTGTAGGTGCCATGATCGTGCATCTCATCATTCTTCCAATATCCTTCATATTCATCACCATTAGACATCTTATAAATGCCTAATCCATGTCTCTTGGCAGAACGCCATTCCCCTTTGTAATAATCTCCGTTAGGATAGGAATAAACACCTTTTCCTGTATCACAGTTTCCTTTGATACATTGGGCGGAAAGGGAAGGGGTAAAACACACTGATACAGCTAGGACGGTAATCCAGTAAATATTTTTCATTATGTGGAGCAAGTAATTGGATATTACAAAAATACGTACCACCTGAAATCTTTGTATCAGATCAAACATAGAAACCTTACATAGCTTAGAGAATCAACCCTTGCCGAAGGAAGGCTTCACGAATTTGGGGGAATTCATTGGTTGACTTATTGTGTAATGAGCAATAATTGAACCAAAACAAACTATTCGCTCAAGTGAAAGTCCCATACATACCAGAATGTTGATAATTTTTCTATACGATATTTCATAATTTATATGATTACAAATCATCAACAATCCTACAGATTTTTTGTGCATGGGCGGGCACAATTACAATAGGTCATAGGACCTTACATATCATGCACGCTTCCTTCTCTTTGAATTCCAACTTTCTTTGACAAAAATCATCCCAACTTCTTACAATTTACCCCCATACTATCCGTCATCTAGTCAAACCAAAGTTTCATTTCTCAGTTTATCATCCATGATCCAATCTATTGCAGAACCCTATTTGGCCTATTTAAAGACCAATGGCCACCGTCCCACTACCGTTTTCCAATTTATGCAAGGGCTTGAGAAGGAGGAGACAGAATTCTATGAATCCTACAACTCCTTTGATGCATTGGACAAGGCTGTTTTCCAACAGTTTTTTGATGACATCATGGCTAGCCTCTCGGCTGATGAAACCTATACCCAATACGATGCAGGTCAACAACTTGCTGCCGTCTATTATACTTGGTTTGAAAAATTGAAACTGGAAAGAAGCCTCGTTAAGGTGATGAACAAATATGACACAGGCTTTTTCTGGGATACTAACTATACCGATGGAACTGAGGAACAATTCAAAGCCACGGTAAAAAATATACTCGACGATGGCATTGACAATGGGCAAGTGGCAGATAGATGGTTTGTGAATGACTGGTATCCACAACTTTTCTGGAACCAGGCGAGGTATATTTTGCATGTGTGGTTACATGACAATAGCAAGGAGTTTTCAAGGACAGATGCTACCATTGAGAAGTTGGTCCGATTCAGCTTTGACCTCATTCAACCTAACTTTATCGATTCAGGCTGGGATTTCACACAATATATTTTCAAAGGCAAATAAGGATACATGGCAGAGGAGCAATCAAAAATACCAACTAGTAAAATAGAGCGTACCGGTAAGTTTATGAGAACCGGTTTGAAAGTGGGAGGAAATTACGTGAAGCATTACGCAAAAAAGTTGGTCAACAAAGATACCAGCCAGGAGGAATTGGATGAGGCGAATGCGAAAGACATCTACGATACCTTAAGCACCCTAAAGGGAAGTGCTTTAAAGGTGGCGCAAATGTTGAGTATGGATAGAGGAATCTTACCTGCTGCCTTTTCCAATCAATTTGCACAAGCGCAACACAAAGCCCCTCCCCTATCCGGGCCCTTGATCGTGAAGACCTTCCGTCAATATCTAAAAAAGAGCCCACAGGAAATCTTTGATACCTTCGACATGAAGGCTTCTCACGCGGCTTCTATCGGACAGGTCCACCAAGCTACAAAGGATGGGAAGACCCTCGCCATCAAAATTCAATATCCAGGCGTTGGGGACAGTGTTATCTCAGACTTGAATCTGGTACGTCCTGTAGCTAGACGGATGTTTGGCTGGAAAGACAAAGACCTTGACATCTATTTTGAAGAAGTCAAAGCCAGACTGGTGGAAGAGACGGATTATCAACTGGAACTTCAGCGCTCGAATGAGATCTCCAAGGAATGCGCACACATTCCCAATTTAACTTTTGCTACCTATTACCCTGAGTATTCAGCCAATCGGATCATCACGATGTCATGGCTTGAGGGGATGCATCTAGACGAGTTTTTGGAGAAAAACCCCTCTCAGGAAGTGAGAGACAAAATTGGGCAAGCCCTTTGGGACTTTTACAATTTCCAGATTCACCAATTAAAGAAGATGCATGCAGATGCCCACCCAGGTAATTACCTGTTTCGTGAGGATGGCAGTGTCGCCATTTTGGACTTTGGCTGTGTAAAGGAAATTCCCACACGTTTCTACGACAACTATTTCTCCATGTTGAAGCCAGACATTTTGCATGACGATGAAAAGCTCCGTCAAAGTATGTTGGCAGCTCAGATTATATTCGAAGACGATTCGAAGGAAGAAACTGATCTGTACATGGGCATCGCTAAGGAAGCTCTCAATATGGTCCTAACCCCCTTTCACCAAGAGGAATTTGACTTTTCTAGCAAGGAATATTTCGACCAAATCTATGATTATGGTGAAAAGATGGGAAGAAACCCTGCTGTAAGAAATAGTCGCGTCCCTAGGGGAGATGCCGATGGCATTTACTTGAACCGAACTTATTTTGGACTGTTTTCCATTCTACACGAACTAAAAGCCAAGGTCAAAACCAGAAACTACATGCCTGAATTGTAGGCTAAAGGCTATTTTCTTAGGAAAAAAGACTAATCTAATTCTGGCATTTCCACCAAAGGATACTTTTGCCTAATTTCCCCTATGCTTGGATTGATCCTGAAAAGACTAGGGCAAGGGCTCCTTGTGATTTGGGGAATTGTTTCTCTGCTTTTCCTGATATTTTATGTTTCAGGAGATCCAACGGACTATTTGGTAGAAGACAATGCAGATGCAGAAACCAAGGCCGCCATTCGAGCCAAATATGGACTAGATCAATCGGTTGGGGTTCAATACCTAAATTACCTCAATCAACTGTCTCCCATCGGAACTCTAGACAGCCTCGATCAGGAGGATGTTTCCCATTTAGCCTTATTTTCTTTCTCCAACCAAACCGTATTTGCCTTCAAAGTACCTGGTTTAGGGAGAAGCTTCCAATCCAATGCCCCTGTAGCTAGACTAGTGGGACAAAGACTGGAAGGAACCATCATTCTGGCGGGTTCGGCCATCCTATTCGCTGGTCTCTTGGGTATTTTCTTAGGGGTAATCGCTTCCCTCAATAAGGGTAAATTCTGGGATCAATTCATTCTTTCCATTTCTGTAGTTGGAATCTCAGCACCCTCTTTTTTTATGGGCGTATTGATCGCATGGTTATTTGCTATCAAGGGACAAGACTGGACAGGTTTGTCAGTAAGTGGATATATGTTTGAGGCTAATATTTTCTCTGAAGGGAGGCACCTTGTCTTGAAGAATCTCTTACTTCCTATGATAGCCTTAGGAATCAGACCCCTCTCCGTATTCATTCAATTAACAAGGTCCAGCATGATAGAAGCCTTGAGCTCAGATTATGTAAGAACAGCCAAATCGAAGGGCCTATCCTCTACCAAAATTGTATTGAATCATGCTTTACGCAATGCTTTAAACCCGGTACTTACCTCTCTCACCAATTGGCTTGCCTCCTTATTGGCGGGGGCTTTCTTTATAGAATACATCTTCAATTGGCAAGGAATAGGAAAGCTGACCATAGATGCACTCAATCAACAGGATTTTCCTGTCATCATGGGCTGCTCCTTATTTATTGGTTTGATTTTCGTACTTATCAACATCATCACAGATATTCTCTATTCCGTCCTTGATCCAAGGGTAAAACTAGCCGAATAAAAAAAGGGACGTTTTGGAACGTCCCATTCTCATCTTTTGATTGGATATCTCCTAGATAGGATTCACACCAGCATAATTCACGCCTGACAGACGATGCATGTCATAGTCGAAGGTACTTAGGTCGTCATGATTGAATTGCTCTACATGATTATGACCACAGGCCCTTGCCAATACAGCCATAAGTTCCTTGGTAGCCTCAAAGAAATTATGAAGTTGTTTGGCAGATTTATCAATGATGATCCTGCTTCTCAAATTCTGCTTTTGAGTAGCGATCCCTACTGGACAATTGTCTGTATGGCAGGCACGCATACCCAAACACCCAATTGCCTGCATAGCCGAATTGGAAACAGCAATAGCGTCTGCTCCTAAGGCTAGCGCCTTGGCAAAGTCCTCTGCAACGCGCAAGCCACCCGTGATCACAAGAGAGACATCCTTTACGCCTAATTTATCCAAATGCTTTCTCGCTCTGGCTAAGGCCGGTATAGTTGGGACATTGATATGGTCTCTTAGGATGGTAGGAGCTGCTCCGGTTCCTCCCCCTCTTCCATCTAGTATGATGTAATCGGCACTGGCCGCTAGGGCAAAATCAATATCGCGCTCCACATGACTGGCCGCAATCTTAAATCCAATAGGAATACCGCCAGTTAGCGTTCGAATTTCATCCGCCAAACGCTTAAAATCCTCAACGGTTTTCAATTCTGTGAATGTCGCAGGGCTAATGGCGGATTTCCCTTCTTCTAATCCCCTTACCTTGGCAATTTCTCCAACAACTTTATATCCTGGCAAATGGCCACCTGTACCGGTTTTTGCGCCTTGTCCTCCTTTGAAATGGAAGGCTTGTACTTTTTTGACCTTATCCATGCTAAAGCCAAAACCCCCAGAAGCCAATTCGTAAAAATACCTTGAATTTTCAGCTTGCTCATCGGGTAGCATTCCTCCTTCACCAGAACAGATTCCGGTACCAGAAAGCTCAGCTCCCTTCGCCAAAGCAATTTTGGCCTCCCTTGATAACGCACCATACGACATATCTGATACAAACAACGGAAGATCAAGCTCCAAAGGTTTTTTAGCCCTAGGCCCAATAACTGTTTTCATTCCTACTTCTTCATGGTCCAGAAGAGGTTTTTTATGAAGCTGGGCAGGTAGTAATTGAATACTATTCCACTTAGGCAGTGTATTTCGATCAACCCCCATTGCATCTGTTGGACCATGATGCCCCCATTTGGACAAACCATGCTGGGCCAGATGCTTGATGTAATTGGTATAAGGCTCAGTATCTTCTGGATGGGTATCAGCGTACTGTCCCAAGTATTCTTCTGTATGAAAGCGAGGAGGAACTTCTTTTTCCTCGAATTCAGCTATTTCGGCCTCATCAACCCATATCTTTCCTTCCTCCACCAAAGAGGAGAACTTTTTGAGACGCTCATCAGGATTGTATTCACTTACTCCTGTATCATATCTATAGTCCCAATTGTGGACACCACAAATTAGATTATGACCATCAATGAAACCATCTGACAATAGGGCTCCTCGGTGCAAGCATCTTCCATATAAGACAGAATGTTCATCCCCATACCTAATGACAACCAAGTCTGTACCTAATACTTTAGCAGCTCCAGGCTCTTTTTCTTTCAATGCGCCCCATTCTAAAATGGCAACGGGCTTTTTCAAGTCGCTTTTTTGCATGTGTGTTGTGGAATTTTTGAAAAGTTAGCTGTAGTAAGCTACCAAAATCTATCGTAAATCCGACATACCGAGTATATGCTTATCGTATAGGACTTTTTTAGTTTTCCCAGACTACAAATAGATAAACCTAATGGGATTAAAGAGACCTGGATAGGACGGATCCTCGGTGGGCATATAAATTGATCATGATGAACAAGAGAACTGTAAAGGAAAGAATGGCTGAACCGCCATAACTAAAGAAAGGCAGGGGGATACCAATGACAGGAATAAAGCCTATGGTCATCCCTACATTCACCAGCACATGGAAGAAAAGGATCGACAGACAGGCGTATCCATATATTCGCGAAAAGGACATTTTACCATTTTCAGACATGAATTGTAGCCGAGCGAGGAGTCCAAAGAAGGTAATGATGACGATAGAAGAACCAATCCATCCAAACTCTTCCCCAACGGTACAGTATATAAAGTCTGTTTCCTGTTTGGGGACAAAGCGATACTTGGTGTAATTTCCATTGCGGAAGCCCTTTCCATAAATACCGCCTGATCCAATCGCTATTTTGGATTGAATCACATTATAACCTGAGCCATATGGGTCCTCCTTGGGGTTAAACCAAACCTTGATCCGGGTCTGTTGGTGAATGGCTAATTTATCAAAAAGCGTTTTTGAACCGAGAGATAAGCCTACAGAGCAAATCGTAGCTGCCAAAATAATGATGATAGATTGCGTCATCCTTTTTCTCGCACTTGTCAACAATACAATGACCAAGGCAATAACAGCCACCAATACGATCCCACCTATGATATAGAGTATACTTATCTTCAGTATGGTCGTCAGATAAAGGGTGGAAATGACAATCGTAAAGCAGTAGAGTCCTATAAGGGGCAACAGTGGAGACATTCCTTCTCTTAGGAAGACAAAGATAAAACTTCCAAATACCAAGGCTGAACCCGTATCATTTTGTAGGATTACAATGATGGCAGGAAGGATGACAATTCCTATGGCAATAAATACCTGGTTAAGATTCGACATAGAGAAGCCCTGCTCGGACATATACCTAGCAATAGCCAGAGCTGTAGCTATCTTAGCGTATTCAGCGGGCTGGAATTGTTGGCCACCAATCTTTAACCAAGCTGTAGCACCATTGATCTCTTCCCCGACAAAAAGCGTTATGATCAGGAGGCTTATGGAAGATAAATAAGCGACGTAGGCCAGCGTGTTGAACAAACGAAAGTCAAAAGCCAAAATGATAAAGCCTGCCACCAAGGAAATCCCCATCCAAAGAAGTTGCTTCCCATGCTCCTTGTTTAAATCAAATATGCCTTCATTGCCATTCGCAGAACTAACCGTGTAGACCGTCAACCAGCCCATGACCAGCAACAGCAGATAGAGTCCCAGCGTGAGGGTATCTACATTAATCGATCTTCTACCGGCAGCTCCTTCCATTTCTTATTTGATAAATACTGCGTTTTTGATTCTTCTTTCCTCCCAGGTTTTTTCTTTGACTTCTCCTCTTAAGAACTTCTCAATGACAAGAGAAGCCGTGGGTGCAGCCCAAGATCCACCCCCTCCAGCGTTTTCCAATACGACGGCAATCGCAATTCTCGGTTGATCAACGGGCGCAAATCCAATGAAAACAGAATGGTCTTCCCCATGAGGATTCTCTACCGTTCCTGTTTTACCTGCGATGGGTATATCAGATATAAATGCTCTTGGTGCTGTTCCTCCATCTACTACAGATTCCATCGCATCTACGACCACATCAAAATGCTCTCTATCGATGGAGACGCTTTCTTGTTCATAGCCTACTTTGATCCAATCTCTTCCTTGCTTGGAACGAATGGCTCTTACAAAGTGAGGCTTGATAAAACTTCCTCTATTGGCCACAATAGTCGTCATATGAGCCATTTGTATGGGCGTCATCAAAATCTCTCCCTGCCCAATAGAATTACTAATAATGCTCATACCATTCCACTTTCCACGATAGAGACCGTCGTAGTATTTGGCTGTGGGAAGAAGGCCTTTGATTTCGTAGGGAATGTCTAACTCGAGGTAACTTCCGATCCCCATTTCCTCCATGTATTTATACCAGGTATTGTAACCATGGTAATGATCGGGATATTTCTTGGAGTGAATGAAGTCATAGTAAGTAGCAGCGAAATAAGAATTACAAGAGTACCTTATCGCAGACCTCAGCTGTTGAGGAGCATGAAACCTACATCCTGGTTTGCCACGGTTCCGCTTAAATCCACCTCCGCAAGAATAGTAGGTATTGACATTGATGATACCTTCTTGCATCGCTGCTAAAGCAAGGGGGATTTTGAAAATTGATCCTGGTGGATAGCGGGCTCTTAATGGTCTATTGAACAAAGGAAACAGGGTGTCCTTTTTGAGATTGTCAAAATTCTCACTGAATTGTTGACCTGTAAGTTCTGCCGGATCATAAGTTGGAGAGCTAATAAATGCTAATATTTCGCCTGAATTAGGTTCGATAGCAACAATGCTACCCTTTTTGCCCTTCATCAGTTCTTCGCCATATTTTTGTAACTCGGTATCAATGCCTAGCATGATGTCTCTCCCCTTTTCTGCATCTTCATCAAATTCACCTTGTGCATAAGGGCCTACCACCTTGCCAGTAACATTCACCAATACCTTGTGTGAACCTTGTTTTCCTCTCAGAATGGTATCCTGACTTCTTTCTATTCCTGTCCTCCCGATAAGATCGCCGAGTTTATAGGTTCCCTCACTCGCATCAATATCTTTTCGGCTTACCTCATTGATATAACCTAACACGTTCCCCCCCACAGCAGAGTTGTAGTAGCGTCTATTGGCCACAGAAAAAGAAATTCCGCGAAAATCGATCAGTTGTTCGAGCAACTTTCCGTAGGTTACCTGATCAATATTTCTAGCCAAGAGGTATTCTTGATAAGAAGACCTCCTCTTAGCTTCTTGTATCTTGGTAGCAAGTTCCTCCTTGCTCTGGCCTATCAACTCGCAAAGCAAGCTTGTGTCAGGGATAGACAACTCGGAAACCGTAATGTTCATGTTGAACATGGGCCTATTGCTCACATAAATTTCACCATGTCTGTTGTAAATATTCCCTCGGGGTGGGATAACCGGACGTGTTTTGATAACCGTCCTACCTGCTCGCTTGGCATACTCGGGACTGAGTACCTGAATGGAAAATAGTCTCCATATGTAGCCAATGAGGATCAATCCCATCAAAGCCAGAATAAATGTACCGCGCGTCCTCTTCGAATCCATTATTCTTTATAAAATACAAATACGATCAATATTCCTATGATACAGGTGTAGATTGAACTAAGAATGGCTTTCCATAAAATATATAAAACCCCTGCAAAGGTAAAGTCCTCCAACAAAAAGAAGCAGAATTGGTGAACTAAAACAAGGGGAAAGATATAGGTAAATAACCAGAGGGAATTTTGGCTAGCAAGGCTGATTTCTTCCACTCCACGAAAATTAGAAGTCGTCAATAAACCAGCTAATCGATGCCTAAGAGACATAGCCAACAAGGCTGAAAAGGCATGAATACCCGTGGCAGCATGGTCTGAGAAAATATCTACCAATAAGCCCATAAAAAATGCCAGGGCATAATCAGTGGCTCTCGGCGTGTTAAGGGGTAACATGATTAGGTACACAAAGAAGACAAAAGGAATGGCCACTTGGAATAGTACCAAATGGTTAAACAGGTAAATTTGCAGCAATAGCATGGCTACAAAGCCCAATCCGTATCTAAAAATATTTATCATTCCTGTGGTAATCCTACTTCTAGACTATCAATGATCTCCCTGTATGGTGCACTTAACACATAGACATTGCGCAAGTTGGTGAAGTCTGTAGATAGTTCGACATCTACACGATAAAAACCTGAGGCATTTCTTTTCTCAAATTCCTTGATGGACCCTACACTTATTCCTGGAGGAAAAACAATACTATTCCCAGTTGTTACAATGTCGTAATTGTTTCCCAGAGGAACGGTTTCTGATACATAGGCCATGTTAGCCCGACTCGTATTCCGACCCGACCACTCGTAAAAGCCAACAGGACCAACAGTATCTACAGAGCTAGGGGCAACAGCACGGACCATCAACTCAAAATCCAAGTTGAGGGCTGATTGCACCAAACTGTAATGATCCACTACACGAATCACCCTTCCTACAATGCCTTCGGAAGAAACTACTCCACGGTCTTTTTTGATTCCATCCTGAGTTCCTTTATTGATGATCAGGTAGTTATAAGACTTATGGGTAGAGTTTTTAATGACCCGTGCAGGGATATAGGTAAAGGTATCCGTTTCTGATTGGAGAAGGGAGTCCATTCTTCTCAATTGAAGGGAGTCCATCTCAATTTGTCCGATAAAATTGGCGAGTTGTTGTTCGGCTGCTTCTAGCTGTTGTCGTAAGTCGATGTTTTGCGACATCAACTTTTGATTTTCCTCCGCCAGGGTCAGGTATTCTGAAATGCCTATTCCCATTTCCTGCATTTGGCCCGAGGTTGCCAGCATAGCATCCCCCATCACATGACGTTGATGGTCATTTGCTCTTACGATCAAATATAAGGCAACCAGCAACAGGCCTACCAAAAGTAGGCTGTCTCTGAAACGGGTAAAAAAGGTCAGCAATCGAAACATGCGCGGAGTTTTCCTTTAGCTTGGTATTTGGATCGTCGACTTTTCGCAGGGAAAAAGTACCGGCATTGACTGGCTACAGGGGAATTTACCCCATCAAGTATTTAAATTCATCAAGGCTGTTGAGAGAAATTCCAGTTCCTCTTACTACTGCCTTCAGCGGATCTTCTGCTACGTGAATAGGAAGCTTGGTTTTCTCTGCCAAACGAATATCCAACCCTCTTAGAGAGGCACCCCCTCCGGTCAAGTGAATCCCTCGTTCGTAAATATCTGCCGAAAGTTCTGGTGGCGTATTTTCAAGGGCCTTCAGAATCGCATCCTCAATTTTGGTGATGGATTTATTCAGGGCGTGAGATACTTCTTTATAGGATACTGAGATGGTCTTTGGAATACCCGTCATCAAGTCCTTACCACGGATTTCGATATCTGGTGGTGGATCACCTAATTCGGGTAGAGCCGCTCCTACTTCAATTTTGATGCGCTCAGCACTTCTTTCTCCTATCAGCATGTTGTGCTGCTTACGCATGTAATCTAGAATATCGTCGTTGAACTCATCACCCGCTATTCGGATACTCTGGTCTGTTACGATACCAGAAAGGGCGATCACTGCGATCTCCGTAGTACCACCTCCGATGTCAACGATCATGTGTCCAGTAGGCTCTTTTACATTCAAACCAATACCAATGGCTGCTGCCATAGGCTCTGGAATCAGATATACTTCTTTGGCTCCTGCCTGTTCGGCGGAGTCCTTTACTGCTCTCTTTTCTACTTCTGTGATACCACTAGGTATACAGATCACCATGCGATAATTGGTGGAGAATAGCCTGCGTTTATTGGGGATCATGCCGATCATCTTACGGATCATATGTTCCGCAACAGTAAAGTCAGCAATCACACCATCTCTTAGTGGACGGATGGTACGGTATTTCTCGTGGGTCTTTTCATGCATCTGTTGAGCTTCACGCCCAACGGCAATAACCTTACCGGACATCCTGTCTATAGCAACGATGGAAGGCTCGTTCACCACTACCTGGTCGTTATACATGATCAATGTATTCGCGGTTCCTAGGTCTATGGCAATGTCAGTGGTGAAAAAATCAAATAATCCCATTGAAAATGATGAATGACAGGCTTGAAAATATGATGAATGCTACCTATGCTTGAAATTAATCAGCCTTTAATAAATCAGTGCTTAAAATGTCTCATTCCTGTGAAAATTAAGCACATACCATGACTTTCACAAAAATTAATGGTATCCTCATCTCTTACAGAGCCTCCGGGTTCTACTACCACGTCAATTCCTTTCTTGAAAGCCATTTCTACAGAATCTGCAAAGGGGAAGAACGCATCAGACGCCAATACCGAGCCATTTAAATCAAAGCCTCTAGCTTCTGCCTTATGAATAGCTTGATTTAATGCATCGATTCTTGAGGTCTGCCCTACTCCACTCCCAATCAACTGGCCATTTTTTACCAATGCAATGGCATTAGACTTCAGGTGTTTACAAACCAGATCACCGAAAACCACATCACTCAATTCGAATTCTGTTGGTTTTCTACTGCTTTTCACATCAAAATCTTGGGGGTTGGTTTTGGCCATGTCCTTGTCCTGAACCAAAAAGCCGTTGATGGCACTCTTGATGATGCGGGAATGGCTGTCCTTGGAGATTCTTTTAAGAACGATTCTTTTTTTCTTAGAACGAAGAATTTCGAGTGCCTCATCAGAAAAATCCTCTGCGATCAACACTTCGTAGAAGAGTTTGTTAATCTCCTCTGCCAAATCCTTCTCTATCTTACCATTACAAGCAAGAATTCCGCCAAAAGCAGAAACGGGGTCTCCTTCAAGTGCTCTATGCCAAGCTTCTTTCAAATCCCTACCTATGGCACAGCCACAAGGATTTGTATGCTTGATGATGGCAAAGAAGGCTACATCGTTGAACTCGTCTACCAATTGCAGCGCTCCTTCAATATCTACTAAGTTGTTATAGGAAAGCTCCTTTCCGTTCAACTGCTCAAATACATCATCTAGGTTTCCATAGAAATAGCCATTCTGATGTGGGTTTTCCCCATACCTGAGTTGCTTAGGAGAACGAATGGAAAGCTTTAACTGATTGGAGGAAGGATTCAGATAGGACTGAATCTGTGTATCGTAATGAGAAGAGACATCAAATGCCTGCCCTGCGAAATACTTTCTTTGTTCAAGACTCAATTGCCCATTTTGATTTTCTAGTAAATGGGCCAATTCTTCGTAATATTCTGCAGAAGCCACACAACATACATCTTCGAAATTCTTGGCAGCTGCCCTGATCAAGGCGATTCCACCAATGTCAATTTTCTCAATGATAGCATGTTCTTCAGCCCCGCTCGCTACTGTTTCTTCAAAAGGATATAGATCAACGATCACAAGATCGATCTCGGGAATCTCGTACTCAGCTAATGTCTTAACATCCTCTTCGTTTGATCTTCTTGCTAAAATTCCACCATGGACTTTAGGATGAAGGGTTTTGACCCTTCCTCCAAGGATAGAAGGGTAGCCCGTTAAGTCAGCTACTTCTGCAACCTCAGCTCCCAAGCCTTCCATGTATTTTGCCGTTCCACCTGTAGAATACAGCCTTACGCCCCGCTCCATCAGGACCTTTACGACCTTCTCCAGACCTTCTTTATGATAAACAGAAACAAGCGCACTTTTGATCGCTTTCATATCGGATTTTAGCATTAATTCGTTCGAATGTTAATACAATTTCTATTCCCGTCGTAGTGAATTACAGACCGATTCTATCACCTTGGGAAAATGCTTATGCTCTAAGGTAAGGACAGCTTTTTGCAGGTCCAAAGCAGTCCAACCCTTCTCGATAAGGACTTCGGCCTGAAAAATAATTTCACCGTCATCATAGACTTCATTCACCTTATGAACAGTCATTCCAGATCGAGCTTCTCCAGCATCTATAACTGCTTGGTGAACATTCATCCCGTACATTCCTTTGCCACCAAATTTTGGGAGCAGAGAGGGGTGAATATTCAGAATTCGATCCTGGTAAGACGTGAGTAGTTCAGCAGGAATATACTTCAGGTATCCTGCCAATATGACGAGGTCTATCTTATGAAATTGTAAGAGTCCGGCTAAATATTTTCCGTCTTTTGTTTGAGACTTTCCCAATACAACAACGGGTATATTTTGTAGCCTTCCCAATTCCAGAACACCTGAAGAGAAATTGTTGGTAAGAAAAAGAGCTGGACGGATAAAAGGGTGATTCTCAAAGTATTGGGTGATGGCTCTTGCATTTGAGCCTCCACCTGATGCAAAGATGGCCATTCTTATTTGGGAGTCCGCCTTCAAACCGTTCAATTTTCCCGCAAAAGTACACAGGAATCTATATTTTCCAAGGATAGTTATACACAAGGACTATGCAAGAAGGGTTATGATTTGTCAATGGCGTCCCTCAAAGCATACCAAACTGCATGTTTGGGTCTCATCTTTCCATAGCCTGGAACAAAGCGAAAGAGGGTATTCGATCGAACTCTCCCTTCTCTATCTACCCTAATCGTTATACCCTTCACCGTAGGAATACGATACACTTTTCCGTTTGGAAGCGCT
The DNA here is from genome assembly GCA_039817415.1 of Bacteroidota bacterium. Taxonomy (GTDB): domain Bacteria; phylum Bacteroidota; class Bacteroidia; order J057; family J057; genus JALEFZ01. The sequence goes on from JBCBVV010000003.1 coordinate 112,440, forward strand.
GATGTGTTGATCCCATCTACTCTGGCATACAAGGAAGTATGAGGAGGAATGGGATAAGCCTTTGCAGCATCAAAGCCTGGATTGAAGTCGATTTCTTTGCCCCCTACCCTCTCTAAGCCTTCTGGCTTAAAAAAAATGGTTTCGCTACTGTTATTGATCACTGTCGGTCTCAGCCTCTTACCTCCCATTCTTTCTAGTAGCGTCCAGGTATCTTCAGAAATCTTAATTCCATTGCTATACAAGGCCAATGCCATTAACTCTTCTTCATTCCAGTTCAATTTCCTATCAGCCTGCCCTCGAACCAATACTTTGATTTCGGCTTGTTGATGGGTAGGTTCACTTAGAACGACTTGCCCATTTGGATGTAAGACTATCATGGCAAAAGCGAATTTGGATTTTCTGGTTCAAGCTTCCATTCATCCCTTTAACAAACAAAAAAAAGGCCACCCATGATAAGTGGCCTTGATTATTTCAAATCGATTGATTAGTCGATAAGCTTGAAGTTGAATGGAATGTTTACCCAGAACTGGATGGGCTTACCACCCTGAATAGCTGGTGTAAATCTCAACTTGGGAAGTTCCTTCTGTACTGCTTTGGACAGAATAGGGTGAACCTGGTTGATGACACGGTGGTCTTTGTAATTACCCTTTTTGTCTACCAATACACGAACTACCACGTTCCCTTCGATACCAGCGTCTCGGGCAATCTGAGGATAACCGATCAGCTTTTTGATATCGTCCATGTTAACAGGCTGAGGTTGCTGCTCAGCGAAGATGAACTCATTCGGGTCAGGAGTTTTCTCAACAATCACGTCGAATTCTTCCCCTTCTCCATCAATTTCACCGGTGAAGACTCCGAAGTCATCCCCTTCCTGGTCTTCGAGACCGATATTGGGGGCTTCGTTTAGTTCTTCCACCTCAACAATGGTTGGGTCGTCATCCGGATCCAGGTCCTCTTCTGGAGTAGGTTCTGGAATCTGGAAGGCCACAGTTTTCACTTGTGGGGGAGGCAAATCTGGTGGTGGTGGCGGAGGAGGAGTTTCCTCATCGACCGGCGGAGGAGGAGGTAAATCCTCTAGCTTGATCTCCACCCTTACGGATTTTCTTTCCTTAGCTTCATCACCAGCTCCAAACCAGTCATACTTATCGGCCAAATAGGGGCCAAAAGTAGACGCCAAGGCGAAGATGCCGGTAATGGCAGTCGCAATAGCCAAATGAAGAGGATAGTTGCGACGAAGGAAAAATCCTCCATAGCGCTTCTCCTTGTCTTCAAAGACCATTTGGTCAAGGTCAGCTTTTATGAAATTGCTTTTAGCCATAATGCTTTTATTCTCGCTTAATCGCGTAAAATTCTTTGTTTAAAGATGCTCTGTTGTCAAGTAAGAGGCCATAGCCAGGCTGTCCTGCTCTGTATATGGAGCCAACACATACTTTTTATGTCCTGTAATCATCAGCTCATCTAATACATTGATCAAGGATCTGTATTTAGATATCTTTTTTGGCTTGATGACTACAATTGGATCTTCTTTCTTTTTGTGCTCGAGGAGCAAAGAACGAATTCCTTTTTGCGAAAAATTGGTTTCAAAAATTCCTGACTCTGCAACTCCCTTGAACTGATACACTTTCGCATCCTGATCGAGGATAATTGTCAACATCTTTTCTTCGTTGACCTCCATTCCTCCATCAGGATTTGGTGGGGGAACAGTCATTTTGATCTGTTTGAAGTCCGCCAGTGTAGCAGACAGAACAAAGAAGGTCAGAAGTAAAAAGGCAACATCTACCATGGCAGTCATGTCCAGATGTGTACGCTTTCTTTTGGATTTCGGAGCCTTTTTTTCACTTTTCTTTCCTGTCTGGTGGTGTATTTCAGCCATTTTCTCTTTTACCTAAAGAGGAGAGAAGACGTAAAATTCCACATCGAAAGGAAAAAAACTTAACAACAAATTAAAGAACGATGTGAAGGGTTACTCATCCCCTTCGTCTCCTTCAAGCTCGCGCTTTCTGGACTCAGCTACTACGATACTGTCTGCTTCTCCAAATGCATCGATGGCGTACTTGGTAGCACCTTCAATGGCCATCTCGTCCAATAGGTCGACGATGTTTTTGTAGCGAGACTCAGCTTTTGGCTTGATCACGAAGATAGGGTCCCAACATCCTTCGACATTACGGCCTCTACAACGCGGAATTCCTAAAACTCTGTCATAGTTAAGGTGTCCACGGATTGCTTTATCAATCCCACCTTCTTGGTAGCTGGTGAACTTCACATCAGGATCTGTAATCCCAGTAAAGTATTTAACTGTATCTTTTTCGTAGAGAAGGATCGTCATGATCTTATCCTCATCGATTTTCTTGTATTTTTCGTCTTCTTGGTCCTCATCGACCTTTGGAGGCATGGTAAGCTCCATGACATTGGTGTTGGTCATGGTAGCAGTTAGTACGAAGAAAGTCAGTAGCAGGAATGCTACGTCCACCATCGCCGTCATATCAATACGGGTTGATTTCTTTTTCGTCTTCGGGCCACTGCCTTTTTTACCACCTCCGCCTTGCGACGTATCTACATCAGCCATGTGTCAAACATGTTTATGGGTAGGAATTTCCTTCCCAGGTGAATATACAAATTTTAGTGCTCTCCCTCTCCATCTTCCTGCTCAGTAATCAAACTGAACTGGTTGATTTTCCAATCCTGTAAAGAGGACATAACATTCTGGATGATTTCGTATTGCGTGTCCACATCACCTTTGATAGCGAAACGCATGCGCTGATCGGTTAGACGTCCCCATCTGATCCATTCTTTCAGTTCGTTTGGGTTATCTGTAGTAGCAGAATCAGGATCTGGAGTAGGAATTCCCTCGTGTGGAAAGTGTCCTAGATCATGCTCTCCATCTTCTTCATTAAGCCAAGTGGCCATTTGGTCAATGGGAACACCAAATTCCTGTAGCGTAGAAAAATATCTAGCACCGTCCTCAGAAATGGATTGCTCTTTCTCTTGGATTAGAAGGTTTAGGACACCTTCACGTGTACCGATGTCGGTAAATCCAACAAACACTTTTCCTTCTGGACCAATGGATACTGTACAAAGACCTTTGTCCTGTACCTCCAACTCGGAAACAGAGGAAGGAGTATCTACCTCGATTTTTTCTTCTTCACGGAAACGCGTTGTAGTCAGGATGAAGAATGTCAATAGCAAAAATGCTACATCCACCATCGCTGTCATGTCAATTGTTGGCGCGCCTCTTTTTGGTTTTTTTGACATTGGTCAGATAATTAAGAGTGAAACAAAGCTTCAAGACAAAGAGCATGCAGGCCACAAAGGACCTGCTTGCTTATATATTCTTGAGGCTGAATTAGTTGTTCACATCAAACGTCTGAACAATAGTGTAACCGGCTTCGTCCATTGCGTAAGTCATCTTATCGATCTGAGTCGTAAAGAAGTTGTACAGCAATACAGAAATACCAGAGTTACCGATACCAAAGGCCGTGTTGATCAAGGCCTCAGAGATACCTACAGAAAGTTCGGCAGCGTTAGGAGCTCCACCTTCACCCAGAGCGGAGAAGGCACGAATCATACCCAATACCGTTCCAAATAGACCTACAAGTACCCCAAGAGAAGCAGTTGTAGCCAAAATAGGTAGGTTACGCTCTAGCATAGGAAGCTCCAACATAGTGGCCTCTTCCAGCTCTGCCTGGATAGCGTTTTTACGAGTTTCTTTGTCAAGCTGAGTTGCAGCTTCCATTTCCTGGTACTTGCGAAGACCAGTTTTGATTACGTTTCCTACAGAACCCTTCTGCTTGTCGCACTCGCTTGCAGCTTCAGCGATCTGTCCTCTTGCAATCATGCTACGTACTTTCTTAACGAATACGTCAGTGTTTCCACGTCCACCCGCACGGATGATAGTGATCGCACGCTCGATAGTGAAGACGATGATGATGAAGAAGATGGCCATACCGATAGGAATTACGAAACCACCTTTGTAAATCAATCCCATAAGGTTGTCCTTAGCAGGCTCACCATCAGTCCAGTGAGGAGGCTCACTAGCAGGATCAGATCCAGCTTCAACCCACTCTTGGTGAGCCGTGTAAGCTTCTGGTCCTCCCTTGAAATTCTCAGGAGCTCCGAATACTACGTAGAAAATGGTGAATGCAACTGCAGCACATACGCCGATAGCGACCCAAGGAAAAATAGCCTTAAATGGGCTAGCCGCCTTGATTTGTGCCTCATGAGAGAAGTTAGACGTTGTCGGTTTGTTAGTCTCAGCCATTGTTGTAGACTTTTAAGTATTGATGTATGAATAAGGTATAAAATGCGATCAAAAATATGTATTTGCGCTCAAAACACAAAGATTTACCATGTTTTTATATCCCCCCTCAAATATTCCTAAATCTCCGAATAAACGCGATGACAAGCGGTTTGATAAGCTTCGACAAGCAAAAGGGCCATTTTTTCCCTCTATGTAAGATTTTTGCCGAAGCTGTTTCAATTAAGCAAATATACACTTATAGATATATTAAACAATGCGTTGCTCTGGACACAATCGACAATTCTTGTTCAGACATTTGATGCTATCAAAGAACACATAGGATGAATCCCTAAAGACCTACAAAGCATATAAGATGTTGTTTGCCCCGTCAAAGGAGTGTAATTTTACCGCTTCACCCTTTTAATCCTAGAGTCATTTTGGCTAAACATTCCACACATTCCCCCTCCTTTTTTTTCATCGCAAAAACCTTTCAAGGCTTAGAGGAGGTCCTTGCAGAAGAATTGAGACAATTAGGTGCCCAACAAGTGGAAGTGCTAAAAAGAGCCGTTTCCTTTAAAGGCGACCATCTTCTTATGTATAGGGCCAATATGTTTCTTCGTACAGCTGTTCGAATTTTGAAGGCCATCAAATCCTTCGAAGCCACCAATGAAGATCAGCTATATCGCCAAATGATGAATATTCCTTGGGAAAAAATCATGGGCATACATCAAACCTTTGCTATTGATGCTGTCGTTGGTTCCCACTTCTTCAGACATTCCAAATATGTAGCCTTAAAAACCAAAGACGCGCTTGCCGACCGCTTCAGAAATAAAAAAGGGAAAAGGCCCTCAGTCGACCCAAAAGACCCAGACATAAGAATCCATGTAAACATCCAAGGCAAACTGGTAAGGGTGTATCTGGATAGTTCAGGGGATTCCCTTCACCTGCGGGGATACAAAAAGGCCCTAACAGAAGCTCCCTTAAGTGAGATTTTAGCAGCAGGGATGATCAAATTGTCAGGCTGGGATATGAAAACTCCCTTCATGGACCCTATGTGCGGTTCAGGTACCTTATCTATTGAAGCCTCCCTGATGGCTACAGATACTGCTCCAGGCTTATTTAGAACAGCTTTTGGTTTTCAATTTTGGAACAACTACGATGATAAGATGTGGAAAAGGGTCAAGGAAGAGGCCATGGATCGCCAAAAGCCCCTAGAGATTCCGATACATGCTTCGGATGTTTCCCCTAAAGCAGTCAGAATCGCCAAAAGAAACCTTGAGGGGGCCGATCTTCTTGATCAGGTAGAAATATCTGTGATAAAATATCAATCCGTTGAAGTACCGGAAACGCCAGGATGGATGCTCATCAACCCGCCCTATGGCGAACGTCTTGCCCAACATGAAATCAATGACTTCTACAAAACCATTGGGGATAGAATGAAACAGGATTTCAAAGGCTGGCAGGCATGGATCATTAGCTCCAACTTTGAAGCCATGAAAAAGATTGGTCTGAAACCTCTAAAGAGGATTAACTTATTCAATGGACCGCTTGCTTGTAAATTTCAGGGATACGATCTGTATTAACAGGAAGGTTTGCGACCCCTAGCGTTATGTTTTTGTTCTCGTTTTGATTCTACTTTCTGCAAAAGCTTTCATCAACTATTTAACTAACTGGAATTTACTTGGATTCTTGTACTACATTTTGGTAAATTATTCTAAGCAATACGAATATTTTTACTTTCAATTTATCCTTCCCCATAATCAATACATCATTCACAAGTATCGATCTCCGTATTATATCATGACGACATTCATTCATCAATAACTCCATAGCCATCCATTTTGAAAGCTAGCAATCAAATATTAATGGTTGATGACAGCAACCAAGATGTTTATCTCTTCCGAGAGATTTTGAATGACATTTCCTATAAAGGGACCTACAGTAGGTTTGTCTCTGGAACAGAATTAATAGACAAGCTCAAACACCATAAACTTGACTTGGATACACCCAGTCTCATGTTTATTGACTTCAGACTCCCTCAACAAACTGGATATGAAATTGCGGTTTCACTCAGGGACAAGCATCATTATCCCCATAAAATCGTCATTACCTCTGCCGTTATTCCCCCCATTGCCCGAGAACCTATCTCCCAAACTTATGTGGATGAATGGCTGGAAAAAGCCTTTGATTTCAACCAATATACTCAAGAGGTGAAAGCCCTGATTGAGAAATATTTTCCTGGGAGTACCAGATAACTTCCCCCCTCTTTTTGACTATTTATCTTGGTTGAGATTGAAATTTGCACGAGAATCACGAAGTTTCGTAATTTAGACAGCTCGGCTAACGCACATTAATGACTACTGAACTCAAAGATAGACTCCGTAAATTTGCCAGGGGGAAGGGTCGTTTGACTGTTCTGACAGGGGCAGGAGTTTCAGCTGAAAGTGGGATTCCTACCTTTAGAGGCCCAGAAGGTTATTGGAACGTGGGCTCAGTCAACTACACTCCTCAGGAGATTGGCACATTTGAAATGTTTCAGAAAAATCCCGAAGAGGTTTGGAAATGGTATCTATTTCGGAGAACAGTCTGTCATCAATCCCAACCCAATCCTGGACACCAAGCCATTGTAGAACTAGAAAAGATTCTTGGAGATCGTTTTACCTTAATTACCCAAAATGTAGATGGGCTTCATCTTCGGGCAGGGAATAGCCTTGAAAGGACCTACCTCATTCATGGGACACTTGATTATGTGAGATGCAGTGTATCCTGTACTGACCAATTGTATCCCTTTCCAAAAGGAATTGGAGACAAAGACAGAGATTCAGACCTGACTGCGGAAGAAATGAAGCTCCTGGCCTGCCCCAATTGCGGTGCCTTAACCCGTCCTCACATCCTCTGGTTTGATGAATATTATGATGAAAGGTACTTCCGCTTCAAAAGCTCCCTACAGGTCGCCAAAGAAACTGAATTATTGATCACCATTGGCACCTCGGGTGCAACAACCCTTCCTGTCCAGGTGGTTGACTTGGCTTTAAAGTCCGGTGCCACTATGATCGACATTAACATTGAGCCCAATATCTTTTCTCACGCTGCGGTAGAGATGGGTTCAGGCTACTTCTTACAAGGTCCTTCTGGTGAAATTCTTCCTCAATTGCTGGAATACTTTAGATAATCTCCTTTTAATCCAACCAAATATTTACCCTTAAGCTTATAAAGGGGCGAAAAGAAATGTCTACCTCTCTTAACTGTTCCTCCCGAAAGAAAGAGGAGAGGGTTTGAAAGTCGCTGATTTCTTTAAAATCAAAATCCTGAATCTGCCATTGCCACCAAACCCTCAATTCCGCCAGTGTTCCCTTTTTCCCAAATAGTTGAAAGCCCGTCAGAGGACCTGTTTGCCTTACGTTTATGTGTAAATTAATAGGCGTCAAAATATTTTCAATGCTGGTCATAGAAGAATTCAAATAGCGAAGTCTTTCGGCATGCTTGGCGCCAATTTCCCAATTGATACGGAAGGGTGATTTCCCTATACGGGTTCTGTAGGTATTGATCCACTCGGCTCGTAGGGTAATAGTGGTATCCAAGGTGGTTTCGGTAAACCTTTCCCAATTCAAATAGGAAACATGTATTTCTTTCCTGTAAAAGGTCGCTCGCATGTTCCACTTTTTAGCGGGTCTCCAGGTCATGTTGATCTGGGTCTCAAGGTTGCGTGTGGACCGGTCTGTCAGATTAGGATCGTCAAAGTCCTTCACATTATAGGTTACGTAAATCCGTTGCTGTCCCACCAATTTTAGCTTTCGGAAGGGCAACCATGTATAGGAAAAATTCAGCCTTAAATTTCGTTGGGTATAATTATCACTGCTTCTTTCCTTGAATAGAAAAGCGTACTGTCGGAGACTGGCTGTGAGTTGATGGGAGGACTGAAAGGTAGAAGACCATCTGCGATCCCAGCTACCTTTCACTCCATAAGTTAATTCGTCGTGGTCATCAAAATTATCCTCAGAAGGTGTGTCGAATTGGATGTAATTGTTATACCCCTCTAGCCTCAGAATATTTTTCTTTCCCAATTGGTAATTCGCATTAACAGATAAGGAAGTAGTACGCCTAAAGGCATCTTTTTGTCGTTCCCTTTCCAACAAGCGATCGAACTCTCGATCAGATAGCTCCAAGTCATTCTCCAATTGATAGAATCTTTCTAAATATTCGAAGCCATATCTACCTTGTAAGGTCCATTTTTCATGGGTATAATCTAATTGCTGAAGGGTAGAAAAGAGGGTCTGGTTAAAACGAAGGTCATTAAAATCCTGCATTTCATTTTCAAAAGGCACGTAATCAAATATCCGTCGATTGACGACCAATCTGTTGTCAGAAGACCACTCCAATTTAGGTCGAACCTTGTACCGAAGACTCAAAAAAGCAGCTACCGTATCTGACTCTATTTGCTCAATAGAAGACAGCTTGTAATCATCCATTTGATTACTTCCCATTTCAATTCCGACCGCAACCTGACTTTGTGCACTCAGCTCCTTGCTCCAATGACTCAACAAACTAATGTTTCGCTGATGCCTAGGCTCAATAAACTTTAGCCGACTCCATAGACGACTTTCCATCCTTGTTCCATCTTCAAATTGATAAGAAGACCTAAGTCGTAGAGCCGGGGAAAAACCCTGATCCAGACGGGCAGAACGGAAATCCCAGCTATATCCTAGGAGCAAGCTACCCTCTAGGATATCCTTCAAATGATATGTTCCTCCTACATATTGACTGTAACGCTGGTTCTTTGTAGTCCAGAATTGATCTACCTCCGTAAAGCTGGTCCATTCGATTCCTTTCTTCCATCTCCAGAATTGCCACAATTGAGCACGAACATTGAATAGGACCAGCGAAGCCGGTTGGCGATTGGTATTGATGATAATGTCATGGGTGAAGTAAGCCTGTATACGATACTTCTCTTTTTCTTTATAATATGCCAGGCTACTCTTGGTAGAATAAGTGAAGTTGTTCTGCCGATCAAAGCTTAAACGAAGATCCTGCCCCCACACAGTTCCTCCCATAAACAAAGCAATCAGTAGATAATAGATTCCCTTCACTATAGAAAATTACTCATTCTGATGGAGAACATTACCCCCTCCCATTATTTTTCTCTTTCCTCCGAAATGGTGTAAGAAAATGAGCTCATCCTTCCTTCAAAAATTGAAATTGTCAAAAATCAAACTTGAACGGACAATTGTGATTCGTATTCGGATGGCGTTTAAGGCCAATTTACTTTACCTTTGAGTATAATTTAAAACAAAAATTATAATTTCTTAACTATCGTATTAGATAGTTAGATTTTCAACCATAAAGACTCAAAATCAGAATTTTACTCGAATAGGTTCTTCAGTCATGAAAAAACTTTACATACTTATTGTTCTTACCCTACTTCACATGGATTACTCATGGGCCCAAAATCCTTTATTCGTGGATTTTAGGACTGAGCCTACTATGCTTAAGGAGAAGATTAAGGAAAATAAGGGTGTTCGTTTCCTTGATTCGGACTTTAAACACTCCATAACTGCCCAATGGAGAAAGGGGGAGTTCGTCTATTCTTTCCACAGAGGTCAACTCTTTGAGATCAGCATGGAAAAGGTATTTGAAACCAGAAAGGACGGAAGAATTGCCTTAGAGGAGTGCCAGGAATTCTTTTCAATCATGAAGGCTGTTCAGTTAGAAGTACTCTTAGATGATAAATTCAAAAAAGAAATGGTCTACACTTGGGAGGGTAAAGTACTATGGTTGACCTATGAGTTGTTGCCGGGAAACAGAACAGCCCTGAGCATTCAGTCTAGGTACATCGCACATACTCCTTTGGAAATGTGGACAAGATTTGAGGAAAAAGTAGCCCAAACCTATGGAATGGGCCAATCTATAGAAATTGCGCTTAGTCGGGGCGAAGATTAGGATTGTTGATGAAGGCTGTGTCGTTGAAAGTTAGGAGGAAGGCCTTTAAGTCTTCCTTTTCTTCATCAGAAAAGCCTACTGTACGCATGAGGCGGTCAGTATCTGGACCGTTTTTGTCTACACCTTTCTGATAAAAGTCTAGTACCTCATCCAAGCTAGCAAAGCGACCATCATGCATGTATGGTGCAGTGAAAGAAATATTCCTTAGAGTTGGCACCTTAAAAGCAACCCCAAATCCAGTCAGTCCAGGTACTTGACTCGTACCGGGATCAAAATTGGGGTTTGCAGGCGTAATGGGTAGTCCATTGTTTCTAAAAATCTGACTTAGATCATTTAACTCTGGTCCCCCATGACAATGGAAACATTCGGCATGATCCACGCCTTCCTTCTCGTCAAAATAGACTTTGAATCCACGCCACTCCTGATCAGTGAATACAGTGCTATCCAATCCTCTCTCAAAATAAAGATCATATTTTGAACCATAGCTCAATAGGGTTCGCTCAAAAGAAGCAAGCGCCCTTGCGATGTAGATATCTTTGACGGTATCCTCGAAAGCGATATCAAATAGGTCGACATACTCTTCACTTTCTTTAAGTCTTCGGTTCACCTCTTCCAAGGTATTGTCCATCTCAAAGTCGTTAAGGATGGGTTTCAATGCTTGGATTTCCAATTCATCATATGCTCCATCTTCCGCAGAAACTGCTCCATCCCAAAAAAGAAAACGTTGATTGGTCAAGTTCATCAAAGCCATGGCATTTCTTCTTTCCTCGGGTAAAAATCCAGACTTACCCTCAACCCCAAGGCTTACACGGCGAACGTCTGAAAAACCAGCACTTGGATCATGGCAGGAGGCGCATGAAACGGAAAAGTCTTTGGAAAGAATAGGATCAAAGAAGAGTTTCTTCCCCAAGTTGACCTTGGCTTGCGTCAAAGGATTACTCTCAGGAATAGTCGGTCTTTCTACATGAGCAGGAACCTCAGGAATAAATGGCTCCCTTAGAGATTGGATCATGGGATCTTCTCGGTCGCATGAGATAACGATCAAGAGAAGGGCTATCCCTCCCATATATTTTAGTCGATTCATGATGCTCTTGTTAAAATGGCTTTTTGCTCATGGCTGGTCCACTCAAATTATCTGCGACCTTTTTGGCAAGATCAAATCTACTCGATCCTTCAGGTGTTGAATGGGTAAAGTTTTCTTCCGATAGATTAAGAGAATTCCCTTCTGCATCTAAGACCTTTTTTAGGTCTACTTCTAGCACGATGTCTACAGGTTCTGTCTCAGAAACGATAATGTCCTGGGTAGTAAAGTTTACTTCCCTATAAAGTCCCTCTGTACCAACATGATACAAAAGATCTTTGGTAAAGGTACCTGTACCAGTACTGTCCCAACTGCCTTCAATCTTAGAAAAAATATACCCCACAGACCATGACCAATGCATACCTTGACGAATACTCAAAGAATGATCAGCATCATAATTGGCAGGATTTTCAAGGTTTTTATCAGATGGCACTCCAATACCAAATTTAAGGGAAGTATAAGTTCCATCTGGAATCAACATTTCGATTGTATTCAGCCCTTCTTCCAATTCCATCAAATAGGAATCTGCCATCATCGTCTCTTCCCCTTCCTCATTTACAAGCGTAATATTAGAAACATAAAACTTAAAGATGTCCAAGTCTACCTTACCTTGTTCAGGAACCTCAAAAGGGGTAGCTATGTCCCAACTACTTCCATCAACAGTAGTTTCAAAAACGAGACGAACTAAGCCATCCTCCCTTTTACATGAGAAAAAGCTAAAGGAAGATATCAGGACAACAAATATTACAAATCTATTCTTCATACTCTCAGAGCGATAAATTCTGACTAGGCTTCTTATATATCAGAGACGACAAAATACATCATCCCATATTTATTAAGACGACCTTATGATGAATAACGCTTATTAGGGCCAGTAAGTTTGGTCAAAAATGGCTTTCTGACATACTTTTTTCAAACCCTTCTCCCAAAATTTAATCATTTATGCATGGGGCGTTTCTGAAGGCAAACATTAATTCCAATTACCAAATAAACCAAAATTTAAAATTTTTCACATTTCCTAAAACTTTCCTCTTACCCTCCCGTAGTATTTATAAAATCACAAGATATTGTTAGAAGGCTTATAACATTCCTTTAGGAAAGAGCACTTATTGTATCAAAGATTTTTCAATTGGAATTGGTATTTCTCAGGAACAAATCTAAAATTGATTTTTGCCGGATTCACGTCTAGATAGGCTGGCGTGATCAAATTATAAGACCATGATGGAAATTATTCGTGTGGCCTTTCTTCCCACCAACGTCATATATACATTCCTCTTAATTGTGGTCCTAATTTACTGGTTGACAGTATTTTTAGGCCTTCTTGATTTGGAGTTTATGGAGTTTGATCTGGATATGGATGCAGACTTGGACCTTGATGTGGATGTAGATCTAGATGTGGAAGTGGATGCAGATATAGACACAGACGCAGAAATAGGGGGCAGTTCATCTTGGTTCTTACAAGGTTTAAGCTTTTTCCACTTAGGCAAGGTGCCCTTCATGGTGTTTTTTAGCTTTTTGACACTTAGTATGTGGGCGATTGCGCTTCTGGTCTATGATTTTTTAGGAGAAAGTATACCTAGTATAGGTTTGTGGATTCTCCTCCCTAACCTATTCGTATCCCTTTTCATTACAAAATTAACCACATGGCCCTTGGTCCCTGTTTTCAAAACACTAAATAAGGAAGCCAAACATTACAAGGAATTAGTTGGAAAAATTGCCACCCTTAAGCTTGACGCCTACCCTAACAAAAGGAGCCAAGCAGAAGTCGACGCGGATCATCATTTCCTTCTCAATGTAAAAAATGAAGGAGAAGATGTGTTGAAGAAGGGCAGTAGAGTTCTTTTGGTGGAATTTCGAGTAGAAAAGGACGAATTTCTAATTACTCCTTTTGATATTGGCTGATTTCCAACCGATCCCTAAAAAATAAATCATTCACTTACACATAATAACTAAGGTACACCACAACCAATTTTTCGACATATGCTAGACAACGTAATATTAATTTATGTCATCATTGGTGTAGCATTCATTTTTGGAATTGCTGCACTGATAGCCACCTTTTACCGAAAAGTCCCCCAAGGTAAAGCACTCGTCAGAACAGGCCCGAGTGGAGTAAAGGTTTCTATGGGAGGTATATTGGTCGTTCCTGTCATCCACACACTTGAGACAATGGATATCGCTGTAAAGCAGATGGTCATTGAGCGAGAGGGAAAGGATGGCTTGATCTGTAAAGACAATATGCGAGCTGATATCAAGGTCGTTTTCTTCGTCAGGGTAAATCCAGAGGACAGCAGTATCAAACGTGTAGCACAAACGATCGGATGCGAAAGAGCCTCTGACCCTGAATTGCTAAGGACCTTATTTGAGGCCCTCTTTTCAGAGGCAGTAAAGACGGTAGGGATCAACTTTGATTTCAAAGAACTGTACAATTCTCGCTCCCAGTTAAAGCAACTGGTCATGGAGGAAATTGGAGATGACTTAAATGGATATGTGCTACAAGACATCGCCATTGACTACCTGGAGCAAACACCTGTCGAATTCCTAGATGCTGACAACATCCTTGATGCAGAAGGTATCAAGAAAATCCGCGACTTGACGGCGAAGCAGATAACATTAGCCAATAAGATCCAGCGCGAGAAAGAGAAAGAACTCAAAAAGCAAGATGTAGAAGCCCGTGAAGCCATTCTTGAATTGGAGAAGCAGCAAGCCGAAAAGGAAGCTGTTCAAAAACGAGAAATTCAAACCATTCAAACACGTGAAGATGCTACTACCAAACAGGTAGAAGAGGAAGAAAGAGCGAAGGTGGAGAAAGCCCGTCTTACACGCGAAAGAGAAATTGATATTGAGGAGCAAAATAAACTGCGAGACATCATTGCTGCCAAGAAAAATAAAGAGCGTACAGAGGCAGTCGAAAGTGAAAAAGTTGAGCGTGATCGTCAATTAGAAGCAACAGAGCGTGAAAGAATTGTTGAACTAGCCCAAATCGAAAAAGAGAAGGCAGTCGAAGAAGAGCGCAAAAATATCCAGGATGTTATCAGAGATCGAGTAGCAGTTGAGCGTGAGGTGGTGGAAGAGCAAGAGCGAATGAAGGATACCGAGGCAATTGCTGGAGCTGAGCGTTCGAAGAAAGTAGCTATTCTAGCTGCCGAACAACGAGCTGAAGAAAAATTTGTAGAGCAAGTCAAACTCGCCCAAGCCGCAAGAGATGCAGCAGACTTAGAAGCCAGAAAGCGTATCATAGAAGCCAATGCAGCTCGTGAAGCCGCTGATAAAGAAGCAGAAGCCAAAAAAATCATGGCAGATGCAACGGCAGAAGAGCATGCCGCCCTTGGTTTAGCCGAAGCCCGGGTGCAGGAGGCTAAAGCACAGGCCCGCGAAAAAGAGGGTGAAGCAGAAGCCAATGCCCTTGAATATAAGGCAGTAGCCGAAGCCAAAGGAATCGAGCTCAAAGGAGAAGCACAAGCTGAAGCCAGTAAGAAGCAAGGTTTGGTCGATGCTGAAGTGGAAGTAAAGCAAGGTCTTGCCGAAGCACAGGTGCTAGAAGCCCAGGCTGCAGCTCAGGAGAAACTTGGATTAACAGAAGCCAAGATCATTGAGGAGAAAGGAGTTGCCGATGCCAAAGGTGTCGAAGCCAAAGCCAAAGCCATGAAGGCTCTTGATGGAGTCGGGAAAGAACATGAAGAGTTCAAACTTCGACTTGAGAAAGAAACCCAGGTTGAGCTTGCTCAAATTGATACCCAACGTGAGATTGCTTCTGCACAAGCATCTGTACTAGCTGAAGCCTTAAAATCTGCGAATATCGATATCCTCGGTGGGGAGCAACAGTTCTTCGACAGACTGTCAAACGCCATTATTACGGGTAAATCGGTAGACAAAATGATCGGTGGTTCCGAGAACCTACAGGATCTAAAGCACGCCCTCTTAGGGAATGGAAATGGCGGAGGATCATTTACCAATAGCCTAAAAGCCCTGATCAAGGAATACAAGATCAGCAGCGACGATGTGAGAAACCTGAGTATCTCCGCCCTTGTCATGCGAATGATGAGCCAAAGCAAGGAGGAGAGCGATAGAAATATGTTGAGCGCCTTATTGGATGTAGCCAAAACGCTTGGCGTGTCTGAAAAAACGGCCTCAGCCATCGGATTAGCACAATCGTGATGACTGGACTTCGGTCCACTTGCCTCTCCTCGTGAGGGGCTCTTTAAGCACAACCCATTGTTTCACATATGAACCGGCAGAAAGTCATTTGGCTTTCTGCCTTTTTTAATCTCGCTATATTGCAGCATGAAATGGATCAATTTCCTATCCCTTTGTATGCTGATTGTTTGGAGTTGCGATTCCCCTACTCCACTTCCTCCTTGCCTACAAAATCCTCAAAATACCTTACACGAAAGAATGCTGGAGGTTATTCGGATGAGCCAAGACAGTAACGTACAGCAATTCTATTATGAAGATGATGGCATAAGGCAAGATGAACAAAGTCAATGGACCATAATTAGAAAAATGAATGATGGTTCGTGGCTTCATATTAACCTGATCAATATTTATGAGGAGGAAGAGCAGACAGAGTATTATGTAGAAGAGGCCCGATTAATCCCCTCAGATACAACTCGACAAAAAGTGCTTGACTACCAGTTTGTGGTCAACCAAGATACTGCTTACATGAGCACATCTTCTTTGCTTGAATGTAGGTTTACCGGCCTAAAGATTGGCCCTTTTATGCTAT
This sequence comes from Bacteroidota bacterium, assembly GCA_039817415.1. Taxonomy (GTDB): domain Bacteria; phylum Bacteroidota; class Bacteroidia; order J057; family J057; genus JALEFZ01. The sequence goes on from JBCBVV010000003.1 coordinate 128,421, forward strand.
TGGAAGGCTACGCACATGAAAAAGATCCCTATGTTAGTCAGTATCGATGGTGGGCACCCGAGACAGGAGACATTATTACCTGGTATGGCAAAGAGAGATATCTCATCCAGGAAGGAAATGGAATAGAGAACATTGTTGAAACCCTTAAAAATAAAAGGATTGGGAGATGGAGACAGGAAAATTCACCCAAACAGCAAAGCATGCGACAAACCCATGATCCAAATGAACGTTTATTAGACCAGCCAGTCTAACGCCTTATGAGAAAAAAATACGACAAACAAGATATCATAGAAAAAGGATCTATCCTTGTTCGACAAAGAGGCTATCACAATACAGGGATCAACGATATTCTGAAGGAAGTAGGTATCCCTCGCGGCTCTTTCTATAATTTTTTTGAGAGTAAAGAACAATTTGGCGAAGAAATTCTCACCTATTACGGAGAAAGCCAACGAGAATGGATCAAGACCAGGTTTGCCGAAAAAGATGGAAGCGCGCTTGAAAAAATCCTCCACTTTTATACGAAAGTCTCCTCCTCAAATGAAGGGGAAGATTACCGTTTTGGCTGCTTGGTCAACAACCTGAGTACGGAAGTAGGTGGTCTTGTGGATCCATTGGCAGAAGTTAGCAATAGACAATTTGAAGGTTGGCTAGAAGAAATATCTTCTATCATGGCGAAGGGTCAGAAAGATGGCTCCATACGATCAGATATACCAGCTACAGAGCTGGCAGATTTTGTCCATACCAGTTTTCATGGTTCACAATCCAGAATGAAAATGCAGAGAAGTGGGGTAAGTATAGAGCGATTCTTAAAAATGATCAAGACCTTTCTCACACCCTAGTACAGGTCGTTTCTTTCGCTCCTATCTAACCCTATTTCAGAAAGGCGCAGGTTGATGAACGATTCAATTTTTGCTGCTCTTTCTCTATCTGCTCTTTTGATATTCATTCTGATTTCACCTGCAGGGACATTGTTGTTGGCCGGCTTAGGAAAGTCATTTATGACTGCTAGGTTAAATACCCTCAGGATGAAACGGTTGCCCCACCATCTTTTCTTAAAAGTGATAGACTCTATTTCCTCTAAAGGAATCTCTAGATATTTGGGACCACTTTTGAAAAAGCCGACAATGGCATCTTCCGTTTGGAAGTTAATTTGAATGCGTTCTCTATTGGCATTAACAAGGCCTTTTACCTGGCCAAAGCCTCCATACACGTTAGGAAGGGAAAAGGGAAGGGTAATTTTCTCCACAGACATAGTGAGCTCGTTATCTATGCCAAAGGTATAAAAGATTAAGGAAAATAAGATAGGAACCTTATCAGGTACCCGTCATGGTGTTTGCTTGATCTGAGTTTAAGATAAAATTCACTCTACTTACCAGTTCATCCATTCCTATGGGCTTAGAAATGAAATCTGAGACCCCAGCAGCAAGTGCCTGTCTAACGGCAGATTTTTCTGTACGGCAAGTAACCATTAGGAAGGGGACTTCAGCAGTAGTGAGGTTGGATTTAATGGTCTTACATAGTTCAAGTCCATCCATCTCCGGCATCATCCAGTCGCATAGAATGATATCAGGCCGGTTTTGGGAAATATAATCAAGAGCTTTGCTTGCTCGGTTAAAGGTCAGGACACGGAAGCCTCTCTTTGAAAAATTGTATTCATAGAGATCCAGCAAATCCTCTTCATCATCGATGATCACGACCATCTGCTCGCGCTTAACCATATGTATTTTTGCTATTCCGGACATGAATATTATATGCTGAGCAATGTAAAACTCCTTATTTAACTGTTGATTAAGGAATTATAATATCATTCTGGCAGGAATTTATAGCCTACTCCCTTTACGGTAACAATATATCGGATTCCGATTTTTTCACGCAATTTCCTTACGTGTACGTCTACGGTGCGGTCTGTTACATGAACATTGTCCCAGATGCGTACGAGTAGATCTTCGCGTGAAAACACCTTCCCTGGTCTTGAAGCGAGATAATAAAAAAGCTCAAATTCCTTCCTAGGTAACGCCTTGGTTTCACCGGTAGATTTCTTAACAACATATTCATCCTTTATGATCTCCAGATCATGAATTCTTACCACGTTGGGATCAGATTGTGGACGAACATGATGTCTCCTTAACATAGCCTTTATTCTACTTTTGAGAACTCTTGGCTTGATAGGTTTGTAGATATAATCATCTGCACCCGCCTCAAAACCAGCTACTTCAGAGTATTCTTCAGCGCGAGCAGTTAAAAATACGATGATCACATCCTTTAGACCCGGTGAGGACCTCAGGGCCAAACAAGTAGAGACTCCATCCATTTTGGGCATCATAATATCCAAAATGATCAAATCAGGTTGTTCTTCGGCAGCGACTTTGAGCGCCTGCTCTCCATCGACCGCTCTAACGACCTGGTATCCTTCTTGTAAAAAGTTGTATTCCAGCAAGTCGAGGATGTCAGCCTCATCGTCTACGATAAGGATTTTTGCTGGTTTGGTGAGAGTATCCTGAGATTCAGCCATAACGATGAAACGGATTCATTCTGTAGTTAGCGACTTAATCTTAAGTCATCTAAAGATAGACTGAACTTGTAGGTAAACCATCCCTGAGAGGCCAATATGAAGTCATTTTTCCTAAAAACAATATGCACTTAACAACAACTTAATTTTGTTTTAGTGGAGATAATTTTCTCTTAATAATAGAATGCTGTCATAAAAAACCTCGATTCATTAACTTGGCCATTATGAAACAGATTACTGGTTTGATTTTTACCAGCTTTGCTATCTTATTTCTATGTTTTTCATGCCAAAAAGCCCCTTTTCCAGCCATTCCAGAAGTTCCTCAACATGTCTTAGACAAAGACATCAAAATCGATAAACTGATTCAAAAAAGCCTCGAACGGCTTCATCTTTTGACTCAATCTACCTCTGATAGTTCTCTCGTTCCTAGAGGTTGGGATACTGAAAACCAGAAACTTATCCTAGACAAAGCTCATGTTTGGACCAGTGGTTTTTATCCAGCTTCACTTTGGATGGCCTATGATCTGAGTCAGGATTCTTCTTGGGAGGAACAAGCACGTCGATATACATATACCCTAGCTGAACAGATCTACGCCTACCAGACTCATGATCTTGGTTTCATGATTTACAATAGTTTGGGTAAAGGTTACGCTCTAACGGGTGATTCTACCCTTAGGATGTTATGCTTAATGGCCGCCGATGAGTTGATGAAACTTTTTGATGTAAACAAAAAAGCCATTAAAACCGCTCCACGTGCTAAAGAAAATGGTCTCAATTTCATCATTGATAATCTTATCAACTTGGAGCTCTTGCATTTTGCATATGAAGAAGGTGGAGAAACACGATTTCAAGAAGCCATTCAGCATCACCTCACTTTCTGCTTAAATGAGTTTCTAAAAAAAGACCATTCCAACGCGACCTATGTGGTTCATCAACTTTCATTTGAGGAAGGACAAGAAGAGCCTATCGTGCTGGCTGGTCAAGGGGCTGGCCAATATAGTAAATGGAGCAGGGGTCAGGCATGGGGTATATACGGCTTTTCACAAAGATACCTTGCCGTCAGAGAAAGTCCAGACACAACACTATTGTCTAAAGAAATTGCTCAGAAATGTCTGCATGCAGCAAAAGCCTTGGCTGACCAATGGATATTAAATGCCCCATCAGATGGAATTCCTTACTGGGACTTCGAAGCTCAAATGATCCCACATGAACCCAAGGATGCGAGTGCTGCCTGCGTGGCTGCCTGTGGTATGTTAATGTTGTACGAGAGCCTCCCGCCAGAAGAAGGAAAACGATACTATTCCTATGCCGAAAACATCATAAAAGCACTCTCTTCAGACATCTATTTTCTTCAGACTACGGAAATCCCCTTTATTTTGAATCACTCGACCCTAAGCGTACCACACGAAATTGATATAGATGGGCCTCAAACCATGGCTGATTATTATTGGCTGGAAGCACTTTGGAGATATAAAAATATGGAGATGAAGGAGGAAGTTAAGCCCCATATTCCTTGAGCAGTTTGACAAGGGCCTTGTGTCGATAGATCTTGGCAACCTCTAGCGGGGACTCCCCCCCAAAAATAGCGCGATCAGAAATATTAGCCCCATTGTCCAATAGATACTTCACTACATCTAGGTGTCCATACCTAGTGGCTTCAATCAAAGGGTTTGTCAGTAATTCTGGATGCTGATAATTGGGATCAATTCCGTTCTTGATATGGTATTTCACCAATTCTAGGTTGCCTTTTTCCGAGGCATGTAGCAATTCTTTCCAGTCTCCGCCAGACATACTTTATTATTATTTGAAGAAGAAACTAAGAAAAAAATTGATTGATTATATCATTCAATATGTTAGCAAATCAGACGGACCATCAAATCATTTAAAAATTCTACCTCAAACTGTCCTACTGAGGTGACTAAATGCGGCTCTCCTACCCTACTATCATTTGTTAAGAAGACGTAAGTTCCGTCGGTGGCTATGGCATAAATCTGCATAAACATTCAATAGAATTGTAAATTCCGCTGGCTCGGATAGGCATGATGTTAATCCCCTTTGAAGCTGTTAGCGTCATCAGATCACGCATTTCCCCTATGAAATCGGGATCTTCATACGGGGACGTATCTAACAAAAGAAAGGATTTCATTTACTGGATTTCTCTTACCCGGATCAGCCGTATCATCGGCAAATTCAGAGGAATCGATGGGGAAACATGAGAAGATAAAAAGGATGGAAAGATATAAACGCGTGCTTCGTCCATTTTGCAAAAAAAAGGAAGTCTTCACAGACTTCCTTCTTCAACTACGAGCTACGCGGTAAGCATACGTTGGCTCAAAAATTCATCAAGCTGTTCCAAAACTCCAGGCCAGATTTTGTCTTTCATCCGCTTGCGAAAGAAGCCAAAATGACCAATGGCTTTTTCTCCTATTTCTTCTGGAGCTATGACATGGTGTATAATTTCCTTTTGAGAATGGATATGACTCCAAAGGGATGTTACATTTGCCTCAGTTGATAACTTATCATCTGTAAACCTATAAACATGCATCGGAAAGGGCATCTCATCATAATGGCCATATGGAATTGTCTTTCCTCTAAATTTAGGGTGAAAAAGGTATTCTTTTTCACGGCACCAGTCCTTCCATTCGTAAATGACATGCTTAGGTAGGTCTTCCATGATTCCGAACCGTTTAGCAGCAAGGTAACCTGTGAGTAGGACACTAATTGGCGTATATAGCCTAAAGAAAAACTCAGTTTGCAACCTATATCCAAGGAAAAAACCTGGAGCATAACCTGTTGAAACTGCCACTCCTATCATTCCTAGATAATCATCACAGCTATCCATTAGTCCTACCTGTTGGCCCCCAGCCGAATGCCCAACAAGCATCAATGGCAAGGTGGGAAACTGAGTTTTTAGATAGTCTCTTATAGCTGGCATATCCTTGGTTCCATATTCACTAAAGGAATAGGAACAGTCCTTGAGGTTTTCAGGAGCAGATTCACCAGTTCCTCTGTAGTCCCATAGACATCCTATATATCCATGTTCAGCCAGATAGGTTAAAAAAGGTAAGTAGAACTCCTTTTTGGTTGCAGTTCCTGCATTGAGTTGAACCACCGCCTTGGGCTCATCAGGAATGATGAGCTTGCCCTTTAAGACAACACCATCCTCACATGTCGTTTCAAATGCTTGTATCTGAGTCTCCATTTTACTGAACGATTGGTATGCAAAAGTATAAAAAAAGGGGCTTACCCTAGTCTTTTCTTTAATCTTTGCAGGGCATTCTGAAGGATAGTTTTGTCCTGATGCAATTGCATCAATACGATGGAACCTTCAATTTCTGCAATGATTTGCTTGGCTACTTCATGTGCTTTCGATTCTGAGTAGGTTACCATCAACATATAGGCAAGGGCATCTTCCCATTTTTTGAAAAAATTCCTCAGAATATGTAAAAAGGTATCCTCGACATGACTCGTTTCCAGAATGGTATTGGCAAAAAAGCACCCCCCTTCCTCTGCGGTAAAAGCCTTATAAGTCAGTTGAATCATACTTTCTAAACGATTCTCCTGGCTCAGTTCATCTTGATAGGCTACACTAAACACTCTTCTTTCAAACCATCCACAAGACATCTTCAAAGCTTCCTTCATCACATCTTCTTTGCTCTCAAAATGATGGTAAAAAGTCCCTTTGGTTAGGTCCATTTCCTCAGCGAGATTGGCCATGCTGGTCCTGTAGTATCCCTTCCTCCTAAACACGCTAATGCTGCTCTTGACAATCTCCTCTCGTGTGACTTTTTGCAATGGCATATACTGACCGTTTGGTATGTAAACTACAAATAATTTTTAACTGACCCAAGCTCCTTTTGAAAATCTTAGTCTTCCCTAAGCTGTTGGCATTGCTGAATTCCTAGTTAATTGTATCTCTATTGGGTTCTGTTCTATTAGAAATAGCATGAACTTATCCTTTTTGATCCTAGCGTCAGTTTCCTACCCTTCTGGACCCCCGATGTAGGCGCTAATGTCAGGAACTAAGTGGCTCAGATCGATTCTGGCCATTCAAACTTAATCCTTGCAAGGATGGAAGTTTAATCCGACCATTGAGAAGCCCAACAAGTAGTAGGCCTATACTTACTTCAACCAAAACGATTCCAGCAGTCATCCAACTTAAATTCTGAGGGTCGATGACAGCCAGTGGAAGCGAATGAATCCATGTCAACAATTCAAATAGGGTATCCATTAGCAGCTCAGCTAAGTCAGCAAGCAAGTTAGCCAAGGCCTCAAGCCAGCAGGTCATTACCAACATAAACCCTATCCATACAATAACTACCACCAGCAATCCACTTAAAACATTGCTCAGGAGGAAATAGGTCGGAAAACTCCCGAAATGGACCCAAATCAATGGGGCCGTTACCGCCGTTGCGATCAAACTGATTCCAATCCAGGATGAGAGGATATTTTTCCATGATTGTTCATGTCCCATGCTCTTCTCCCATAAAGGGAAAAGGATAATCAGTGCACTGACGGCTAGGTAGGATAACTGAAATCCAAGATCAAATAATTGATGAGGGTCAATCATGAGCTGAGACATTCCGATGAAACCTAGGACATTCAGAATTGAATTCCTTTTATACAACAATCTGGCTATCAACAACATGGATAGCATCATACTTGCTCTCATTACCGCAGGCCCGCCTCCACTCAACAGTCCAAATGCAAGGAGTAACATGATCATCAACAATTGTTTCAGCTTGTGCCCATAAGGCAAATAGAGGAGAAAAAAGAGTACTTTATCCAGAATCAGAAAGATGATTCCGACATGCATGCCTGATATAGCCAATACATGACTCAAACCAGCCGTAGCAAACAATGCTCGATCCTCTCTTCCTAAATCAGTCTTGTCTCCTAGCATCATCGCCTTGTAAACGGATGCATTCCTTTCTTTTGAAAAATAGCTTTCTAGTTTCTCTGATATGATCATTTGAAACCGAGAAAAGTGGGCCTTTAAGCTAGAGGAATGACCATGCTTTAAGTATTGTTGGGCATAGATTACATGAGTAAGGCCCTTGCTATTCAAATAGGATTGATAAGAGGGGAAGGGAGATTGTAGGGTGCTGACAAATCCCCAGACTTCCAATTCGTCAAAAGCGCTGTAAACAATAGCATCCCCCTTCGGAAAATGGAGCATTACCTTACCTTTTACTGGAATCCATTCATGATTTTGCCATAAAAATTCTACTTCAAACCATACCTTGGAACCGTATGGACTATGTTTAGGCGCTTTGATAAGCGTTCCCTTCAAGTGATTCTGTTGACAATTAATCTCTTCCAATTCCATCCGAGGAGGAATGAGTGTAGGTATTTCCATCCGCTGGGCACCTGTAAGAATCATCATGATAGCCAGAATCAGGCTGATCAAATAGGCGGAATAAGGGTTTTTCTTGAGACCTTTATGTTTAATGAGGAAAGAGGAAAGGAATAGTAAACTCAACAAATAAGGCCAAACTGGAAAAGGGAAATAGTGATATAAAAATATTCCCCCAATCCACAGAAGGAAAAGGGGGAATAACGGGGAGTTGTGTGTTTTCATGATCCAATTACGGGCTGTTACCCTCTTATTACAAGGAAAAAAGCCGATGAAGGTCAGGCATTAATCCCTACTCCATCGGCTACATTCATACACAAATACTACTCTTTTGTAGTTCCTTTATATTTCAGGAACGGAGAAAACAGGCAAAAAGTAACCAGTCTTTATACCTTTCTGGCCTGTTGTACATAGAGCTGGTAGTAATGGCCTTTTTGCCTTAACAAGCTATCATGGTTGCCATCCTCAATGATTTTTCCATGCTCCATGACCAATATTCGATCACAATTTTGGATGGTTGACAATCTGTGGGCGATAATAATCGCTGTTCTGTTTTGGATCATTTGATCGATTCCCTTTTGAACTTGCAATTCAGCCAATGTATCTACCGAAGAGGTCGCCTCATCCATGATCAAGATTTGTGGATCTTTCAGCAAGGCCCTGGCAAATGAAATCAACTGTTTTTCACCTGCGGAGAGATTACCTCCTTCCTCACCCACTTCCTCATCGAGTCTATCACCGTACTCTGGAATGCCTATCAACTCTAAGGCTTGGCGGATTTCGCCATCGGTAGCATCCAGCTTACCATATCGGAGGTTGTCTCGGAAAGTACCCGAAAAGAGATGAGGCGTTTGAAGGATGATGCCCAATTGCTTCCTATAGCTTTTGAGTTTTCTGCTCCGATAATCAATGCCGTCAATTAATAGCTCCCCTTCTCTTGGTTCATAAAATCGAGCCACAAGACTTGCCAAGGTAGTTTTTCCACTTCCTGTAGCCCCAATCAACGCAATTGATTGCCCAGCAGGAATCTTGAGATTCAGCTGATCAAAAATGGGCTTGTCTTCCTTGTAGAAAAAGCTAAGATCCTTGAACTCAATTTCTCCACCAATCTGATGGTAGTCCTGTAAGCCTTCCTTGTCTCCGACTTCTATAGGCTCATCAATCAAAGAAAAGATTCTTTCACCTGCCGAAAGTGCATCCTGAGCGGAGGCATAATACCGGGTGATATCGAATATGGGTTCAAAGATAATGCGCGCATAAAAGAAAAAGGCAGCCAAAATACCCACTGTAATACCCGCCTGACCAAGAAGTGCCATTTGCCCGCCGAAGTAAACGACGAAAGCGGCGGCCAATGATCCGGTTACAACAACTATTGGGAAGTACATCGCAGAAAAATAGGCCGACTTATAGGCAGCGAATCGAAAAGTCTCCGTAACGTCCCGGAAATTCTTGGCAGATCGATCCTCTTGTACAGTAGTCTTGTTTACTTCCACCCCATTGATATGCTCAGTCAGGTAAGCCGCCATTTGGCTGTAAGTCTTTCTGGCCTTTCTGGCATACTTCAATAGCATGGTCCTTACCTTAATCGCCAAAAAGAGCAACAAAGGAATGGTCAACATCACTATCAGGCTCAGTTTCCAATTGTAGAAAAACATGGCCACAACGGCTACAATGATCATGAATACCCCAAAGGTAACTTCCAATAGCCCCCAAGAAATTACCCGAGCTACTTTATCAACATCGGAAGTTAGGCGAATCGCCAGGTGACCAATGGCAGATTTGTCATAAAAACTATATGATAAATACTGTAACCTGTTGAACATTTGATTCCTCAAATCGAAGATCACGTTCTCCATCAATCGACCAGCAGCATAGATCATTCCCATGATGGCTGCAGCTTGAACGAGGAATGTACTTATGAACAGAGCGCCATATGTCCAAAATCCGTCGGATGAGGACACTCCATTTTCTCTGTATTGTTGGACTACTGGGGTAATCCAGTCATCGATATAAGACTTCCAAATCAACGGAAGAATGGCATCAACAGCAGCGGTAACAATAGCCGAGAAAATCAAAATCCCTACTAAATTCTTGTATTGAAAAGCTGCCCCATAAATCCGTTTGAGGAAGGGCCATAAAGCCCGCTGTTTGGATTGAAAATCGTCGTCTTCTATATACATGGTTTGGTAATGCGTTAATATGTGGCAGAAGGAATTACCCTTCTACCCTACTTTTGTATCCTGAAATATCTTCTGCTCAACGGCAGTCTGGATCTTATGAATCTCCTGATAGTAGCCAGGAATCTTCTCCAATTCCGCAGGACTTCCTTGTTGGATCAATTGTCCTTTATCGAACACAAGCACTCGATCAGCCTGTTGTATAGAAGTAATGCGATGTGAAAGGATAAAGGTGGTCCTTTCATTCATCTCTCCTTTCAAGGCTTCAAACATGGCCTGTTCGGTTTCTGTATCTACTGCGGAAGTAATGTCATCCAAAATTAGAATATTAGGCTTTGGCAGAAGGGTACGTGCTAAGGCGACACGCTGCTTTTGCCCCCCAGAAAGGGTTACTCCCTTTTCTCCCACCATGGTATCATATCCTTCTGGAAATACGCCACTGATTTCAGCAAACTGGGCTACTTCTGCAGCCTTGATTACCTTTTCCAGCTGACTTTCGGGCTGGGTATAAGAGATGTTATTTCTAATAGAAGTAGAAAAAAGGAAGGGTTTTTGATGAGCCATTCCGATTTTTTCCCTTAGAAATGCTCTTTTCAATCCAGCGATATCCACGCCTTCCAGAAAAATTTTACCATGCTGTGGTTCATACAGACGGAGCAACAGTTTGATAAGTGATGATTTACCCGCTCCTGTTGGTCCAATGATGGCGATTTTCTCTCCAGCCTTGATCTCAAAGCTCACATCCTTCAACGCCCAATTCTCTCCTTCTTTATACTGGAAAGAAACGTTTTCGAAGACAATGTTTCCTTTTAGATCAGCTAATTGATCTCCATCGGTAGACTCTTCTACGGCAGACTGGATTTCCCCTAGTCGTTCCATGGCAACTTGGGCCATCCCCATTTCGGATAGGACTCTTCCCAGTTGACGCATGGGCCAGGCTACCATTCCAATGTAGGTATAGGAAGCCAAGAGTTGTCCAACTGTGATTTCCCCTCTCATTGCAAAGTATCCACCTGCAATGATGGAAATAGAAATTTGCAAGAATCCCAAGAAATCCGAAAGCGGCCAGAAGAACATGTGTAGGATGTCGTGTTTGATTCCTACCGTACGCTTTTTGGTGTTCTGCTTCAGGAATTTATCCTTTTCAAACTCCTCATTAGCATAGGCAATAACCGTTCGAATACCGTTCAGATTCTCCTGAACCATGTTGTTGAGCTTATCTTGTTCTTTCTCATGTTCTCTCCATACTTTCTTTTCTTTTTTGAAAAAGAAATAGGAGGTCAAGGTCAGAACGGGAGCTAAACTCATGCAAATCAAGGCATACTTCCAGCTCATCATAGCAATGAGTGTAAAGGCGAATCCGAAAATTGCCAATACCCTGATCAGAGAGATCACCTGATTTTTGATAAAGTTTCGGACGGTATCCACATCACCTGTGGATCGCTGGATCAATTCTCCTCGCGTGATGTTGCTGAAATAGGATAAAGGCAAGCGTTGGATGTGAGAGAACAAACCGTCTCTCATTCCTTTGCTAATCATTTCAGAACACCAAGCAGACATAGACGTGGATGCAAATAGCAAGCCTCCTCTGAATACTGAAATCAGCACATAAAACAATGCCAACATAGCCAGTAGTGCCCCTATGTTTTCAAGGGTCAAAGCTGGCATCAAAGAAAGCATGAAATTAGCAAGAAAGTCAGTGTCCGAAGCGGATGCTTCTGCAGTAGGATCAGCCAATACGATGACTTGATCAATGGCAATCTGGAGAATTTTAGGCTCGAAACTTCGAAAGAGAATCGAGACGATCAAAAGGATCGCTGAGAACAAATACCAGTATTTGAACTTCCCCAGCAAATCTAAAAAAGTACGTATAGATGTGCCCATGGACAATAAATTGGTTACATGTGGTGGTGCAAACAGTGGTTAGGGAACCGCCGTTTGAATAGTGGTGGGGAGAGGGGGAAGGAGGAAAGGAGATTTCTTCGTTCACCGTCCCAAATAGGACCCCATACTTGAGAGGAGATTTATTACTACGACGATATCCATGTGGGGTTGGCCAAGGCGTATAAAAAAATTGTTAAGCCATGGGTACGAGAGAGATGACCACCTCCTTCTTGGAGGTGAAGTAAGTTAGCTATACAGATGATCAGCGCACTCCTAGGAGCACCTATAGCTATTTTTTGATGTGTGATGGGGAAAGTTCGAAAATCAGATACTAGAAATTGGTTACCCTAGCAGCATACCTAAGACAAGCCTGAAAGTCTTCCTTTTCTAAGAAAGGATAGTTTGTAATAATTTCTTCCTGGGTCCTGCCCTGTGCCATCATTTCTAATACAGAGCTTACAGATACCTGGTGGTTTCTAATGCTGGGTCTGCCATTGCAAACCTCTGGGTTAAGGGTGATTCTAGTCAAAACTTCCATTTGCTGGAACATTAAATCATTCTCACAATAATTCCCACCTTCTTTGCAAGAGCTGGAAATTGTCAATCTTCTTGTTTACCACAATACGTATTGCGGCGAAAAAGTTGTACCCTTCCCTAGCCTCTAAGGAGGTGGGAATCATTTTCTTAGCTAAAAATGAGGGTGATTTTTTGAACAGCAGACACAATAACAGATGGTACAAGGAACGGGAATCCCTTTTTCCTGTACGTTTTATGTGTGAAGCAAGTAGGCGTCGTTCTGTTATCTTGTGCATATCCATGGTATTCATTCATGAATATATTGCTGGTATCAAACTTATCTCAATTAAACATATAGAGATTACCTAAGTTAAAAAATATCATCAAATTATCAGTTCTTTTCCTACAAAAATCTTAGTGAGATCAGGAATTCGTAACAAATAAGACAAAAGGGAACTCTCATTCTGATAATCAGAACCTTCCATAATCCTTTAGCATCTATTACCAGGCAAAGGCATCAAATGAGCGATCCTCATTGTCAAACCTCCTCAACAAGACAAAGCATGCCATTGACAGATAAAGAAAGAGGCTCGTGGGAAGACTATTGAAGATAATCTGTGAATAATTGCCCATACAGAAGGCGAATAATGCACCCAAAAAGGCTAACGTCCATAGCTTGAGTTCTGGATCCTTGATACGAAAGTAGTACCTGACTGCAAAGGAAGAGATGACAAACAAAATACCCAGGAAAATGCCCAGTCCTATCCATCCCATTTCGATGGCCAGCTGAATATATCCTCCTTCTAAACGAATTTCGGTTATCATTCGGTCAGGAGAGAATTGCCTTCCTCGTTTCCCTGTAAGTCCAATTCCTCCTCCGATCGGATGAGATCGAATAAAGGGTTTGAGAAATTCTTGGGTATTGACCCTATCTTGATAAGAGGTGGATTCTGATATCGTAAAGGTAGATTTGTATCGCTGAATAATGATGTTTTCGCTTGGAATTACATACATGATGCCCCAAATCAAGGCTACCACACCTAGCCAAATCGCGAGTTTTTTATTTAAGGATAACCCAACAATCATGAGACAAGCTACTGGTACAACCACAAAGGCGGTTCTGGTTCCAGATAAAAACATCGCGATCCACATCAAGACCACACTAGCAGCCAAGGCTAGTTTATACTTCTTTTCTAGTTCGGTGCTTAACATTAAGGGCATACAGAATATGCTCGTTCCTCCCATTAAAATTCCCATAATACCAGGAGAAGAAAAGAAGGAAAAGTTCCTAGGTGTCCCATCAATAAATACCTTATCTAAGTAGGCGACCTCCTCTAACAACCACAATCGCTCGAAGCGTTGGAGCCCAAGCGTATGCTGAACGATGGCGTATAAAGCGCCCAATGTGGTAAGCGCAATCCACATGTATCCCAGCTTGCGAACATCATCAAACTTAGTAAAGGCAAATAGAGGTATGAAGAACAGCACCATTCTCAATCCAGTATTTCGAACTTCATAGAACCATGCAATTTGACTAGGGCTATAGGGATTAAATAGTTGGATAAAATTATATCCCAACCAAACGGCTGTAAGGACTGTAAAGGTGTGATACAAGGCCCTCCAGTCTCGCCTCCTGATTTGTTTCAGGTAAACCCCAAAAATCATCATGAGAATACTCGCGTCTAAGAAGAGTCCCAAAGGAAGATCACCCGTGATTTTCTTGAGTCCCATAACCAGGAAGGCAGCAATAACCGTCATGTACAAGCCAAACTTCAGGTTGAACATAGATACAACCAGAAGGGGAATAATGCAGAGGACCAATAGCCATACGGCTGCTGAGATCCATCCATAATTCCCAATTTGCCAAGAAAATAGAAGGGCAATTCCAATTAGAAGCAGATACCCTAAAGGCGTTTCAAGCTTCTTTTTGATAAGTTCGTTCCTCATCCAATCCCATACAGAAAAACTGTTGGAAGCTGGCGTTACTTTTTCGTGAGAAAGTTTAAAGAGGAATGGATCCATAGGGATATAATAAAAGAAAAAACACCGATTCAACTATTTAAGAATTGAATCGCTGTTTTCCATAAAAATCAAAAAACTTTTCCTACACAGAGCGAAAATGAAGTGGGTCAGAGGGGATTGACCCTTTTTGGTAATCTGGCTGGAGCTCTTGTGCTAGAAAAGCACAATCTTAACAAAGAAGGCTACGCATACTGCTAAACAAACTCCGAGAATAAGCTTTTCGTGGATTCTCTCTGAGGATGTCAGAACGTATTCTCTTTTTTTAGGCGAATAGTGATTCATAAGAACAATTTGTATCGGGATATTTACTTATCTACACTACATAAATACCCAAAGAATCTTTATTAATCATGTAAGAACCAGATAGCAGTTCCTTTCACGACCTAAATGGATCGAAACTCAGGATAAATGGTCAAACGCATATTTTTTTTTCACCATTCGTCAAAAAAGTTATTGTATAACAATATTCAATTTACCGAACCAACGTATAAACAATGACTCAAAAGGCCTTCATGCTTCGCCTTCTATCAAAGATCGGCCGGATTGTTTATCTTTTGCGTAAGTGATTCGCCTATGTATGATTTGCTCCTGAAAAAAATAGACCAATTTGTGGAAATGAGCCCTGAGGAAAAAGAAATCCTTTCCTCCAAATTTTTCCTTCGGTCCATCAAAAAAAATGAGGTACTCCTCCCCTTCGGAGATATATGTAAGGACTTATACTTTATCAACAAGGGTTTGATCCGCTTCTATTACCCAACTGATGATGGGAAAGAAATCACAGGATTCATCTTTGAAGAGGGACTGTTTGCCACTTCCAACGAGAGCTTTTTTACACAAACCCCATCCCTTCAAATTTTAGAAAGCTTGGAAGAGGGGGAAGTCTTGTGTATCAGTTACCAGGCTTTGATGGAACTCTTTCAACTGGTTCCCAAGACCATAGAATTTGTCATGAAGATTTCGATCAGGAGGATGAGTGAAGCACAAAAGGTGGTAGCCTCCTTGATCATGCACAAGCCCGAGGACCGTTATATCTCCTTTCTAGAAAAAAGACCCGACCTAGCAGGCCGAATACCCCAAGGAGTTTTAGCCACTTATCTGGGGATTACTCCCGTTTCCTTGAGCAGAATTAGAAAAAGAATCACAGAAAAAGGGGATTGATCGTACTTTTTTATCTTTTGTAAAAAGAATTGGGCAAAGGCTTTCCTTATTTGAGGACATGTTTACAACAATTATCACAGTAATCATGCTTAGTGTAACCCAACCAATATCAGAAGTTCCTACAGCTATGGGAAAGGAAATCCACACAGAGATTGACATTAACGCCTCCACCCAGAAAGTATGGGAGGTCCTCACAACTTTCGAGTCTTACAAGACATGGAACCCCTTTATCATTCAGATTTCAGGAGAATTGAAAGAGGGGGCCCAGTTAGAAACACATATGAAATTGGGGGATGAGATCCAGACTTTTAAGCCTACGGTGGTGGTCGTGGAAGATGGGAAGGCTTTTGAATGGCTAGGAAGCGTTCCTTTGGGTGCTTTCAAAGGTAGGCACTGTTTTCGTTTAGAATCCTTAGGGCCAGATAAGTGTAGGTTATACCACTACGAGCAATTCAGCGGATGGCTGAGTGGTCCTATTCTAAAAAGAATTGGACAGGAAACCTTAGCATGCTTTGAGCAGATGAACATCGCCTTGAAAAATAGGGTCGAAGGTTAAATAGCCAAAAGCAAAAATACATAAAGCGGCACCATTGGTGCCGCTCCCCATGAATACAAATATGAATAAGA
The DNA here is from genome assembly GCA_039817415.1 of Bacteroidota bacterium. GTDB lineage: Bacteria > Bacteroidota > Bacteroidia > J057 > J057 > JALEFZ01. The sequence goes on from JBCBVV010000003.1 coordinate 144,670, forward strand.
TAAATAAGACTTATTGGACTCCCCTTGCCTTACTTCCTCCCCCAGAGTTGGACAGTTGCACGACGGGCAGCTCTATTTTTTGAATCATACCAGAATACTACTTTTTTCACGACCCTTCTCCCTCCTTTAAGATCAATTACCCTTGTGCTTCCCCCTGCTGGGAAATTTTTCTTGAGCAATACCTCTTGTACATCGCCATTTCCATAATGGACCACCATTCGCCTCATGTTGACAGCTGCCCCAACAAACTTGAGCTTTAAGGCAGTGAATCTCCCATCTCTAGCTGTAACTCTAATTTCATCTCTTTCGACTCTGAAATTGATTTTCCTGGCTCCAAGATTTTGCCATCTAGGAGGATTTTTCATGTTCATAGCATGCTCTGACACATGAGCAGACCCAGTCTGAACGGCAAAAATCATGGCGAGAAACAGGGTACTGGAAACAATTAAAATGGACTTTAAAGAGAGTTTCATTTGTAATATTTATGATCAAATTGTGGGAAAAACACCCATTTGACCATGGAAAAGATCATTGGTTTAAGGGTAATCTTGAAATAATTGCTATTAGGAAGCGTACTTAGGTAGAATAAAATGTTTGCAGCTTAAACTATCTCATGTTTCAAACAGATAAGATAGGTACGAATTGTGTGTCTATTTTTTGTATTTTGAATGAACGAATAATCTACTTCGCATTTCATAACCCATGAGCAACCCAAAGCGACCCCTTTATCAGTATATTTTTAGTCTGTATACTGTCCGCTACCTTGTTCTCGCTCTCGCTATTTTTTCCTTTCTTCCTTCCCTGTCTCAAACAGCGGAAGACAAACAACATATAGATGAATTGCTCCATGCAGTCAATCAAGATGATTGTTCGGAGTGTACGGGTTCAAGATATTGTACTCTCTCCTATTATTACTCCTCAATAGATTTACCCAAAGGTCTTGAATATGCGGATAAGGCCATTAGAATAGGCCGCGAAAACCAATCTACAGAACTCTTGGTATGTGGGTTGACCAACAAGGGCTTCATTTATGGGCTTATGGAAGATTATTCGCATGCGTATGAGGCCTTTTCAGAAGCTTATGAACTCGCCTTAAAAGGAGGAGATGAATTCGATCAAAGCATTGCCTTGCTCAACATGGGGGAAATGTCTATTGACGCTGACAGCCTGAAAAAAGGAAAAGAGTTATTAAGAAAAGCCCTAGACTTATCTATAACCTACGGAACAGAAAGCATTGATACGGACAATTGTCCAGAAGGCAATATCCCTTACATTTTAGATGGATTGGGAAACGCATTTAGGAAGGAAGGTGAAATCGATTCAGCTCTTTTTTACTACCTCAAAGCTTACGAATTAATTGATCCAGCTCAGGAAAGGGACTTATTTGTTTATTTAACAGTCAACCTAAGCAAACTCTATGAGCAAAAAGGGGATTTATATACAGCTTCCTACCTTTTTAGCTCCAATGTTGATAAAGTAGAAAAGGAGGGATACCCCCTCGATAAATTTGAATACTACCTCAGTTTTGCAGCCTTTCAACTTAGAAAGAAGAAAATAGAATCTGCTGAATCTTATTTAAAATTAGCCTATGACAATCTTCAAGGTTTGAACTCTAAAAGTCAGGAGATTACTTATTTCCTCCTGAAAGCAAAAATAGATTCCAGTAAGTCTAATTTTCAGGAAGCCTTACTTGCCTATCAATACGGTACACATCTACGAGACAGCCTACAAAACCAAGAGAGTGCAAGGGAATACGCAGAATTGCAGGCCATATTTAACCACAGAGAAGCAGAACGAGAAATCAATCATTTGAGGGACGAGCAAGCGCAAAAGGATAAGATCATCAATCAACAAATCTTGTTATTTGCATTGACACTGACAGGCTTGGGATTGATGTTTTTTATCGTCTTCAACCTTAGCAGAACTAATAAAATGCGCAAGGAAATGAACGAGCGGCTTAGGGAACTCAACATAGAAAAGGATGCCCTGTTGCGCGTCGTAGCCCATGATATGCGTTCTCCCTTGGCTAATGTGAGCGGTTTACTCGATTTTCTGGAATCAGATCAGAAAAATGCGGAAGAAATCTTAAGTATGATCCGAAATGAGGTAAACAGATCATTTAATTTGGCTGGCAATCTACTTGAGATGGATGCACTTGAGCACGGTACCAAAAAACCTTCTCCGAGTGAGCTTGATTTACATTTGCTGGTGAGAGAATCTGCCAAACGCTTTCAGCATGCTGCGGGTCGAAAAAGTCAACGTATTATACTAGACCTCTCACCAGAAATTGGCACTGACATCATGTCCGACCCTGTTTTCCTATCTCGTATCCTTGACAACCTTATTTCCAATGCCATCAAATACTCGCCTCCTGAAACAGAAGTAAAAGTTGTTACAGCGCTTAAACAGGGTGCTCCCATTATTCAAGTTATTGACGAAGGGCCCGGTATACCCAAAGAGAGCCATGCCAGAATCTTTAAAAAATTCTCCAATTTAAACAACCAGCCAACTGGTGGGGAAACCTCAAATGGTTTAGGATTGGCCATTTCGAAGATGCTCACTGAGCAATTGGGAGGGACGATTACCTTAGAGAGCGACTATGGAGCAGGTTGTACATTCACGGTAAGCCTTCCCGTTCAAGCGGGAGAAATTCGAAAAAGAGTTGAAAAGGCAAAAAGTATTTGATAAAGACGTACAAATAATAGCCCATTACATTCATTTGTTCGGGTGAGTCCTTCGCTTACTGCCCCTGCAATTTTGACCATCATCCACCCTGCCTTATTTGCGTAAAAGAGAAAAGAATCCACAAAGGGGAAAATAAATTAATTCCCGAGTTGGAAATATATCTTTTTTCGATCAATTTACGTACACCAAACAAACCTGTTACATGAGAAAAACACTCATCTTGCTCACCTTGGGGCTGGCAATCTTCCTTACTGCCTGCGATGATTTGGTCCTATTTACTCAAAAGATAGAAGGTTCAAATCCAACCCAACTCTCCGGAAGCTACGTATTGACTTTTGAAGATGAAGAAGAAGTTCACTACGATACGCTTACCTTCACCCAGGTTCTTCCCTATCGATTTATTGTCCATTCTTCCTTAGCAAAAAAAGAAGTATACAATGGCGAAATCCATCAAAGAGGAGACGATTACTTCCTCCAAACCATGGATGAGGAGACAAAAAAATGGAAAATTACAGCTTTCCGTTTCCGCCACGGAGAAGCAATGAACTTATTCGAGAGTATGCACTTTGGTCAGGGCCAAGGAAAACTGGTATCCCAGATCAAGGATGACAAGATCAAGCTGATCCGTACCAGCAAACGCCTCAAGGAGAAGCAAGAAGGCCAAACAAACTCAGATTCGACCTTCAAGGTGTATGAGGTAAAAGCCAATGTCCGCAAAACCCTTCGCATCTGGCGCTCTATCTTGAGAAAATCCGATCCAGTCCCTTACAGAAAGCTTGAATCTGTCGAAAAATCTCTTGAGCTTAAGGACAAGATGGAAACTGATCAGGCCTACTTCAAACTCTATCCCAATCCGGCCTCCTATATGATCAATCTGGAATTACCAGACGCCAGAGAATGGACAGCAAGCCTCATCAATATTCAGGGCAGGGAGATTAGACAAGAATCCTTTGATACTTCTTCTCATCAGATAAACATCCAGAACCTACCTTCAGGAACTTATTTTGTTAGGCTCAATGACAGAGCCCTTCAGACACAAAAGACCTGGAAGTTTGTAAAAGACTAATTCTTAAAGAAAATTTCTCAAACCGCACCCTTTTTCCTGTGAAAGAAGGGTGCGGTTTTATGTTGGACCTTTTTTCTTTTGGGGAAAGGAGAGTATTTGGAAAGCCAGATCGGTTTGTCTAGATTATTTTCCATTCCTGTGAAATATTGGTAAAACAGGAAAAATGGGTTCCCCGCTGAGCGGGAAATACGATACATTCAACATGAGCAGCCGCAGACTATTCGCCCTTCTGGTAGGGATTGACAAGTACCAGAATCCTATTCCCCCACTAGATGGATGTGTAAATGACATGAGAGCCATGCACGACTATCTAGAAAGGTATACCCAGCAAAAAGGGATTGACTATTTTCCCGTTATTCTGGAAAATGAGGCTGCTACCCGATTCAATATTGTAGGCAAGTTTGAATCTCATCTTACTCAAGCTGGTGAAGATGATGTGGCTGTATTTTATTATTCCGGCCATGGCTCACAGGAGGAAGCCCATGAGCTATTTTGGGAAATTGAATCTGACCATAAAAACGAAACACTCGTCTGCTATGATAGCCGCCTACCAGATGGCATGGACTTGGCGGACAAAGAGTTGGCGACTCTGATAGACCTCGTTGCCGTCAATGATCCACATATAGTTGTCATAGTTGATGCATGCAATTCGGGAGATGGAACAAGGCATGTTGGCGCCCAAATGAAAGTACGTCAGGTGGAACAAGTACCACGCTTGATGAATGGACAACCTAGGGTGAGGATGCCTCAGTCCTACATCTTACCAAGACAAGTTGAAACAGAAAGAGCCCTTAGGGACGATAGCCAGGCAGAAGACTTCATTATTCCGTACCCTAAACATATCAGTTTGGCAGCCTCTCGCTCTTTTGAGTTGGCCAAGGAAACCTATCTTGGTGGAAGTCCAAGAGGCGTGTTTACCTATTCTCTTATTGAAGTGTTGGAAACGACCGTAGGAAGCTTGAGTTACAACGATCTGATGAGAAGGGTACGCAGTTTGGTTGCCCAGAGAACTTATGATCAGATGCCTCAGATATCTGCTAACCCAGCGGAGAATGTGAATCTTGAATTTCTAGAAGGACTCACTACCTTATCCAGCAATTACTTCTCCCTAAATTATGAAGGAGCAGATGGATGGGCCGTAGATGGAGGAGGTATCCATGGCATTGTTCCTCCTAATTTCACGGGGCAAACGACCATCCTGTCAGTTTTCTCTTTTGATAGTACCGAAGCAGATTTACAAGATCCATCCAAGGCAATTGGAAAAGCCACCGTAACTTCTGTCCTCTCTGGTAAAAGTATGGTGGAGTTGCAGGATGGCTTACTGCTTGACCAACATCAGGCATATAAATGCAAGATTTTTGAAATTCCAGTAGAACCTTTGATGGTCTATGCAGAAGCTCGAGAAAAATTGGTTAAAAAGATTTACGAGGCTGGAAAAGCGATGCTTACAGCCAATAGTTACCTGGCTTTTGTAGACAGGCAAATGCTGTCAGACTATACCATTTATCACCAGCATGGTCAGTTTATTCTGACCCGTTCGGCTGATGGACCCGAGATGCCCTTGGCCTCTCCTACAGAATCGGATGATGATGAGGATATAGACAAAGTTCTCAGGATGCTGATGCATATTGCCAATTACGAACGAATCAAAAGCTTAAAAAATCCTGGTAGCAGCCTTGCTTCGGAAGCGATCAAGATTGATCTGATTGATCCCGATAGCGGAGAAATTTTCGAACCCGATTCGGATGGATTCACCTTTTCACAAGATGGAGGGCCTGGTACCATGTCTTCTTTCAAGATTAGGGTCCGAAATGATTCAAATGATGATCTCTTTTGTTCATTAGCCTTCTTTGACAGCCAGTTTAGCATACAAACGGGGCTCTTGGGACCCAATGGAAAACTATTGGAACCAGGCGAAGAAGCCTATGCCATGGGAGGTGCTAAGGCGAGCGGCCATGTTCCTGATTTTCTTTTCGCCCAAGGAATTACGCAGGTAGAAGAGTGCCTCAAGGTGTTTTTTGCCACCCGTGATGTCAATCCGACCAGCATGAGAATGCCATCTTTAGGAGAAGCCTTTACCCCCAAATCGATTTCAAGCAATCAGAGAGGCTTAATCTTTGACGCAGGAGGAACAGATGCCTTTGACGATTGGAATGTCAATGAGGTCAGTTTCACCATTGTAAGAAGTGTTTAAATCTACTCCATCCTTTTATAAAGCTAAGTAATCTTAATCCTTATGAACCGCCGTAATTTTCTCCTCAATACCTCTATCATATCGCTGGGTATCCCTGCGCTGATCCAACAATTCAATGCGGACAAAACTCAACAGAGTGAATGGACAGTGGCCCAAGGCTCAACCATTCTATTTCAAGGCGATTCCATTACAGACGGAGGAAGAAACAAAGGAAGATACTATGCCAATCAAGCTGGAGGTATGGGAGGGGGGTATGTCCAACATATAGTTACTGAGTTACTTGGAAAATACCCTGAGAAAGGCTTAAGATGCTATAACAGGGGAATCAGTGGACATAAAGTTTTTCAGTTGGCCGAGAGATGGGAAGACGATTGCCTGCAGTTGAAACCTGATGTATTGAGTATCCTAATTGGTGTAAATGACTTCTGGCATACCTTAACGCACAATTACAAGGGAACCGTGGACATTTATGAATCAGATTTGCGGGCCTTGCTGGATAGGACGCTGAAAGAATTACCTGATGTAAGGTTAATCGTGGCAGAACCCTTCGTGATAAAAGGAGGTAGTGCAATTGATGAACAGGCCTGGATTCCTGCCTTTAATGCCTACCAAAAGGCTGCAAAGAAGATTGCCCAAGATTACAAAGCGACCTTTATTCCCCTTCAATCCATATTTGATAAGGCTCTCGAAAAGGCTGATGTAAAATACTGGTGTCCCGATGGTGTTCACCCTTCTATGGCAGGATCTTATTTAATGGCTCAAGCATGGTTAGCAGCATTAAAATTTGATTGAAACCCATAGCCCCTCTTTTCAGTATGCAAGCACATGGAGCGTCACCAAAGACTGTCAGATCGGGAATTTGAAGAACAATTTGCCACGGCTAAACTACGCCCTTCCTACTTCACCCATGAAGCCCATTTAAGGCTGGCGTGGATTCATATTCATCAATATGGAATAGACAAGGCTGTTGAAGAAATTCCAAGGCAAATTCGCTCCTACGCAGAATCACTGGGAGTCTTTGATAAATTCAACATGACCGTTACAGTGGCAGCAGTAAAAGCCGTTTACCACTTCTATTTGCAATCTGAAAAGGACAATTTCTCTTCATTTATCAAAGCTTATCCACAGTTAAAGACTAAATTCAAAGAGGTATTGGCCCAACACTATCAGGTGGATATTTACAGGAATCCCGAAGCGAAGGCAAACTTCCTGGAACCAGACCTTTTGCCTTTTGATTAGGAAGGGATAGGATTTGGATTGAGAAGGCCGATTAATATGCAGAGGTTGATAAAATAGATCATCCTTAATCTCCAGGAGACAAGCAAATTGATACCATCATCAATTATCTTATCCATCCAATCCTTTTCCTCCAATTTTTCCTTATATCCTCATGATATCAAATCTACAATCATGCCTTTTGAACTCCTTCCCATTCTCCCTACCATGGCGAAGATCTATGAGATGCCGATCTCAAGAGATCGATTTGAAGCCTATTTGTTCAAGCTACAAGGGAACACCAAAGATGACATGATCATGCCTATCGCTGGCTATAATCCCATGGCCAAAGCCCATGTAGCCGAAAAAATCCAGCATCTTCGAGAAATGGGAGCGGAGCAAATCATAGCAGAAGCAGCAAAGGAGGTGAATAAGCGATTTGCCACTCAAGACATACCTCCTATCGGGGTAGGCTTGAACCTTGGAGACAATGTTGGAGGTGCCTGGACCAATAGGTTCACCACAGACTTCGAAAGTAAATTTCGATTAAATGCCTTGGTCAAGCGGAATTTTTGCACCCCCTATATCTGGACAAGTGAAGCACATAATGAGGTTCTTATCCGTCAAAGAAGCCTCGAATATATGTTCAGAACGGTCTATTGGTTAGAAAATAATCCACCGGTTCAGCTACAAGATTACGTTGATATGGAGGTATTTGTACAATCTCAGCTTAAGGAAGAGGTTAGGGAATATGATCAGGAGCTATTCGAACTGGTAGAACTTTATCTTAAGGATCACCAAAAGGAAGAAGAATATGCCTTGATTTTCAACTTTTTCTATGGAGATCAAGCATCTGAGTCCTTGGGTTTTCCGACCTTTGGAATGGATGGCATGACAGGCTTTGAATATGCTGTTATAAAAACCTCTTTGTCATTCTGAACACCACACCTACTCCTCATTTATCCCGATAATATGTAAGTTGACCGCAGAATGAATCCATCAGATTATATACTGCAGGGGGCTATTGGGGCTTTTCTCGGCATTACTAGCCTTCATGGTATCCTTCTGGGCATTCTTTTGCTTACCCAAGAGCGCCTCTATTCCAAAGCCAATAGGTTTCTGGCTATTGCGCTCTTTAGTATTTCCATTGTCTTGCTCAATGAATCTATTGAATGGCTTGAAATAGAAGCTTATGCCCCCATTTACTATTTACCTATTTATATCAGGACCCTCGCTCCTATTGGGATCTATTTGTTTGTAACCTATTTCCTGACACCTGATCATGACATAAAAGAATGGGAAAGGTATTTGCTTATCCCTATTGGATTGGAGATCCTCATTGAATTTGCTTACACTCCAATTTTAGGCTTTCCCCCCGACTCTGACACCTTTCTCAAGTACGACTATTTCCTGTACTCATTTGCCAATGTCATCAATCTCATCGTTTCCTTCTGGCTGATTCCCCTAGCCCTCAAGAAAGTCCATACCTATCAGACGTTTCTCTTCGAGAATTACTCCAACACAGAGTCAAGGAATATGAATTGGTTGAAAAGACTGCTGTATATCATGCTTCTAATCTATCTCATTTGGAGTGTCAGTTTTATACAGAATCTCTTCACAGGAGAATTTGGAAATGTCTATTTGCTGTTTGTAACAGGCTTGGGTCTTCTCCTTTACGGCTTAGGTTATTTTATGATTCTTAGGTATGATCTTTTCCAGCCTGTCAGCATACAGGATCCTTCCAAAACCCCTGAATCTGCTGGAAAACAGCTATCCGCTAAGACAGACCTTTACTATGAGGATTTACTGAAGTTGATGCGTGAACAAAAACTCTATACAGACGGAGAATTAAACTTAAGTTCACTGGCCGAACATTTACAATTGAGCCCTGGATATGTGTCCCAAATCATCAATGAAAAGGAAAAGAAGAATTTCTTTGAATTTGTGAACCACTACCGAGTAGAAGATGTCAAGGCAAAATTAAAGGATACAGCTTTCGACCATTATAGTATCATGGGCATCGCATTAGAAAGTGGATTCAAGACGAAATCGACTTTCAATACCGTTTTCAAGAAAATCGTAGGAACCACTCCTTCTTCATACCGGAAAAAGTAGCTTACCTAGCATCCAAATAGGTCCGAATACTTACAATCTGGGAATCCGAACCTATTAATGAGGTCCGAATCCTTTAAATTATAGCCTAGATATACTGCCTTTTGAAAAACAATGCTGTCCTTGAGGAAAAATAAATCCTTATGAGAAAAGCCCTTCTTCTCCTGCTAGGAGGCTGTCTTAGTTTGGCTGGAATTGCCCAGCAACGTATTCCTATTAATGTCTCTTACTACGCACCTTATTTGATTCAACCTGGCCTAAAGGTATCCACAGATATCTATTTAACAGAGATGGGACAGGCCGAGGAAACTTCTAAACTGTTATTTGTAAGCCCACAAGTGGGATACTTTTCCCAGCCTAATACCAGTCGAAATCTTCTTTTTCAGGCTGACATGGGAATCCGATTCAAGAAGGCCGAGCGAGCAAGATATATTTCTCCATCGGTGGGCTTGGCTTATGTAAGAAGTACCCAAATTCTATCTAATGAAGTAAATCTAGGCAGCCTTGAATCTACCCCTCAGACAAAAATTAAATCCTTTTTCCTCCCTACCCTGAACCTTAAAATGGGTAGAGAAGGAACAGGAAGATTGGGACAATATGTCAACCTATTCCTGGGCCATCAATTTTCTACTGAGGCTACAAATGCAAGCTTCTTTGGCCTAGAGCTTGGCCTTTCCTTTTACCTTTAACACCCAACAATCATGGACAGAAAAGAATTCCTAAAAACAAGTCTAACACTCGGGATTGGCCTACCCTTCCTTTCGGTATTGCTGGAGTCCTGTGATAGCAGTGTCATTGAACCCTTGGATATTGCCCCTAATTTTCAAGGAAAAGTACTGATCATCGGAGCTGGTTCAGCAGGGATGACAGCTGCCTACTTACTCAAACAACAAAACATTGATTTCGAAATCCTTGAAGCTGCCTCCGATTTTGGAGGGAGGATGAAACGAATCAGTGACTTTGCCGATTTTCCCATTGACCTAGGTGCCGAATGGATACATACCGATCCCAAAATACTGGGAGAGATGCTAAATGATACGAGCCACCAAGGAAAAGTGGAAACGATCGTATATAACCCCAAATCAGTTTATAATTGGAACAGGGACAAGTTGAGAAAGAAAAACTGGAGCAGTGCGTTCTACTCAGAGCACAAGTTTAAAAGTACTACTTGGTATGGCTTCTTTGACACTTTTGTAGTCCCAGAAATCAGAGATCGGATGCGCCTAAATACGCCAGTAACAGCTATCGACTATTCAGGTGAGAAGATACAGGTAACTACAAGTCAAAATGAGCTAATCGAGGCAGATAAGGTGATTGTAACCATACCTGTTAAAATGCTACAGCTCGACAGCATTGCCTTCACTCCCGCCCTTCCTCAAGCTAAGAAGGAAGCTATCGAGAGCATTGACATGGAATACGGGATCAAGGTCTTTATTGAGTTTGAAGAAAAATTCTTCCCAGACATGACCTTAATCGGCCCCTTTCTTCAAGCTCTTGGCGACAATGGGCGGCTCTATTATGACGCAGCTTTCAGGAAAGATTCAGAAAAAAACATCATGGGTCTTTTTGCGGTTGGGGAAGGTGCAGAGGCCTTTGCTACCATGGATTCAGATCAAGAGGTCATTGATACCATACTGGCCCAATTAGATGAAGTTTTTGATGGAAAGGCATCCGAACATTATGTCAAGCACATCACCCAAAACTGGAGCCAGGAGCCCTATATCCAGGGATCATATGCTCTTTATTTTGAAGGGAACAGATCAGAAATACAGGAAAACCTCCTCTCTACGCTGGATGAGAAGATATATTTTGCAGGGGAAGCCATGTCAAACTATAACCAATCTACTGTTCATGGTGCTGCAGAAACAGCCTATTGGGCAGTCCAAAAAATCTTTGAAGGTCAATAGCCTTATCCCTACCCCAGACCCCAATAAGCAAGACTGGGTCTGGGGTTCTTAGGTTTAATTAGCGCAGCCTTCCCATCTAAAAAGGTCTTATCTTGCTTAGTATCCATTAATTAACTCCAACATGAGACCTATCACCTCTCTTCTAATAGGCATCTTTTTATTTGCCGGCTTTTCTTTTGGCCAAACCTTCAATGGAAAGCAAAAGGACATCGATCAAATCCTCGCTAACATCAAGGCATTTTCAAAGGCCTACATGAACAGTGATACAGAAGCCCTCGTCAATTCTTATACAGAGGATGGAAAAATCTTTCCCGGCAATCGCATGATCATGGGCGGTCGTAAAGATTTGACTGCCTATTGGACCGTACCAGCCGGTGTAAAGATCCTTCATCATAAAATCACTCCTGAGGAGATTACTATCGTGAAAAAGTTTGCCTATGATTATGGGTATTATGAAGGAAAAACCCGAGGAAAGGACGGCAAAGAGAGTTCTTGGAAGGGGAAATATGTGATCGTTTGGCGAAAAGTAGGAAAGGAGTGGAAAATCTACCTCGATATTTGGAACCGTGTACAGTCCTGAATGGTATATAAGCCATGAAGCTTGTGATCATTAGTGGACCGCCTGCCGTAGGTAAAATGACGATTGGGCAAGAGTTAGCCAAGTTGACGGGTATGAAGCTCTTCTATAACCACATGTCGCTGGAATTGACCCATCAGTTCTTCGACTGGGGGACAGCACACTTTAGAAGGCTGGATGACAACATTCGTTTTGCCATCTTTAAAGAAATAGCGGATAGCGAGTTGGCGGGACTGATATTTACCATGGTTTGGGATTATGCTGACCCTGATGATGAGGCCTATATTGATAAGATCATAGGGATTTTTTCAGCTCGGGAGCCTGAGGTAATTTTCATAGAATTACAAGCAGACCTAGATACACGTCTAGAGCGAAACCGGACTCCAAATAGACTGAATCATAAAGCATCCAAAAGAGACCTAGCCCGATCTGAAAAGAATCTCCGATTCGCTGAAAAAAAACACAGGATGGTCTCACAGGAGGGAGATTTTCGAGAGAAAGAAATGTGGAAGTTGGACACAGTCGATTGTAGTCCGAGGGAATTGGCAGAAAAAATAAGAGAAAAGTATAATTTGTAGCAAAGATCTCTTCAAGGATCAACCTAGCATAATATCCTGCACAACATGAAACTATTTGGTTCCAATTGGAACTCCTCACGACCTTCCTTTGATTTTTCTTCAGACAACAGAGAATGGGTAGAAGATGCCCTTGTCTTTCTGGCAAGCAAAGAAGAGGCTCCTACGTCTCCCCAAAGCCAGATTATCCTAGGTCCTACCTTTTTTCCCGAGAGTTTTAAGCTGCAGGAGCCTGATGCGGGTATACTGATCGACGATATTTGTGGCCTGCTGAAAATGGATGCCAACGAGGTATTTTTTGAAATGATCGACCCATTAGCAATCGTTCCTTTTGAAAGCCACGGTAGGATGCTCAGCACAGAGGTTATTTACGAAGATGAACAGCGCACCATCTTGATCCCGGCTCATCTCCTTTCTTATCCAAGCAAATTAATTGCTCTGCTTACGCTGGAACTCATCCAAATGGACTTGATCGATAAGCAGATTTTAGGCTCATACGATAAGAATCATGATACCTTATGCTCCATTGTTGGAATCTGGAAAGGCTTTGGCCATATTTTCCTTCAGAATATGTCTTTTTATGCCAGGGAAATCAGCCCATTCTGGCAACAGAGTATCTCGCTTCCTTCAACCGTAGACGTACATTTTCTGATCTATGCACTAGTTTGTATGGAAGATACCTTTGGCCACCACCCACCTTCGAGAGATCTCCTATCCAAGGAAAATCTCGTACTCTCCAAGGCTGCCCGTAAACTACGTATCCAAGATCCCCTGGATATATTTGACCGTCGCTCCATAGAATTAGGTAAGACCTATCAAGAAATCGAGCAAAAAGCCCAATCCTTCCAATACGAAGAAGCCATCCATCTCCTCAACCATGCTTTAAAAATTGAGCAGAATCCTAACTCTCAATCTACCATTTACAACAATATCGGCTATTATATGATTCTTATTGGGTCTTACGAGGAAAGCCTGCCTCAGCTTGAAGAGGCCATAAAAATGGACCCAGAAATGGCATATGCCTACAGTAATGTGGCCTTAGCTTTAATTCTTTTAGATCGTATGGAGGAAGGGCTCCCCTTTCTACAGCAAGCTCAAAAAATGGATAATCATGATCCTGGCTATGTCCATAGAAATTATGCCCTCTATTTTCAGAAAAAAGGCGATTTTGAAGCAGCAGAGAATCATTTTCAGTTGGCAAAAGAGAGAGAACGAATTCCCATTGATCTGTATGAATTACACTATGGAAATTTCCTTTTGTCTGTAGGCGAGATCGAAGAAGGAAAAAAATGGATCAAGAAAGGAGCCGACCAAGGGGAACCTCAAGCAACTAGGAGATGGAAGGAACTTCAAAAAGAATCTTAAGAAAATCCTAATTGCTTCACCATGTCTTCCAACGGACCTATTTCAGCTCGGAATCCCTTCAACTTCATCTATCTTCCCATGTAACATCCAGATAAATCTGGAATTGATAACCACTTCTTAACAAAAAGTTGTGGGAAGAATTCTGATAATTTATCAAATTTAATCTTGGTCTTATAGGCCTCGACTACTCACAAAATGCCCCAATTAAACCGTCATGAGCAAAAAAATCATCTGGCACAAAGTCCTCGACAACAAAAATGAACTCCTAGAAAACAGGGTAATGACCGTTGAAGCTGGTCATACACAAGTATGTTTGACACATTTTGAAGGAGAGTATTGTGCCATTACCAACAAATGCCCACACCAAGGAGGACCTCTTGGAGAAGGTTCAATCGAAAATGGTTTATTAAGATGTCCCTGGCATGGATGGGATTTTAACCCTTGCGGAGGAAATTCCGATGGGTTCGATGATGGTTTGGAGCGCTACGAATTGAAAATAGAAGGAGATGCTATCTATGTAGGGCTGGAAGAGGAGGCTCCACATGAGACCACAGTTTCAGATATCATGGCTGAGACGATGGTCAACTGGGGAATTGATACAATATTTGGAATGGTAGGACATTCCAACCTAGGCTTAGCAGATGCCTTTCGACGATTAGAAGAAGAAGGAAAATTAACATACATAGGCATTCGACATGAAGGTGCTGCTTCCTTTGCAGCTTCAGCCTATGGAAAATTAACTGGAAAACCAGCTGCCTGTTTTGCCATAGCAGGCCCAGGAAGTACCAATATGTTTACGGGTCTTTGGGATGCGAAGGTAGATAGAGCACCTATTCTTGCCCTCACGGGACAAGTAGCCACCCAGGTAGTAGGAACCGGCAACTTTCAGGAAGTGGACCTCGTACGCGCCTTTCAAACAGTCGCAGCATTCAACCAACGAGTTGAACATCAAAGCAAGCATACTGAATTGATGGCTCTTGCAGTCAAACATGCCATTTTAAACCGTGATGTATCCCATATCACCTTCCCAGATCAGGTGCAGGTTCTTTCAGCCAAAGGCAAAAGCAGCTCAGGGCCAGCAGGTAGAATGGCTCCTTTACAAATTGCGCCTCCACAGGAAAGCCTGGATGCAGCTATTGACCTGCTCAAACAATCTTCAAAGCCGATGATCATTGTCGGGCATGGTGCAAGATTCCATATGGATGCCATCATCAAACTAGCTGAAAAGCTCAACTGCCCGGTAGCAACAACCTTTAAAGGAAAAGGTCAAATTTCGGATACCCATCCTTTGGGTGCTGGCGTATTGGGAAGAAGTGGAACTCCCATCGCTTCCTATTTCATGAATGAGGCGGACTCACTACTGGTTATTGGAGCTTCCTTCTCCAATCATACGGGGATAACACCCAAAATTCCTACTATCCAAATTGATTTTGATCCCCTGGCCCTTAGTAAGTTCCATAAAATAGATGTACCTGTATATGGAGAAATTTCTAGAACAGTAGAACTCCTTCATGAGCATGCAGGACTATTTCTAGCGGGTAAGGAAGACAGAACGGCACAGATTGCCAAAAGATGGAGTATCTGGAGATCAGAAAAGACCAAGAGACTATTAGAAAATCGCCATCAAGGTGTGAGTTCCATCGCCATATTTGATACCCTTACCAAGATAGCTCCTGACAATGCTGTGATGTGTGTGGACGTAGGCAACAACGCCTACTCCTTTGGAAGATATTTCGAGAGCAGACAGCAAACTTTCCTCATGTCAGGCTATTTGGGCTCTATTGGCTTTGCTTTTCCTGCAGCCATGGGGGCTTGGGCAGCAGTAGGAGATTCAAGACCCGTGATTGCAGTAGCTGGTGATGGAGGATTCTGCCAATATCTAGCCGAACTTACCACCGCAGTCAAATACAATATGCCCATCAAGACCATTATCTTGAATAACCATGAGTTGGGTAAGATTACCAAGGAGCAACGTGCAGGTGGTTGGGACAAGTGGTCAACTGATTTGGTCAATCCTGACTTTGCAGACTTCGCCAATAGCTGTGGAGCACTCGGTCTGCAAGTTTCCAAGGCAGAAGATCTAACCTCAGCTATGCAACAATTGATGGATCATGACGGCCCTGCCCTCTTGGAAGTCATTGCAGATGTAAAATTGATATAGACAACTCAGCATGCTAATAGGAGTTTTTCAGGATAGCCATGCCAACCTCCCAGCCTTCAAAAAGGCCATTGAGCTATTCCAGCAAAGAGGATGTGAACGAATAATTCATGTAGGTGATATGGTAGGAATCGGTCCCTATCCGCTTGAAACCCTTGAATTCGCCAGAAGTATCCCCAATCTGGAATGTATCATGGGTAATCATGACCATTGGTACGCCTATGGACTACCTGATCCTACCCCTGCATGGATGAGCCAGGATGAAATTGATCACCAGAATTGGACTCACACTCAATTGGGAGACTCCCATAAAGCGTGGGTCCAAAGCTGGCCCTTTTCTCTAAACATAGAAGGGCCAGCTGGACATACCATCAACTTCCGTCATTATGCCTTAACCAAAGACCAAAACTGGTTTCAACCTATTAGCAAAGAGGCAAGCGCAGAAGAATTAGATCAGATGTTTGCAGATGTCGAGGCAGATATCATTTTTTATGGTCATAATCACATCGATAGCGATATCATAGGCAATTCTAGGTATGTTGACCTTGGTTCAACAGGTTGCTATGACCGTCCCTGGATTAGAATTGCTGTCCTTGATCTGAGTGGAGAAGAACCCTTTATTCAAAAGATTACCTCTGTTTACGAAGATGAAGGCTTGCTGCAGGCCTACGACGAAAGGCAAGTTCCAGCGAGGGACTTCATCAGGAAAGTCTTCGTGTCAAGGGAAGAAGATTAACGGTATTAGGTTCAGCATGAGAATTGAAATCTAGCTTACATTTTATCCTGAAATTCGAGCTACCTTTGCCCCATGCATCCAACTGTTATCATTATCGGGGCAGGTCTCACAGGCCTTCGAATAGCTCATTTACTCGAACAAAGAGGAATTTCCTACCGAATCATTGAGGCTAGGGAACGCTTAGGGGGAAGGATTCATACGCTCATCAGTGAGAACGATACCAAACTTGAAATGGGAGCCACTTGGTTTGGGCATCAACATACACAGCTCAAGGCGCTGTTCGAAGAATTGGAGATAGGCTATTATGAACAGTTCATGACAGGTAGTGCCTATTTCGAGGCCTTTTCTACCGCTCCTCCACAAAGGATGGATGTTCCGAGTGATCCTCCTAGTTTCCGAATCAAAGGAGGCAGTAGTCAACTGATTGAAAAACTGGCAAAAGGAATTCCTTCCTCCCATATCTTGTTAGCAGAAAAGGTCCTACGACTCGAATTCCAGGAGGAAGAAGTCATCGTCCAAACAGATCAAAAAGAATTAAGGTCCAAGTATATCATTTCAACCCTTCCCCCTGCCCTCATGGCCCATTCTATTGAGTTTGAACCGGCTTTGCCTACAAAACTGGCTCAAATTGCTCAGGAGACACATACATGGATGCAAGATTCTATTAAGGTGGCCTTGGTTTATGAAGAATCGTTTTGGACGAAAGAGCAGCTTTCAGGTACCCTTTTCAGCCAGGTTGGCCCCTTCACCGAACTCTATGATCATTCTGATCATCTAAGAGAAAAAGCCGCCTTATGTGGTTTTGTGAATGCTGGCTATGCGCAATTGGAAAAAGAAGATCGGCAAAAAAGAATCCTGAATCAGCTGGGTAGGATTTTTGGGGAGAAAGCAGCCCTTCCATTAGCCTATGAAGAAACGATTTGGGCTCATGAACCCTTCACCAAAGACCCAGCTCAAACCGGGCATCAAGTATTTCCCCACCAACACAATGGCCATGATGTTTTTCAGCACACCTATTACAATGGTCGTCTCTATCTTTCTGGGACTGAAACATCAGCCGTTTCCTCCGGATATATGGATGGGGCTATTTTTGCAGCCAAACATGCAGTAGCCAAACTGGAAGAAGTTTTGTTAGAAAATTCATAGAAAAGTAAAACCAATAGACGGGACCTTCTGGGCTTAATTTTGTATGTTAAGGCTATGGAAACACAAACTCCTTCATCATCTCCTTCTCCCTTAAAAAAAGCGAAACTAAGCTTTAACGCAGAGGAGTACAGAGAGATTTACATTCCGAGTATAGAGGCTCAATACAGCTCCCTAAAAAAGAAAATTGGGGGGAACCTGGTCTTACTTGCAGTCTTTTTTGTCTTTACCATGTCAGAAATTGGTCATATCCTGAATGGGCGAGAATTGTATGAAACTCCCTGGATTTTACTGATAATCCTTTTGGGTTCATTTGTTTACACCCTGGTGGTCCTTATCAAGGATTATGGCGCACTCAAGATGATGAATGTCGAGGAAAAAATGACAGAAATAGAAGCATGGATAGAAAAAAGTGCCCAATATGAATCCACACATATTGAATACAATGAAGAGTTTCTCATCATTTACCTAGACAACTCCATTTTCCATCATGCATGGGCTGAATTAATAGAGAAAACTATTCGTGAAGACTATCTATTCTTTAAATGGAAGGGCCATTCCAATTATTTATTGGCAAAAGGATCCTTACCCTCTGAAGACTATTCTCGTTTGATGCAAATTGCACTAGACATTCCTTTGGCGATCTAACTCTTATATCCTGCTTTGAATAGTTGTGGCTACTTTTGAAAAAGACCTTCAGTACGTTAAGTTTTGTGCCTACGGTTTCCTAAAAAACCTAAGATTTTTTGATGCGTTTTTGCTCCTCTACTTCCTTGAAAGTGGCATTTCCTACAGCCAGATAGGCTTGCTCTACGCTGCTAGAGAACTCACCATTAACATTACAGAAATACCGACAGGCATTGTAGCAGATACCTATGGAAGGAAAAGTTCCCTTATCGCCGCTTTTCTCTGTTATATCATCTCTTTTGTCCTATTCTATCTCGCGCCAAGCTTGCTATGGTTGATGTTGGGAATGGTATTGATGGGGATAAGTGATGCCTTTCGATCAGGAACGCACAAGGGAATGATCATGGATTATTTGAAGATCAAAGGCTGGAGCGATCAAAAAATCAATTACTATGGGCATACTCGATCCTGGTCCCATCGAGGTTCGGCAGTATCAGCTATTGTAGCGGGAGTATTCGTGTTTTACGCCGGAAGCTACCGTTTGATTTATTTGATTTCTATCCTACCCTATCTGTTAAATTTCCTTAATGTCTTGAGCTATCCCACAGAATTGAACTACGCTTCCAAAAAGAAAAAAAAGAAGGGAGGTACCATTATAGATCAAATCAAAAACTTTTTCCTGTCTTTGAGGAATCGAGAGGTCCTCAAAATTATCCATTCAGCCTCTCTTCACGGGGCCTTTCTA
Source organism: Bacteroidota bacterium (assembly GCA_039817415.1). Lineage (GTDB taxonomy): Bacteria > Bacteroidota > Bacteroidia > J057 > J057 > JALEFZ01. Next base: position 163,775 of record JBCBVV010000003.1, read on the forward strand.
AAAGCCGTAAAAGACTACATACAGCCCGTACTGGTACAAGTTAGTCTCATGATTCCTATTCTTCTAAGCGTTGAGGAAAAGAATAAAAGTGGGCTAGTTATAGGTATCGTCTATTTCTTTATTTACATCCTTTCTGCTTGGGTATCCAGCTCCGCTTCCTCCTTTTATAGCGGAGGCAAGGGTGATAAAGTCCAATTAACCTTATTGATAGGTCTCCTTGGAGGAGGACTTTCAGGACTCTTCTTGCAGCAGGAATGGTGGATTTTTGCTCTCCTTGGCTTCACACTCATTTTCCTGGTTGAAAATCTTCGAAAACCTATCTTAACCGGTATGCTAGCAGACCAAGTCGAACCAGGGATTCTGACCTCCGTCATATCTGCTCAGAATTTCTACAAGACCATCTTGACTTCCTTGCTTGCTATCGGAATGGGCGTGATGGCCGATAGATGTGGAATTGGAATTTCTCTTACCCTCACTTCCTTTGCCTTCATCCTCATTACCTTACTCATCGGCAGACCTAAAAGGATGACACCTACCCAAGCAAGGTCTTAATCGCCTAACATCTTAATTTCCATTCTTATATTTTCTCGTGCCCTGGCTTCATAACGATCTTGGAATAAGTCCGTGTAGAATAAATTCTTTCTCGCTAACATACTCTTCAAAATAGCCTTTCTCCCCCTGTTGTACATAAAGCTAGGATACAGGCTGTATTCTTTCCTGATTTCCTTTGTGTACTGGAGGTATCGTGTCTGATGAGCTCCCAAAATGGACAAGTCAGCATCCAAAAACCATGTCAAGTCCTTGTGGTCTAACTCGGGAATGTGCTTCGCTGTGGAGACAATATAGGCTGATACCTGATCGACTAAGGAATTATCTGACAAATGAGGAGTCATCCATTTTTGAAACAGTTCGGCGCTGGCCACCTCATTATTTGACTTGTAGGGCTTATAAATGATATCGTGAAACCAAATGGCAAGAGCTACCCTGAGAGGCTGTTGTAGAAGTTCCCTATCTCGGTCCATTTTTTTGAATAAATCCTGGATGTGATGAAGGTTATGATAGGCTCGATGCTTTTCATCATAATGAGTCTTGAGGCGCTGAAAGGTCTCATTTCCAACAGGCTCTGGCAGGGAAAAGCCTTCGCAGAGATTCTGCCAGCGATGTATCAACAGTCTTTCCATCAATATTTATTTCGATATTCCTTACATTTTACGATTTTGTCAGTAGAATTCTGTACCGCCTACTCATTTTATGGAATCAGTCCAACACTACATTACCGAAGGCATCCTTTACGAGCCTACCGTACCCAACATTTACAATTGGCCCATTGCCAGACTCTTCCGTAGCAAGGACCGCTTCCTGAAAGAAGTTATTGACGAGACCATGGAAGCAGTTGCCCAATTCGCTCAGCGTCAAAATAGTAGCATAGAGCAACTGGTGGCTAAAACCATGTACAGAGAGAGAATTCGGATGAAGGAAGACCCTTGGAAGGTCGATCCCAAGGATGAAATAAAGTTTTGGCGCAACATCAAGAAGAAACTAGTAGCCATTGATCGCATAGAAAACGATCCTACTGCTTACGAAAAAGATGTCCATAACCTTCTCTATTCCATTGTAAGTAGGTACGCCAACGAAATTGTATCTACCTTCAAGCCAGGTACCTACCAGTTTGCCAAACGGTTCCTTCCCTTTTTCTTTTCGACCCTTTTGAATGCATCAGCAGGAAAAACAATTCGGTCCATCATCAGCCATAAGGTTAAGATGCAGGAACGAATCCACTTGATGGGGGAAACAGACATGCTCAGGGAGTTATCAAGAATTGGGACAGTAGTCGTAGTACCTACTCACCTCAGCAACCTAGACTCTATCCTAGTTGGGTGGAGCTTAAGCGCCCTCGGACTGCCAGCCTTCACCTATGGAGCAGGCTTGAATCTGTACAACAATAAGATTCTGGCTCGATTCATGACACGGCTTGGGGCCTATACGGTTGACAGACGAAAAAGGAATCCCATTTATCGCTCTACCCTTGACTCATACGCTACGCGAGCTACCATCGAAGGCGTAAACCATATATTCTTCCCAGGCGGAACAAGATCCCGATCGGGTGAAATTGAAAAGAATCTCAAACAAGGGCTGTTGAGTACCGTCATTGAGGCACAACGCCAAAATTTCGCAGGTGAACCTCGTGCGCAGTCTGAGAAAATCTTTATCGTCCCCTTGGTGATGAGCTACCACTTCACCCTAGAAGCAAAGTCCCTTATCAATCAATACCTCAACCGAACGGGACAAGAACAATACTACACGCTCGACAAGGAATCATCAGACTTAGTCAAAATCTTCCAATTTATCTGGACCACTTTCAGCAAGAGCTCAGATATCTATTTATCCTATGGCAAACCCATGGATGTTTTTGGAAACTTTGTAGACCAGGAAGGCAACAGCATCGACCGCAACGGAAATACAATCGAGATCAAGGAATACTTCATGTCAAATGGAGAACTCACCAAGGATCATCAGCGAGACGATCAATACACCAAGATGCTGGCTGACAAAATCGTAGAACGCTATCATGCAGAGAATTATGTCTTTTCTAGCCATCTGGTAGCCTTTGTGGCCTTTCAGATGTTCAAGAAAAATCGGAAAGACCTTAACCTCTATTCCTTGTTAAGATTGCCTGAAGAAGAAAGGTATCTGGAAGTTGCCCCTTTCCTAGCCTGTATCGAGGCCGTACACAACAGACTCAAAGAACTGAACCAAGAGGAAAAGGTAAATCTCCCTTCCCATCTAAGAAATGAGCCCTCAACCATCATGGAACATGGCTTAAAAAACCTGGGCCTATACCATACCAAACGCGTTCTTAAGCTCACAAAGGATGGCAGGCTATTCACCGACAACATGAACATCCTTTATTATTATCACAATAGACTGGTAGGATATGAACTCGAATCCCTTGTCAAATAAAAAAGTGGGTGTTATCGGAGCAGGTAGCTTTGGAACCGTCTTTGCCAATTTGCTTGCACAAAATAGATCGGTCGTCCTCTATGCCCGAAGAACAGAAGAAGCTGAAAGGCTAGAACGGGAGCGAACTTACAAAACCTGGAGGCTTCATGATCAGGTGGAAATTACATCCGATCCCGAGTACTTAGCAGGAGCATGTGAACTTATATTCCCTGTTGTGCCTGCTCAAGCCTTTCCCGGTATGCTTCAAACCTTTTCTCCCTATCTCAAGCCTTATCATAGATTGCTTCATGCTACCAAAGGTCTTCATGTGGTGTTGAATGAAGGAGAAGAGCTTTCTCAATTAAAAAAGCTGAGAAAGGAGCAAGTCCTCACCATGAGTGAGCTGATCAAACAAGAAACTACAGTATTAAGAGTGGGCTGTGTAGCTGGGCCCAATCTTGCCTCTGAAATTGCTGAAGGCCAACCTGCTGCCACCGTTGTAGCTAGCCCATTTGATGAGGTAATCCGAGAAGGACAACAAGCTTTGAGAAGTACCAATTTTAGGGTGCACGGTGCCCATGACATCATTGGGATCGAGTTGGCTGGTGTCCTCAAAAATATCATGGCCATTGCAGCTGGAATTCTGGATGGATTAGGCTTAGGTGAAAATACCAAAGCCATGCTCATCACAAGAGGCCTGGCAGAAATGGTCAACATTGCCAAGCCTCTTGGAGGAGAAGTAAATGCCTTCCTTGGATTGGCAGGAATAGGAGATTTGATTGCTACTTGTTCAAGTCCAGCATCCAGAAATTATACCGTAGGGTATCGGGTGGCGAAGGGGGAATCCACGCAGGAGGTGATCAAAAGCATGGATGAAGTTGCGGAAGGGGTGAGAACAATCGCCATAGTACGTGCCCTCGCTCAAACTCATAAATTTTCTGCTCCCATTAGCCTTGCCCTTTACAAGATCCTTTTTGATGAATATGACATCCAAAAGGGAATTCGTTTGCTCATGGAATTTCCGTATCGGGAAGACGGAGAACTGGTTTAATGGCATTTGTCATCAAAAGAGTTCTAAAAGATGCTTTCCTTGTAAGCAATAGAAAAGCCTATCAATAATAATGGCCTGGCCCGATTGGGGCTGACACAAGGAATGACTTACATGCTAATGGCCGCCACTGCATTTGCGGGCCTGCAGTTCCTCGTGCGCTTAAGCAATGACATGCATGTGTCTCAGGTTTTATTTTTCCGATCCATTATTTCTCTCCTCTTTTGCTTACAGTTCTTGATGGCACATAAGATCCCTATTCGTGGCAATCGCCCTCAATGGTTATTGCTTCGGGCCTTTGTGGGAATGGTGGCGATGGGAATCTTTTTCTACACCCTTCAAAAACTCCCGCTTGGCGCTTCGGTCTCTCTCAAATACTTATCTCCGGTCTTCGCTGCTTTATTTGCTGCTCTCATTCTCAAAGAACGAATTACCCCTGGAAGGTGGTTACTTTTTGCGACTGCTATGACAGGAGTTGTATTGTTAAAAGGCTTTGATACAAGGGTAGAAACCTTCTATCTCATCTTAGGAATCACAGGTGCTGCCTTTGCAGGAGGTGTTTTTGTGATCATCCGTAAAATCGGCAATTCGGAGCACACTGTGGTGATCATCAGTTATTTCATGGCCTTGACTACGCTTGTTTCAGGCGTTATGATGATCCCATTTTGGATCAATCCCACTTTGCTCCAATGGTCGATGCTCATGGGTATGGGGGTTCTAGGATACTATGGACAAGTATGGATGACCAAAGGATTTCAATCCGAGGATGTAGGCAAAGTAGCCCCGATCAGGTACATGGAGGTCGTGTTTTCCTTGATTCTGGGCCTTATTTTTTTCTCAGAAACTTATTCACCCTATGCCTTCCTAGGAATCATCATGATTGTTGGAAGTATGTTAGCCAATGTCTGGTTAAAGAAATAAAGCTTACTTAGAGGCCTCTCCTCTTCCTACCTTAAGTATCTGATATCCATATTTAGCTATATCTTCTGCAGAACAAAGATCAGGAACCATGTCATGGGCGATATCAGCAGGAAGGGCGTCTGTTTGAATAGACAATGACTGTGGCGAATAGGCAAGTGTATGGACTCTAACTTGATCTGTAGGAGAATCTTCGTTCAAGCTATTGGCTATTTCCATGAGCAAAGCTTGGGTGCTCTGGAACATTTCTCGGGTTACTTCATTACAATCGGCTGGACAGCTAATCACATTGAGGATTTCCCCTTTTCCATGGGAGACCATGTCTTTGTAGAAGAGTTTCGTTACATCGACCAACTGTGGGACATCTATAGAAATAGACTGATCAAGGCTTTCCCAATCTGCCCACGGATCCACATTTTTGAATTCTACGAGATTAACCAAGAGCGTGATGGGGAGTTTTTCATAGAAAGAATAGGCTTTGGCATGGGCTTCGGTATGCACCTGCGCGGCGAGATCCTCTGTCCAAAAATCCATATCGATGGTATTTGGTCTTCCATCAAGATGCCAGTTTGGCCATTCTGTAAGTCGATGGGAAGTAGGACTAGCCACAACCACATTTTGGTAATCCCCTAAAGCAAGGTGCGTAAAAGCTTTGCTGTGCTCACTTTGGTTACCAATGATGAGAGTCGTCTCGCTGATTTTCTGGGAATCTGGCTGTTTTAATGGTCCTGTCCTGAAATCCATGTGTACAAACGTCTTTTTATGCCTTGATACCATACCCTAATTATTTAGACGAACAATTGCCCAATAGGTCACTGTTCTGTCCATATTTTTTTATGTCAGTTATACCATGAAGGAATCATGCAGAGGATGGTGTCATTGATAGACCCTTTGGGCATGTTCTTTCAAAAAGCTACAGACTTGAGACATAGCCCAATTAAAAAAGACACCCTCCATGAAAGCTTTTCTCTTGATTAGCAGGAAAAAGGGATGTCATTTCATAAAAACTGCCATCAAGGCATTAATTGGTCAGATCGATGTCGTAGAAATTCCATTGCTGGCCATCGTTGCGACGGCCTTCGATGATATTAATGTAGTTCATTTCGCGAGGAATGGCGGGAAATAAGACGGTAAATCGTATGCTCCCAGAGCGTGGAAGCTTGGTACCATTAGGCGAAAAATTGTCTATCTGGATCATAGGGAAGGTCTGTAACCTATCTGCATCTCTCGCTGTGATTTTTAAGTCTTCATCCAACCTTAACAGAAAGGCAGAATCCGGGCCTGGATTGGTTACACGAAAAACAACCCTTGTTTTGTCATCATACAATTGAATGGTCTCAATCTTGATATAGTCTTGGGAGGCATAGCCAACCTTGATGGGAGTGGAGACTCGGATTCCTTCGAAGTACTTTCGTCTGTCTCGCTTCTCGAGGTATTTCTTTTCCGCTCTTCCTCTCGGCTTTTTTACCTTAAAATAGACATTTCGAGCTTTTCTAATTTCTTCGGAGCTCATACTCGGAGAGGGAGCATCTTCGAAGGTGCTTTTGGGCCGCTTTTCAACCTCCTCACCTGCGGAATTCAACTCATTGTAGGTAATGGGTGCCTCTATTAACAATGGGCCCTTTCTCCTTCTGACATGGTCAAGGTATACTTTGGCCTCTTCGTAATCATCATCGATGGTAAGTGCCTTTTCAAGGTCAGCAATTGCCAATGACGAGTTTCCTTTCAGGTGATGAACGCGTGCCCGCTGGTAATACATGACAGCAGGCTGAAAATTGTTTTGCTCCTCAAGATTAAGGGAAACTTCATTTTTATATATCAGGGCGATTTCCCCACTTGATCTAGTTTTGTAATCCTTTTGTAAGGCGTTGTTAAATGAATTAATAGCCTTGTTGTACTGGCTTTGATAGTAATACGCCTTTGCTAAAAAAGAATACACATAGGGGGTAGTTGGGTTCAAACGAACGCATTGTTCGAACTCCACCTGGGCAGCTACATAATTTCCTTTGCTGAGCGCTTTCCTTCCTCTTTCAAGGGCTTCAACCGCTTTGGATTGTCCCATTGTACCCAGGGGAAGGCAGAGAACCGCAATCAAAATCAATAAGAATGGTCTTCCTATATTCTTCATTCCGACGATATTATTTTTTAGCAGAACTTTCGTCCAGGTGAATATCATAAAAATTCCAAGCGCCCGGTACAGGTTCTTTGCCTTCGAGTATATGGAACCTGAACACATTTAAGGCCAAAGGCTTAAAATAGGCGGTTACATAGGCGCCCCTGCTTCCTACCCTTACTGCATCTCCTTGTTCAATCTCCCTCCTATTTAGGTATCCCATGAGCTTGTAACTCTTATTAGAAGCATAATCGATCAAATACCATGCATCAGGGCTGCCTGGCTTAGCCAGTTTAAAGAAATACTCCTTTTTCCTTCCAGGATTCGAAACCTTGAAGGTTACAATGGTTCTGCTTGGTGTGGCTTTCACGGCAATTACACTGATATTGGGATCGGTAGAGCCCCCAACATCCATATTCCGTCTTGTATAATCGTAACTTTGACCAGCTTTTCTTTTGATTACCCCTGCTCCACCTTGACCACCAGATTGGGAAACCGCGTAGGCTGTAGGAGCGGAAGTGTTCTTGAAGCGAGATGCATCTGGAGCGCGTTCTTCTGGAACGTTCCCATCAGTAGGCAAATCATCTGCAATGACCCTTTGTCTCAATTGTGCTTCTTTTAAGTTGAGCTCAGCATCACGGTTTAAGGGATCGAGTTCAAGTGCATCTTTGAAATGACCAATGGCAACCAAATAGGTTTCTCTACCAGCTGCTGCTACCCCAAGGTCATTATGTAGTTTGGAATTATTGGGATGCTGTTCAACAGCTTTCTTAAAATTCTTATAAGCACTGCTGTAGTTGCCACTCAAATAGTCAATCTCCCCTAGCAATTCGTACACATCTGGATGATAAGGATTCAGCCTGACGACCTCCTGAAACATTTGCATCGCACTCGACATGCGATTCTTTTTATATAGTTCCAGACCATCATTAAACTTTTGGTCTGCGTGTAGACGGTCTACAATTGATATGCTGTTTGGATTACCTGGCTGCGCAAGCAAATATCCATACCCACAAATGAGCCCGATGATAACAATCAACTTCTTCATAGAATCTATTCTCATCCTTGTCTAAACGTGTAGATAGGTTCGCACCAATTGGCTAGTTCACAATAAGATGTGAGCAACCAGCTAAAATATATAACCTGATTTCATGAATGTCTAATAATCCAAAATTAAGAAAATGTGGGTAATTAGATGAATCCAACATCAGCAAATTACGAAGCTATGTAATGCTTACACCCTCTAGAGAATTCATTAAGAAAGAGCAGCAGTCAACATACTGACTGTCAACCTTTTTAACCAGATAAACAGCTCATCCGCAAACATACATTCCCCCTTCTCTTATCCTAGGCAAAAGGATAGTTGTCACCATTGATCAAATTTAGATTGTGGAAAAGTTCCCCTTTGTTAAAATCCTAATTGACTGGAAAGCAGGATCATTCTTCCCGTTCCGGGTACACCCGCACCATGTACGTAATAAGAGGTGTTCAGGAGATTCTGTACCCCCAAGTTCACATAACCCAACTTGTATTTCCAACCGATATGGAAATCAATAACATTCCATCCTGCTGTTAGTGGGTCCATGACTCTTGGATTGGGAAGATCGACAAAGCCCAATCGAGATTGGGCATCTGCGTACCTCCACTCCAACCTACTCCAAATGCCTCGACGGTTTTGGTATCTCAAACCAAAGCGACCATTGAGGGGAGGGATATTCGAAAGTGCCTGAGCCTGAGAAATATTTCTGGCGTAGGTATAAGCGATGTTTCCAAAGACAATAATCGAGGAGTTTACAATGACCTCCATTTCAGCTTCTACACCCTGGATGTAGGCCTGCCCCGTACTTTCTAAGGAATAAACGGGAAGCCCCTGGTATATGGTAGCTCCATTGAAACGAGAAGGGCGCCAATCTAGGAAGTCAGTAAACTGCGTTCGGTAAAAGGCCAGAGAGCCATTAAAGTTCTGTGTAGCAGCCTTTAGCCCGACTTCTGAAGAAATGGTCCTTTCTCCCACAATACTATCATTGGGGGATACAAAACCCAGATAATTTGGAGCCTGATAGCCATAGTCAAAAAGATTCGGCGCTCTATAGCCCGTCTGAGAGGAAAAATAAAGCTTATAGTTTGGTGCCAATGGATACATTCCAGAAAAATTCCCTACCAATACTCTGGTGGGCAGGGACTGTTGATCCAAATTACGGCTGTAGAAGTGAGCCCTTCCCCCTAAACTCAAACGCAATTTCAATACATCAATGCTGTGTGAGGTAAAAAGAGACAGATCACCCGCAGCAGAGTTTTCAGGAATTCTTCCCCTGATGTTCTCTTGTCCATTTCCATTCTCTCTGAAAGTGCTTTCTACTGACTCGTACCTTTCTTGAGAATAGCTCAATCCCGATACGAAAGTCCAGTAGGGAATGGGACTGGAAGTAACGTTTAATCGGCTATTTACCCCTCTTACCGCATCCTCATAATTCCAGGTACCTCCGGGTCCACGGTAGGTTATGTCTTCGCTCCAATCTTGTAATCCCAAGCTGACTTCAACTTTTTTCCTGAATTTGTTGTCTGAATAGGAGATGTATTGGGCTTGTGTACTTGAGCGACTAAGCTGGTCAATCTTTCCTCTTACTTGATTGGTCCGTTCATTTCCCAAAGCAAGATTGAGGTTCCTCACATCTCCTCCTTGATGAATCAACCTTAACTCATGCTTCTTCCCAAGGGCAATTCGAAGATTCATGTCCCTAAATTGCCTTCCATAGGCTGTAGAGTCTAAAGGAGTTCCCTGAAAACCTGTGGGAAGGTTATTGTTTCCATAGCTGGATCCCCCCAAGCTCAAGGCTAACTTAGGGCCTGAAATAGAAAACTCTGCCCTTCCTCCCCCTTCATATATTTGAGGTCCTTCTCCCGAATTATTTCCGTTGAAGCCCACTCTTCCGGTCAGGTTTCCATGTACTTGCCAACCTTCCTGTGAAAAGTCTACCTTATGTGTCGTCATGGAAAGAAGGCCACTAAGGGCATCACTTCCAAACTGAGCAGAACCAGTTCCTCGCAGAACCTCTGTTCGCTGAATCGACAAAGGATCTATTGTCAATAGGTTTTTCGTAGAGATGTGGTCATTATTTGCCTGTAACAAGGGCATTCCATCCAAATAAATGGGAAGCCTGCTCCCACTTAAGCCACGGAGATATAAGGCAGAGCCTCCATGAAATAATTCATAGGAGCTTAGGCCAGTAATACTTTGGAGGGCTGCGGGGAGATTGCTAGGTGTTTCATCTTTGGCCCGCCATAATTCATAAACCCCCACGGCATGAGGGACGTGGATAGGTGTACGGTCAACCAATTGCGGGGCGTTTACTGAGCTGATGGCAATTTCGCTTTGAATAGGGATCAAGCTGATTCCTATGGAAAATATTCCCGCTTCTTCACCTATTTCGACGTCCCTGATGATAGGGGCATAGCCTTCTCGTTGGAAATATAAGTAGTAAACACCTTTCTCAAGTGCTGGAAATTCAAAGTGTCCATCTTTGTCGGAAATGGTTTCTATGGTAGAGGCCAGGATTCCGATGTTTACCTGTGGGATAGGTTGGCGGGTCAAGGGGTTGTATATAGACCCCTGAAGCCTTACCTGACCATATACACCCGATACAAGGCAAAGTGCCAATAGGGCAAATGCGTAGCATTTTCTCATAAACAATAGGTCAAATTCTTCCCCTCTAACGTGTTTTCTCCTCTTCTCTTGTAAAAGCTTGTGGACTCAATCCCTACCAATGAAGGGAAAGTTTTCCTTTTTGATCCTTCGATATACCTAAATATAAAGGGATAAAAAGGTAAGTCCTATTAATCACAGAACGAAAAATTTACCAAACTGGAAGGGAAGCCATGAAGAATTTTCTATTCATCTCCCTTAATCTGACTTATTCGTCTTCAAGCCCAAGGGCTGCTCTAAGTGCACGTACCTTTGCCCCAGCAGAGATGAGTTTGGCTTCAGCTCTTTCCAACTTGACTTGGAGTTCCTTCAAACCCGCCTTTAAGGCTGATTTTTCGTCCTCGGAGGCATCTTCCAATTCCTTTGCTCTTACATCGACCAGAATTCGAAGATCAGCTACTTCAATTTCGTACTGTCGCATTTCAGTTTGGGCCTCGAAAAGATCTTCACTCAATTCAGCTGCGATTTCATCCGCCGCCAATTGCTCTTGTGCCTGCTCGCTCAAATAGAGGTCCGTAATGTCCTGTCCTCTTCGTCCTGAGTTTAGCAGGGTATTTACCAGGTCGAACTTTGGAATCTTATAATTTTTGAAGAAGGCATCTCTCTCCTTACGCTCAATTTTTAGGGCTTCGCTGCTCCCCTTTCTCATATCATCTAATAAATCCTCCACGCTGTCTTCATTCCATTCGGCGGCTGATAATTTTCTATGCTTGTCCTCCAATTCATACAACAACTCCTTGAGGTCGGCCAAGGCCTCCCAGAAAGTTCCAACTACCCTTCTTTGTTCCAACCAAGAGGAAAAGCCCTTGTGTGTACCCAGAATCCCAGAAATCAAGGCCGCCACCATGACGTAAGCAGATTCAGCTTTCATCTCTGCCAATGAGTCACTTAGGTAAAACACCAATAAGGGGATTGCACCTAGCAATAAAATGGTCATTCCTATGTATACATATCCCCATGCACGCTCAACAGAAAGTTTGCGGGAATACCACTTGATACGAAGATGAATATCCTTGATAAAATCTATGAGGAGGGGTTTGATTCCTTCAGCCTTATCATCAGGTAAGTTGATTCTTAGTAGGAAGGTGGTGTAGGCTTCAAGCGCTTTTTTTTCATCTCTATGGTTGAAGTTGTTACGCTCAAAAGAATACTGGGTAGAGCTACTCATGATGTGGATTGTGTGTTTATTCGAATATGGGGAAATTTTGATTCATTTGAAGAAATAAACCTAAGATTCAAGAGAGAAAGGGGAAGAAAAAAGAAAATATTTTCGCCTTTATGGAAAATTTATGATAAAAGTCTCGTATAGATGAAGGAATCGAAATACATCGCTCAATCAAGGTAAAAACCACTTATCTCAATTCCTTAATATATCCTTCCCATACACATCTTTACCACAATTTATTTTTGTACATTCATTTTGAAGATTTTAGCGATCGAAACGCTTGATCCACGCTTGTGTAGCAGAATTATGACTGGACTATCTTTGTCCTTTCCCATACATTAAGAGTGTCTCAAGCATCGATAAGACGTCAAACATACCACGTATGAAAACCCAACTTGAGTTTATGTCTTTTCTTAAGCATCCAATATTCATTTTACTGATAGCACTAACTATGCCCCTATTTAATTTTGGGCAGGGAGATTCTTTTGACTTTGAAGCAGCATGGAAAAAAGTAGATGAACTCACCAACGATCGACAAATTCGTTCGGCCAAAGGTGAAGTTCTGAATATCCAGCAAGCAGCAGACAAAGAGGGCAATGATCCTCAATACATCAAATCCCTGCTCTATCAATTTCAATTCGATCAAACCAACGAAGAAAAATCTGATTCTTCTATCATGGCTAGGATGATGGAAGAAGTAAAGAATGGCTCTCCCATCAGGAAGGCCATTACGATCTCACTCCTGGCAGAGATGTACCATCAATATTTTCAGAACCACCGATGGGAAATCATGAATCGTACCCAGCTAGCAGAAGTTGCTAAGGATTACAAAACATGGGATACAAGAACCTTCGCTGAGACCATCTCTAGCCTATATCTGAAGTCTGTTGAACAAAAAGATGCACTTTCAGAAGCCAAGATTGACGATTATGCACTTCTGCTAAATAGAGGAGAAGAATCAGCCAAATATAGACCTACCGTATATGATTTGCTGGCACACAGAGCCATGGATTTCTTCAATGAATCCGGCCTGATGCTGCCCGTTTCGCCTGAGGATGTCAACCTAAATGAGAATAATGGCTTCTCAGACATTGCAACCTTCATAGGAACCTCTTATGCCAATAGCGGAACAGAAAAGCTTCATCCCACAGTAGAAATTCTAAAGATATACCAAAGCCTACTTTCTCTGCATCTGAATGACAATCCCTATGCACTCATGGATGCCAACCTGAGTCGACTGAAGTTTGTCCGCAACAAGATCAATCAGGAAGAAGCCTACAAAAATGCACTGGAAGCTCTCATCGCCTCTTCCAATGGAAATGCCACTCAGGCAGATGCGAAAATTGAACTAGCAAAGTGGTACAAAAGCCGTGGCAACAACGTAGATGTTACGACCGCAAACGAAGATCAAAAAACAGCCTTTGTTAAGGCCCACCAGCTGGTAAGTGAAGTCCTAAAGGCTAAAACCAAAGGAAGAGCGGCAACCGATGCCGAAGCCACCATCACTGATATAGAACAAAAATATATCTCCCTTCAAGTGGAAGAATTTAGCCTTCCAAATGAAAACATGAGGGCGCTGCTTCAATATCGGAACTTCAATCGTGCTTACTTCCGTGTAGTTCCCTTGACCAAAAAACTCAAAAAGGACCTTGAAGGACTTAGGTACATCAAGGATGAGAGATTGGCCAATCTTCTGAAACGCCAAAAGGTACTGAAGGAATGGAATCACACCCTTCCTAACCCTAAGGATTATTACAACCACAGAGTGGAAGTAAAGATCCCCGCCCTTCCTGCAGGTGATTATCTTCTGATGACTTCGGATAATCGCTCCTTTTCGATCAACAAACATGCCCTTACTTATTCTGTCTTTAGCGTAAGTTCGCTTTCCCATGTTTACCACAAGAATGAGAATACCCATTATTTCTATTTGGTAGATAGAGAATCTGGCAAACCACTATCCAACGTCAAAGCCAAGCTCTACCGTCTGGATACCTCCAAGGGTAGATACAGGGAGAAAAAAGAGTATCCATTTGAGGCAAATCTAGAAACGGATAAAAATGGCGGGCTTGTTATATCTCAGAAATATCGTTCGGAAAAGCTATATGTAGTCTTCCAAAAGGGAAATGAGGAGTGGAAAGCCTACGGCCAGCAATACGGTTACTACAATGAGGATGTAGCGCCAACCGAAAGAGAGCTTACCCAAATCTTTACAGATAGAGCGATTTATCGCCCTGGACAAACCATCTATTTCAAGGGTATTCAATATGGCTATGTTGATAGATTTAAGCCCTATATCCGCCCCAATAAGAATGTGGAAGTATCTCTCTACGATGCCAATGGACAAAAAGTATCTTCGCTGAACTTAACGACCAATGAGTATGGTTCCTTCCATGGTTCATTCACAGCTCCATCTGGTGGATTAAATGGACAAATGAGGATTCAGACCGCCCATTCATCCAAGTACTTCCGCGTAGAAGAGTACAAACGTCCAACCTTCGAAGTAAAGATTGATCCCCTGGAAGGCTCTTATACCTTACATGAAAAAGTCGAGGTAACAGGCAAGGCAGAAGCTTTTTCTGGTGCAAAAATCGGAGGAGCCAATGTAAACTACGCCGTCATCAGAAAAACGGAGGTTCCCTGGTGGTTTAGGTACTGGTACGGTTTCTCAGAACCAGACAAGGAAATTGTGAATGGCTCAGTTGAAACAGCTGAAGATGGCACCTTCAAGATTGAGTTTGATGCCATTCCTGGAACAGCTCGATCCAATAGAAAAGACTTCAAACCTGTTTACAATTACCTTGTTAAAGTAGATGTAGTTGATATAAGTGGGGAAACGCATGATGCTCAGGGGAGCGTACGTGTAGGCAAGCATAGCAGATCGGTCGCCTTGAATGTAGAGGAGATGATCGACATCAACGAGCCTGGAAAAATGGGCTTAGTTACCAACAACCTGAATGGACAGTTTTTAGCTACGAAGGGGAAGATCAGTTTTGTCAAACTGGATGCACCTGATAAAGTATTCAGAAACAGAAGATGGGCAGAACCAGATCAGTTTATTTTCTCTCAAAATGAATACTATAAGCTGTTCCCACATGACGTTTACAAGAATGAAAACAAACGTGAGAACTGGGCAGAAGCCTCTTCCCCAGCCATGACTCAATCGGTCAATACGGCTAACAACAAAGAGTTTGATTTGGAAGGAGTGAAGAAACTTGAAAAAGGCTCTTACAAAATCATCTTCGAAACTGAGGAAGAAGGGGTAAAAGACTTTGCTTATATCACCCTGTTTGATTCCAAAGACAAAACCCTTCCTAATCCAGTTTTACTTTCCCACGAACTGGACAAAGATTCATATGAGCCTGGTGATGTCGCCAAGCTTGAATTAAAAACGACCGAAAAGAAGATTTGGGTTCTTTACCATGTATTGAAGGATAATAAGATCCTAGATAAGCAATGGATTGAACTCAAAAAGGGAAGTGAAACCATAGACATCCCCATTGTAGAAGCTTATCGTGGAAACCTTGGCATACACCTTAGCTACTTCTACAACAATGAGATGTTTACCAAATCCATGACTGTCAATGTCCCTTGGACCAATAAGCAGTTGAAATTGGAATGGAGCACTTTCCGATCACCCCTTCAACCCGGACAGAAAGAGCAATGGAAGCTCCACATTTCTGGAAGCATGAAGGATAAGGTAAGCGCCGAAATGGTGGCGACTTTGTATGATGCCTCCTTGGATGAATTTGTCGCCCATAACATGTACATGAGCTTGTATCCTTACTCAAGCACTTATATGAATGTACAAAGTCAAGGATATAGTACACACGGCTCAAATACCCTGTCTAACGATTGGAACAAAAGAAGTAGATATTACTACAGCTCTTATGACCGCCTGAATCTATTTGGTTTCTACTTTGGGAGCCAGTACTATGCTGTCGCAGGTAGCTTTTCTGAAGATGCCATGTTGATGGATGCTGCTCCCGCGCCGAGAAGGGCAAGGACCCTAGCAAAGGGGGCCAAAAAGGAAAGAGCAGTTTCAGGAGCCATGCCTATGATGGAAGAGTCTGATAAAGATGGAATCCCTGATCTGAAAGAAAAGGAATCTAATAAGCCAGGGAATTCATTTGATGACAACGAAACCCAAAAAGGCAATGAAGGTGATTCCCCTATTACTCCGCGACGGAACCTCAACGAAACCGCCTTCTTCTTCCCACAACTGGAAACAGACGAAAATGGAGACATCATCCTGAATTTCACCATGCCTGAGGCCTTGACAAGATGGAAATTCCTAGGATTGGCACATACCAAAGACCTAGAATATGGCACCCTAACAGGAGAGACCCTTACCCAGAAGGAACTGATGGTGGTTCCTAACCTTCCACGTTTCTTCAGAGAAGGAGACAAGATGACCATTACCAGTAAGGTTGTAAACATGACCGATTCGGTGATGGTTGGCTCGGCAGAAATGAAGTTGTTTGATGCAGCAGATATGCGCGCTGTCGATGCAGCTTTTGCCCATAATTTGGAAGCCATTCCCTTTTCTATTCCCGCTAAAGGAAGCGAAGTAGTAAGCTGGAACATTTCTATTCCTCAAAACCAACAAGCCATTGCTGTTCAGGTATTCGCAAAAGGAGGAGCCTTTACGGATGGGGAGGAAAAGATTCTTCCGGTATTGACCAATAGAATGCTCGTAACGGAAAGCTTGCCTTTCGCCTTGAAATCAAAAGAAAGGAAGAAGAAGCTAACCTTCACCAAACTGGCTGAAAGCGGAAATTCAGAGAGCCTTTCACATCATAAGGTAACGCTCGATGTTACCTCCAATCCTGCTTGGTATGCCGTTCAATCCTTGCCTTACTTGATGGAGTATCCATTCGAGTGTACCGAACAAGTCTTCAGTCGCTTTTATGCCAATGCACTTGCGACACACATTGCCAATGACAAGCCTGCTATCAAGCAGATTTTTGAGCAATGGAAACAAGCTGGTTCTGAAGAAAGCTTCCTTTCAAACCTCGAGAAAAATCAGGAATTGAAATATGCTCTGTTGTCCGAGACACCATGGGTAATGGAGGCACAAGATCAGTCTGAAAGAAAAAAAAGGTTAGGCTTGCTGTTTGACCTCAATCGTATGTCAGACGAATTCCAGCGTACCAAAAGCTTGCTTGCTAAGCGACAAAACTCTAATGGAGGATTCAGTTGGTTCCCAGGGATGAAGGAAAGTCCTTATGTAACTATGTTGGTCGCTACTGGAATGGCCCACCTTCAAAAACTCGGGGTAGATAATGTTTCTGGTAATCCTGAAGTATCTGATATGCTTTCAAAGGCTGTAGGATACATGGACAGAACGGTATTGCAAAACTACAAAAGGCTAAAAGCCTCCACCGCCAAGATGGACGAGAATCATTTGGGGTACTTTGAGATTCAGTATCTCTATATGCGTTCCTTCTACGGAGACCTTCCTATGCTAAATGGAGAGGAAGCCTACAATTATTATTACGGACAGGCTGAAACCTATTGGAACAAGCAAAACACCTACATGCAAGGAATGCTTTCCTTAGTCTTTGATAGAAGCCAGGACAAGGAATTGGCGATGAAACTGATCAAAGGCTTAAAAGAGTCTTCGGTTCAGTCTGATGCAAAGGGCATGTATTGGAAAGATAACAAGGGTTGGTTCTGGTGGCAGGCTCCCATCGAGCGTCAAGCCTTATTGATTGAAGCATTTTCTGAAATCACCGAAGATCAAGATGCTATTGATGACATGCGTTATTGGCTATTGATCAATAAAAGAACCAACGATTGGGAAACTACTCGTGCGACCGTCGCTGCCTGTAATGCCCTCTTGATGAATGGAAATGATTGGATAGGCGACCAGCAACTCGTAGAGGTTAAATTAGGCGACATCAAGGTTGATCCTGAAAAACTGGAATATGTAGAGGCTGGCAGTGGCCACTATCAGGTGGAATGGGCAGCTGGTGAGGTCAATCCAGATATGGGAAATATCGTCGTGAAAAAACCTGGAAAATCTCCTGCCTGGGGAGCCGTTTTCTGGCAGTACTTTGAAAACCTGGACAAAATTACCTTTGCAGAAACGCCACTTTCTATCAAGAAAACGGTTTACAAGGAAATTCGCACCGCCAACGGTCCTCAATTGGTTGCCCTTGACAAGAGTGAATTGAAGCAAGGAGACAAACTGGTGGTGAGAATTGAACTTCGCGTCAACCAAGCCATGGAATATGTCCATATGAAAGATATGAGAGCCGCAGGCTTGGAACCCATGAATGTCCTTTCTCAATATAAGTACCAAGGGGGTCTTGGATATTACGAGAGCACACGCGATGCAGCGACAGATTTCTTCTTCGACTATTTGCCAGAAGGAACCTTTGTCTTCGAGTATCCCCTACGTGTCAACCTTCCTGGTGATTTCTCCAACGGAATTACTACCATTCAGTGTATGTATGCCCCAGAATTCACCTCTCATTCCGAAGGAATTAGAGTAGATATCAAATAAGAAAAAAGCAATCGCCTGCTTTTTGGATATGGCCGGAAAACGACTTCGAAAGGAGCAGTTTTCCGGCATTTTCTATTTTTATGAGGAGATCAATAGCCTCCCTAGGGATTACCATTGCAAACAAAGCCATTCCCTGCCTATCTTTGTAGGACATCTTATAAGACTTGATGAGCAATAAGGCTGTTTGTGGATGAAGAGTGCTGTTATACTAAACATATTTGAGGAGGCGATCCGAACCTATTATGGGATCAATGAAATCTTTGCTCCCATGCCAAGCCCCTACCCTTCTGGCAGCATTGAAGCCCTACTATTCCAGAAAAACTGGATCGATAACAAACAGTGGAACCTAGAAGATGTAGTCCGAGATCGACAGACTCCTGCTGAAAAAGGGATTCAATTCAAATGGGAGATTGACAGTTGCAATCAGCTTAGGACTGATACCGTGGAAGAACTGGATGACATATTCTTCAAAGAATTTTCTTCCATCCATCCCCTTGAGAATGCCTTCATCAATACAGAAACACCTGCCTGGGCCATTGACAGGCTGTCCATTCTCTCTATCAAAATCTACCATATGAGCCAAAAGGTAGAGCTGGAGAAAGACCAACGGATTCTCCAAAAATCTATGAGTAAGCTCGAGGTATTGAAGCAACAAAGAGTTGACCTCTCACTCGCCATCGATCAGTTGTTTGAGAACATTCGTTCGGGAAGGTGCATCATCAAAACCTACAAACAAATGAAGATGTACAACGATCCTGATTTTAATCCTTTCTTAAGGGAGACGTCATGAAGCATGTGCTTGTGATTCGATTTTCTGCGATGGGTGATGTCATATTGGCCAGTCAAATCAGCTCGTTTGTGGTAGATAGCCATGAGGATATCCATCTTTATGTTGTAACAAAAACTCCTTTTCAAGCCCTGTTTCAAGACCATGAAAGAATCACCCTGCTAGATATTGACCTAAAGGGTCAACACAAAGGAATCTGGGGGCTACGCAAATGGGTCAGCCACATCCAGCAAACCTACCAGATAGACTTAATCATTGATCTTCACCATGTTCTTCGGAGTCAGATTATTTCCTTTTTCTTTGGATTAAAAGGGATTCCGAGCTACCGCCTTTTCAAGGACAGAAAAGGTCGCAAGAGGCTTACAAGGAAAAAGGACAAACAGCTCCTGCCCTTGACATCCATCACAAAGGAAATGGCCAGCGTTTGGGAAAGAGCTGGCATCAAGGTTCCCCTCCAAGCTATTCCTCAGGATACATCTCTTGTTCGAAAAGGATTTATTGGTATTGCCCCCACAGCCTCCACCCCAACCAAAACCTATCCTTTGGAAAAAATGAAAGAGGTGGTAAGGCTCTTAAGGTCTCACCGCCTTCAAATTGTGTTATTCGGGGGAGGGAAACAAGATCAAGCTTGGGCAAAGGAATTGATGATTGATGATGGCGTCCAATCTACCATAGAAGGTTATTCCTTACAGGAGCAAAAGAACATCATGCGTGGGATGGAATTGCTGCTCAGTATGGATTCCTCTAATATGCATTTGGCCCGAAGCTTAGGCGTACCCGTTTTGAGTATTTGGGGAGCGACTCATCCCTCCTCTGGATATGGCCCTTATGATCAAGAAGATGAGGATATGATAGTAGCCATTCCTCCCTCAGAGTTGCTTTGCCGCCCTTGTTCAATATTTGGGAAAAAAGCCTGCTACAGAGATCGTATGTATTGTTTAGAGGATATTGAACCCAAAGTGATTGTCAAAAAAGTCATTGATCAAATCCAATAGACTTTACTCGCTGGTTGCATCTCTACTCACCTGCTTAAAGAACAAGCGCATACAGTTGTAGACATCCCAATTCCCCTTCATTTTACTAGTTATATAGGCATCGTTTGTTTCCAAATCACGGATGTAAAAGTAATAATGGAACTGTGTATATCGGTTGTTAAACATCTTATGGGCTGCTCCATATTTGTCATAAGAAGGAACCATCGCTCGCTTTTCAGGTTCTTTCATCCCTTTAGGCATCAATACCATGTCCATGTAATATTTGTAGCCCTCTTCCTTCATGGCCTCAACCTCAGAAACAGAAGCCAGCTTATACTTGAGCGCATAATTCTTGTCAGCTACACCTGCGATGGTGGTATTGGCTTTCTTGGCCTCTTTGTTGAACCTCACTGCAAGAGAAGGAGGAGCTCCATCCGGTAGATTTTCAATGTCCATGAAATCATATCTAGGAACAATCAAAGTCGCAGTGGATAAATCTTCAGGTACCCCTTGAATAACCTTATTTACAGTTAGCTTTTGAGAATGAGCGGAAAGGAGTAAGCAAATGATCAGGGTAAAGGAAAGAGCAATTCTTTTCATCGGTATTGTTGTTGATGATTGCAATGACGTTATTTTTCTATGGATGAAAAATACGAATTGACAAATCGAATTACATTCCTCTATCTAAAAACGAAGGGAAGCCTCACCTTTTGTGCAGCTCCCCTTTTTCTACCATCTATGACTAAGTCAAATGGTTTATTGCTTTTGTACTTTGAACTCCTGATGCAAATTACCTGACGCCAAAAATACTACATAAATACCTCTAGGCCAGTCCTCCGTAGGAATTTCGTAGGCGTATTGGAAAGCTGTATTGGTAGTTTTAAATACGTCCTGTCCCAACTCATTTACGATTCTTAACTTAATTTCTTCAAAAGTGGTGGATTGATAGTTAATCTTTAAGCTCGCATCAAATACATTTGGATACGCCTCAGCCAACAATTGAACACGCTGATCCAATTGAATCTCAACCCTTTGGCTGTAAGAGAAAGTCCCATCAAAGTCTACTTGCTTGATACGGTAGACCAGCTTATCACTTTTATACTGTTTGACATCCTTGTCCACGAAGGTGTAAGAATTGACCAAAACAGAATTCCCCACACCTTTCACTTCTCCAATGACTACGAAATCACCGCCTTCTGTGGCACGTTCAACTTCAAAACGATCATTGTTGATCTCAGAACCTGTTTCCCACTTCAGCAAGGCGTCAAATTCCCCCATTTCGGCCTCAAATGAAAGCCAACTTACTGGGAAGCTGGTTTGGTTGAAATTTTCTAGGATTCCCGAAACCAATTGGGTAGGCGAACTGGCAGTATTATTGTCATCAAATACAACCGTTTGAAAGGAAGAATTTTCAAGCCAATTTAATTCGATAGGCTGTGTCTGATCGAGAACATCAAAACAGACTCTTGCTATCGCTGCAGGACTTGTTGAAAAATCATGACCATTTCCAGCTCCCGGCAATTTCAGGACAACATTCAAGGATGCCTGCCCCTGCTGAGGTGTAGTCAGGCTAAGTCCATAATAGTTTGTAGCTACATCCAGTGGTGTGGAAGAAACCACAGGGTTATCAAGTACCAACGGATCAAAGTCAAACATTAAATTGCTAGAACCCAGCTTTTTGTTCACATTAAAACTGGCATCTATATCCACACAAAAGGTAGTGGGAGTCTTTGTTCCATCTGAAAACCCAAGATGGTATACATTGGCCTGTCCAAGGAGCATTTGGCTCCCTAGGAATAACAAAACGAATATGATTATCTGTTTTTGCATGTCTAATTAGTTAGGGAGTTGTTCGATGATAGAGTTATTCAAAAGCCAATACATTTCTAGGTCATTTAGGTCTATGATGCCATCCAGGTTGAAATCGGCTTTGGTACTTCCATAGATAAAGGGCTGACCATATTCTCCCAACCAGTGGGAAACATTATCTAGGGCATTTATCACCCCATCTTGATTGGCATCACCTGCCCAGAGCATCATCTTACCGTTGTCATTTTTCATGGCTTCTCCACCATTGACCTCATACACAGGGGTTGTAGGCTTGGTAAAATCAACCATTGGTGCATCTATGCCTAAGCTAATGGGATTCGCCGTCATGACGCCAAGATGATTGGCATGCTTTAAGGCTACAAAATAATCTCCAGGAGGAACCTTGTAGAAGGATATAGTTGATCCTCCTTTGGGGTTAACCAATTCTCCTGTTGCTTGAATCAAAGCAGCAGCACTGTCAACAATGATGGTTGAATCATTGGCATCCCTCAATTCCAGCAATACCCAATCAATAGGGGCTTCGGCTTCCTCTTTATCAATGACAGAGGCATCTGCAACTGTATGTAGGCCAAAAGGATCTTCCAAAGGAATGAGATCATTCATTTTGTAGTCATCCTTCATGACACCTAGCCTGAAAGGTCCTTGCAAGAAGGCTTTCACTTCAACGGAAGCGATATCTTTGTTGAAGATAGAATCAGCAAAAGCGAAAGCTCTCTGGCCAATATTGCGTCCCATTCTCCTTCCCGGAACATCATCTGCAGGCGGATGAATCCCACCCCAGATACGAGAAAGGCTACACTCATCAGAAGCATCTCTATAGGTGGCCCATTGAAGGGTTACATCCACACTTGGCCCGTTCTCAAATACCAGGAATTCATTTTTTGGACAGTAGAATTCTCCCATTCCTCCAGGGAAATACTCATCTCCAGTCATATAGGTCATCAGTTCTGCTGCGGCTCTGGAATAGGTAGAATGGCCAGAAACATAACCCGCAAAAGGGGGTGTCACAAAAGAGGGTCTTTGATAAGGCCACCATTCCTCTGCCAATATCCAATCGACTCCAGCTACATCTTCATCGGGGTCAAGGATAAAGGTAGGGCCCTTCCAGGCGAGGAATTTAATCTTTCCGACATTGACATTCCCTGAACCCGCAAGTGGATCTCCCACTTCTACCAGTTCTATTCTTCCAGGTACCAAGGGAATACCACCTGGATCATAAGAGGCCTGCCCAGGATTAGAACTTTGGCCTCTTAGGGCCATATACCTCAAGGCGGAAACTGGACGAATGTAATCATACCATCCTTTCACACTCCAAGCGGCTACGGCTGCGTCGTGCATGGTTCCTCCCATGGAAAAATAAGTCTTGATATCCCATTCTAAATCAGACATCAATTCACCAGATCCACGCCACTTTTTGACAACATCTGTGTGGTCGCTCACATAATTTAATAAGGTAAACCAGTGTCCAGGAGGAGTTTCAGAATCAGGTCCATCTGCCCAAAATTCTGCTAGCACACGGGCATAATCCCCTCTCGGAACTTGTTGTTCTACATAAGGCAGGCCCGTTTTAGGGTTAAGCGATCTACCATTTCCAATTACACCTCCGTCCAAGTAATTGTAAAAGGAAGGATAATCGGACCAGCTATCGGGTAAGTCGCTAAAGGCTATATTTCCGATTGACTTGGGTGAAATATCCCACATGACACCATCTCCTGGGTCGAGATGGGCACTCCATGTTGCCACCACGCTAAATCCCCATTTGTATTCATCAGAAGTTCCTGTTCCTACGGTAAGCGTATCCAACAAAGGAGGAGCTCCAGGATCTTCATATACCTGATAATTATCTCCATCACGCCCAAAAATTGATAATTGTTCATTCGTCATCGCAAATGGATGGACATTTCCCCACTCAGGGCTTAAGAAATCTGGTACTTTAGAAGAAGTAACATTTCCTGCTTGATCCACAAATACATCAAAGGCTAAGGGCTGCCAACGGTTGGGATCCGTCAAATTAGGGTTTCCTGGCTTGGCTATCTCTAGGAAATTATTTTCTGGCAGGTAGTATTGATTGGCGTAATCGTTGATCTGATTGGATTGATCCTGATCCCCATACGCCATTACTCTGTCAGCAATGTAGTTGCCTAATTCTGCCGGGCCAGCTGTCTGGTAGTTAGTCGAGACATTAGATTCGTTATACCCAAGATCTTGCATCAACAGATACGCCAAAAACTTGATTCTATTTTTTCCTGGCGAATTGGCAAAACGAGAAAGGATCAAGCGGTAAGCCGCATAGCTCATAGCTTCCTCTTGAGCAGCGACGGAATCAACCGGAGCGGGGGCAGCGGTAAAGGGAACATTGAATCCTCCAATGGTATTTCCTAAAAAATAGAATTTTGCTTCGTTCTCGTAGGCAGACCAAGCATCAAACATGGCAGCAGAGATATGGTGAAGGTTTCTTGCATGTACAGTTGGCCTGGCAAAGTCATTCCTAATTGACTCTAACAAAACCTCATTCCATTTTCTGGCGACAGTATGACCAGCCACGAAAATATGTTCGCCAATAACAGCAGAACCTTTCTTCTTTAAATCCCCATCCATCAAATCATCTAGTCCATCGCCATCATCATCGGTTCCCCCATCTGTGTCTGCGCTTGTGATTTGTCCATCGCTATTGGTATCAAAGAAACCAAAATCCGTAGATGCCATATCCCAAGGGCCTGTTCCATTATTTGCGGGATTGCTACTTTCCAGGTCAATAAAATCGTATAACCCGTCATTATCTGAGTCGGGAGGGCTCGTTAAAGTTCCTTGTAGGGTAAGGTCATCTATATAAGCATCTTCATCTGCGTCAGTCCCACCAGCTTCAACGACATCCCATATTCCATCATTGTCGCTATCAAGATCCAAGTAGTTGGCAATCCCATCTCCATCTATGTCTAAGACGGGATCAACGCTAACGACAAATTCCAAGTCAATCCCATTGGAACAGTTTGTCAGGTCATCCACCTCAACCCCAGATGTTACGATTACTTTTATGCCGGCTTTCCCTGAACCGATATCGATGAGTTCAATTTTCTCTGAAATCTCAACCGTAAGTGCCTCAGGGCTTCCGGTACATTGTAGGTTTGTCAAGAGGCCTGTTTCATCGACCTGACCATTATTTAGGTCGAGGTCAAAGTCTTCATCGGCACCATTCAGGTCTCCATTTGCCTTAAAGGAATGGACCCTCACACTATCCCCAATTAATAGGCCTTCAGTTGAAAGATCCACATATAGGGTATCAGAATTCCCATCAGGAGGAATGACCAAAGGACCGATGGTTTTCTCCAGCCCCATTAGGCTGTTTTCCAAAGAGTCTGATAATCCATCATTGTCTGAGTCTAAATCCTGATCGGGGAAATCATCAATACTTGCTCCTACAAATATCCAAAGAGAGTCCTTGTCAGTGGTTCCATCTGAGATTTTGGTAACTGTCAATTCTACTAGAAAGCTATCTGCATAGGTAAAATTATGTGAGGTAGCAAGGCCGGAAGCAGTTGTCCCATCCCCAAAATCCCATGCGTAGGAAATCGTACTCCCATCTTTCGCAAAACTAGTTTGAGCATGAAAATTCACAGCAAAAGGAGGAGGGTATCCAGCAGTTTGATCAGCGGAAATGTGAGCGTTTAAATCGTCATCCGATTCTACCAAGGTAAAGAATTGGTCTATTCCAAGGCTGGTATATTTGTTGACGATTCCACTTGGCCAACGGATAATCAGGGAGTCCATATTGGTTTCGCTCCCTATGCCAAAGTGCTGGGTAAAGCTGTTCATGATCCCATAGCCTTCTCCGGATCGGACCTCACGGATTTGTTTTCCCCAAGCCCCATACAATTCAAGGCGAGCGCCAATTCCATTGATGTTACTGCTTGAGCCTACGAGATTGAAAGCCACAAAATGATTGGAGTTTCCCGCATTCATGAATAGGTCATCATCCTGCGAGCCTAGCGTATTGAAGCCAGAACCATGCCCCGCATAAATATCAAGAAACCCGTCATGATTCAGGTCTCCGACTGCAAACGAATGAATTGTCGTTCCCCCAAATGGATTACTCGGGTTACTAGCTAAGGTAAAAGTACCATCCCCGTCATTGTAGAAGAGATAATGATCAGAACCCGAAAAAAGTAAATCTACAAAGCCATCATTATCAAAATCTCTAAAAATGGCTTGTATTCCTATCAAAGATCCACTTCCTTCTAAGGTAGGCAAGAAGCCAGATCCAGCTGTTGCATCAGTAAAGGTACCATCTCCATTATTGAGCATCAATTGGCAGTCGTCGTCGTGGTTGTTTATGAAGGCGTCCAAGTCTCCATCATTGTCCACGTCTGCGAAATCAGTTCCCCATGTCTGTGCACCAATTCTCAAACCAGCCGTCGCAGCAACATCCGTGTAAGTATTGGAACCATCATTCTGCAGGAGGCGATTGATTCTTCTTTCATCTGTATAGGAACTTACCCCTTGACGACACTTAGATAGATACATATCCAAGTCTCCATCATTGTCATAATCTGTCCAAATAGAGGCATAGTTTCCAGAATGATCTGATGGAGGTGCCTCTGTATTGATCATGGCATTGTCCTCTATGTAGCCTAAGCCTGCGTTATTTCTGTATTTTTTACTATCTCCTTCATCATGGCAAGCAAAAATATCTGCCCAGCCATCATTGTTAATGTCGGCAAAATTGCTCCCTTGAAGGAAGATATTGGTTCCTGGCATAAAGGTATCTACCAGACCTTCTGTTTCTGCCATGGCGGAAAACAAAAAGATTTTGGTGTAAGCACCGCCTGTAACAATATCATTGCGACCATTATGATCTGCGTCGCCTACACAAAGGCTCCACATATTTGATCCAATACTGATGTCGTCATAAGGGCTAAAGGATGCGTTGGCAGCATTTTGGGTCTGGACATAGAGATGTTGCCTATTTTTCAACATGACAATATCATCTTTGAAGTCTCCATTGATGTCCACTACCCCAATGGGTGCGCCTGATTTACCTCTTTCTGGCAATAGGCTAGACCTGTTATTAAATGAGGTATTGAGGGTTTGCGACCTAGCAGAACCCAACAAAAGGAGAGCGATACATAAGACTAAATACCTTGTTAAGGGTAACCGTGTAAGCATATTGAATTGGGAGTAGTTGATATACGACAATAAGCTCCTCTTATAGGAACTTGCTTACAGGTTGAAAAGGAGAATGAACAGGCAGAAAACTATTTGAAATATTGGATTAGTGTCTGACTAAATATTTATAACAAAAATAATTACTGAGCCTCAATTTTCTATTTTTTATTCTTCAAACAAATAGATAAGCCTTGAGCAGGCATACTTGATGTGTTATTGGGCAATATTCTGTAAAACCTCGTGAAAAAGAAATTATTAGAGAATGGAAAGGCTTTCTGTCAAGGCTTACGAAGCGTAGGCGTCAATTTCTGATCCTGGTCTATGGGGAAACTTTCATACTGATAGGCCTTAAATTGAAGAATTTCCTTCATACTCCAGCCATTGGAGCATATAATACGCCCCAACTCTTCCTGAATAGCCTCATAGGGAAAATAAGTTACCCCATGCAAGCCTCGAGGATGTTCTGGGTGAAACCAAATCAATCGAACAAATTTAACCCTCATAAAATACCGGCTGTTGTCTTTCGAAAAACCTTCTTCAACTATTAGATCGACATACTTGGTGAGCCAACTCCAATCGATTCGGCTTAAGTCTAGGGTGTCACTTTCCCATTCCTTTTCTCGGCCTTCCAGCACATATATGTCCTTGAGTAACTCCATGTAACCGTAGCCTTGTCGAAAATTCCCTGCATCTGATCCTTTTAGGTTCCCTTCTCGAATTTCCTTTAGAATGATATCTACCAAGCCTTTATCAGACAGCTCTTTGTCTTCATGTTTTCCCAATAGTAGGCACTGATTACCGGGCACATCCAAATCCAAACGATGAACGTTGGTCCTTCGAATAAAATCACCATCGGAAGGGAAGGGTGTTCTTTGTTCTGTTTGACGAACTTCTTGCTTGTCTACGTGGATCATGGGAATGCTGTCAAATTGGGCAAAAACAGCTTTTCCAGTCAACAGTAGGGATAAGAGGCAGACATACAAACGGAAATTCATCAATGAAAGATTATTTTGGTAGCGCCATTTCCATACTTATTCAGGTCTCCTTTTTCTACGGATTTGACCTGCTTGATGGTCTTTAATACTTTATGTACTTCTTTTCTTAAAGTCCCCTCTCCTACTCCATGAATTACCACGAGGGAAGCATAATTGTCCATAATGGCTTTGTCAAGCATCTTTCGAAAATGTTCCAGTTGAACCTTAAGCATTTCCGATGCTTTCATCAAATGTGGTTTTTTGACGAGTTCTTCTATGTGAAGATCCACCTCCCCTTCCTCACGAGGTTTGGCTTCCTCTACCTTTTTGATTCGAACGAATTCAGACTCCTTGATAGACTGAATATCCGTGGATTGCTTGTCCTCTCTTAAGGAAAAAGGCCAACCTTCAGCATTGAAGAGTTTCAAGAATTTAGGAGGGCTTTGAATTCTACCTTTGTTCCAATCTAATTCTCTTTGCAAAGGGGTATGTGGAAATCCAGCACCTGGCAGGAATTGCAATACCTGGACATAAAAGCTTTTCAACTTGTTGAGTTCATCAATATCAAGCTGCATCAATTTAAAATGCTCTCCTGAATTCAGAACACCAGAGGCTATCCCTTCGTATTTCTTCCCTTTTTTGATGAAGCAGGTGAATAACAATTCTACAGGTTCGGGATTGGCTAAATGTAGAGTATAGGTTCGATCTCCTTTGGGAAGAACCACAAGGCTCAGGTCAAGAATAGAGGTCCCCAACTGCTTGATGGTCGTTCCAAGCCTTTCAGAAATCCTTTCTTCAATTTCTTCGCTCGCGCCTAGGAAGGTATTTTCACCGCTGTCAACCGGAATTATCTCATCAATATGTACATCAATGGGGAAATCATCACCCATATCTACCTCCACATGATGCCTGTCAATCAGATTGGTGATGACCCCTGTACCGCTTTCGTGTAGTAATCTTACCTTTTGCCCAACTCTGTATCGCATAATTCTTCTGAATTTGCCTGCAAAAACCAATTTCTACCTACGATTTCAAAAAAAAATTAAAAAAATAATCGACCCATACTGGCCATATGAGCCGATTTAAACAAAATCGAGTGACTTTTATCAATATTTGTCGAAACCTTTTCGAATCAATCGAGTACACCTAACTGTCATTAGGTAGACAATTCCACTTTTTTTCACCTTAAAAGTCCAAAACGATGTTACTCATACAGAAACATAGAAGTGATTTGCAAGCCGAGACGAGTATTCGTCCGATGGAGTCAAATTATTTCGGTGGGTTTGATGTGTTGGACTTTGGGTGTGTGCAATGGAAGAGCTAGAAAACTTGCATTCTTACACACACCCGAACCGCTAAGTTCGGGTTTTTTATTGTCCTCACATTTTTTTCCGCACCCGATTTTACGCAGGCTAAGCGACAAACACCTGAGCAAGAAATTGTTTATCAGTCAGTTATCCTTATCGTCCTGCCTCTTGAATCAAGACTCATAAGCAAATTATTTAGACTCCCCGAGTCCCAATGACTGGTGTCTTGTTACCTGGTCTGTGGTTACATATGGGAGTACACATAAGAGATATCGGTTCTTAATACCGTAATGGGAGAGGTATATCCTATCGGTTAGGAATCCATGGTTTAGGCAGGCATCTACGATGCATTGCAAGGGAGAACTACATGCTTTGACTTTTTTACGGCACATTACGATGAAGTTCAACTACACCAGAAAAGGTAAAAACATCACGAAAAACCATGAAATGGCTCTGGCGTATGAGTTGCGTGATAAGATGAAACTCTATACTGCCTCAGTTACAACGCTCCTAGGTGATTCATTTTACGAAAAGGAGGATGTACGCCTGAAGAGAATTCGGGATCTGGTCAGAAGCTTGGCAAAAAGTAACCCTTTGTTCGTAGCCAAACTGGCCGCCTATACCAGAAATAAGATGTACCTGAGAACTGTTCCTCTGGTCCTTATGGCAGAACTTGCCAAAGTACACAACGGAGATGATCTGGTTCGCAGAGGATTGAACAAAGTCATTCAACGTCCTGATGAGATCACGGAAATATTGGCTTACTATCAGATGATCAATCCATCAGAGGGTACAAAGAAGCTAGGAAAACTGTCAAAACAAGTGCAAAAGGGCATTGCCGATGCATTCAACAAATTTGACGAATACCAATTCGCCAAGTATGACAGAAAGACGGCAGTAAGCTTGAAAGATGCGCTCTTTTTGACGCACCCAAAAGCCATTAATGAAACGCAACAAGAGATCTTTGATAAAATCGTCCAAGGGAAGCTTTCCGTTCCCTACACATGGGAAACAGAGCTTTCAAAAGTCGGGCAAGAAGAATTCTCCACAGAAGCCGCAAAAAAGGCAGCTTTTCGTGAGAAGTGGGAAGAACTGATTTTCAGTGAAAAACTAGGGTACATGGCCCTTTTGAGAAACCTGAGAAACTTACTTGAATACAAGATTTCGAAGGAAGGCATTCAAAAGGCAGCTAAGTTACTGGCAGATCCCATAAGGGTTCGTAAATCCAGACAACTTCCCTTTAGGTTCTACTCGGCTTACCAAGAAGTAGAAAAGCATACTTCAGGTTTAGCTCCCATTTTTTTGGAGGCACTAGAGGAGGCCATGAAAGCTTCTATTGAAAACCTGAAGGGCTTTGATATAGATACCAGGCTGTTGATCGCATCGGATGTATCGGGTTCTATGATGCAACCCATTTCTCTAAGATCAAAGGTCCATATGATTGAGATTGGCTTATTGCTATCCTCCATTATGAGATCGAGATCAGCTCAAGTGATCAACGGAATCTTTGGGGAGACCTATAAGATTGTTCAGCTACCGAAGAAGGGAATTATGTCTAACGTTCAGCGAATGCGAAAGATGAATGTTGGCTATTCAACGAACGGATACTTGATTCTTAAGGACCTCATTGAGAGAAAGGTAGTTGTTGAAAGGATTCTGGTATTCACGGATTGCCAGCTATGGAATTCTACCACATACAGTAATGAAACCATGGCTGCTTACTGGTCCGCTTACAAGGAAATTTCGCCAAAGGCTAAGATTTACCTCTTCGATTTGGCGGGATATGGTACCGCTCCCTTGGACATCATACGACAGGATGTATACCTGATCAGTGGTTGGTCTGAGAAAATCTTCGATGTATTGGAAAGTCTTGAACAGGCTGAAAAGACATTAAAGATGATTGAGCAAATAGAAATTTAATAATAAAGATAAATCGTTCTTTATCAAATACTTGAGGGGTGTAGTAGCAAGGGTCTCGATCTTTGCTACAACCTGACCCAGAGGTCCCATGGCGGGACGCTTGATTGTCTATCAAGTCGAAGCGGGTTCGATTCCCGTCTGGGTCGCCACAACATGACCAAAAGACACAAATCGTTCTTTATCAAATACTTGAGGGGTGTAGTAGCAAGGGTCTTGATCTTTGCTACAACCTGACCTAGAGGTCCCATGGCGGGACGCTTGATTGTCTATCAAGTCGAAGCGGGTTCGATTCCCGTCTGGGTCGCAAAGAATACATAGCAGTCTGTGACCATGACACAGAAAAGCCAGGGAGTGATTAAGCTCAGCTTAATACTTCGCACCAAACTCGTCGTGAGTTTAGACAGGCTCCTTATGTCTTCTACCTGGCATCGCGCCAGAAGCTTTTTGACGTACGATTGAAAGGCACGGACGCCGTAGCTTAAAGGACTAAAAGCGGCCTGAGACAGGCAGATATGGGTTCAATTCCCGTCGGCGTTTCATGACATCAACTTTAGGTTGATGAAAGAGAATTTGGGTGCCGTAGAACTGTGATACTTCGATTGAGGATCGGTGGGTTGTGGGTTCGAGTCCCACCCCGGGCTCTAGGATATAATCCTTCTAGCAAAGGCCCGGGTAGCTCAAAAGGTAGAGCAGCTTTTTACACAGTTTGATTGTAGCCCCAAAGTAAAACAGGCGTGTCGTAAAGCAGTGATACTTCGCTGTAACTATGTAATCATTAGTTGAAAGGGCCATGGAGAAATCCTAGCTCGTGGTTTGAATCCACACCCAATTTTTTTCTCACTGTTTGCTTATTACCGCCTTTTTAGCCCGATGGCCTAGGGGTCTAAGGCACCACACTTTGACTGTGGGGACCCAGGTTCGAATCCTGGTCGGGCTTCCCTTATTTGCCTCTGAAGCTCAATTGGCTGAGCATCCGTCTTGTAAACGGAAGGAGAGGGTTCGACTCCCTCCGGAGGATCATTCAGGTGTCGTAGGAAGGTGATACTTCGTCCACAACTCAGGGGGAAGGGCCACCAATTGGTGGAAAGGTACAAATCCTTACTGGACACCCCCTCCTACACCTATCCGATAATTACCCTGATCACTACCTGAAGCGCAATGGCGGCGCGCTGCCCAGGGACGGCAGAGGGTGCAGGTTCGATTCCTGCCAGGTAGTCTTTATTTAAGTCTGTAGCTTCCCGACTAAGCTTGTCGGGAGCGGTAGCATCTGCCTGATACGCAGAAGGTCGCAGGTTCGAGTCCTGCCAGACTTACTTGCTGGAACTGTAGCTTAGTTGGTTAGAGCGCTCGGTTGAAGCCCGAGAGAGGGTGGTTCGATTCCACACAGTTCCACAGCGATTATTTCATGGGAATCCGCCAGAGCTGGAGAGCTGTGGTCCCGTCAATCTTTGTCGGGATAAAACCTTTGCTTAGGCTGAGTAGGTTCGAATCCAAGCATTCCTACTTATGAGGTATGACCGCTAGAAGGCCCCTTAGCATAAAAGGTAGTGCTGCGGTAAGTGTTCATCAACCGTGTATTTGACAGGATGATCCCGTTTGATCTACGCGAACAAATGGGTAGAATTCGCGGAAGGGGGAAAGCAGGTGAATAGCCTAGTACCCCACAGCACCAAACAGCCTCTCTACAGAAGCTCAATAGGGAAGCGCACTTAGAGCCTGTCGGCCATAAAAGGAGTGTGGGTTCGAATCCCACAGGGGCAACCTAAGGGGAATGTAGCCCAACTGGCAGAGGCAATCGGCTCAAACCCGATTTAGTGCAGGTTCGAATCCTGCCATTCCTACAAAAACATGTACACAAAAGGGAATGTAGCCCAATTGGCAGAGGCATCCGACTTAAACTCGGTTCAGGTGTAGGTTCAAATCCTATCATTCCCACCAAAGAAAGAAAAGCTCCCAAAGAGCAACTATGGAACTGTAGCTTAGTAGGTTAGAGCGTCTGGTTGAAGCCCAGAAGAGGGTGGTTCGATTCCACACGGTTCCACAATAATTATTTCATGGGAATGTGCCAGAGTTGGAGAGCTTTGGTCCCGTCAATCTTTGTCGGGATAAAACCGTTGCTTAGGCTGAGTAGGTTCGAATCCTATCATTCCCACCATAGAGAGAAAAGCTCTCAAAGAGCAACTATGGAACTGTAGCTTAGTAGGTTAGAGCGTCTGGTTGAAGCCCAGAAGAGGGTGGTTCGATTCCACACGGTTCCACAACATGGGGATGTAGCCCAATAGGCAAGAGGCATCTGTCTTAGAAACAGAAGGTTGCAGGTTCGAGTCCTGCCATCCTCACTCATGAAGTAGTACAACTTAAGGGTATGGTCCAGCAGCTGGACATCCCTCAAGGGAAGAGCGCAGGTTCGAATCCTGCTACCCTTACTATTCAGATCCGTAGCTCAGTTGGCTGGTAGCACCTGACTTTTAATCAGGGGGTCGTGGGTTCGAGTCCCACCGGGTCTACTTAATCCTTAGAGGATATTATTCGGGCGTACATGTACCAAGGCCTCGGCGAATTTGCCTTGCAAGCAAGTTGAGATGGGTTCGATTCCCATTACGTCCACCACAACCTTGAGAACTGTCGGCCTCGGCCGGCTCAAGATCAGCGGATGCACATGGCTGTGCGGTTAGGTTCTATCCTAATGTGGGTGGGTTCGATTCCCTCTCCGTTGACTCCGAAGTATAGTGCGGGACTTCATTCGAAAGAAGAAAGTCCCAAATAGATCCGTAGTGTAGTGGTTTAACGCGTCTGTTTTACACACAGAAGATCGTAGGTTCGATTCCTGCCGGATCTACCACACAACTCTGTCGGCCTCGGCCGGCTCTGTCCAGGTGCATGTGGCATGCGGTCGCTTTGCAGGGGTGATTTATACGGGTTCGATTCCTGTCCTGGACTCTATTTCTTATCTACTAGTTTTTAGATCTCAAGGCCCTGTAGTTCAGCGGAAGCAACATCTGGCTACGAACCAGAAGGTCGCAGGTTCGATTCCTGCCAGGGTCTCTATTATAAGAAAAAAGAAAAGCAGGAATAGAGTTTCCTCCATCCCTGCTCCAGAAATGCGTTTTCTTCTAGTTATTTGGATTCATGATTTTACCCATGAACAATACTGTTCCGGTTTGGATGTCTCTTATCACCATGATAAAAGGATGATCGATTCGGAATTCTGGTGGAGCTGAAGTGATGGCAATACCTACAGAAGTGGCACCAGCTGCTTCTACTCCATCTTCGTCAATCTTAAGGAAAGTTTTATGCTTAACCCTTGAAATATGAAGATCAGGTACATCGGCAATTCCGGAGAAATCAGCTTCTCTCGGAGAGAAGGCTAAGGTCATGCCCATATCCTTTAGTGTTTCATTGAGGTTTTTCTCATACTCGATCTCCATCTTAGGGAAGGTAACCATCAACCTAGTAGGATCTGAGAGAGAATCAATCACATTGCTATAATTTTCAGCACTTAAGAAGGAAAGAATTTCAGTGTACCTTTTGATTTCCTTGGGCAAAAAAACATCGAGCGAAAATCGACCTTCATCTTTGCCAATAGGAAAGCTGGCCATTTCGAAATTTCCTCCATCGTAGTAAGCAAAGGTGGCATCCTGAAACATCATCTCAACATCCACTTCTGAACCCGTTCCTGTATCAAACTTTTGGATACTGGTAGAGCGTTCATCAAAACCATTGGTCCAAGGACCTGTGAAGTAAATGGTGTTAATTAGAAACATCATATCCGTATCCTTGATTTCAGAAACGATATCTTTGATACGCTCTTCCGTTTCGTCCTCCACCCATTGGTTGATCGTATTTTTGGCAGCAGGATCACTGAAGTCAATTTCTTCGATTTCACCATTGTAATTATCTGTGGTTTGTTGCAGGAAATCAGCTTCGGCAGGAAAACCTTCTCGATAATAGATGGCATTGGCAAGTTTCAGAACAGCTTCTTGATCGGTTTTGTCCAGTACCTCTAATAAGGTTTTGTATTGCGCATTCGCTTCAGTTTCACTCAGCTGAGAGTATCCCATGGCTTCAAACATTTGTCGCTGGGTACTTCCTTCTGCACCATTGGCTGCCATGCTCAATGCTGTAGAAATACTCAGGGGCGAAATAAAGATATTATCTTCTTCCTGCTCCTCATCCAGGTTTTCCATCATTCTGAATCCTAGCTCATTGCTGGCAAGGTTTACCTCTTCAAAATCATCAGGTACAAAGGGAGGTTGAGGCGCACAAGAAGTAAGGCTCACGATGATGATACTTGCTGCTGCTAATGCTTTAAGGTTCATATGGTAAGTAATTAACTGTGATTTCTGTAAAGACGCAGGACTTAATAGAAATGCTGCCTTTTTCATACGGCCCCGTCGTCTAATGGCTTAGGACACTTCACTTTCTATGAAGGAATAGGAGTTCGATTCTCCTCGGGGTTGCCACATATTAATCGGAGAGGTGGCAGAATGGCTATTGCAGCTGTCTTGAAAACAGCCGTCCTTTTGGACATGGGGGTTCGAGTCCCTCCTTCTCCGCAAGCTCCTGTAGCTCAATGGACTGAGAGCAATGGGTTTCTACCCCGTAGGTTGCAGGTTCGAATCCTGTCGGGAGTTCCATCTTTTTTAAGCATAAGTAGCTCAATGGTAGAGCGGCTGCCTGTTAAGTAGTTGGTTGTAGGTTCGAATCCTACCTTATGCGCCATGCTGATAGAAAAAGCTACATGAAGGGAGGTAATCCAAATCTATACAAAGCCGGTAGGAAGGTCCTATCTCTATCAGTTTTTGGAAGTGTGCGCCGAATTGGTAAGGCGCTCGACTGCTAATCGAGTATTCCCCCAAAAGGGATGTGCGGGTTCGAGTCCCGTCACTTCCTCTCCTTTCACAATAAGCACCAGTGGTCCAATGGCTTAAGATTCCTGACTTCCACTCAGATGATGCAGGTTCGATTCCTGCCTGGTGCTCTTAAGGGTTGTAGATGCCCGTTCATCTGCCTATGCATCAGTGGTCTAATGGCTCAGGATAGCTGGTCGCCATCCAGCAGATGCAGGTTCGATTCCTGTCTGGTGCACCCCAAGTGGAAACTACCTTTCGCATATGTCCATATGCATCACATCCGGTGAATCCTCACCGGATGTTAGATTGCGGGTTAGAGAAACGGCATCTCATGGGTCTCATAATCCCAAGTTACAGGTTCGAATCCTGTGCCCGCAACTGTCTATTTATATGGTGGCCGTAGCGTAACGGCAAGCGCGCTGGTCTGTGACTCCGGAGGTACGGGTTCGATTCCCGTCGGTCGCCCTTTTTTGAAACTTTTACCCTTCAATACTATGAGAAACTTCATCAACACCATCATCACCATGATGATGCACAACAGAATGACGCGGCATAAAATCCGCTCCATGCCTTTGAATCAAGATCAAACTGAGCTATGGATGACAACATCTGAAGTGCAATATCCATCATTTCTGGTGTTGGCCTGAAGCCATAGTTCATACACGTCAGTCGCCTAGTGGTTGGGCAGCAGTCTCCAAAACTGTTTTACGTGGGTTCGAATCCTACCTGGCGTGCCTCGCTCTTTTGTCCGGATGTGGGATTGGGTGGTTGGGGACGAAGAGCAATGAAACATAAAGTAGGAAAAATAGTTGGTTGAAAATGGAAAATAGAGATCAGCTAATCACAGAGGTAAGACCAAGTTTGAACCTAAGTGCTACTGAGAGCAATCAACATGAACGATTTCAGAACGAATGCCTAAGGCCCATCCTTAAGCTTCAGAATTATGTATTCGTCTTAGTTGTTGAAGAATGGCTTGTGGCCCATAAGCAGATCCTCAGTCAACAAGCGGCTGATAAACAAGCCAATACACTGACTCATATCCTTAAGACCAATCGTGCTTTAAGAGCTCAACTCTTCGGTATAGTTTGTGGGATGATGACTATTGCTGAGCTAAAATTCTACCTTTTAGAGAAGTCAGAATGCAACCGTAGGATTACCTCAATGTTAATTCAAAGACTGATTGATCAGATGACTTCAAAAAAATAAGGACTAAATAATCCAGTTCATGTAAATTTATCCTCCCTTTGAGGCTGTAAATTGACCATTCACGAGTGCTTTCCGTCCGTGAGCAGGAATTGACAAATTATCACCAAATCCTGACCGCCTAACGGCTACTCATTCTAATACGAGGGTATTTGTACCATATTTGAAGAAGTTGTTACTGAGCAACCAAAGCTGCAAGGTATACAACATCAGATTTTGCAAACGTGCCCCCAATACTATTATTCAAATGGTTAGAGTACAATATAAGCCGATAGAACCCAAGTTAGAGAAGGACATCCTTGACCTACTGACTTACAAAGGAAAAATTCCTGCAATGAAACGATACATTGAGATGACGGGTGCACGAGTACACGACGCAAAGGTAGCTGTAGACCGCCTAAGCAGGGAAATCCAGCCAGGTCAGGCTTCTTGACCCTGCCTTCCCCTTTATCTTAATGATATTTTTCTCATGAAGTGTTCTCCCTTAGTATTTGTCATACTCAGGAAGTAGTAACCACTCGAAAATCCCTCTGTCCTCAAGAGGATCTTTTCAGAACTCCGGTTAATAACCGTTCTTACTTCCCTTCCCATCATATCCATGAGGGTGATCTGTACATCATTCATGTTCCCCTCCTTCGGAATGGTAATAGCTAAGTCTTTTCCTTCCTGAACACATTTGATTTGACTCGCCCAGCTATCTTCTAAGGAAGTAGTGGGAGATTGGGTTTGTCCATCAACCCAGCCTAAAAACATTACATTGATAATGTCCTGCTGGCCACTGGTTAGGCTCCCTTGAAAATTACTAGTTCCTTCCTTTTGGGTAATGATCAGGCCTGAGTCAACGGACATGATAGATGGCTGAAAGCTGGGAATGGGAAAATTGAAATATAGAAAGTCATTGACAAGTGTTGTACTGTCATGACAACTTTCCCCCTCTTGATAAAAAGCCTGTCTGCTCCAAGATAACTTAACAGGATAGTTTTTGGCGTGGAAGCATATACCAATGATCAGATAGGGAAAAGGAGAATTACATGTCCAGTTGACAAATTGCTTTTTGCTATGACCTTGCATAGGATTTGAAGCCAGGCAAGCTCTTAAATCAATCAAACTATCAAAGGGTTCGGCACTCATGTCAACCTCTCCAAAAGTGGGGTCCATCAAAAGACTGGCCTCCGAGTCATAGCCAAGCGTAATGCTGTCCTCGTATCCAAGGGCATCTCTGATTTTCAGTTGGAAAGAAAACTCGGGATCTGTTTGGGCAAAAATGGCAGAGCAGAAGGAAATAGTCAGTGCAAATAATATTACGCGCATAGAAATATTTTCCTTAACTGCTGTAAATATAGGATATATATTTGATCCATTCTGCATCAAGCAAAAAAATATTCCAATCAGTCAATATTTACATTCACATAACATTCATCAGACTTCAATAGATCTGGTGCATGTATCTTTATTCATTTTAAGCATGTATTTGGTATGCATTATTCTTCATCACAAGCAGTTTTTCGGTTAAGGCGCTTGAGGCGCCTACCTCGGACTCCGAAACGCTCCTGAAGGAAGTTGTTGAAAGCTTCCTCCTAAGAACCTTTCTACATGTGCCCATACTAAAATCATTATGCTTAATTCATGGCAAATCGCGACAAAAGACGCGCCATGATGGTACAGCTTGAAGCCAATGAGCGAATGATCCTGAACCTCCTTCAAAAAGGTAAGAAGAGAGGGCGGACTCGTCGTTTTCAAAAAAACGAAGCCAGGCAGATAGCTCGCCGTCAAAGGCCCCTTCTAAAATTGGGATTTCCAGAGGATTTCACTATTCAAATGTATAACATAAGGTTGTACAGAAGTCTAGCTAAATACAAGAAGTCCTTTCTGCGTCCCCTTTCAAGCTTCAATTTCAAGAAGTATAAAAACGATAACAAATGGTATGACCCCTATGGGAAATTAAGCATCGAATTGCTTAAACACCTTTTCGCATCTTATCCCATCCCCTCCTGCATGCAATATCCAGAATGGGGCCAGGTCGATATCTATTTGAAGATGTTTATTCATTTAGGCAAAGGCCACAACGTCAGAACATTTAAATGGCTTCCCTTTCGCCTAACGAAAAAAATGGCTCATACCTTTCTGACAGGGAAAAGTAATTTTGGGCTGATCAAGCACCTCAGATGGTCTCAAGTCCAAGGCATCGGAGATCGACCTGAACTTGCACAGCATATAGCTGAAAGCTTTCTGGGTGATGCTCGTGTACTAAACACATCCGAGCAAGAAGAAGAATTCTGGCAGCAAGTCATTACCTGGTTGGCCAATGAGCCTGAGTTTACACGTGAAGAGTTATTGGTCGTGCTGACCTATGTTCAACACCTAAAATTCAATAGACAGAAAATCCTTCAATCCAATGGCAGTTACCGTTCTTTCCCCCCTCCTAAACCTAACATGAAGATGAAGGGGAGAAAGTTTCAGAAGCTACTTAAAGAAGCCTATGCTTGGCTGGATCAACTCAGCCGTACCTCCAGCTTCAAAAACAATAAACTGTTCAGAAAGATAAAAGGCTTTGAAGTCAATCATGGCGATGGCAAGCTCTATTCTATTATCCCCTTGTTAAATGAACAAGCCTTGGTGGAAGAAGGTAAAATCATGAGCCATTGCGTCGGTACCTACATCGAGGAATGCGAACAAGGGATAAGCTCAATTTGGTCACTTTCCATTCGATTTGATGAAAATGAAGCACCCAAAAAGCTCCTCACCCTTGAAGTAGACGAGTCTATGGCCATTCTTCAAGCTAGAGGCTTTGCCAACCGCCTTCCCTCTCAAGAGGAAAGAGCCGTGCTGGCAGAGTGGATGACAGCTGAAGGATTGACCTATGAGGAGGCCGAAAATGAAGACTGAAATAAGTTGATAGGGGCTTTCCCTATCAACTCCTTTATCTAACCTTTCATATTGCACAATTATGAAGAGAAATGAGTGGACACAGCTGATTCAGCTCCCAGTCTTTTTACCAAGACTTGGCTCTTTTTTGTATCTCATCTTCGGTGTATATATCATTTTATTACTTTCAAACTTTATATATGAAATCGCACGCCAGGAAGGATTCGTACATCCTTTCACCCTGCTATTCTTACTTCTCTTTTTCTATGCTCTGAAAGCCTTCATTCAAGGTATCTACAAGGTTTTGTCAAACCCAATTCAACAAGAAGAAGGGAATGGGCAAGAAGTTAGAACTAAAGGATGGCTCAAAAAAATCGCCTTACAAAGGGCTTATAAGAACTGGAAAAATCAACCCCAAATGATTTGGGGCTTGTTTTTACAACCTAGCTATGTGGAAGAGGTACTTCGTTACCAAGACGAATATATTCGTCATCCGGGTGATTGGCAGATCCCTGATCATGTCTATGATCACCTCCTCCTTATGGATTTATTGAGCCATCTTTTCGAGGCAGATCATAAGGTGCCTAAAGCCATCCATTTGGCTGCTCAGAGCATGCAAACAGCCAAAGCAATCGGCTGGTTTGTCCAAGCATCTCAGGGAGTTCCACTGCGAAAATTACAGGGCTTTCCCATTCCCTTAACTAAAAGAATGGAACAAGCCCTGCTACATAGCAGATTTGAATTTACATTTCCTATCGAGCTGCGAAGAGCGGAAATCAAAGGACTGGGAGGTAGCCGAGAATTAATCGATGCTGTAGCGCTAAAAACAGAATGGTCAGATTTTGAATATCCCACTTTTTGGAGATCTGTATGGACGTATTTGATCCATCATGATATCCGAAACAAATGGGATGTAGACAATATTATTGGCTATATCCAGACCATAAAATTCGAAAAGCCATTTTACGATGAGTTTGGAGATCCCATTCCTCTTGAAATCACAGCCCATCCGAGATTTGAGATTACAGGAAGGAACGTCAATAAACTTCTTCGTGAAGCTACAGTCTGGTCTGAAAAAGTTCATCAACTCGATTTGGGCATGCAAGCCGTTTGGGCCCAATCTATTCAGCCCTTACATCTTTCTCTTCCCCAAGGGGGTACAGTAGGTATCCTACCTCTTCTGACAAAGAGGGATTTATACCAAGAGGGGGAAGCGATGAACCATTGTGTAGCGGAATATGCATCCGACTGTATTGTAGGGACCTCTTCTATTTGGTCAATGCGGAGCAATCCTCATACAGTCGAGGAAGAGCGATTATTAACCATCGAAATACACGAACCAGACTGTATCGTTCAGGCTTTGGGACACGACAATCGTCCAGCAAAACCTCAAGAATTGGTCTATTTGAAAGAGTGGGCCAAGGAAAATACGCTCAGGTTGAGCCTGGAGTCTTAAATTTCATCAGAAACAACACACCAACTTTCCCCAAGAAGGAAGTCTTGAATAGCCACGTGCTGTTCGGCTTCCTTCATATATCAATTGATCACACTAAATATGAAAAAAGAAGTACCAGAAAAACGCTTTTACATGCCTTTCAGGAACTTCCTTAATGAAAAAATCCATCTTGGCATTCGGGCGAATCAGCACTACATCCTGAGAGACCCTATGAAATTTTCCCCCTCTCAGACATATACCATCAACTTGAAACACAAGAAACACCAAGATAGATATGCGTATTTGGTTTACTTGTTTGCGAAGGATGTTCCCTCAAAGCTTCCTTTTGCTTTGGTGGAGACAATCGTGACAGGCAAATTTAAACCATCCGTTGAATGGTTTATCCATTTGATCAATGGTGGAAAATTAACTGAGCTAGCAAGCTTTCCCTTCTTTGTCAATCCTGCCATAGAAAGGCAGTTTTATAAGTTGAGAGAAACCTATGCATTTAGCATGCTCATTCGGAAGGCACAGGTCTTAGGGCTAGGAGGAAACCAGTCTACTTTTGTTCTCCTATGGCCTTATCTAAGAAATGCGCCTGTAAATCCAACATACGAACAACATTTTTGTGATATCATCGGGTATCTCGCCAAACACAACATTAAGCGAGCCAATAGGATTCATCCCATTGTAAAGTACTTCATGACCCTTGTGATGGAGGAATTTCAACCCTATGCTAGACTCAACATGTCAGTTGGTAAACGCATATTCACAGGAATTGATCATGACTTTCATATATTCTCCTACAAGCCAAACGAACTTTACAAAAGGTCTCACCAACTTTCTTCATTCTTGGACAAAGATTTTTTTGACCCTTATGAGCTAGCAAAGCTCATGAAGGATCATGGTCTCAACAATCTACTCCACGCTTATCAAGCCTTCATCAAAGATAAGGAGGGTGTTATTCCTACTTTTGAGAGTTGTCTGGAGGAATTTAGCATTTTCCTGATTCAAAAGGGAAAGACTTTTTTCCATCCTGTTTACTTCAATTATCTGGAGACACTGTCATCGCAGCTTCTGTTTGATGTTTTTCTACATCTCAGGTTTGGGGGAAAGTTGTATCAATTAGATGTCTTTCCGACCAAGATCACCCGTCGAATGGCCAAGTTGATAACTGAGCTCAATTCTGGACCGCCAAAGTATTCGATGATCAGGCGTTCTACTGAGCTTAATAGATTTTATATCAGCTTGAAAATTGCTCATATCCTGAGTTTGGGTGCTCATGAAGTAGTAGCCGATGTGGTTACGGACCAAACTGGTCCCTTTGTTCGTGATTTTTCAGATTTCTGGCAAAGGACCTGGATTTATTTGGCCCTTCATCAAGAGGAGGATAAAAGGACGGTCACAGCTACCATACACTATATCCTTTCTCAAAAATTTGGTATTGACAATCGGCCACATGATATCAAAAGAGGAGAGATGCCTTTGTTGACCAAACCCCATCTAGAACTGACTGGGAGAAACTACAAAAAGTTCAAGGAGGAAGTTCTTGATTGGTTTGAAACCTATTGGGAACCTTCGGTTGAATTACTCCCAGATTGGGCCAAGGACATTCCAGAATGGTCCATGGCCATGGATGAGAAAACATTTTATGTAGTTCCCTTGACCAATACCCATGAATTATGGGAGGAGGGAAAGGCGATGAGAAATTGTGTGGGTACGCATGCTGCCCTCAACAAAGTATACAACAAAAGTGTATGGAGCATGAGGCTTCTTGAACAAGGTCAGATGAAGCACATTCTGACAATTGCGGTGCATAAAGGTTCTTCGATTGAATTCGAAGAAGTGAGAGGCATGGCCAATGGGCCAATTCCAGCAAATGCTCGCTGGGTGTTGAAAAAATGGGCTTTAGCTCATGGGATCAATATTCAAGGATTCGAAAATTTGTAACCTATTAATACACCATCATGGAAACACAAAAGAGGGAGAGAAAATCTCGTGTCTTGGCAGGGCTTTTTGGGTACCTTCTTTTGCACCTTCTTGCATGTACAGGGTATTTCCATATAAGTATGTACGTTTTGGTCTTGGGGCTTCTTGGTCTGATAGTTCGCCTTATTAATCAGGCAGACCACAACCCAAAGGAAGAGACTGCCCCCATCGAGGATGCCGAAGCTTTGCCATTCCTATCCATCGTCTTTCACCTAAAAATCAATAGTTTGAAGGATAAGTGGGTAGGGAAGCCACAAAACTTTGTAGATCCCGGTCCAGCATGTCCAGATGAGGACAGATTGGAAGCTTATCTGCAGCATTTGTTTTGTAAAAGAAAGCCAAAGAACATTCATCCCATTCTTAAGAAAGAGATTCTTACCCAGCGAATGGGGTATTATGTGGATTGGTTTATGCTGTTAGCAAAGGGGGAACCTATGACTTCCCTTCCGAAATTCCCTGTTTCGTTTTCAGCAGAAATGGAAAAGGAATTTAACGCGATCTCGGCTATCTATTCCTTTAAGAAGGCAGTAAGGAAAGCTGAAATACTTGGTTTGGGAGGAAGCATGCTATTAGCCAACCTCATCATTCAAAAGAGAGCTGGCCGAAGCCTTGAAAGTCCAGCGTTTTGGAGAGATGTATGGCTTTTCTTTATTGAAAACGATGTGGACGAGAAGGAATTCATCTTTCTTGCATTAGATTATATTGATGCCATTAAGTTTGGTATTGATCATCGTCCTTACGAATTGCAATTTGATAGGTCCTTCTTGGGAATTGATCCGGATTTGGATATCAAGCAATATGAGTTTGACGAATTCATGGTAAAAGCCATTGATTGGCAGGATGTTCACTGGAGGAAAGACCCTATTCCGACGACGTGGAAACAGTTTCTAAGTCCAGGATACATAAGGATTCTGCTCCAGAATAAGGACAAATTCGTTCGTCCCCCTTTTGAATGGAGGGATCCGGGCTATAAAACGAAGCGCCATTTCAGGACAAGGCACCTTTTTGATTATTTATTCAAGAAGCATGACAAGCTGAAACTCCCTAAAGTATTTTACAAGGAGCTTTTAGGATTCTACCTTCTTGAGTCAGCAGTTGCGTATATCCACTTGATTTCAGGAGGAAAAATTCGACAACTGCCCAACCTTCCCATGCCTGTTACGCGGAAAATGGAATCATATATCATCC
The DNA here is from genome assembly GCA_039817415.1 of Bacteroidota bacterium. Classification (GTDB taxonomy): domain Bacteria; phylum Bacteroidota; class Bacteroidia; order J057; family J057; genus JALEFZ01. Next base: position 208,658 of record JBCBVV010000003.1, read on the forward strand.
GAGATAAGTATGGGACTTCCCTCCCGATATTATTGAGGGAAGCAGAGGTACTTACCATAACAGAGAATCCTGCCTTATGGGATGTAGTCAGCAAGTGCCGAATGTGTAAGGATTTTCAAGATGTCCCTTTCTGGCGATCTGTATGGACTTTTGTCAAGTTACATAACATCCACAACCGAGACTTTTTGGCCCTGTTAATCAACTACATTGATGCGGTCAAGTTCGGTTTTGACAACCGTCCCAACCAGAAGTTTTATGGTCCCATGCCCCTGAAAACTCATCCCAATTTTCAGATTACAGGTAGAAAGCTAGAAAACCTAATAAAGGAAGCGCATACCTGGGCTGAATTATACTGTATGAGACCCGAAGAGGCTTATCCTGATTGGGCAAGGAAGATTTCTCCCTTCTCCCAAAAACTGGGCAAAGAGGAAATTTTTATCAGCCCCTTGAAAAACTCCAACGAACTAAAGCAGGAAGCCATGCTAATGGGACACTGTGTGGATTCCTACATCGAAAGCTGTATGGCAGGAGAAGTTTCGATTTGGAGCATGTTCACCAAGTTCAAAGGTGGACAAACCGCAAAAAGCTTGACCATTGAGCTCACAGAACGAAAAGAGGTTGTTCAAGCAAAAGGGCGTTTCAACGCATCCCCTACGGAGGATCAACAAAAATGGCTCCTGGCTTGGGCTTCGGAAAATAACATCAAGGTGGTAGCGTGCTAAGGCGATGCCCTGAGCGCTACCGCTATTTCACCAACCTTTAATTATTTCAATATGAATCAGGTACTGGTACTTAATCAGGACTACCAGGCTATCAGTTTGGTGGACTTTCAGCGGGCCTTTATACTAGTCCTGCTAAAGAAAGCAGATACCGTGGAGACCTACACAGATCAAAAAATTAGAACAGTTAAAGCTGAATTTGATTTTCCTTCTGTGATCAGGCTAACCTCCTATGTCAATCTGCCCTACAAGAAGATTAACCTGACACGTCATAATATTTTTCGGCGTGATGGCAATCGATGTGTCTACTGTGGTAGTCGTGAGAGACTAACCCTTGATCACGTTATTCCACGAGCAAAAGGTGGCAGAACTACCTGGAACAACCTGGTAACTGCCTGCTACAAGTGTAACTCCAAAAAGGGAGACCTAGATCTGCAAGATTCAGGCTTGGAGCTGAAGACTCAACCTTACAGACCTAGCTTTATCATGTTCCTGAGTCAATTCTCCGGAAAGATTGATCAAAGCTGGAAACCCTATTTGTTGATGAGCTAATGTTGTACAGGAAAGGAAGAACAGGCTATATTGATTGAAGAAGAGACTTTGTGATATAGCCCTCTTCCTTTCCCCATAAACCATCCATATGAACCAAAATCCTATACACACGGAGAGACTGATCCTCCAACCCATTTCCTGGCAAGACGCTGAAGATATATTTGAATATGCTTCTCAACCAGAGGTAACTCGATTCCTCAGCTTTAGCCCTCATAAATCTATAGACGATAGTTACGCTTTTATTTCAAAGGCAATCGGAAGGATGGCTGAAAAAGAATTCATCGAATTTGCCATTCACCTCAAGGAATCCCAAAAATGTATGGGGACCATTGGCATTGACAAAAAAGGGGGCACCATCACCATAGGATATGCATCTGGTAAGCCTTACTGGGGGAAAGGGTACATGACCGAAGCCCTCAAAGGGGTGATAGCAAGAAGCTTAGAGGATGAATCCATCTGTCGAGTTGATGCTATTGCTGATGTGGACAACACAGCTTCATGGAAACTCATGGAAAAATGTGGCATGGAACGAGAAGGCAGATTGAGAAACTATGTGGTCGTAGATCACCTAGAACCCAAAGAACGAGATGTATTTATGTACAGCATTGTTCGATAAGAACATCCTCTTTTATCAATATTTCACCCTTTAAGTTTAAAAATCATGAAACCCACGAAAACATATAGAATCCTGATGACACAGCGATCGGGCTCAACATTTATTTGTGAGTGCCTGAAGTCAACAGGAATAGCCGGAATACCCGGAGAGCACTTCAATTTGATGCAAGACAAAAACCTTCGAGAGAAGTATGGAGTAACAGATTATGAAGGGCTCAGAAATGAAACATGGAAACAAGGTATTGGGGACAATGGCGTATTTGGAGTCAAACATGATCTTCACGGCACCTATTACCCAGCTTGGGTCAACGAGTTAAGAGAATTGCAAGGATTTGGGCCTGAGGTAGATGAGCTTACCGTTTGGGAAGATATGTTTCCCAATTGCAGCTTTATTTACCTCACGAGAAGGAACAAAATCAGGCAGGTAGTTTCATGGTGGAAAGCCATACAGGACAATATCTGGCATCTCCAAGGAGACGAAAGCCATCGCAATGATGCTTCATTTTATGAAGAGAAATACGACCTGGAAGCCCTGAAAACACTCTTGCGACAAACCAATGTCAAAGAGGCATATGTTCAAGAGTTTTTCAATCGGCATAAGATCACACCTCTTACCATTGTGTATGAGGACTTCTTGCTAGATGTAGAAGGTTGGACCAAAAGGATAGTGGATTTCCTTGAGATTCCCTATGAAACCTTCTCCATGGGCTACAATGGCTACAAAAAGACCTCCACAGATCTATCAGAGATGTGGGTGGAGAAATTGACAAAAGATCTATACCAATGGGATTGATGATCAACTTATTCATCTCCCAGCCACCTTAGTGGTTTGTAACGCATATATCATGGCAAAGATTAAGAAGAAGCATTTGCTTCGAATCGGATTTGAGGAAGGGACAGCTCTTCGTGAGGCAATGGTCGCGATGACACATGAAGCCTACGACAAAAAGGGCCGTGAGGCGAAACTGGAAATCCTACAAGCCTTGCTCCAACGTCCTGAAAACTTCATCAAGCATAACATCCTAGGCGCTGCTGCCAAGGCATTAGCACCTGAACTTGTGGAGCATGCTCCTGCCCTACCCCAATTGCACGAAAAACCCATTCACTTTGAAGTATGGGGACAAGAGGGAATTGAGCACGGAGCCATGAACCAAATGTATACCGCAGCCAAGCTTCCTATCACCCGCGCAGCGGCTTTGATGCCTGATGCACACCAAGGATATGGACTTCCCATCGGTGGCGTATTGGCTACAGAAGACAGCGTGATTCCCTATGCAGTAGGGGTGGATATCGGCTGCAGAATGTGTCTTTCAGTCTACGGATTGAACAAGGAATTTATCGGAAGACATACGCATCAATTGGTCAACCACCTACGAACAGAGACCTTCTTTGGAGCAGGTATTGGACCAGACAAGCCTATGGATGATAAAGTCCTTGAAAGAGAAGAGTTCAAGTACATTGAAGTAGCTAAGCGTCTTCATGGAAAGGCATGGAAACAAATCGGTTCTTCTGGAGGGGGCAACCACTTCGTGGAATTTGGTTTGGTAGACATCCTTGACCCTGACAACGAATGGGGACTTCCATTGGGTACTTACGTGGGTTTGCTTTCGCACTCTGGTTCAAGAGGACTTGGGGCAGGAATCGCATCTCACTATACCAAGGTAGCGATGCAACAAACGCGTCTTCCTAAGGTCGCCAAGCATTTGGCTTGGTTGGATATGGGTTCTGAAGCCGGGATGGAATACTGGGCAGCGATGAACCTGGCAGGAGATTATGCTTCTGCTTGTCATCACCATATCCATAAGAGAATCTCTAAAGCGCTGGGTGAAAAGCCCCTATTCATGGTGGAAAACCATCATAACTTTGCGTGGAAAGAGAAACTGGCTGATGGGACAGATGTAATTGTCCATCGTAAAGGCGCCACACCTGCTGGTAAAGGTGTTTTGGGAATCATCCCTGGATCTATGACTGATCCCGGATTTATCGTGCGCGGAAAGGGCAAGGCTGAATCAATCAATTCTGCTTCTCATGGAGCTGGACGCTTGATGTCTCGTAGCAAGGCCAAGACCAAGATCACCCGCCACGGCATGAAGGAACTCCTTCAACAAAAGCGTGTTACGCTAATTGGAGGAGGACCAGATGAGGCACCCATCGCCTACAAGGATATCCGTCAGGTAATGGCCTATCAGGAAGATCTAGTTGATATCGTCGGAAAATTCTCTCCCAAAGTGGTAAGAATGGCACACGAATAATTTCATCAACTTTTCTGACCTAAATTAGGGACTTCCATTCAGGGAGTCCCTTTTTTATTCTCGGTATTCATTTTTTTATTTGACCTTCAGCTAATCCTAGTATTTCCAACCTTATCATGCTAATGCCTGATTATCAATTACAAAAAGTACAGCTGTTAGCCCTCATCCATGAAGCCTTCGATCAGGTGATATTAGGAAATGGGGTAAGTCTTCATGAAACGATTGAGATTGATGATTTTGGAAGCCTAGAGGCGCGCAAAAAAGCAAGAGAACGTGATGAAAAGCGCGATTGGAGAAAGTTGATCCAAGATCCTGAATTAGCAGAAATTTCCGCATTTGGTGGATTGTCATTCTATGATGATATGGGCCTTAGGTTTCACCTTCCAGCTTATATGTGCCTAGTATTGGATCAAGGGGCAGTTGAAGTGTCAGGAAGCCTTCTTTTTCACCTAACCGATATTTCAGATTACAATCGTCAACGATTCGCAATCCTACATGAAGCTCAACGCCAAGCTGTTCGAGCTTTCCTGATTTATGTCCGGAACCAGCCAAACCGAGCTTTTGAATTTGATTTTCCAGCTATTGATGAGGCCCTGACTACCTACTGGACCGCTTGATAAGAAACATTACATTTTTCTAGCTTGAAATTAAGCTGGTACCTCTATCCCTTAAATAGCTCAAAAAAAGTCAGGCCATTCTCTGATAAAAAGCTCTATCAATTTGAAAGGGAAGAATGGTTACGAGACGTTACATACATTATTCGAGGTGAATGGGACTTCTCCTATATCTTCAGCTATGACTAGAGTATTCTGGCTACGCTAGTCGTTTTGAAGCTGTTCTGTTGTTGCTTTTTCGGCCTTTTTCAGGCTTTGGTACCTGAATAGTCCAAACACAATAGCCGCCACAAAAAGAGAAATAATCACTGCCATGAATACCTTCAATCGCTTGTTATCCTCAGGAACTGGGAAAACTGGCGTCTCAATTACCTCTTCGGAAGAGCTTCCAGGATAAGGGGCCTTTTTTTTTAGAATATTCCTGCTTGCAAGGATGTCCATGGCCTCTTTCATCTCCTCCTCTAATTCAGGCTCACAAGACAGGTTTTCTATTTGATCCAAAAGAGGATGAAGACTTTCTATGTTGACTCTGTTCTCTAATCCTTTTGACTCGAAACTGATCAATCCTCCCTGAACCTGCTGAACTATCTTAGAAAATTCAGGCATTTTCATCAGGCTTTGGTTCAACAGAGGTGTTTGAAGAAAGAGACTTTGAAGATCTTTCAGAGTGGCAGAAATATTACCATCGCTTAGGTGCTGACGCAGTTGCTGGAGGAAGGATTCCTTGTCCATGGGATAAAATTTGAAGCTGTGTGATGTTCTCTATAGAAAGCTAGATCAAAACTAATGAGATAATCTTTTACCACACAAGATATGACGGTAAAAATATAAAAGGGATACCCAGAAAGTTTGTTGACTCGAAAAGTGCAGCATTTTCAACACAGAATCCGTCAAACAAAAAGAGTATATTGTTTACTATCACAATCCAAACCACTTTACCATGAAAAAGCTATTACTTCCCACTATCCTTGGAATATCAGTTTTGATTTGGGCGGCCATTCCTAGTATACCTACTGCCAAGGGAACTATGAATGATACTGAACACGCCATGAGTCAGCTGCTTCCCTTACTTCCTTCCAGCCCCTACAATTACAGTCGTATCAGGATTCCCCAACACATAGGAGGTGACTCGACGGGCTTCTTTGAATACAACCCACCCACGAATACGCTTACAGACGAAGGAGCTACCCTAGGGAGAGTTCTGTTCTATGACACAGAGTTATCCATCAATAGTCAAGTCAGCTGTGCCTCTTGCCACGATGCAGCTTTTGGTTTTTCTGATTCAGCACGCTTTAGTCATGGAATTAATAATCAATTGACAGACAGGAACTCCATAGGCTTGGCCAACGCAAGGTTTCAACCCCTTCAAGCCTTCTTTTGGAGTGGTGATGAAGATACTCTTAAGCATCAGGTAAAAACGGCAATTACCTCCAGCAAAGAAATGGGCATGCACCTTGATACGCTGGTTCAACGCTTGCAAACTATTGGCTATTACCCAGGCTTATTTACAGATGCTTTTGGCGATCCCGCCATTACCTCCGATCGAGTCTTTTCAGCCCTTGGGCAGTTTGTAAGATCTTTTATTTCTCGAAATAGTAAGTTTGACATTGCAGCCGAAACCAATTTCCAACAAAGCGGAACGGAGGCTTTCTTCTTCTTTTTCCCAACCATAGACAGTTTCCCATCTTTTAGTCAATCTGAAAACAGAGGGTATCGTTTGTTCATTCAATCAGGTTGTATCAACTGCCACGCGACAGGTAATTTCGTTTCTTTATTCCATTCTAATAATGGACTTGATCTGGTCAATACTGACTTAGGCCTAGGAGCCAGTACCGGTTTGGCGTGGGATGAAGGTAAGTTTAGAGCTCCATCTTTGAGAAACATTGAATTGACGGGTCCTTTCATGCATGATGGAAGATTCAATACCCTAGAAGAAGTCATAGACCACTACAGTACTGGCATCCAAAACAACCCCAATTTGGCACCCGAACTTATTGACTCAAATACTGGACTGCCTAGGAAGTTTAATTTCACCCAAACAGAAAAAGAAGACTTGATAAGTTTCCTCAAAACCTTAACTGACACCTGGTTTCTGGATGATCCCAGATATGAAGATCCTTTTAAAGTTGGGCAGGTTAGAACCATCCCTGTTTCTCCCATGTCAAGCTTGCTTCCAGATGATACAACCGTTGTTCTCAGCCAGACACCAGTTTTCACAGAATTGGAGGCCATAGCCTTCCCTAATCCATTTATGGATGAGGTATCAATTGCGTTTCAAAATGAGAAAAAAGAGCCGTATGAAATCCGTTTGCTGAACATCTCGGGTAAGGTTATTCAAAGTAAAACTACAAGAAATGACATGGCCAGCTTCTCTAGGAAGGACTTGCCAAAGGGAGTATATATCATACAGGCCAAAGGACCTAGCAAACTTAAATCCATCCTGGTCGAAGCCGAATAAAGGATGAAATAGAGCGAACACTCGAGCAGTATTTACTAGAAAGCAACATGGTCCCCACTATGTTGCTTTCTTTATTATCTTTCAAAAAAGAAAGAAATGAGATACTTGTTGATTTGCCTCATGGCTCTGCCATTCTATTCCTTCGCACAAGACCTAAAACCTTCAGATGAAGCTGCTATCAAGGAGGTCATGGAATCCCAACGAACAGGCTGGAATCAGGGAGATATTGATTGCTTCATGGAGGGCTATTGGAACAGCGATGAGTTACTGTTTGTAGGTAGCAATGGCGTCAACAAGGGCTGGAAAGCAACTATCGAACGATACAAGACTTCCTATCCTGATAAGGCAACCATGGGTGAATTGACTTTTACCTACCTAAAATTCAGAAAACTAGGCCCAAAATCCGCCTACTTACTGGGAAAGTTCCACCTCAAAAGAGACATGGGTGATGCAGAAGGATACTTTACCCTAGTCCTCAAAAAAATCAAAGGCCAGTGGTTGATTATTAGCGATCATTCTTCCTAATTCAGGCTCAACATCCATGCAAAAAGCCCTTCATATCCTGCTTCTCTGCCTGTCATGGCTTCCTTCTGTATATGCGCAAGGAGAAAAGATTGAGATAGTTCCTGACCTCTTCCTGATCGAGAAGTCTCCCTCGATCTATGTTCACAAAACTATCCAGCGGACCAAAAACTTTGGCACTTTTACTTCGAATGGGATGATTTTTATCCGGAAAGGTTCTTGTGTCATTTTTGATACGCCCCCAAATGACAGCATGGCTAATTATCTGTTAGATCACTTGATAGATAGTATGGGACTAATGGTAGAGGTGCTGGTTGTGAACCACTTTCATCCAGACTGCATGGGGGGGATTAGGTCCTTTCACGATCGAAAGATTCCATCTTGGAGCAATCGCCTAACTCCAGAATTGGCCCGTCGATATAAAATTCCCAAACCCTATCCCAATTTCCTATTTGAAGGCAAAATGAGTTTTAAGCTCAAGGGAAAAAAGGTAATTCTATACTATCCTGGGCAAGCCCACACCCAAGACAATATTGTGGGTTATATACCCTCAGAGAAAGCACTATTTGGAGGGTGTATGGTAAAAAGCCTAGGAGCGAACAGAGGCTATACGGGTCATGCCAATACCAACGAGTGGGCCTCTACAGTTTCTAAGGTAAAAAAGCAATTTCCCAAGGCTAAGATTGTGGTTCCTGGTCATGGGAAAGCAGGAGGGACAGATTTGCTGGATTATACGGTCAACATGTTTAGAAAAGTCGATCCATAAAGTAGCCACCCAATCCATATTTCTTTAAAAATCATATTTCCTTCCCTGTATAGTGCAAGAGAAATATCTTTATTTTGTTATTTGTATAACGAAAGGATCAGTCATACCCCCCACACTGGTGATTGATCCACCAATTGTACCAGAAAGACTACTATGATGGACAAAAATCACCTTATGAGAAACATGTTTATGATGGTGATTCTGTTGTTTGTAACAGGATCAGCATATGCACAAATCGAAAGAGTAGAGCCACCCAATTGGTGGGTTGAGATGAATACTTCTACCTTACAATTGCTAGTAAAGGGAGCCAATGTAGGTGAGATGGAAGTGTCGGTGGATTATCCCGGAATTGAAATCACAGAAACACACAAGGCAGAAAGCCCCAATTACCTATTTGTAGATATTGAAGTTGACCCCAATACTGAAGTGGGCGAATTCGAATTTACCTTTAAGCAAAAAGGAGAAAAGGCAATCAAGTGGCCTTATGAGATTAAGGGACGTGAAAGAAGAAGCGATGAATTCCAAGGATTCAACTCTTCTGATGTCATTTACCTGATTACGCCTGACCGCTTCGCCAATGGCAACCCCAATAATGATTCTTTTGACTTTATGCGTCAAAAGGGAGTTGATAGGAAGGCAGGATATGCCAGACATGGAGGAGATATTCGTGGCATCATCAATTCACTGGATTATATGAATGAAATGGGTTTTACGGCTCTTTGGTCTAGCCCATTGTTGGAAAATGATATGCCTGCCTGGTCTTACCATGGGTATGCCATTACCAACTTTTATAAGCCCGATCCACGATTCGGTACCATGGATGAATACATCGAATTGGCCCAGGCAGCCCGTGAGCGCGATATCAAACTGATTTTCGATGGTGTGGTTAATCACTGTGGAAGACTACACTGGTGGATGGAAGATATGCCCTTTAAGGATTGGGTAAACTACCCAGATTCTGTTGTGTTGACCACACACCGCAGAACAGTTAATGTAGATCCATATGCTTCTGAAGCAGATAGAAAAATTCACGTGGGAGGATGGTTTGTACCTGATATGCCTGACTTGAACCAGGCGAATCCATATATGGCAACCTACCTTATCCAAAACAGCATTTGGTGGATAGAAACCCTTCAACTAGGTGGAATTCGTCAAGATACCTATCCTTATCCTGACAAGGACTTCCTAACAGAGTGGACCTGTGCGATCATGAATGAGTATCCTGCCTTTAGCATTGTTGGAGAGGAATGGAGCTACAACCCACTATTGGTGGCTTACTGGCAGCAAGGCAAACAAAACAAAGACGGATATAAGTCTTGCTTGAAGTCTACCATGGACTTTCCTATGCAACAGAATATTCAAGATGCCTTGACCAAAAAAGAGGAATGGGGTTCTGGTTTGATTCAGCTTTACGAAGGCTTGGCTAATGACTTTGTCTACGCCAATCCAATGGACATCATGACTTTTGTAGACAACCACGACATGGATAGAATCCATACGCAGTTGAAGGAAGATGCCGACCTTACCAAAATGGCCATTGGCTATTTGCTGACCACACGCGGCATTCCTCAAATCTACTACGGAACAGAAGTGCTTCTACAGAATACAGCAAAACCCGGAGATCATGGTTTGATTCGTACTGACTTCCCAGGTGGCTGGGAAAATGATAAAGTAGATGGATTCAATGAGATAGGGTTAAAGGAAGAACAAGCGGATATGCAGGAATTCATGAGAAAGCTGTTGAATTATCGCAAAGGAAGCCAAGTTCTTCAGCAAGGAAAAACGATGCATTTTGCACCAGAGAAGGGGACTTATGTTTACTTCCGATTCATGGATGATAAAAAAGTCATGGTGGTTCTGAATAAGAATACCAAAGAAACTGAGCTTAAGCTAGGAAGATTTGGCGAGATTCTTCCAGCTGGAAGTAGCGCGACGGACATCATCTCAGGTAAGAAAATGGCCCTAGGATATAGCATGGGCTTGGCACCAAAATCTGTTACCATCCTGGAGATAGAGTAAAACTAAGAATAGTGATAAAAAGCCCGATGAATTTTTGCTTCATCGGGCTTTTTTGTCTCTGCGGATAGGGAACTACCAAAAACTAAATCCCGCCACCCTTTCAGGCAACGGGATATCACACAGCCACTTCAACTATCTATAAATCAGCGAATATGCCTAGGGAGTAGGAGGGCGAAGCCAAAATGATCCGTCCCCTAAACGCTCCGGTAATATTTGCTGAAAACCCTACTTTTTTACTTACATAATAGGCTGCTTCTACAGAGGCAGAAGTAAAAGCCGTATTGTTGGCGAAAATGGAATTGGTATTGACATCTGTGCCAAGGGTTCCATTCTTAAATGACTCTACCCCAAATACTCGTGTAATCATCCACAACTTACTATTGGCTAGGTTCACTCCCCATTCGGTTCCAAATCTGAATTCATCTGAGAAGCCATTGTTTCTATTGTTAAAGCCTACATAGGCCGAGAAGTAAGAGTTATTTTTACCCACCTTAAAGGATTTGGCTGCATCAAAACGGACGATTTGGTTAAACTCTCCATCACCTGTTTGTAGGTTCATGGCCGTTCCACCACCGGGATTTCCCAACGGCAGCCCCAACACAAGGGATGCAGAAACTGGAATTTTAGCTCCAGGCTTTGTCAAGGTGTATTTTAAGCCTACATCAGTATCTCCAATCGAATTGATTGCTTCACCGGGTACCAAGACCTCTCCCGTAGTAGAAGAGATAAGGTTGTTCATATAAGTCCGACTAACAAAAGGGAAGTAAAGCGTCCCTGTCAAACGATCCGTAAAACCGTGCTCACCATACAGGAAGGTATTAAAGATACCTACCGTTACATTGGGATCAATTTGCCCATTGTCTGTAAAATGCTGGTCAGAAACGATCCACCATTCTCCTAATTTGAGATAAGTCTTGCCTTTGCCTTTTGGCCAAGGGCCACCTGCCATCATCTGAGTGCTCAAGGCCAAAATGAGGACAGCTAGCGAGAAAATATATTTGATTTGCTTGTTCATGATTGTGGGTTTAGTTGTCAAACTCTCCATCTCCAACTTTCACGTTGAAGGGCTTACAGAAATATAGAACATGGCTATACTCATTCAGAGAGATGTTGCCTGGAATCTGGTATTCGTGGGCTCCGCTGAAGATGCCTACTTTGCTGATTTCTAATGCTCCGGAGGTTGTATTAGGATTGTTGGTCAAGTAGATATACAAACCAGGTAAACTGCTGGATGCTCTATAATTCTCCTTGACTGAGAGGATGAGCAAACCATTCTCCTCACGCATAGAGAAGTCTCCCTCTAAGGTGTAACTACTGGTTGTTTGGATAGTACCCGTACGTTCCTCATTACTGGCCACTGTGTTTTCTCCCACTACCAATTCGATGGAATCAGTTACGATGACTCCATCTGTGTTGGTTGCCATCACGGTAATTAGACTCCTACCAATCAAATGAGCAGTCGCAAGACCCGATTGATCAATACTGATTACTTCAGGATTGCTGCTTAACCAGGTTCCGGTTACACTATTGTCTTCAGCTCCGACATTGTTGAGGTAGGTGTAGGAAAACTGATAGGTATCATTAACAGCCAGGGTATCGATGGATTCCATGATTCGGATAGTCGGATCTACAGTATCCAAGACGAAATCATCTCCGATACATCCACTTAGATAGACCATTCCCAAGCTTAAGAGCAGGATAGATAAGTTACGTGCGATCATAGATTCTATTTGTTGAAAGTCGGTTGGTAATTATATAAGCAATGATAAAGGACCTTCATCATGAGAATTGCTGTTTACCTGACAGTCAAAGAGGAAGAATAGGTTTTCTCACCAAACGTAAGCTAGAGGACAGTTCTCCGCAGGAAAACCTGAGGCCATAGCTACAAATAGAAAATCCACACCCGAAGGTGTGGACTCATGAAAATGATGGTTACTTACCAGTTTAATCTGTTAGTCAAGGGGAAATCGAAGACTGACGCCTCCACTATTGCCCGAAAATCTCCAGCCTTGAAGAATTTCAAACATTGGTTTTAAATCGAAGGTTAGGGCCATGTCGCTTCTTGGAAATACATATTCCAACCCTATTAGGCCATCCAATCCAAGGACTGTGTAGGAAGTAACTTCTGGATTGGTTAATCTATTTACGCCTGCATGACCGCCAACACCAGCTATAAAAAAGGTATTTGATCGTCCTATCTCTTTTCTTATCTCAGCTAGTCCAACTACCCTTAGTCCTCCCCTTCGATACATCAAAATCCCCTCAAGAGCTACATCATTAGGCATAATCTGTCTGAAGGTGATTCCCGCTCCGGACCCAATTCTTACGCCAACACTCCTATCCTGTGCCCAGGAAGTCAGTCCACAAAACATGAATAATACTAGGGTGAAGAACTGAAAAAACTTTATCATGAAGGTTATTAAGCGTGCATAATTATTACTAACAATACAAAAGTAAGGCTTCCACTCTACCTTTGAAGGGGATTCTGATACAGTCAACAAAAATACAACACGAACTGTAATATTACATGCGTAAACTTTTCTTGATATTCCAATATTCTTCCCAAAGGCAAGGGTAAAGATTGGGGGAATGGAATAGCTGGTGTACCTTGGAGAATTCTTATGTTATAGATCAAAGGAAACGGATGAAGCAGGAAGCATATTTCAAAGATTTATTGGTCATAGAATTGGCTAGCGTTCTGGCAGGACCTGCGGTGGGTATGTTTTTTGCCGAGTTAGGAGCAAGGGTCATCAAAATCGAAAATCAGAAAACAGGGGGAGATGTTACCAGGTCATGGAAGCTCCCGGTTGAATCTAAGGAAAGTTCCCTTTCGGCTTATTACCATTCCGTCAATTGGGGGAAAGAATCTCTGATGAGAGATTTGACAGATCCTGTACACAAGGCAGAAATTCTCCAGCTTATTTCTCAGGCAGATATAGTCCTAACAAATTTCAAAGCTGGTTCTGACAAAAAACTAGGATTCGATTATGAAAGCTTAACGGCTTTGAATCCAGCCTTGATATATGGAATGGTAGTCGCCTATGAAGAGGGCAGCCCCAAACCAGGCTTTGATGCCATGATACAGGCTGAAACGGGTTGGATTTTTATGAATGGAGAAGCAGCAGGAAACCCAGTGAAGATGCCAGTTGCCCTCATGGACGTACTTTCTGGGCACCAGCTTAAGCAAGGCATTCTCCTCGCCTTACTAGAACGACAACAAACAGGAAAAGGGAAAAAGGTAAGCGTCTCCTTATTTGATACAGGTGTTGCCTCTTTAGCCAATCAAGCAAGCAATTGGCTTAACTTGGGCATTCTTCCCAAAAGAAAAGGAAGTCAACATCCCAATATCGCTCCCTATGGGGATATTTTTTATACCTCAGATCAAATGGCAATTATCCTGGGTACAGGAACTCAAAGGCAATTTGAAGCCCTTTGTGATTGCCTGAACCTAGCAGAATTGAAAACTGATCCTCGTTTCCTCAACAATACCCTAAGGTTGGCCAATCGACCTGCGCTTAATCATTACCTTGAAAAGGCCTTTTCTCTTATTGACTATTCAGCATTAAATAAGGAAGCCAACAAGCGTGCTATCACACTCGCTCCCATCAACAGCCTAAAGGAGGTGTTTGATGATCCTTTAGCGAAGGAACTTATCCTTACCCAAGAAGAGGAGGATGGAAGCCTAAGCAAAAGGGTAAAAACTGTTATCTTCAAAATATCGGACTAATATACAATCACCTTTACCTATGACTAGCTACATCGATCCTCGTGGAGAACAACTCAAGGCTTTTGCTTCGCTTCCTGACAATGGAAACATATTCATGCTCAACCTTCTTCGATTCAAAGACAAGGTTGAAGAAACAGGTCAGACCGGCCAAGAAGCCTATAAAGACTACATGGAAGCTGCCACTCCTTTTATTGCAGGATCAGAAGCTAAAGTAGTGTTTTATGGAACCCCCTTCGCCTCCCTTATAGGTCCAGAGGAAAACGAATGGGACAAATGTCTGATTGTGCAATACCCCAATAAAAAGTCTTTCCTAAGGATGATTTCAACAGAGGGATATCCTGCACATTTGAGAGCGAGAGCCTTAGCCGATTCTAGGCTTATATGCATGAATGGATAAAAAAAGGGGCGTTTTTCGTGAACGCCCCTTTTTCATTTGCTCTTGGAAGAATTAGTCCTCAATCACTTTCAAGACCAATTTCCCTTTTTTATCTCCATTAAAGAGCCTCAAGAAGGTATCATTGAAGTTTTCAATTCCTTCATAGATGGCTTCACGTGTTTTCAATTTACCTTGAGCCATCCATTGTCCCATTTGAGCAACTGCTTCTCCGTATCTCTTTCCATAATCAAGAACTAAGAATCCCTGCATAGTTCCTCTGACATTGATCAGATTGGAGTAATTTTTAGGACCATAGAAGTCATCGCTATTGTATTGAGAAATAGCTCCGCAGATGGCAATTCTGGCACCGAGCTTCAAACGTGCCAAGGCAGCATCAAGAATCTCTCCTCCGACATTATCGAAATACACATCCATTCCTTTGGGACAGCTTCGCTTGATGCCAGCATAGATATTCTCATTTTTGTAGTCGATGACATCATCAAAGCCCAGTTCGTCCTTCATGTAAGCACATTTTTCTGGTCCTCCTGCGATTCCTACTACATAGCAACCTTTAATTTTGGCAATCTGTCCGGCGACACTTCCAACGGCACCAGCTCCTCCAGAGATCAAAACCACATCGCCTTCCTTGATTTTGCAGACATCAAAGATTCCGAAATAAGCCGTCAAACCTGGCATACCAAGTCCTCCAATGTAGGTTGGTAGGGGAACTAAACTTGGGTCTACGGCAAACATGCCCTGCCCATCTGTTAGGGTATATTGTTGAATTCCTCCCCAACCAGACACATACATCCCTTCTTTGAATGTGGGATGCTTGCTGGCAATTACCTCTCCAATGGTCCCTCCGCGCATAACATCTCCCAACTGGACGGGCGGAAGATAGGAGCGGACATCTTTGATCCAGATTCTCATGGCTGGATCAAGCGATACGTAGTGGTTTCTGACGACCAATTGACCTTCTCCTGGTTCAGGAATAGGTTGTACGTCAAGCTTCCATGTATCTTCTGTAGGTAGACCTTCGGGTCTATGGGCGAGTAGCAATCTTTTGTTCATGACTAAATTTGGGGATTTTTTAGGGGAATTGCACCTGATGAAGGAAAAATGTAAAGCTTTACATCATATGTGCATCATTCTATTTTTTCTATTCTTTTTGGATCAATTGGCGATTGGTCCCCTTCCGATGTGATATTTCTAGGACATAAAAGCCTTTCGGTACATCTTCCCAAGTGGCTTCTCTTGTTATCTTCTCTTGCTTGATGATCCTGCCAGAAAGGTCTATTAAACGAACTTGACTATTTTGCCATCCATCAGGTAGATACAAGGTATGTTTAAAGGGGTTAGGATAAATACTCAGCGATTCTTCCTCCTGCTCGATTGAAGTAAACAATTTGGGCAGATATCGTCCATCCTTTTCATTGCCAAGGTATTCTCCCCAAGCGATATGGCCGATAGGCTGGCTTATTTCCATTCGTTCTACATTCCCCCCTTCCTTACTTGACCATTGATTAATAGAACTAGAGGAAGCAAAGACCACATCTAGCAAACCATCATTGTCCATATCTTCTATAGCAGGCGTAGAAAAGAAATTGATCCCTGTTCTACTAGGGCCAATCAACTGTCGGCTATCGTCATTGATATCAAGGAGTTCAAATTGGTTGGTGTAAAGCAAGGAGGAAACGGAGGCACTCCCATTCTTTAGCCTAAAAATCTCATCATATCCATCTCCATCCCAATCCAAGACATTGACTTGGCACATTTGAAAGTAGATATCGGTGCTGTCTAGCCAAGCAATTTCTCCACTTTGGCCGTCCACGATGATTTGCTGGAACCCCTGATAATAGGGCCATCTTGGAGAGGCAAATGTCGCAAATATATCAGGGGTAGGATCTCCTACAAATTGACCAATGGCTGGCGAGGTATAATTTTCATACCCAGTCAAATCTAGTTCCCAATAGATTTGACTATTCGCCAAGTCGTAAGCGACCAATTTCCTTTCTAGTTGAGGAACGATCAGTTCCTCCCTTCCATCTCCGTTCAAATCTACAAGTGAAGGATGGGCGATAAAGCCTTTGATACTGTCCAAAAGAATGGGACTGGCAGTTAAGGTACCCAAATCTAGAAAGTTGTTCTCATTTACTCTCCAAAGGCCGCCAGGTCTCCCTTCTCCCCCACTACCAAAAATATATTTTGGCCCTTCCCCTGGGAAATCATATCGAATCGGTGCAAAGTAAGTTTCTCGACCATCTGGCATAGGCCCCATTTGTATGATACGCCCATTAACTGTATTCAAGATCATGAGATTTCCAGCGGGTCTCGGCATACCAGCAGGAAGAACAGCCCCACCACCATTTGCGGTTAACAAATCAGGAATAGAATCGCCATTTACATCCGGTATAAGCCTGGGCTGATAGAAATTATACCAACCTGAATCAGCGGGATTTCCCTTTGTATCGGGCCAAAATTCCCAAAGGGTAGAACCATCTTTTCCATTCAGGGCCATCATTTGGGCGCTCCTTCCACACATAAAAACATCTTCTACACCATCCTGATTGAGGTCATACAACAAAGCTGAACTGTATATTTGATCTCGACAGTAGCGCTTCCACAAGGTTGATCCATCCGCACCATTCAACGCAAGAATGCCCTCTTCTGATCGAAGTTTTTCTGCACCAGCCCCAATCACTACATCGAGGATATTGTCCTGGTTGAGGTCTACCAAACGCGGAGAAGACATGATCCATGTTGAATCAATTTTTATACTCCACTTCATGTTTTGACCAACTAAGATAGAGGGAACTGCCCAGCATCCCCATATCACGGCAAAAACGTATTTCATTACATGAGACATAAGATAAAAACGCTTTCTTAAGATGAATTGTTAAACCTTTCGATCAAGATTTATTCTATCAAACGAGAATGCCTTCCCCGCACAATATACCATAAGAGATACTCCTACGTTTTCTTTTCAATCATCAACCATCTTTAATTATGAGGCATTCTCTACTCTTGTGGAATTTTATTATTCTGGTTTCGATTCCCTTTTCTTCATTCGCACAAAGTCCATTTCACCTACATCTGAATGCTGGTATGATGACGGGTACGCCCTACACATTTGGCGTACCGCTACCTGAAGGTGCAAGCGGCAGTCCAGGGCTTGGCCTTATGTTTGGAGGAGAATTGGAATGGAAGATACTTGATCGCCTTTCTATAAATGGAGGCATTTATTCGGCGAGAAAAGGAAGTGAATATTTTTCCCCTATTACGGGAAAGTACGATGTAGCTGAAGGGATATTAGGCATTCAACTTCCCTTTAAGCTGGATGTTAATTATACGGGAGAAATTGAGGGAATCTACAACAACCACTACCTGGATTTCCCACTTTATTTAAGCTATGACTTCGGAAAACGATTTTCTGTTGGATTAGGGTATCAGTATTCACGTTTGCTGAACGGCGACATGAGCGGTGAGGCAGACATAAGCGTTCTTGGCCTTAAATTCAATAACCAGGAGTTTGATGAGTCTGATAAAATTGAGTCTGCGGATCATGCCTTGCTCATCGAAGGGGGAATGAAGCTTCTGAATCGATTGGATCTCAAACTTCGACTTAATTGGGGGCTTGCAGACATGATGACCGAAGATACGTCTGGCTTAGGCATCCCTAAAAATTACTACTTAGGTGTATTTTTAGCCTTTCGTTTGATCTGACAAAGGAATTTGGATGTACACACTGAATCCCTCTCCAGGCTTAGATTGTAGCTCCATATGGCCACCGAGATAGGCAATTCGTCTTTGCATACTGTTCATCCCAACTCCCTTTTTGACCTTGGCTAAGTCGATTCCTTTGCCATCATCCTCATAGGATATATCCAATTGACTTTCCTTCTGGATCAATTGGACAAATACTTCCTTTGCCTCTGCGTGTTTTTGCAGGTTATGTAGCAATTCTTGAATGACTCGAAAAATGGCTTTTTGTACTTCTTCAGAAAGCTGTTGTTCGTCTATCCCAAAAAGCTGGAATTCTATCTCAGCAGGAGTGGTTTCCTGAGTTGAAGTGATCAAATCATTTAGCGCTGATTGAAGACCAAACCTCGCCAAAGAACCAGGCATAAGGGCATATGCCATTCGTCGGAGCTCATTTGAGGCTTCCTTTAGCAGTTCGAGGCCTTGAGATTGGTTGGCTGGGGCCTCCGCTTCAAGTAAATTCCTTGCTGTTGCCAGCAATCCTCCCAATCCATCATGCAACTCTTGAGACAAACGCGTTCTTTCGGCTTCCTGTCCTTCCACCATGGCCTCTGCCGTTAAAATTCGCTGCCCTTGACGTAATCTTTCGGCTTCCTGCTCGACGATCCTTCTTTGTTGTAAACTGGTTTTTCGATAATAAAGGAAAGCGACTATGGCAAGGATCAGCAGCACAATGACCAATAACAAACCGAGTGTCCGTATTCGAATGCGGCTTTTAGTCTGGTCTATTTCTAATTGTTGTTCGCTGTTTTCCGCCCTTAACCTTAAATTTTCCTGTTCCTTTCGGGCGGACTCATACTTGATTTCAAGTTCATACACCTTGGATTCCAGATCACTTGATAGAATAGAGTCAGACATGTATCTGAATTGATCAAGGTATTTGTAAGCTTCTTTATACGCTCCTGCTTCCGCTGCGGAAAGCTGCCAAAAATCCAATACTTCCAAAACGTAGGTTGACATGCCATGTTCATTTGCCAGATCTTGACTCAACTGAAAGTACTTTCTGGCTTCTGCATAGTCTCCATTGAAAGCCATGAAGCGTGCCATCCTATTGATTGAATTTAGGCTATCGGGAAGTTGAGAGGCGTAAGACAAAGCCTTTCTTGCAAACTTTATTGCGTCAGGATACTGCTTTAGCTTTCCAGCCAAGGAGGATTTGCCCATGTAACAATACCCCATTAAGGCGGTATCGTGTTGGTCCTCTGCCATGACCAAGGCAGAATCATAATAGGCAATTGCTTTATCAAAATCCTCCAATGCATCGCTACAACTCCCAATGTTGTAGTAAGCTCTCCCCAAATGCCGTAAAGCCCCTACCTCTTTTGATCGTTTGTAGTTGAGTTCGTGGAATTCGATGGCACGCTCAAAGTTATTGAGTTCCATATGCAACGCTCCTAGGTTGCCGTACACAACTCCCGCCTGAAGCCCCATGTTCATGTCATCGTAGAGTTTGGCAGACTCCATATAAATCTCTGCAGCCCGTTCCAATTTGCCAGTATGGTAGTATACATTCCCAAGATCTACCATGGCTTTGGCTCGGTCAAAAGACAGGCTATCGGGCATAAAAAAGCCAATAGCCTGTTGGAGGAATAGAGCTGCGGAATCATACTCTGCCTGTTGGCTAAATAACATACCTCTATACCGTAGATTCCTTCCCTGAAAGTCTGCTTGTTCCTGTTCTCCCCCTATAAGGGCACCTTTTCTATACCATTGATGCGCCAGATCAAGTTGGCCTGTTTTTTCATAGGCATACCCAATTTCTCCATGGAGAAAGGCATGTTGCTTTTGAGGAGCCGACTGTAACAAGTGTTTCAGGCTATCTAACTCTTGTCCTATCAGCAAACTTGGAAGGCAACAGATGAAAAAATATACCACGCGATTCATACTAGCAAAGTAAAAAATTCCTCCCTTGAATGTTGATTTTCAAGGGAGGTAGGCTTCATTTTAGTTATAAACAACTAGAGGCTTAGAAGAGGTCTGTTTGTGGCCAAGTCTTGATCAAATTGATTGATTCTTTGATGGCATCACTTAAGGCATTATTTGTTTTGCTCCCAGATTTATTTACCAAGAAGGAATAGTAGATGCCTCCGCCCATGTTGATCATCCCAGCACTTGTACCACTCATTCCCCCAAAATGGTTGATGTTGATTCCATCTTTGATGACGTCTTTCTTGCCTGACTTTCCATCTACCCTTACGGCAAACTTCATCAAGTCTACACTGGTCGCTATCCAACCTCCGTGGCTATCCATTCTTCGCATCAGCAAGGAATAGGGGCTTCCTCCATAATAAATTACTTCTCGGCTGGCTCGACCTTTTTGTGAACTAGAACCAATTTTCATCGTGCTGATTCCGCTTGGCTTTAGGATCTTGTTTTTGATGTACTTCTCATATTCGCCTGAAGGAGCTTTTTCTTCGATGACACGTCCCAATACACAGTAGCTGAAGTTTGAGTAGGCATAAAGGGACCCAACAGGTTCGCTTGGATTTCGGGTATCCAGGACCCAGCCAATCAATTCCTTTTTATTTTTACTCAGCTGTTGGAACATAGGTGCTCCCCATTTGTCTTCTGGACCATTTTCTGGATGGGGCTTAGTATTGTGGTCCCAAGCATTGCCACCCGCTTTGTGTTCAAGAAGATTCTTGACGGTAATTTGCTTTTCACGTGTTCCGTAGGCCTTGCTCCCATATTGTGTTCCCAATACGGCACCTGTACCAAATACTTTACTCCCCTTTTTTAGATTGGTCGTCTCAGTCAGCTTTTGAATTCCTGCTTGCGTGATTCGCTTTGAAACACTAGCTGTACGGAACTGGCTCATAGGGGAAACGAGTTCCTTCTTCTCTACATTTCCATAGCCATATCCTCGTGCGTAGACCAGTTTTTCATCTTTTACAATGGCGATAGACACCCCAGGTAATCCTTTGCTCTTCATGATGCTATTGATTCGCTGGTCTAGCTTGTTGATTTCACTTTTCTTCCATCCAAGAATATTTTTATAAGCCGCTGCATAACCTGCGGTAGAACCTGCATCATGCCCACTGATGGCTACGGGTACAAAGCCGCGATAATACATGTTTTCGCTTTCAGCTTGGTGATTATGAGGAGTCATTCCATGACGACCTACATACCATCCCCTTACTTTTTCCCAGATGGCGGCATAATAGACCTTCCCTTTTACATCGTAACTATCTACATGCACCAGTTTATAGCCCTTTTTGTGGTTTTTGTTGAACTCTTGCTGATAGACAGCACTCGTCATCCCATGACGAAGGATTTGACCAGCAGGACTGCTTTTCTTCCAAATGGCAGCGTAATAGTCCTTACTCCCAAGCCCATATCCACTTACATGGATGAGTTTGTATCCATCCTTTAGATTCTTCTCAGCAGCTGCTTGATATTGGCTGGAGGTCAAGCCATGAGAAGCTCTGATTCCTGAACTACTCATTTTTTTCCAGATAGCGGCATAGGTAGCCTTGCCTCCTTGATTGTATCCATCAATGTGAATGAGTCGGAATCCTTTTTTCTTCATGTCCTGATACAAAGTTTGATACTGAGAACCACTCAATCCATGTCTAGCCGTTATGGTAGAATTGAGTCCCTTTGTCCAGATGGCTGCAAATCTAACCTTACCATTTACTGTATACCCATCCACATACCTAAGGGTATAGCCTGCTTTGGCATTGTCATTGACGATTTTGTTGTAGGTGGCCGACGTCATATTGTGCCTCCACTGCCAATCTTGCATCTTGTTTTGAGCAAAAGAGGAATTCAATAGGCCTAAGACAAAGGTCAAAAGTAGGACGACCATTCCAATAGCCTGAGAAAGTTGTGATGTTAAAGGTTTCATAATTGCGTGATTTGTGAATAACGATTGCTTGTTCATAACAAATGAGTTGTGAGTGATTGATTGTGTTTGGCAGGTTAGTCGGCTTGCTTTTCAACCAATCAACACTTCTGTCATTTTTTTCTGAAGGGGATGTTTCTTGAAGGCTATATTTGTAGCTAATATGATTGATACTTCACTTAGCTCCTCCAATTTTTATTTTCTTCTGGCTTTCATCCAGGGGGTTATTCTGGCAGGTTTCATCATATTCCTCTCCCCTCGAAAAAAAGCTCATTTGTTTGTAGGCTTATTATTGGTCCTACTCTCTTTTTCCCTTTTGCATATTGTATTGGAAGAATCTATTTCCCGCTTTAACAGTAAGTTTCCTTTCCCAATGGATTTCGGGCTAGCTTTCGGCCCTCTTGCCTGGTTCCATGTATTGTCCATTCATCGCAAGAACTGGAAATGGAAAGCCTCAGATTGGCTTCATTTTCTACCTAGCTTCCTTCTGGATGGAGCCTTGTTTCTGGCCTTTTTTACCTTCATTCGCCACCATACAGCTTGGGCCGAGGCTCACATTCTTCAAATCCAGACAGTTGCCCTTTCCACCAATGTTTTGGGAGTCAGCCAACTGGGTATCTATTCATTCCTAATAAGAAAGGAAATGCGGTCTTCCCCTTTAGGTGATAAGGTGGGAGTAGAACTAAAACGTTGGCCAAAAATCATATATGCCATTTGCCTGAGTATCATTATTTACCTTTCCCTAACTGTGCCTATCGCACTTTACTTTATTCAGGTATTGGATGAAAATTCCTTCTTATTGTACAAGTCTATGGGGAGCTTATTAGGAGTCAGTATTTACGCAGCAGGTTACTATTATCTCATTCAAGTACGCGCACAGCTTAATTCTCATCTAAAAAGAGTGGACAACATCAAGTTCCAAAAAGAAGAGCTTATAGGGAAGTTGAAGGAGCTAATAGAATTTATCCAGAACAGTGAAGTTTTCAAAGATAGTAGGCTCAATCTCGGAAAACTTGCACAAATCATGGGTTGGCCCATCAACGATCTCTCTAAGGTGATCAATGAAGGGACATCACAGACATTTAATGAATTCATCAATACTTTCAGGATAGAAGAATTTAAGAAGATGGCTAGCCCAGAGGAAGTGGAAAAGTATTCTATTCAAGGATTAGCTGAGAAAGTTGGCTTTGGCTCGAAGGCTTCTTTCTATCGAGCTTTTAAAAAAGAAACTGGCCTTACGCCCAGCGAATTTCTCAAGAAGGACAGTATGTAATCCGTTTCAAATAGCCATATGAGACAACCTGAGGTTGCAGAAGAGGCAATTTGCCTAGACTTTTGGGAAAAACAACAAACATGCGTATCAACATTATTTCATTAGGGTTTCTGCTGCTGACAACTACCTTTAGCCAAGCCCAAACATCTACCATTAAACTCACCTCCAAAACGTTTAAAACTTCATCTGGAATCGAGATAAGCGCACAAGAAGGTGTATTATTCGTTCCTGAAAACCGAGGTGTCCCTTCCTCCCGAACTATCAAAATCCCTTTTGTTAGACTCAAAAGTATTTCAGCTCAACCAAATGAACCCCTTATTTACCTAGAAGGGGGCGGAGCTAGCGTAACCTGGCAGGCGAAAGATCCAAATGCCCTAGAGGACTGGCTCTCTATGCTCAAGCTTTCAGATTTGATTTTTTTAGACCTAAGGGGATCAACTGGAAATAAACAGCGATACATTTGGTTTGGAAAGTATCCAGAGAAGTTTTTTCTCACAGAAAAGGATGCGAGCAAACACTACCGGGAAATGAGCCAGAGGGCCTTGGCGAAGTTTGAAAAAAGAGGAGTAGATGTATCTGGTTATCATATTCGGGCTCATGGTCAAGATGTGATGGACTTATGCGATGCGCTCGACATTGAGAACTTTTCCATCTTCGGCTTTAGTTTTGGAAGTCATATTGGCTTAGAAATGCTTAATCAAGACAAGGGAAGGATCAAATCAGCCATTTTCGCAGGAGCTGATGGAGTTGATATGTCCTTCAATTATCCCGCTTACTTGGACCAACAAGTAGAAAGGATTGATAGGCTGATCGATAAAAATGAAGCGATACGACAACATATCCCCAATCTTCCTCTGTTACTGGATTCGATCATGATTCAATTAGCAGATGAGCCTATTTATGTAGAGGTAAAACATCCCATACATAAGAAGAAAATGACCTTG
Source organism: Bacteroidota bacterium (assembly GCA_039817415.1). Lineage (GTDB taxonomy): Bacteria > Bacteroidota > Bacteroidia > J057 > J057 > JALEFZ01. Next base: position 233,098 of record JBCBVV010000003.1, read on the forward strand.
CCAATTGGTCCTTTTGGACTTTCTCTGATCTTACGTCTTGACATTGATGATGCTCATGATATACCCATCATTCCGAGACTGCTTCAAGAAGTGAAGGAGGGAAAACCCGATTTGCTGGCTTGGTTTGTACAAAAAAGACTTCCAGTTGCCATTGACTTTCCAGGGAATGGCATTCACCAAGCTTTGGCCTCTGGTGCATCAGAGAAAAGATGGAGTCTTATACTTGAACAAGCCTCAGAAAGTCCTTATGGAAATGTAGTCAATTTCCCCTTCCATACGATAAAGGAATCTTGGCCTTATCCTTCGCTAGACCTCCAGCCACAAAAGACCGATACCAGAACCCTGTTTATTAGTGGTTCATTGGATACCAGAACACCAGCAGAACAGACAGAAGAAATTATGTCGAATTTTTCGAAAGCTACTCATTTGGTGGTACAAGATGCAGGGCACGAACAAGCTATGTGGGATGGGGATATTTTTGACAAAGCCATTCCCCTGTTCCTCATGGGAAAAGAGGTGGACCATATTCAAGCAACATGGTCCCCGGTAATATTCATCCCCTTATTTGGAGAAGCGAAGGGCCATCCTGCCCTTGATTAATCCTTCAGGCAGGAAGAAAATGGATATATTAGCATGTCATTTTCTTCCTGCTATGAAACTACCCTTATCCTATTTCCTCATTTCCTGTCTCCTGCTGGCCTGCTCTTCGAATTCCTCCCAACAGGATACCTCATTGGTAATCAGTCGAACGGCTTATCACGATCGCTTGGAAGGCTTTTGGCTGGGTTCCTGTATTGCCAATTGGACAGGCCTTGTCACTGAGATGGATAAGGTGGGAAATATAGGAGAATTTAAGACTGGGGCCTTTTATACCCGAGATGATTGGGGAAAGCCAGATCAACCCAATATTTGGTCAGGAGATCAGCCAAGTGATCTATCGCCTTCCATCGATTTTGTCTTCCGAGACCAGGGAGAATCATGGGGTGCAGACGATGATACAGATATTGAATATATGTACCAAGAACTCATCTACAAGGAGTTACATCCTATCCTAAGTCCGGAGGAAATTCGTGAGGGTTGGTTAACACATATACGAATTGAGGAGGAAAACTACCTATGGGTTTCCAATCAACGGGCCTTTGACCTCATGCGAGCTGGCAGCCTTCCTCCTGCTACCTCTTTGCCTGATAGCAATGAGCATTACGATATGATTGATGCCCAATTGACCACCGAAATCTTTGGTCTATTTGCTCCAGGTAGAAAGGATATGGCCTTAAAAATGGCGGAACTTCCAATTAGAACCACAGCTTATGCCAATGCAGCCCATATTTCTCGCTTTTATGTAAGTATGTATGCACTAGCTTCTGCCGTAGACTCTAAGCTCAAAAAGGAAGCACAAATTATGTGGATGGCTGATCATGCACGTCAGGTGTTACCTGAAGGTTCCTATCCTGATAAGATGTATCAATTTGTGCTCCGAAACTTTCAATCTGGAATGCCATGGGAAGCCTGCAGAGACGCTATTTATCAACGATACCAAGTGGATGGGCAAGATGGATATGACATCACATCACGAGAATTGTATTGCAATGGTTGTTTTGCAGCTGGGATCAATTTTGCAGCCAGTCTAGTGAGCTTATTTTATGGAAAGGGGAATATCAAGGAGACTATCAAAATCGGAACCCTATGCGGATGGGATTCAGATAACCCTACTGCAACTTGGGGTGGACTGCTTGGTTTCATGTATGGCAAAAAGGGCATCGAACAAGCTTTTGGAAGAACCTTCTCCGATCAATATCATATCCATCGAACGAGACAAAATTTCCCAAACGACGGAATGGACAACTTCGATAACATGGCAACAAAGGGAGTTAAGATTGTAGATGAAGTGGTAGTAAAGCACTTGGGGGGATCCATTGATCAAGAAAAAAATGCATGGATTATTCCCTAAAATTCAGCAAATCACAAGGAAAACATCTTTCCTATATTCATATCTTTACAACATGAATCGCCTTTTATTATCCAGCCTTCTACTCCTGATAGGATCCTGCCAAGCTCCTCCCCAACAAGGGCTTTCTGAGACGGAGAAGTCTCTTTTAGATTCTGCCATTGTGAAGCTAAACGATGCTTTTGCCCTTGGGGATACTGCTACGCTTTCCCAATTGGTAACAGAGGATTACCTCCACACCAATAGTTTTTACAAGGCCATCAATAAGAAAACATGGATGGAGTATCTCGCCTACCGCAAAAGCCAAATTGATTCTGGCTTCGTTGAAGTGTTGAATTACTCTTTCGAAGAAGTGGAGAAGAGATTTAATGGACAAACTGCCATTGTAACAGGAAAAATCCAGGCTAACATCAAAATAGGAGAAAGGGTAGATACTTTGGCTTACCGAGTTACCAATTTTTGGGTAAGACAAGAAGGCGGTTGGAAACGAGCTGCCTTTCACGACGGAAAAATCGAATAGGATGATAGCCTTTTTCTAAAGAATTCTTGGACCTTTCCAGTTGGCATGTATCTATATTTAATAGATAGGATAGGTTTAAATGGAAACGATCAGAAGGAATACAACGGAAGCAGAACAAGTTGCCCTACAGGATTACTTAGCAGAAAAGAAAAAAGCTGCGGATCCCACAACTAAATGGAATAGATTGTTTATCTGGACCCTAGCACTCCTTTCGGTAGGTACTTTCGTGTGGTTCACCCAAATTCCGCATACTGGATTTTGGCTAAGCTTGATTCTCTTTATCGCCTTCAACATAATAAGCTTAGTCCAGGACCTGGTGAAACTAGGGAAGGAAGACAAAAGTGAGGAACAAGTCCTAGTTTGGGACATTGGGAGACAAGAAATAGAGACCATTCCTCTTCACATAAGACGGCTTGCTACATGGGAGGACATTAGCCTTCATATCAATCTCCATCTGCTGGAACTTGTTGAAGGGGGATGTATGTGGCTGTACGAAGGTGGAATTTCAGTCTTTGAACAGGAAGGATTGTGGCCTAGCTCTCAAGTAGAAATTTACAAGGAAAAGCATGTTCAGCGAGCTATTTCGAAACTCAAATGCCATGGACAGCCCATTCAACCGATCATCTTAGATAATAGTTACTTTGATCCCATGTACGAAATGGAAGAAGAGCCAGAAGACCTTCAAAGAATAGACAAAGATTTCGATCAATTATTAGAAGAAATACGGACAGGAGGGATTCAGTCTACCTAAGAGAGAGTATTGTTGCACATACAACTTTCATTCTGTATTTTTCTGAAATGGAAAAATATCCCCTTCTGACCGCGGTCAATCCTATGACCTGTCTTTCAAATAACATTATGAAATGTCATAGGATTATCGCCTCAATATTCAGAAAGCATTTTAAAGAATTTGGGGTAACCAACAGCCAGTTTAGCATGATGTTGTTTATTTCCAAAGCTAAAAAGGTAAACCAGGCCCTGATCTCAAAACAAATGCACCTCGACAAATCATCTGTCAACCGTAATCTGAAACGTCTACTGGATCAAGGGTGGGTGCAAAAAGAGGATAAAATGATTTTGACCATGACGCCCAAGGGCTTTGAACTGATGGAAGAAATGATCCCGAAGTGGAACCTTGCTATGGATGAAGTGAAAGAGGCAATCGGAGAAGATGGAATTAGGGCGGTAGACCTCTTATTGGCTAAGCTCAGTTGATGCTTTTCCAACCAAATGGTAAAATATGGGTTAGGTTATAGAGACCAAGCACAGCATTACAGAAATAAGGGAATGAAACAATCGGGATCAGCGGATTTGGCTTTGATGGGAGGGAGTGTTCCTTCTTGGCTATTTGAAAGAATGACCAAATTAAGCTTGGCCATTATCGAGGCCATTTTAACAGAATATGGTCACAAGGAGTTATTGGCTAAGATTTCTGATCCATTTTGGTTTCAAAGTTTTGGGGCCGTCATTGGGATGGATTGGAATTCCTCAGGAGTTACCACCATCGTAATGCGCGCCTTGAAGAAATCCATTAACCCTTATTCAAAAGATCTAGGTCTGTATGTATGCGGGGGAAAGGGCAAAGAATCTCTGAAAACACCTCGAGAATTAATATGGGTGGGAGAAAAAACTGGCCTTGATGGAGACCTTCTTTCCCGTCATAGTAAACTGGTCGCCAAAGTAGACAATACCGCTGTCCAGGATGGTTATAACCTCTATCATCACAGTTTCCTCATCAGCGATAAAGGAGATTGGACGGTTGTTCAACAAGGCATGAAGCCCGAAGAAAATAGCGCAAGAAGGTATCATTGGCATTCTGGAAACTTAGATTCCTTTGTGCACGAACCACATGCCGCGGTTTGTGGAGACCATCAGGGTGACATCATCAACTTGGTTCACCAAGCAGCAGTTCCTACCCAAGAGGGCGTATTGGACATCGCTACAACACGGCCAGACAAAATGATGAAGGAAATCCGTCAATTATTGGTTCCTGGCAAAAAAGGCATTCGTCCCAAAGATGTGGATATCAAACGCCTAGGGAGTATTATCCAGTTGGCTCACGAAACAGAATCAAAAAATTTCGAAGAACTGCTATTGTTAAAAGGCTTAGGCCCACGAACCTTACAATCGCTAACCTTGGTCAGCGAAGTCATTCACGGAACCGCATCCCGCTTTTCTGATCCAGCTCGGTTTGCCTTTGCCCACGGCAGCAAAGGAGGAAACCCCTACCCTGTTCCTACCAAAGTCTACGATGAGACCATTACCACCCTGCGCAAGGCAGTAGATTTGGCGAAAATAGGAGCATCAGATAAGCAAAAGGCTATTGGCAAACTCAGCAAGATGGCTGAAGCTAGAGAGAAACAAATAGAACCCCAAGAAACGGTTGAGGAGTTGCTAGAAAAGGAGAAAAAGAACGCTTGGAAGTATGGGGGAAGAACCATGAAAGGCTTTGAGAAACCTCCTGAAGGTCAACAATTAGGGCTATTCGATGAGTAAGCAAATGGCTCCAACATAGACTACTGCTGGAGCCAAGGGTTCATCTGAGTCATCCTATCTGTGAATGTACCTCTGCTTGGCGTATGGAGTCTCCTACTTCCTCTTCCCTCCAAGCATAAGAGCTGATCAGAATATAGGTACTGGTAGCAATCTCAATGAGGGCGAAAAAGAAATAATACATGGTGGTAGTCCCGATAAAGAGGGTCATGATCATGACAGCCGTGCTGATAAAAGCAGCTATCATATTGGCGATCCGGTTAGATTTGTAGGGCAATATTCTTGAAAGGACGATCATCACCATAGAAATTTCCATGAGAACTCCTGCCATTAACAAAAAGCCCTCATCTATCTTCAATCCATCCACACTTCCCTGAAGATATTGTTGTAAAAGATGAGAATCCATCAGCCCAATAAGGTCACAATAGAGGTAATTGAACATTAGGAAGATCCAAAGTAGGGAGAAGAAATTTCCCTTTCCCATAGCGGCAATTTTATTTTTCATAAGTCGATTGATTGGTTGATGGGAACAAGAAGGGAATTTTCAAGAGGCAATGTCATTGACTATTGTCAAGAAAGAATCTAAGATTCAAAAAAGGATCATCTTGTCCATCATGGAGGAGTTATATTCTGTATATTACTGTTAATGAGACAATAAACCGATCAGCACAAGATGGCACGAAACCCTTACTCTACCGGATTTTATCCAGGAATATATGACTCTGATGGAAGGCCTTGGTTAAGATATTCCTCCTCTGGACTACTAGAACCTTATGAAAGGGCCCTAGAATCCTCCCTAAAAATAGCCTTGCTTACCCAACAAGAGCTTGTTTTACCAGAGGGATATTTTCTTGACAATCCCGGCCTTCAACGAATTATTTTAAGGTATGAAGGGCCAGAAGTGGAGTCTACCTGTTTTAGGTCCTTGATGAGTGACTTGATTGTAGTTGTTACGACAGATCACGACAAGGAAGTAAAACATTGGAGGGATTTGTTCAGATCATGGGTTCAAGGAAAAGGAACCAGAAGAAATCAAATGGTGTATATGAACTGTGTGGAGAACGATCATGCAATCAGACTCCAAAGCCTTAGCTCAGTAGATACATTTGAAGAAAATCTAGAAGTTATTCTTTCAAAAACTACTGGTGTCAACTACCAAGAATTTCTAAAAATTTGTGATTCCTTATCCTTTAAATCTAGAACAAGAGGTAGTTTCCAATTTGATACATTCCTTGAGAATAACCTTTTAAACCAAAAAGAGCATTTCAAGAATATATCCGAAGAACAGTTAGAAAAACTTGATCGAATCAATGATGCAGCAAAGCGGAATGGGCAAAGAATATCAAGGTCTCTCATCAACAATCAATCAAGATGTGTTGATATTGGCGTACCCATCCCTTATACCATCGGTCGCGATGAGTATGAGAAAATCTCACCTATATTAGCACACTACCATCATATGGCATTTGCAGATTCAATGAGCCTTGATTCATTGATGACTTTTACCCTCCCCGTGATGGAGGAAGCATCAACCAAATTATTGGATGAAGAAACTCAGGCTTTAGCTGAAAGTTTATTCAGCCATTCTGAAAAACTAAACTTTACTTTACCCCTTTCTCGAATTTCATTTGAGGACATATGGAAAATCCGGCTAGGAAAGGGTCGCCCAACATTTATGGATAATTTGAATCAGTTATGTGATTCCTTAGCTGGTGGTGAAAAAAAGATATTCGAATCCAAGTTCAAGCAACATGTTACCTATATCAAAAGGCAAATTGGCCAACAATTTGATCAGAATGAGCCGATAGACATAGTAAAAAATATGGAGGGTATTGTCATGTCTCCTGATATGACGATCTCCTCAACTATCTCTACTGCTAAATCAGCTCTTACTTTTTTGAAGGATTTTATTCCCAACCTAGGGAAGCAGAAACAGATTAAAACAACCTTTAGGAAGATCAAAAGGCACATTGACACAAAAGTCGAATAAAGCTACTTTTCATCTTGTGAACCATGATATTATCTCTTATTCCAGAAAATACCACAAAGGAGCTACCAGAGTTTCCATCTTCCTGATCCTCCTGGAATTCATCGCCGTATTTCACTATATCTAGGGGGGTTATGGGGAGAGCCATCCCTTTGTTTGTGGTTATTCAATATAGATATGACCACTATTCATCTTGCCAAGAAGTGCTGACATGGAAGAAACAATCTGTACGGCTATTGATATTCCAACTGCTACTTGGAACGCAATAATAGATGGACTCATTCAACAAGGATGGCGAAGAATCGCAGATTATAGTGGTTTTGACAAGGGAATAGACAAGGATTACCTTATTCTTCGATCTGAGGAAAAATCGATCATTTTTGGATGGACAAATTGGTTTGAAGGAGAGATCAGGGCGGATTGGATCACCCTTGATGAATTGGCTTTGGAGTTTGATTTAACCATTACAATAGGTCAAGGCGAACTACTCGAAGGTAAATTACTGGCCATCCTTACCAAGATTCAATCTAGGAATATTAAAAGATGATTCTTTTTGAAGCTATCCCATGTTTCGTACCATCCCCTCTTCGCAATAAACCATATAAGGAGATTCATTCTTTTGTTTCGGTTATAGTGCCTTAATATTCAATATCTATCTTAGCCCCTCTTACCTATTTCAGTCTCAACAAATGATTGACATGAAAAAAATTTTTACCCTATTTTCTTTTTTAATGGCCATGATGGTTTTGGTGTATGGCCAAACGAATCATGACATCTCTGTGGGAGGTGCTTCCCTTTCATTTAGCCCTTCCAGCCTGACGATTCAACAAGGTGACAGTGTAACCTGGACAAATGCAGGTGGTTTCCACAATGTGAATGGTTCCACAGCAACATACGCTACCAATCCTGAAGGATTTTCAAATGGCGGTGCTTCATCTGCTACCTGGACCTATGGTTTTCGTTTCAACACCCCAGGTTCCTACACGTATCAGTGCGACCCACATGCAGGGGCAAACATGATTGGTACCATTACAGTAAACGCTACATCTACTGCATTGCCTGTTTATGACATCGCTACTGTTCATACTGAAGATGCCAATGGTGCTGCGGATTCTCTAGGTGTAGAATGTGAACTGAGAGGTGTTGTGTACTCTATCGACTTTGATGGAAACAATGGATTCTCATTTTACATAGCAGATCCTACTGGATTCATCAATGTATTCAACTTCAGCGATGTTAGCGGATATACCGTTACCATTGGCGACTCCATTCACGCAACTGGTGAAATCGACCAGTTTAGAGGATTGACCGAGCTATTCGTGGATTCTATCTCCGTGATTTCTTCTGGAAACGCTTTGAATGCGCCTGTTCCAACGACTTCATTTGATGAGTCCAATGAGTCTAACTATGCTATTCTGGAAGGCTTCAGAATTGTTGACCCATCTCAATGGCCAACCAGCGGTAACAGTGAAAACGTTGAATTCACCAATGGTTCTGACACACTGATCGTTCGTATCGATAGCGATACAGACATCGATGGTACCCCAGCTCCTGCGGTAACAGATACCTTTAACATTACAGGACTCATTACTCAGTTTACCAACAATACGCCTGCACTAGATGGCTATCAGTTGCTACCAAGATTCTTGACGGATTTTGAGCTTCTGAATGTTCAAACTGGTATTCCAGTATACAACATTGCCACTGTCCATACAGAGGATGCGAATGGCGCAGCAGACTCTTTGAATGTAGAGTGTGAGTTGAGAGGTGTTGTGTACTCCATTGACTTTGATGGAAACAACGGATTCTCCTTCTACATCGCAGATGCTACTGGATTTATCAACATCTTCAACTTCAACGATGTAAGCGGATATACTGTAACAATTGGAGACTCTATCCATGCTGTTGGAGAAATCGACCAGTTCAGAGGATTGACTGAGTTATTTGTTGATTCGATTGCCTTGATCTCTCAAGGAAATGCCATCAATGATCCAGTTGTTGTTACTGGATTCGGTGAAAGCAACGAATCAAACTACGTAACGATTCAAGGCTTCAGCATTGTAGATCCACTACAGTGGCCAGCTTCAGGAAGTAGCGAAAACGTAGAATTTACCAATGGTACAGATACGCTGATCGTTCGTATCGACGCTGATACAGATATCGATGGTACGCCTGCACCTGCCACGACTGACGTTTGGGACATTACAGGGATTGTTACCCAGTTTACCAACAACACACCTGCCTTAGATGGATACCAGCTGTTGCCTCGCTTCTTGACTGACTTCGTTATGTCAACTCCTCAAATGGGGCCTCCCGTATATGACATTGCCACAGTAAGCACAGAAGACATGGACGGAGTAGCAGACTCTCTAAATGTAGAATGTGAACTAAGAGGTGTTGTCTATTCAGGCGACCTTGATGGAAACAACGGATACTCTTTCTATATGCAGGACTCTACAGGCGGGATCAATGTTTTCAGCTTTAACGACGTTTCTGGATACCAAGTTTCTGTAGGAGACTCATTGCACGTACAGGGAGAAATCGCCCAGTTCAGAGGATTGATTGAGATCATTCCTGATAGTATTATCCTTATTTCTTCTGGAAACGATACAGGACTACCTGCGATCGTAACAGAAGTCAATGATGACAACGAAGGTAGCTTTGTTAAGCTTGAGAAGTTCTACCTAGTAGACACTACTCAGTGGACAAACTCGGGTTCAGGCTTCAATGTGGACGTTACCAACGGAACTGATACAGTAGTGGTTCGTGTAGATGCAGATGCATTTGCCTATGACCTTCAGGCTCCAAGACCAACTGACACTTTGAATTTCTCAGGTGCAGCTTCTCAGTTTGCATCTTCTAGCTCATCTCCATTCACAAATGGATGGCAGTTACTTGTATCAACTGTAAGCGACGTTGTATTTCTGAATGCTGATTGTATTCCCATTTATCCTATCGTTACGGTTCATGGAGAGGATGCCGATGGAGCTGCTGACTCTTTGGACGTCACCTGTGAGCTACGTGGTGTTGTACACACGATAGACTATGATGGCAACAATGGTTTCTCATTCTACATTGGAGACAATACAGGTTACATCAATATCTTCAACTTCAATGATGTTTCTGCTTATACCGTAAACATCGGAGACTCTATTCACGCTATTGGAGATATCGACCAGTTCAGAGGATTAACTGAGCTATTTGTTGATTCAATTGCCGTAATTTCTCAGAACAACGCCATTGATACAATCGTAGTAACTTCTTTGGGAGAGGATAACGAAAGTTTCCTTGCTACGGTAGAAGGATATCACATCGTCGATCCTTCAGGATGGCCAGTAGTTGGCGGAGGAAGTGAAAACCTTCAATTCACCAACGATGTGGATACCATTATTGTCCGTATTGATAGTGATACTGATATTGCAGCTACTTTAGCCGCTCCTTCTGTGAGTGATTTCTTCAATATTACAGGAGCCATTACTCAGTTTACGAACAATACACCTGCATTGGATGGATACCAGATCCTACCTCGTTTCGCTACTGATTTTGAGGCAATCATTGTCCCAGTTGATACCCTACCTGTTTATACCATCTCTACTGTTCACGGTGAAGATGCGAATGGTACAGCAGATTCTATTGGAGTAGAATGTGAACTTCGTGGTGTAGTACACTCGATTGACTTTGATGGCAATGGAGGCTATTCCTTCTACATCGCCGACAATACTGGCTTCATCAATGTCTTCAACTTCAATGATGTTTCTGGTTACCAGGTGAGCCTTGGTGATTCTATTCATGTACAAGGTGAGATCGACCAATTCAGAGGATTGACTGAAATCATTGCAGATTCTATCCTATTGGTAAGCGGTGGAAGCGCGTTGAGAGATCCTGCTGTAGTAACTGGATTTGATGAAGGAAATGAGTCCTTCCTGGTTACGATTGAAGGTTTTTCGATTGTTGACTCAACTGTATGGCCAGGTGCTGGTAGCAGTGAAAATGTTGTATTCACAAATGGTACAGATACCCTAGTCGTTCGAATTGACAGCGACACTGACATCGATGGTAACCTGACCATTCCTTCCAGAACGGATACATTTGACATTACAGGTATTGTTACCCAGTTTGATTCAAGTGATCCCTTGTTGGATAACTACCAGTTGCTACCACGTTTCCTCACGGACTTTGTATTGGTAGCTACCAATGTGGAGCCTGAGTGGAAAGCTACCCTAAGAATCTTCCCTAACCCTGCCAGCAGCTTAATCAGAGTTGAATTGGAAGGAATCCAAATCGAGGAGGTTCGCCTGCTTGATATGATGGGTAGAGAGGTTCTTCGTCAGTCTGCGAAAAGCTTCAATGCTGAATTGAATGTTTCTTCTATTCCAGCTGGTGTTTACAACCTACTTACTGTAACTGCTGAAGGAAATGCAGTACGCAGGGTTGTGATCCGTAAATAATTGGAAAAGAAAACTTGAATAAAATAGGGCTGATCGCATGAGGTGATCAGCCCTATTATTTTTATGTCCTGTTAATTGTCTACCAAAATTCCAATCCCCGCTTGCAAGTTCCAGATTATCCTCCTCGTTTCCTGAAATTCTGGAGGGAAAATTTCTGAAGGAGAAAACCGAGTAATTTTCTCTTGTCCTTTGCGAGGCAGGGTAGTTATCAAGCCCAGATGAAGAACAAGCCCTTTTTTGATTCTTGGCCCCATAGAAAAACGAAAATAGGCACCATTTCCTGAACGACCTCTGGGATTCTCTTCCAATCCAATCCCTGGAAGGTAAACCCGGTTTTTTGTGATCTCAAGGTAGGCTTCTGCAATTGTAGGTGCGTACCCCAATTCCCCCATGATGTGAAAGCTATCCCATATTCCCATGGCATGAACCCCAATTGCCTGAAGATTTTGATAAAAGGAGAGTTCCCCGATTTCCCGTCCAAGGATCGAATTGATACCCAATCCTACGCCAAGATGATCTCTTAGCTTGATTCCACCTCCAATATGTGCGGACATGGATACATCAAAGGGTCGAAAAGCCTCTTCCCAGCTTGTTCGAATAAAGGCTGGTAAACCCCATTCGAGGTAGCCATACGAGTTGACAATATTTCCGCTTTCTTTGGCTGCTTGACCCAAGGTTAAAATCAGCTTCCCACTTAAGCTGAGGTTTCCATCTTCCAAATAGGACCCAAAAACTGAACTCCCCCTTCGAATTGGGCTTCCATTGAAAGTAATTCGGGTGTATGCCAGTCCTCCAGCTAATACCACGTAAGGACTTACCCTTATCCCAAGATTCCACTCTGTTTTAAAAAAATTACCCCTTCTCCCTTGGTTTCGGTCTATTTGCCTCAAAATTTTAGGACCTCCTCCAATGTTAATCGCTCCATAAAGGCGCTTCTTTTTATCAAAATATGCCTTCAATTGGGCTTGAATGAGAAGGTAATAATCGTCCCGATTCCAGAAATCGTTCATAAACTCCCCTCCAATTCCCATATACAGTTGAGGACCCAGTTCCACTCCACCTATTAAGCCTATATAGTTGAATAGGGACCTTTCTCCCGTAATTCCCATGTAGGACTCTCCATAAAATTTATTTTGCCCAAAACTGAAGCTCATCAGTAGCCCAATCAGCAAACTGCTAAACACGATTTTTTTCCCCATGATTATCTAAGAATCTCGTTTACGATGGATGATTAAAGAGGGAATGATGGATAGGGTTATTTATCAATTCTGGTTAACAACCGTTAAGATCAGTTGTCTACCAGTATTCCGACCCCCGTTTGAAAGCCCCAGATAACCTTTCTTCTTTCAGTAACCACTGGTAAGGGTGTATTTAAGGGATCATAAACACTTAAGACATCAACACCTAGTATAGGAAAGGTTGACATGATTCCGAGATGAATAACGAGGCCTTGTTTGATTCTAGGCCCCATGGACAAGCGTAGATAAGGGCTTCTACCCATCCTTCTGACTGATTGCACTGACACACCTGGTGTGAACCTTCTGTAAGTTCTTGTAGAGCTGTAAACATCCTCCACAGAGGGTGCATATCCAATCTCCCCCATGAGGTGAAAGCTATCCCAAAGCCCCATGGCATGCAGGCCCACTCCATGAAAAATATGGGTCAAAGATTCAGAACCCACTTCTCCGCTTATTCCGCTGGCGTTGAACCCTATCCCCAGACCAAGATGCTCTTTTACCTTGATTCCTCCCCCTACATGTGCAGACATAGCCGCATCAAAGGAGCCAAAGGACTCTTGCCAATTGTTATGCATAAAGTTCAGCATCCCCCATTCCAAAAAACCATAGGTATTTGATAACTCACCTAGCCACTTTGCTTTTGAATCAAGGGTAAAAATGACTTTGCCACTTAAGGTGTAGGATTCATCGTTATGATAGACTTCATAAATGGGGGTGCCTGCAAAAACATAATCTGAACCAAAAATAGCTTTCAGATAGGTAAAACCACCTGCCAAAATAAGATAGGGATTGAGCCTAATCCCAAGATTGAGTTCCGTCTTGGTCGCTCTCCCAAAGTATTCTTCATCTCTTTGATAGCGGCCCATTATTTGGGGGCCCCTTCCTACTGTCAATCCTGTATAAATTCGTCTTTGGCGATCGAGATATCCCCTTAATTGGCCTTGGACCATGACATAGTGGTCTCCACTCCAATATTCATTCAAAAATTCTCCACCAATACCCACATAGAATGAGGGCAAGATCTCTGCTCCTGCCAAGAAGCCTAGGTAATTGTAAGGATCATAATCACCCGTTATTCCAGTATATCCTTCTGCATAAAACCTATTTTGGCCGAAAGACATACAACAAATGACCATCAAGGAGAGTAGGGTAAGAAGTAACTGTCTAATCATGGTATAGGAGGTTAACAGGTTCTACTTACCCTATCTTAAGCATTCTAGTTCAAGTAGGCAAAAGGAATTATTATTCGGTTCCTTCCTTAGAAAAACTGGCCCTTAGCCGGCTAGTCCCAAGGGGGAGAACACCCACCATAACATCAAAACCAATCCGATCAATACCACAGTAAGAATGACATCTGTCGTCCACTTGAAGGCAACAGAACGATTCTTTTGAAAGGTGACCAATTCTAGGCTGGCTGGATCTTGAGGCTGTCCCAAACGGCTGACAATGATCAAAATTGCTGAACAAAGGACAAAGAGAAATAAAGCAAAATGGAGAAAGTTGATGCCAAGGAACTGCCCAATTATCGAATCCGAAGCAACTGTGATGACTCCCTCTTGACTCATAAACTCTAGAACCAAACGAGAAATCCCGACTACAAAGCCGGACCACAAGGCAACAATGGCGGCGCGGGCATTGATCCACTTGAAAAACAGCCCCAGTAGGAAGACAGAAGCAATAGGTGGGGAGATGTATGCTTGTACAGATTGAAGATATTTGAATATTCCTCCTCCCATCAAAGTTTCCATAAAGGGTATCCATCCCAGGCTCAACAAAACCAGAACAACCGTTGCCAAGCGACCAAAGCGAACCAAGTCCTTCTCACTTGCCTCTGGTCTCATCTTTTGATAAAAATCAATGGTCAACAAGGTAGAAGAGGAATTAAAGGCAGAGGAAAGGGAACTCATTAAAGCAGCTAATAAACCTGCGATGGCCAATCCCTTTAAGCCCATGGGCAAATAAGTGGTAATGAGTGTTGGCAGAGCTTGATCTGCATCCTCCATAGAAAAGGAAATCTCCCCTTGTTGCATCAGGGCGAAGGCAATGACACCTGGCAGGAAGAAAAGGAATACTGGTAATAGCTTCAAATAGCCTGCAAATAAGGCTCCTTTCCGCGCATTGCTGATGTCTTTGGCTGAAAGGGCACGCTGAACGATGTATTGATCCGTACACCAGTACCAAACTCCTAGGATAGGAGCACCAAACAACATTCCGGTCCAGGGGTAGTCAGAATCACTGATAGGTCGCCACAAATTCCAGAAGCTACTAGCCGAAGGGTTTCCTTCTGTTTGAGCTGCCCCTTCGAGGGTGTCGATCATGACCTCCCAACCGCCAATTTGATATAACCCAAAAATGGTGACCGCAGCTGTCCCAATTAAGAGAATAAAGGCTTGGACCATGTCGGTGTAAATGACCGCTTTCAATCCTCCCAAAACCGTATAAAATCCTGTAGCAACGACCGTCAAAATAGCACCTGTCCAGAAAGGAATTCCCAAGACCTCGAATACCAAGGCCCCCGCAAAAATGATCAGCGAAATTTTGGTGATGATGTAGGCCAAAACCGATACCACAGATAGGTAATTACGGCAAGCCGCTGAGTAACGTTTCTCTAGAAATTCAGGCATGGTGTAGACACCCGTTCGTAGGTAAAATGGAACGAATACCCATCCAAATAAAATCAATACCAAGGAAGCTAGGATTTCGAAGTTTGCCAGCGGCATATCACCTCTTGCTCCTGCACCAGAAACACCCAGAATAATTTCGGACCCAATATTTGAGGCAAAAAGAGAAGCTCCAATGACTAACCAGCCCTGATCTTTTCCCGCCAGAAAATAGTCAACAGAGGAAAATTCGGCGTTTTTCTTTGCACGAGATGCCCATTGGGCAATCCAAAGGATCAAGGCGAAATAGGCCCCAATGATCCAGAAATCCAATACACTCATAGTCGTCGTAGTAGTAGAAGTAGTTTCAAAAAGTCAGAATATAACAATAGGCATTCAAAGAGATTTTTTCCTTTGAATGCCTCTCATTTCATGTGAGATATTTACCACTTGGTAAGTCCCAACAGCTTCTCACCAAGCTCAGTTAGCTCTGCTGTATCATATTTGGTTTGCTCCCAATTACGTGGGTCCCCAGGGAAAGCATACCCTTCAGGTGCCACACGATTCTTCCAAGAGTTTACTCTCCACTCTCTCAAGGAAGCATCCTCTTCTTGCGCAGGCATCATGGAAATATACTGGGCGATTCTTACCCCATCTTCGGAGTGGTTGGGACGAATACCATGCGGTTCAGAACTGTTAAAGATCAACAGATCTCCTGCTTCTAAGGGTACCTTGACCAACTTATCCTCAAGGCCAGTTGTATCTGGCTGGAAACGATTTCGATCTTCTGGCTGGCTCAATTTCCAGCTATCATAGTTTCTGTATAGCCATGGAATACACTGAAATCCCCCCATGTTCTCATCCGTCTGGTCTGCAAGTGCCAATACTCCCTGTACATTCTGAGGCTTGGTCTCTGGATCATAGTCCCAATGGATAAATCCCTTGTATTCAAATCCTGGGCGAATAGGAAAATTCAAATTTGCTCGGTCAATTGTTACCCATAGCTTTTCTGTTCCCCATATATCAACAAAGGCGTCGTATACTCTTTGGGTTTGGCGGTTGTTCCATAGGTGTTGGTTGTTGTAAACTTCTACCATTCCTGTTCCCGCCAGTTCTTTCATCTGCATTTCTGCTCGCGGAGCAGTATACCAGCTGTCCTTGTTATGAGGATCCTTTTCTTCAAACTCCCAAAGGAAATTGGCCGTATCAGTAGCCTGTGCCCTGGAAACGGCTTGTTTGATGACGACATAGCCATTGTGCCTCCAAAATTCCCACTCTTCCATGCTGAGAACACGGAGTGTATCAGGACTTGCTTCTGTTCTAAGTTTAACATTACTACTCTTTGCGGTAGAAGGATTACCTGGGATATCCTTGTGTTGATTGTCTGGAATCATTGTAGCAGCCATATTTTTTTCTTTAAGTGATAGAACAAATATGAACAATGAAATACTTCATTTATTTACGAAACTTAGCCATCACTTGTACAATATTGACTAATCACATGAAAAATATATTCTTTTATGGTATTATAGTGAAAGATGAAGATTCAACTCGAGTCCATAAACGCCAACCGAGGCAATTCATTCAGCATGATGTACAATCCAAGGCTGAGCGATCTCTTTTTCTGGCACTTCCATCCAGAATATGAACTTGTTTATATCAAGGCAGACCAAGGTACACGCCATGTCGGGGACCATATCTCCACCTTCTTTGGAAGCGATCTTGTATTAATTGGTTCTAACATTCCCCACCTCAATTTCGATTATGGCATCAAAACTCCTTATCAGAAAGTGGTTGTTCACCTGGATAAGGCATTCGTAGAAAACCACCTCATGGGTATTCCTGAATTGGGGCATCATATTGGTTTATTTCATGACGCTTCCTTTGGAGTAGCATTTTCTGGAGAGCTCAAAGAGGAAATAGGCCAAAAGCTCCTTGCTTTTGAAACGTTGAACACCTTCGATCAATACCAGGGGCTGATGGAGATATTTTATAAGTTGGCTCATTCATCATATACCGAAAGGCTTCATGATCAGCCTTACAGCCATAAGTTCAGCGAAAGGGACCAAGGACGCCTACGCGGCATCTACAGCTACATAGACCAGCACTATCATCAAAAAATAGAGCTTTCGGAAATTGCCTCCCAGTCTAGTATGACAAGGGAAGCCTTTTGCCGCTACTTCAAAAAATCAACTGGAAGTACCTTCGTTGGATTTCTAAACAGATATAGAATCAGTCATGCCAAACGAATTCTCATGAGTGGAAGAAGTGTGAGTGAAGCCTGCTTTGAAACAGGTTTTGAAAGTCTATCTTACTTCAATCGCATCTTCAAAAAAATCAGCGGTGAAAATCCCTCCGTTTTCCGTAAAAAATATTTCTAGACACAAGCTACATGGATATTAACCTTAATAAGAAAATCTTCAAAGCAGAAATGAACACAGAGAATGGAGAGGTTTCGGATGAGACCCGCTTCTCTTACTTTCAGAAAGGTCGCATGATATGGGCGGATTATGAGGGCGGTGAGATTGTTAAGGGGCATTTAATCGGGCATATTAAAGGAAACAGCTTGGAATTTGTGTACCACCACCTCAACAAGGTAGGGGAAATCATGACGGGGAAATGCACCTCCTTTCCGGAAATTACGTCAGACCACAAAATTAGGTTAAAGGAGAAATGGCAATGGACCAGTGGGGATATGAGTGAAGGTGAATCCACCTTGATCGAGGTATAATTTCAACTCCTATGTCTACACCAAGTCTTTGAATAAATAGCGGTATGTGGTATGATAAAGTTTGGAAATTCCTTACGGGCACCTTTTATGGGGGAGGTGTGGTTGTTGTTGCCATCCTGATATCGGTCAGCCTTTTCCAGGCCATTCCAAATTTTATAGGATTTTCAATAGCTGCCTTATTGATCATGGGTTCTCTTCAAGTGGGTTGGCAAATTTTCCAAGCTATATCGAATATGGGTTCCAATAAATTTTTGTCTGCTGCCTATGCAGCTCGCGATATGGACAGAATCGATCAAGGAAAGCATGTTGACCATAACGAAAAAGCCAAATCTTTTGCAGAGGCCGTTAATACAAATAAAGTCCTCAGAGTTAGGGGAAGATTAGAGATTTTTACCCATCCTTTCGAACTCCCCTTTGCTGAAAACTTCCGAATGCTGAAGGCCACCTTCAAGGAAGAAGAAAAGAAGCTGGAATTGACCTTCACCAATAAGCTTTTGGTACGACTAATAGAGCCAGAATTCATTTATCGAGGGAAAAACATCCTCAAAATTGAAAAAGCTCATCGAATAGATCTGATGTGGTTTGAATCTGATAACAAGAGGAGCTTTCAGACTTACCAAATCATGGAAGACAGGCTAACCTTTTCCAATTCTAAAGGAGAAGTAGCAGATATGAACAAGCTTCATCTTCAAAACTCTGCCTTCATTTTATTTAAAAAAATCGGTGAATAATGTGTGCTACATCCTATTCAGGCTCCTCCCTTCTTTGAAAAGGAAGGGATAATCCCTATCATGCCTCATGTTAGTTCCCATACAGCTCTGATTATTCCCTACTACATGAACAAGAACATCTACTATATCCTCGTAACATTGGGTTTTGGCATTGGAAGTATCATCAGTGGTCTCGACCATTTCTTCCAAATAAAGGAAGCTGCCAATCTCATGGATGGTCTTTTCCTTGGGCCAATCTTTCTATTCCTTTTTATGATCACTGAGTCTTTTTTTTTGAAAAAGGTCTCTGCTAGGATTACCTCCATTCTAATGGTGGTAGGAGTTGCCTTGTCTATGTATTTTTTAATGGGGCAATTTGATTGGGGAAGAATGGTCTATTATGGTTTCCTTGCTGTCTTCGTCTTCCTTCACCTCAATGAAGGCTTTCAGGAAAAGAATAAGGTACCCCTTCAATACCTCGGACTTCTCGCCGTCATCATTTCTTTGATCTTCAATACTTGGCTGTTGGAGAACGGCATTCCTATTATCTCAGCAGCAGTTGTCTTCGTGTGGGGGCTCATCAATCATGTATTCCCCACTATCTTTAAGAAAAGGTAAGCCCTCCACTTGACCCCAAAAAAGTAGCTGAAAACATCCCTTTGTTTTACCTTGGAAATACCAGAAAGAGCTTCCTACCTTCACAGAGAAAGTTCACATCTATGTACATCCCCAATATCAAAATCAAGAAAACCGAGCTCTTGTCTGACAATTGGTACATCCTCAACAAAGTAACCTTTGAGTACCAAAAGCTGAATGGCGAATGGGAAACCCAGGTTCGCGAAGCCTATGATCGAGGAAATGGAGCTACCATTTTGCTATACAACAAGGAAAAGAAAAGTGTCATTCTTACCCGCCAATTTCGCTTGCCTACCTACGTGAATGGAAACGGTACAGGGATGATGATAGAAGCCTGTGCAGGTCTACTAGATAAAAACAATCCTGAAGATTGTATCCGTAAAGAAACGGAAGAGGAAACAGGCTACAAGATTAAAAAAGTAGAAAAGGTATTTGAGGCTTATATGTCCCCCGGTTCCGTAACGGAGATCCTTTATTTTTTTGTGGCAGAATATGACCAACACATGAAAATTAGCGAAGGAGGCGGGGTAGAAGATGAACAAGAAAATATTGAAGTGCTAGAGTTGAATTTTGAGGAGGCATGCAGGATGATGTATCAAGGCGAGATAAAAGATGGAAAGACCATCATGCTTCTTCAATATGCCCAGGTTCACCAACTGCTGGCTTAAAGAGACACTTTCCCTAAAGAACTAGCCAATAACTCCATAAAAGAAGCCAGAATGGTCTTACGACTCGATTCTGGCCTAAAAGGGGTGGGCTATCTGTAAGGGTTGAAACTACTACTATAGCTTTCTATCCTATCCTCCAGCATGCAATTCAGGGGTTTTGATGACACATACAAATAGAGGAATAAGGAAGAGGCAACTTTTCAAATGAACATCTACGCTAAGCTAGGATATAGATATTTTTCTTCACTAAGATGAATAGATCGTTCTCATAAAGGATAGCGATCTCATACCATGACCTCAATATGGGTATGGAATCTATGACTGGGGAGGGCAATTCATAGCAAAAGGAATAATTGGGTAATTGTCGCTAATTTCATAGGTATTTCTACCTGCTTTTGGACGGGTAATTTGCCTAGCCTGATGAGACCGAATATTTTGATGGTATCAACTAAAAAAGAATAGTTGATCCAATCGAATAATTCGGAAATATGTATGCATTTATTATTGTAAAAACTTCTGAATTGGGAATCCTTTTCCTACTGGCCACGGTTTTGATTTGGTTTCTAAAGGGCGCTCGTCTTCCCAAACCTGCCAAAACCTTAGGTTCATTCCTCCTCATTTCCTTAATTATTCAATTGACTATAAGGTTTACCTTGGAGCAAGGCATTAATATGCTGCCTTTGCTTCACCTCCACACTTTACTAGAATTCATATTTTTCACTCAATTTTTTGCCTTCATACTCGATGACAGCCATGGGGTAAAGAAAAATGTAAAGCTCGTCCTCATAATAGGCATTTGCTTGTTGCTGCTTGATTCCTTAGCCATTGGGTCCCTTTACCAAGTCAATACATACGGAAGAATCGCGCTTGCTATACTCATGCTATGTTATGGTACGATGCATTTAAAAGATGTCTATGGCAAAGTTGATCTATCACATCCAAGAGAACTAGGAATTAGCTTGATTGTATTTTCAGTCTTGATCAGCTACTCAGGTAGTCTAACTACCTATCTCCTTGAGCTTTTTACCCATCATTATGCAAGGGCTGTTTTGGCGGATAAGGTACAGCCCATTTGGTTGATCAATGGAGTGTTGACAGCTTTCTTTCAACTTTTCGCTTTGATAGCCTATTCGGTTTTGGCATTTAAGCAGACAGAAAAAATTTCCCTTTCACCAAATTATCCTTTGAAGTGAACGGAGAGAACATACATGAGGTCATGCTTCTAGTGGGGATCAGTGTCGTGATCATGTTGATTATCTGTGCAGGATTGATTCTTTTCTTTGGCATTTCTCATAGCAAGTATCAATATTATCAATTTCACATTCAGGAGGTAGATCTTTCGCTTCATGAGAAGCTCCTTCAGCAAAATATTTCATCACAAGAAACTGAAAAAGAAAGGATTGCGAAGGAAATACATGACGAGTTGAGTTCTAAGATGAATGTCCTGCATCTTCATTTGCATCAGTTGATAAAAAAGACCCCTGAAGCCAAAGCCAATATTGAACGGATGCTGAACGTTCTAAAGGAGATGATTGATTCTTCCAGAAGGTTATCTCGAGAGCTTCTTCCCCCTACTTTAGAGAGCTTTGGACTTACTTCAACCCTTGAAGAATTCGGTGAAAAACTGAACAAAACCAAGAAGGTAAAAATATTTTGTAATTTTGTTGGCACTCGACCAAAACACATCACTAGGACAATCGAAATCAACCTTTTTAGGTTAGTCGAATTCCTCACAGACTTTACACTCAAACATTCAAAAGCAAGTTGGATAAAGATTAAACTTTGGCAATCCGAAGAAAAACTTGTTATGCACTATTCCGATAATGGGAAGGGCGCAGATCAACATCTACAGCCAGTGTCCGAACCATTAGGATGTGCGTTAAAATATATTGACAGCAGCCTAATCATGATCCAGGGAACCTACACACTAAATGCACCAACGGGTGAAGGATTGCATTTGGAGTTGGAGGTACCCATTGAACCAGTTACCCCTAAAATTTCGAAAAATGATACGCGTAGCAATCACTGATGACGAAATGCTCTTTCGTCTTGGCATGAAGCAGCTCCTTGAGGACTTCGACAATATTCAAGTCGTCATGCAAGCTGAAAATGGCAAGGATTTGCTCAATCAACTTGAACAAGTCCAACAGATGCCCGATATCCTTTTGCTGGATTTGAATATGCCTGAAATGAATGGCATTGAAGTATCTAAAGTCCTGCAAAAAGATTATCCGGACATCAAGATCATTATCCTGTCGACTCACATTAGCAAAGCCTTTATTCTGAACATGATAGAACTAGGCGCCTCGTCCTATTTACCTAAGAACAGTCTACCCGAACAAGTCGAAACAACTGTGAGAGAAGTGGACCGTAAAGGTTTTTCCTATAGCGATGAAGTGATGAAGGTCATCAGAGAAAACATGGTGAAGAAAACTCGGCCCAAGGCAAGCTTTGGTACCGAACTCACTTCAAGAGAAAAGGAAATTCTGCAACTTATTTGCGAGCAATACACGACCAATGAGATCGCAGAAAAACTTTTTATTAGCCCCAGAACGGTTGATGGACACCGGAATAACCTATTGGAAAAGCTAAACTGCAGAAATACTGCAGGCCTGGTGGTTTACGCTGTACACAATCAATTGGTCCATATTTCAGAAGAAGCCTTTTGGAAGAATAAGTAAGCCCCTAACAACATAAACTCTAGCTTTCCCCCTAAAAAGACCTGTCCATTTCGGCAGGTCTTTTTTATTCCCTATTTTCATTTCTTTACTTGATTCATCCCTATGAAACCTACCCTACTCCTCCTACACGGCGCGCTTGGAAGTGAAAAACAATTTCAATCTATCAAACCCATCCTCGCTGAGGACTTTGAACTCCATCACTTCAACTTTGAAGGTCATGGAGGTAGACCTAGAGGAGAGAGCTTTTCCATTGCACACTTTGCCTCCAATACCCATGCCTACATTCAGGCCCATCAACTTGCACCTGTCCACATTTTCGGTTATAGCATGGGAGGATATGTGGCGCTTCAATTGGCTCTCCGGCATCCTGAGCTTGTTAGGCATATCATCACCCTTGGGACCAAATTCGATTGGACGCCAGAATCAGCCACCAAAGAGGTAAAAATGTTAAACCCAACTAAAATCAAAGAGAAGGTACCTACCTATGCGAAATTACTCGCCGAGGAACATGCCCCTTTAGACTGGGAAACAATTATGCATGATACCGCAGAGATGATGATCAATATGGGAAATGGAGAAAAATTGAGTGAGATGGAACTTGGCCAGATTCAAACCCCTGTTACCCTGGGTTTGGGAAGTGAAGACAAGATGGTAAGTGAGGAGGAAACACAACATGCCAATCAGATCCTACCTCATTCTCTTTTCCTCCGACTAGAAGGTGTTCCCCACCCTATACAAAAAGCCGATCCCAGCCAAATAGCTGATTTAATCAAATCTGCGTTCTAAGCCCTACACTTATGCTAAAGGGAAAGACTCTTTCACAAAAGCAACACGATGTCTCATAATTCCGACACATACGACAAGGTTGCAATCCTAGATATGTGTTCAAACATTTAATAATCAGGCAATTATTTTTTCATTCGACTGTAAGGATTTTCACTTTTTCTCAACCTATCCAGAAAAATGCTTATGATGAAGAATTGGCAAAGGGGAAAAAAGTTGAAACCTACAGCTCAACTGC
Source organism: Bacteroidota bacterium (assembly GCA_039817415.1). Classification (GTDB taxonomy): domain Bacteria; phylum Bacteroidota; class Bacteroidia; order J057; family J057; genus JALEFZ01. Next base: position 256,779 of record JBCBVV010000003.1, read on the forward strand.
TATGAAAAAGGAGTTTCTGGAGGAGGTATATCCCCATCAGCATCTGATCCACAAGATCTGTCATCTCTATCGCGATCATCAGGAAGATAAGGAAGACCTATTTCAGGAAATTCTTTACCAGCTTTGGAAAGCCTACCCCTCCTTTCGAGGGAATTCCAAAATCACCACATGGATGTATCGGATTGGGCTAAATACTGCAATGGCTAGCTTTCGGAAGCGAAAGCCCGATATCAGTAACAGCCTAGATCAAATGGGGGAAACAATCTCCGAAGAGGAAGTAGGAGATGCACTGTCCGAACAACTCAAACAAGCCATTAAACTCCTCAATGAAGGAGACAGAGCACTTGTTGCCCTTTATCTAGATGATCTTTCCTATATGGAAATGGCTGAGATACTGGGTATCACAGAAAACCATGTGGGCGTAAAACTCACACGAATCAGAGAAAAACTTAAAAAAATCATCGTTAAGGTGTAATTAATACTCAATTACATGGAATTGGAAGATTTTAAATCTGCCTATCAGAAAAGTGGGCAGGTAAACAAAGACATAAAGGAACTGAGAAATTTATTTGGCCAAAGCCAGCGAAATGTCCTAGATAGAATCAAAGGGCAGTTGCTGATAGAAACCATCCTCTGGACGGCTTTTCTGCTCCTGTTTTATGATGGGTTCGATGCAGCGAAAAAGCCCATCATTTGGACCCTGTCTATGGTGGTTGGCATCCTGCTATTAATTTCCCACAACATATTCGGCATTCGCTTGGGAAATCGCCCTGTTCATGGAGATAGTTTACAGGATTCTCTTCAAAATTATTTGAGAAAAATAAGGCGATTTGCCAAGGTCTCTGTTGCCCTGCGAATCCTCGTCATTCTTTTGGTATTTGTATTCTTTATGCCTTCTGTCAAAGAAGTTGAGGAAAAGCGAATGATGATTCTATTGGGAATGAGTGGCCTCCTCATCATTCAAGTATTTTTTCTCAATAGAATGTGGAAGAGCCGTATACATACTCTTCGGCAACGTCTGAACGAGCTTTCATGATCATAACTATCCATCAATATATTTGTGGAAAAAAACCTCCTGAAGTCCTTAAGATTCGGGAGGTTTTGGTTTCTATTTTCAGGAAAAAGGGAGAATTTATAGCAAAGATATTCTGATGCCTATGCTGTCATTTGCTTATACTATCCTGTATGTAGACGATGTCGAAGAGACCTTGACTTTCTATGAAAAGGCATTCGGCTTTAAGAGAAAATTTAAAACTCCTGAAGGGGATTATGGAGAAATCATGTCAGGTGAAACCACCCTGGCCTTCGCAAGCCATGAGCTCGGCGCTTCTAATTTTAAAGCGGCTTATCAGAAAAGTAATTTGGATTCCCCCTTTGGCTTTGAATTGGCCTTTACTACCCTCGATGTTAAAGCAGCCTACGAAACAGCCCTTGCACATGGAGCTATCGCGGTCGAAGCGGTCGTTCAAAAGCCTTGGGGGCAAGAAGTTGGCTATGTAAAAGACTTAAATGGTTTTCTGATAGAATTATGCACCCCAATATCATCCTGATATGCAATCCATCAACCGACTTTTAATCAACCTCTGCACAGACAATCTGGAAGAAAGTAAAAATTTCTATTGTCAATTGTTTGACTTTCAACCAGCCTTCGAATCGGATTGGTTTATCCAACTGGTTTCCGCAGAAAAGAACCTAGAGCTCGGAATTATCCAAAAAGATCATGAGCTAGTTCCAGAAGACTTTAGGTATTCACCTCAAGGAATCTACCTTACCATGGTACTAGGAGATGTCGAGAAGACCTTCAGTCTGGCAAAAGAAAAGGGACTCAATATTATTCAAGAACCAGCTGATACTTTTTATGGACAGCGTAGAATGCTATTGAGGGCTCCCGAAGGAACCCTCATTGATGTATCTTCCTTGATTTGATGTATAGGTATCAATGGAAAATGACATGCAAAGCGATAAGGGATAGCAATAGCCCCACCCCTATTTGCCAAATGTCTTTAGAATCGTAAGATATCAACTCCTTGAATTTGGTGAAGCCCTTATTGGCTGAACCCACCATGACAATCACCAAGGCGATCAAAATCACCCACATAGCCCGTACAAAATAGTTCATTTCCCCACTCATGCCGAAGTTGAACAAATAGTCCATAGTTGGCTTGATCTGTGGCCAATAGACAACTCCAAATTTGAAAAAGAGATTGAGGGGAATCGTAATCAAAAAGGCGAATAGGGTTAGCTTGCGGTTCGGAACAGCCAGGAAGGCAGCTGTACATACAAGGACCACGATTCCACAATTGATGTAGTATCGAAGTTCGTTCAATGTATGGGTAAAGGCGGCTTCAGGATCGTTAAACTTGATGTAAAGAAGAACCAAGCCCATGGTAACTCCTGTAACCAGCGTTACCAAGATACTTTGTTTGCCAGAGCGCACAATCTCCTGATCAGTAGCATCTTGCTTGATATACTCCTTATATATGTCGATGGACCAAAGGGTAGCCAAAGAGTTAAAAGTGGAATCTACAGTACTCATAAGCGAAGCAAACAAGGCGCATAGTATTATTCCCTTGGCACCAATGGGCAAATAGGTATCTACTAGGTAAGGGAAGGCCATATCTGGCTCAGCTAAGCCTTCTTTCCCCAATATTCCCACCAAGGCAATGCCTGGGATGACAATCAGGGCAGCCATGACATATTTCATCACTCCTCCTACCATCAAACCGATTTGGGCTTCTCTCAAGCTTTTCGCAGCCAAGGATCGCTGGACGATGGTTTGGTTGGCACACCAGTAATTGATATTCAGCAAAAAGAGTCCAAAAATATGGATCCAGGGTAACTTGGGGTGGTCTGCCGGCAAATGAAGGTGCATGAGCTCAGGTGTCTTTTCATACAATTGATCCCAGCCGCCTAAGTTGGAAAGAGATACAAATAAGACCACAAATCCTCCTGTCAATAAAATACTGAACTGGATGATGTCAGTTTTTACCACAGCTGCCAATCCTCCTAAGTAGGTGTAGACAGCTGAAAATATTCCAAGTCCTACGATCAATACCGAAATACGGGTAATCCTGTCAGGACTGATGATGGACAAATACTCCTCAAATACGAGGTCTGCCGCATAAGCGCCCCAGAAAAGTGCCGCTCCTAAGGTAATAGTAGAGAAAATGGTCAGGTTGGCCAGAGAGTAAAAGAGCCCAACCGTCTTCCCAAGTTTGGTTTTGATAAACTGTGTAATGGTTATAATCCCTTCCCGAAGGTACATGGGAATGAAAATAAACACAGCCATCAGTAAGCCTTGGACAGCATTGATCTCTAATGAAGCTTGCGCCAAACCATATAAGTAAGCAGAGCCCATCATTCCCAGAAACTGGTAGCCATTGATGTTTGTGGCAATGGAGGAAAGGGCAATCGATGGCCATCGAAGATTTCGAGAGCTAAGGAAGTATTCTTCTACGGTTGCATCCTTACCTGTCCTTCCTGAAATGGCTGTCAGGAAGATGGCAAGGAAATAAACGCAGACGATAATTAAATCAATCACGAGCGAGTAGGTTAAGTGGACCTATGGAAGCATTCATTCCTCCATTTATCCGGGTTGTATATGTAGTAGATAGGGAAATTGCATGTTACAAAAACTTCCCCAATCCAATTTAAAAATATTTTCTCAAAAATGTAAACGTTTTCATTTTTCTCCTTATCTTTAATCTAACAAATATCACGGTGCAATATCAATCTTATGATAACGGTCATTAACGGATCAAATCGCAAGAACAATCACACTGCTATCTTTGCTGACTTTGTATTCAACAGGCTCAAAGAGCAGGTTGGAGATCAGGTAAATAAGCTTGACCTGGCAGATTTAGGACCAGAAATCATTCACGAGGCCATGTACCAAAAAGATGGGCAAGCAAGCGAAGTAAGCCACATTCAAGAGGTCTACTTCAAGCCTTCTGATAAGTTCTGGTTCTTTGTCCCAGAGTACAATGGGAGCATTCCAGGAATTCTGAAATTATTGATTGATGCCATTTCTGTACGCGAAGGCAAGGAAACCTTTAGCAACAAAAAAGCCTGCATTACAGGAATTGCCTCTGGAAGGGCTGGCAACCTAAGAGGAATGGATCATCTGGCTGATATCCTCAACCATATGAATGTAGCGGTCCTCCCCAACAAACAACCCATTAGCTCAATTTACAAGCTTATTGATAAGGATCAGCAGTTGGTAGATGAGTCTACCAAAAACTGTTTAGAAGCTCAAAAAGAAGCATTTCTTTCATTTTAGCACTCATCCGAGTGACATAAACTTTTTCCCAAACTTAACCCAAGCCTGTTGATAGGTTTGGGTCTTTTTTTGGCTAAGGGGGCCATAGAAAAAGACCGCTCCAGAGGAACGGCCTTGTTTTCACTACTACTATCAATAATTCCTGAAGGAATATAATTGAGCCTTGTTAAGTTCTCGAAAATAATCAGCCTCTTGGTCCGGCTGCCAATGGAGTCAAAGGTTCACTCTGGGGTTTTCTACCTTGGACTTCTGGCATGGAGAAGGTCTTGATATGTGGAAGGACGTAACGTGCAAACAGTTTACACTCGTCTTCATGTGGATAACCAGAGAAAATAAAAGCTCTGATGCCCATGTCCATATATCGCTGAATTTTTTCTAAGACCTGCTCAGGAGTACCTACGATTGCACCTCCACATCCGGATCTTGCACGTCCGATTCCTGTCCACAACTGTGGTTCTACGAAGCCATCGAGATCGGATTGCTCACGCATAGCAGACTGGCGAGATACACCATAGGACTTTGCATCCAATGCACGCTCACGAATTTCCTTTCCTCGCTCATCCTCTACATAGGTCATTAGTTTTCTGGCAGCGTCTTTGGCTTCAGCTTCGGTTTCTCGAACGATTACATGGACACGTAATCCAAAATCGACCTTTCTACCGTAACCAGCAGCCTTGGCACTCATGTTTTCCATCAGGCTACGAAGGTTGTCCTCAGTCTCTGGCCACATTAAATATACATCGCAATGCTCCGCACATAGGTCAACCGCATAAGGAGAATACCCTCCAAAATAAAGAAGAGGTCCCCCATTCTGCTGATAAGGCTTCATGGGATCAGTCGTAGGAAGCTGGATGTTGTAAAACTCTCCCTTATAATCGATATGATCCTGCGTCCATCCTTGCTTAAGAATTTCAATTACCTCTCTTGAACGCTGGTATCTTGAAGCTGAATCCAAGTCTGTACCAGGAAGGTTGGAGGAAATAATATTGATGGTCAATCTTCCCTTAAGAATATGATCAATGGTAGCAATAGCCCTGCCCAACATGGGAGGATGAACCTCTCCACACCTTACTGCTGCCAAGATGTTGATATTCGAAGTCAGCGGAGCTACAGCCGAAACAAAGGATAAAGTATCTTGCCCTACCTGATAGGAGGAAGGACAAAGGATGTTTCTGAATCCATAGCGATCAGCTGTCAACAATACATTTGACGTATTGCTCCAATCGCTTTTGTACTTGATATCGTGTTTGCTTAGGAATTCATCATCTCCATTACAGATGGGAGCAAACCAGGATACTTCGGCACCCTCTATGTGCTCTGATCGAATCTGAATTTTATTGCTAGCCATTGTGGTTCTTTATATTAGGTGATTTTCTTATTCAAATTAGGCGACCTCTTCTCCAGTAGATGCTTCTAACAACATATACCATTCCTCATGGCTCAGTTGAATTTTACTAGCCTCCAATGCGGTCTTGATTCTCGAAATTTTAGAGCTACCTGTAACGGGAACGATTCCAGCTGGATGCTTAAAAATCCAAGCCAGGAGGATTTGGTCCACTCCTGCTCCGTGAACTTCCCCAAGTTCTTTGGCAACCTTTTGAATCCTTTGGATTCTAGGATTTGATGATTCAAAGAAAATTTCCCCTCCACCAAAAGGAGACCAAGCCGTAGGCGTAATACCCAGTTTCAGGCATTGATCCAAGGTACCATCTTGCAAAGCATTCAAATGTAGCAGGGAAACCTCTACTTGATTGGTTTGCAAAGGAGTAAAGGAATTAAGTAGATCAAACTGAGAGGGGGAGTAATTGGACACCCCAACATGCTTTACCTTCCCAGCAGCTTTGAGTTCTTCAAATACTGCTGCTACAGCATGAGGATTCATGAGAGAATCAGGACGGTGTAGAAGAAGTAATTCAATCTGCTCTATCCCCAAATCTTGCAAAGATTGATCGACAGATTTCCTGATATGCTCAGGGCTTGAATCATATGACTTCAACCTAAATGAAGGACGATTCTCTGTAACCAATTTGATGCTGCACTTGGTTGTGATATTCAACTTAGTCACCAGATCAGGCCTTCTTTTCAGCACCTCACCAAATCTTGCCTCTTCTGTATAGTGACCATAGATATCCGCATGATCAAAATCGATGAGTCCAAGGTCAACACACTCATCGATGTAGCGTTCTAAATCGGAAGTACTCAAATTAGCTCCCCAGGCACCCAATCGCATGGTACCTATGATGACAGGTGAAAAAGTTAGTGCCATGTATGATTTGTTATCCGGTGAAAGGGTCAAAAAGGTAAATTTATATCCACTATTTCCTTCCCTTTCTCACCTCAATATATAAATAAAAACAAAAAATGTAAACGTTTACATCAAGTTTTACACAATTTAACCGCCATTCATCCCTATATATTTTTAGTGGACGATTCCCTTACGATAAGTTCAGGGGGTAGCATACTTTGTGTAAAAACCTGACCTTCTTTTTTCTCCTCTAATTGTTCCAAAAGAATTGAAGCTGCCAATTTCCCAATGTCCTCATTTCTTTGGTTGACAGAGGAAAGCGGAGGGCTTAAAAAGGAGCAAAAAGTGGCATCACCAAAGCCGATTATGGCGACATCTTCCGGAACCCGAAGGTTCAATTCCTTCAATACCCCAACAGCCACCAAGGCTGAAATATCACCATGGGCAAATATCCCATCTGGACGATTGTTTCCAGATAATAAACCGATCAATTCCTCTCTACCAAGAGCCTCATCCTCTTCAAAAGAAATAATATCCTTCTCACTATAAGATAAACCATGGTCTTGCAAAGCATTCTCAAAGCCACGCTTCCTCTCCTTGAAAATACTTACACTCTCTTTACCTGCCAGGTGGACAATTCTTTTACATCCCTGCTCGATCAAGTGAGCTGTTGCTTGATACCCACCATTATAGTTGTTGATGATGACACTGTTTACTTCTTCGAATTCAAGCTTTCGGTCAAATAGGACAATAGAAGTACCTTGGGCCTTGAGGCTATCCATATGGGCCATATCTGTGGTTTCCTTAGAAACAGAGATAATGACGCCGTCGACTTGAAGGTTCAGCAGGTTTTGGATGATTTCAACCTCTGCTGCAAGTGATTCGTGGGATTGACAAATGATAATGTGGTAGCCTGCCTCTCTTAGATGGCTTTCCATGCTTTTAATAGCTGAGGAAAAAACATCATTGTCAATGATTGGGACGACTACCCCAACGGTCTTGCTTTTACCGCTTCTTAGAGCCGCAGCCATTTTGTTGGGGCGAAAATTAAGCTTTTCTGCCGCCTTAAGGACTGATTTTCGGGTTTTCTCAGTGACCTTATCGCTCCCGTTGAACACTCTCGAAACGGTAGCTAGGGATAAGCCGGTAGCTTTCGCTACATCTTTCATCGTTGTCATAAGCCACGGACAAGGCTGAGGGTAGATGCCCATCATCCCTGCTTATCAATTGTAGGTGAAGTACTTGATTTATAGGACAATATTTGCACAATATCCTGATTCTTCCCAATTAATAAGGCAGATTTTCCTCTAATTCTGATTGGAAACATATGCCTTACTTCTCCAGAAATAAATAGGCCACTCTCTTCTGCATCTAGTGCTTTGAAACCGCCCTTCCCATTTCCAGCCAATACTACGCCAATACTCGCGTCGTTTCTAGGCGTTTCTACTTCAGACTGAAGTAGATTCCCCCCCAGGACCAAATCCAAATGATCATCTCCATTTAAATCAGCAATAAATATATCATTTGTAGCCGAAAGCTGCGCAGCAGCAGGCAGAAGGTGCTGTTCAAAACTTCCATCCTCTTGCTGCTCAAACCATGAGCTAGCAAAAGTAGTCGCTGCATATTGAACTGCTTTTTCCAACCCACGGCTTCCATAAACATCCGTCAAGGTTGCCTTACCAAAGGCATCGTAATTCGGAAATTGCTCTTTGATAAAAGGCATTTGGTTGGAGGAACATTCACGCCCCCTTAAGGGAAAAGACTTGTCCCCTACCTGATAGCCTAGTACGATGTCCAAGCTATTATTTTGGTCAAAGTCGTGAGCATATATTTGGAAAGGCTCCTGATCAGATGCCTTATATTTATAATTTAAGCCTAAGTTACCCGCTACAAAATCCATATCCCCATCCCCATCCAGGTCAGCCCATTCGCAGTTGTTCCACCAACCTACCGCATTTTCCAATTTAGATCCCTTGCTTACGTCAGACAACATACCTTCTTCGGCCAAGAACAGTTTGGGGGCCATCCATTCACCCAATAGCAGCAAATCCTCCTTTTTGTCCCCATTGATATCCTTCCATGCAGCATCTGTAATCATGCCCATCTGCTTAAAAAAAGGCGCCCAACTTTCAGTCTCATCCACGAGCATGATGGCAGACGAACTCTTATTGATGAGCAAATAGCTGTTTGCAGGTAAGGGATATTGGCCAGGAATCTGCCTCCCGCCTACAAAGACATCAAGATCGCCATCTCCATCCACATCACCGGCTTCCAATGCCCCTACACTCTCTTTGATGTCAAATCCTGTTTGGGTTAGGGCCTTCAACTTTCCATTTCCCTTGTTTTCATAAATTCTTAAGGCGTAAGTTTGATCACCTGCCTCCACTTCGTTGCCCCCACTCGCGACCATCAGATCCATATCTCCATCACCTTCCAAGTCTAAGATCAAGGCCTCACTGTCTTCATATTTTTTTTCTTTCTCCCACAAGGATTTTTCAGAAAGAATGAAAGTTCCATTTTCTCTTTGTACCCACAGTTGGGCAGCCAATCCCCTTGCCCCACCTATAAAATAATCATCTAACCCATCCCCGTTGAGATCCCCTACTGCTACGGCAGGGCCTGCATGAGACATTTTATGTGGCAAAAGACTCTCACGCTTAAAATCATCAAAGTCATTTTCCTTGTGCAATGTCTCCCGATCATAGGCTTTAGTTATATGTTGGAAGAGCTTTTGAGGAGCGACCACAGGAAGGCTAGGAGCTGAGGCATCTGCATATGACAGTTCAAGAAGTTGATTGACCTTAACATTTTGAAGGAGTTGTTCTTTACCATCAGGCCATATCGCCTTTATCTCGTCGATCGTTTTGCTCTTTCCCATCCCCAAATGAATGATAGGCTCTACCGAAGACATATAGCCACGGGAAGGATACAGCTCAGCTACTTTCTTTTGCTCTTTAAATTTGACCTCAACTCTTAGGCCAATTCCCGTCATGTTTTGCCTTGGTCCTTTGGCACGAATCCTTAGGAAGTTACCTCCTCCTTTTTCTACTGTATTATTCTTATATAGAAATGCTGCTTGATCGACATTGTTGATGACAAGTTCTAAATCTCCATCTCTATCTAAATCAGCATAAGCTGCCCCATTTGAAGCTGTAGGCATGCTATCTACCCCTACCCATTCTCGAATATCTTCAAAAGCAAACGATTGCGTATTCCTGAAAAAGGCATTGGGGGTACGATGATATGGAAAGGTGTTAAGCATTTGTTGGATCAACTGAGCCTTTTGATTGCGGTCGGTCAATTGCGGCATTAATGCCCTAAGTTGATTCACCTTTTTGACAGCATCATTGTTCCGGATGTTGCGTTTGATACCATTGGTAATAAAGATGTCCCTCCAGCCGTCATTGTCGAAGTCAAACATCAGTGGCGCCCAGCTCCAATCTGTACTGGCAATCCCCCCCATTTGTGCGATATCTGAGAAGGGAAGAAGGCTATTTTCATCGCTATTACCATTGTTCAGTAGCAGACTATTGTACATATATTGACGATGTTGCCCCTCGCGAATCAACTGATCAAATTGTTCAGGATTCATAGCACTCATACTTGTTTTGACCCCATAGTTGTCCGCAGCCACCATGTCAAGGTTCAGAATATCCAGTCTGCCATCGTTGTTGATATCAGCCATGTCATTCCCCATGGCATAAAAGGAAGTGTGCCCAGTTAGTTGTTCAATAGATTCTTTGAAGGTGCCATTCTGTTGGTTGATGTACAGGTGATCCTTCCCCGAATAATCCATACTCACATACACATCTGGCCATTGATCTCCATTTAGGTCTCCAACTGCTAAGCCTAAACCAAATCCCAACATATTGTTTTCTAGTCCAGCCTCAGCGGAAACGTCCGTGTATTTGCCTTCTTGATTTTGGAAGAGCATGACCCCGCTCAAGCCATCTTGTTGATTCTTCAGCTTAGGAATATCTTCATTTGCGTAGGTATCGATCCCGTGGTTGATGAGGAACATATCCAAGTCTCCATCCTTGTCATAGTCAAAGAAGGAAGCTTGTGTAGAATAAGCGGGAATGTCTAGGCCATAGCTTTTCGCCTCTTCTTTGAATTGGGGGATTCCATCTGCATTGAGGCCTTGGTTGATCAAGAGTTCATTTCTGCGAACATCTTCCTGATCAAATCGACCTGACTTACATATATACATATCCAACAAGCCATCCTGGTTGATGTCCACCATAACGACACCCGTAGAGAAGCCCTTACTTCCTCTTGCTCCACTTTGCTTAGAGACCTCCTTGAACCTTAAATCACCTTGATTGAGATATAGTTGATTGG
>JBCBVV010000040.1:0-60219 GCA_039817415.1 Bacteroidota bacterium
ACAGTCACATTTACTAAGGGCTTGCTGTTTTATCGAGTATCAAACTCTAGAAAGGAGGTAATCCAGCCACACCTTCCGGTACGGCTACCTTGTTACGACTTAGCCCCAGTTACTAGTTTCACCCTAGGCGGGTTGTTACCCCCGACTTCAGGCGCCCCCAGCTTCCATGGCTTGACGGGCGGTGTGTACAAGGCCCGGGAACGTATTCACCGCGGCATGGCTGATCCGCGATTACTAGCGATTCCGGCTTCATGGAGTCGAGTTGCAGACTCCAATCCGAACTGAGAACGGCTTTTAGGGATTGGCTTCTCCTCGCGAAGTCGCTACCCGCTGTACCGTCCATTGTAGCACGTGTGTCGCCCTAGGCGTAAGGGCCATGATGATTTGACGTCATCCCCGCCTTCCTCACTCCTTGCGGAGGCAGTCTCCCTAGAGTCCCCATCATGACATGCTGGCAACTAAGGATAGGGGTTGCGCTCGTTGCGGGACTTAACCCAACACCTCACGGCACGAGCTGACGACAACCATGCAGCACCTTGCACTCTGTCCGAAGAAAACCACCTTTCGGCAGCTGTCAGAGGCATTGTAGCCTAGGTAAGGTTCCTCGCGTATCATCGAATTAAACCACATGCTCCACCGCTTGTGCGGGCCCCCGTCAATTCCTTTGAGTTTCATTCTTGCGAACGTACTCCCCAGGTGGATCACTTATCGGTTTCCCTTGGGCACTCAGCTCGAAAGCCGAACACCTAGTGATCATCGTTTACGGCGTGGACTACCAGGGTATCTAATCCTGTTCGCTACCCACGCTTTCGTCCCTCAGCGTCAGTTACGTAATAGAAGTCTGCCTTCGCAATCGGTATTCTGAGTGATATCTATGCATTTCACCGCTACACCACTCATTCTAACTTCCTCTCACGCACTCAAGTCTACCAGTATCAATGGCGGGTATCCAGTTGAGCTGGACGCTTTCACCACTAACTTAATAAACCGCCTGCGGACCCTTTAAACCCAATAAATCCGGACAACGCTTGCACCCTACGTATTACCGCGGCTGCTGGCACGTAGTTAGCCGGTGCTTATTCATGTAGTACCTGCGTCGGTGCCTATAGCACCTAATTATCCCTACATAAAAGGAGTTTACAGACCAAGATCCGTCTTCCTCCACGCGGCATGGCTGGGTCAGAGTTGCCTCCATTGCCCAATATTCCTCACTGCTGCCTCCCGTAGGAGTCGGGCCCGTGTCTCAGTGCCCGTGTGGCTGATCATCCTCTCAGACCAGCTAGATATCGTAGCCTTGGTGAGCCATTACCTCACCAACTAGCTAATATCACGCATGCCCATCCTTCAGCGCCGGAGCTTTCCTCCCTGTATCATGCGATACCGGAAGCATATGGAATATTATTCGCCGTTTCCAGCGACTATCTTCCTCTGAAGGGCAGGTTGCATACGCGTTACGCACCCGTGCGCCACTCGTGTACCCCCGAAGGGGCCTTACCGTTCGACTTGCATGTGTTAAGCCTGCCGCTAGCGTTCGTCCTGAGCCAGGATCAAACTCTCAAATGTAAAATCTTGTTTCTCCGCTTGTATGTTTAATTCATACGCTCTTCCAAAACTTCGTAAAGAAGTTTCGACTCAGTACTGCGCAACAACATTTCAAAGATCTTTCTACCCCCCAATCCAACGCCAACCTTTAGTCAGCTCCCCACGTATTTAGACTAAAATTGTCTTTCTTTTTTGTTTCCCTCGAGCACTTTCACTCGATCGGGATGCAAATATCAAACTCTTTTTTTTGCTATCCAAGAAAAATTTAAACTTTTTTTTCTTGAGCTTGAATCATTCGATTTTCTAAAAGAGCTTTTCCCGATTCGGGATTGCAAAGGTGGTGAACCTTCCACTTTTTTCCAAGCTTTTACGCCAAACTTTTCTCTTTTTTTATAGGCTCAAAAGCCATGCCCCTTATTTACAAGGAGTTATTAAGAAAAATATTTTTGTGTGGGTAAAAAAAGCCTGCGAAACGCAAGCTCAGGATGAATATTTACGAAGCTTATGAAAGCTAGGTTACAAAAAAAGGCGAAAAATCTTTTCCGATTTTTCGCCTTTTTCAATTATGCCCATCCTAGTGCTCCATGACTATTTTAGGCTTATCATTTACATTTCCTATAACAACCACTTTTTCCGTCCCACGTTCAATTTCCTTGGTAATGTTACGAGTATCTACCAAACAATTAGAATGGTCTACAATAAACTGGACATCAAAGTCATCATGATCCGTAACAAAGATGGCGCAGTTGTAAGAGGCAAGATTCTCTTCTGTTAAGTCTACAGAGTAGTACGTTTTGCCTGCTACCTTATATTCTGGGGCCCATGGATCGCTATAATCAATATTCGTGATCCCAGCTTCTATCAACCTGTGCATAATTGCCTCAGATGGAGAGTGGCGTAAGTCTTTCACATTCTTCTTAAAGGAAGCTCCCAATATTAATACTCTAGCATCCTTCATAGCCACGGGCTGCTTCGAGATTTCATGAATCGTTAAATTGGCGACATGATATGGCATGCCTTCATTTACATTCGCTGCGAGGGTAATGAACCTTGTCTCGAAATCAAACTTCCTCGCCAACCATGAAAGGTAATAAGGATCGATTGGAATACAGTGTCCACCAACCCCAGGTCCAGGTGTGAATTTCATGAAACCAAAAGGCTTGGTACTGGCAGCTTCAATTACTTCCCAGAAGTTGATGCCCCCCATTCTCTCACACAAAAGTGCTAGCTCATTTACTAAAGCAATGTTGACTGAGCGGAAGATGTTTTCCAACAACTTTTCCAATTCCGCTACCTTAGGATTGTCAACTATATATACTTGTTCTATGATTTGATTATTTGCCAAGCCCGCCAGAACACCACTTTCATGATTTAACCCTCCTACTACAATAGGTGTATTGGCCGTGTGCCAAACCTTGTTGCCTGGATCCACTCTCTCTGGACTAAAGGCTACATAAAAATCGCTTCCTGCCTTAAGGCCACTTTGTTCTAGGGTAGGGATTAAAAAATCCTCGGTGGTACCAGGGAAGGTTGTACTCTTAAGAATAATTAATTGTCCTGATTTCAAAATGGGACTGATAGCCTCTCCAGCAGATATGATATAGCTGATGTCAGGATCTTTATGGCTATTAAAAGGCGTAGGAACTGCTATAAATATTACATCGGCATCCTCCAAGGCTACTGCATCTGTAGAAGCAGACAAACGTCCCGAGTTTACCATGTCAGCAATTTCCTGATCGTCAAGATCTTCGATAAAGTTCTCACCGCGGTTTAGCGCGTCAACTTTTTTCACTGAGATATCGATGCCAATGCATCTAAATCCCTTTTTCGCGTACTCCAAAGCAATCGGAAGCCCAACATATCCTAGGCCTACCACGCCGATGACAGCTGTTTTATCAGTTAATTTCCCTGCTAAATCAGCTGCTTTTCCCTCAAGCTGGTTTGTAAGTTCTTTATCAAAAAGTTTCATGAAAAAAGTTTCTAATCTTATGGTCAATTGCTAGTTACCAATCAAAGCGTTAGAACTGAGGACAATTAGAATCAAAACTTAACACAAAGCATTGTTACATCATCCCCTACCTCTACACTCTGAGAAAAATGGCTAAGCTCACTTTTTATTTTACCTACTAATTTCTGGGAAGAAAGTAGCTGAAAATCTTTCACGAGGTCAACAATTCGGTCGCTACCAAACATTTCTCCTTGTTTATCGGTCTGTTCCACTACCCCGTCAGTAAACATGAACAAAATGCTTCCCTTTTCGAAGGAATTTTCAGTCACTTCAGGAACAACCTCAGGAAGTATTCCTAGTAGAATACAGCCTTTGTTCAATCGGCTAAATCCATCAGCGGATTTCAGGATGGGGTAATTATGCCCAGCATTGACAAAAGAAAAGGTTGACTTGTCGATGTCAACTCTTGCTAGGAAGAGGGTTACAAACTTTTCCCCTACAGTAATTCCGAATAGATTTTTATTCAGTTCACTGATAATGATACTTAAGTCATCATACTGTGCACACAAAGATCTTAGGTTGGCTTGTAGATTTGCCATAAGCAATGCAGCACCTATCCCTTTACCAGATACGTCTGCGATGCAGACATAGTATGAATCGTTCCCTTTTTTGATGACGTCATAGAAATCACCTCCCACCCCGTGGTGGGCTTCATTGTACCCATAGATGTCTAAGGGTTTAAAGCGGTTGAAATCGGTGATCAACAACTGGTTTTGAATGGAAGAGGCAACTTCCAATTCTTTCTGAAGACTTTCCTTGGCCATTCTCTCCTCAAATAGTTCTCTGTTGCGGATAGCAACTGCCAAGATATTCCCCATGGTCTCTACAAAAATGAGATCATTTTCTACTTCTAATGGGGAGTCTGCGAAATCAGCAATGACAAAATAGCCATTTGATTCTCCTCGATTAGAAATGGGAATGATATACTCTACCCCCATTCCGTGGAGATGGGGATGTTCATCCTGAGAGACCTGACTCACCTTCTTTGCTCCAAACATTTCATCTAAAGCTTCTTCGGAAAACTCCTCGAATTTGAGGCGCATCCCTTCGTGCCAAACGGCTTTGGCTTGGTAGTAAAAGGCCATTTTACGGACTGCCAATTGAGCCCAAAGCAAATTCCTGACCACCAAACAGAGGTTGGGAATGGTCATATCTGCGTTGTTGATGGACCTGAGCACATCTAAAATGGCGTCTGCTTCCAGCCTTTTGAGTTGAAGCAATTTGGCAGGGTCATCTGTTTGATAGACATTTTCTCCTTTTGGGGCGGAAAAATCTGGATTTTCGCTGAAAGGAATAGAGGTTTCGTTTTCTGGATTGGGCATCAATAGAACGTCTTGAACTTCCAGGGGTACTTCTTCTTCAGTTTCTTCAGAATCATCCCCTGATCCTAATCTGAGGTCCAGGGCATCCCGAAGGCCAATCCCAATCAGGTTGATAGATATGATCAATCCCACCAACGCCAGACCGGGGTATAAAGCCAGCCATTGCCCATAGTCGAATACAATATACGTATATCCTTCATAAATCATTTGCCCCCAAGTGGGTACAGGGACTTCTACTCCCAAGCCAAGAAAACTCAGTCCTGACTCAATTAAAACCGCTGCTCCAAAGTTGGCGACAGCAATGACAATGATGGGACTCACAATATTGGGCAGGATGTGGCGAAACATTATCCTAGCATTACCAAATCCGAGTGCCTCCCCTGCTTCAACGTAGAGGTTCTCTCTTGCACTGATGATTTGTCCGCGCACCAATCGAGCAACCTCCACCCAAATAGAAAGCCCAATGGCGAGAAATAATTGCCAGAACCCTCTTCCTAGGACAAAAGAGATGGCAAGTGCTAATAATAAGGTAGGAATGGACCACATGACGGAAACAAACCACATTAGAATGTTGTCTAGTGGGATGCGAAGTCGACCTATTCTTAAGTTGTTGCCAAAATACCCGGCCATAGCCCCAACAATAATTCCAATTCCCAGGCTAATCAACACGGCCAACATACCCACTGCCAAGCTGATTCTTCCGCCCAACAAAATTCTACTCAACAAATCCCTTCCATAGGTATCTGTTCCCAGTCTATATGTTTTTTCTTCAAACCATCCATTCTCCATCGCTTGTTCAAGGGAGAAGCCTTCCGAATTCCAGTTAGACAACTCAACGCTATCCACCACTCCGTTCTTTCTTATAAATCGAATATGCGTGGACGACAAGGATAAGTTCTTGAAATCTTGCAGTGCGATGGGGTTGTATGTTTGCTCCTTCCCCTTGAACCACCAAAAGCCATCATTTTCTTCTATCCCTTTTCGGGGGATATTCAATAGGAATCCGCTACTTCCAGGAGGTAGTTTGGCCAATTCTAGGGCTTGTTGATTGGCATTGGAGGTAGCATCAGGAGATAAAGGGTAGGCAAATAAGGCTATCAACACCCAAATCAGAAGATATATGCTTCCGATCATCCCAGGGATGTGGCGCCTGAATTTTTGCCAGGCTATGGTTCTTGGGCTGCTCATAGATAGTTACCGAAGGCTTAGTGTCCGTTGTGGCGAAGGAGTCCCTCTTTCGTCGCTAAAAAACGATACTCATGGAGGTTGTCGGAGTCAAAAATATTGGTGCGAAGATAGTCCTGGGCATTTTCGTCAAAGGCCATGACCTGAATCCAACCCTTGTCAATCATGTGCTTCAATTCATCCAGAATCACAGGCCGTCTCTCATCTACCTCTTCAAGTATTTTGTCAAGTGGTTCCACAAAATACAAGGAATCCAAAATGTCAAATTGAAGTTCAGTAAGAGGTGCTTTCATGTCACCCATCTATCTTTCCACTTATAGTTTTTAACAAAATTACCTGCGATTCCAACCCACAAGACATAGGGTATGTAGATGAATTGGAGGATCAACAGATCTTTTAACAAGGGGAATTTATGAAAAAATCTTGCGCTTCGGTTCATCAAATAATAATCCGCAATCAATTTGATGACAAAGAGTTCAAATGCGATCAAGGCATAAATTGGATCTGTGATGCCAAAGAGGGTTAAGATCGGAAAGCCCAAAAAAGCGAAATAGGAGATCAGTTGGATGATATTCGCCCTTTTGTCAATATAATACCTTGCCTTACTTACCCACCTGAGTCGTTGGTTTTTGATTTCTTTCCAGGAAGGGAGAGCTGAAGTTTTGACGATTGCTTCTCTTGATTTGACAAAACCAACTTCATAGCCCCCTTCTTTGGTTATTTTCTGCATGAGCAATTCATCATCACCAGATGCAAGCTGGTCAATACCCTGATATCCCCCAACTTTGATAAAGGCATCTTTCCAGTAGCCAAGGTTTGCCCCATTGCTCATATTGGGCTTTCCTGCGGCCATGGAACCCGCTGTAATTCCAACCAGCCCAATGGTTTCAAGCGCTTGGAGTCGCTGAATGAGTTCTTGATTATGTGTCAGTTGAACAGGCCCAGCTACCATAGCAGTTTTTCCCACGAGATAAGAAGTCATAGTCCTTGCCCAATTTTCTCCTACGACACAATCCGCATCTGTTTGAAGAATAACCTCTCCACGAGCCATGTCTACTCCCATGCTAAGGGCAGCTTTTTTCCCTTCCTTTCCTTTCGGCAAATCAACTACCCTTAGACGAGGGTAGCGGTCCTCCATGATTCGTGCGATATAACCAGTTGCATCTGTAGAATGGTCATTCAGCAAGATGACTTCCATACGGTCAGCAGGATAAGTCTGGTGGACAGCAGCATAAATGGTACGAGAAATGTGATCCGACTCGTTTCTGGCTGGAATCAAGATAGATAAGAATGGCAAGAGGGGATCAGGCAGAGGTGTTGCCGGTTGGATTCGAGCGAACCACCATGCATTTCTACCGATAAAAAAAGCATATATCAACAGACAGCTGGCAAAAAATATTACCAAAAGATCCATATAAATCTTCACTTACCCCTATTTCTCTTTATACATAAACCACAACCCAATCAGGGCTGGGATCACAAGATTGATCAAATACAAGCAGAATGCACTTGTAGTTACCAGCAAGCCAGCAAATCCTAACCAGCCCCCAACTGTAATGGCTACAGCTTCCCTGATTCCTAATTCAGCGATAGAAGCAAATGGCGCTAAAGACTTAATCAGAAATACCAAGAACACCAATAATGTCATGATTTCCCAATGAGATTCGATGCCACAAGCATATAGTAGCAGCACATATTGAGCCGAAAAGACTGAATACCTTAAGAAAGACAAGGCAATCACCCTCCACATTAAGCCCAAATCAATTACTGACATGGCATGAAAAATCTTACCTAAAGAAGGAAACTTTTGAAAGCTCGAATGGATTTTTCTCCATAAGAAGGGATGTAGATGAAGAAACAAGACCAAGCCTATCAACAATCCCCAACTGATCCATCGGATTCCATTCTCCCAAATAAGGGGGGGTTGAATGACCTCACCTACAATGGCCAGTTCCCAACAAATGCTACCCAATAACAAGGTAATCACCATTTGTGCCAGGCGATTGACCCAGACAAAAGTTCCAGCTTCCCACCTTATTTCCCCTGAAATATTGATAAGCCGCCCAGCGTACTCCCCTACTCTATTGGGCGTAAGGATTCCCAAACTAATACCCATCAACACCCCTTTAAGTGCATGGCCAAAGGAAAAAGAGGAATTCAGCCTCTTGACGAGGCATTGCCATTTAGCTGCTTCTAGCCCAAGGTTGAAGGGAAGCAAGCTGACAGCAAAGGCAAAAGCCAATCCGTTTTGGCCTACAAGATTCCATTGCCAATGCGTCCTTTCTTCCCATAGTTTCCATACCACATAGACCAAGGCTAGAATTGTTACGCCCAGCTTGAAGATCAGGGAGAAGGTACTTGTCCAAGTCTGACTTGTCCTATTTGAAAGGATATTTAGCATGCGCGCATAATCTAGTGCCTTTTGGTGGTGGAAAAAAACCTCTGATGGATGAGGCCTAACTACCAACGAAAAAATGGTAACTTTCATGCATGGCAGATCGGATCATTATTGGGATAGACCCTGGAACCCAGGTAACGGGTTATGGGATCATCAAGTGTACTGGGAAGAAGATGGAGTTGTTGGCCTGCGGTTCTATCCACCTGGGGAAGCAGGAAGTCAGCCATCCTGAGAAGCTCAAAAAGATTTTCCGCAGGGTTTCGAGCCTAGTAGATTCCTACTCCCCTACAGAAATGGCCCTGGAGGCTCCTTTCTATGGAAAAAATGCCCAATCCATGCTTAAGCTAGGCAGGGCGCAGGGGGTTGCCATGGCTGCAGGTTTGGAAAAGAACCTTCCTATCTTTGAATATGCTCCTAGAAAGGTTAAGATAGCTGTAACCGGAAGTGGTTCTGCTAGCAAAGAACAGGTCGCCAGTATGTTAAAGAAGTTGCTTTCCTTCGAGGAAGAGCCGAAATTCATGGATGCGACTGACGGATTAGCGGTCGCTGTATGCCATTTCTACCAAAACAACCCACAAGCCCCAGGAAAACGCCATAAAGACTGGGCCTCCTTCTTAGCCAAAAATCCCGACCGGCTCAAGAAAAGATAATCAATTGCATTGGCGCTGAAGAGCAAAACGTGATGATGGAACACTTTAGATTTAGTTGGAAGATGCTAGGCATGTTTTTCCTACTTCATTCCTTTTCTCATTTTTACGGACAAGAAATTGAATCACCTGATTTGGGAAGTCTGAGCAGGGATAGTCTTGATTCGTACTTTTTTAACGAAAAACAAAAGGCCGACAAATTGTCCAATCAGGGCAAGCTGTATGAAGCGGAAGCCATTTATGGCAGAATTCTTCAAGAAAGCGAAAAGCTCCCCTATGAGGATATCAAATTCCGTTTTGGACTATATGCCGAGTACTCCTTTTTATACAGCCAACAGAAGCTAGCCGATCCCCAACAACAACTCTACTATCTCGAAAAGGCCAAATCCGTTTTGGTTGAGGACTCTGTATCCACCTACATTTTAGGCTTCTACTATCTAGACCTTGCCAGTTTGAAGTGGGAGGAAGGGGATTATGAAGAAATGATGGGGTACGTTCGTAAAGCTACCCAAGTCTTTGAGTCTCGAAGGGAAGAATCTATTGCAGAAATCGGCCTCAGCGATGCTATCTACACTGAATCTTCCGGAAAAGAATGGAAAATCAGAGCTTATTTTGCGATGAAGGAAGAAGAAAAGATGTTGGCTGCCTACCAAGAGCTTCTTGATTTTGCTTCCAAGTACAAGGAGGTAGACTTATCCTTTACCCTTGGAACATCTGCCTTTAGGATTGGGAGATACTATCAATCCAATAACCTAGAAAAAGCTTCTTTTTATTTTGACCGATCCATTCGTTTGGCGACCACACAGAATGAAAAACTCTATTCTTATATATGCAAAGGTTTGGCTTGCCTAGATGCGGGAAAACCCCAAAAGGCCCTTCAAATTGTCAACATCCTTAAGAAATTTGAGAAGATATCCCCTCTACAGGAATTGAACATATTAGAAATTGCTGCCAGAACGTATGGAGAGTTGGGTGACAAAAATCGCTTGGTTCAAACTACCAACAGGGCCCTTAGTCTCATGAACACGCAGGATACCAAGATCGATGTACTTGATTTCAAAGAGGAAAACTTCACCTATTTCGATCGACTCAAATATCCTGTTCTTCTAACGCAGTTCGCCAGCTTTCTAGAATTGGTTGATGATGAAAAGCTAACCACCACTGCCCAACAACTCTATGCCATTTGTTTGGATGTCTTTAGCAAAAGGTTAGATCATCAACCGGTAAGCAATCATTTGCAAACATATCATCTGATTCAAAGCAGAATCCTTCCAGAATTAATCTTGGCAGAGGCGAGTCAAGCTGAAAAAGAGTCTCTTTTGAACAAAATGGAAATGATTGAAACAAGAGCACGTTTTAATCAACTTCTTTTCAATCGTGCCTTAGCCAAACGGCAATCCAGTCAGGACTCTCTTTTTGCAGCAGAAAATGATATCCGAAAGAAGATCACTGTTCTCAAACGCAATCAGGCTAAGGAAGATTCCCTTAGCGAACAGCAGATTTTTAACCTCGAACTAGAATTAGATGCCATACAAGAGCAACTCAGCCAAGAAAGCAAGGCAATCTATGGTCTGGCAAATGCTTCGGTAGATGATATCTCTTTTCCAGACTTGCCTAATACCCTTATCCTCAAGTTCATGATTACACGAGGGCAATTGTATCGGGTACAACTCCTCAACAAAGTCGTTGAGGTAAAGGATCTTGGCAAATTTGAGCCTATCGAACAGAAAGTTGATAGCTTCCTCACTTTGTTAAAAAACCCCTCTCAGCGAGAAGCCTTGGATCAGCTAGGATCAGATTTGTATCAGGATTTGATGAAAAAGCTTGACTTTCCACTTCATACCGTAATTGTTGCAGACCAGTCCTTGCTTTATCTGCCATTTGAGTTGTTAAAAACGGAATCGGACTATCTGCTCAGGAAAACAGCTATTTCTTATGCAAAAGGGTTCATGTATATCCAACAGGACCTTTTCCCTCAGGTAGCTCATACTCAAAGTGTCTCTTTCTTTGCACCAGAGTATAGCAAATATGAACCTTCCAAAGATGAATTAGCCATACGTGGGGAAGCCTACGATTTAAGCGGCGCCAAAGAGGAGGTGGAGAGTTTGTCTAAATTGACCAATGGAAGGATTTTCAGTAAAGAGAAGGCTAGCAAGGAACAGTTTTTCAATTTAGCAGGGGATTATGCTGTGATTCATATCGCAGGGCACGCTTATTTGAATGACGAAGATCCCGAACTTAGCAACCTCGTTTTCTCAGATCAGGCTGAGGACAACAAGCTCTATATTTCCGAGCTATATGGCTTTAAGAGCAATGCCAATCTGGCCGTATTGAGTGCGTGTAATAGCGGAGTCGGTGGCTATAAAGATGGCAAGGGAATGGTTTCTCTTTCGGAGGCATTTATGTATGCAGGTATACCGGCTACGGTTTCTTCTTTATGGAGTGCACCTGATCAGGCGACCAAGGAAATCATGATCTCCTTTTACCAATATCTCAAGGAGGGCAAACCCAAATCTATTGCCCTTCAACAAGCCAAGCTGGATTATCTAGACAATACCAGCAATCCTAAACTGGCTCATCCGTATTACTGGGCGCCCTTTGTGCTTTATGGAAATGATGCTCCCATAGACTTAAGATCTGGTGGGATGGAATGGTTGTATTGGCCGATGGGATTGGCGGTGATTTTGGTAGTTGGTATGCTCTTTTACATAGGAAGAAGGAAGAATGCCTAGTGGCACCTTCCTTCCATCACGAGAAAAAGAGTTATTTATCTAATTTTTTCCACCTTAAAGCAGATTCCGCGATTGGCAGAGCCTTGGCTTCGGGTTATGTACATGTATTCCTTACCCAGCTTAAGGTCTTTTACCTTTAGTTTTACCCTTTCCCATTTTCCTTCTTCTCCATTCCAAAGCTTGTTTTTGATATTCATTTGTATGTCAAAGGTGGCTTCCCCATTAGCTGCTTCACCAACCAACCTAAATTCCCTTGATTTTTCTATGGGGTAAGCCAAATCCCAACTGGTGGATGCATTAATCGGGCGTACAGGAACGGGCAGGAGAAGACTTGGTCCTTTCTTAGCAGTTTGTTGTGGACCAAAGAGATACTCAAAGTTTGTTCCTCGAACCACCCTGGACAGCTTTCTTCGCTTGGTGGGATAATTCTTAGGTAAATCAACTACACGATTTGGTTTGTTCCCCAATGGATCGAGGGAGGCTCCACCCGATTGAATTTTACCTTTGAGATAGACACCTATGGTTCCATAAAAGTCGTGCTTCCAGCGATCTTCTTGGCTAAGTCCCATCATACGGGTAAAAGTGACTCGGTAAGTTCCTGTGTAGTTCCTCGTATCAGGAGCTTTGGTGGCTGAAATCGTACCTCCTGCCGGATTATACCTATAGATACTTTTGTTGGTGGTAGTAGCCCAAATTTTCCCTTTGCCAGCATCCAGGCTTACAAAATCTCTTCTTGTGCCTGGAAGTAACTTCCATTGTTTGGAGGACACATCCCACTTGCGGATTCTTTTACCCAAGTCGATGATGTACAAATTGGCATTGGCGAAATCTATTGCAATATCTGTTGCCTTTCCTGGCATGACCGTATATTTCCCTTTGATATACCTGACAATCGAATTGTCCTTTAGCAGGTAGATCATGTAGGTAGGCGCAAAAACTACCATTCTTTTCACTTTCCCCTTGTACTTTGGGTCAATGGAAAAGGGCCTCCATCCATTTGAATACCTAACGGGGCTAGAAGTATAAACATTTACCCCAAAAAGGCTTCCATCTCGCCCACAGGCTATATAGGAAATGTTACTGCCTTTATTCGACCAGACACTTCTGCCATTGACTGACTTTAGCTCCTTGCCTGTTTTATTGGAGGCAGCAGCATGAACAATCCCTGATCGACTAATGGATATATTTGATAAGGGAGTGGACCTTCCTCCCTTATTTTCAAAGGCTTTCCTTGAGGGATTGTAGACGAAAAGGTTCTTGTTTTTATCGATTACAAAGACTTTCCCATCCTTTGGATTAATAGCCACATCGTTGGCTGAACCAGTTACTTTTGTAAAGGATTGAGAAAAACCAAGTTGCAGGCATAATATACTCCAGAAAAGTACTATGGTGGATTTCATAAATTTCATATTAATCTCTCTTTAAGGAAATGTTTTGAACTTCTTATTGGGAAAGGAACTCTTCCTTCTCTGATTTACTTGAAGATTAATAGGTTGATCATTGTAAAGGTTAACAAACATGACACATTTCTTTTTTTTTGATCAAAAGTCATCCTTAGAAGAGGTTAGACTTACATTTCTATTACTTTTTCTTTCAATCTTGTTAACTTTTTGAAATAAGATGTACCAATGGTTAGAAATGAGGAAGAGCTTCAGCAAAGGTTGAGAAACAATGATCGGCAAGCTCTACGTGAAGTGTACTTAAGGTATAAGGGTGATTTTCTGAATTTCTTCAGGTCAAAGGGCTCTCAGGGAGTTGATTTGGAGGACATCTACCACGAATCCGTGGTTGTTCTTCATCAAAACTTCGTGATGAAGCAGCTCCAACTCGAGAAGGCCAGTATCAAATCCTACCTCTTTGCTATCGGGAAGAACAAGGTTCTGCAGGTCTTCAAGGGGATTCAGAGACTTGATTTTACCGATTCTGTGGAGGAAATACCCCACGCACAAGACCTCCTAGATCAAGGTGATATGACGGAGGAAAGGAAAAGGAAACTAGCTTACGGCTATAAGATGTTAGGAGCCAAATGCAGAGAATTGCTTAACCTGTACTATTACAGAGGGTTTACGATCAAGGAGATGGTGGCAAGCACATCTTATAAAGATGAGAATACTGTTAAGAGCTATAAATCAAGATGCATGAAAAAGCTAAAAGAGTTAACCAGGGTACAAAATGGATAGAGAAAGGATTTTTCGAAGAAAGCTTCTAGGTCAATTGACCGCAGAGGAAGATGTAGAGCTGGAATCATTGCTTCAGCAGGACCCTTCTGCCAAGGAAGAATTTGAATCCTATCGAGAGACCATGTTTGCTGTTGTAGCAGGAGAGAAGGAGGAGCTCAAGGAATTTCTACATTCACTAGATGAACCTGCTAAAACCCGGAGCCTTACCTTCCAGTGGTATGCTATCGCAGCCACTCTTATCCTACTCCTTACCCTTTCTTTCTTATTCTTCCGCCCAGGGAACGCAAGTGACCTATATAGTGAGTACTACGAAAGCTACCCCAATGTCTACCTTCCCGTTACCAGAGATTATGCAGGGCAGGATAGCCTCTTGTATACAGCTTTCCTTCAATATGAATCCAAGCGGTACACATTGGCTGCTCAATCATTTGAAAACTATCTGACAAGAGTGGACACTGCCAGCGAAGTATCATTTTATCACGCTATGTCCCTCATGCAATTAGAAGAATGGGACAAAGCAGCTGGCCTCCTCGATGAATTGAAAAATTCAGGCGGAGCAAAGGACTTTGAAGCGGAGATTTATTGGTACAGGAGTTTGATTGATCTCAAAAGGAAGAATCCATCTGCGGCAAAAGAATCGTTAAACCGTCTCTTGGAAACAGGAAGTTCATTTAAAAAAGGAGAAGCCAAGCAATTGTTAGAAAAGTTGAACTGATTTCATTTAGTTTTGGTTCCACCAAATAGCCGAATGGGCCTTTTCTTCACCATCAAGAAGGAGCTTCACCCAATAATAGCCAGACGGCAAATCATTTCTTATCTCTATTAACTGGTCCGAAGCCGACTGTACCTCTTGGCTTATGGTTTGTACGCATTTCCCATCAAGAGAATAAACATGGACCTCTAAAGTAGAAGGTTTTACAAAAGAGGCAGTCCATACAAGTTTTTTATCTTTTCTAAGGTATAGTTTAGGGCTAGAAGCATTTTCTTCGATGGAAGTGGAATTTCCTACAAGAATCCATTCAAGCGCATTTTTGATGAGCTGCTTAAATGATTCGTCTGAGGTATAATTGCTAGCGGCATGTCCAAGAGAAGTATAAAAAGCCTTCCCTCCAGAAGGTAGCACCCTATACTGCGCGGTCATTCTAGCAGCATCATAGGATTGATTTCCAGTTGACTCCACCTCTAGCAGTTTAACAAAATCATTATTTAAGTAGCCATTCTCCCAGTAGTAATATTCCTCTGTCTTGTTCCAGGGATCGGGAAGACTTTGGCGAAGAATCACTTCTGTTCCTACAAGGAACATATCGGCGTTTTTGTTGCTACTCGTATGGTTGGGGTTTTGCTGAACGGAGCAACCTGACAAGGTTTCTGCATACCAATCCCAGCTTCCTTTATCGCCACCATTAGCCGTGCTATGTCTGTAGGTATCAGAGGCGGCATGAATTCCTAGATAAGATCCGCCTTGTTGGATATAGGCTTCAAAATTGGCTCTTTCTGTTGCAGTTAACCCAGCGTCGCCAGAAGTATTCGAAAATACCACCAAAGCAAAAGAATCCAGACTTGCCTGAGAAGAAAAATGAACTCCCGTTTCATCGTCAACTAGCACAAATCCCAAACTGTCGCCTAGCTCTTCAAACATTTGAGCGGAAACCTCTCTTGTCTTGTGATCAAAACCAGTTGTCTCAGTATAGTGCAAAATTCTAATTTGACCATTCACCCCATATATACCCATCAAGTGAACAAAAGCCCATAAAAAAATACGGTGAACATGTAATCTCTTAGGCCACATAAGCATTTGGCTTAAACATTCATGAGATTGGCTCTAATCTGAGAAGCCAATTCTTCCATTTCTTCGGCGCTCATTTGCACAGGATTGGGTTTGAACCCAAAATCAGCCATAGATTGGATGGGCATCAAATGGATATGGGCATGGGGCACTTCCAATCCCACCACTGCTGTTGCAATTCTTTTACACGGAACAGTTCTTTCAAGAGCCCTGCCGACTTCCCTAGCAAAGGCATGGAGTCCTAAATAGGTCTCATCATCGAGATCAAAGAGATAATCCACTTCCTTCTTGGGGATGCAGAGGGTGTGGCCTTTTACCTGTGGACGAATATCGAGAAATGCCAAATAGTCGTCTGTTTCGGCTACTTTGAAAGCAGGGATTTCTCCATTAACAATTTTGGTGAAGATAGATGCCATAGTGTCAATAAAAATGAGGCTTCCTCTTGTTGTGAGAAAGCCCCATTAAATTAAAGTTTTTCGAATAGAATATCTATTCCCCTGCTATTCGCGAGAGATTTCAAGTACTTCGAATTGCATAGCACCTGCTGGCACCTTAATCTCTACTACATCTCCTACTTCTTTGCCTATCAAGGCTTTCCCTACTGGAGATTTCACAGAGATTTTATTCTGACGTACATTCTGCTCCTCTTCTGGTACAAGTGTGTATTTGAATTCTTTCTTCATTTTCAGGTTCATCAACCTTACTGTAGAAAGGATATATACCTTTGAGATGTCGATATTAGTTTCATCGAGAATCTTAGCAGTAGCAAGTTTGTTTTCAAGTTTACCAATCTCCATCTCGAGCAGTCCCTGTGCATCCTTCGCAGCATCATACTCTGCATTTTCGCTCAAGTCTCCCAATTCGCGTGCTCTCTGGATCTGATCGGCAATCTCTTTTCTTTTGGGTCCTTTTAGAGTGGCCAGTTCTTTCTTCAGCCTCTCGTATCCATCTTTGGTTAAATATGTTGTTTCACCCATTTTTTTATGCTTAAGAGTGAGAAAAAAAATTCTTGGACCAGCCGAGAGGCCAGTCCAATTATAAATAAGTTCTTGTTACGTAATGAGTTAGGTCTTTTTCCTAGATGTCTACTCTAGCTCCCAATACAAGGGTTCCCCCAAATGGATTGGTCGTTCTGTAGCTCATATCAAGTGAGAATTTGGAGTAAACTTCTTTCCCCTCTAGATCTCGACGTCCGCTTTTGAATGGAACCTGGAAGGTAGCACCTGCTCCAAGACCTGTATAAGCATTAAAACGTCCATCTACGCCTACGGTTTCACCAAATATACCATTTTCATACAAAAATGACCCACGAAGCACTACAAAATCTTTGTATTTATAACTTAGCCCTAGACCTCCTTGGTTGTAATAGAAGGAGTTAGAGATGAAGGCTGCCTCCGCCGTAACGGTATTGCTATTTCCTACAAAGAAGTCAAGAGACCCGCCCATTGACAACAAAGCAGGTAATTCAAACTCCTCTCCTTGCAGGGCAACTGTACTGGTGAAGTCGTTGTCATCACGTAGCAACACCCTGGTTGTCAATCCATCACCATCAAAACTCATGGTCGGACCTACATTCCTAAGGGCAATCCCCAATTTGATACGATCCTTTTTTCCTGCGCGGTACTGGATACCTGCATCAAAGGCCACACCTGTAGCACCAACCTCAGGTGTTGATTCGTTGATAACCCTCACGGTTGTTCCTACAAAAATTCTGTCTCCAAATTTCTTGGAATACGTAAGACCTAGGTTAAGGTAAGTAACTCTAAAAGTACCTAGTGATCCGTCTGGAACGGCTACCGTAGTACGCGGTATGTCTCCGAAGTTAAAGGCATTAATGGCAAGTCCCAGGGTACCTTTGTCATCGCCAAGGGACTGAGAAATACCAAAATAGTTTACGCGGATGTCAGATCCGATCAACCATCTTGTGTGAGAAAATAGTAGCTCTGTACCGTCTGTAGTACCGACACCAGCTGGATTGACAAATGAGCTTTCAATCCCTTCTGTACTACCGATGTTCACCCCGTTAAGGGCAGAACTTCTTGGGACATTGTTAAACAACAATTCGGCAGCACCTGACTGTCCTACCCTCTCAGGTTGAGCAAATGCAGCTACCAGTGCGAAAACAGTCAGAAATATGAGGAGTAAATATCTTTTCATGGGAAATATCCTAATGCTTCGATAAAGGAAATAAAGGAACCCCATTGAAGGGGTTCCATGTTTTTTGTTAGAAGTTGTCCAGGTCAATTGGACGCATGACGGCAAACAGCTTAATGATTTTCTCACCAAGGTTCTGCCCATTGATATTGGCATCCACGTGGATGATATACATACCACTAGCTACCCCTACACCACTCTGGTTTTTCAAATCCCAGTCTAGGAATGGGTTATCATTGTCCTTGGTAAATTGACGAACCAAGTAGCCATTCAGCGTAAAGATACTGATTCGACAAGTTTGAGGAAGGTTGGTAATTCTTACACGGTTATCCAACTGTCCAGTCTCATACTCAGAATATGCATAATATGGATTCGGTACCACAAGTACCTTATCTAGGGCATCTTTGGCCACATCCTCTACTTCGGTTGAAGCCGCTAGGTCCACCGTATTGAAGGTAAACTCTGGTTGATCGGTTGTTCCAGGTCTAGAGGCAAATGACTGATTCACACGCAGAGAAACTGTCGTCTCAGTAGGGATCGTAGTAGGGTCAGTAATATCAAAGCCTGGATTCACATAAGGAATACCCACCCAAGCTACATGCTTGTAAGCGTCCTTCAGGTTATTTCCAGTATTCTGGAAAAAGATTGCCTGAGCGAAGTTGTTGATACCAGATTCATCTGCATTGGTCAGGAAAGTCCTAATAGAGGCACATCCGTCATATGGTAGATTTGTTACATACACATAATGTCTACCCGCAGCTTGTTGGAAGTCAAGGTTATCCTGGTTGAAGAAATCTGAAGTAGGATTCCACTTCATGTCGTCTCCATTGTTTCGCTTGTCCCAGGTACTTTCTCCAAAGAAGATATTCAATCGCTCCCCTGTATTGACATTGATGGCATATCCAGGGAAGTATCCCATACCATGATTTTCTCTTGTCCTAGGAGCTACAGAATTACCATTTTGGTCTACATTATCTACCCACTTGGCAGATAAAGGCCAGGCACCAGATCCTAAATCAGAACCAGGGCTTGTTTCGACTACCACACATCTTGACCATTTGGTGGAATCATTGGTAAAGATGATATCTACATCCGGTAGCTCATCAAAACCTAGGAGTTCTGAAGCGGCTACCTGTCTGTTGTTAGAAGTAGGACCTTGTGGAAGACCTGGAGAAATATCACCTCCTTGTGCACTGTTACTGAATGCCCTTGTAATGGAGAAAGGTCCCCATCTTCCAGAAAGGAATTCGTCCTGATAGAAGTCAAACTTGTCATAGTTGTTTGCCTCCCAAAACTCTGTTCCTGTCAGAAGTTCCATCCAGTTCCAAGCTCCGCCTAGGGCGTCATCTCCATCAGCTAATCCGTTTAGCCATGCCTGACCAGGATCTTCGTAAGAAATTTCAGCACCAATAATCCCCATCTGCCCTTCTTCATCTAAGGTATCCCCCGCAGCTGCTACATTTTCAATGGCAACTGAGAATCCTCTGTTGGTAATAACTCGCTCAATTCCTGCCAAAGGAGTAGGCCTTGGATTGGCCATGGCGTCATCAGAGCGTACTCTGTAAGTCGACATGAAAATAGGATCAGATGTCGGAACTGGGCTTTGATCACTTTCATAAAGCATCCATTCCGCAAATACTAAATCTTCAATCTTTTCACCTGTATCAGCATTCTCAGATATCAATTCTCTTCCAACAAGAGAGTCAGAAGTAACTCGTAATCTGTAGTATTTAGGCTGAAGTTTCGCTGGGTCTACAACCTTGATGTTGATAGGAGCTGATCCAGACTCAAAAGAAATATTGTTAGAAACGTTGTTCGTTACAATTGCTTCTTTGACCTCAGGTGTCAGTCGTACAAAGTTTCCTCCGTTTCCTCTACCTCCAATTTGGGTGATAGCCACGCCATCTCCATAATCAGATCGAATCACGGTTCCTCTGTTGTCAATTTCCTCTGGGTGAGGCATGGCAGCAACTACACGATAGAATCTGTTTCCAGGTACAAACTTACGCCCATCGGAAGTAGAGTCATTATACGCATAGGCAATTGCTGCATAATAATATGTTGTATAGTTCTTGAGTCGTGTATCGGCGCCTTGGGCAAAGAAGTCTCTATCCAGCCTAATAGACTGGAAGATACCCTCGTTGGCCCCTTGTACCATCACTTCATCAACGATGATTCCTTCTTCAAGACCTTCTACAGACTGAACACTTCTGTTGACAATCGTAGAGATGTTGTTCACAATATCACACTGAGCTACGATACGCGCTCTATCAGGATTATTCAATTCGTTGGGTGCAACAGTGGCATCCGTCAACTGATAAACGAGATATCCTTCGAACTCAAATACAGAGTCAGCAATACCAGCTGCCTTCAATACAGGGTCAGCCTGACGGTACTTTTCGGAGAAGTTGTTTCTAACTGAAGCCAGTTCCTGTGGATAATCCCAAGTAAGCAATAGTTGTTGATCGTACTCAGAAGCTGTCAACTCAGGTGCATCTGGTCCATCCAAGAGGCGGAAGTTGTTATCGAATAAAGCCTGTGCGACTTTATCGGCTTTGATCAACTCACATACGGAACCAAACTGATCCTTAAAGAATCCTCTTGCCCAAACCGCACCTGTTACAATTTCATTTACCGCTCCAGGCTGTAGGGTAAATGGTCCAGCAGACTGTAGGAAACGACGGTCAGCAGGTGGGTTATCTGCAGTAACCTCAGTCCATGAGCTTGGTGGAGCTTCAGGACCCGCACATGCATCACCTGGGAACATATAGTTAGTGGGTGTTCCAGGAGACTGTGCTCCATATCCAGAACCATCACCACCGTTGGAGTAGTTATCTACGATAGGCGTTCCATCTTTCCAAAATCCAGAAAGATACCCATAGTAGTGCTGGGCAATAGATGGGTTACCCGTCAGGGTAAAGTCATTGTTGTAGTATACAAACTTAGACATGATGATGGTCTCATTCGGCTCATCAATCATTCCGTCTTTGTCATTATCAATTCCGTCATTCGGGTCAGCCAAAGGTCCTTGGAAGAAGTCAACCCCAACAGCTGGAGGGTTCAAACCATATCCCGTAGCACCGTTGTCATTGTCGTCTCCATTGTAGCAGAAGCCCAATCCTAGTAAGGAATCACACCCTACATAGTCATCATTGAAGGTACCCAGGTCAGCATCAACCCATTGTCCAATATATGTATCGTTCAAAGGCTGGCTGGAACGGTTGATCACAGTCTGACGGTAGAAGGTCATGTCATTAACCGCGTTGGCTGTGGTAAAAGCAAAAGCCAACATATGAATCTCAACCCCAATGGGCTGTCCACCCGTTTCGGTGTGAATGTTTCCCTTGTCGTTTACAATCCACCAAATCGCCTGGTCCCCCTGAATATCAGGATAATCACCAGCAGCAGGATTGTACTCTAGTGGATTGCCGTCTACATCGACGAAGGGAGCAGCATATAAGATTGTTCCATCTGAGCGGAAAGCTTCAAGGATATTTCCATCTGCATCTACCCATAGAGGGTTGTTGGGGTTACCAACAGCAGGCCAGTTCAATACATTAGGATAATCCTGTGCATCGTCAAGGGTACCATCAGAAAAATCCGCCAAGAAAGCGTCAATCTCTGTTTTGTTGATCTTGAACATCTTGTTCCAAGTATCACAAGTAGATGCTTCCGTAGCCGCATCACCACCTGATGATCCACCTGTCAAAGGCCCAGGCCAAAAGTCAAGACCAGACTGACGGTATGTTTGTGCCGCAATTCTTAGGTTACCTGCATCATCTAGGCCACCAATCCACAATGAACTGGCAAACATGGAGTGCCTGTTAGATCCCTTGGGAATCTCATATCGCGGGTCTCCTACGAGATCCCACCACATGTCTCCACCATTGTGCAGCAAACAGCGGACATTGTTGATGTCTAACTGAGATGAGGCACTGGGCGGCGTACAATCATTCGAAACCCTGTATTGGGTTGCGTTCCTCTTCTTTACTCCCACTGGCACCTCTGCCATCAGGCCTTGCCATCCCATAAGGAATGCAAGCAATATGATGAATTGAATAGTTCGGTTCATATAGTAGTGGATTGCTAGCCTTTATTAAAAGTTAAACATCAAACCCAGACGAATTCTTCTGGGAATAGAGTAGTTGTTAGGATTCTGAAGCCTCACATTGTATAGATCAACATAAGAAACAGGATCGATCTGATTAAGAATAGACTGCTGACCAAGGTCGCTGGTCAAGTAACCATCATCATCAGGCAAACCCGTGAAACGGTAAACGTTTTGAATGTTCAACGTATTCAATGCATTCAGCACCGTGATGTAGATGTTCATGTCATATTCTCTCCCCTTGGTCCCATCAGCTCTTCTTTTTCCTCCAAAGATGAAGCTCTTGTCAGCACGAATATCTAGTCTAGCCGTCCAAGGCTTTCTCGCTCCGTTAGGTGATCCCTGAAGCTGGTTCACAATGTTGATCCCTCCTTGTACAGAAGGAACTGGAACGGTGTTTTTGGAGAAAGGTGTACCTGAACCAATCTGACCAATGAAGTTCACACCAAAGTCTCTCAATGGGAAGAATGTCTTCTCTCCAATCGTGATAGAAGGTCCCAATGAACGACCCGTAAATCTGTAGTCCAAGTTGGCACTGATTCTATGGCGCTGGTCAGAATTAATAGGCTGAGGAGCTCTCAATACCCCTACCCCTTCTAGGAAGTTTACTACACTTCTCGCAGAAGAAAAGGAAGAACCCGTCGCATCAGCAAACTGTAAGGTATAAGCTGTTCTCAGCTGAACGTTTCTGGTGCGGCGCATGTCAAAGATGAATGCGAAACCTTTAATCGTACCAAAGTCCAGGTTGTCATATGTATCGTAAGAGAATGGATATGCATTCGCAAATCTTCTGAATCGGATCATGTTACGCTGCTCTCTGTAAAAAGCAGAAAGGGTCAAACCGATTCTCTGTCCTACACGCTGCTTGAAACCAGCCTCGTAATCAATTGTAATTTCAGGCTTCAAGTTTGGATTGTTTACCTCTACAGTTGGACGGTTGGCCAAAAAGAGGTAATCCAACAGCTGGCCAGCTACAAGGGAGCTTGCCGTATTTGAAATCTGACCAGGACGCTGAGCCAATACATCATAGTGAGCGAAGAATAAGGCCTCATCCGAAATAGGGAATGAGAAAGAGATTCTTGGCATAGGTGTAATCTGCGGCGTGTAGTCTCTGAAGGACTCTTGTGTAACTACAGCATCAATCGCATTTCCATCGGGATCCGTTGTCTGCTTCAATGCAGGAATAGGTCTTGATCCAGGAGAAAGCTGAGCAATAGCCTGAGAAGAAACGGGGGTACCATTGGCATCAAACCAAGACTCACCACTTCTATATCCAATTACTTCGTTGTAGTTGTCAGTTGAGTTTACATAAGGCACAAAGTCATTTTCAATACCTGCTGGAAGCTCAAAGCCTGATACGTTACTTACATTACCCGTCGCAACTTCTCCTGCTGTAAAGAAAGGAGAAAGAGAGAATGGATCCTTCAATACCAATTGGTTGGCATCAAAGCGGTCAATTCTCAAACCGACGTTAAAGATGATATCCTCAAATTCAAATTGGTCCTGGATAAAGGCCGAGACATAGGTAGGCGCAAATGCATTCTGAGGACGATTCACACTATCAGAGAAGATCAAGTTCGGGTTAACTCTCGCCTGACGCTCTCCTTTAAAGTTATAGCCATAGTAGTTGACTACCTGGAATGTCCCATCATTCAGTAACTCATCAGCTGTAAACAAATCCAGAGAAAGCTGATCTGGGCTCAAGGCATCTGTGTTGACGAAATCAAGGCCATTTTCAGCCAAACCTAGAATTTGCGTTCTCAAACGCTTGTCAAATTCTGTCTGGTTAGCGGCTACAAATTTTCTTGGAACAAGCACCGAATCATTCCACTGACCCAAGTTGTTGGTCAAGTAAATAAACTTACTTGGATCATCCTCTAGGTCAAGAATATGGAAGTTGGCTAGCTGACGCATCAAAGGCCAAAGTGCATTTGAAGAGATTCCAAAGAATCGCTCTGTTCGCTGCTCAAATTCGAAACCAACCTTCAAGTTATGCTGCTTGATCTCCGCAGTTGCTTGACCAATCACACGAGCCTGATCGAACTCAAACTTCGTATAGCTACCTGTCTGTGCACCAATTCCACTAAACAAAGAATATACACTTGCAGGTCCTCCACCATTCAAAATACCCTGACGGAAGGAAAGCTCATTCAAACCACTGATACCAAATACGGTAGGATCAGTGAAGTTACCTGTCAAACCAGGAATGTTCACCAAACCATTATTGGCGGTGTAGTCGAAAATGAAGTTGTTATAGTTAGCGTAGTAAGGTCTGTTTGTATTGGCATCACTAAAGGCAAGATTCTGAGGTCTGAAACCTGTAGAAATCCAATATGGGCTGGAAGAAATTTGATCTGTCGGGTCATAACCAGCATTGCTGTAGACATAGTTCGGCTCCAGGTCAAAGGTGTACTCTCCTACATAACCATAGTCGAAGTAATTGTCTCTGAACTGGCTGTTCATGAACTGTCTGTTGTATCGAGAGAAGTCTGCCTGTAAGGTATAAAACAAGTTCCTGATCGTAGATTCTTTAGAACCTTCGAATGACTGCTGGAACCTCACA
Source organism: Bacteroidota bacterium (assembly GCA_039817415.1). Lineage (GTDB taxonomy): Bacteria > Bacteroidota > Bacteroidia > J057 > J057 > JALEFZ01. The sequence goes on from JBCBVV010000040.1 coordinate 24,626, forward strand.
TAGCCTCGGTAAGTCTGCCCTTCAAAGATGTTGTTTGGATCTGGTGCGAAGAGTGTATTGGCAATGCCCCAGTTATCCGTGCGAAGGAATTCATAGTTACCACCTGCCTTGATTAAAATATTTTCCGTAGGCTGGAAGTCCAGACGGAAAAGGCCTCTAGCGGTAAGACTTGTATTGTTTATTTTCTTGTCGATCTCGACTAAATCAGATTGTCTGATGTAGTTGCCATTGGAGCGGAAAGAAAGATTATCATCTGAAATCCTTAGAGGATTTTGACGAAGGGAATCCAAGAGTCCGTCTCTTAGTTTAAAAATCCCCAAAGCTGCTGGGTCCTGGTCTCCATCATAAATCACCTCTGCGTTCAAGAAGAACCCCAGTAAAGAGGTCTTGTATTTTGCCCCTGTTTCAGGATCTGTATTGTTCTTCGTAATCAATGGCCCAGATAAAGAAAGGGCTGCCAAGTTTCTATCATATGGATCGAGATATTGGCTTGTCAGCAATTCCAGGTTACCTGTAAATTTAGAGGCCGGGTTGGCGGTGGTAATGTTGATGACACCACCAGTAAAGTCTCCAAATTCTGCAGGGGTACCACCTGTAATTACCTGTACCTGAGAAATAGCTGCCTGCGGAAGCGGGTTTCTACCTCTAATTTTCACTCCATCCACATAATAAACAGTGGAAGAAGAACGGGCACCACGGATACTCAACGCGCCCCCTTCGTCTGCCTGGAATACACCAGCAGTCAAGGCTGCAATCGAGTTGATGTTACGTGTACCTGCATTTTCGAGATCCTTTCCAGAGAAGTCCTGACCAACAATAGGACCTTTTTCAAAAGGACCTTCGTCGTAAATGGTTACTTCTTGTAGGGTGGCTCCCTGATCAATGGTAAGCTTTAGGTCTACATCCCGCGTCTGGTTAGACTTTACGGGGACACCTTCCACAATTACTTTTGAGCCTTGAAAGGATGCCTCCAGGCTGTAAGTACCTGGGGAAACGGGCTGAATACTGAAGAAACCGTTTTTGTCTGTGTAGGCTCCATGTTTAACAATATCGCCGGTTTTTACCAAGACTGTGGCGAAACCCTGAGGTTCTCCCTCCACATTGAATACGGTCCCGGTAAGTTTTCCATTCTGGGCCTGGAGACCAAGGCAGAATAGCCCCAGGAAGAAGGTTAGAATAGTTAGTCTGTGTAGCATATGTTCAATAGGCTAATATTTTAATACAAGAAGCCGAAATAATGAAACTTAAATTAGGTAATGAACTTTGTTAAATCCAAATTACCCATGATTTATTGCGCGAATCCGCAGGACTGCCTAAAGGCTAATCAGCGTTCCACAAAAACCATTTTTTCTATATGTAATGACTTCTCAGGGGTTGTACAAATACCGACATTCTCTTCTCCTAACGTCTCTTTGCCAAAGAAGGAAGTGTGAGGTTACAGAGAAAGCTGCTATTTTTCTCAAAATTCTTCTAGGGTAAGAGAAACCTACAAGGGAAAATGCGGTCCAATGAAAAGCAAAAATACCAATTTTCATATCCTGTACCCTACATATCTTCATTTTATATCCACATTCTCTTGAGAACACAAATAATCGGCGGAATCATTATTTTTAGAAGAGAATTCCCAACCACAATCCAATTTCTAACCTTATGAACGCTAAAACTTCTATCCCAGCCTTATTGATACTCACCTTTGTCGTTATTTCTTGTGCCAAAGTACCCTTTACGGGTAGGAGACAACTTAAGATGGTTCCCATTGGCACCATCAATAGCATGAGCTTCCAACAATACGATGAATTTCTGAAGGGGAGCAGAGTCCTTACAAGCGGCAAAGAGGTAAATACCGTTAGGGCGGTAGGCAATAAACTGATAAGAGCGGTAAATGTGTATTACAAAGCCAACAATCTGGCAGATCAGCTGCCTGAGTTTGATTGGGAATTCAATGTCGTCAAGAATGATACGACTGTAAATGCCTTCTGTATGCCAGGCGGAAAAGTGGTAGTCTACACAGGTATTCTTAAGATAACCCAAGATGAAGATGGATTAGCTGTTGTAATGGGACATGAGATTGCCCACGCACTGGCTCATCATGGCAACGAAAGAATGACACAAACCATGGGCTTGAATGGTGCCCTTACAGGTATCGATACCTACCTCGCCTATCGAGCCGGAACATCTGAAACGGCTCAAGAAGCCGCCCAACGCGAAAGAACACGCCAGGTTATGATGGCTGCTGCTGGCATGGGCGCTCAGGTTGGGATTATTTTGCCATATAGCAGAAAGCACGAATCCGAAGCAGATAAAATTGGCTTATACCTGATGGCCATTGCTGGATATGATGTAGATGCAGCAGCTCCCTTCTGGTCCAGAATGGCAGCCAAAGGCGGGCAACTCCCACCAGAATTCCTAAGCACACATCCACATCCCGACACAAGGCAAACCAACCTAAAGGAATGGGCTGCAGAAGCAAAAGAAATGGGCAATAAGTATAGCATCAATTAGTCCCACCCTTCTTCCTTTAATAGAAGCTGTAAATTGGCGTTTTTCAGATTTGGCCTACTCTACTCTATATGAGTCTGGCTTGTTTGATCTGAAAAACGCTCTTTTATTTCGCAAACTCTCTTTTTGAGAAGCGTCCTTCATTCAATATATTGAGACTTGCATAATGAGACTTATGGGAAAGAGATATTTGTTGTTATTGAGCGTTGGGCTCCTCTTGGTATTCGGCTTTGTTTCAGATACGTCAGATCGCTATTTCGAGATCTCTAAAAACATGGAGATTTTTGGGAAAGTATATACTGATATCAACCTTCAATATGCTGATCCTACCTCTCCAACCCAACTCATGCGTACCGGAGTAGATGCCATGCTCAAAACCCTTGATCCCTACACGGTTTACTATGGAGAAAGCCAAATAGAGTACTCTAAACTCATCCAAAGCGGACAGTATAGTGGCATAGGATGCGACATTACAGAGTCTGGGGACCGCATCATCTTGGTCAACTTTGAGGATGGAGGCCCCGCTGATGAGGCTGGCCTTCGTGTGGGAGATATGCTTGAAACCATAGACAATGAATCAGTTACAAGAGGAGATAGAAGTTTAGATCAAATTCGCACCCTTTTATTCGGAGAAAGAGAAACAGAAGTCAAACTCACCATCAAGCGTGGGGGTGAGCTCAAGGAAATCATCGTGATCCGTGGAGGAAAACAGGGAGCACAAGAAGATGTTCCTTATTTCGCAATGGCCAATGACAGCATTGGATATATTCTTCAGGTGGGATTCTCAGGCAGAGCCGCACAAAGTGTAAAAGATGCCTTTAATGCACTTAAGAAAGAACATGAACTCAAAGGATTAATTCTTGATTTGAGGGCCAATCCCGGCGGACGCCTAGACCAGGCAGTAGATATTTGCAATCATTTTATCCCAAGTGGAAAATTGATTGTTGAAATGCGCGGCCGGACCAAAGAGACACAAAATAAATTCTACACCAGAAACTCTCCCCTTGACACCCAGATTCCAGTCGCCGTCCTGGTAAACGGAAGATCTGCCTCCGCCTCAGAAATTGTAGCAGGTGCCATTCAGGACCTAGATAGAGGTGTGATTGTAGGGGTGAGAAGCTTTGGCAAAGGGCTAGTTCAAAATTTCCGCCCCCTCAGTTACAATACCCAAATGAAAATCACGGTGGCTAAATACTATACTCCTTCCGGAAGATGTATTCAGTCCATCGATTACTTTAATGATGAACCCGGCGCAGGGATCAGCAAAGTGCCAGACTCTCTTATCTCAGCCTTTAAAACCCAGAATGGACGCGTGGTATATGACGGTGGCGGCATTGACCCTGATGTAACCGTAGAAAAGCCTAAGGAGGCTCCAGTTACCAAAGCCTTGAAAGAACAAAAGCTCATCTTTGACTTTGCAACAGATTTTCAGGCCAAGAATGACAGCATCCTACCCCCTAGAGAGTTTGATGTATCAGACGCCTTGTTTCAACAATTTATAGCTTTCGTTGAAGAAAAAGGCTTCTCCTTCTCTACTGAAACTGAGAAGAAGTTGGAAAGCCTCCAAGGAGAATGGACTGCCGACAAGATGAGCAAGGCTGACAAGGCTCTCTTTGACAAAATGCGCAACACCCTTGCCCAGCAGAAGAAGAACGATCTTACACGTCATAAAGACCAGATTGCACCTTTGATTAGGAAGGAAATCATTGAGCGCTACCACTTTAACGATGGCATTATTGAATCAAATTTCGTTCATGATTCGGATATTCTTAGGGCGATTGATATTATCTCTAACAAAAAATACTATTCAGATATATTAGCTGGACGTAAGTAATTCAACCTAGATTGGCTTTTTGTATTAGGAATTTTAACCAAAATTCGCTATTATCTTATAGTTGTTAACCTAAACAAATACCAAAATGCCAATTGCTTACATTGTATCTCTTGTTATCGGTGTGATAGCCCTGGCGGGTATCACCTTTGTTATCGCAGACTCTCGCGCATACAAGCGTCGCAACGCTGAAGCAGCAGCACGCGCCAGAGGCCAAAGGACTACTGTAAACGAAACCGAAGTGGCTTAATCTCCCTTTACCAAGCACACATCTTTTAAGAAATTGTATGGCGGAAAGGAATCTTTCCGCTTTTTTTATGCCTTCCCCCTAGGTCCATGGGGCAAATTTCCGCTGAATTGTTAATTTGATTCCGATAAAAATTGATATCCACATATTTTTCATACTGATCCTGTTCAGCTCCTTACACCTATGCCTCAACTCAAAGAAAACTACTCCCTCCAATCTCTGAATACCTTCGGCCTGGACGTTCGGGCAAGATGGTTTATTGAAGTATTTCAGGAGGAAGAGGCCGTTGAATTCATCGTTGATAACCTCCACCGAAAACAACCTCTTCTTATCCTTGGGGGAGGGAGTAACATGCTATTGACGCAGGACATTGAAGGGGTAGTCTTAAAGAATAGCATTCGAGGAAAAGAAGTAGTAGATGAAAATGAGGACCATGTACTGCTCAAGGTAGGCGCAGGAGAAAATTGGCATGAATTGGTTCTTTACTGTCTGGAGCAAAATTGGGGTGGAATTGAAAACCTATCTCTAATTCCAGGCTGTGTGGGGGCAGCTCCCATACAGAATATTGGGGCTTATGGCGTTGAAATCAAAGAAGTATTCTCGCATTTGGATGCCATAAACCTGGCCACAGGTAACATCACGCAGTTCGACAAGGAAGCCTGTGAATTTGGGTACAGAGACAGTATCTTCAAAAGAGAGGCCAAGGGTCGCTACATGATCAGTGCTGTATATCTGACCCTCACCAAAAGAAAGCATAAACTGGTAACCACCTATGCGCCTGTCTCCAGGGTCTTTGAGGAGAATGGAGAACAACCTACGATCAAAAAAATCAGCGACATCATCATTGGTATTCGTCAAAGCAAATTGCCCGACCCTAAAGAAATCGGCAATTCAGGCTCTTTTTTCAAAAATCCCATTGTATCCCCTTCACATTTTGATCGAATTCAGGATAAGTACGAAAAGGTTCCCCATTACCCCGCTCCTAATGGCCAAGTCAAGCTGGCGGCGGGATGGTTGATCGAAATGTGTGGATGGAAAGGACAAACCTTTGGGAATTATGGTGTCCACGCCAAACAAGCGCTGGTCCTTGTAAATTATGGTGGAGCAAGAGGAAAAGATATTTATAACCTATCAGAAAGAATACAAGCCTCTGTCAAATCACATTTTGGCATCCTACTTGAAAGAGAAGTAAATGTGTTGTGACCTAACATCATAGCCGTTCCTTCAAACAAGTCTTAGTAACTTCCTCTTGGCAGGGTCTTTCCCTTCGCCCATTGGACCTTCAACGACTGATTCATCTGAACATTTATCCCTTTCACATGCATCCGGACCTTCCCATATCTACTCTCAACCAACTACTTGCCTACAGAGCCCAAAGCCATTCTGATAAAATCGTCTATACCTACCTAGATCAACATTTACAGCCTGCCAAAACCCTGACCAATCAAGAACTCTATCAGGAATCACTCAAACTGGCTGCGGCTCTCAGTGCCAAAGCAAAACCCGGAGAAAGAGCCTTACTCTTGTTTCCTCCAGGGCTAGAATATGTAGAGGCTTACTTTGGATGTTTGGCAGCCGGAATAGTAGCAGTTCCCGTTTATCCACCCATGATGGCCAGACAGATCAACCGCTTGATGCAGATCATTCAGGACGCTCAACCGAGCGTCTTCATGTCTACCTCGGATGTGTATGACCAGGTCATGGCCGTTTCACCGGAATGGGGAAGTTTTTTTGGAGACAAATGGATCAAAACAGATCAAGTTCAGAATACTCCTCTAGCCAAAGCCTATGATGCAAAGCCCGATGAACTTGCCTTTCTTCAGTATACCTCGGGTTCCACAGGCGCCCCCAAAGGCGTAATGGTCTCACATGCCAACCTCATCGCCAATGAAAAGATGATTACAGAAGGCTTCGAGATGAAAGAGGATTCTGTAGGTGTCAACTGGCTACCGCTTTACCATGATATGGGGCTGATTGGTACGGTGATTCAAGTATTGTATGTGGGAGCCACCTCCTACTTGATGTCTCCTTTTACCTTCTTGAGTAAGCCCAAAAACTGGCTCCAAGCCATTTCCACCTTCAAAGGTACACACTGTGGAGGCCCTAATTTTGCCTATGAATTGTGTACACGAAAGTTGAGCGATGAAGAGGTAGCCTCCTTGGACCTAAGCAGTTGGAAATATGCTTTCAACGGAGCAGAGCCCATTCTAGCTTCTACCCTTCAAAAGTTTGAACAGAAATTCGCCCCTGTGGGGTTTACATCAGATACGTGGTTAAACTGCTACGGCTTAGCAGAAGCGACCCTTATGGTAAGTACATCCAAACTCCCCCACAGAAAGACACTTTTAGAGGTGGATGGAGAGGCCTTAAAAGACAATCTGCTTAGGCTAGTTCGCCCTACAAACCCAGATTCCAGAACACTGGTTAGTTCGGGTTTCCCTTCCCAACCTCAAGATATTCGAATTGTCCATCCCGACACGAAAACCTTACTCCCCTCAGATCAGATAGGAGAAATCTGGTTGCAGGGGCCTCACATCGCTCAGGGTTATTGGCAACAAGAGGAAAAGAATCTGGAGATGTTTCAAGCAGAAATTGAAGGGCTAGAAGGAACCTATCTCAGAACAGGAGATTTAGGCTTCATGCATGAAGGCCAGTTGTATATAGCAGGACGCCAAAAGGACCTCATCATCATTCGAGGTAGAAACTATTATCCTCAAGACATAGAGCAAACCGTCTATGAAGCGCACGCAGCCATCCAACCAGGAGGTACAGCCGCCTTTAGCATAGAATCAGAAGAGGGAGAACAACTTGTGATTGTATCAGAATTGAGATCTGATCTGGGGGAAAGGTTCAGCCATGAGGAGGTGATTCGTCAGATTCAGCAACAACTAGGCATAGAAAATGACCTACAGGCACAACATATCACCTTGATTCCCAAAAGGAAACTCCTCAAAACTTCCTCGGGTAAGGTTCAACGAAGTGCCAATAAAAAGGCCTTTTTGAAAGGAAAGTTTGAAGCCCTACACGCCTATATCCAGCCGCAAGGAGAAGAATCTCCTCAAGACGAAACAGCTCTAAATGGACCTATTGACCTACAAAGTTGGATCGTCAATTGGATGGCTGAAAAATTGTCCATGCGAGCTGACCAGATTGAGCTGGATGATCCGATTACGGCTTATGGAGTAGACTCCCTTATGTTGGCGGAGTTTGAAACCGAGATCTCTGAATACATGGGAATGGCATGGCCAGTTAGAGATGTTCTATTGGGTGAACCCAATATTGAGGAACTTGCTGAGAAAGGAATGGTCTTTTTGCAAGAGAATCAGCCTGTCTAGCTGATATTTTTTTAGGAATGTGATGGAGGAAAGCCAGTTTTCTGCCATATTGTTGTTGATCAAAAAGCAACAAGACCACCTATGATGAAAACACTGCTTACTTCCTTAAGTATCTATTTCCTTTGCCTAGGACTTCAAGCTCAGTCCATTGAGTTTGTAAAAGACAGTCTCATGGATAAGTACATGAAGTCCGGATTTGCAAGCAAGCACTTTGTTCCCTTGGGTAACTACGATGAAGAAGGCAAGAGAACTGGCATGTGGAAGGATTACTTCAACTGGTACTTCTATGCAAATATCATGAAGGAAGATTTACCTGTGAAGGTATACGGATCTTTCCTACTTTATGGGGAAGGTATCTACAAAGGGGGAGAAAGAGACAGTATTTGGACTGTTTATACGATTGAGGACAAAACCTTCAATAAGTTTTTACACAGCAAGACGCGCTTTAAAGATGGGACACCTCAAGGACCAGGATTACTATATTATCCAGATGGTAGTTTGGCTGAGAAAGGTACTTTCTTAGAGGGACTGTTTGAAGGGCCTTTAACTCGTTATTATCCAGATGGTAAAGTTTTTGCTGACATAAAGTTTGAAAGTGGTAAATGGGTGGGTACACATACATACCGCTATCCAGATGGAGGCATTAAACTTCAGCAAAGCTTCATAGAAGACAAGAACCACGGAAATTATATATCCTATTACAGGAATGGGCAACTTAAGTGTAAGACCTTTTACAAATTGGGAGAGTATCATGGAAAGTATAGCTACTATTATGAGAATGGCCAGTTATGGGTTGAAAGAATCTATAAAAATGGCCTGCTGTTAGAAGTGAATGGGAATTACACTTCTACTGGGGAGGAACAAGATAAAGGAACCCTTAAAAATGGAACTGGAACTGTAAAATTCTATTCTGAAGAAGGAAAATTATACCTCATTCATACTTACAAAGAAGGAAAATTAGAATCTAAAGAGGAGTTAGGAAAAGCTTCATTTGATTGACGCGATGTTCATTACCTTTTGTCTTGATCGCCCTCAGAAGTTAACATGAGCTTTTTAGAGCAATATTTTGCCATTCTTGAATAGAAGCTTACATCCACAAAAAAACTCCGGATACCTTGTGAGCATACCGGAGCACGATTATTATGGATACTTAATTCTGAAGTTCTAAAGAATAGATATAATTCTATATACCTAAAACAGAAATTTAGGTTGCATTAATTATGCCAAAATTAAAGACTTTATGGCCTTTGTTTTTAAGATTTTTTTCTCAATTTATTACAGCTAAATAGAATACAGAATTTATCCATTGAAAAATGTCCTCACATCCATCTTGCAAGGGGTAAGTCCGAAACTGGTTTCGGAACTATGGCTAGACTTTGAGGATACACAACAATACAGCAAAGATCCCTTTGATGTCATCTCCGGACTGGAGCCCTTCGAAAAACTGGAAAAACTGTCTCTTGCTGGGCATAGCATCAAAGAGCTACGCCAGCTCCCGTTCATGGAAAGTCTGATTTACCTGGATGTAAGTCATAATGACATTACCCATCTATCTGGTATTGAGGGCTTATCGAACCTTACCTATCTCGATTTATCTTACAACGAATTGACAGAAATTCGTCCGCTAGAGAAGGCCATTTTCCTCAAACACCTAAACTTGGGACATAACCATTTGACCCAACTGGAAGGCTTAGAATCGCTGGTAGACTTACAATGGTTAAATCTGTCTGGTCAACATCATAGACAAATTCGCAAACTGGATGCCCTGGATCCGTTTCAAGCCCTGACAACTCTTTTCGTCGCTTACCTTAAACTAGAATCGTTAGAGTTTCTGAAAAACAAAGCAGAACTCAGGGTTTTATCCTGTTCGCCCCTTCCCCAAACGGACCTTTCTCCTCTAGCAGGCTTAAAGAATCTTGAGGAACTCACCATAGGAGCTAGGTATTTAGCGGAGGATCTTCATCTTCCTCCCCTTACGAAGCTGGAAATCCTACGCATTCAACAAGGAAGGCTAACACATGGCGCCCATCTCAAGGGCCTTGAATTTGCCAAACAACTGAAAAGCCTGCACCTTATCTCTCTTGATTTGGAGAGTCTGCCTGACCTCAGTCAGTGTGTTGAACTGGAAACAGTCATTATCAAAAGCAATCAAATCACTGAGTTGGGCCCCTTAATGGACTTGCCTAAATTGAGGCACCTTGACCTGAGACAAAATCCAGTCAATCCAGAAGCCATAGAGGACTTATATAAAGAAAAACCTGGCTTAGAGGTGATCTATTAGGACTTCAGCCTATTGCCTACATTTAGGGCACAAGCCTTCGAAGAGAAGATTTACTTCCGCTGCTTGATACCCTTGCGGAAGGTTTACATGAGGAATTGAAACATGTTCCAGGCAGGTTGTTTCCTCACAATGGGTACACCTAAAATGAACATGATCGTGATGATGCTCCCCTTCTGCCGAACAATCATGGTGACAAAGGGCATACTTTGTACTTCCCTGCCCATCTAATACTTTATGAACCAAGCCCTTTTCTAGGAAGGTATGAAGGGTTCGGTAAATGGTTACACGATCGCATTGATTATTCAGCAGCTTTTCCAATTCCCGCTCACTCATGGCAATTTTATTCTCCATCATTAGCTGGAGAATAGACGTACGAACCTGCGTTTTGCGCAGAGACCTAGATCTAAGAAGTGAGCCTGGATTTGCCATATATCAAATATACCACTTTTTGTGAGCCCTTAGAAACAATTGAAAGAGGCTCTTTTTATCCTTTTCCATAGCTATACGTGAACATCAGCAATCGGGATTTGCAAAGCACGACCAGCTTGGGAAAAAAGGTGGGGACAACCTTTGCAGATCGTCCCCGGGAAAGTCAAGATGGAAAAATTTATGCAATGATGTTCTAGATCAATCGAAAGGATTGGTGGTTACAGTTGTATTGAGTTCCACTTTCACCTCAAAGGTTTCTTCGATGGTTTCATTAAGCTGAAGGGTGTATTTGACTCCTATCATCTCTGATTCAACCATTTTGGCTAGGTCAGGTGTATTTTCATCTACTTCTACTACCATCCTTTTTCCTCCCTGCTGAGCCAGCGTAGAGATATCCTCCACAAACTTCAGGTTGATTTCCTGATCATCTAGCTTTAAAGCTGCTGACAGACTCTGCAAATAGGTGAAGTCGACAGAGACTTCTTCTGGAATAGTAAAGCTTACAGAATTGACAACGATATTTTCAACGAAATTGATGTCTCTGGCTTCCAATTCTTCAATTAATGTGTTCTCTACCATCTCTGGCTCATACACTATGGGCTGGCCAGCTTCAAGTGGTGCAGGAATCTCTATGTCAAAAGTATAGTCGTAATCGAAGGTTATGGCACTTAGCCCGATTTCTTCACATGCTACGGCAAAAAGGGCAATCATTAAGGAGACAAGAACAAGCTTTTTCATGTACTATGTTTGTTAGAACAGTAATTACAAAACAAGATTTAATTTATAATGCAAATTTATTCGATTATCCATAATACCTAAAATTGAAATATTTCAGTTACTTACATTTTATTATCATACTCCTGTGCTTGAACATTACATAAGACTATTCAACTTAAATGACCATTTGGCTCAAGGAAGAAGCTAGTGGCCCATTATTTCAGGGCATGGCTTATCCTTTTCGCCTTCTTTATGCTAGAAAGCTTTCTTATCCTTAAAAGAGTTTCCTTCATTATTTAGGGGAATGGTCAATGTATTTAACCATTTTGAGGGAGAAGGAAAGATTCTGTCATCACAACGACGATAAAACATTCCAGAGATTATATATTTGTATAAGAAAAAGGATCAATCATGTTCCAGCGGACTTTTGCCTTTCTTTTGCTCTGTTTCTTCACCTGTTTACAGTTCCCTTCACTGACTTGGGCACAAGGACACCTATACCCCAAGGATCAGGAAGCAGGTATACCAGGGCCTGAAAGGCGTTCCTTTGTCTTTGGCTGGGAAAAAATTGAAGGGGCTATTGGCTATGAATACGTGCTTTCAGATAATCGACTTTGTTTTGCCGGCTGTTCAGGTGACACCAGACAAAAAATTGTAGAGGATACCTTTGCTGTCGAAGAGGGTTTGATTGAAGGTATACCCTATTTTTGGATTACTCGCATACATTTTGCCAATGGCGATACCAGTGCATGGTCTTTCATTACCTCCTTTCAAGCAAATACTCCGGAAGTTGGTTCTATCTTGACCTTAACACCCAATCCATCAGTCAATGGAGACATTGATTTCGAGTTGGACTGGGCTGCCATCAATGATTTAGCTGAGATCAGGATTTCCGTATGGAATACTAAGGGAGAACAAGTATTGGCGGAGGAACGCTACAGGGCCGACTTGTCTGTATTTCGTATCCAGCCCCTCAAGATGAGGGCAGGCCACTTAAAACCGGGCATGTACTTCTTGTTTGTCCAGTCTATCGGTTCAGATGGTTTTTCTTTTCAACCTCAATGGAAACGTGTCATTCTCCAGGCCTACCGTCAATAGGTGATTTCAATTCCTTCCCATGACATGCAAAAAGCCTTTCTAGATCGTCAATCATTCAAAGGAAACCCTTGGATTTAGGGCTAGCTTGATCAACAAATCATTAAAAAATTTTTAAGATCAGAGCCGAAGCAATACGGAAATGGCCTGAACGTTGCTGTATATAAGATTAGGTAGCACGGGTCCCTTCATCTTCTTGGCCCCTCGACATTCGTTCTTTCCTTTTTTACCAATTGCTATTACCTTAGAATCAAAGGAAAGCCCATGAAATCAAGAAACCAAGTCTGGTTAATCATCCTCATCATCTTATCCTATGTCTTTGTGCTTTACTTCATGTATGTCGTAGAATCGGCACAGGAAGACAGCAACATAAAATCCTTTACGGATGCCTTTTGGTATTCCCTGGTAACGCTAACGACGGTAGGATATGGAGATTTTTATCCAGTAACAGCAGCAGGTAGAATCCTCAGTCTGTTCTTTATCTTTGGTTCACTTGGCCTATTGGGTATTCTGATAGGTAACATGACCGAACGCTATAATACCTACAAAGAGTACAAAAAAATGGGATACAAAGGCACAGAATTCACCAATCACGTCATCATTCTTGGGTGGGACAGTTTCGCACATTCGATTACAGGACAGCTTCTCAAGGCCGAGAAAAAGGTAGCCATCGTCACCAATCACAAAGATGATATCGACCTGATCTATGATGAGTACGGGCAGGATGACGCCTTCGTGTTATTCTCGGACCCCAAGACACCTAGCATGCTGGATCGCCTGAATCTCGAGGAAGCTTCCATGATTTTTGTGAACTTGGAAAATGATACAGACAAGCTGATTACCATTCTGAACCTGAAAAAGGCCTTCCCTCATTTGAAGTTTACGGTTATTCTGGACAACTCTGATTTAAAAGATACCTTTACAGCAGCTGGTGTATCCTTTATCCTTTCTAAGAATGAAATTGCCGCAAAATTGGTAGCCAGCTACATCTTTGAGCCTGATGTAGCCAATTATACATCGGATCTCTTGTCAAAAGCAGATGCCCATTCGGAGGATTATGATATTCAGCAATACATGGTGCTGGAAAACAATCCTTTTGTCAACAAAACCTTTGGAGATGCCTTCCTGATGCTGAAATCTCAGTTCAATGTCATTCCTATTGGAATCGCGAGAGAAGAGGCAGGCAAACGCGAAATTCATAAAATTCCAGATGACTCTTTTGTGATCAAGCCTCATGATTATCTGATCATGATCTTGAATGGCACCTCCCTGAATAAGATAAGAGATCACTTTGGCATTCAAGAAGGAGTTCAGGTAGGATAGGCCCTAATAGAAAATCCCCCAACCTAAGAGGCTGAGGGAAAATAGAAAAATCGCAAAACTGAATTTTTGTTTGGTTGCTTGTGAGACACAAAGTACCAAGCAGATGTTATGGTGGTATTATAAGAATGAAACATTATAGAAAATAAAAAAGGCAAGCTGATACCAGCTTGCCTTTACTTATTGATAATGAATCTCTTATAGTCTAGAAAGGATAGAAGCTGTATTTCTAACAGCGGTAGCGGACTCATGTAGGAGTGCCATTTCCTGATCATTCAATTTTAGTTCGATGATCTCTTCGATTCCGGTTTTACCTAACTTAACTGGTACACCTAGGTATAGGTCATCAATTCCGTACTGTCCAGTCAAACGAGCACAGCAAGGGAAGATTCTCTTTGAATCCTTCAAGATAGCCTCAACCATTTGAGCTGCAGAAGCTCCAGGAGCGTACCATCCAGAAATGCCCAGTAGGTTTACGATTTCTCCACCACCTTTTTTGGTACGCTGCACGATGGCATCTATGCGGTCCATAGAAAGCATCTCAGTAACAGGAATACCAGCAACAGTTGTATATCTTGGTAGAGGGACCATGGTATCACCATGACCACCCATCAATACAGCTTGGATGTCTTTAGGAGAAACATTCAGTTCCATAGCCAAGAAAGAGCGGTAGCGGGCTGTATCAAGGATACCTGCCATTCCCATCACACGATTAGAGGGGAAATTAGCGGTCATATATGCCTGTAACGTCATAACGTCAAGTGGATTGGATACCACGATGATGCTACAATTTGGGGAGTGAGCGACAACTTGCTCGGTAACAGACTTTACGATACCAGCATTGGTGCTGATCAGGTCATCACGGCTCATTCCAGGTCTTCTGGGGATACCAGAAGTGATTACGACTACATCAGAGCCTGCAGTTTTAGAGTAATCATTGGTTGACCCTGTGATACGGGTATCAAAATAGTTTACGGGAGAAGTCTCCCATTGGTCTAGTGCTTTACCTTCAGCGAAGTTTTCTTTGATATCTACCATGACTACTTCATTGCAGATATCAAGGCGAGCAACGTTTTCGGCGCAAGTAGCTCCTACGTTACCGGCTCCTACCACTGTTACTTTAGACATATTTCCTTGATGTTTAAATGTGTAAAATTGTGTTCCTTTTGGGTAAAATTAAACTACCTCCCGCCTAATTCCAACATCCCCACCCTACCTTTTTTTTGACTTCTGGCCCTTAACTTGCAATAATAAAGGTGGTTTTGAGTAAAATGTATTGGTATCAGCAAGTAACAGGCTTAATTTACAGGCACAATCCTTGCTTAAAAAATTATGTTCTTTCCGAATTTTTAAGAATAATCTGGAAGCTGTATCGTTATTCTGGGTAATTCGTATGATAAAAGAAATCTTACATCCTTTTTGATTATCCCAACTATATCATGATGAAGCATACACTCATTTTATGCCTATTATCCCTTTTTCTGATTCCTACCCTAAGCCAGGCGCAGGTATCCAAGGATGCCAAAAAGTTCTGGAAGAAAAAGGCTAAGAACTATTCTAAAAATCCCCTTACCCTGAAGGCTGAGTTTGAAAACTACGAAGAGCAAATCAAAGACCTGAAAGCTGCCAATAAAAAGCTCCTAGATGAGCGTAATGATGAAGAAATGGCAGATCTACAGAGTAAAGTTACCCAACTTGAAGATCGCCTGCAGAACGAGCAGAGCGTAAGAAATCAGCTGGAGCAAAAGCTTTCTCAAACCAAAGGTTTGATGGAAGGTGGAATTCTACCGGGTTTGATATATCGCGTTCAGATTGGAGCCTATGTCTTCTATGACTCCTCCAGCAATCCCGATGGAGCAAACTTTGTCAAAGAAAGATCTGATGGATTCAATAAATATATGATTGGCGCATTCCGCTCCTATGACGAAGCTTCTGGTTTCAGAGAGGAGTTGGAACAAATGGGCATCAAAAAGCCATGGGTTGTGCCATATGTGGATGGAGTTAGAGTTTCGATTGATGAGGCAAACAACTACCTGTCTAATCAAGGCAGCAACCTCTTGGACGATTAGAAATCCCCTCCTTACGCTGTAAGATTTTCCCCTCAAATGTCTAAAATCGACAATTGAGGGGCTTTTTTTTGCCCTTTTTTCGCTTTCGGTAAACTATTGCCACAGCTCGAAAATTTTCGTAAATTCAATAGACATTAAACTTTTAGCGCTAAGCATGCCATTCTCACAGATTAAAAGCAGAATATCGAATACCCAATTGGGACTGTGGAAAGTGGAGGAAGACGAGCTGTTTTTTCTTGAAAGGGTAAAGCTATACGAGAACGAATGGATAAGGCTTAACCGAATATCCCATCCTCAAAAACGATTGGAATGGTTATCCTCTAGGCTCTGCCTGAAGGAATTAATCAAGATTACCGATACCACCAGGGTAGAATCGCTCAACAATGCAAGTGGCAAACCCTACCTCTCCAATTCCAACTTCCATATCTCTTATTCACATTCGGGTAATTATTCTACCGCCATCGCCAGCCAGTGCAATGAGGTAGGAGTAGATATTGAGTATCTGGGAAGAAAAAGAAACCTCAGAACCAGGTTTCTGTTCATGAATGAACCTGAGCTGGCATGGTTTGATCAGGTCAATACTTTTGAGGCCTTTCTGCTGTTATGGAGCTCTAAAGAAACCCTCTATAAAATTTTAGGAGAAGGACACGCCTTCAAAGACAACATTTTCCTTCAACCTAGTGGCTACGTCATTGGAAGTGAGGGCGTTATCCCAGCAGTGATCAAAAAGGACAACCAAATTGCACACTACGACGTACACTACCTCGTGCATGAGGAATTTGTCCTAACCTACGCGATAAATCCTCATAGACGTCCTTCGGGTTCGTCTCCAAGAATAAAAAGTCTCGTTTCAACCTGAGACTTCTGAATCCCAACAAACCCTATATTCGCACGATTTACCTTTCTTTTTCGTTTAGTCAACACACACCAGAATATCTGGTCTAAACAATGGAGATCATGGTTCATCAAAAATCATTCTTCTTAAGCCTTGTTTGTATCGTCCTAACTGTCTTGACGCCAAGAGTGCATGGACAAGATACTACCACAGTCCAAGCCTTCAATTTAAAGGATGGGCAAGGCAAGACTTTCGATTTACAAGCCCACAAAGACAAGGCAGCCATTGTTGTATTCTTTACCTCCAGTAATTGTGCCTTTGCGACACGCTATCTGGACAGAATCAACCAATTGCATCTTGATTTCAAGGAGAAAAATATCAGCTTTGTGGCCATTAACTCAAATGATGCTTCGCTTAGTCAGCGAGATGAAGAAAGCCTCATGCGGCAATATGTTCCCTTTGCCTTTCCTTATCTCAAGGATGAAAGTCAAGCAGTCGCCAAAGGCTTTGGTGCAGTAAGAAACCCAGAAGCCTTCGTTCTACAGCCTATCAATGGCACCTTCAAAAAAGTTTATCAGGGAGCCATTGATGACAATCCCTTTGAGAAATCTGTCAATGTGAGCTATGTCAGGGAGGTTCTGACCAGTATCCTTAAGAAGGAAACACCCAAGCACAGCAAGGTTGCAGGCAAAGGATGCGACATACGTTGGAAGTAGGAGGATTGTAGCTCAGATAGCATAAAAAAGGTCGGAAAGGATATTGCCTTCCGACCTTTTCCTTTTTCCTTCCTGATCAAGAAGCTACTTGATTGGGTTGTAGCCATTCCGACAAACGATCCACCTTCGCAGGCCATAAGCCTTCCTTTCGCAGATGAGTAATTTCCTCAGCCTGCTGAAAAGCTTCAAATGTGCTTGGCTCAGTTAACCATAAAAATTCGTAGGGCTGTAGCACTAGCCATTCATCGCGGAACTCTGGTGTTTGACCACTTACTTTGTCTAGCACTTCAAAGGCATTGAACCCACAACGCCATAAGGCATCCAACCTTACCAACTGCGTTTCGCTAGAGAAATTGGATAACATAAAGGACTTAGCGCCCCCCTTGTGCCACTTCAAATAAGAGAAAACATGGGAATTACCAGATTCCTCTATGCTGGTTGTATTCAGGTCTGCCATCTCTGGAGAGGCTTTTCGTAGGAAGATGAGTCTTTTGAGAGCCGTAAAAAGCGTCCTTTCAACCGTACCCGGAATCTTTCGTCTATCGACCTTGCTCCAGTCAATGACGGGTCGATGCATCCATCGATTGTCGTAGGATAGGTCTGGATTTTCTAGATAAGAATGATCGTTCGGCGTGCCTACTTCATCTCCGTAGTATAGCAAAGGCAATCCACCATAGGTCAAAATGATATTGTGGAGCATCAAGACCTTTTTGATAGCCTCATCTATTTTATCAGAATCACCCATTTTCATGGCCATTTCCAATCCAGCCAAAGAGGCCAACGAACCTGAAATCCTAGCGTCTCCTGTTTTGGGATTACTTGCAAAGGGAGCACCACTGGCCATAGAACCTTCGAAATTACCCGAGTAGTAATCAATCAGGAATCTCTTATGGGAGAAAGGATGCTTGCCCAATTGATACATATGTTGGTCGTCAAAGCCAAGGCCGATATCATCATGACATCTGACGTAATTGATCCAGGTACAAGACTCAGGTTTCGCAGGGATACCCTTGACTCCCATATTGAGGAGCGTCGTCTCTTGTGTCGCCAATGCATCCCACAAGAGGGCCATAAAGGTCGCATTGTAGGCAATTTCACATTCTTGGCCCCGATTAACTCCTTCTCCAAAGTACTTGATCACCTCTTGGGGGGCAACAATCGCCTCGGCAATAAAAGCCAAACCAGGAGAGACCACCTGGGCACAAGCCTTCATAAGCTGAAGGATAATATGTGCTTCCTCTGTATTCTGAGAACTTGTTCCGGGTATTTTCCAGGTGAAAGCCACTGCATCCAATCGAATGATATCTACCCCCAAATTACCGAGATATAGAAGAACTTTGATCATTTCTCGGAATACACCAGGATTGGTATAGTTGAGGTCCCATTGATAGGAATGAAAGACTGACATTACCCACTTTTGGAGATCCTCTACGTAGGTAAAATTCCCAGGGGAAGAATGTGGAAATACCTCTGGCATTCCCTTTTCAAATTCATCGGGAAGGCCCCTGTCATCATAAAAATAATAGTAATCCTGATAGAACTTATCACCTGCTAAGGCCTTTTGTGCCCATTCA
This sequence comes from Bacteroidota bacterium, assembly GCA_039817415.1. Taxonomy (GTDB): domain Bacteria; phylum Bacteroidota; class Bacteroidia; order J057; family J057; genus JALEFZ01. The sequence goes on from JBCBVV010000040.1 coordinate 43,574, forward strand.
TGCTCATCAGAAGTATGGTTCATGACCAGATCCAAGGTAAGCAGAATACCTTCCTGACGAAGTTTTTGACTGAGCTCCTTCAAATCCTCCAGTTCTCCAAATCTTGGATCTACATCCTCGTAATCGCTCACTGCGTACCCACCATCGTTGCTTCCTTCAGGAGACTTGAGCAAGGGCATCAAGTGAACCCAATTGATCCCCAATTCCTTGAAGTAATCGATCCTTTCCCCAACATCCTTGATTTTACCTGCAAAGCGGTCCACATATAGCATCATGCCTACCCACTTTTCACTAGCCAGCCAATCTGCTTTTTGCTCTCTTTGAAGATCCAATAGTCGAAGATCTTCACCTCTCGCCTCAAATGAACCAAAAAGGTCTTGAATCAAGAACCAAAACTGCTCCTCAGCGTCCTCTCTTTGTCCGTATAACCTAACAAACAGCTCTTTGATCCTAGCTAGGTTGGAAAATGCCCGTTGAGAGAAGAAGGTAAAATCTACCTCAGGAGATTTCTCGTGGTAATAAGCGAGGAGCTCTTTAAAATGAAAATGAAGTCGTGGATCGTACACTGTAGGGTAACAATATTATTCTAAAAAATAGAAGAGACCTTCTATACATTACCATTTAACAGGTGAACGATAGCCAAGTAGCAGTCTCTTATAAAGCTTTCAGTGAAATTAATATAAAGTTGTCGGAAGTTCACGGGGCTGTAGCATAAATCATTCTTACTTGCCCTCTTTTCAAATAAATAACAGGTCCTATCTCCGGCCTAATCTGGCCCAGTTCTCTCTATCTTCATTGACATGCTTTGCCGTTATTTTCCTTCCCATCGACTTTACTTTAGGGTCATTTCGCATGTACCAAAGGATATCCTGAGCCTTTCTGTAAGTCTCCTCAACGTTGACGATGGGCCTAGGATAATATTTACCTAAGTAGAAGGTGTAAAATTCCTCCTCCATAGGTGTGATTTTCCAAGGTTCCTGTGCCAGGTGAATAGGCAGATTTTTTAGTTCGGGAACCCACTTTTTGATGAATACCGCCTCTGGATCGTGATCTCTGGCTTGCTTTACGGGATTGTAAACTCGAATGGTATGAATACCAGTGGTAGCAGCCTGCATTTGGAACTGGGGATAATGGATACCCGGCTCATAATCCAAAAATTGTCTCCCTAAATGTTGTGCCCCCCTCTTCCAATCTAGCCAAAGATGATGGGTCAAAAAGGAAACCAACATAGCACGGCAACGAAAATTCAGATAGCCCGTTTCCACCACACAGCGCATAGCCGCATCTACGAGGGGATAGCCCGTTTGCCCCTCTCTCCATGCTTGGAAATATTCCTCATTCCAATCCGTTCTGATTCGATCGTAGTAGGGATTCTGATTTTGGTATTCTATGCTTTCCTCTGCCTCAAATTTTTGGATAAAATGGTCTCGCCATAAAAGCCTGGACTGGAAAGCTCTCAAGGCTTGGGGAGCAGGGCTTTTGTCTATATAAGCTTGGCTCAAATGGAATACCTGCCTGCTGGAAAGGTTGCCCCATGCTAGGTAAGGAGACAAGCGTGCACAGCTAGTTCTGCTTAATTCAGGCTTAGAAATATGGCGATCGTACTTCAGGTGTCGCTTTTCCAGAAAGCCTTTTAAGTAACGCCAGCCATTTTGACTTCCACCAGGTTGAAATCTCCCTTCCTTTTGTTGCCAAGCCAAGGGGATAGGTTTTCCTTTTATGATTTCATATTCCCATTTGGGTAAGGCAAAGCCCCTTAATTCATGAAGGTTTACCTCATCGAAGGCAGCTGATAAGGTCTCCATGTATTTCTTGGGCCATTGTTTTCGATTGTGTAGCCCTCTCATCACCCCTCCCATTTGAAATTCCTTCCATCCAACAGAATGTTCTTGACACCATGACACAAGAGCTTTGTCCCGCTCATAGGTTTTGAGTATTCCAGTTTCCTGGTAGGAAAATATTTGTTCAAGCTTGTAGCGATCAGCCAATTCAGCTATGACCTTCAAGGGATTCTTAAAACATATATACAATTCGACTTCGTGAACCTTCAGGCGTATTTTCATCTCCTGTAAGGATTCGTATACGAATCGCCAATGCCGCTCTGAATACTTACTTTCTTCCCCTTCCACCAAATCTGGCTCAAAGCAATAAAGGAGCACACAAGGCAAACCTGCCTCAATTGCCGCACGTAGAGGGGCATGATCCTCTAGTCTCAAGTCTCGTTTGAACCACACTATGTTGATAGAAGCTTCCACAACAAAGAAACACATTAAGAAAAGAGAATGTTTCTCCCGAGAAAAACAAAAACCTGTTCCATAGGATTGGAACAGGCGAAAAGGGGGTAGTGAGAGAAGAAAAATTAAGGGGTAGGTTGGAGATTGAGGTTGAATATGTCGCGAATAACGTCCCCTTGAACTCGTATTTGCCTGATAAAAGTCTTTTCCTTCAGTTGCTCGTTTCCTTTTTTGTCTTGACTTCGGTTTGTGTTGATCAAGGAAAAATAGAAGATATCTGAATCAGGGAGATGAAATAGTTTGACCTTTGAAAAATGGTCATTAGGGTTGTTTTGAGGAGGAAGACTGGCAAGAAATTCATAATTGCCTTGTTCTAAGCTACTTTTGAAAGCCTCATTTTCCCCTACATATTGGAATCTTTTAGGAAGATCGATGGTCTGTGCCCAGCTACCATATTTTTCATCAAAGGGAACGGATTCGGTTCTCCACCCTACAAAAGTTGCCATTCCTACTATAATGAGGGCCTCAACAATCCAGACGAACCACAAAACATCATCATTAAAGGTACTGTCCTCCAGCGCCCAAGTACCCGTCGCATTGATGATTTGTATCTTGCCCCACAGTAAGGAAGGATTGAGCATATCTGCCAAAAAAACGGCTGGAGTCGCCATAGCGCCATTTCCACTTGCCTGGTTTAGAACCAAACTTACCCAAATAGGCCAATGAACATAGAGCAAAAGAACGCCTCCCATCAAGCTCATGATAGGAGCCGCCAGTCCATTTCGGATTTTTCCTGCCTTAATCAGATACCTAGGAACATAGCCCATGGCGGCACCTGCGGCAAGCGTCATTAAAACGCGAACATATATGAGTGGGATATAGTAAATAGCATGAGCATACACGAATCCTAGGATAAGTGCGGTAAGTATGATGCCTAATAAGGAAAGGAGAATTCCTTGAGCAGGGATTTTACCAGAGGGTTGGTAATAAAGGTCATAATCCATGGTTATCAATTTTGAGGGGTATGTGTGTGAATTATCTTCCTCTATTAGCTCAAAATATGCCCTATTTACCAGAGAGATATGTTTTTCGGCTGGAAGGGCTTATTATTTGGCATCTATGCTACACTATGCTACTTTATCTTTCTTAAATACTTGAAAAAACTAAAATCCTGCTTATTTTCAGGGAAAGGAATTAACCAACATGCAGGAAAAATACATACTCGCATTGGACCAGGGCACGACCAGTTCCAGGGCCATTGTTTTCAACCACCAATCTGAAATTGTTTCCAAAGCTCAAAAGGAGTTCACTCAATATTTCCCTCAGCCCGGCTGGGTAGAGCACGATCCCATGGAAATATGGGAATCACAATTGGCTGTAGCTCGAGAGGCTCTTCAATCAGCTGGGATTTCCGCCTCACAAATTTCTGCTATTGGGATTACCAATCAGCGCGAAACCACCATCATTTGGGATAAGACTACGGGTAAGCCGGTACACAATGCCATCGTATGGCAGGATAGAAGAACCGCTTCTTATTGCGATGAACTCAAAGAAAGAGGCCTAGAAGATCATGTGAAGCAAATGACAGGTCTGGTCATTGATGCATATTTCTCCGGCACCAAGGTCAATTGGATCCTTAATCACCTTGGAGATTATGATGCCAGTAAACTTGCCTTTGGGACAGTTGACAGTTGGTTGATCTGGAACCTAACAGGGGGACAGGTACATGCTACAGATTATTCTAATGCTTCTCGTACCTTAATGTATAACATCCAAGCATTGACTTGGGATGGACGCATGCTCAATGAGCTCAATGTCCCCGCAGAAATTCTTCCAGAAGTTCGCCCTTGTTCAGGCGACTTTGGTTCTACCCTCCCCTCCTTGTTTGACGGCGTTTCTATTCCGATTCGCGGGGTAGCAGGGGATCAGCAGGCTGCCTTATTTGGTCAGGGCTGCTTCGAAAAAGGAATGAGCAAAAATACCTACGGAACAGGTTGCTTCCTGTTGATGAATGTAGGCGATAAGCCCATTACCTCTCAAAAAGGATTATTGACTACCCTTGCATGGGGAATTGACAATCGCCCCAATTATGCCCTGGAAGGTAGTATTTTCATTGCAGGTGCCGCCATTCAATGGCTCCGAGACGGACTGAAGATATTAGATGAAGCGCCTGATTCAGAGTATTATGCGATGAAGGTAGAGGATACTGAAGGGGTATTTGTAGTCCCAGCTTTTGCGGGATTGGGTGCTCCTTATTGGGACATGTACGCCAGAGGAGCCATATTCGGACTCACCAGAGGGACCAACAAAGCCCATATCATACGTGCGACTTTGAATTCCCTTGCTTTCCAGACAAGAGATGTATTGGATGCGATGAAGGAAGATTCTGGTTATGACATTCCTGCACTAAGAGTAGATGGAGGTGCTTCTGCAAACAATCTATTGATGCAGTTCCAAGCAGACATTCTTAATACTTCCGTTGAAAGACCTAAAGTTATCGAAACCACAGCCCTTGGGGCAGCTTACCTGGCTGGATTGGCTGTAGGTTATTGGAACAAAACGGACCTAACTGAAAACTGGGTACGAGATGTAGAATTCACTCCTTCTATGGAAGAGGAGGACCGAACCAAATTGTACAAAGGCTGGAAGAAGGCTGTAGAAAGAAGTATGGGCTGGGAAGAAGCCTAATGATTTGACATAAATATTGAGAAAGGTTGTTATTTTCAGGTAGCAACCTTTTTTCTATGGCCCTCTTATCCAAACTCTGGACTCTCCCCATTCTGTCCTTTATTTTAATTAGCTGTCTTAAACCTGCTGAGTCAGAGAAGAAGTCCCATCCTGAGGAATCCTTACCCAGCCAATCCCAATTGTCTTTTTGGGAACGGAATGACCTGCTGATCGAAGACTTCAATGGAGATCAAATCGCAGATACGGCAAGTAGGATTATCCAAGACGGAAAAAAGGGGAACAAGTTAAAGCATGGCGGACTTGAGGAATACTTTATTTTTGGAGCAGGCGTCACGTTCGGGTTTGGCGGAGACGATTTCGTTTGGATGGACGAATGGGGAATCGCGAGAGACTCCGTTTTACAAGAACATATACTTTCTGTAGATGGAGACATCAAGGTGGATGCTCATCATACTTTTAAGCTGAAATCTCCTGGGATACGGGTCGGTCAATCAGAGGGGTCTGCAGCGGTTATTGCGTATGTGAGTTCGCTTTCCAAAGGAAAAGTCTATAGATGGATTCACCAAGGGGACTAATAGCTTGTTTACATCTTTCCTGCCAGCACTACCACAAATTCTCCCTTAACGGTATGCGTTTCAAAATGCTGGATCACCTCTTCTAAGCTTCCTCTAACGGTTTCCTCATGCAATTTTGAGATTTCTCGGCTCACAGATACCTGTCTGTCCATCCCAAAATACTCTCCAAACTGTTTCAAGGTTTTGACTACCCTATGTGGGCTTTCATAAAATACCATGGTCCTCTTCTCCTCCTGTAAATTATCTAGACGAGTTTTCCTTCCTTTTTTATGGGGTAGAAAGCCTTCAAAGGTAAAGCGATCGCAAGGCAAACCACTGTTGACCAAGGCTGGCACAAAGGCCGTCGCACCTGGTAGGGTTTGAATGGATATCCCTCTTTTCGCGGCTTCACGAACTACGAGATATCCTGGATCAGATATGCCTGGGGTCCCTGCATCGGAAATTACCGCCAGGTGTAGATCCTCTTCCTCTACCCTGTCTAACAGGCTCAGGACTTTTTGATGTTCATTGTGCTGGTGAAGGGCGGTTTGGGGGGTTTCAACTTCTAGGTGCTTGAGCAACCTACCTGAGGTACGTGTATCTTCGGCAGCAATTAGGTCAGCCTCTTTCAGGAGGCGAATCGCCCTTAAGGTAATGTCCTCAAGGTTTCCAATAGGGGTGGGAATAAGAGATATTTGGGCCATTAGCATAAAAAAAGAGACCGGCCAGCCTGACCAGTCTCCAAATATATCTCTGCTCGGATGTAATTCAAATGCAGGAGCTTAAAACTTCAATACCTGCTTGAGAATCTTGGACTTTTCACGACTTGAGATCACTTCCTTTTCATTGCTAAGAATGATTTTGAAGCGGTTACCAAACCAAATCACAATCTCTTTCACATGCTTCAATCCAATGATACAAGATCGGTTTACACGGAAAAACATATCGGATGGAAGCTTGCGCTCAAAGGTATCCAAGGTATGGTTCAATAGGTATGACTTCTCCTTGGTGAACAAACGTACACTTCTTTCCTCAACTTCGATACAAACGACGTCATCATAGTCGACTAGCTTGTAGCGGTCTCTAGTTGGGATAGGTACCTTGTTGGAGAAGGGAACTTTGATCTCCTTTGCAGTTTCTGGACGGAGTAACTCAGCCAGTTTTGCAGGATTCAAAGCTGTTTCAAGACGGTTGTTTTTAACCTTATCTACTGCCTGACGAAGGCGGTCTTCGTTAAAGGGCTTGAGGAGATAGTCCTGCGCATTTAGCTCAAAAGCCTTAATGGCATGTTCGTTATAAGCTGTTGCAAATACGACAGCTGGCATGGGATCAGTCTCGATATTTCCAGCGACTTCAAGACCATTCATTCCAGGCATCTCAATATCAAGAAAGACCAAATCAGGCTTGTTGTTCTGAATATTTTCTAAAGCGTCCAGTCCGTTCTCTGCCATGTGAACGATCTCAACATCATTAAATTTACCAAGAAGACGCTTCATCTTGTTGCGAGCTGGCAGCTCATCATCAGCGATTAGCACGCGAAGTTTAGACATATGAAAGAGTTTGCTATAGGTTTGTAATGCAAGGCAGCCTTTCGTGGCCAAAAGAACGGCAGCATGAAAAAATCTGAAATAAAAAATGTGTAAGCAAATAAAATGCTTCCGAAATCTTATAATCAAAACCCGTGCCCTTGCTAGATTATTGTCTAGTCAAATGCTCAAAAGGAACTTCGAATCAGCTTTTCGCCTTTTCGTAAGCTTTTTCTAACGGGATTCTCAACACTACTCTGGTACCATTTCCCGTATTAATAAACTCGAAAAGGTCCTTCATTTCGTAGATATTCTCAATTCTTGAGATGCTATTGCTCAAGCCATGGCTTTTGTAAATCCTACTGGTATCAATGCCCGGACCATTGTCTTCAACCTCACATACAAGAAATTCTTCTTTTTTGTATGCAATAACAGACACCCAACCATTGTGTAGTATTTTGGACACTCCGTGTTTGATACAGTTCTCCACCAAGGTCAATAAGATGAAAGAAGGGATGGGAACGCTGTTCATTCCATCGCGAATTTGGATATCAACATCTAACCTTTCACCAAATCTGATTTTCTCCATATCCAGATAGGTTTGAATCAGGCTCACCTCTTGCTCAAGTGGTACAAAGTTCTCACTAGATTTGTCAAGTGTATATCGGAAAATAAAAGCCAGCTTCTCTACCGCCGCCTCAGCCCTATCTGCGGATTCGTGAACCAGTTCTCCGATTGAATTCAGAGTATTAAACAGGAAGTGTGGATTGATCTGCGATCTAAGAGCAGTCAAATTGGCCTCATAGGTCTGCTGCATCAAGTCTTTCTCCCGCTTTACCAATTCTAATACACTCATGGTCAGCTGAGTTTGCTGGACAATCTGCGAGATTAGCTCAAGATCTGACAGGTTATATACCCCTCGTTTCTTTTTCCCTAATTGCAGCAAAGCATAGTTTCCTTCCTCAATAGAGACTGGACTGATCAAATGGTAGGGAGTTTCCAGTAACTCTTCCTCATTTTCCATGATTACGGGAGAAATCACCTTGGTTTGCGACCAGATCCCATTGGACTGCCTAAGGGTATGATAGACTCGATCCCAATCCCGTCCTTCCTCAACATCGGCCGCTTTCAATTCCTCACGTTCCTGTTCGGAAGGAGACCACCAAATATCAACCTGATCTGTTTGGAAGAAGTCCTTTAGTTCTTTTCTCAAATCCATCAGCAGCTTTTCTGAGGAAGTATATTGGGAAATACGCGCAATGAAGGCTTTGATTCTGTTTAGCTTTTCCTGTTGAGAGGAAACAAAATAACGACTCAACCTGTCTTCATTAGCCAGAAAAATCACCCTGATAACTGCTAGTAATATCAAGAAAGTTACCGGAAGCAGAATCTGGCGATAGCTAGCCAATACAGAATAAGAGAACAACTGCGACAGCAATAAGTATAAGATCAGCCCCAGTATAAAGAATACCAGGTATTGGAGGGTCTGTGTAATAACCAGACTTACTTTACCAAATTGTAGCTGTTCAATGGGGCTATGAATCAGCGGATAGAGCATCAGAATGAATGTTCCAAAAATCACATGCTCTCTTAACTCGTTGACGGTATTTCCTTCCAAAAAGAAATAGGCAATCCCCAAAAGCGCAATAAAGCTGATTAGAATGAGGTATATTTTTTCCCGAATTCCCCTGGTCGATCTTTTAGAAATCAAATACAGGAGGGTTCCCCCCAAAATATGAAGGAGAAAGTAGGTATAAGCATAATTCTCTATGCTAGTATGAAAGAATCGGTAGAGTTCTTCGACATATATAACCTGATAGACCTGCATCCCTAGATACACAGCCCCAAGCAAGGAAGGGATGATCAAAACACCGGTTACCCTACCCAACTTCGCCTTCAGAAAGAGGAAAGAAATGGAATAAAACGCCAAGAGGCCGAGATACAACAGAATGAAAGCCTTTTCCGCTGAAAGATTCTTTAGATCATTGTAAATGATAAGGTATAGGTTGTGGCCAAACTGAACGAGGAAAAACAAGAGTCCCAAACTCACAAGGGCGAGCAAGGGCATTTGCCTGAGTATTTGCCCTCGAACGATTGGGGCAAGAATGATGAAGATGACCAGCGCGATAAAGGCTCCAAGGCCCAGAATCCAAGTGCTTAGGTTCCAATACCAATGAAGCTGGTTAAAGGAAAAGCTGAGACGATAGCCATTTTGTAGGAAGGTACTCGCTTCCTCCGTATAGATTCGGTTGAAGGGGTCGTATTTTTCGTACTCGACAAAAAAGATGTTACCAGGTCTTCTGGCTCTTGTGATTTTGTCGATTTGGTCGGCCTTGTATATTTTTTGACTCTCAACGGAGATAATGCGGTCTCCAGGTTCGATTCTTTTGCGGTCAATTTCACGATATTTTGGTAGGGGATGTACCTTTTTGGCGATGACGCCCTTATCTGTATCTTCCCATTCTACCCAATCGTTCCCCTCAAAGGAGGATTCCAGCCCTGGTACTACGTTGAAAGCCCTGATTTCATTGGCTTCCAAATAAAACGAGTAGAACCACAGCCCCAAACCCACATAAAATAAACCTAGAACAACGTACCAAAACGGATGAGTGTTTTTCATGCAGTTTGCAAAAATTTAGGCAATAGTAATAAAGGCAGGAAAAAGGTATTCCAAGCAGGTCCTTTTTCATCAAATTACGAAAACTCCATAAAAAAACTAGGGGACCGTCCTGCCATTGGCAGACAATCAGCCCTAGCCCTTGCTCATGTTTTCTGCTGAGATACTATGACACACCTCCTGGTGAGGAGGAAGCCTTCAGCAAAACCAATACTAAATATTTCAAAATTGCAGATACTTCCAAAAACGAACATACAGGAAGTAAACTCAAAAAAAAACTAGGGGACTCAAACCTCTGTCGAGATGAATCAACCCTAGCCCTTGCTCTTGTAATCCAGGATTATCGCCCTTTCATGTACAATTATATATCGATTTCAGGCGTATTGACCCAAGAAGTGCGTGAACTGTTATTTTTTACGTTTGAATGGTTATTTTTACAGCCTGAATAGAAAATCATGCCAATTTGGTAAATGGATACAAAATCCAAAAAATTACACTCATATAAATATCTCATTACTAAACACTTAAGGGGAAAATGCTGCACAAAACAGTATTTTCCCCTTAAATAAATCAGGTAATATTTTTTATTTTATTTCACCGAACCAAATAACTTTGGCACGATTTTATTTAAATCCATTATCTGGTTTTATTCGAAACATAGTAAGATTAGAATCACGCAAATCTTACGTGTTCCTAAAATACCAAATAGTGTGCCAGAATTATCTGATACCTGCCTGATCTAGCATACGCCTGTATTTCTGCGCATAAGCTTCGTGTGCAGCCAAGGTTTTGGAGAAGTGGTGATACCCTGATCCATCAATCTTCGCACAGAAGAACATGTAGTCGTGTTTTTCTGAGTCCAGAATAGCATCAATGGAAGGAATGGAGGGCGTACAAATTGGCCCTGGAGGTATGCCTGGATACAAATAAGTATTGTAGGGAGAGTCGTACTTCAGGTGCTTATTTAGGATTCGTCTAAGGGTGAAGTCTCCTACTGCATACTTAACGGTAGGATCAGCTTCTAAGGGCCATTTTTTTCTGACTCGATTCAAGTATACGCCTGCCACCCTGGCCTTTTCATCATTTTTATTGGTTTCTTCCTCTACGATAGAGGCTAAGGTCATGACTTCTTTACGAGTCAAGTTGAGTTTTTTTCTTTTCGCTTCACGATCTTCATTCCAGAAACGCTTATACTCCTTAAACATGCGCTCATAAAATTCTTTGGGTTTGATGTGCCAATGCATTTCATAAGTGTTGGGAATAAAGATCATCATGGCCAATTCTGGATTCAGTCCCCCCTGTTTCTTCAAGAAGCTTTGGTCCTCCATCACATCCGAGATATCCTGGCTAGACATTTCTAGTCTTTCCCCGATATGCTTGGCTAGGTCTTGCTTTTTCCGAAATTTGACAAAAGTAAAATCGATGGGCTCTCTCAGACCTGAACGAAGAAGTCCAATCAATTCTCTGTTGCTCATCCCATTCTTAATAATATACCTACCTGGATATACATGCTTAGGATAATTCATCTGCTCTGCCAGCCAATGAAATGAGCGCGGATCTTTTATGATCTTCTCGTCTAGCAGTTTGTTACCAACCTCTATGTAATCATGGCCTGTAGGAATAAAAAACTCCAAGTCCTTTCCGTCAGGAGTTTTGACGTTGGACCCAAAAATGGGTTGATATACAAAGTTGTAAGCCGCGAAGCCCCCTCCTGCAAGAAGAAGTAGCCAAAACAACGGACTGGTCAGTAAACGCTTCATCTGGAATGTGTTTATGTTTTGCGAGACGATTTAGCTCCTCATTTTCCCAAAATGAAGGGAATTTTCCAATAAAGAGACATGAATCCCTGAAAAGGTACGAAGGATCAAGTGAATAGATTCGGAATCCCTCAAAGCAGATGACCTTTTTCGACCAAAATCGTACCCAAAATGATCAATCCTCTAATTAGCAACAAGATGGTGTAGGGTTTGAAGTCTTTGATCACATAAATAATTGAATTCCATTCCACCAAGAGCTACGATACCCTTTTGTTCACGTTCAATCAGATCTTTATGAACATCATTGCATTGTTATTCCTTACCACTCCCCTACAGGTACCGCAAGATAGTATGAAAGAGGTCGTACCTCAGTCCATGAATGAAATTCAGGTAGAAGCTCCACAAAGAAAAAATCTGATTAGCAAGGAGGAGGAAGCCCAGATCACGCGCTGGGAACAAGAACAAGAGCAGCTGAATAATCAAGAGGAAAAAGCCTTCCTGATCGACTTCTTGCCTGTTAGTAATTCACAAATGCCTTCCTCTAGCCTTTAGCCCTTGTCCAGAATTTATCGCACTTGTATTTTATATAAACTAGAACTCGCTGATGGGCATCCATCAGCGAGTATTTTTTTAAAGGCGGGAGCGTATGTACCTTTCCTATTCGGGCCAAACTTGCTCCCAATTGTTGTTGTCAAAATCGAGATCGCAGCTTGGGGGCAATAAACCTCCCATTGAACAGGCAGTGTCACAATCTGCATCCACAATATACTCCAGCCCATCAAATGCCATGGCGCCCGTATTTAGCCAATAATAACGTTTGAAGCCTAGACGCTGTGCCTTAATTGGATGTTGCTTTTGGCTGCCATCTGCATTCTCTATGTAATCCTGTACACAAGCAGGCAAGTCATCTAAGGCATTACTTCCTTCCTGATCACAGGAGAACAGTAAGAATCCCAAGACTACAAAGGGTAGGTATTTCATCTTTACAGGTATATAATAGGTAACAATACAGCAAAGACGTAATGGAGACCTAAAATGCTTGAAGCTATTCGATCATGGCTTCGGCAAATTCTTTGAAGCGGAGGATTGATTGAGGCTGAAGGCGTTTCATTTCCTTCAATAATTCTCGATCAACTGCACCGAGGTATATGATATGTGAATCTGGTGTAAGCTCCACCTTCGACAGAATGTCCGCTCGTGTAGTTTTGGTAATTCCCTTGGTAGTTCTGATAAAAGAGTTTGGCGCATCAAACTCCAAGACGATAAAATTATCGTAGCTATCCATGGTCGCTGGAATCTTCTTTTTGGTTAGGGAAGAAAGAACACCTGCCTGCAATTCATTGAGTTTGACACCAGCAAACAATCCATAGAGTTCATAGATACCGCTATTTGAAGGGAATCCTCTTAGGTCTCTGGGGATCAGTGCCTTCCTCGCGAGTAGCGCATCACCTGTTGCAGAAGCAGCTCTTGAATACCCCTTTGTAATCGGATGGTCTTTCCCAAAATGCGTATTGAGCTGATTCCTGTCCGTGACGTAAATCATGATGTTGGTGCCATTCATCTTATCCGTAGGTCTCTCCCCTTCTCCCTCCTCTTCGACTTCTTCATTTTCTCCATCAAAAATGTACTCAGCGGATAACTCAAGCATTTCCCCTCCAGCATCCTGTGTAAAACGACTTCCTGAGCTCACGAATTCATCTGAATAGCGAAAGGCATCATCGCCTAAACCTCTGCTGGCTGCGGCAACTTCATCTGCGTTTCTCGCGCATCCCCTTAAGAGGGTATCTGCATTTCTTCCTAAGGTAAGCAGAGCAAGGGTGATAAAGGCGCCGACCTTAATCGAAAAACCTCCGCTCTTTTTTTCTTCGGTGGGTTGGTTTTGTTCCATGTTTAGTTGTGCGTTACAGAGCAAAATTAAGCATCCTATCTCCAAAAATCATCATTGACAAACTATTTTTTATGCCTGCAAATCAGATACTTATAAAAAAATCAAGATTTAATGACCGCTTTTTGAAGGAAGTTGCGCGTATCTGGGTGTTTAGCAAAATCTAACAACAGACTTATGAACACCCTAATCAAAAATACCCTCATGATCTTCGTGATCATTTTCTCCCTTACTCACATGGGATGTGATCGAGAGGATGATATGCCTGAACCTAAGCCTACTCCAAGTCCAAGTCCCAACCCTACAGATTCTACTTCTAAGGGAAACGATGCTGAAGCCATTGCCAACTTTTTCACGACGCTTCCTAGCTGGGATGACTTTGCTCAAAACCCGCCCGAACAAGAAGCAGCCCCCACAGGAGCAACTGGTCAAGAAATTTCTCAAACGATGGATGTTCCGGTTATTCAAGAAGATGGAAGCGTAGATACCTTGTACAACGTAACCTATGAATGTCAGGAAACGCCCTACAGCCTTTCCCAAGATCCTGAGCGAATCGTCATGTATAGTCCAGATGTGGAAATCTTATGGCCTGGCTCATTGATTCAGGGAGCAAGCCACAAAGACCCCATTGGTTCCTTACGAGGACTGGTCATCAATGAACGAGACTCGATCAACGTCTCCATTCCCAGCCTACCTACAGGAAGTAATTTCCGCAGGGTAAAACCCAACCAGGCCAATGTAGGCTCCGCCATCGGTGAGATGCTTGGAAACGCCACAGCTAATAACCTATCTACTCCCAGTACCATCAGTTTTACCATGGAATCCTACCATTCTGAAAAGCAAATGGCCTTGGCGATGGGATTGTCTGGAAAATATCTGGGTTTCTCAGGAAGCGCCTCTGGCAGTTTCAACAGCAACCAATCTGAAACGACGATTACGGTTCAGTTCTTCCAAAAGATGTTTGAAGTCGTTGTTGAGCCACCACAAACACCAGGAGCTTTTTTCAACGAGGATTTCACAGAGGCCAAACTTCAGCAGCAGATTGATCTGGGAAGAATGGGGCCAAACAACCTACCTGTCTATGTTTCCAATATCGTATATGGACGAATGATGATGTTCTCATTGACTTCAACAGCCAGTGAAACGGAAATTCGTGCCATGCTTCAAGCTGCATATAGCAACATCGCCGGAAATGTAAAAGCCAGCATGTCAGCCAAGCAAAAGACCATCATCGAGGAATCTACGATTGCCATTACCTCTCTAGGAGGTGATGCGGATGCAACCATTAATATGATTCGTTCTGGAAACTGGCAAGACTACTTCACCAACTCGGCCCCCCTTTCTTCAGCAGCTCCTTTGTCCTACACCTTCAGAAACCTTGGGGACGGCAGCATCGCTAACATCGTAGAGACCGATGAATTCAGCATCTCAGAGTGTACAGAAAGAGTTGGGGTACCGGGAGTATATGACTTTTTCCCCGGAACGTCAGAAAACATGTCTGATATCGCCTTCCCCGTCGAGACTTACACAGGAGACTTTAACAACGATGGTAGAGATGACTTGATGTTTAACCACAAGGACAACTTTTCTAATCAGATCAAGCTAGCTTATGGAAACAGCAAGGGAACCTTCGATTTTCAGCCAGTGATTAACTACAGTGGAGGGACTAACCCCAATTGGTCGATCTTCAAGACCCATATTGGAGATGTCAATGGCGACCAATTGGATGATGTTATCTTTAACGCATTAGAATCTGATAACAACCGGACCTATGTCGCCATCAATCAAGGCAATGGCCAATTTACCTACTCAAACAGCATGCAAAGACCTGCTGGGGGATGGAATAAATATGAGTTACATCTTGGCGATATTGATTCGGATGGAGCAGATGAATTCTTGTGGCGCTACAATGGATCTGGCTACGGCTCACGCTTGTACACAGGAAAATATATGTTGGCAGCTGACTCGGTCAAGATATTCCCATACCAGGATTTCTCAGGCACGGGTGTGTGGGGTTCCTACGATTCGTTTGTGGGGAATGTAGACGGTGGAGACGAGGATCTGGTTTTTGCCGATATTGGAGGCAACAGTGATGCTTTTACCTTACTAGGGAATGGAGATTCTACCATGAGCCTTGGAACAACCTACTTCTTGGGAGAAGGGCAGCATTACTATGAACCCTACGGAGGACAAGCCACCAACGACAGACTATCAGACATCATCATGGTTAAGCTAAGGGACAATGATATGGGTGTGTTGGTAGCGAGCAGTAATGGAAATGGGACATTTTCATGGACAGGAGGCACAAAACGTCCAAGCAATTACAATACGACAGACTGGAGGTCTTATAAGCCCTACATTGGAGATGTGGACGGGGATGGAATTGACGATATCACCCTTACCAATCAAGAAAGTGGTGTTACCTGTAGCAAGGTCATTACCGCCTTGGGCACTCCGAATGGTGAATATGATTTTACCCCTGTCAAACAGGAACAACCCTACGCCAATACATGGGCACAATACACCATTCTTCACCTTGATATTAATGGCGATAATAAAAACGATCTAGTCTGGATCAAACCCGCTAGTACAGCTGACATTTTTATCGCCCTAGCCAAATAATTCGGTGTTCTGTTTGTTATGCCCCTTCACCTTCGGGTGAAGGGTTTCTTTTTTCCTTGATTTCCTGTAGACCCGCTTCAATATTGTCTAAATAGGCATCCACCCTTGCATCTCCTGTTAAGGGTGCTAAGTACGCCTTCGCCTCTAATAGTAGCTTTTCTCCCTGCGCTAGATCGTTCTGACCAATAAGGATTCTTCCAAGGGTGACCTTCATATTGGCTCGTATTCTTTCATTAGGCTTTTCAATCGATTCATTGAGTTCATTTGCCCGTTGTACCATTTCCTTAGCCCTTCCAAACTCCCCTATTCTGAAAAGCCCAATGGCCAAGCCATGATAAGATATTCTTCCTTGCACAGGATAACGTCCTTTTTTCTGCCCCTCAGCTAATTTCTTATACATAGCCACCGCTTTTTCATAGCCCTCAATCGCCTTTTTGTATTCCCCCTTACTCAGGTACAAAGCAGCTATCTGACAGAGGCCTCCAATCCTGTAGGGATGCGCAGGAGGCAAAATCGTTTCCATGGCTTGATTCATTTGAATCTTATACACCAAGGAAGAATCATAGGCCTTCATCAACTGATAAATGCGCGAAACATTCCCAAGGCTAGCCACTGTCTCTACATGGTTTGGGCCAAAGACAACCCTCCTTTGTGCCAAACCACCCTTAGCATAGATCAAAGCGGAGTCATAATCAGCTAGATCAAAATAAAGACTCGCTAGGTTATTGAGCGTATAGGCAATTTCTGAATGTGGCGGTTCAAA
>JBCBVV010000041.1:0-58871 GCA_039817415.1 Bacteroidota bacterium
CAATCAACTATATCTCAATCAAGGTGATTGGGCTCAAAATTTGACACCATATATATATCTGGTAGTTCATCCCCATTCACATCTCCTATGGCAAGTCCGGCCCCATTATAGTAATACTCATAATTCAGCACATTTCTCGTAGGAGATTCCTTCAAATTATTTTTAAAAATAATTCCGCTTTGTGTGGGAGAAATCCACTCAAAGAGTGGCAAGTCCGTCGTAGGGGAATCCTGCTGACATGAGAGCAGACATCCCAAAGAAGCAACAATCACTAAGTGGGAAAATATTTTCAAAAAGGGGTTCATTAGATTCAAAATCTTGAAAATTTCGAGCTAAACATTTAAAATTATTCGCAATATCAGGCATAAAAATGTAAATATTTACATTTATATTCTGGTATAAGCCATGAAAGCATGCAAACAGAATTAGCTATATATCAACAAGATATAAAAATCCTATCTCATTGACAGAAGTTTTTACTTCAAATAATTGTTTAATTTACTGTAAACGTTTACATTGAATTTAATTGGTCACCTCACGACCACTTCCATCTACATATTTATCGATTAACTAAACTCATATGAAACGAGAACTAAGCTTACGCAAAGTCCTGAGTCTAAGAAGGATGGCCCTTACAATGATGTGCTTTTTCCTTGCTGTCAGCACACAGGCACAGGAGGTAAGCGGAAAAGTTACGGCTCCTGATGGGAGTCCGTTGGTAGGAGCAACTGTCTTGGTAGGCGGAACCAGCAATGGTGTGATTACGGACTTAGAGGGAGCATTTATGCTTTCTGTACCTAACGCCAATACAGATAGTCTGGTATTTTCCTATGTAGGCTACACAACGGAAAGAGTGGCTGTTGGAGGCCGTTCTGTTATCAATTTCACATTTTCTTCCTTTAGCAAATTGGATGAAATTGTAGTTGTTGGGTATGCAGCCAAAAAACGTACTGAAGTAACCGGTTCGATTGCCACCATCAAGTCTGAGAACTTTAATGTCGGGGTGATTTCTTCCCCCGAACAACTACTACAAGCCAAGGTACCTGGGGTAAGAATTACCTCGTCCAGTGGTGAGCCCGGTTCGGCAGTAAACGTATCTATTAGAGGGGCAGGCTCCTTAAGAAGTGGTAACAGTCCATTGTATGTGATCGATGGAATTCCACTGACAAATGAGTCCATTACCCCTTCTAGTGCCAATGTGGTAGGAAGTAATGCAGGGAATACAGCTGCGGCTAAAAACCCTTTAAACTTCCTAAACCCAGATGACATTGAGTCTATTGACGTACTAAAAGATGCTTCTGCAACAGCCATTTATGGTTCTAGAGGCTCGAATGGTGTTATCTTGATTACGACCAAAAGAGGTGCATCAGGACGTCAGGGAGTTTCCTATAGCGGATTCTTGGGAACATCTACTCTCGCAAGAAAGATAGACATGGTAGGCATTGATTCTGGGACAGATTGGCAGGATGAAATCACCAGAAATGGAACCAGTCAGAACCATAATCTTGCTTTGTCCGGTGGTAGTGGCAACGCTAGCTACCGTGCTTCCTTGAGCTATTTTGATCAGGAGGGAATTATTCAAAAAAGCTCCCTACAGCGCTTAACTGGACGAATCAACTCTACCATTTATGCCCTGCCAAATGACCGATTGAAATTGAATATCAATTTGATTGCCAGTCATGTCATCGACAATGGTATTCCTAGATCGGATATCGCAGATACGGATGGTGAATTGATTACCAATACCTTAGCTGCGGATCCTACACGTGCTGTAAGAAATGCTGATGGGACCTTCTCATCTGGACCCACTAACCCAGTTGGATTACTTGAAGCATGGAATGACGTAACTAAGACTGATCGCGTACTTGCCAACATCTCTGGTAGCCTTGAGATTGTAGACGGCCTAAGATACCAGATCAATCTAGGACTCGACCGCTCCAACGCAAGCCGTGAGCAGGAGTTAGCTCCTAACAACTTGGAAGGGGTCAACATCAACAATGGTTCTTACAACTTTGCTACCATTGATGCCAATAACATTCTGGTAGAAAACTTCCTGACATATGACAAGGAAGCAGGCAAGAATAACTTTGGTGTCCTTGTAGGTCATGGTTATCAGCGCTTTGGATTCAATTCCTTTAATGTTGGTTTGAGTAACTACCAAATTCCTAGCATCAGTGGACTTGATGATCCGGGTAATGCCATTTCATTGATTGGTGCTAATGGAGCTTCTAATCCAGATGGAACCAAGGAGGTAAACAAGCTGGAGTCTGTATTTGGCCGAGTAAACTATTCATGGAATAACCAACTATTGGTCAGTGCGTCTATGCGTGCGGATGGATCTTCTAAGTTCGGTGCCAACAATCGTTGGGGATATTTCCCAGCCGCCTCTGTAGCATACCGATTGAGTGAAATTATTTCATCTAATACCTTTGATGACTTGAAGGTACGTGTAGGCTGGGGACAGACCGGTAACCAGGAGATTCCCAATAAGGCGACTCAGGAGACCTTCCAGGTTACAGAAAATGGTATTTCTCGTGTAAGAGAGGCCAATCCAGACCTGAAGTGGGAAGTAAGTACCCAATTTAATGTGGGTATCGACTTTAACCTCAACAACAGCAAGTTGTATGGTAACATCGATTACTTTAACCGAGTAAATAGCGATCCTCTATTGTTGATCGATTCTGAGCCACCTGCCGTTTCTCAGAAGTGGGTAAATCTTCCTGGTACAATCACCAACAATGGTATTGAGATCTTCTTGGGAACCCAATTGGTGAACACCAAAGACTTTACCCTCAACATCGATGGAAATGCGACCTATACAACTAATCTAGTTTCCTTTCCAGATGGAAGAGAGATTTTCACAGGTGTATTGAGTGGTAGAAGTATCAATGGTACCTTGACACAGATCATCAGAGATGGAGAGGGAATCGGAACCTTCTACTTGCCCACTGATAATGGAGATGGCACCTCTAGTGAGCGCCAGATTCAGGGAAGCGGTATTCCTAACTTCATTTATGGGTTCAATACCTATGCGAATTACAAAGGAATCGACTTCTCCTTCAACTTATCAGGAGCATCTGGAAATTTGATTTACAATGCTACGGATAACTTCCTCAATAACTTTGGTGGAAATGTATCTCAGCGAATTGCAGATGCATCGATGATTCCTCCTGGAGCTTCCAGTTTCTTCCTAGAAAACGGAGCCTTCCTGAGACTCAACAATGCTTCGCTTGGTTACAACCTTCCTGAAGGA
Organism: Bacteroidota bacterium; assembly: GCA_039817415.1. Taxonomy (GTDB): domain Bacteria; phylum Bacteroidota; class Bacteroidia; order J057; family J057; genus JALEFZ01. Next base: position 3,254 of record JBCBVV010000041.1, read on the forward strand.
ACTGTTTCTTGGCTTCAAGGAGCGAGAATCTACATTACTGGTCAAAACCTCTTTGTCTTAACCGAATACACAGGATATGATCCTGAGGTGAATACGCCGGTTTCAGTAGGCGGAAACCTTTCTTATGGAATTGATTTTGGTTCTTACCCAAGAGCTAGAACATTTCTGATTGGTTTGAACTTATCATTATAATGGGAAAATCATATATATTGAATTACTATTATCTCGTATGAAAAAGATTTTGCTAATCCTTCCACTCATGTTCCTGCTAGCAGGCTGTGTGGACTTGAATGAGGAGGTCTTTGATGAGGTTCAGGTAGAGGACGTAGAAGCCCTACTTGATGAGGCCTCTCCGGAGTTTCTGGATAATCTTGTAGCATCTGTTTATGCTCAGTTGATTCCGAACTTCACAGAAAGACTGTACTTCAACCTACAGGAATCTACATCGGATATTTCGATGACCCCTACCCGCCTTTGGCAGGACCCATCCCGTTCTGACTGGTTTGATGGAGGACGCTACGTGGCCCTTCACACCCACGCATGGGATGCGACAGAACCCACTTTGACAGATGTTTGGAACAACCTTCAAGGAGGTATTGCGGCAGGACTAGAAGTTCTGGATGCATTTGACACCCCTAAGGCCCTTGACAATCCAGACATTACACCTAGACGAGCTGAAGTTCAAGGACTTCTAGCCTTCTACATGTGGTGTATCTACGACCTGTACGCTCAAGTACCTTACATCAACCTGTCTACAGGTGAAAATGTGGTCTTGTCTGGACAGGCTGCCATTGACGAAATGGAATCGCTGCTTAACGCTGCCATTCCAAACCTGAGAACCAAAGGTGAATCAGCTTCTGGAGCTCTATTCTCCGTAGGAGCAGCCAAGACCTTATTGGCACGAATCTACCTGAACAAGGCTGTTTATCTGGACCGCTATGCATCTTCCTTCAGCTTTGACAATGCCGACATGGACAGAGTTATTTCTTTGGCCACAGAGGTAATTGATCAGGAAGGATACAACTTAGCTTCAGATTATTTCCGCCTATTTGATGGAGATAGTGATGCCAACAGTGCGACTGACGAACTGATCTTCGTAGCTAACTGCGAAGCTGGACAGACTTGTAACCGTGCCTTTACAGCTATGGTTATGAGCCAGGGACAGTTTGCAGGAGATGCGGGAAGCTTCCGTGGATGGAATGGTTTCTGTACCCTTCCGGAGTTCGTGGATAGCTGGGATACCAATGATCCACGTTTCTTTGAGGAGAACTATCCTAACGAGGCTGGTGCCATTGATCCGTCCACTTACCAGCTAAACAGAGGAATCCAGGTTGGTGTTCAGTATGGACCTGTACCTGTTGATCCTGATGGCAATCCGACTGAAGGGGGCACCTTCAAGCGCGATGGAAATAACATGCTAGTTATTGAGGAGTTGAAAAACTTCCTAAGGGACAATCAGACTGTAGATTACGCGAGAGAAGTATCTTTGACCTCAAACCAATGGGCGGGTGCACGTGTATTCAAGTATGAGTACGACACACCTGGACCTGGTAGATGGGATACAGATATTAACCCTGTCATCATGCGTTTGGCAGATGTATACCTGATGCGTGCGGAGGCTAACCTAAGAAAAGGAAATGCTACGGCTGCACTGGATGATGTCAATACTGTGAGATCAGCTCGTGGAGCAGCAGAATTATCCGCTATGGATTTGGATGCCATGCTTGACGAAAGAGGATTTGAATTCTATTGGGAAGCCCACAGAAGAACTGACCTGGTACGCTTTGGTAAGTTTGGCGATGAGTGGACTTCCAAGCCCGCCACTGATGTTAACAAAAGAGTCTTCCCGATTCCTTTGAACGCATTGGCTTCCAGCTCAAATCTACAACAAAATCAAGGATACTAATCCTTACACTCAAACAGTGAAAAAAGCCACTCCAAAAGGGGTGGCTTTTTTATTTTCTCGTAAATCTTTTGAAGCCTTTCACATGACCATTAGCAGGATAAAAAGCGTTTCTGCTACACAGATGTACCTACAGGCTTTCATAATCAAGGAGCTTTTTGGGAATCAACCTTTTTCCTAGATCAGCCAGGAAAAGGCCTTCCTACCTAGACTCCTCCCGATTGATGTTGAAGGTATACATGGCACAGCTCTCCATATTTCCCAAGAGGAAAACGACATCCTGTTTTACCTTAGTTCCATCGGAATAGGAGGCTGGTATCCAAGTTGGCATGTCCATGATTGCCTGCAAAATGAGCGGATTATCATCCATGATATCGGAAGGCCAAGCCACAAAGGCGTTCACAACCTCTCCTTTTTCGTTCAGGCTGAATTGGACGGCGGCGAAGTTTTTGTTTTCAAATCCCCTTTGGCTTAAGGGCTGAATCACCTTTTCCTTCAGATAAGCATTCAGGGCTTCCTTTCCTCCCTTGAAACGAGCAGGATTTTCTGGAGTCTGTCGAATCACACACTCCATACTTTTCGGTGGATTTACCTTCAAATTATTCTGAGGAAAGTAGTTAAGCGTCAGCTGGATGTCTTGGTCTCTATCTGCTTTTGCCATTAAGTCCTTCGCTTCTGCACTCAAGCTGTTTACCCTCATGCTAACTTTTTGAGTCCTCCCATTGACCTTAGCCAGCATTTCCGCCGAAACCAGCGTTTTGAGCCACTCAGGCTTAAAGTGGGGATTGAGCTCAAAAACCGTCTTGGCTCCCTGTAGTTCATCCAGCGTAAAGGTGATGTAAGGCTGAACGATGTGAACTTCGAAATGTGGGGGCTGATTTGATTGCCCCTGAGAAACTCCTTGAAATGGACTTCCTATCCAGCACAAGAGAAATAAGGATAAAATCGGGCCTAAAGGTGAATTCAAATTCATGATAGGTATGTTAAATCCGGCTAGCATATCGTGCTTAATGTACAAAAATAGGGGGAAGCTTCTTACGCCTGCTGAAATCAGGATGACCATTTTTTCTGAAAAGAAACCCACGTAAGGGTTATCCTTCCTTTTTCCTGCCGCTATATTTATCGTGTAGGCCTTCTCCATTGAGGATTTTTTCAGTGCATTTCTCGATTCTGGACAGGCGGGTTTTCGATTGCTTGGGAGCGCTAAAGTAGATGATATATCCTCGTTGACGTCCAGATGTGAGGGCGAAGAAGGCATGTTCTAACAAAGGATCTTCTTTGAACTTCTGCTCTAATTCAGTTGGAATGGGTTCAGGCTCTTTCTTGAATTCCACTTTTAAACCAGCCCTTTCTACTTCAATGGCTTCAAAGATATAAGCCTTGATATCCGCTTCAATTGCATGTATTTCGTCGGTATGGGTGAACCTGAACATCCTAGCAGCCTGACTATGTTCACCTGCTTTGACTAGGAGATTCTTTTCATCTTTTAATAAGACGCCTTTGAAAAAGCTCACATTCGCATAATTCTTTAATGCACTAATCATCAGTACATTCTTCCCATTATAGGTATAGCAAGGTCCTCCCCACTTCATTTCTTCCGTAAGACCAGTTGTTGATACTATTTTTCTCAACAAAGAAATTTCTGCTTTCCATGTATGGACTTTACAGTCAGGAGTCCCTCCTAGGGGACATCTTCCACATCCTGCTAGCAAAAATGTTTGTATATCCTTTGTCATGCTCAGGCTAGATTGACTAAGAATAAAGAGAGGTATTTTTCCCAAAAAGACAAGAAGATGAGATGGGATTTATACGACTTTTATATCATACTTCCTTTCTTTTTCTAGGCAAATGGGCAGTTTGAATGAGCTCTATGGTTTTAGATATTTGTTTGTCTAGGTCTTTAATTCGGACGATCTGGTGTATCACATTTCGTTTTTTACCCATGGTCAATTTATCGAAGGTCGCCTTCAATTCTGGGTCTTGACCCAATAAAACAGTGAGTACTTCGGGTATGTCTACCCCCAAGGGATTGGGATCTTCTCTCAGGTGGAAATGGATGGTATCCCCTAATTCTTTGTTTACAGCACTCAGGTTCTTTTTAGAGAGGATGATGAAGAAGTTGCCATCTCCCAAGTGATTGAGGCCACATCTAAAATCCAATTGATCATCCAACCTACAGATCAACCGGGTTTTTCGCTTGTTTTCAAACTGATTGACAATTTCAGCCTCAATTTTCAAGAAAAAATAGCCGCCTTTTCTTTTTTCAAGTTGACCAATGGTTTGTTCTGCCTGGTATTCCTTCATATTTCATCCACATTACTTGCCTATCTTATTGCAAGACAGTACCTATAATAATGATTTAAAGGAATAATAGTTTGAGGTATGTAGAGAAGGGACTATCCCTATTCCTTAGCCCAGCAGAATCACAGCCAAAGATCCTATTGACACGACTACCCATAAGCCTACTCCTACCATAAGCGGCTTCACCCCAGCGGCTTTGATCTTGTCAATTGAGATTCCCATTCCAATCAAAAAGAGCGTTAGAACCATCAGAGAGCGTGAAATCCCAACGATATTTTTAGAGAAAGACAGCTCAAAATAGGTGTTAAGCAACATGGCTAGCACAAAGTAAAGGATGAACCATGGAATTTTGATCTTGTTGCCTTCCGAACGGAAAAACAGCATAGAAAGTAAAGAAACGGGGATGATCCATAGTGCTCTGGATAGCTTGATCGTAGTGCCAATCTCAAGCGCCTCTAAGCCGTAGGTATTCGCAGCTCCAACGACAGAGGAAGTATCATGAATGGCAATAGCTGCCCACATCCCAAATTGTTCCATACTTAAGCCGAACAACTGGCCGATACCAGGAAAGATGATCAGCGCTATAGAATTAAGCAGAAAAACCACAGCTAGTGCCATCGATATATCCTGCTCCTTGGCACGTACAACAGGTGAAACTGCCGCGATGGCGCTTCCTCCACAAATGGCAGTCCCTACAGAAATCAGGTAGGCTGGTATGCTGTCCAGCTTGAATATCCTACCTAGCAGCATTCCGTAGCTTAGGGTAAAGGCAATTGAACCCACAATCAAAAAGAATCCCGACTGACTGGTTGCCACTGCAGCTTGGGCATTCATCCCGAATCCAAGACCGACTACAGCCACCTTCAATAGATTGGAAACGGCCTTTCCTTTCAAATCTGGAAAAGGATGCCCAATAAAGTGGGCAAATAAAAAACCCCCAATCAAGGCGATAGGACTTGAAATCACAGGGGTAAAACAAAGGACCACGATGAGCAGGAATAAGGCCTTTGGCCAAGAGAAAGGAAGAATAGAAAGCTTTTTGAGGAGGAGCATTCTGCGTTCGTTAGTATTTACCTTAAGATACGCAGCAGTCATCGAAAATAGTTATGAAAAATAGTTCTAATCTATTCCAATTTGTTATAGGCTTGGCCAAAGTATCTTTGCATGATTTTGATGGCCTGAGAGTGTTTTCCATGCAAATGGACGTAGTGTAAATCGCGTTTGATATCCAGTTTCCTTACATCGATGATCTTCAAAAAATTCCCCTTTAGCTCTTGTAAAATCGCGTGAATGGACACAAACGCGTAGGTATCCTTGTTGAGCAGATAGGTCTTTATCCCTTCTGTAGATCCAATCACCATTTCGACATTCAATCGATCGGGATGAATCCCATGATGAAGTAAGGTGGACTCAATAACCCTTCTTGTTCCTGAGCCTTCCTCTCGGATGATAAAAGGGAGATTGTACAAATCCTCCAACCGTAGTTCCTCCCGCTTTAGCTGCCGATTAGAAACTCGTGTAGCCAGGACTATCTCATCCCTTCGGAAACGCTGATAATGCAGCAAAGGATTCGAACTTCTCCCCTCTGTAAATCCAATATCTATTTCCTGTTTCTCAACGAGTTGTTCGATCTTTTCTGTATTGCCATTGATCAGGGTGATGTGGAGATCAGGATAGATATTTTTCAGTTCTGAGAGAGCTTTGGGAAGGATATATTGGGTAATGGTCGTGCTGGCACCGACGGTTATGCTATCCGGCATTTTGTCCTGCATGGCCAGGAAATCATTCTCCAGTTGTTGATACTGGTCTAGGATTTTATTGGCGTAGCTAAGGAGCAATTGTCCTTCTGAGGTCAGGCTGATTCGGTTTCCTTCTCGAAGGATAAGCGCTTTTTCAAAATGCTCTTCCAGCTTGCTGATATGTTTGCTCACGGCAGGCTGGGAGATATTCAGTTCTCTGGCTGCTTTGGTATAGCTCAGAAGATCTGCTACTTTTTTGAAAACTTTTAACCTAAAATCCATAGGAGGGCAACTTAAAACGAGATTTCTTTCCTCACAAGAAGAATTCGTATGCATAAATCAGCATCTTTCTATATTTTGCTGTTGATCTATGCTACTCATGGTAGCATAGATGAAGTTTCTACTACATACTAACCACTATGATCAAGACATTCACTGGTGAACTCATCGGTACCTTTATCCTTGTCCTATTTGGATGTGGAGCAGTTGCAGGAGCGGTTGTCTTTGGTGCCTTTGACAGCTTATTTGAAGTAGCCATGATATGGGGTATTGGCGTTACCCTAGGTATATTTGCCTCCAGAAATCTATCTCAAGCCCACTTAAATCCCGCTGTTACAGTTGCTTTTATCCTGGCAGGGAGAACCCCAGTCAAGGAAACGGCTACCTATATACTCGGTCAATTGGTGGGAGCATTCTTAGCTGGAGGATTGGTTTACCTCATTTTTGAACCTTCCATTGCCATGTATGAAGCTGCCAATGAGATTGTTCGAGGGACAGAAGCTTCCAAGCTGACTGCCTCGATGTTTGGGGAATACTATCCTAACCCAGGATTTGCGGACAAGATCAACCTGAGTATGCCTGCTGCCATCGCGATAGAGGTATTAGGAACCTTTCTCCTAATATGGCTGATCTTCTACATTACAGAAAAGAGTGAGCAACAAGACAATTTTTCTGCCTTCATGATTGGCTTGACTGTAACCATCATCATTACGCTGATTGCACCCTTTACACAGTCTTGCTTGAATCCAGCTAGGGATTTTGCACCAAGAATGATTGCCTGGATGGGTGGATGGGGAGATGCTGCTTTCCCAGATGCGAGTGGGGGCTGGTTCTTTGTGTATATCATGGGACCTGTCATCGGCGGCGTGCTAGCTGCCCTCATGTTTAGGCTGACTTCAGGTAAACAAGACTAAGAAACAATAAGTGCTATTTGAAAGGCTGATGGCTTCTCCCTAGAACAGGGACTGTCATCAGTTTTTTTTATGGTAGTTATCATTCATCCTTCCCCATCAATCGCCTTTCTATCTTTTTGAGGGTTTTCTTCCTTAATCTTTTATCGCTCGAAATAGGATGCAATCCATCCGCTGTGCTCCATCGAGTTCCTGGCTTTGCTTCGTCTACATAGAGCACATAATCATAAGAGATTCCCATGATTACTCGATCCTTGGCTAAGACATGGATTCTATGCTGAATTTTCCCTCCCCATTGCACGGCAGATCGTGGGACAAGTTTTACAGGAATAATCCCCTCTTTGTACCAAATTAGGCACCGGCTAGAATCCGTATTGAACCATCCTTCATCTGTTTTAATGATAGACAGGCTCAAAGAATCCATGATTTCCCCTGCATAGAGCTGTAGTTTTTTGAGCAAAAGGGGTTGTTCGGCCAAGCTTCCTTTCGCCACAAAGGTACCCTTGTCATGCTCCATGCTCATATAGGAGCTATGGCCATCAATATGCCTATGAAAATTGATAACCTGATGGCTCATGGGAATAAAGCGCACTAAGCCCCTTAGTTGGTCAAATTGTACCTGATCAAGGATTCCCTCCTTGTTGATACCTCCATACCCCTTGAAAACATATCGACCATTGGACTCCAGAAAAAAGATATTCTCAAAGTTGATGGAGCTCCAAGAAGACTCTTGTAGGCTACTTAGGGGTAAGTATTCAATCAAACTGGAGTCCTGACAATGAAAGGCTGGGAGGTGGGGAAATATTTCTTTTGCCTCCCTAAAGTCAAGTAGCCAGCTTCCATGTTCGGTGATCTTATAGGGCAATTGAAATGTCCGCTTAGCTTGATAAATCGCCTTCAACAGCAGAATGGAATCCTTTTTTTCATAACGAAAGGAATTAGTTCTTGTCCAATTGTTGTTAAATACCCTGATTCCATTGGATCGAATTACATGGTGATCTCTATCACAAAGTGTGTCCCTATCCACTGGAAATGTCCCTATCTCGATATGAAGGAGCCCATCAGAGGTAAATATTAAAGAAAGCGATCTATCAGAAAGGAGGACGTTACTCTCATCTGTCCATTGTGCATGGCTTCTTATTCCTGAAAAGAGGACAAACAGCAAAAGAGAGAAAAACAGGAAGGTATTTTTCATCAAATAAGGAGTATAGCTGATCGATAGTTAAAGGTATCTACGAGTCCAAGGAGATACAATCCAATCGCATCTCCTTTATTATTTGGTCCTGGTCCCCTTTCTACTTTGATCGAAAAGCTCTGCCCATTCCCCAAAAATGGGACAACCGTCCTATTCCCACTCCATCCTTGGCTTCCTAATTTGCCATCCTAATCAAGAACTCGAACGGGTTCATCCCATTCACAAGAAAAAATTCGTTATGAAAAACCTACTAATTCTCACCTTGATGTTGTCTGTCCACCTAACATCCAGTTTCGGACAAGGAATATGGCTTAAAGGAGGACTCATCACACAATTCTCAAGACCCAATGGACTTAATTATGTGGTAGATAGGTATAATGAAACACGATCTTTTCTGACTACAGAGATGAAGCCTTTTAACAATTTGAATGGCTATAGCTATGGATTTATGGTCAATGTAGAGAATCTATTCTTTGAGGCTTCCTACGATCACCGTTCGCAAAATAGATTCGCAAGAGGTATTGATGCTACTAACCAGGAGGTTGAAAGACAAATAAGAGCTAGTATCAATTCATTTGGATTTGGATTTGGGTATGGGGTGATAGATGGAGGTTTCGGTTTTGCCATTGGTGGTCGAGCAAATGCGGGTCCCCTTAGAGTTCGAACGAAGATAGGGACAATCAATGAGGTGAGGAGCTTAGGTTGGGAAGAGGATGATGTATTTAATCAATTGCATATTGACCTAGACCTCAATATCAAATTGATACTGAGATACCTGGTCATTGAGCCCTATTATTCGATCCAATTGGTAGCTCAGACCAACAATATGGCTGAGGTAAATGAACAACTCAATCCTAACACTTTTCAAAATGATCCAGAGACCATTCCATTTCAAAGCGGCGGATTTGGACTAAAATTTATCGTCCTTCTGGGAGGATACGAAGCATTTTAAGAAAAAGGGCTACTAATTGGGAGGCATATTGTAGATCACTTTGGTAATTTTCAAGTCTCCCTTTTCTTTTTTAAATACAAAAAGATTCTTGGTTTGAAAGGGATAGCCATCTCCACCTTCTTTGGCGTAAAATATCCCTTTCACTTGCCCCCTCATGATCACGACATCTCCATGCTCTGAATATTCGATCATCTGATGTTTCATCTCTGAATGGCCTAGACGCTCTTGTTCCTTCAAATAGTCAAGTAGGGCTTTCTTATCAGTAATGACCTTGTTGTTTGGAGCCATATGAACAATGTCCTCAGCATAAACCCTGATCTGCTCCTCCTTGGAGATTTTGTTGTCATCGAGTATTGATAATACAGTCTCAATTTCTTCTTTCAGACTTTGATTTTTGCTGATTCTGACAAAATTTCCCTTGTAGAATAGTCCTGTGGGTTGATCCTTTTCATTGTATTGGATGGAGAGCAGGGCATATTCATTTTTATTGATCCACTCGTAAGTATACATTCGATAGGTCCCCTTGGCTTCACCTTCAAAGCTTACTTTGAGCCTTAGATTTTGTTTGCCATAAAAGGCTCCTTTGCCTACACCTGCCCTTATGTTTCCAAAGCTTGATAAATGACCAACTTCTCCTGTATTGGGATTGTAGGACCAGAATATGTGTCCATTGGGCTCAGGTCCATCTACAATGGAAAGAATACTGTTGTCAGTATTGATCTTTGCGATGACCGTATGGTGGCCAGGAATTTTGATGGTATCATTCTCCCCTCCCCAATTTTGAATCCAAGTCTCATCCTTTAGGGCCCATTCTCCGATAAATTGAGCAAAGGGATTATTGGAAAGCCCTACAGAATCCTCAATGGCTTGGTTGGAAGCACGCCCATTCAATTCGTAGGATATGGAGGTTTGTTGGGCAAAGGTGATTCCAGCAAGCAATAGGCACAGAAAGGCTAGCGTAAATTTCATGTCAGCTAAGATATAATGAGGGGGCTTACTGTAAGCCACATTAACTTATATCCACAAAACTAGATATTTAATTTTCCTCTTTCAGCGCTTGGGTTAAGATTAGCAATTGTGTCAAGAGGAATTTTGGTTGACGCTACTTCTCAAAAATTGAGCATGTCTTCCGTAGCTGTTAATTCGCTCCATCTTGCGGATAGAAACTTTGCGTAGGAAATAGCCCCTATTCCATAGGTTCCCAAGCTATGGCCATCGTTTACTTCCACGAGGTAGTATTTTCCCTCCTTGTCCACACCAAAATCCAGACAAAAAGCAGCAGGCTGAGTCGTGAAGGCTTTGATAGCATTCTCTACGACAGAAAGGTCTAACTTACTGTCCCAAGCCCCTTTATAATAGCGTACATCTAAGAGCCTTCCGTACCGAATAAAGCACCTCCATTCCGTCACAAGGTCAACAACTTCTGAACACCAGATACTTACTTCTCGATCATAACCAAGGCCGATAAAATCTTTGAAGCCGGTTATGACCTTTCCGGCAAATAGCTTGGTTTCAACAGGTTTGATGAATATTCCCTTTCTACCTGACTGAATAACATCTTTGAGGGTAGATTTCCACACCCTGCGATGTAAAAATGACGTTAACTCCTCCGGGTATTCTATCTCATCGGGTTTTTCTATTCCCAAAGTCCGCAATCTCTTTCGAACCATACTGATTCCTCCAACAAAAACAGCCGCTCTATCAGGTTCATAAACCTCCAAGGAGTCAGCGTATTTGATGACTTCAAAACCTAATGATTGAAAGCCAACCGAAGCGATAAAGGCATTTACATTATAGAAATCTCCCTCTTTGTTGGTCTGGATATATGCTTTCAAGGTGGTTCTTATACTTTTGGCTTAGGAAAAAGGAAAATATGACTTGAATAGACTATCTAAAAATAGCCTTCTGTTTATATATCATCTAATTCAGGTTTAGCATCAGTTGTTTCCTAGCCTTCATGATGTTCAGCACAAGAGGATATTCCCAAAGCCTTTTATCAGGACATCGTCTTTTCAACTGTTAGGTATTTTACCAAGCCATGCCCTTCAGAAATCCATTCTACATCCACTCCATTTGGAAGGACAAAAAAATCTCCACTGTAAAATGTTTTTGAACTGCCATCTACCATTTTCATGCTGACTTGGCCGGATAAAAGTTGGACGAGCATTTCCTTACTATCCTTAAGTGTCCTGTTTCCAGGTTTCTCTGCTTGTAAACTAATGGTCAATTCGACTCCTTTCCGCAATACCTCATGGTATTTCCCGTCCGTATCTAGCTTGATGTGGGCTCCGGACAAAGTGGATCTATCAAAGAGTTGATGAGATAAGTCTTGAGACTTCAAACTTGAATCAGCTCTCTTTGTCGTGATCACAGACAACTCATAGTGTAAATGTTCCCCTGCTTTGATTTCCCATTCTCCTGTAAAGCCTTTGGGCGCAAAAAAGTAATCTTGTGATTGAAAAAGCTGTGTCTTTCCCTCTTTCGGTTTGACTATGGCCTCTCCATGGAACATGTAAATGAATTCATCAAAGGCAAAATTATCCATCTTATTGTTCCATGTTTCAGTGGAAACCACATAGATACTAATGTCTTCTCCTCGAAAGAGTCGCTTCTGGTGGAAGTCTTTTTCGGGTTCGTTTTTGAGAGGAATTTTCTTTAATCCAACCCCAGAAAGGACAGATTTATCTAGTAGAAAGGGCTCTTGGGTAGGTTCTTGCCCAAAAAGAAAGCCTGAACATAGGAAAAGACAGGCAAGCGTTATCAGCCTAAATACATTCATCGGTGTGGTATATTTGGTAACGAGGAGGTGATGTGCCCTCAATTACGGAGAATTTGAATGTGCGTGTGTGCTAATTTTGGCCTATTCGAACCTATTCTCTTCCCATCAAAAGAATGGACCTTTATAGGAGCATTATTTGATCGAAGTCCATTAACATAAGGACCCACAAAGACAACAAATACCTTCTAGCTACCTCTCAATCCCTATATTCATTTACCTTCTTCAGAAACATCTTACCCCGCAGAGCGCCTACCATGGCAAAACTTCCGTCCCTCGTTTGGATGATATCCATTAACCTAGAATCTGAATTACCCAAATCAATATCGGAAGCCGTCTCCAAAGTGGCTCGACCCGATTGGTTATCTCGGAAGAAATAATACCCCACTCCATAGTCATAGTTGTCTCTATACAAATTGAATACCATGGCTATACCTTGTGGAATACCTCTAATAGCTTTTGGCACGTGGATATTTGGATAACTAAACTGGGAAGCTTCAATAATGGATCCTATGGAGGTATTCGTACGATTTTGGTCAAAACTCAATTGCTTGACCGAAGAGGACTGAAAGCCATCTATGGCAAACCATTCCAAACCGCTAGAATTATCTAGTAGATGCAGAAAGGTAACAGTCTCAGATACGGGTAAAGAAAATTGTAATAAAGGCGTATTCCACTGAAAGATAGAGGTTCTGAGGCCGCGGATAGGATCCCGTCTCAGCCCAGTGAAGTATATTTCCCCATTAGACCTTCGGAGGATTTCTCCCCCAATGACCCTAAAGGAAGAAGTATCAGGAATTCGAAGCAGAAATTCTGGTTGACCGATCCCCTGCCCTCTTGCGAGGAACAATCCTTGCGGCTCGTCTGGAAGTTCTGACTGGTAATAACCTGTCAGGAAGTATTCATCACCATCACCTCTAACGATATCGGTTACCTCCACATTGGTCAGTTCTGCTGCCATTCCACTTAGAGCGATCTGAGATATCAATTCACCTTGCTGGTTGATAAATAGCAGCTTGGATTGTTGGTTGAGAAAGCTGTCCACAGACGTGCTCTCCACCACGACATACGTATTCACATCAATACCCAGCACATGGGTAAAGTTTTTGTTGAAATCCCGAAGGCTAGGGTCTAAATATAAAGGCCAGCTAAAAAAGTCGAAGAAAGACTCCCCAAAATTATCCACCTTAATGATGTGCTGACCAGCACCAACGATCACAAAACCTCCTCCTGGTTCAAGGGATTCGGCGATTCCATAGGCAGTAGCATTTATCCCAAAATCGTAGGTTCGTTCAAAGTTGTTAATGCCTACAGAAACCCGAAAGGTATCCGTTTTTAGTATGTTGCCTACTGTATCCCTTCCTAAGCAAAGGATGGTATAGTCTCCAGGCTCAATGAGTTCAAACTGGCTAAAACGCTTATCGATCAATTCTTCTGTCTCTACAATCTCCCAACTAAAGGAAGAGATTCCCTGGGCATCTCGTATTCCCACCGCCACGGCACAAGGGGCCACACAATCCTCATCTACCTCAAAGTAGGTCTCCATGAAAATATCTTCATCAAGGCCCTCTTGCTTACAGGCACACACAAGCAATAAGCTGCAAACCAAGCCTAATGGTAGTACTCTTTTCATCATAAAGCTGTCAATCTAGGCTGAATTTAAAAATAGCAGCGCCAGTAAAAAACTGACTGCTGCTATTTTATAAAAAATCAAAGTACAAGCGCTATTCGTATTTCAGGGCTTTGACAGGGTTGGAGACCGCGGCGACGTAAGCCTGATGGCTTACTGTTAGCAAGGCGATCACAGCCGACGCCAAGGCAGCTAGTACAAAGGGCAACCAAGGCGTATCAATTTGATAGGAAAAAGTCAAACAATTCTGACTGCAGAGGATAAAGGAAAGGAAATCCCAGCGGAAATCATGCGCCAACATAAGGGGCATCTACAAGTCCATTCGGTAGAAGGTCATGCTACACAAATTTCCCTGGTATTCAGAAATAACATGAGTTGAGGGCGTAACGATTTACAAATGGCGAATTCAGCTCCCTGAAAACTACCAATTATCGCTTCATTCTGTTTTTTCGTGCAGTTTTCATGGAAGAAACTTGTTAACATAGAGTGAGTTAACACATCAATTCTAATTCCATGAAACAAAGACTCCAACACCTTATTCCTTTATTCATTTATTTGTTGATCAGCTTATGTCCACTTGACATGGACGCCATTGTTTATGTCAATAGAGTTAGGACAGGAAGTGGTAGTGACTGTGCTTACAGAATCGATCCCTTAATCATCAATGGTGGAGTGGTTTGGGATACGATGTATCAAAATTCATACGGAGCCTGTGAAGGGCTAGACCCAGGCCCCCCTTTCATCCTTGAAGCAAGAGTAGAAGTAGTGGGTGGAGACCTTACGGTAACTTCAGGTGAGGTGATTGCCAATTGGCAAATTTATGTGGACAGCAGCCATACATTTACCCTTCAGGGGGCAGATTTGTCTATCAAACCAGGAGCCAGGCTATTGGCTCAGGCGGATGGAATCATCGTAGCTAATGGAGCCACCATTGTCATTGATGATTTTGCTTCTATGTCGATGAACTTTGGAGGGATAGGCGAATTCAGGAACTGTACCTTTCTCTCAGCAACCACAAATGTGATCAATGCCTTTGCACCAGGAAGCCTATTCGTAGACAATTGTGATTTTTCTACCACAGGCGCCAGTGCATCTGGTGTAGCAACCATCAATTTTACGGGCAATTTGACTCCAGCTACTTTTCGATTGTTCAATAGCGAGTTTAATACCTCAGCTGCGGAGCAAAATTATGTTAACGTGGTAACTACATTAGACTGCCAAATTTCTGGAAATACCTTCAACACAACCACTGGCTATGGGGTAAGGTTAGGTACTGCCAGTAAACTGATATTCGAGAACAATACCTTCAATAGCATTCTATGTCCTGGGGGTACCGTAGCCAATGACTGTTATCCTGTTCTGTTCAACGATACAAGGTTTATCTCTATTCGCGGAAATACTGGAAGTGGTTCGACTTTTAACGGTATGCGGATGGCTTTTGCAGGTAGTGTACGGCCAGATGGTAGTGGAAGGATCAAGTCCGAACCTGGCTTCCCCTTCGTTTCCCAAACGGCTTTCCTGATAAATTCTGGGGACTCCTTATTCATCGAACCGGGGACCGTTATCAAATCTAGTAACGGAGGAAGTATCATTTGTAATGGATACATGCACGCAAGAGAGGTAACCTTTACTTCTCAAAAGGATACCAGTGTGGATGGCAACACCGTCCAAGAGTTTTCGCCTGCACCAGGTGATTGGCGTGGTATATCCATCATTGGTCCACAAGTAGCATCTGCTTCAGCCACCTTTGAAAAGTGCACCTTTAGATATGCTGGTAGCATTGATTATACCCTAAGACGTTCCTATTTGGCCAACCTTACAGTAGAAAGCTGTTTACTTGAATTAGGAGAAGGGGTAGGGATCAACAACCTAGACCTCAATGCAAACGAACCGAATACCTTTACCGTCGTCCGCAACTCTACCATTCGATATTTTGAGACAGGAATAAGCGACAATACCTTCTATCCTGATTATCCTTTAGAACTATATAACAACAGGATTTATGGAAATGGAATCGGCTTGCTATTGGCAGGTCCTAATTCTCCTATTGTGGACGCAAATTATATTTCAGGCAACCGTGATGATGGTATTCAGTTTACCGGAGGGGGTACGCCTCAAATGACAAACAACATCATAGCTGCAAATGGGGATCATGGACTATGGATAAATACACCCCGCAAACAAGATTCTGTCTACATTCTGAATAATCACCTTGTTGGCAACCAAAGCAGTGGAATCTCCTTGAACAATACTATGCGAGATACGCTCATCTTCATGAATAACCTCTTTGCCTACAACCAAGAATACGGCTTACATGAAGTCATTACTTTTACCAATGAGCCTATTTTCCAAAACAACAACTTTTGGGGACAGGGTCTGAGCGATGTCTTGTTTAATAACAGTCTTCCAGAGGATGTAGCGACCGTAAACACCCGAGCTGTCTCAGATATGAATGTGGATGAAGATCCTTTGTTTGTCAGAGTAGATAGTGGGATCGTGGATTCAATTTGGGTTGACAGTACGAATTACAGGACAGAAGTCTTTGTTCGAAATGGTGGATTAAGTCCAAGTACTTTGAATGAGTGTCTCTTTTTTGACCTGAATGATTCTACCGTATTCTTCGTTCAGGAAAATCTAGCCAATTCCCTCATACTATCCGATACAGCTGGAAGTATAGGCATAGGGGATACGTTCTACATCTGGAACCTCGAAGTCCTTGATCCCAACAACGCTCCTTTGGCCAATTTGGGGCAAAATACCTCTAGGTTAACAGCTTTGGACTATTTAGGCAATACACGTATCCAAGCAGATACTGTTGATATTGGGGCACTTGAAAGCGGTAAACGTAAGACAACCCATCAAGAGCAAATCGTAGACCTCATTTGGAAAGCCTTTCCTAATCCAACAACAGATATACTAAGGCTGGAGGCTAATTTCCCTGTAAAAGCAGATGCTCGCCTAAGCTTGTATAACATGAATGGCAAATTGATACAGGTAGACAACTGGCAGGAATCCATCGACTTAACAAAATTACCAAAAGGCCTATACATTCTTCTCTTAGAGAATGGCGCCTTCAAGTCATCAAAAATGATTCATGTCACACATTAATTCGGCTTGAATGACTAATAGCCGCTATGGGAATCATCCTATGGCGGCTATTCCTTTACAAGCTCCCAGTACATATATCGATGCTTGATTCCTACCTCCTCAAATTCCTCCCCATACACGACAAAACCTTGTCGCTTATAAAAGTTAATGGCGTTTTCCCGCGCATGGCATTTGATCCAGCTGATTCCCTTCTGAGCAGCAAACTCTTTGATCGAGTTTACCAAGCTTTTTCCAATCCCATTCCCTTGCCAACTATCATCGACTGCCATTTGCATCAGTTGAACCCTTGTTTTTTCCTCATTCAAGGGAGCAAGTAGCACGCACCCAATAACACGCCCCTCATCTATCGCCAAGAAATGCCAAGCCATAGGATCTTTCATTTCCCAACCATAATCGGGCAAATTATACGGCCTGAGCAAGACCCTGTTTCTTAGCTCCCTTTCCTCCTGGTAAAGAGGATGCTGCATGTCGATTTGCTGGATGAGAATGGAGTTCATAGACAGGCTCATTGGGTCAAAAATAAAATAAGCAGCTTACAGGCTGACCTGAAGCTGCTTTCAATATGTCGGGATACCGCGATTCGAACGCGGGACCTCACGCCCCCCAGACGTGCACTCTAACCGGACTGAGCTATATCCCGTTTTCCCCCAATAATATTGGGGATGCAAATATCTACAAAGATTCTTTTAATTCCAATAGAAAGGTACGCAGTTTCAAAAGGGTCTCTCTGACCTTTACTTCCTTTTCCAAGGCCTCTTGTTCCTGCTTCAAACGCTCCTTTGCTCCTTTGATGGTGAACTTTTTCACTTTCAGCAAATAATGGATTTTGCGGAGCATATCAATGTCTCTTTGGGTGTAGACACGATTGCCTTTCCTATTCTTTTTAGGATTGATCTCCCTGAATTCCGTTTCCCAAAAACGTATCAAAGAAGTCGATAAATCGAGTTCTTTGGCCACTTCTCCAATGGTAAAATACTGTTTTTGAATATGTTCTTCGAGCTGCTGCACGTATGGAATTACGGGATGAACGTATAGAAAGTTAAGAAATTTAGGATAAAAATACCCCTTTTGCCAAAAAAAGTAGGAAAATCGAAATCGGAATGATTAACGAGATCTAAATATTAATTCCTCCTTATTGTTATGGAATAGGATAATTTACATTTCCATGTAAATACTACATATTTCGTACCAAAAAATAAAGACATATGTGCTTGATTGCCAAGCTCTATTTGTATAGAAAATTATCCACAAACCTATTCCATAAAAAAATCCCGAACACCTATTGGTATCCGGGATGAGTAGATTGATGTATTTTTCCTTATAACAAGGTCTCGATTAGTCCATTGACATGTTGTCAACCTTAGCCTCTTCACGAAGCTTGACATATTCTTCTGGTGTCAAATCACCGTAGAAGTAGTCAATTGGGTTGATACGCTTTTCGTCTTTGAAGATCTCGTAGTGAAGGTGAGGACCTTTAGACAGGCCTGTGTTTCCAGAGTATCCGATAATCTGGCCACGCTCTACTTTCTCTCCTTTTTTCACAATGATCTTAGAAAGGTGGGCATACTTGGTAACGTAGCCAAACTCACCATGCTTGATTTCTACTTGTTTACCGTAGCCTCCACGGCTGACTTTCGCAAGTTTGATTACACCATCACCAGCAGCATGTACAGGCGTACCTGTGGTTGCTTGCATATCCAATCCCCAGTGCATCCTGCGGAAGTTCTTGATAGGGTGCATTCTCATCCCAAAACCAGAAATTACACGACCTGGAACCGGCTTGATAGCTGGAATGTGCTTTAGCTCTTCAGTCTTGTTGCTTAGATCGCTAAGAAGAGAGATGTAGCTTTTATTTTGAATAGAAACTTTGTTCTGTATTCTATCGAGGCGCTCTTCTGTTTCTCTAAGAGCTTGTGGCTCATTAGGATCAGCATAATCAGCCCCTCCAATACCGCCGTTCCAGATACCTTCATTGATCGCAGAGGTACCAAGAAGCGAACGATAAAAATCGTTGTCTTTTTTGTGTAGGGAATCTACGTTTCCTTCTAGTTGGGTGAGCATGTTGTTTTGCTCGATGAATTTTGACTCCAGATCGGAGATCAATGACTTCAGGTGGGCTTCTTTGGGGTTGTCATAGAAGAAAAACAGTGCAGAAATCATCAAGAAAGCCAGGACAAGAGAACCTCCTACATATTTCGATACATTAACAATTACTCTACGAGGGGTGTTCTCTTCAGGTTTGAAGCTGCAACTTTCCTCATCGTAATAGTATCGTATTCGCTTTGCCATTGGACAGGGGTTAATGATTGATTAGTGGAATTGCAAAAAACAAGGGAAACAAAAATTAAAAGTTCTTTTAGATTTTAAGACTAATGAAAACCTGCTAATTTTGGTCAATCAAAATTAAAAAAATTCTGATTAAACAAAAGGACGCATTACGGTATCCTTCGAATAATGTTACAAAGCAGGGGAAAAATATGAAAACGGGAACGGAAATCCGAAACACCTTTCTGGAATTCTTTAAACAAAAGTCGCACCAAATTGTGGATTCAGCCCCAATTGTGGTTAAAAATGACCCTACACTGATGTTCACAAACGCCGGAATGAACCAGTTTAAGGACCTTTTTCTAGGTCTAAAAAATCCAGAGGTTCGGAGAATAGCTGATACCCAGAAATGCCTAAGGGCTTCAGGCAAGCACAATGACCTAGATGATGTAGGCCATGACACCTACCACCATACCATGTTTGAAATGCTTGGTAACTGGTCATTTGGAGATTACTACAAGAAAGAATCGATAGAATGGGCCTGGGAATTACTTACTGAAGTTTACCAGCTAGATAAGGACAGACTCTATGTAACTGTCTTCGGTGGAGATAAGGAAGATGGACTCGAAGAGGATACAGAGGCAGTTGAAGAGTGGAAAAAGTGGATCGATGAAGACCGAATCCTAAGAGCGGGTAAAAAAGATAACTTCTGGGAAATGGGCGATGTAGGCCCTTCTGGCCCCTGCTCAGAAATACATATAGACTTGCGCTCCAACAAAGAGCGCAAAAAGAAAGACGGTAAAAAACTGGTCAATGAAGACCATCCCGAGGTAGTAGAGATCTGGAACCTGGTATTTATTCAGTTTAATAGAAAAGCTGATGGATCGCTGGAGGAACTCCCAGACAAGCATATTGATACAGGAATGGGATTCGAGCGTCTGGCCATGGCACTTCAAGACAAGAAGTCCACTTATGACACAGATATTTTCGATCTTACGAGGGAATTTCTTGAGACCAAGACTGATTATGTATATGCAAATGCGCCAGAAGAACAGCGTATTGCGATGCGTGTCATTGTGGATCACATCCGCGCTATTGTCTTCACCATCGCTGATGGGCAGCTTCCTTCCAATACAGGAGCAGGCTATGTCGTGCGTCGTATTCTGCGCCGTGCTTCTAGGTATGGCTTCTCCTATCTGGGCCTAAAAGCTCCCTTTATGTTCCAAATGGTAGAGCTACTTGCCGAACAATATGAGTCTGTCTTCCCTGAGGTTCGCCAGCAGAGAGATCACCTGGAACGTATCATTAAGCAAGAGGAACAAAGCTTCCTTCGTACCCTTGAATCTGGAACTCAGCTGTTCGAGAAATATTTAGGTGAAAACAAGAAGAAGAAGGATAAGGTCATTGACGGAGCCTTTACCTTTAAGCTGTATGATACCTATGGCTTTCCTTTTGACTTGACTGAGCTAATGGCCAGAGAGCAAAAGTGGTCTATCGATAAAGCCGGTTTTGATCAACTCCTGCATGAGCAGAAGGAACGCTCTCGTGCAGCTACCTCTTTTGACACGGGTGATTGGGTAGTGGTAAACCCTTCAGAAGACCTTCCTGAATTTATCGGATATGACACCCTTCATAATGAGACACGGATTCTGTCCTACAGAACGGTCAAAATGAAAAAGAAGGAGCTCTATCAGATCGTGTTGGAAGAAACGCCATTCTATGCCGAATCTGGTGGGCAGGTTGGAGACAAAGGAAGCATTTCTAAGGAGGGAGAGACAATAAGAGTCCTGGATACCAAGAAAGAGAATGAGCTGATTGTTCACCTGGTAGATAAACTCCCCAAAGAGGCTCAAGGGCTTTGGTCCACACAAGTTAATCCGAACACTCGTCAGCAAACATCATCCAACCACACGGCCACTCACTTGATGCATGCTGCCCTCCGAGAGGTATTAGGGACACACGTAGAACAGCGAGGTTCTTTGGTATCGGAAAAGGCTTTGCGCTTTGACTTCTCTCACTTCGAAAAGGTAACGGATGAGGAGCTTGAAAAGGTGGAGCAAATCGTCAATGCCAAAATCGCTACCAACATTCCTTTGACAGAGCATCGCTCTATGCCCATTGATGATGCGAAGGAAATGGGTGCCATGGCCTTATTTGGAGAGAAATACGGCGAGAACGTTCGTGTGATTGTCTTTGACCAAGACTTCTCTGTAGAGCTTTGTGGGGGGACCCACGTTCCCCAAACGAGTGATATTCGCCTGTTCAAGTTTGTATCCGAGAGTTCAGTTGCTGCGGGTATCAGACGTGTGGAAGCTTATACCGCTGAAAAGGCATTCTCTTACTTGAATGACAAGGCCCAAACCCTAGATCAGATTTCTTCCTTGATGAAGAATCCCAAGAACCTTGAAAAAGCTATTGCTGATCTTTCTGAAAAGAACAGAGAGCTAGAAAAGGAAATCGAGAAATTGTTGGGAGAAAAGGTTCAATTGATGAAAGATGAGCTGAAGTCCAAAGCAGAAAAGCTGGGAGATATAGAGGTCATTCGTGAGCGGGTGAATCTCCCCTCCGCAGATGCTTTGAAGCAATTGTCATTCGAACTGAAAAAGATCACCGACAATACCTTGATTGTCCTTGGTGCTGCGATCAATGATAAACCTTTGTTAAGTGTGATCATGTCTGATGACTTGGCGGAAGGGAAAAAATACAATGCAGGGCAAATGATTCGTGATCTGGCCAAGGAAATCAAAGGAGGCGGTGGTGGACAAGCCTTCTATGCGACGGCTGGTGGAAAGGATGTCAGTGGCCTTGACAATGCCCTGAAGAAGGTAGAAGAACTGATCTAAGCGATCCACAGGTTTAAATAATGTGAATAACTCATAGGGAAACACAGGTGTGTTTCCCTATTTTAGTGTATGGACAAATTTCTTCAAGCAGCCATCAATGAGGCCCAAAAAGGCCTGAAAGAAGGTGGAATACCCATCGGATCAGTCTTGGTTCATGATGGTCAGATCATTGGTAAGGGACACAACAGACGGGTACAGCACGGCTCTGCCATTCTACATGGAGAAATGGATGCCTTAGAAAATGCCGGTCGCCAGCCAGCAAGTGTCTATCGAAATTCGGTGATCTATACTACCCTTTCCCCTTGCTCCATGTGCTCAGGTGCGATTCTCTTATATGGCATTCCTAAAGTGGTCATTGGAGAAAACCAGACCTTTATGGGGGAGGAAAAACTGCTTCGTTCCAGAGGCGTGGAAGTAGTCGTGGCCAATGATCCGACCTGCATCCAGATGATGAAGGACTTCATTGAGGATAAGCCTAAACTATGGAATGAAGATATTGGAGAGTGAGTCACTTACTATTCCCACCTAACAACATTTCCGTAATCGTCTTTCCTAAAAAGGGATTGATCTGGTTTCTTTTTCCTTTTTGCAAGGTAAAAACAGCCACTGAACTTCCCGTTTCAGGACAATAGATCACATCCGTCCCCCACCATCCCCCGTGATAATAAAGCCTATATTTTCCGAAATCGAGTAGCCTAACCCCCAAGCAGTAATTGGACTCCTCCTTGGGAAGAACATAGGAATGCATTTTTTCTAACAACTCTTGATCCTCTATAATTTTTCCTTCAAATAAGTATTGAAAGAAAAGAGCTGCATCTTTGACAGTTGAAGCCATTCCTCCACCACCATATAAATCCCATGAGGGGTCAAGGTCGTAAGAGTCCCATCCATATTTATCCGCGTATTGATGGGCTAATGGGAGGGTATGGGAAGGGTATGTCTCCAAATCCTTAAACCAGGTATGATTCAGGCCTAAAGCTTCGAATTTATTCAAACTTCTTATGGTGCCGTAGAATGGCCTTTTGCTAAAACGCTCAAAAATCTCTGCCAACAGAAGGTAATTGATGTCCCCATACTTAAAGCTCTTTCCCGGCTCGTCGAGTGGGGGTCCAAGCTCTACACTCCTTTTGATCTGTTCTACCTGCTTCCATTTGTATTGAGGATGTTCATCTACCCATTTAAGGTAGTCTTCATCTACATAATCCCTTATTCCTGATGTATGCGAAAGCAAATGTTTGACCTGAATCTTGTCTAGTTTATAGCCATTCCCTTTCAATAATCGAGTCGTAGGAAGACTCAGTAAATTCTCGATCGTTTGATCAAGCGTAAACTTTCCCTCTTCCACAAATCGTAAGCTTGCTGCCGCCACATAGGGCTTGGTATTGCTGGCAATTAAGACAGGCTGGTCAACTAAGAGTTGGGCCTTTGTAACCGTATCAGAAACACCAAAAGCTTTAGTCCATGAAAGGGAATCCTTTGGAGATTCCACATGTACCAATATCCCGATAGCCTCTTTGTTGGCTTGGTAAACAGAATCTAGCAGGCCATGAAGCCTTTCTTCTAGCTGTTGGGCAGGGCCTCTGCTGAAGCAGAAAAGCAAAAGGAGAGCCAGGCTGACATACTTTTTCATAGGTGGAGATAAAAAGGAAGCTGTATAAAAAAGAAAGATTCATCCCTAAAAAAGGGATGAATCTTTACACTCAATTATCAATAAACGTTAGATTCTATTTTCCAACTCCACTACCCCAGGTCGCTTACTGGGATCTAGTGGAGTAATGCGCCATCTTTCTCCTGTAGCCTTAAACATGGCATTGGCCACTGCGGCAGGTGCAGGGTTAAGGGCTGGCTCACCTAGTCCAGTGGGATCTTCCTTGCTGTCTACAAAGTGTACTTCCACCTGTGGAGCTTCAGGAAAACGAATCAAGCGATACTTATCAAAATTGGCTTGGTCCGGCTTTCCATCTTTGAAGGTCAATTCACCAAAGTAGATATGTCCTAGTCCATCAATGACTGAACCTTGAACCTGGTTGATGGCCCCTACAGGATTCACCACGATACCACAATCTACCGCACTAACAATCCGCTTGATCATGGGCTTGTCATCCTCTACGACAACCTCAGCAACTTGAGCTACATAGGTTGAGTGGGAATAATAACAGGCAACCCCCTTATGCACCCCCGATTCTTGCTTGTCATAATCAGCCTTTTCAGCTGCGAGCTTTAAAACAGCTATGACGCGCTCGGGATCATAAGATAGCTCGCCTACAGCATTCTTCTTTGCTTTTTCTAGTAAATCCAATCTGAATTGTAAGGGATCTTTTCCACCGGCCAAGGCTATCTCATCTAAGAATGATTGTTCTGCAAAGCCAAGGAAATTGTGTACCGGAGAACGCCAAGCACCAGTTGTAATGTCTGATTTGATGGTATGCCCATCCGCTAGGAAGTTGTCGATAGCACCAGCAGGGAAATTGGCATCTCTTACGACACCTGAATTCATGCCGACTCCTCGTACATGGAAAGCTGTTACATTTCCTTCCTTGTCGAGAGCTGCACGGAATTTATATTGTGAAGCAGGTCTGTATACACCGGCTGTCATGTCGTCCTCACGTGTGTAGAGAACTCTTACAGGAGCTTTGATGGCTTTTGAAATCTCTACAGCATCAGCAACGTAATCGGCTTTTAATCGACGACCAAATCCACCTCCCATCCGAGTCATGTTCACGGTGATTTTGCTTTCGTCCATGCCTGTGATTTCGGCAGCAGTTCTTCTTGCTCTAGCAGGCGTCTGTGTAGGTCCAACCAAGGTAACTCCATCCTCGCGTACATCTGCGAAGAAGTTCATGGGCTCCATGGTATTGTGTGGAAGGAAGGGGGCTTCAAACTTGGCCTCAATGACTTGATTGGCTTCACGGAAAGCCTTGTCGGGATTTCCATTCTTACGCTGAACTTTCCCTTTCTTTTCCAAGCTACGCTGCATGGCGGCTACATATTTTTGTGTAGAAGCAGGATTGCTTGGCGCATTCCACTCTATCTTGAGTGCTTCTTTGGCTTTCTTAGCTTCCCAAGTAGAATTCGCCACCACGGCCACTTTGTTGCCAAAGGTGACCACATCCTTTACGCCTGCCATGGCTTTCGCAGCAGCATCATCAACTGATTTCAAGCTGGCTCCAAATACAGGCGGATTAACTAGCATGGCGTACATCATTCCGTCCACCTTGTAGTCTATTCCGAAAAGAGGTTGACCTGTTACGATCTTTTCTCCGTCGACATTCAACTTAGAAGTCCCAATGAGCTTAAAATCAGCAGGATCCTTCATGGGCACTTCTTCTGGAAGTTCTACCGTAGCAGCGGAAGCAGCTATTTTTCCGTAGCTGATTTTTTTACCTGAACCTTTGTGTAACACAAAGCCATCTTCTGTGGAGCATTCCTCCATCGGAACTTGCCATTCTGCGGCAGCAGCAGAGACCAAGGCATACCTAGCGGAAGCACCGGCCATTCTCAATCTTGGCCAAGCTCTTTTGATAGACTGACTACCGCCAGCCCATTGGTCTTTGAAGTTTTCAGTGTCTAATTCTCCCTGGACCACGCTGACCATCTCCCAAGGCACATCGAGTTCTTCAGCCACAACCATAGGCATAGCTGTTTTCACTCCTTGTCCAATCTCGGGATTGGGGGCTTTAATGGTAACTTCACCATTATTGGCGATTTTCAGGAAGGCATTAACATTTTCCCAGCTTGTAGCCGCCTCGGCTTTCTTAGCTGGATTATCACAACTCACCATCGCAGGGAAGCCAATCACAAGACCGCCACCTGCCAGGGCAGATATTCTGAGGAAGTTTCTTCTATTTAGCGAGGTACTCATGCGTTCTTCAATTTAGAGGCTTTGTGAATGGCTTTACGGATACGGAGGTAGGAACCACAACGGCAAAGGTTGCCAGACATGGCTGCATCAATTTCAGCATCGGTAGGATTAGGATTGCTTTCCAGCAAAGCGGTCGCCGTCATGATCTGACCTGCTTGGCAATACCCACATTGGGCAACATCTTCCTCAATCCAGGCTTGTTGTACAGGTGTAAGCTTCTCTTCAGCTAAGCCCTCAATGGTCGTAATTTTCATGCCCTTAGCGGCAGAAACAGGCACAGAGCAGGATCTTGCAGGATTTCCATCTAGGTGGACAGTACAGGCGCCACATTGGGCAATCCCACAACCAAATTTTGTTCCTACCATGTCAAGGTGTTCCCGTAGCACCCATAATAAGGGCGTGTCTTCGGCCACCTCAACTTGATAAGATTTCTTATTGATGTCGAGTGAATACTTAGGCATAGTCGGATAAATGTGAGTAGAAAAGTGACTAATAGTAGGATGGAATTTACAGATAGATCGGATATTAGAAAAGTTTGGAATAGGGTAAAGATGTTTTTTCCAACCTAATCCTTCATTTTCCCATTGTATTTTTGTGTGTGTTCCTCTCCTTAAGTGTGTAACTTCGTCCCCATGAAACAGAGATACCAACTCCGTGAAAAGGCCTTTAGCTTGAAAAGCTCCTATGTCATCAAGGATCCTGTAGGAAATGAGGCTTATGAGATCAAGGGTAAATTCCTCTCTTTTGGAAAAAAGTATTCCTTCAGGGAAAAAGGAGGAAAGGAAATTTATATCATTGAGCAAAGGCGTACTGGCAATCGTCAGCGCTTTAGAATCTTACAAAACGGAAAAAACATCGCGGAGTTGACCAAGGACAAAGGGTGGATGTCGGATAATTTCGACCTCGATATTCCAGGTAGAAATGATTACACCATTTCCGGAAGCTTTTGGAAACGAGAATATACATTTAAGCGAAATCGAAAAGTCGTAGCTGAGGTATCCAAAAAGAGATTTACCCTTGGCGACACATATGGCGTAGAAATAGAACCCAACGAAAATCGTCCCTTGATTCTTGCGACAGCCGTTATCATTGATTTGATGATGGAGAACGACAAAAGCCGAAAGGAAAAGAAGTAAGAGATTAGGCTATTTCGCCAGATTAGCCAAAGCCTCTACCAATCGGTCTAATTCCTCCGTCATGGTGTAAATATTGGGGGTAGCACGAATGCCTTTAATTCCATCCCAAATCACAGGAGATACATGAATCCTATATTCCCGAGATAGCCTCGCGTATATATTGACCACATCCTTTTCCTTGAGCGAAAAATTGGTAATGGCCCCACCAAATTCAGGTTTTAGGGATGAATGCAACTCAAAACCAGGAATATCAAGGGCCTTTTCCACCCAGTATCTTTTCAAATATTGAATCCTATCCCATTTTCGCTGCCCTCCTACCCATTCATGGAATTCGACGGCATGTCCTATCGCCATTTCCGCGGCAGTGGATCTTGTACCCAAGTTTTCAAACTTTCTTATATCATCTGATTGGGGTTCATCTGTAGGAAACAAGGGCCATAAAGCTGAAATAAGGTCTTTTTTCACATACAGCATTCCTGTACCAAAGGGGGCTCCCAACCATTTATGAAGAGAGGTTCCTGCATAATCCACATCTAATTCCTTCAAGGAAAAAGGCATTTGAGCAAAGGACTGTGCTGCATCCAAAACCACCTTTATTCCTCTTGCATGAGCGAGTTTGGTTAGTTCTTTTGCTGGAAGAATTTGCCCTGTCCAATTGATCTGATGGGTTAAATGAAGAATTTTAGTTTTTTTGGTAAAAAGAGAGGTATACGCCTTGATTAAGACTTCCTTGTCCTCAATAGGATCGGGAATGTCTACCCATTTTAGCTCGATTCCTTCTCGCTGAGCTCGCTGATTCCACGCATGGATCATCAAGGGATAATCCTGCTTACATAAGACTACCTCATCTCCCTTCTTTAGGTCCAGACCAAAAATAATGGTATCCAATGCTTCAGTAGCATTTCGGTTCATGGCGATTTCATCAGCCTCCACCCCAGCTAGTCTGGCAAGCTGTTTTCTGACAGGCTCTCTTCCCGCATCGATGATTCGC
The DNA here is from genome assembly GCA_039817415.1 of Bacteroidota bacterium. Taxonomy (GTDB): domain Bacteria; phylum Bacteroidota; class Bacteroidia; order J057; family J057; genus JALEFZ01. The sequence goes on from JBCBVV010000041.1 coordinate 31,145, forward strand.
CACATATAGAAAGATGGTGCCTCATTGGCATATTCGATATATCGAATCTCTGCTTCCTGAACCTTTCTTGTTTGTGGGCTTAAGCCTGCATTATTTAGGTTGATCAATCCTGGAGACACTGTGTAAGCCTGCCTTACGAGTCTCCAAAATTCCTCATCCTCCACTGAGTTTACCTTATGAGAATAGGTCTGGATGCGTTCAAGTAGGGCCATGGAAAGTCCAGGTGCAAGATAGGGGGCAGCTGCCAATGACAGGCGTTGGAGAAAATTTCTTCTTTCCATGGCTCACTTCAGGATTACAATATCATAATACAAAATTGTATTTTGTATTATTTTAACTTAATTTCGGATTGCCTCATACAAGGCGTTAACATATTAACAGCACAACTTATGAAAAAGCAAACACAATTTTTCATCTGGCTATCTATTGTCCTGATGATAAGCTCCTTTTCTTCCTGCATGCATCCGATTGATGCTCCAGAAAAGCTGATGCTAGAGGAATCAGCCTATGTTTCCTACCAAAATTCGGATCAGGCTATTTTAGCAGTTTCACAACTCTTTTCTTCTCTTCAAGCTGTCTCGAGTTTTAGCGATTTTTTGATAGAATCCATTCCTGAAGAAGGCATTCCTTTAAAGGTACTTTGCCATATGGAAATAGAAGGGGAATTCGTACCTGACTGGATAGATGAGAAATTAAAGGCCTGGGAAATGGTAGAGGCCAAGGGGGTATTACTTGCCATAAGCTCGGCCTACCCCAACCTTAGCATCAGCCTATTCCATGCGGAAGGGAAAACTGGTCTGCCTCATCGCCTTCCCATTGCACCTATTCCTTCTCACTTTCAACAGCAAGAATATGTGGAAGTCCAATTGCTTCATACCGATGGTTCCAGAACGACCCTTAATAATGAGGAAGAACCCAATCAGTCGATGCTAGTCATTGAAAACAATAGCAGCTGGTTCAGTATTCCAATTGATATTGAACAGGATGCATTCACCGAATTTCTTTCCTCTACAACTGACGTAGACATATGTGAAGAGGTAGCTTCTACATGGTGGAAAAAACTATCTGATCCGTCTCAACATGGAGGAATGCTTAGATCGGAGAACATGGTTTGGATTTATCGAACAGACCTTCTTGAAAGCCTGAATAGCTGTGGTTCTGCTCATTCCGTAGATGAAAATCCTTCATTTGTGCCCTCTGATCGGGATACCCGAGAAAAACGTGAGCAAATCGTCAAGGTTCAAGTTTCTCCTTCGGAGTTATCAAAATTCTGCAAATGGTGGAAGCGTGATTGTAGTATTGAGGTAAAAACGGACTTTGCCAATAAGACGGTGGACAATGCAGGTAATGATATCGGGAGTCCTGTTTCCGAGCCTTCTAAATTTATCAATGGAAGGAGAAGGGACATGAAAAATGGGAAGATTTTCCGTTGCAACCAGGACATGTTTCAGTGGAGATACCTTCAGGGGGTACATGGTGATCCCTATGTCTACAACTTCATTGGCAGACATCATAATCCTGGACAGACGACCAAGTTCTCCTTCAATTTCAAGCCTGAGGCAGAATTCAAGTTGCTGGGAATTCCGGTGAATCTATCTGTGCTCAGCACCAAAATTGACCATTCCTTTACTACGGCAGATGCCCATTTAGGGGGCGATTGGGTGTATTATGAGGATGACGCCAATGGTGATGGAAGTATGTATACGACAGGTAGCATTAGTTTTTGGGTGAAGGAGAAGGAATAGTGAAGGGGGCTGTTTAAGCTTCCCTGCCTATCTGTATTTTGAATGGAGAATAGGTCAGTTCATACCTGACCTATTCTCTTATATGATCAGGATTCCTCTGAGTGACTCACTTTTGGCCACATTTATGCAAACTTAGCTCATGCTCTTCCAAAGAAGTTTTGTTTATCCTTATTGACCTTAGAAAACAGGCTATTTTAGTGTCCTAGCTGACTATCAGCATCCTTGCATACCTACTTCAGCTTGAAAATTATCCACTGAGAGGTCTGTAGGGGCCAACATTCAGGAAAAGCACCTTCACCATGGCCATGTCCCAGACTGTTTAAACGGTTCCTCACTTATCCCGAATGGCCACTTTTAATTGATGAATGGTGTAAACTTTGTTTCAACCAGCTGAAATGGTAATGTTTTTGCTTCAATTACTGCAAATGAGTTTGGGGATACACATCTCCCACTTTGCGGGGTTCCTTTTCTTGTAGCCAGGACTGGCTTTTTATCAAACACCATTTACAAAGATTTCCTGTTGCACCCTTTGGCCTTGGCTAAGAAGTGCCCGGGAAAGGTATGTTTTGTTCGAAAGGCATCAACGCCCTTTGGAAATGGGATGAACTATTCTTTGACAATAATATTCCTGATCAGCATTCTTCTTTTTCGATTCCCTTAGATCACGATCCAAAAAGAACATTAATGAAGCACATTTACACACAACTCCCTACACCCCCGCGAAAAACCGCACCCATGTTATGGATATGGGTAATTGTTTGTGCCATTTGGCCCATGGAGCTATCCGCACAAACCCATTACAACCTCTTTTTCGCCAATGACTCGATCAATGCTTCTACTCAAAGGTTTTGTATTGATGTAGAATTGTCTTTCGATCAGGCTGGAAAATTAGGGTCCAGCAACTTCGTTTTTGATTTCAACCCAAATGTATTGAGCAATCCTGTTTTACAGTCATATAACCTCAGTAATCCTCCCTTCTATCAGGTTCCCACTTCGACTCAACCTTTTGCCAATAGACATTCTTTCAATGTGGAGTTAAACGCAAGTGGTTTTGGTGATGACATAGCTACTGCTCCGCAGAGAACCTTCTTATATCAAATCTGCTTTGACCTCGTCAGTGTAGACAGTGCCTTCAACTTGACATGGTATGAATCAGGCACAAGTGGGACGATCGTCTTTCTTGATGATCCTCTTTTTACGCAATTGATACCAGATACCCTTCAAAATTTTCAATATGTTCCCACCCTTCCAGATGCTTCCGTTAGCTGGAATAGCTTCACCGCCGTTAAGTCAGGAAATGACGCGCAATTAGATTGGACCACTGCTGATGAAATTCAAGTCAGCCAGTACGAAGTGGAACGATCTACAAATGGGACCACCTACACCGCCTTGGGACAGGTCAATCCTACTGCTGGACCGACGGGTACTTACCAATACACAGATGCTAATGTGGTTAATACCTTCACAGGTACTGTCTACTACAGAATCAAACAGACCAACAATACAGGAAGCACTTATTATTCTCCGGTAGATACCATAGAAATCCCTGTCCCTCCAGTGGATGCTTCTGTAAACTGGAATAGCTTCACTGCCGTCAAATCAGGAAATGACGCACAATTAGATTGGACTACCGCTGATGAAATTCAAGTTAGCCAGTACGAAGTGGAACGATCTACAAATGGAACGACTTACACCGCCTTAGGACAGGTCAACCCGACTACTGGACCGACAGGTACTTACCAATACACAGATGCCAATGTCGTCAACACCTTCACAGGTACTGTTTACTACAGAATCAAACAGACTAACAATACAGGAAGTACCTATTACTCTCCGGTAGATACCATAGAAATCCCTGTCCCTCCTGTGGATGCTTCAGTTAGCTGGAATAACTTCACCGCCGTCAAATCGGGAAGCGACGCACAATTAGATTGGACCACTGCTGATGAAATTCAAGTCAGTCAGTACGAGGTCGAAAGATCTACAAATGGAACGACCTACACCGCCTTGGGACAGGTCAATCCTACTACTGGACCGACGGGTACCTACCAATACACAGATGCCAATGTGGTTAATACCCTCACAGGTACCGTCTACTATAGAATCAAACAGACCAATAATACTGGAAGTACCTTTTACTCTCCGGTAGATACCATTCAAATTCCTGTTGCAGTACCTCCGGTAGATGCTTCCGTTGGCTGGAATAGCTTCACTGCCGTTAAGTCAGGAAATGACGCGCAATTAGATTGGACTACAGCTGATGAAATTCAAGTCAGTCAGTACGAAGTGGAACGATCTACAAATGGGACCACCTACACCGCCTTGGGACAACTTAATCCAACTGCAGGACCGACAGGTACTTACCAATACACAGATGCCAATGTGGTCAATACCCTTACAGGTACCGTCTATTACAGAATCAAACAGACCAACAATACAGGAAGCACTTTTTATTCTCCGGTAGATACCATTCAAATTCCTGTTGCAGTACCTCCTGTGGATGCTTCTGTCAGCTGGAATAGCTTCACTGCTATTAAATCAGGAAATGATGCGCAATTGGACTGGACTACCGCTGATGAAATTCAAGTTAGTCAGTACGAAGTGGAACGATCTACAAATGGAACGACCTACACCGCCTTGGGACAAGTTAATCCTACTGCGGGACCGACGGGTACCTACCAATACACAGATGCCAATGTCGTCACTACCTTCACAGGTACTGTTTACTACAGAATCAAACAGACCAACAATACAGGAAGCACTTATTATTCTCCGGTAGATACCATTCAAATTCCAGTGGCGGTGCCCCCTCCACCACCAACTGATACGGCAGTAATATGGAATAGCTTTACAGTGATCCAAACTGGTGTTGATGCGCAATTAGACTGGACAAGCTCGGATGAAGTTCAAGTAGCTAATTACCAAATTGAAAGATCGAATGATGGGGTTAATTTCTCTACCATTGGGCAAGTAGGTGTAACGACGGGTCTGACTGGAGTTTACCAATATTTTGATCAAGGGGTAGCAAACACCTTTACAGGAACTGTATTCTATCGCATCAAACAAACCAATACTAGTGGCAGCACATTCTATTCCCCAGTAGAAGCCATAACCTTACTTCCTCCTTCAGGAAATGGCCCTAGCGTCTATAATCTCTCTTTCGCCAATGCTTCCTTTTCTTCAGACTCAACCTCATTTTGTGTCGATGGAATGATTTCTATGGATCAGAAAGGAGCACTTGGTTCCTCCAACTTTGTCTTTGATTATGATCCACAGGTTATTGACTTACCCATTCTCGATACTGTGTATATCTCTCCACCACCCTTCTACCAAGTTCCAAGCCTTACCCAACCTTTATCAGATAGAATCTCAATTAACATCGAGTTAAATGCTGGAGGATTTGGAGACAGCATTGTAGCCTCACCTATGGTTCAACCTCTTTTTAAGGTGTGCTTTGATGTGCTAGAAACAGATAGTGCCTTTACACTCAGGTGGTTTGAAGCGGCGAATAGCGGCACAGTAGTTTTCTCAGATGATGCGCAAGTCAGTCAATTAACGCCCAATAACTTAGAAGACTTCTTATACACGCCTCCCCAAGCAGGCAATATGGAAGTTGAGTGGATATCCTTTACAGCTACTGCACAGGGAAATGATGCCCTCCTTCAGTGGACAGTTTCTGACGAGGATGATGTCCAACGATATGAGATCGAAAGTTCTCAGGATGGATCAAACTTCCTTCCTATTGGAAATATTGATGTCAATCCCCCTTTGGGCAGCTATCAATTTGTTGATCAGGATGCCTTAAACGGCTTTGTGGGAACCATGTATTATCGAATCAAGCAACTGAATCCACAAGGCTTCTTTTACAGCCCAATAGACAGCATTGAAATCAATCCAGCAGAACTAAACTGGCTTTCCATGGAAGCGAGTTTAGCCTTTCCGGATGTCATGGTAAGCTGGAGTACAACAAATGAATCTGCAATCACCCAATATGAAGCGCAACGCTCAATTGATGGGCAGAACTTTACAGGTATAGGCATAGTAGACCTTACCTTATCCGGAGGCCCACTAGGAAATTATCAAGTTGTCGACATGATGGTGGCGAATACATTTTCAGGAATCGTCTACTATCGAATCAAGGCAAGCACCAACGATAACGTGGAGCTATTCAGCCCTATTGACACGGTGAACTTAGATGAAAAACCTATTATTTGGGATAGCCTTCGTGCTGAGAAAATCAACTCGGACGTTCTGCTTAGTTGGTATATGCTCGATGATACAGGAATCGCGAGCTACGATATTGAGCGCTCCCCAGATGGACAAATTTTCCAACGTGTCGGAAATGTCATGGGGAATGGCGCTACTCCGCCCATTGGCGCCTATCAATACACTGATTTCAATGTTGTTCAGCAATTAGGTGGGAAACAGTTCTATCGAATTCGTGCCAATAGAAATTCTGGAAGTTTCTCACACAGCCCCATAGTCGAAATTGACCTAGATAGTCTAATCAATACCCCTACCCTATTCTCTTATCCCCATCCTGCTGCAGGAAATGTCCGCATTCAATGGGATGAAGTGAATACGGAGGTAAGGCTTCGTTTGGTCAACGGAATGGGACAATTGGTAAGGCAAGAATGGATTGCCGATGACCAAAATTATGTGATCTGGGACTTTACCAATGTCCAACCAGGATTTTACATCATTAACCTAGAAAGTGCGCAAGGTCCTTTGCTTCAAGCAGGTCATAGAATCTGGGTACAAGGCCCTTAACAAGAATAAAATGGAACACAAATACACCTCAATAAACGAATCACACGAGTAAGCAACGAAACAATTAGGAAGGTATGAAAACAACTCTTTACCCTATCGTTCATGGTATCTGGATACTTAGTCTTTTCCTGTTTGCCACAGGATCGAAGGCTCAGACCTATTCAGATTATTTTGGAAATGGGCATCAAATAGGACTCAAGGCAACTTCCAGCGATACAGCCCATTCAGAGAAGGCTGAAAACAGCATCAATGGAACAGGTCTTTTGCCCGATCTTAAGGGTGCCGCTCGCTTTATGTCTCAAGCGAGCCTTGGATTCAATTATGAAGACATCGAGGCTCTTGAGCAAATGGGAATCAAAGCTTGGCTAGAAGATCAATTCTCCCAGCCAGACACTTCCTACCTATTCGCCTATTACGCACAAAAAGGCGTTACAGATCTTTCTCAAGTAACAGATTTAGGCAGCCTAAACAACAACCATATCAGCCGCCTCTTTTATCAGTTTGTTTTGACGAGGGAGGATATGTTGAGGCAGAAAATGGCCTTTTCCCTGAGTCAAATTCTGGTTACCTCTATCGCAACGGGTGGAAGCTTTGGCGATATGTATGCGGGTTATTACGATATCCTCTACCACAATGCGTTTGGGAATTACAGGGATTTGTTAGGACAAGTAACCTATTCTACTTGTATGGGGAGGTACCTGAGTTCCATCAAAAATCCCAAGGCAGATTATGGACTCAATACACTTCCTGATGAAAACTATGCACGAGAAGTCATGCAGCTCTTTACCATTGGCTTGAATGAGCTGAACAATGATGGAACCCTCAAGCTTGATGCTGAAGGCAACACCATTCCCACCTATACCAATGATGACATACAGGAATTAGCCAAAGTATTTACAGGTTTATACTATTCAAAAGATAAGTTCGGAGCGGACAATAACAATTGGAACCTAGGCTATAACAACTGGGGGAGGATACCTCCGATGAAAGTCTTTTCCAATTACCATGATGTGTCCCCCAAAAAAATGATCAATGGGAGCACCTTACCTGCTGGTCGTAATGACAATCGCGATATAGAAGATGCATTGGACTTGTTGTTCAATCACCCCAATACAGGCCCCTTTGTTTCAATTCGCCTGATTCAAAACTTCGTGAAGTCTAATCCATCTCCCGCCTATGTTAACCGTGTTGCCACAGTTTTCAACAACAATGGAAAGGGAGTAAGAGGGGATCTAAAGGCGGTTTTGACTGCCATTCTCATGGATCCAGAAGCAAGAGATTGCGAATGGATTGACAACAATCGAAACGGAAAGCTCATGCAGCCGGTGGAGAGGACTACAAGATTATTGGCCGCTTTTGATGTCTATACCACACCAGATACCTTCTACCTGAGAGATTCAGATGCCAATTCCCTGGGGCAACGCTTTATGAATTCACCTTCAGTATTCAACTTCTTCTCTCCCTTTTACCAGGAGGAATCAGAAGTAGCAAAAGAAAATCTCGTTTCACCCGAATTTGAAGTTCTGAATGATGTGACGGCCATTGAATACATCAACTTGACTCAATCAAGAATGCAGTACAGGCCATTTAGAAACAGATATCCTAATGGCAACAATCCTCAGTTAGACCTCTCTGACGAGATCAACCTTGTAGATACGCAAGGAGTGGGTGCCTTGATGGACAGATTAGACATCCTGTTGTGTAGAGGCCAAATGTCCCTTTCGACCAAAACGACCATAACCAACACCCTGACTCAGTATCAGACCAATATCAACAACTATTCATCTGAGCGAGCTGTCGAGGATGCCATTTATTTCCTGACTGTTTCTCCTGATTACCTCATCATCAAATAAGAAGACTCATGCCAAGCAAAAAATATAGCAGACGTTCGTTCCTTAGCACCCTGAGCGCGGGTTGTGCCTCTGTGGGTATTACCTCCCTGCTCTCAGGTATCACGAATATGGGATTGATGAATGCAGCGGCAGCAGCAAACCGCAACATTTACAGTCCTACCAATAATTACAAGGCCCTGGTATGCATCCTTTTCCAAGGAGGAAATGATAGCTTCAACATGCTCATTCCAAGAGGAACTACAGAGTATAACGATTATGCTACCATTCGCACGAACCTAGCCATTCCCAAAAATCAGATTCTCCCCCTTAATCCTCTGAATACCATGAGTAAGCAAGTGGGACTTCATCCCAACTTACCGGGCTTAAAGCAAATTTTTGACAATGGGGATTTGGCTTTTGTATCGAATGTAGGGGCGCTCGTGGAACCCTTGACAAAGTCCACCTATGAAAATGACATCGGCTTGAAGCCAAGAGGCTTATTCTCTCATTCCGATCAACAAAAACACTGGCAAACTTCCGTCCCACAAAGCAGAAACCATGCGACAGGATGGGCTGGGCGATTGGCAGATATACTGTACACCAGTAACCAGAATCAGAATGTTTCCATGAACATTGCCTTGGATACAGGGAATGTTTTGCAGAAGGGAAATACCGTTGTACCCTACGTCATCAAAAGTTCTGGGAATGGAGGATCTGTTGTCCTAAGTGGCAGTTCTAACAATAACTTCTATGAGACACTAAAACGACAAACATTAGATAACCTCCTAGACGCTTCCTACCAGAATATCCTTGAAAAGGGGTACACCAATTCTGTTCAGAATGCCATAGGAACCTCTTTTGAGTTTAACTCGGCCATTTCCAACGCACCTCTTATCAATACTACCTTCCCTTCTACTACGCTTGGCAATCGCCTTAAACTAACTGCCAAGACCATTGCAAGTAGGAGTCAATTGAATGTGCAGCACCAAACTTTCTTTGTGTCTGTAGGTGGATTTGATACACATGCAAGTGTACAGGATCACAATGACCAAATGACCATGATAGACCAGGCGATTAAGGCATTTTATGATTCCTTAGTAGAGCTGGGTGTACAAAATGATGTAACCACCTTCACCATGTCTGACTTTGGGAGGAAGTTGATTTCCAACGGTACGGGTTCAGACCATGCCTGGGGTGGAAACGCCTTCGTCATCGGAGGCTCGGTAAACGGACAAAGAATTTATGGAGATTATCCTGATCTGGCACAAGGTTCTGCCCTAGAATTTGGGGGAGGAAGGATCATCCCAACCCTCTCCTGCGACGAGTACTATGCAGAGTTGGCCCTGTGGTTTGGCGCCTCTTCGGCCGATCTATATCAAATCCTTCCTAACATCAACAATTTCTGGATTCCCAATTCCAATAATGGTCCTATCGGATTCATGAGCTAAGCAAACCAAGATGAAGAAGACATTTACATTTCAATATTCGCAACAAGTTCGCCTTTCGGCCTTATTTGTTCTTTGGGTTCTTCTTTCCTTTTCGGCGAAGGCCCAGTGTGATGACGATGGAAACACATGGAACCTAAGTTGGAAATCATGTGTTCAATCCGCTAACCCAAATGCTAATAGACCTAGCTCTCATTGGGTGATGTATGAATTTGAGCAAGCTGAAAATATTGACTCTACTCATGTCTGGAATGCCAATAAGGCAGGAGAAAGTATACTCGGTTTAAAAGATGTCATCATCGATTACTCATCTGATGGTACAACTTGGAACGAGTTAGGCATTTTCACCTTTCCTCAGGCTAATGAAGCAGCCAATTATGAAGGATTTAATGGCCCGAATTTCGGAGGAATATGGGTCAAAAAAGTCCTCATCACCGTTTTGAGCACCTATGGAAATGGTAGCTGTGCCTCCTTAGCCGAAATGCAATTCAACATCAACGAGGATGCTTGTTATGGAGAATTAGACATTTGTGGAAATTGTGACGGTTCAGGTGAATCCACCTGGTATAGAGATGAAGACGGAGATGGCCTTGGCTCTCCAAGTATTGTAACAGTTGCTTGTACACAGCCTCTGGGATATGTAGCCAATAGCGACGACAATTGTGATAATGGTTCCATCGGCTGGACAGAGATTGAAAATATATTCATGGAAAATGGATGTAGAGGATGTCATGGTCAGAATGGAGCGGGGGGGCTTGACTTAACTTCTTATGTAACGACCCTTCAAGGTGGTGATAAGTGCGGAACTAACATCCTCACTGGTACGACCCTAGCTGACATCATCATGATCGATAGTTACGCGGGTTGTGGGACACCTATTGGTTTCCCCTCAATGAACCAGCGTACAGGAGGCTTAGTCGACAGTGCTGAACTGGCAGCCATACAATTATGGATAGACAAAGGGGCTCCAGAAGACTGTAATTGTGATGCCAATTCACAAGATTCTGACAACGATGGCATATGCGACATCATCGACTCATGCCCTAGTCTTAACAATAGCCTAATCGGAACCCCTTGTGACGACGGTCTTTCCTGTACCGATAATGATGTCTGGACCTGGAATTGTGAATGTGCAGGAACGCCTAAGTTAGATACTGACAACGATGGTATTTGCGATTCAGAAGACCTGGCTCCAACCAATCCCTGTACCGCAGATGGTATCATAGATGGCAGTGAACCTAATGGATGGGTAGCGCAAATCACAAACGACTGCGACCAAGATGGCATAAAGGTCGTTCAAGGTGATCTCAACGATAATGATGCTTGTATCAATGCTGAAGGAAGTCTTTCCACAGCTGCCTGTAATTGCGGGGCCGCAGCAGTTACGCAAGGAGGAGTCATATCCTATTCTACTGGCGTCAATAATGTCCAAAACGCAACTGGGCCGCTTGATGGCGTATTTACCAACAACATTAGCGGAGGAGGAGATAGCATTATTTTCGTTACGCCTTTCCTTGGCAAAGGAGAAGAAATATGCATCATGGTTCGATTCACCGATGCGAACACCAGAATGCGGGTCGAAGTCAACGGAGACCTATTTACCTTCCTCAATCAAACAGGGAATGATCAGCTGGTTTGCCTCAATACGAGAAGAGCAGGTATCCAGCACATCCTAGTGAAAGAAGACCACACACCGGGTGCTATTTCTATTGACGGAATTACATACGACCATTGTCCATGTACCCCCCCTAATGGAGATCCCGATAGCACAGCTATTCCGCAAGCTTATTCAACGCTTACGGGCTGGCAAACAGCAACCGAAGAAGGATTTTGGGTATGCGAGGGGGATTCCCTTTCCCTAAACATTGATTCTGACATTGCATCCACATTTGAGTGGGATGGTCCAAATATGAGTAGTATACAAACCGGAACCCTTAACCTAGGGAAGGTTGGTCCATCTCATCAAGGACTTTACACAGCCACTTACCAGAATGCCTCTGGATGCACGGTGAGAAAAGACATTAAAGTATATGTAGAAGCGGCGCCTCAGATTAGCTATACCAAAATTGATCCGGGCTGCAACGATCCTAATTCTGGGTCTATCACGTTCAACTTCACCAATAGTACCAATCGATCCTATATAGAATTTAGCATCAATGGTCCTAATGGCCCTTACCGAAAGGTAAAAGATAACATTGGATCGTTTAGTATGTCGGACCTAAGTGAAGGGACCTATGATTTGTGGGCAAGATGGGCTGGAAATCATATTCAGGTTCCTTTGGGAGAAGCCAAACTGATAGGTTGCAACCAAGTTGAATTAGGGGTTTGGCTAGAAGGTCCTTATCTGACGGATAGCATGGGTACTTCCCTTCGCCCCAATATTAGCTTACTCGATCCCTATTTGGGTCAAGATAGCGCAATCAACATTCCAGCAGACGTAGTAGACTGGATTTTGGTACAAATCCGGGACAAAGCAGATAGTTCTATTGTTCTTAGCCAAAGAGCCGCTTTTCTGAGATCGGATGGAAAAATAATTTCCATGGGAGGTAATACGAAATTTGCCTTTAATGAAACCATTCCCGACGAGGCTTTCATTGCCATCGTCCATAGAAACCACTTGGCTGTGATGACAGCTACAGCAGTCAATACCACTCAAATGCTTGACTTTGGAGATCCAAATACCGCCGTATTTGGTTTCAACCCAAGGAAAATTGTCAACGGAAGAGCCTTGCTTTGGTCAGGTGATTCAAATGGCGACGGAACCATCAATGCGGTTGATAAAAATAACTTCTGGAGGCTTCAAAATGGTAATGCCTTTGATTATGGCCAGGCAGGAGGCGACATGAATATGGATGGCGTCATCAATGCAGTGGATGCCAACAACTACTGGAGATTAAATAATGGTAGAACTTCACAAATCCCTAACTAAGCAGCTAATCACGAAACGATGAAATCAAACAGTAATTTATACATCTTTCTTCTGGGCCTTTCACTAACGCTGTGGCCGTGTCTGGGAGTCTTGGGGCAGACGACCTATGATCTCTCCTTCGATAATCCCAAACTTAACTCCAACCCGCTGAGTCTGACAACCGATATCCTGATATCATTTGACAAAGCTGGTAAGCTGGGTTCGTGTAACCTGGTCATTGACTACGATCCAGCATTGGTCCATGAGGTCAAGATGAAATCCATCGAATTGAGCAAAGGGCCCGTTTATATTGAGCCAACCTTCAGAATTCTTAGACCTGGAAGAGTGTCCCTTAACATTGAACTGGTCTCCAATGGATCTGGAGATGAAGTGGGTACTGCAGAACACAAATTCAGAATTGGCCAATTGATGCTGGGTATTCATTCTACCCAGTCACCCATCATCCTGAAATGGTATGAATCTTCGAGCAAAGGGACAGTCGTCTTCAATGATGATCCAGCCTTCACACAATTGTTTCCAGGCAACCTTCAAGACCTTCAATTCAATCCTTCGGACTACCCCTTGGATGAATTGATGCTGACAGTTGTCCAACAAGACCTAGATGCCCAACTCGACTGGCAAGCCATGTCCTCCTCTACTTTGATGAGATTTGATGTGGAAAGGTCCCTTGATGGGCAGCTATTTGAAAAAATTGCCACCATCAATCCAGATCAGAACGCATCGGAAGCCTACCAATACCTGGACAAGGATGTGGTACGGACATTTGAAGGAAGTCTTTTTTATCGCTTACGACAGCTTTCGCTTGATGGTAGCATGCTGACAAGTAATACCGTAGAGCTGGTCATCAGCCCTACAGCGGCCCTTAATCTCCAGGCTTTTCCAAATCCGATCAAGGATAAGGTCACCATCCAATGGGCAGACTTTGGCGGAAAAGCAGAGGTCAAACTCATCAATGCAGCTGGACAGATGATCAAATCAGAAATGGCTGAAGAAGGTCAATCCAATATGGAGTGGGACCTAGGAAAACTTAGCCCTGGACTTTATTTCATCAAATACATCAACTCTGAAAATGAAGACCTGAAGTCAACTCTGACCGTTACACATTCAGGTAATTGAACACTACTTACAATTCGAAAGATTGGCATGGACAAGATCAATTCCTGTCCATGCCAATCAAATTATATACTAAATTTTTAAACCAAACTGGTACATGATTCTATTTACCGTTTAGAAAGTATAAGCAGCCACCTACCAATATTGACTCATCATTGTTTCTATAAGGAGTATTACACTCGCATTTATTTTTCAATAGAATCATAACAAACATTCATTTATGATGAGACTATTTCTTCCAGATATGAAAAGAGAATCCCTCACCTGAAACAGGATCGATTCCTGAGAAAAAGTATATGCCTTCACTCAAGTGAGATAAATCGATAGATTTTTCATGTACTCCAGCATTTAGCTCAATCCATTCTGAAAATAATCTCCGACCAGAGGCATCAGAAACGATGACCATGATGGTTAATTCCTCTTTAGCAAAGAGTTTTAGATGGGTTTGATCATCAAAAGGATTAGGCCACACAATAGCACCTCCAATTTTTCCAGTGGCTGCGATCTGAACCTCTTCAATAGACGAAAATCTATAGCCTTGTTCTAGGCGTACTTCCCTTAAACGATAGTGAATTTCCCCTGAGTCAGGGCTAAAATCATAGCCATAGAAAAGCTTCGAGGGTTCAGTCTGTTTGACAAAGATTGTGTCAAAAATGGAGAATTTTCCTTGTGCAGTTGATTTTTCCAGGAGGAAGTAGTCAATTTCCTCAACTTCTTTTACCTCCCAATCCAAGTAAACATTCCCATTTTGTGGACTGGCATGAAATTCAAGGAAATTATGGGATAACAAAGCCGAAGGATCAGAACCTACAATACCTACATCTCCAAATGAAGTCAAGTTGAAATGCCAAACTACAGGCATACCATTATTTACCGAATAATCTGAGTTGATGAGACATGGATCTATCATTGTCAATGTGTCTCCAACAAATAAAATTGACTCAATAGAATCACAATCAAAATCAACCTCTCTTGGCTGGGATTCTAAATGATACACGGCTTCCACCTCATCAACATCAATCTTCCATCTACCAAAATCAGGAATAGAACAATTTAACGGAGTGAGGCAGGAGGGATTATCTTCAAAGATAATAGGATCACTGGGATCATACGATACGACCATTTGTCCCCAATGATCCAGACGAGCAATGTCCATTGCTATCCACTGATATTTCAAGGCGTTGTTGAAATCAGTATTTGCAACGGGAAATATGTATTTTCTCTTCTTGTTGATATGGTGTTGCACACTACCTACAACAAATCCAGTAGGATTTGCTTCATTTTTCGAATATTGGGTAAAGCTTCCCCCATTCATGTAGAGATGATGATCATCCTCCATAACAAGGCCACTTCCCAATTGCATTTCGTTTGTAATTTCTAGAGTCTGACTAGATCTCAGAAAACCCTTTACTTTTTGGAGACTTAGGTTGGGGATGACTGTAGTATCCTTGTGAAAAGAAGTCAAGTGTACGTCTCCTTCACCCCTAAATTCCAATAACGACTGGGGCGTAAAATTAATCTCTACATAGTTATTAAATGATCCATCAATCACTAATTCACCTTGTATTTTTAGTTCTCCTTTATTGTGTAAATCACCCTCTACAAAAAAGGAGGACGCATCTTCTACAAACAAAAGAGTAGAGTCAATTTTACAGCCAATCTGGGCATAAGATCCACAATGGCTTCCAATAATCATTAGACACAAAATGATGCGGCTTTTCATACCTACAGATTTCTATTGATTTCCTTCCATGTTCCATTGCCCATAGAAAGTAAGGTAATGCTACTATTTGCTGTCGAAATGAAATCTCTTACAAGGAAAAGAAACCCAATTTGCTGTAACTTGACCCCTGCATCATTGAACAGGATTGTGATAACACAACCAGCAGGGAAACGGTCTTCGGCTAAATCGTTTATGCGGTGTATATCGTGAGACCCCGATAGGACGAATATATTGCCGGTAGCTGGTAAAAGTAATCTATTATCTGAAGGAATTTGATAGTTGGTTATGTTATTGCTTAAAGTCCCATATAACTTGCCACCATTTTGTCGAATCGCTTTTCCTCTTATTTCCGGTAGCTTGTTACCAAAGGTGAAAGTTGGAGTAGTGATGTAGCAGACAAGCTCTTTGTTTCCCAAGCTGTTAATCAACCTAATCCTGGGAAAAGGTGGTGCATTCACAGGGGTTTTCCCTGTCATTCCTATTACTTCCCAATCGTTGTTTCCCGTGTGCCCTACAGATTGTTTATCGCCATTAAAGTCATTAAATATCATTTGAATGGCTCCTTCCACATCGGTTTTTCCATAAATTCCCATGCTACAAAAATCTGTGTTATGCAAGCCACTTGGCCTTGGAAGTTCAGTAAGAATGGGAGCAAAAACGGCGATTTCGCCTACTGGTACCACTACCTTAAGGACATTGTGTCCTGGTACCAATTGCTCTTCATCTATTTCGATGGAAGATACTGCACCAGTGATACTCCATGCTGGAATAAGATTGTTTTCTATTCCTTTAAATACAGAGTTGGTCAACATATTCTCTCCAGAACTTTCAACCTGAATATTTTGACTTGAGATCATTCTAATGCTGTTTGCCCCTTTGTCCTCAATAATCCCACCCGAGAAAACACCTTCGATCAAGTTGTTGAACGTGCCAGCATTTACTTTGATTAAGGGCCTGACATTCCCTTGGTCTCTTCCTTCAATCCTCAAATCATAAGCTGAAATTTGCCCAGAAATAATGGCCAAATGGGCCACTTCACTTTCATAAGGTTCAATGATTGAGGCAGTAAACACATTATTGTTGCCACCGTCAATCAGAATTCCTGTATCAAATCCTCCACCGGATACTACAACTTTTTGAAAGAAATTAGAGTTCACAAAGGAGGTCTCATCTTCTTTTATGGAAAGTCCTATCTTCCCATGCCTAATCCTAATTTGCTGAAAGCTTCCATAAGCGATTCCTCCACTATTTTTTGCGGCCAATTCCATGGCAGTACCGGAAGAGAAGCCATAGATATGAACTTGCTCAAAAAAGATACTTTCCAACAGTCTATTAGTAGCAGAGATCAAGATTCCATTCGCACCTTGACCAGGTTTTGCCTCTGATAGGGTAAGATTTCTTATACCTGCATGATGCCCCTCCACCAGGACTGCCCACCCTTCACCTTTGTATTGAAGGACTGAGCCATTGGTAGGAGATTCAAGTGGATCTGCACCTCTCCCCAAACCCTCCAAATAAACTCCATCGGGTAGGACCAAGGGACGTGAGAAAGTAAAGACGCCTACTGGTATGGTAATTCTACCTCCTGAATGAGCTGCCGAATCAATAGCTAGTAAAATAGCATCGGTGTCATCCCCGGCATCATTAGGAATGGCTCCAAACTGCGTAATGCTCAGGCCACTTCCATTGGGCAAAAATGCCCATTTACCAATTCCTGTGCTATCAGAAACCAATACTTTTCCTTTTGCGGCAAACTCTCTGATTCTTAAATTCCCATTGACGTCAAGGGTGGCTGTAGGTTTATCTGTATTAATCCCTACTCTGCCCTGCCCACAGGCTAAGGTAATAGAAAAAATAAGCGCGACTGCTATTAGACTACCCCTCCATAAGGACCGGTACCTAATTCCTTTTCGAAAAAAATCGTACGAATAGATATTCATGGTTGTTGCTGATTCTGGACGAATAAATGATTAAGGCTAAAGGGATATCTTATCTTTCAACATAATCCCTTTCCTACCAATTCTTATCCCGTTCTTGTAATACAGGTAACCTAGGAAGGTAATTGGAAGAAGAATTTGACCTCCGATAATGTAAGCAGGACTCAATTCGAAGGCAAAGCTTACCAAGGTGCATCCCAAACCAAACAAGTAAACCCCGGTAAGAAAAATAGTTGATTTTTCATGGGTCTTAAATACCTTCAAGGCCATGTGGTGGACGTGGTTGTTATCGGGTTTAAAGGGAGAGATTCCTTTTGCGATCCTTCTAGAAAATACTTGAACTGTATCAACTACAGGTAACCATATTTGGCTTATAACAAGCATTAACAAATAAGGGGGCTCGTTTTGAGTCAAAAATACAGGAATAGAAGCAGAGGAAGTAAACAATGAAAGTGACAGTACACCAATCATGAATCCAAGACAAAGCGAACCCGCATCTCCCATAAATGTCTTTGCTTTTCTCCAGTTAAAGGGTAAGAAAGCACCGCAAGCACCTGCGACAAGGAAACAAAATACTGCATAACTGACCTTACCTGCTGAAGAAAAAATAAATCCATAATAGGCAAAAGCAAAGAATGAAAGGCTGCCTGTAAATCCATTGATCCCATCTATCAAATTCCATGCGTTAGTTATAAGCAACATGAAAACCACAGTTATCGCATATTGACCAAAAATTGGAAGTTCGTGAATTCCAAAAAGACCATATAGATTTTCAATCCTCAAGCCCGTATAGGCAGCCATTAGGATAGGAAAAACAGAGATAAGAAGCTTCCACTTTGCTTTGATAGGATGCTTATCGTCATAAACTCCCATGGCAAAAATGAGAATTGCCGCCATAAGACCAATAAACAGGCTCTTATTCTCAGGGAAAAAAATCTGACTGATACCTATGGCAAGGATTGAAGGAAAGATAGTAGACACAATACCTATCCCACCTACAAGGGGTGTGATTTTCTTGTGAATCTTCCTGCCTCCAGGGTTATCTGTCAAATCAAATTTGTACCCAAGTTTGATGAAGAGCGGCATTTGATATAAATTAATCGCAAAGGCTAGGACAAAAGAAAATGCGTAAGACAAGTAAAGGTAATCCATTAATCAAAAATATCTTATAACAATTATTCAAATATCCGATATTTAGTTTATTATTAAAATTCGAAATATTCATTTTTTTAAGTTCATGTCGTCGGTCATAATCGAACAATTATTTATCGATTGATTTTGTGTTGCTTACCCAATAAACCCATAACAATCTAATAATCAATTACTTACATTTATGCCTTTCCTTTATACACTATCTATCTCAATGTATTTATTAATTGTATGCATCATTCCTTACAGGAGGGCGCACCTCATGATTACAAATAAAAAATGGGAGCAAAAAAGCTCCCATTTTTTATCCAATAACCATCATTATTACTTTCCACTGACCATAAATTTCTGAACATAGGTCCTTCGATTCAGGTCAAATACTCTCAAATAATAAATACCTGGTTCAAGCTTATCAACCTCTATTTCATGCACTCTGGTAGGCTTAATCCACTGTTTTACCAATTCATTCCCTAACGTACTTGTGATGCTATACCCTATGATACGTTGGCTTCCAAAAGCTGCATTTGCCTCAAGATAAAAACTCATGCGGTGTTTGGCAGGATTAGGGTATATGGAAAGTCCGTCTGATACCACAAATCTATTAGGTATATCGACTCTTATTAAAGCTGTATTTGTGATAACTGCCTCATTGAAGTCGAAGATAATAGCGGCTCGATTGGTTATTTTCTCTCCCTGCTTTACGTTTACCTTAGGACGTATGTGAAACTGAACAAATCCATGACTTTCTGCCTCATTTGACACACTATCAGGTAAATCTATGTTGAGAAATCGCCACGTGGCTATATTTCCATTCAACTCAAGTTGGTATTCATGGCTAGCTACCTCCATTTCAAAGCTTTCCAAGTCAAGATTTTCCGGAAGCGTATCAATAATTGTAACATAGGTCGCCGGGAAATTCCCTACGTTCTGAAATCGAATCCTATAAGTGATTTGTTCTCCTAGGTTCACCCAGTCATTCGGATAGACTAATATATCATTGGGGTCGATAGCACCTACCACTTCTTGTCTGAGAGAAATAGAATCATTTGAGTTATCACAATCCGATTCATTTGCTGACATAGCAACCGATAAAGATAGAGAATCTCCTATCGTAGATGTAGTCAGAATAGAATCTTCAAAATATATAGTCCCTGTTTCTCCAAGCGAAAGAGTTCCTAGATCCCAAATAAGAATACTATTAGTTGTATCATAAGAAGTCCATACAGGAGAAGCACTTGCTGGATCCATATGTTCATCCAAATAAACCTTCAATTGGGTATTGGTGGCTTCATTACCGCCTTGATTCTCGTAACTAATTGCATAAGTGGCTGTAAATCCTTTTCGAAGAGGCGTACTTCCCATCACAACTTCTAGGTCAGGAAAAGAACAACCTGAGGTGAATCCAAATGTACTTGTGCTATCATTGGAACATCCTGAAACTGTGATATCATATGATGCCGTACACGCATTGGTCCAAATAGATGTAGCTTGAGCTTCCACGCTGAAGGTTCCATCTTCGACTTTCATTTCAAAGTTGCCAGCGGAATCCGTGGTTATACTTCTGTTGTCATCCCCGATTAGAATCTGGATGTTTGGAATTCCTGCCTCTCCACCATCCATGATACAGTTTCCATTCTCATCATGATAGACAGTCCCATAAATTACATTCTCACAAGGCTCTACATAGGAAAGGCATGAAGGATCGTTGAGAGAAATATTGGTGTCATATTGTCTCAGTCCAGAAGGCCATTGAATAATAAGGGAGTCCATGACTGTTGCATCACCAAATCCAAATATGGTTCTAAGGTCTCCTTGTCCGTAGGCTCCTCCTCCACCTGCTCCTATCAGTCTCGTCTGCCATACGTCTACTCCATTGATATTGGCTTTCGCTTTGACCACACTTCCTATTCCAAGACCATTGCTACTATTGGCATTCAAGCAAATCTTAGCAAAGCTATTGCACTTACCCTTAGAGTTTTTGAACAGGACATTGGCTTCATTACCGTATGTAGCTGAGAAAACATCCATATCGCCGTCGTTGTCATAATCCCCCCAAGCCGTTGCCATTGTGTTACCAAGAGCAGTAGTCAATTCATTACTCACTCTAGTGAATGTTCCATCGCCATTGTTTTGGTAAAGGAATTTAAAGCCTGCGCGGTCATTGCTCACAAATAGATCTAGGTAGCCGTCATTATTATAATCGGTCCATCCACTACCTTGTGAATTCCCTTTATCCAAAGCAATATCCCCAGAAAATATTCTAGTAAACGTCGCATTTCCATTGTTCCTATACAGAAAGTTATAAGAATCAGCATTGTTGGCTACAAAAAGATCAAAATCCCCATCATTGTCATAGTCTCCCCAGCTTGATCCCGAAGAATAACTACTATCTGCGAAAGTAGATTCAAGTACTGAGGTAAATATTCCGTTGCCATCATTTCTGTACAGTAGATTAGGTGTATTTTGATCATTTGAAACAAATAAATCTGGATCACCATCTTCATCATAATCAGCCCAAGATGAGTGTGTAGAGGAAAAAGCAGCCGCAGATATATCACCTCCACTCACTCGTGTAAAAGTTTTATCCCCATTATTATGGTACAATAAGTTGTATTTGGTCGGCTGATAATCGCATATGAAAAGATCCAAATAACCGTCTAGGTCATAATCTGCCCACGAACAACTGAAGGAATATCCCTTGTAGGCTATTTGTCCATTTGAGGTAGCAGATATGATGGTAAAATTTCCACTCCCATCATTCTCATATAACCAGTTTCCAGTTCCAATATCATTTGTAACAAAAGCATCAAGGTCTCCATCATTATCAATATCCGCAAAAGAGGCAGAAGTCGTAGGACCAATATCCTGAACAAGATCAGAACTCGTGCTTTGTGTAAAGGTCCCATTACCATTATTCAGATATAGAGAATTGGCTGTAACGAGATCATAATTAGCCACAAAGATATCTTGGTCCCCATCATTATCTACATCAGCCCAGCTCAAAGAACGACTATCTGTTAAATCATTTTGGAAAACAGAAGAAGTATCTTGAAAGAAAACCGAGGATAGCGGTGATTCCACATAAATCTTAGGATGGGCTACATAGTCTTGGGCGATGGGATCACCACAGTATTCATTCCCATTCAAATATATTTCGAATCTATCTCCCTGCGTAAAGTTTTCATCTAACTCAAAATCAAATCTCAAATCTACTCTACTGTATGAGAAGTTCGTTGCCCCTGGCAGGCCATCTGAGGCAATGGTAGAATTTAAACTATCCAAATTAAATGTGTAAGTACTCCCCGATAGCTCGGGATCACTTATGCTAGTATAACTATCAGTAATCGGATAACGAATGTAAGAAGTTCCACTGGCGATTTGTATTCCTGCAGGAACAACGATATCTACCACAATATCCTTAGAATAAGCATACAATACACTTGCAATCCGCATGTCAAAGGTGAATTCTGGATTACAGACATCCACTTCACCTTGTGGTGTGTAGGTAATTTGTAGCTCTGCATCTTTGGGTTCTACATAAACAAATTCACTATCAATCGGGCAACCATTTGCGGCTAAAGATGCCGGGAAGCCATCACAACCAAATCCATAGTAAATGCGAATACTGTCTGTGTTACAATCACTGGTTGAAACATCAATGCTAAAATCTTGACTTCCTCCTCCTGAAAGAGTTCCGATTTGGTACAATCCACCTGATTCAGTAATTGGTCCAGCACTTGTGTAAACAGAATCAATGATTACTTTTCCTGAGGGGCTTTGTGCAGTAAACCAAACAGAGTTTGCTGTTTTTCCACCAGAATTATTTTCTATGGTCAAATCAAAGGTTACTTCCTGATTCAGTCCATCTACGATTGGATTTGAAGTAGAAATTTCTAATTCCGCAGGGGCATATCTAATTCTATCATTCGCACCACTCAACCATCCAGTTGTTTCACCTCCAAGATTATCAGATTGATCGAGGGCAAATAACCAGCCTACTTCTTCATAGGTGCTCTGAGTCTTGGTACAAACTGGATCAAGGTTAATGGTTAAGGTCCCAGAAAAACCATCATCGCCTTCATACACTGATCCTCCATTGCCCGCCAAATATTGACTCAAGTCAAATACTAGTGTATCACCAGAGGAGGAATCATAGGTAATACCTGAGTAAGATTCTGTTGCGCTTCCTCCCGTTGTAGTGGTTCTATTTTGAGAAAATGAAGCTGAAACAAAATCATAGCCACTTGGAATCCAGACTTTTGCTGATGCAATGTTTGCCCAGTTTCTGTATTCATATGGGAAGAGATTTCCCCCTTCGTAATTGGTACAGCAAGGTCCAATCGTCAAATAGTATGATTGGCTCACTGATTGCGTACAGTTTCTCACAGTTCTGTCTTCCGCCCCTGATACACTAAAAGCATACCCAATTAGCGTGATGTTGACAGGAATCCAATTACAATTGTATTGGTTGGCTGTTGAAGGATTGGCAGAGACAGATAAATACATTCTATTGATGGTCGTAACCTCCTCAATCTGAGCTCCTACATTTGTACTTAAAGCTAAGTCCATGTCTACCCAAATAGAGTCTCCCTCCCCATACACATATCCATTAAAATCAGAGCAACCGGCTGAATTTAAGGAAGAAGCACTAAAATCTAGGACAAAGGTTGCTGAGTCTGATGTTCCATTTGTTTTACTCACACTTAGGTTGGAACAACTGTAGTAACTTCCTGAAGAGGCATCATATACAGTAACACTCCCTCCTAAGGCAGTAAAATTTGTTCCCATGGGAATCTTGGAACTAGCATATCCATAGGCAAAGTTGAAACCAGAATTGCTAACCTCGCCATTTAGACTCACATTCAATGTATCTCCAAACATTAATCGTCTACTCTGTACCTGATTCATATTCAAGGATCCACTTCCGTCAGCCAAGCCATCACCATTGTTATCAGGAGATCCGAAATTAGTTCTACTTAAGGAGGCCTCCCACAAGCTTAAACCATCTGAACACCCACTTCCAGGACAGAAGAAATAAGTGGATGTTGACTCCTCACATGTCATTGGAATCCTACAACCAGAAGTACAAGTTGAGTCCAACTGGTAAAACATCTGGGCACTCGTCGCCTGGTAACCACTTGTTACACCCGCAGCATCACAATCTAGACTAAGGGTCAACTCTGCTTCTGCCAAGAGAAAATCAAAGTTAGCCGGAATTGGGAATTCATATTGTGCCAATATACTCCTATTGGTGGAGTCATAATTAACACTCTTAGGACTCCACTCTGTCAAACCGCTCCTGAATACAAGGTCGCTAGAGTTTCCGGAAAAATTCAGCCCCGTGGGAAGGGAAAACTCAATATCATATAAGGCACCTGCTTGATCTGGTAAATTAAAGGTGGCAGATGATAAGCGATACAACCATTGGTCTGAATTACCATCTGATATAACAGCCGGAGACTCTGTGTACAATGTAAAGTATCTATTGTACTCCGTTTCTCCTACATCTGAATGCGAGTAACTTTTAGTTCCACAAGCATTGTCATAGGAGGTACTCACCGACCATCCATTAAATGAAGCATTGGTACATACGTCTATACAGCAGGTATAAGTTTGAAAATCGATATATACCGTATCTCCAGGTTGAAGATTTGGCAAGCTAAAACTGATTGAACTTAAGGGGGTACTACTTAAGCAGGAATAGGAGCTGGACGAACTGCTTCCAGTTAGCGAGAGACTAATTGGCGAACCAGACAGCCCTACCTTATAGGTCAAACCTGTACTAAGGATTTCTGAATAGGAAGAGGCTGATGTTTTTTGTATCGTAACATTCGTATTCACCGCTGGGCCCGATCCTGAGTTGACAAAACGGATTTGGTTGTCATAATTAGATGAACCAATACAATTGTCATAGCCTGAAGTGAGGGTTCGCAGAATGGCTGGATCCTCTGTAGTGATAACTGTATTTGAATTTGAGCTTGAACTAGAAGTAGAACTTTGGCAATACAAATTATCGTCGCATCCCCAAAAAGCATCGAAAACAGTATTTACGTTGTTACAACCTAAAATATCAACTGTTTCAGTAACAGTTAAACTTTCCCCTGGTTCGAAATAAATATCTCCATCTCCAATAGTTTTTATGGCGGTGGAGTCAAAAGTAATTGTATCTCCAGTCGCGTTGAGTATACCTATATCACTTGCCGAAACTGCAATATTACTGTCATGGATTTTGGCTAATTTGAATTCATTCAGAGCCCCTGTTCCTCCATTGAACATGGTGATTTGTCTGGTGAAAGAAGAACCCGCTAACCCTGAATAGGAAGTAGGCGTTACCCCCGTTATACTCAATGCAGCAGTCAATAAGTTGAATGAGCTAGATGTTTCTTTTTGGCTTGTCCCGTTATAAAAAACAGTTGTTTCATTCTCAAGTAAGTTTCCCGCCTGTTGAAAAGTTACGGTATTACAGTTGGCAGTATAGGAGATTCGAAAGGATAGGGTATCCCCAACTGCAAGGCTATCTGTTCCTAAAATTATATTATTCAGGTCAGAAATATCCATTTCTGTGAAAGGGCCTCCCTCAATAGCTGCCACAGAGGATGCAACATACTTCATTCCCGTAGGAAGGTCAATCTGAAAACTAAGTGGTTTTAAGGTAACACTTGTATCATTAATTACCTGAAAATCAAAGTCTCCTGCGTCTCCACAGGTAGTTATTTCGTAGTCAAGAGTGCTACTTAACTTCACAGTCTGCCCCATTACTGGCAGTTGAGTCATCCACAAAAATGCAAGGATTAGACAAGCAAGATAACGAAAAAAGCAGGTTCTTAGACTAGATTTATTCACCATATTTCAATTAAGATATATTTGCAATTATCGTTTAATATGTGATATAATAAAATCCGTTTATTAAACATTTATTACCTACTCCGATATTCAGTATATTTTATTTGATGTATCTATTAACGTGAGTTCCTTTTTCCTTGCATGGAAAACCCTATGTTACATCCCAGTTAGTTATGCTATTGAAATTTATTAAATTAGAAATAATTTGAATAACGAATTAATAAATTCTATGAGCATAAAATTAAAATGGATTGGGATTTGGGTATTAGGATGCTCATTCATGTCTTGCTCTCCACAATATCTTCTTACTAGAAAAGGGGATAAACTTCCCATGGAAATATCTCGGTGGGTCGATCCTGGAGAAACAATGATAAGAGAGGGAGACAAAGTTACCGTCAGCATTTGGGGATTTGAAGAACTAAGTGTTGGTTCCTCCTACGAAAGGTTTAATTCGGGAGAGGTTACAGGGAGATACATATATGTCTCTCAAGATGGGACGATCGAACTTCCACTTATAGGCAAGATTACACTTTCCGGTCTAACCATCAGAGAAGCCAATCTTTTTATTACAGAGCTCTATAAAAAATACTTAGTAGCACCTATTGTCAACTTAAAGGTATTGAACCTCAATTTTACCATTTTAGGAGAGGTTAATAGTCCGGGGAATTATATCCTTCAGCAAGAAAGGCACAATCTCCTCCAAGCATTAGGAGATGCTGGAGGAGTAACCCAATATGCTGACTTGAAAAAAACCATGGTTTATCGAAAAATTGATGATGAGTGGCAGGACTATCATGTAGACCTCACAGATTTTGAAGTATTGAATTCTTCTTTTACTAGACTTCAGGTAGGTGATATCATCTACATCCCTCCAAATGGCAGGAAAGTTATCGAGAAAGAATCTAGTAGCCTTACTCCTTTGATAAGCATTTTCAGCTCAGTGGCAATCATTTTATCTCTTTTACTAAGGCAATGAAAAACTTACAAGATATAAAGGTACTATTGGCTCCGCTCCTCCATTATTGGTGGGTGATGGTAGCTTGTTTACTGATGTGTCTTACAGTAGGTATTTTTATGGCATCTCAGGTAAAAGCAGTTTACCAGGCAAGAATAAGTCTTAAACTTCATAAGGAAAACTTCGCTCAAACACCTGGGGGAGACCTTGGAATGTTTGTATCAGCTAATAATATATCGTCTGAGGCCTATTTATTAGGATCAGAATATCTGATTAATCAAGTTCTGGACAGCCTTCCATTCGATATAACCTACACAGAGTTAATCAAATCAAAGTCAATAGATATTTATGGAGAATCCCCCTTCTTGGTCAAAAGTTGGAGTATCCACAACCCAAGATTTATCGATTTTCCCTTTCAATTAAGCTTCTTGGATAGTTCCACCTTTGAGATCAGTTATTTGATAAATGGTACAGAAGCCATCATAGAAGGCAAGTGGGATCAGCCAATAAAAACAGGGGACTTTGAGTTGACCCTTACGCCCAATTACAACAATTGGACTGAGACCTTGTTTTTCACACATACCCAAAGAGCATTTTCCTTCCAATTTAACAGCCGAAAAAAGCTCATAAGCGAGTTCAATGATAAAAATCTTCTCATTAAGCCCATGGAAGATGAAGTCCCTATCATTTCCATTTATCTGAGCCATGAATCAGGGAAGAAAGCCATGGACTTCCTCAACCAATTAGCAAAAACCTACATCAATGAAGTAGTCAAAGTAAAAAAAGAGAAGGTTAGGAAGGCCATTACCTTCATCAAAAACGAACTCGATAGTGTAAAAAATGAACTCACTATCATAGAGGGAAAAATGGTCCGATACAAACAAAACGAACAAGTTGTATCCTTTAAATTAGACGCAGACGCATCCCTTAATCAGATGATGAGTTTGACCAAGGATTTAGTGGCTGTTGAACTAGAAAAACAAGAGCTAACGCAATTACAAGCCTATCTGGAAGAAGACTCCTTGTTTCTAATTAGTATGCCAGATTTAGGCTCTGTTAAGGATGCCAATTATACTCAAAATCTCCTTGCATTAAACGGGATGATTGCAAGGAAAAATCAACTTCGTGATTCCTACACAGCTAATCACCCTAAGGTAGAATTACTTGAAAAGGAAATTCAAAAGGAGAAAGAAAAAATCAAAAATGCCGTCAACAATGCTATTGAAACGACTGATGTTTTTTGCAACTCGTTCTTGTAGAAGATTTATCTTAGATTCATTCGTTTC
>JBCBVV010000042.1:0-58408 GCA_039817415.1 Bacteroidota bacterium
CACCTTAGCTCCACTAAAGCTCAAAAAAAATACTGCCTCAGAACCTTAACATCCAGCCTGTAACCTAAAAATGATAAACCTAAACAGCCTCTGAAAGTAAATCCCCCATTATTTATTAAATTCACAGAAATATTCGATTGTTCCAATGACTACCAAAGAGAACCTCATATTTGTCGTAGAAGATGATGATTGGTACCGCGAATTGCTGGCCTATCATCTGGAGACGGATCCTGATCATGAGGTCCTGAAATTCCCGGATGCCAAATCCGTTCTTGCTGAACTACACCGGGCGCCAGCCGTGGTAACCCTAGATTATCGATTGCCCGATATGAAGGGAGAAGAAGTCCTTCAGCGAATCAAGGAATTTAACCCTGAAATTCAGGTAGTTATCATCTCTGAGCAGGGTGATGCAGAAACGGCTGTAAATCTCTACAAACAAGGGGCATATGATTATCTCTCCAAGGTAGAGGACATTCGCGACAAGCTGCTAAACGTAGTCAGGAATATTCGCAGCAACAAAAGCCTTCAAACGCGCATTTCCTCTTTGCAAGAAGAAGTTGAGCAGAAGTACGATTTTGAAAAAACAATCATTGGGAAAAGCCCTGCTATCAAACGGGTTTTCAACTTGATTGAGAAGGCCATCAAAACCAATATTACAGTTACCATCACTGGGGAAACTGGAACAGGTAAAGAAGTGGTGGCAAAGGCCATTCACTATAATTCCAAAAGAAGCAAGCAGCCTTTTATTCCTGTTAATATGGCTGCAATTCCAAGTGAATTGATTGAGAGTGAGCTATTTGGTCATGAAAAAGGAGCCTTTACAGGGGCCAACTCAAGAAGAATCGGAAAGTTTGAGGAAGCGCATCAGGGAACGCTTTTCCTAGATGAGATTGGGGAAATGGACATTACCTTTCAGGCTAAATTGCTTCGCGTTCTGCAGGAAAAAGAAGTGGTTAGAATTGGTTCTAACAAGCCTGTTAAGATTGATGCGAGGATTATTGTAGCCACTAACCGAAACCTGTTGGAAGAAGTCAAGAATGGCAACTTCCGTGAAGACTTATACTACAGATTGTTTGGTCTTCCCATTGAATTGCCTCCCCTTCGCGAAAGGGGAAATGACATCATCCTGTTGGCGAAATTCTTCCTTGAAAATTTCATCAAAGAAAATGAGCTTCAGTCGATGTCTTTTAGCCTAGATGCTCAGCAAAAACTAAGAGCCTATCCATATCCCGGCAACATTCGTGAATTGAAGTCTATTGTTGAGTTGGCCGCCGTCATGAACAACGAAGACGAGATCGAGCCGGATGCGATTACCTTCTCTAATTTTGACCCTATGGCCAATATCATAGCGGAGGAAATGTCCATGGAAGAGTACAAGCATAGGATTGTAGACCTCTTTCTTCAAAAGTATGACAACAACATCAAGTTGGTTGCTCAAAAGTTGGATATAGGGCACAGTACCATCTATCGTATGCTCAAGGAGCGTAAGGAAGGGGAAGAAGCCTAGCAGAAGGAATTTACCTACCAACTAAATTTAATGGATAAATTGGGGATGGCTCTTAGGAGGATCTTATCCAATCTGTTCACATTAAACTCGTCATCTCTTAGAGGTTCTTCTGACCATTCATCTATGTATCTCACAGTCAGTGCATTTTCTCTATTGAATACATTGAGTATGGAAAGGCCAACGGAAGCTTCTTTTTTAGCATCTTCCTTAAAAGGTACCTTATAAAATACACTTAGGTCAAAGCGATGGTAGCGCGGAAGTCGACCAGAAAAGGGCGTACTTAAAACAGGTGTCGCCAAATAGAATGTATCTCCTTCAGCATAAATTTCCTCCTGTACTTCTCCTTCTAATTCAGTAAAGGGCCTTCCTGTTTTATAGGTATATGAGGCTGCAAAATGGAAGGCCTTGTAGTCAAATAGACCCGTTAGTGAAAGAACATGTCTTTGATCAAAAGGAGAGGGAAAGGACTCTTCGAAGGCTTCGTCAAAGAAAAATTGGTTCTGGCTAAGGGAATAAGAGATCCAAGCTCTACTATTTTTCCATCTTTTCTTTACCAAAACATCTAATCCATATGAACTTGATTCACCTTGGATATAGTCTAGTTCTGGATCATTAACATTTAGGTTAAAGGGGAATGAAGTAAGCCCATCGGTATATTTATGATATAATTCTACATCAATGAGCCAGCCCTTTTTGGTGTATTGAAAGCCTAAAACTTCTTGGTGGCTGCTTAAAATGGAAATGTCATCATTATTGGCAATTACCCAAATGGGGAGTGAAATGTAATCTTCCTCAAAGTCCCATTGAACCAATTGGGTCATGTATTGATGATAAATACCTGCATGAAACTTCAAGGTGAGATGATCTGTCGCAAAATAATCTATGCTAATTCTTGGGTCGAAAAATGGTTCTCCCACAAAATCAAAATAGGCCACTCTAAAGCTGGGATCTATTGACCATTTTTTGAATGTACCCACATGAAAATAGGCGAAAAGGGTAGATAGATAAGCCGAATCACCATATTCCTCTACAAAGAGTTCCTCTCCTAGGTCGAAGTCTTCTATGTAATAATTGGCTCCGAACTTGACGACCTCCGCTCCTAGTTTGAACTGATTTCTATTTTTTAGGTCCCATTGATGATAGTGTTTGATCCTAGAATCTTTGATGTTATTTGTCTGGAAGTGTCTGTTAAATTCCTGTTCTGGCTCAGCTCGCCCTCTGCGTGTACGATAACCTGAGGAATAATAGGAGAGAGAGCCAGAGGTATGGATACTATAGGTCTCCGATTTTTGGTAAGCCCAATTGAAGCCTATCCCAACATTATTCTGAAACATGCTATCACTGATTCCGAAGTTCTCAAACAGCTCTACCGTTTGGTAAAGCAAACGATTGTTGGAATAGGAATTAGAGATGGAAAATTGATGCTTGTCATTTGGCTGCCAAATGATCTTGTGGGAAAGATCACTAAAGTTAAAGCGATTGTTAAAGGAATAATCATCATCTCCCTCCCGCTCCAGTACGATTCGTTCTCCAATAAAGGTATTTTGAAAAATCCTGTTTTCCAGTCGGCTGAAATTGGAACTCCGTATGAGGTTGGTATAAGAATAGCGTCCACTTATCCGATACCCAAGCGTTTTCTTTTTATTGGCTTGATTGAGGAAGAAGCCTGCATGGGTGAGATTTAAGCTAACGCCTCTGTTGTTTTCTTGGGGTACTAATTTTCCTTGTTCTAATTGAATGAGACCAGATACCCTACCTGCCTGCGAAGCATCGTAACCTGTGCGATATATTTTGGCTTCCTGAATTCCCTGTGGGTTGAAGGCCGAAATCATGTTGAAAAAATGACCGGTCTGATAGAGTGGAATCCCATCTAGCATCACCATGGTTTGATCGGAAGATCCTCCTCTGATCTGGAAATCTGCTGCGGTTTCAGTGGAGCTTTGAATACCTGGGATGTTCTGGGCTAGGGTGAAAATATCTGCGTCTGTTAGGCCGGGAATGGCGTTTATTTTATTGGGTTCTAGGTCAATGGAGTGGCCTCCTTGGCTGATTCCATCGGTAAGGTATTCTGAGATAACGATTCCCTCAATCTCAGCATCTTCCCTTTCTAATTTGATAGGGCTACAGGGTGCTTGTAGCAAATCTCCATAGGAAAGGGTTTTGTGCTTATAGCCTAGGTAGCTGATTCTAAGGACTTTGGTGGAAGCAAAATTTCCCCTTAGCCTAAACTTTCCGTTTTGATCACATACAGCTCCAAAGGGAGTTCCCTCTACCCTGATATTGGCATATGGAAGATGGACAGCGCTATTCGCATCGACGATCCATCCGCAAACTTCTTGTATCTCTTTTACCTTGACTTTCTTTTTGGTGATGATGACAAAGCGATCCTCAAGGGTCTCGAAGGAGAAAGGAGTCCCATTGAGCAGTTGAAACATTGTTTCTGATAAGCTTAATCCTCCAATGACAGCAGATACCTTATAAGGTCTTACCTCTTCTCTGTTATAGGAAAAATAGATGTTGTACTTCCTATGCATTTTTCGAAATACCTGGTCTAGGCTTTCTTCTTGGAAGTCTTCATATATGATAAGATCAAGCTTTTCCTGATGCGTATCATAAGAAAAGCTTGCAAGAGAAGAGGATATTACAACAAACAGTAAAAGTATCCTACTCATGGGTATGGGTTATTCATAAACGTAATTTACGGTCTGGAAATCAAGATCTGTCCCTTTCCAGTTTGCGGATTTTTGCTGTATCGGGCCTTGAGTCCAAACCTTTCAAAGATGCGTTTGAATTCCTTTTCACTTGGATCATTGTGTCGGATAAATTCATAGCCACTGATGCGCTCCAAGCTATCTGCTTCGACATTGGCTTGTGTAACCACATGTAAGTCGAAGAGTCGTTCTAACTCATCTTTTATATCCTTAAAGGAAAATTCTCCCTCAAAATAAGTTACATCTTTTCGCCAATGGGAATCATATGCCAGTTCAGAAATGGGCTTAGGCTTTTCAGATTTTATCCTCAAATTCCCAAGATCCTGTTCGATGAATTGCCCAGCTTCGACTGTGTCTACTAAGGTTTTTATTTTCCCTTGGTAGGATACTTCAACCCTCCCTTCGTAGCAAATGACTTGTAAACTGTTGGCACGAGCGAAGACATTGAACTTGGTTCCTAATACTCTAATGTTTCCCTGGGGGGATTGGACTTCAAAGGTTCTTCCTTTCTTTACTTCAAAATAGGCCTCTCCTTCTAGGCTTACCTTACGAACATCATCCCACAATTCAGCATCATAGGATAATTTGCTGTCAACATTAAGCGAGAAGACAGATCCATCGGGGAAACTTTTGTTAATGATTTTATGTTCAACTCCTCTTTCCGCAATTTCCTCTACCATGCCTAATTGTGGACGCGTGACCACCCATAGGGTAATCAACAGGGCTATCCCCGCAGCAATAGCGATTGCCCAAGAGCCAAATGGAATTACTTTTTTCTTCTTTTGCTGCTCAATCTGGTGTTTGATGCCAGATAACATGCCAATAGAATTCATCGGAGCTGGTTTGAGTTGATCAATTCCCTTCAAAACCCTAGTCAGCTCGGCATAGTCTTCCGAGGCTTCAAATTCTTTGCGTTCCTCTTCGGTTAGGTCCCCACTTAGCCAGCGGGCCAAAAAGGTATCATCTTGATACGTATTCATATTTGAGGACTTAATTTTCTTAGCGATACCAATGCGTTGTGCATACGTTTTTCAACAGCTTTGACACTGATATCCAGCATATCAGCTATTTCTTTATAGGACTTTCCATCCATTCGACTCAAGAGAAATACTTCTCTTTGCTTGACTGATAAAGATGAAATGGCTTGTTCAAGTCTTTGCTGAAATTCCTTCTCTTCATGAAGAAATTCAGGCGTGTGATGTTCTTCTTGTTTGCCTTGCCTTCTAATGAATTTTAACACGACTTTTTGGTGTTCAACTTTTTTGAAAAATAGATTTTGGGCGACTTTGAAAAGAAATCCTCGTGCTTTATTGATGGGAACTTTGGCACAATTCATCCATAACTTTACAAAAGCCTCTTGTACATAATCTTCTGCTTCGTCCAAGTTGCCGCATTTGTAATAGCAGAAATTTCTTAAGGTTTCCGCTTGGTCCATAAAGACTCGATCAAATACGTTTTCTTGACATACTGAAGCTCCTTCTATTGGGGCCATGACCGTTGCTTGTTTTATGTTGACAGGGTGATGAGCATTCATATCAGAAAGAAAAGGGCCTAGCTCAGATAAGCCCTTTTCCGCTAAGGCTATCTTGAAATTAATACTTTTTTCGCGCCAAGGAGTACACCTTCCTCATCCAAAACTTGCACCACATAGAGCCCTGGACGGAATGTCTGGACATTCAATTCCAACTCCGTGGCGCCTTGAATGACCTCATGTTGTTGTCTACCTACCTGCTGCCCCATGAGGTTGATCACCCTGCTGGTTACAGTTCCCTGTCTCTGGCTATCAAAGGCGACTTTTAGGAAGCTTGAGGCGGGGTTGGGATAAATCCATAGGTCTTCGTTCGACGGCAGGGCTACCTGCTTGATCCGAAAAGCTACCTCATCGATGCTATTGCAGCTTGGATGTCCAAAATTGGTTTTGAGGGTGATCAAGACATAACGTGCTGCCACTTCCCCTAGGTTTCCAACTGTCTCTCCTGAGTAATAGGCACTTCCATCCCCTTGAGAAAGTTGGTAGGTTCCTGCTTCAGTCCAGTTTGTCCCATCGGAAGAATAGTCTACCACAATTTCCTTAGCTCCTTTGTCTAGTTCTCCCGTCTTGTTGTTGTTCCAAATCTGGAATTCCTCCAGGGTATACAGGGCTCCAAAGTCGTAGGAAATCCAGTGGCTGTTTCCCCGCTGAGGATTGGGTGAATTAGTTGTCTCACAAGAAATCCATGGATTGTCAAATGCCTTGCTATCCTTGCATTGAGCTAGAATATTGCCCTGGAGAAGGAAGAATCCAAGCAGGCTAATACATATGTTTTTATACATGATTTTTCTGGTTAATGGATGAGAATTACATAAGGAAACCAAGTGGGGCAGTGCTACTGCTTGTATCGTAGAATTTATTGATGTTGGGTAGGACCAAGCTGAGGTCAGAGGGAGAGACACCATACCATAGGGCTAACTCAGCGAAGTACTCATCTGTCGAAACTTTGGGAATGACAATGCCTCCTCCAAAATCCAAAATAGTATCGGTGATCATGTTAGGATAGTTACCATAGAAGGTGTTGCCTTTGACACTGCCTCCCATCACAAGTACATTTCCCCCCCAAGCATGATCAGTTCCATTTCCATTAGAGTTGAGGGTTCTGGCGAAGTCAGAAATCATGAAGCTTGTTACATCATCGTGGACACCTAGCTCCTTCATCGCATCATTAAACTCCTTCATCGCATCATTTACTACCTTAAGCATCTCTGCCTGATTGTTTAACAATTCATCATGATGATCCCAGCCTGGAAAGTCCACGAAGAAGACCTGACGATTCATGCCCAAAGTTGATCTAGAGGCAATGGTCTTAGCGATCATGGCCATACTTTGTGAGACAGGATTAGGAGAAAATATGGTGTTTAGGGATACGGAACTTACCGCTGTGCTAAACAACTGGTGGCTAGCCTGGGAAGTCTTGATGACATCGGCATAAGACTGTTTGAATACATCCTGATATTGTTGTTCAAGTAGGCTTTTTACAGCTTGAGCTCGTATTTGACTGAAAGAGTCTGAGGCGTTTTCGTAACCCGCTATGCCTACGCTTCCTTGACCATAGGGTGTAATGGTATATTCTGTCGTGATATTCCCTGCCTGGAACACATTATTGCCTGACAAAGAAATATTCATGGATATATCTGTATTGGTATTAGAGGACCTAAGCATATCCGCCATTTTACCTGCCCAGCCTAGAGCTGAACGATCCTGTGGGACAGAAGTTTGCCATTGCTGGATTTGATCTGCGTGTGAGAATAGACCAAGTGGTAGTTTATTTATGTCTTTAACAAAGTCTAACTTTCTGGTAACAGGCTCAATAAGGGTACCGACGTTGGCAATAACGGCTACCTCACCTTGGTTAAAGAGACTTGCTACATCTCCCATGGAGGGATGAAAACCAAACTCTCCACCTGACAAAGGATTGATTCTATGTAGATCGCTTGTGTTGAGTGCTTGATTGGAACGTATATCTTTATAGGTATTGTACTGCGTATTTTCGGTCGGAACAATCATATTGTAGCTATCATTTCCTCCCGACAACAGTAGGCAAACCAATGCCTTGTAATCGTTTTGTGGACTTGCCATTTTGTAGGTTGGCGATACTAACGCATTAGCTGCCTTAAGGTTGAGCAAGCTGGACAACATGGTGGTACTTCCTAAAGCTGCACAGCTTAGTGTACCCATAAATTTTCTTCTCGTATATGTCATGACGTGATGTTTCGTAATTGATTAGTTAAGAATGTTATAGTCTGGAGATATCATGACCAGGTAAATAGCCATATTTACTCTTTCAGATGGATCGTCAACTTCTGTTACAGCAGTAAGAATGGTGGTTCTGGACTCTAGAGACAACTGGCCGTGGGTGAACAATAGATCCACTCTATCTATCAAAGCTGATGGGTTGGTTGCCAATTGCTCAAATGCTTCCCTGTTTAGGAAAAAGTTCTCTCCCTCTTCCTCATCCTCATCGCTGGGTAGATAAAGTGGGAATTCTTCTCCCTCAACAATGAATTCTAAGGGATCCCAGAAAGGAAAATTACTGTTATACCGTGTCCAGTAATCTACCTCATTGACATATCCAATGGAGGTGCTAGAATTATGAATTTGGAATTCTGGTGCATTTAAGTCCAGGTCTGATATGATCCCAAATGGTTGGTAATCGGGAAGGAAAAAGTTGAAAACAGATGGTGCAAAAAGGATCATCTGAGAAGTCGAATACTCAAAGCGGAAGCCCGGTCCGACAAGCCACCCATTGTAGTAGCTAGGATTGCCACGAATCTCAAGGGCTCTTAAGTAGTTTGCCTTGCGAATCAAGGGTTCACGTAGCTTGGCGCGATTCAGGTTATTGGTCCTATCAGTACATCCTCTTGCTTCATCGTCCATGAGGATGGCAGTAATAACAGCTTTAAGGTCTCCCCTTTGGCCTTGGCCATTATCTACAAAGACTGATGCCACTCTGGCAATATAATCTGGAGTTGGGTTGGAGGTAACTAATCGCTGGATCAGCAACTTGCAGATAAAAGGAGGACAGGAAGGATGATTGACCAGAAAGTCTATTGCATCTTCAATATCCTGCATACCAGATTGATCAGCTGGAATGATGAGTCCATTTAGACAGGATTTTTCCCCTCTGTCATGAAATTGATCAAACATGATCATAGGTACTTCAGGATCGGCTCCAGTCCAATCCATTCCAAAATAGGTAGTTTCCTCATCAGGCTCCTCATCAAATTCTTCCTCGAAAAGAGGATTAATTGCTCCAGCTCCTAATCCTGTAAAAACACGCGCTAATTCCTTGATATCTGCATTCGTATAAGTGGGAATGGGATTTCCATTAGCATCTAGCCTTCTACTCCCATCCATGTTCAATTCATACAGACCAATCGAAAAGAGCTGCATGACTTCCCTAGCATAATTCTCATCAGGGAAAATATTCGCTGTAGAATCTGCCTTTGGGTTGTTGTAGTGGCTGAGATAAAAACCCATGACAGGATGGAGGCTGATCTCTAAGAGCAAATCCTTAAAATTACCAAAGGAATTTCT
Source organism: Bacteroidota bacterium (assembly GCA_039817415.1). GTDB lineage: Bacteria > Bacteroidota > Bacteroidia > J057 > J057 > JALEFZ01. The sequence goes on from JBCBVV010000042.1 coordinate 9,290, forward strand.
GATCAGCATATCATAATAAGCAGACATTCCTATTCCAGAATCCTCAAGAACATCCGAACCTCTAGCAGAGGTCACAAATATCTCACTCAAGGCAAAGGCTATTCTTTGCCTAAGCTGATCATTTGATTTTAGGATAAGGTCCCACCAAACGCCTCTTGCTTCGAAGGAACCAAATCCGTCCCCAGGGTCTTCTTCTCGTTCAAGCTCTCGGTAGTAGGCTATGAAACTTCTGGCTCTTGGTAGAAGGAAATTGGGCTTTGCCTCAAACTGTTCTGTTAGATAGGCTTGGTAGCCCATGCTCTTAACACGCTGGATTTCTGGATAACTTCCTCCAAAACTAGTGTGAGCAAGAAAACGAGATACGTCCTTAAGCTGGAGTTCGTCTGAATGTTGAAAGCCATCTACTGTGTTGCTTGCCTGATTGCTGGAAGAAGAATGGTGGCTAGATTGGACCGTAATCCCTTGCATATGACCATTCCCAAGATAATCATCGTACAACTGGGCATCTAAGCTCCCTGTAAATAGCAGGACTGCTATTAAAAGTAAGTTGCGTCTCATATTTAACATATTTGTTCACCGAATACAGCTCAACAATCGGTAGGTCGAGGATCACCCTACCTTGGGGATAGATTTTTTTTGAATAATGAATGCTGAGCTAGGCTAAGCAGAGAATCAATTGATGATATTGTAATCAGGTGATACCATGATTAGATAAAGTCCCATTCTTACTCGTTGCATGGGCTCTGGTATCTGCTCGAGCGCAGCCAGAATGGTAGACCTAGATTCTGTAGACAATTGGCCATGGGTGAGCACCAGGTCAAGGCGATCAAGTAAGGACGAGGCATTTGATGCGAGGTCCAAGAAGGCTTGGTAATTTAAGGTAGCAGGATAATTGCTACCCTCATCTTGTAGGGGAAAGGCCTCTGCAGATTGAATAAAATCAATAGGATCCCAACTTGGGAAATGGCTATCATAAATTGTCCAAAAGTCAACTTCATTGATGTATCCAATAGCAGTACTGGAGTTATGGATTTGAAATTCTGGAGCGACCAGTTCTAAGTCCGAAAGAATCCCGAAAGGTTGGTAATCGGGTAGAAAAAAATTAAATACTGAAGGGGCATAAAGGATCGTCTGAGCTGTAAAGTATCCATACCTGGTTCCATGCGAAATAATCTTGCCACCAAAAAAACTTCTATCGCCACTAATCTCTAAGGCTCTTAGGAAATGGGTCTTCCTAAGCAATGGCTCCCTTAGTTTGGCCCTGTTTAGGTTGTTGTTGCGATTGGTACAAGACCTGGCTTCATCATCCATGAGGATGGCTTTTAGAACCGCCTGTAAATCTCCCCTTACACCCTGATCATTGTTCACAAATACCGTAGCTACTCGAGCGATATAATCAGGTGTAGGATTAGAGGTAACAAGTCTTTGGATCAATAGACGTGCAATAAAGGGCGGGCAGGAAGGGTGGTTAAAGAGAAAGGATATTGCATCATCTATGTCTTTCATACCGGCTTGATTAGCAGGTATATTAAGACCCTTCAATAAAGTTTTACTACTTTTTTCATGGAAGTCATCATACATAGCCATTGGAGCCTCTGCATCCTGTCCAAACCAATCCATTCCAAAAAACGTCTCAAATTCCTCATCAGGTTCTGCGGCTGTAAAGAGGGGATTAGGGGCACTTCCACTCAGTCCAGTAAATACTTTGGCCATTTCTTTGATATCCTGATTGGAATAAGTAGGTATAGGATTGCCGTTGTTGTCTAGTTTTTGGCTTCCATCTATGTTTAATTCATACAATCCTATCGAAAATAGCTGCATGACTTCTCTCGCATAGTTTTCATCTGGGAAAATATTGGCTACACTATCTGCCTTGGGGTTGTTGAAATGACTTAAGTAAAAACCCATGGTGGGAGAAAGAGACACATCCAACAACAAATCCTTGAAGTTGCCGAAAGCATGGCGAATCAGCATATCGTAGAATGCCGTCATGCCCAATCCATACTCCTCCAACTCTGAACCTACTGCAGATGTAACGAAGATTTCGCTAAGGGCAAAAGCCATTCGTTGCCTCAATTGATCATTCGATTTGAGAACCAGTTCCCACCACATACTTCTTGCTTCGAATGAGTTGAAGCCAAGGCGTTCATCTTCCTCTCCCGGTTCCAGATTTCTGTCAAATTCTCTGTAGGCCCAGGCAAGAGGCATCAAATAAGTAGGGGTGGCTTTGAATTGTTCCTCCAAATAGGCTTCAAATCCAAGGCTCTTTACTCGTTGTATTTCATTAAAGCTAGCTCCAAAACTTGCTTGGGCCAAAAAACGCGAAACATCCTGAAGCTGTAATTCCTCAGAATTCTGAAATCCATCAATAGTATTAAGGGCTTGGTTGGAGGAGGAAGAATTATGGCTGGACTGAACCCTAATTCCTTGCATATGTCCGTTTCCCAAATAATCATCGTAAAGCTGGGCATCCAAGCTGCTAGCCAGCAGAAGGACAACAAGTAAAAGTAAGTTGCTTCTCATATTTAACATATTTGTTCACCGAATACAGCTCAACAATCCGAAAGCTGTGTCCAACCCTACCTTTATCCCAGAAATAATCAGGACAAAATGAGACAGCCGATTTCAGGCAACTGAATGAGCGTCAATAGGTTGCCGCTGATTAGATCATTACTAAATGGGCGGTGAAAAGGGTAAAAGAAATCCTTCCTTAGTTTTTACTAAGGAAGGATTTGCGACCTAGAAGGGTGAAAATTGAGTAGATGTAGTTTCCTTAAATCCGATAGACCTATCTGGCGATGAATAATTTTTTGCTTCCGATTACCGTCTCATTTTGATCTCGCATGATGAGAATGTACAATCCATTTCCAAGTTTGGATACATTAAGGTCCAATTCTGCATCCCCTTTTTGAACAGCCTGTCTCCTTTGGAAGACTTTTTTACCCAGCATATCATTGATCTCTACGGTCACCTCTCCATCTTCTTCCATGTTAAACGCTAGGGTAGTCTTGTCATTAGCTGGGTTGGGATACATCCATAAGCTTTCATCCCTTGGGGTGAAGAATTGTGCATAGCGAAATGATACCTTATCGATACTCGCACAAGAGGGATGTCCCCATGTATCCGTAACGGTCAGGAGAATGTATCTGGCATGCAAAAATCCGAGTTCGGCAAGTAAGTCACCTGAATAATAGGAAGAACCATCTCCTTTAGGTAGGAAGTAGGTACCGGCTTCTTTCCAGTTTCGACCATCGGTAGAATAATGGAGAAGAATTTCTCGGGCCCCCATCTCTCGCTCTCCTTGCATGTTATTGTTCCAGATCAAAATCGAAATAATCTCCTGAACCTCTCCGAGATCATAGCGGAGCCAATGGCTACCTCCCAATTCTTCATTAGGATTGGGGGCTAATTCGCAGGATATCCAAGCTTGGCTGTAAGATGTGGAATCCTTACACTGTCCAATAGCTACATGCTGGATAGTTAGGAATAACAGGATGAAAAATAAAGTAGATTTCATGTTTTTTCTTGGAAGAAGGTTTATAGCAAAAAGCCTAAAGGGGCTACACCACTCAAGGGGTCGTAGAAAGTATTGATGTTGGGTAAAACCAAGGGTAGATCAGAAGCAGAAACACCAAACCACATAGCCAGTTCGGCAAAATACTCATCTGTCGAAATCTTCGGTATCAGTACCCCTCCGCCAAAGTCCAGGGTGGAATTAGTATTCAATTCAGGATATTCTCCGTAAAAACGATTTCCCTTGACAGCTCCCCCCATGACCATGACATTTCCACCCCATGCATGGTCAGTTCCATTGCCATTGGAATTTAAGGTTCTGGCAAAATCCGAAATGGTGAAGGTAGTTACCTTGTCATGCATCCCGATTTCCTTCATGGCTTCGTTAAATTCCCCAAGAGCTCTACTAACATCGGTCAGCATACTTGCATGGATGTCCAGAATTTCTGCATGATGGTCCCAGCCCGGAACCTCTAGGAAAAAGATCTGCTTATTGAGTCCCAACGTCTGCTGGGAAGCAATGGTCCTGGCGATCATCCGCATACTTTGAGAGAGTCTTTCACCTGAAAAAACAGTATCAAAAAATACCGAATTGACCGTAGAGCTAAACAATTCATGTGCCTCCTGTGAGGTCTTGGTAATGTCTACATAGGTTTGCTGGAACACGTCGGTATATTGTTGTTCCAAGATATTGCGAATGGCATGTGTTTTTATGGAATCAAGGTAGGTTTCTCCTCCAAAGCCTTCTATGCCCGTACTTCCTCCATTGTAAGGTGAAATAGTATACTCTGTGCTGTTGTTACCGGATTGGAAGTAATTGTTTCCCGAAAGGGAGATATTCATAGAAATATCCTGATTGCTATTCGACGACCTTAATAGGTCAGCCATTCTCCCGCCCCAGCCAAGTGAACTTCTGTCATTGGGAATAGAGGTTTGCCACTGTTGGATCTGATCAATGTGCGAAAATAGACCTAGAGGTAATTTAGTGAGCCTATCAAAAAAGTCATTTTTGTTTTGTATCGGCTCTATGAGGGTACCTACATTAGATACGATGGCCAAATCTCCATCCTGAAACATTTGCTGAACAGCTGGCATAGAAGGGTGAAATCCATATTTTTTCCCACTCAAGGGATTCACCTCCAGTAAAGTATTGTATTCCAGCGCTAGATTAGAGCGCGTTAACTGATAATCCTCATATTCTCCTTCCTCCATGGGAACAAGCATGTTGTAGGAGTCATTCCCTCCGGATAACAGTATACATATAAGGGCTCTATAATCACTTTGGGGATCAAAGGACTGCATCTTATAAGCCGGTGAAGCAAGTGCGCCCGCTGCCTTTAGGTTAATGAGGGAAGACATCATTGTCGCACCTCCCATAGCTGCACACCCTATCGTTCCGATGAACTTTCTTCTGGATATATTTTTTCTTGGCATAAAGTCAGTAGCTAATCAGTGTAGGATGACGTAATCGGGTGAAATCATAATCAGGTAAATGGCCATGTGAACTCGATCTAAATCTTCTTCAATTCCACCCAAGGCTTCAAAAATGGTCTGCCTAGTTGGCTTGGAGAGGGTGCCATGTGTTAAGATCAGGTCTAATCTATCCAATAATCCATCTCTATTGGAAGCAATTCTAAGCAAATCATCTAATTCGAGTTCGACCGAATTGTAATCATCATCTGGTAGAGGAATGCCGCTTTGTATATAATAAATAGGATTGTACAAGGGCATCAGACTTTCTTTAAATGTCCAATAATCCACCTCATTTATATACCCAATGGAGGTTCTGGAATTATGAATCTGAAACTCTGGTCCATTCAGTTCTAGATCGGACATCACTCCAGTAGGGCGATAGTTTGGCGAAAAGAAATTGAAGACTGAGGGTGCTTTCAATACCATTTGCTCCGTAAAGTATTCAAATCTGAAGCCTGGATTTTGAAGCATGGCGAAAGAGGTAGCAGGATTAAATACCTCAAAGGCTCTTAGAAAATGTGCATAGCGCATAATCGGCTCCCTCATTCTAGCCATATTTAGACTTTCTCCTCTATCTTCGCATGACCTCGCTTCAGGATCCATTAGAATGGCCTTTGTAACAGCTTGAAGGTCTCCTCTTTCACCTTTGCCATTGTTGACAAATACCTGAGCCACACGCTCTATATAGGCAGGAGAAGGGTTTGAGGTAATCAGGCGTTGAATAAGAAGCTTGGATACAAAGGGAGGGCAATTGGGGTGATTGAAGACATTGTCTACTGCCATGCCAATCTCCTCTAGCGGATCTGTTCCACCAGCTATTTGAAAACCATTCAGCAATTCTTTTTGGCCCCCTTGATGGTACTCAGGGTACATTTTCATCGGAACCGTGGCATTAGCTTGGGTAAAATCAAGCCCAAAAAAGGCGAAGTTTCCGCTAGTCCCACCTGGCCCAAGGCCTGTAAATATTTTGGCAAATTCCTTTATATCATCATTGTCATAGGTAGGAATAGGACGACCAAGAGAATCTAACTTTAAACTCCCATCCATATTTAATTCATGGATGCCTATGGAGAAAAGCTGCATGATCTCTCTGGCGTAATTTTCATCAGGAAAGATGTTATTGACGGGGTCTGCCTTGGGATTGTTGTAATGGCTGAGATAAAATCCCATTACAGGATGTAGACTTACATCGTAGAGCAAATCGCGATAGTTCCCAAAAGCATGTTTGATGAAGAGGTCGTAAAAATTTGAAATCCCTTTTCCAGCGTAAAAAAGTTGATCCGATGTCGCCCCTACTACAATGATTTCACTCAAAGAAAAAGCCATCCTTTGTCTCAACTGGTCTCGAGATTGAAGAATCATATTCCACCATGCTTGGATCACCGTCTCTATGACAACGATCTCTCCACTTCCCGCATGAAGCTGACCCTGCATCGAAGCTGTCCTATCTGAAAGTAGGGTAGGAGGAAGGTTGAATTGCTCCTGAAACCATCCCTCATAACCTATCCTTCTAACCCGAAAAATCTCATCATAGGATCCTCCAAAAGAGGCCTGTGAAAGAAAACGAGATACATCATGTAGTTCCTCCTCTCTAGAAAATTGGAACTCTGCCAGTGTATTAGAAGCCTGATGCTGCGAGGAAATGGCACCTGAACTACTGACCGTAATCCCATTAGGTTGACCATTGCCTGCATATTGATCAAAGTATTGTGACCATAATGGAAAGCAACATCCAAAAAATAGAACAAAGAGGATAGATATTCTCATGCGATATAGCTTGTCGTTCAAACTGTCTAATTCCTATAACGATATAACCGCCAAGTTCGCTGGCTGTTATGAAATCATTAAACCATCTGGTCTAATTGAATTTCTGTCATGTTGATGACACATATATGAGAGCTTTTCGATATATTTGATTCAATCAAAGACGGCTGACATATTTTTTTGTGTATTCCCTGTTGTACAGGAATAATTTACGTTTTCGAATTGAAAAAAGGAATACGTATAATAATTTCTACATCTGTACAACTGGGTAGTTCTTTTATCGTTATATTTTTAAATACCAACAAACCTATGATCACCATCACTCCTACCAAACTCGAACAACTCATTGAAAAGTTTAAGGAGGTAAGGGCGCAATCAGAAAGGCTGGCATCACCCTTAAAACCGGAGGATACCGTGGTACAGCCCGTCATTGATGTAAGTCCACCCAAGTGGCACCTGGGACACACTACCTGGTTTTTTGAAGAGTTCCTTCTTTGTACCTACAAAAAGGATTTCAAACGCTTCCATCCTCGTTATAACTACCTATTTAACAGCTACTACGAAGGAGCTGGGGACCGAGTCAATAGAGCCTATCGCGGTAACATGACCCGTCCTACAAGGGATGAAATCATTGAATATCGTAATTATGTCACATCTCAGGTACTTGCCTACCTGAGTGATCCTCAGTCAGAAATTGATGAGCGTCAGGAATATATTATTGAGATAGGGCTAAATCATGAGCAGCAACATCAGGAATTGTTGGTTTATGATATCAAATATATCCTTGGCCATAACCCTCTTTTCCCTTCTTATTCTCTAGAAGAATATCAAGGCCCCAAGGAAGGAAATCCTGGGCCAATCCATATGTTAGAAGTTCCTGAGGGCATTTATGAAATTGGCCATCAAGGGAATGACTTTCATTTTGATAATGAAGAGGGCAGACATCGGGTATTTCTTCAGGCTTATGAGATCATGGATCGTCTAATTACTGCAGGTGAATTTAGAGAATTTGTGGAAGCCGGAGGATACAAGGATTATCGTTTTTGGCTGGAAGAAGGCTGGAAATGGGTTAAGACAAACCAAATCGATACCCCCTTTTACTGGTTTGAAATAGAGGGTGAGTGGCATCAATTTACTCATCATGGATTGGAACAACTCAATCCTGAAGCACCCATGACCCATGTCAATTTCTATGAAGCCAATGCCTTTGCTAAATGGAAAGGAATGCGACTTCCTACTGAGTTTGAATGGGAAACTGCTGCCAGGATGTTTGAACCTACTATGCCTGAGGAAGCCAATTTTGTAGACACGACCTTCTACAGGCCTGTTCCTCGTCAGGCTAACAATCTCCAGTTTTGGGGAGATGTATGGGAATGGACAAATAGTGCCTATCTTCCCTATCCCTACTATGAGGCAGAGGAATCCACATTGGGAGAATACAATGGAAAGTTCATGATTAACCAAATGGTTCTTCGTGGAGGCTCATGTGCGACGCCAAGGGATCATATACGATTGACTTATCGGAACTTTTTCCATCCACATTTACAGTGGTTGTTTAATGGCTTTCGTTTGGCTCGTTACACTTGATTTCCTTCGGGCTGGAGATAACTCAGGCATCCAGCCAGTAATTTACTTTTCCATTAACCCAACAATATGGATACTCTGACAACATTTGATAAGATATTTGCAGCCGATGTGAAGGAGGGCTTGTTGTCCAATCCTAAAAGGCTATCATCTAAATATTTCTACGATAAAAAAGGCAGTGAACTCTTTCAGCAAATCATGAGAATGCCTTCCTATTATCCTACTGATCTTGAATATGAGATTTTTAGAGATCAGAAGGCTGATATTTTGAAGCATTTTTCCGAAGGGACTGATTCCTTCCAGCTGATTGAGTTTGGGGCAGGAGATGGCTTAAAAACCAAAATTCTTTTAGAGCATTTTTTGGACAGGGGAGCCGATTTTTCCTACTCTCCCATTGACATTTCAGAATCTGCTGTAGTCAACCTAAGGCAAGATTTGGCCAACAAATGGCCTACCCTTAACCTCAATCCTTTTATTGGAGACTATTTCAAAGCCCTTGAGGTATACAAGGAAAAGAGTGAGGAACGAAAAGCTGTGCTTTTCCTCGGATCAAACATTGGAAATTTCCAAGAAAAGGATGCCCTCTCCTTCCTTTCTTCTTTAGGGAATGGTCTGAATACAGGGGATAAACTCCTTATTGGATTTGACCTGAAAAAAGATCCCAAGGTCATTCTAGAAGCATACAATGATCCTGAAGGGATTACCAGGGAGTTTAACCTCAACCTCTTGGATCGTATGAACCGAGAATTGGGGGCTAACTTTGACAGGAATTCCTTTATTCATGCTCCACTTTACAATCCGTTGACAGGAGAAACCAAGTCTTATATTGTCAGTACGGAAATTCAAAAAGTGCATTTCAGCTGTATGGATCTGACGGTAGAGTTTGATGCATGGGAAGCCATCTGGACTGAACTATCCCAAAAATATGATTACAAAACCATCGAGCGATATGCTGAAAAAAGTGGTTTTAAGGTAAAAGCACACTTGACAGATGCCAAGGGATGGTATGTGGATTCGATTTGGGAGAAGAAATAGTGCCGAGCGGCAACATAAAGATTAACAGGGGTCGCTTTTGCTCCCCTGTTTTTTATTGGTCTATATGTTTAACAGCTTAAAGAAACTCTCCACATCAATATTGGAGCCACAGGCTATCAGGCCTACTTTTTTGCCAGCCAATTCTTGTTTTAGCGGTCCCATTAAAGCTGCTAAGGAAGCTGCTCCAGCGGGTTCTGCTCCGAGTTTTAACTCGGCAAACATCACGCGCATGGCGGTTCTAAGTTGGTGATCTTCTACCAGCACAATTTTCTCTAGGTGTTGCTGACACAAGGTAAAACTGTAGGGCAGAGCAAATGGAGAGCCCAAGCTGTCGGCAATAGTTCTTACTGCTTCAATTTTCTCAGGTTGGCCAGATTGAAAACTCCTATACATAGAATCAGCACCTACTGGTTCTACGCCATAGATTTTACAGCTTGGCTGAAGGTATTTAATAGCAGTTGACATTCCTGCTGCTAGGCCACCTCCTCCAATAGGGATGATCACCGCATCCAGATCCGGTACTTGCATACAAAATTCCCTACCAAGCGTACCCGTACCTATGGCAGTTTGTTTTCCCTCAAAGGGGTGAACGAATATTCTTCCTTCTTCGGTTTTGATACGCTCTACCTCTTCGAATGCTTCAGCAACATCATTTACCAACACCACCTCTGTTCCAAACTCCTTGCATCTTTTGACGCGGAATGGATTGGCGGTTTTGGGCATCACGACTTTGGCGGGTGTTCCTATTACCTGGGCTGCAAATGCAACTGCAATAGCATGGTTTCCTGCACTTACTGCGGTTACTCCTTTTGCCTTTTGCTCTTGGGTTAAATGCTGCATCACAGTCAAGGCTCCTCTGGGTTTGAAGGAACCCCCATATTGCAGCATTTCCATTTTGATATGGACCTTGGTTTCTGCTCCTACATATTCATCCTTTCCTGGGCCAATCCATTGGCTAACGGGAGTATGGTAAATATAGGGTTTCAGGGCAATTGCTGCTTCCTCTATTTCCTGTAAGGATGGGGGGATGATCTCCTTGTAGGCCTCGCTCATATCAAATCTGCTTTAGGTACTGAAGGCAAATATGATAAATATGGATAAGAGTGAAAAATATCAGGGAAAAGCCTTACAAGAAAAACCACCTATTCCTCAAGGAAAATGAAGGCATCAGATTTCTTTAAAAATTCATGGTTTTCGGAGGTTTTTTTGAATTAATTTGAAGATTCCTCACAAACCGAAGAAACTGAATTGATACAACTACATGGACTTTCAACGCAAAAAACTGAGCGATAAGCATCTGCTTGCCTTATATAGTCGTTTGATCTGGCCAAGGCTTATTGAAGAAAAAATGCTCATTCTCCTTCGACAAGGTAGAATAAGCAAATGGTTTTCTGGGATAGGCCAAGAGGCAATTTCGGTAGGGCTTACGGCAGCACTAAACAAAGAAGATTACATCCTTCCTTTACATCGCAACCTTGGGGTTTTTACCGGAAGGGACATCCCCTTGAAAAGACTGATCAGTCAATGGCTCGGAAAAGCCAATGGGTTTACCCAGGGAAGAGACAGGTCCTTTCATTTTGGAAGTCCTGAGCACAGGGTTGTAGGGATGATTTCTCATTTGGGTGCCATGTTGCCAGTTGCGGATGGCTTGGCTCTTGCCTCAAATCTGAGCGAAGAGTCCTTTATTGCGGCTGCTTTTTCTGGGGATGGTGGAACGAGTGAAGGAGACTTTCATGAAGCGTTGAATGTCGCAGCAGTTTGGGATTTACCAGTCCTTTTTGTTGTAGAGAACAATGGTTATGGACTTTCAACTCCTGTAAACGAACAATACCGAGCCGAGAAGTTATCTGATCGGGCTAGAGGCTATGGAATGAAAGGGCTGACCATAGATGGAAACAATATTCTTGAAGTATTTCATACAGTTAAAAGGCTGGCTCGTCAGATGAGAGAGAAGAGGAAGCCGGTTTTATTGGAATGTCAGACATTTAGAATGCGGGGGCATGAAGAAGCTTCAGGCACTAAGTATGTCCCTCAGGAACTATTTGATGAGTGGGGAAAAAGAGATCCCATTAGCAATTTTGAGGACTGGCTGATCGAAGAAAAAGTATTGGATTCGGGTACCATTGATGCGTTGAAAAAGGACCTCAAAAAGAAGATTAATCTAGCCGTTGAAGAAGCTTTCGAGGAACAGCTAATTGAATCATCTAGCAAGTTTGAATTGGGACAAGTTTTTTATCCATCCAAAGAATTACCTGTCGTCAATGTGAGTGCCGAACAAGACATGCGCTTTGTAGATGCCATTTCGGACGGACTCAGACAATCTATGAAACGATATCCGGAATTGGTCTTAATGGGTCAGGACATTGCTGAGTACGGTGGTGTATTCAAAATCACCCAAGGTTTTACAGAAGAATTTGGGAAGGGAAGAGTGAGAAACACCCCTATTTGCGAATCTGCTATTATTGGTGCGGGCATAGGATTGGCCATGGCTGGAAGAAAAGCCATGGTAGAGATGCAGTTTGCCGATTTTGTTTCGTGTGGATTCAACCAAATTGTCAATAACCTTGCTAAGACACATTATCGCTGGAACCAAGCCTTGGATGTAGTCGTAAGGATGCCATGTGGAGGGGGAGTAGGAGCTGGACCTTATCATTCTCAGTCCAATGAATCATGGTTTACGACCGTGCCAGGTTTGAAAATTCTGTATCCTTCTACTCCCAAGGATGCTAAAGGCCTGCTAATGGCGGCAATAGATGATCCGAATCCAGTCCTCTTCTTTGAGCACAAATTCTTATATCGGTCCCAAAGTGAAAGTGTCCCTGAAGGAGATTATTTTGTTCCGATAGGAAAGGCGAAGGTAGATCGAGAAGGTTCGGAACTTACGATCGTCACCTATGGCTTAGGAGTGATTTGGGCGAGGGAAATAGCAGATGCTTATAACGGAGAAGTCGAAGTAATTGACCTACGAAGCTTGATTCCTTGGGATAAAGAAACGGTTTATGAGTCTGTTAAAAAAACGGGCAAGTGCTTGGTATTGTATGAGGATTCCCATACTGGGGCTTTTGGGGCAGAAATCGCAGCTAGTATTTCGGAAGACTGCTTTGAGTACCTGGATGGGCCTGTTAAGAGACTAGGTTCTTTAGATACACCTATACCCTTTCATCCAGAGCTTGAAAAAATATATTTGCCAGAAGGTCGTTTAGCAGGAAAGGTAGAGGAGATGCTTTCCTACTAAAAGGAAGGAGGTATCATCTGAAATAATGGCTGGAGATGGGCGAATTTGCCATCTTTCTTTTGCTATCCACAATTAGACAGGGGCTATGGCTTTAATTCCCAAAGCTTTTTGGTTAGCTTTAGCCTTGTCAAAAAATGAAGGCGAATGTTTAAACTGAGTAACGAAATCAAATTTGGAATCTTCGCGGTCATTGCTGCAGGGGCTATGATATATGGTCTCAATTTTCTGGCTGGTTCCTCCTTTTTTGGGCCGCCGTTGCAGTTGTCCTCGACCTATCCCAATGTAGATGGGTTATTGGAAGGAGATCCCATTCTGATGAATGGAATGCGGATTGGAAGGGTGAAGGACTTCAAATTGGACGTTGAAAACGGACAGGTAAATATCAAACTGGAGTTCTTCGAAAAAATGAGCATCCCCAAATCATTTGATGCCATGATCGCTAGCCGATCAGTCTTGGGTGAAAAGGCGATTAAATTGGTCAATAGCCAGGACAAGCGTAGGTTGATGGAGGCCGGGTACTATGAAACCGGAAATGAAATCAATGGCGTCCTTGAAACGGGTATCATTGACAACGTAACAGAACTGGCTGAAAATCAGGGGGCCACCATTATCTATAAGGTGGCAGAACTGGCAACAGAGCTTCAGAAAATTACGGCCCAAACGCAAAAGATTCTGACCGACCCTGGAACCAATAATTCCCTAACAGCATCGATCAATAATGTGCGAGATGCGACTTCCTACTTGACCAGTATTACCATTGAGGTAGACAGTATTGCCAAGCAATTGACAGGTCTATCCCGAAATGCTGCCAGTGTGGTAGAGAACTTTGAAGGGAATAATGACAATGTTACCAAGATCTTCTCGAACGTGAAGAATACGACGGACTCATTGGTGGCTGCATCAGATGAAATCAAGTCTTTGCTCACCGACGCTAGCTCTACCGTTGGTACGGTTGAAGAGGTGGTAGGCAAACTAAAGGAACCTACCAGTACGCTCGGAAAATTGATCAATACTGAGACACTTCACGATTCATTGGTGATCACTGTGATGGAATTGAATTCGCTTTTGAGAGAGGCCAAAGCAAACCCTCAACGCTTCTTTGATGATATCAAACTCTATTTATTTGAGAGAAATAAGAGAAAAGAGGAGGAGGCAGCCCTTAAGGAAGACGAATAGGGGAAATTTGCTGTCGTTTGTCTGAAAAAATGGTTATTGACCCGATAAAATGGTCATTTGTCGATTGAATGGTTTTTCCGTCTGAAATATAAGGTCATTGGGACATAGAATGTCACCATTTGACGAAAAAAGCTGCTTTCAGTGAACCTGAGGGCAGCTTTTTGCTATATATGCCGTATCATTAAGTAACGAAAAAAGATAGACGCATGATTATGTCCATTCAGCCACCCAAATCTACAACCTTTAGCGAAGAGGAATTACCCCTTCAACTTCCTATTATTCATAGGGAACTGCCTTCCTACCAGGATATCCCTAAGCCTGTCAATCCTGGAAAAATAATGCTACTCAAAATGATGGTCATCATGGGGACACTTGGAGCGCTGCTGATGGTACTAAGTATGCTTGCTATTTTACTAGGTTGGTAAGTTTTTTGATCCGGATATTATCCAATCTTAGAAAGAATTTGTAGCGTTCGTGTTTCTATCTTTTCAATTCATCTACAACTTCTTACCATACAGGATACCAAAAGCGCAATTATTGCTCAAAGACATCTAATTTCGATCCTTTGTCCGTATTTTAAAGTCAGCTAATACTTAAAATTTTCACCTAAGGCATCGAATAGGCAATGACCGTTCATTCCACCCACCAAATTGCTTCTGTATTCAAGGAATGTTACCAGCATTATGTTTCTAGCCTAGAGCTAGAATTCGAGGATGCTGCACTGCCTGCACTCAGAAAATCACTGAGAAACCTATCCTTTCCTGATAGACAAATTATCTCTGGACATATAATTTTTGAAGGAAAAACCCTGCCCTTCGTAGATATGATCATTTGTAACGATCATGTTGAGTATTCCGAATGGGAACAAGGTTGGGGTGTAGTAGACTGCAAATATGTTCTTGGCGTTGTTTGCAGGCACATGGATGACTACGAAAGTGAAGCTTTCTCTGAATTTCAAGAAAAAGCCTTTTCAGCCACAGATAAGCTTGGTCTTTATATCCTAAGTGAATTAAATGAAAATACCGGAAAAGAAGCATTAACTGCTTTGTCTTCTAAGGTGATCGCAAGCCAAGTAGGGGACAAACTCAACGGCAAAAAGTCCTACACCAATTCAGCAGGCTTAAATATTCCCAACAAAACTCCACTAAAGGAGGAGGTGGTGATTTCAAAGAAGGCAGAACAAGTAAAGGGGCCAGATTTAGGTCCTATGGATCCTTCAACTGGAAATTATGCGATTCACAAGGCCATTGTGGCCAATGAAGGAAAGGCTATCTCTCAGTATTTGGGAGATGGGGGACAAACAGAAATCAAGAATAAGAAAGGAAATACTTTACTTCATCTCGCCGTCATGCACGGCCATGTTGATATTATTGAGATGTTATTGGCACATGGAGCGGATCCTAATAGCCGAAACTATATTTATGAGACTGCTCTTCATTTAGCTGTAAAACTAGATAAGTTGGCCTGCCAGGATGTGTTGCTCGAGCATGGTGCGGAAGTAGAAGTCAGGAATAATCGCGCGAATACGCCTCTCCATTTAGCTGCTATGTATGGGAGGGAGGATGCCGCTGCTAGCTTACTCGATCATGGGGCCGATATACATGCCCAAATGGAGAAGGATATGCTTCCACTGCATGTCTCTGCATGGTATGGTCAAGCTGGGATTGCCAAGCAGTTAATTGATCTTGGGGCGAATGTAAATGCTCAAAACATAGATGGAAATACTGCCTTGCACTTTGCTGCCTTCAAAGGAAAAGTAAAGGTAATCAAGGTCTTGATGCGAGCTGGAGCCGATCCTACCATCAAAAATAAAGATGAAAAAATCTATCTGGAAGGGGTAAACGAAGGTTACGACGGAGAGATGATTCGGATATTAGATTAAAACAAAAAAGCACGGTTGTAAAAACCGTGCTTTTTTTTTGAGGCTATAACCTATCTGGTAAAGCCCATTACTCCTTTGGTCGACTCTTGTTTTTTCTTAATAAGAACTACTGTGTAGTAAATTCCATCCTCAGCAGCTGTGTGCATCACATATTTGATGGATTCGATTTTCTCTTTGTCGACTTGCTTATATAGTCTCTCCGTAACATCTATCAAACCAGCTTCATATTCTGATTTGCTGAAAAATAGAGAGACGACCTGTTGTCTGTCTTCCATAACCATATACTTCTTAAATTCTGGATTGCGATATCGAATTGACCGCTTGGTTTAGGGCTTAGACGTATAATCCATCAATTTATTGTAGAGCAATTCTACATTAATGGGCTTTGTCAGATAATCGTCCATGCCTGTTGCCAGCATTTCTTGTTTCTTTTCCGTAGAAGCCTCCGCGGTAAGACCAATAATGGGTACTTGGTGATTTATGACTTCTGAAGATGGGTTTCTAATAATTTGGGTAGCTTCTTTCCCATCCATTTCAGGCATGTGGAGGTCCATCAAAACGAGGTCGTAGGTATTATCCTTTAGGACATTGACCGCTTCTATCCCATTTTCTGCAATATCGTATTGGATGTCGTATCGATCGAATAGCTTTTTCATCATGAACTGATTCATCTTCACATCTTCCACCAGTAACAATTTGATAGAGGATAGAATAGAATAATCACGATTTGTATGAGCCTGAAAAGAGTGTTTCCTGGTCTTATCTATTGTTAAGGGGAGATAGAAGTGAAAGCTGGAACCTTTACCTAATTCACTTTCAAGACCTATATGTCCTCCTTGAAGAATGATCAGCTTTCTCGTAATGGACAAGCCAAGGCCTGTTCCCCCATATTTTCTAGACATCCCAACATGGGCTTGTTGGAAGCTATTGAAGATCAATTCTTGCTTTTCCTTGGCGATTCCTATGCCTGTATCGGTCACCTTGCAATAAAGGTTGATTACATCCTCAGTCTTGGGACGACTCTCCAACTCAAAGTGAATATGTCCTTTAGGAGTAAACTTTAGGGCATTCCCAATCAGGTTATTTAATATCTGTTGAAATTTTGTGGGATCTCCAATGACTGCATCTGGTATACTGCCATGTTTGCTAAGCAGGAGTTTGAGGCCTTTTTGTTCTGCTTGAAACCTAAAACTATTGTAAATGCCATCAATGAGATTATGCAGGGAAAAGGGAATTTTTTCAAATGCCAATTCACCAGCTTCTATCTTAGAGAAGTCTAATATTTCATTGACGATTCCAAGCAAACTGTCAGCTGAAATTTTAATGGATTTTAGGTTTTCAAGGGTAGAATCATCTTCCACTTCACCTAACAGGATATCTGATAATCCAATGATGGCATTGAGGGGAGTTCTGATCTCATGGCTCATGTTGGAAAGAAACTGAGATTTTGCCCTGGTAGCTTCCTCAGCCTTTTCCATTTGCTTGGTTAGGGCCAACGTCCTTTCCTGAACCTTAAGTTCGAGATCACTGTTTAAGCCAACCAATTCTTGATTGGCCAGATAAAGCTCAAGTGCTTTCTGTTCAATGATTTGTTCCGCAGCCTTTCTTGCAGCCCGCTCTCGTTTTAGGATATTTTTCAGACGATCCACCTGAGTCATTGATGCTTAGTTCATAGAACGGGTCAGAACAAATTTGCAGTAAGAATTATCCGAAGCAACATCAGTCCTTTGGATATCTGCTGTTTCTTCGAAATGATTGAGGCAGCCCTCGATTAGGCCCTCTGCAAAATCTACCATTCCTCTTTCTGAACTATATTCCATCACCAGTTTGTCCTCACCTTGAGGATAGATGTCAAATGAAGGCAACTCCGCATCTGGATACAGCTTGCGTACCTCTACGTGTATATAGTTTTCTATTCCCTGAAGAAAGTGAAAAGCATTTTCTACCTCTTCGAAGAAATGACCGTACATGCTGCTAAAGCGTGAAAACAAATGGACACCAAATGCTTTTTGAAGGTCAAGAGGAGAAATGGAAGTGGCTTTGCTCAGGTTCATCACAAGGGTAACTAGCTCTGAGAATTCATATGTTCCTACCGCTGTATAAATACCTCCAGAAGGCAATTCAGTTTCGGTTACAATTTGATCAGCTACGTCGAATCCAAACTTGTCTTCGACCATTTCTAGTAGTTCTGTAAATACAACTCCTTTCATATAGGGATATATAGTGGGTTTGATATTCTAAAATTAGAATAATCCACTCCTATACTAAATGAGATTCGGCCTTAAAAATGGACTAGGTTATAATCCTACTTTGATTTGTACATTTTCTGAGGTTGGAATACACTGGCAAATGAGAACTTTTCCTGCTTCCACTTCAAAATCAAGTAGGGCAGTAGGATCATCCATTTCTACCGTACCTTGAAGAAGTCTACCCATGCAGGTAGCACAAACGCCTCTTTTGCATGAATAGGGGAGGTCTATACCCTGGGAGAGTGCAGCTTCAAGAACGGTTGCACCTGAGGGAACCCATAAATCCTGAATGTCTTCTCCTATTTTGAGCTTGACTTTTCGGGAGGGTTGCAAGGTTCTTTTTTGCCTTTTTTCCATGTCAACATCTGCCACAAATCGTTCAAAATGAATATCCTTTTCCGCTATTCCTAAGGAGGAAAGACAGTCTTTTGAAAGATTTAACAAACCCGTTGGGCCACATAGATAATAGTCCATTTCCTGTTCAGGATCGGAAGGAATTGACTTGATCCAGCCTTTTAATCGTTCTTCATTTATTCTACCCTGAAGCGTCTCTGTAGGCAAATGGGCTATATTGTTGGCCTGGCTGATTACATAGCGAACATGGAACCTATGAGGGAATTTTTTAGCAAGCTCATTAATTTGCTCTAGAAAAATAATGTTATCTGCCTTGCTATTCGCATATAATAGGCTAACCTGGCTATAGGGTTCTTGAAATAGGATGCCTTTTAGGATGGAAAAAATTGGGGTAATTCCACTTCCACCGGCTATCATAACTGCATGACGTTTATGCTTGGTCGCCAATTCTGCTATAAATCTGCCAGCAGGCCTAAGAAATTCTACCCTGTCGCCTTCCTTCAAATTGTTGTGAATATAATTAGACACGATCCCATCCTGTACCCGCTTGATGGTTATACTCAGTTGTTCGTCTAGTTTGGGGTTACTAGACATAGAATAGGAGCGAAAATGTGTAGTCCCTTCTATGTCAATTTTTAAGGTGATGTATTGTCCAGGATAATAGGGAATTCGATCAACTTTTGGTTGGAAAAAGTGTAAACTGATGGTATCAGTAGTTTCCTGAATTCTTTCTTGGATGGGAAGAATATATGTTTGTAGCATGTTCTTGGTTATTCGGAATCTTCGGAGGGATATCTTGTTTGATTCTCTCGAAAGGAACTGGGAATCAACATGGATTTAGGAACGATTCTAAGCAAAATTGGCAATGTAATTGACCCTAAAGGCATCATGAAGATCGCGAATGCAGGTATGCTCCGCAAAATATCCAGTAATTGTTGTCGGATTTTTTCCCATTCATATGGAGTCAATTCTCTTTGGCGAGATTGTCGAAGTAAATGTACCAATTCCCGAGATTCTTCGATTTCTTCTCGAATCATTCTTTGGTTCTTTCGCACCAGAATACGCATACGTCTGATAAACTGCTCGGAGACAAATCTATAATTTTGCTTGATCTGGAGATAATGGACTTCCTCCCAGGATTCTTTGACGAAATTTTCAATATTAGACATACTGAGGTGTAACTCTTCTTCTCCAAGCCCAAGTTTATCAGAAAAATGTTGGAGGAAGGCATACTCTTCGGGACTTACCTTTTGTTTGACGTAGGTGGTGAGGATAGCCAATTCTAGGTGATATTTTTTTAGAATCCAGCTTGTGAAGCCCGATAAATCAATATCATTGAGCTCAATTCCCTTTTTAAATGCGGCCTCAGCTTGTCTTTTTTGAGGGGCGGGTAGGGAAGCGGAATGAAGAAAGAAGTAAAACAGTTCTGACTCAAAGGGGGTAATCAATTGATCGGAGTGGGCAGCTGCCGCTATAACCCGAAGGATGTTGGCCCTTGTATCAATGCGCAATTTGCTGGGACCTTCTTCTGCGAAGATATTTTCTCCTTCTTTCCATTTGACAAAATATATCAAATCGAAAAACAAGAGAGAGTTGTGAAAAAATGTTGCCCAAATGTTTCGCCAGTCGTAGTCATTGTTGATCCGCTTGTCCATGACATATTCGAGCTGTTTGATGGGATTGCCCTTTTTCTTGAGGGTTTTAAGCGGATATTTGCTGTAAAGCTTGTAGTGTTCCTTATAAAATTCAAGTACATCTGCTACGATGCGCTTCATGTATTGGTAGAGGCTTTCTTCCTCTCGCTGGTAATAATACAAGCCCAAATCAATAAAGGCTTCTGCCAAAAGTACCTTTAACTTGTCTTTTTCGGACCATTCTTCGATTTGCGGATGGGGATCTTCGATGAATCTTACTGGGTAACCATACATCAAACCCGTGGGCTGCAGTAGGTAATACAGGTATTGATAAGGGCTAGCATATTGTTTCAATACCTCAACAGCAACGGGAGGCTCATGGTTTTTCCATCGCCTCGATCTATAAATCATATATGCACGTAGCCATCCACTATCGACAGGATTCATGCAAGTGTAAGTCTTCTTTCTGTTGGGTAAAGAGAGAAATGTGATTGAGCAGGAGTTGTACCTATCCTTGAGATACTGGTCTAAAATAAAAAAACAGGCAGAAAGACAAAGCTTCCTGCCTGTAAATGATATATTTTCTTGTTATTCTTTATTCTCTGCGGCTTGAGGGGCTTGCTTGTTTCCTTCTTCATGAGGAAACCATTCTTCTCCAATTTGCTTGCCTACATTGGCTCCTCCCATCGCACCCATCATGGAGAGCATACCTCCGATGAGCATTCCAGTTCCGGTACCTAAACCAGGTACAACTGAACCCAATACAGAGCCTAGCGCTGCACCACCTATGGCACCTCCTGTACTTCCTACATTCTCAACACTTTTAACTTTGTAATCCCGTTGATTGAGGTTTCCAGAGAAGAGTTGGATGGTATGTGAGGTTTGGTCTACAATACCATAACAGACTGATCCCAGGAAGTTAAAGCGTGTCAATCTTTTCAGGACTTGTTCTCCCCACTTTTTGGTAATGGCCATCCTCAGGCCCTGAGAAAGTCCAATGGCACCTGCGGTTCTGATGCCACCTTTCATGGCACCTTGAGTTCCTTTATGAACGATGCGATTGGTATACTGAGCTTCGTTGATTTTTCCGTCTCTCCATTCCTGCATGCTGTTGTTTCCCTCCTGCATGGCTGCCTGAATGCCTGTGATCAATGCAGCAGAAGCAGCTCCTATGGGTATCTCTATGATAGAAGGTAGAGCGGGTGTTTCTGGTACATCATCCCCCTCCCAAGCAATGGGAACAAAGAACAGTTTATTTTTTCCTTGATTATTCATTCTCCACTATTTCAGTTTCCACATCTGTTATAACGAAAAATACGCTATTGGAGTTTGAATTGCAAGCGTGTAAACCAGCATAAAAACGAAATAGCTATCCTCCCATGACGGAAGGATAGCTCAACATAAGCTCTATAAAAAATGGGGCTTACAGACAGGGGGTTAGGAATAATTAGTTGGTATACAGTTGGTTAATTTGAGTGGAATTTGTCCAGTCTAATCTTGATATGTGCTTTTCTAGCCTTAATTTTTTCCTGAATTCTAATGGCCTTTTCAGTTAGTTCAGGTTGGTTGAGTTTTTCTCCAAGCTTTAATCTTTCCTGCATGGGTACAGTCTTAAAAAAGCGGAAAAAAGCGGTTTGAGTCTCTGGATCATCTTTTTGGGTATCCATCATGTTGCAGGCGCCCAAGGCTGCTACCAGTTTGAGGAAGTTACCCTCGTAAAACGGGTAGAGCCAATAATAGATGCGCCCAGGTATAGAGGCTGCGTCCATTCGGATTTCTTCCAGGATAACCTCTTTGGCATCCTGAATGTCCTCCTCTGAAAGGCCATGTATATGGCTTTCGGATGCAGGGTAGCGGTTTACAAATTGTTCAAGTCTTTGGTAGGTACTTTCAATACGAAGCATTAAAGGGTACGCTGTTTGAAATTCTTCCCAGGTTTTCATAAGTGATATTCCGTAGATTTTTTAGAGCAAAAAAAGTTTAATCTTTCAATTTTAAGCCGTTTTCTCACATGGAGGAGGTGGCTGTAATAATGATGGCTCCGTGTGTTGTATTCAATGGCTTTTATTGTAAAAATATAGCCTATTTACATTTAGGAGCCTCTTTCGCTGTGTTCTTATCAAGGATAGTAGGGTAAGATTAGGCTGGGGGAATTAAGAAAAATGCCGTTTGTTTCGAACACATATGCAAAGTAGTAAAAATTTATTACATGAATTAGAAAATTGGATAAATGGTATTAAATCTTGTTTGAAAGGTAAGATTTGTAATAAAAATGTCGTGAAATCGTACTTAAGATACCTTTGGGTTAGCTGCATGATGATTCCATGTTGTTATGACCTGGAATCAGGGAGTGCCTTGTGCACTCCTTTTTTTTTACGGAATTAAGAAATGATGGGATTAGTCACTTGAAAAACTGCGAAAGCTGTCTAATTTTAGCACCGAAAATTTTCGGTACAATTTTTAATTCCTCTCCTCAATGAAAACCAACAACGTCTGGTCTCATCCTTATACTCCTCCAGCTCAGTACAGCAAAAAAGTAGCTTATTTCAGCATGGAGTTTGGTATTGATTCTATTTTCAGGATCTACTCTGGTGGATTGGGGTACCTAGCTGGTTCGCATATGCGTTCTGCCTTTGACCTCAAGCAAAACATGATCGGTATTGGTATGCTTTGGAAGTATGGCTATTACGATCAAATGCGTGATTCCAATAGCTCGATGAAAGCCTTGTTTCGTGAGCGTTATTACTCCTTTCTTGAGCAGACCGATATCATTGTTGATGTCAACATTGGTGGCAACAACGTAAAAGCTCAAGCATGGTACCTTAATCCTAGCGTATTTGGTACCATCCCAATGTACTTTCTGACGACTGACATTGAGGGCGAAAATGATTATTTGTCTCAGACCATTACGCATCACCTATACGATTCCAATGCTGCAGCAAGAATTGCCCAGAGTATTGTTTTGGGAGTAGGGGGAATTAAAGTGGTTGAAGCACTAGGTGGAGCAGATGTATACCATATGAATGAGGCCCATGCCCTTCCTTTGGCTTTCCACCTGTATGACAAACTGGGAGATACGGAGCAGGTAAAAGAAAAAGTTGTTTTCACGACACATACCCCTGTGAAAGCTGGAAATGAAGAAAGAGACATCAACCTCTTGAACAGAATGGGATTCTTCAGTGGAGTTTCCCTAGATACTGTCAGAGATATTACAGGCCATCAGCACACAGATAGTTTCGGATATACACCAGCTGCCCTTAAGCTTTCTAAAAAGAGCAACGGTGTATCTCAACTGCATGCGGAGGTCTCCAATAAAATGTGGGCAGGCGTGGAAGGAAAACCTGAAATCATCGGTATTACCAACGCTCAAAACCAAAAATACTGGCAGGACAAAGAAATCAAAGCAGCCCTTGATGCAGATGATAGCGAAGGCATCAAGAACCGTAAGCGAGAAATGAAGGAAGAGCTGTTCCGTTTTGTAGCCAATCAAACGGGAAACCTGCTTGATCCTGATGTGTTGACGATTGTATGGGCAAGAAGATTCGCTGGTTACAAGCGTGCTGACTTGATCATGCGCAACCATCAGTACTTCTATGAATTGCTCAACCAAACCAAGTATCCTATTCAGATCATTTGGGCAGGTAAGCCTTATCCCTTAGATGAGTATGCCGTGGACCTCTTCAATAGATTGGTCAAGAATACCCACCTCGCCAAAAATGCAACGGTGGTGACTGGCTATGAAATGGATGCCTCAGCATTGTTGAAGAAAGGATCTGATATTTGGTTGAATACACCTCGTCGTCCCAAGGAAGCTTCTGGAACTTCAGGTATGACAGCAGCCATGAATGGTTGTGTAAACTTCTCTATTAATGATGGATGGGTGCCAGAGTTCTCTAAGCATGGACACAACAGCTTTGTCATTCCTCAAGCAGACGAAACCGCACCAGTTGATATCCAAGACGAGCATGATTACCAGCACATGATGAGAATCCTGACTGAAGAGATTCTACCGATGTACTACGATCAGCCTGAAAACTGGTGGCAGCTTGTGAAGAATAGCATGAGAGAGGTCGTTCCATTCTTTGATTCTAATAGAATGGCGGATGAGTATTACACTCGATTGTTTAACTAGGTTCAAAGGGAGTTCATACTTGGAACCCTATCATAAGAAAACTGCCTTTTCACGGATTGAAAAGGCAGTTTTCTTATCAATTAGACAATATCATATTAGCGATGTTTTTCAACAAACTGAATGAGGGATTCGCTAAACTTCTTGTTTTCTCTATACATGCCACTATGGCCAGATTGTTCGAGAATGATTAACTCTTTGTCTTCTGCAGCAGTACCCACCACATCATAGTAATCTTCTGCAACCTCTGGTCCGATGATGTGGTCATATTTTCCCCAAATAAGGCTGATGGGTAACTCAATGTCATCCATCATGGGCGTGAAGTCATAAAACTCCTGTATGCTATTCTCCCTTGTAGGGTTATTGATTAATTGGGCAATGCGAAGTTGATTCATGGAAGAAACCCAAGGATGGTAGGGAGAGTTATAGGTGATCTCCTCTGATGAAATAGGAAAAGGTATATCAGAAGTATCACGAACATAGGTTTCTTGAACATATCCAAACACCGCATCCACTAAGGCATTTAATGTCCTTAACTTTTCCCACGAGTCAATTGGGTCATTTTGTTCGGTCCATTCTACAACGGATTCTAAATCAGAGAAGGTGTTGCCTTCAGCGGTAATCTGATTCGGCATGTCTATTCCCTTGTCCATCATTTCCTGAGCAAAATCATGTACATAATCGATTCTAGCACTGTATTCGTGCTCTGTACTATGAGAACCATTAGAAAGAATGGCACCTTCTAGCTTGTTCTCTTGTGTCAGCAAATAATAGGTGGTTAATATAACACCCCAACTGTGGCCAACGGCAAATACTTTTTTGTCCTCGCCATATTTATGTTTGAGCATGCCGATGACTAAGCTCATGTCCTCGGCAAATTGATCCAGTGTCAAATCATCCTTGCTCATGTTTCCCTGAGAGCTGCCTGCATGTCTTTGGTCCCAGTAGGCTACCATGTATTCTGGTTCAATCCAACCGTTAAAATCTTCTATATGCACACCAGAAGTCCCTCCGGCTCCTCCATGTACCATGAGAATGATGATATCCGACTGAAAATTTCCTCTTACCAACACAGGCATCGATGCACCTTTATGCTTTAAAAAGAGCATATCGCCTTCCTCGTTCAGGTTGTATTCATTGGTACATGAATTGAAAAATGTCAATGCAAGTCCGAAAATGATATATTGAGTAATCTGTTTCATGTTAATTACTTGAGGTTAAGGATCATTTTTATCTCAAGGGCAGCCCTATGAACGAATAGTGTATTGTAAGGGGCTTGTACATAAATGTGTGGATGAGCCATAATGGCTAAAGGCAATTGAGTCACTTTGGAAAAGTTCCAGCCTATACCTGGATTTATGCCAAATACAAAATGAGAGCTTGCTCTATTGCCCTGGGCGAAGGATTCACCTTCTTGTTCATAGACTTCTCCATCCAGCAGGGATAGCATATAGCCAGTTTCAATATTGAAGCTGCTTTGAAGTCCCTTTTTCCCTATCCGCTGTCGCCCAATAGAACCTGTTAACATCAAACCTTGATGATTCCTTGGGTCCTTGTAGTAGGTAAGGAATAGCCCTCCCACCCAAGCTTTGTCTACCTGTTCATCTGCCTTTTTATGTTTAAGTACTTTTTGAATGGGAAGCATCATTCCAAGCCTCACCCCAGAATGAGAAATATTCTCCCCAAAAAAGGAAAGTGAAACTTGATAACTTGGAAAAGCTGATTCTTGCGCATAGCTTATATTCGTAAGTAAACATGCGAGTATAAGCCAAATGAATTTGTGGTTCATATGGTGGGTGATTAGTAAAAATGAATCTTTAAATACCTGAGGATTGTAATTTGTCAGCCCTTATGTAAAGGGAGGATTTTTAACTATTTAACTTATAAATCGAATTACCTTCAGGAATACAGTGTAAAGCTAGGATTTGGAGAGAGAAGAGAATTGTAAAATATTGACTTTTTTATATATGTGTACGGATTGTTTTGAGAGAGGTGATAAAATGAAGGAATAGGTAGTCATATAGATGGTTTGACTGTTACCTTAATCGAGCAAATGGCCCTTAGATTTATCCTTTGTTTGAATAATAGAGGAGGGATTGGCCTTTGCTTTTCCGATAGACAGAAGGAGACACACCTATATATTTTTTGAAGGTATTTGAGAAATGGGGTAAATCATTGAATCCAAAATCAAAAGCTATATCCCCTAACGGTATGTCCTCCTCAATAACTTTTTTGGCAGCAAATACCTTTTTTGTCAACACATAGTTCATTGGGGACATCCCCATCCTTCTCCTAAAACTTCTTGCAAAATGATATTTATCCATATTCACAATGGATGCTAAGCTAACTAGATTCAATTTTTGGTCGAGTGATGAATTGATAAACGAAAACAATTCAGTCCAATCATCAAGAGATTGAGTCGGATGTAGGGATTGATCCTGATTGCTGTTTTCCCACAGTTTCCTTAGGAATGAAGTAAGTGAAGACTCAATGTCAGGCAATGAGTGGTTCTCTTTGATGCTTCTGCTTGTTTGGTCGAATAAACCTACCAAAATAGGATGGGTGTAGATTCTTTTGGAGAAGAAAACCTGTACTTCTTCAACAATATAATCCATCAGTTCTTGAGATACATACAGTGTATCGAATGAGAGTTCTTGAGCATTATGAATAATGGGATTTGAATGGATTTCGAATGGATTATTAAGAGAAATACTTCCCGCAGGACAGAAAATTTCTATCCCATTCATTTTGATAGTTTCCATTCCTGATCTAATCAGGGATATGCAAAAAGTTTCATGATAGTGTTCGGGGAATGCTTGAGGCTGAGCCTTCATGGAAAGTAACTCTAAATGATCCAATGCATATAATTTATTCCGAAGCTCCATTTCTATAGGATTTACAATTTCCTTTTTTCAATAGCTTAACAATAAAGGTCATTGATTACATGATAACTTGTAAAATATTGGCAGCAAAATAAATTCTATGGTCTTTTTTATGTCTAATAGGATAAAGAAACTGAGCCCCATTTAACCTAAAAGCTATAGACCAACTGAAACCTACCCCAGGTGTGTGCATAGCTATTTCCATTGAACGAAGCCTCAGGCGTTCTGTAATAATAGCCATATAGCAGATGCATTCGATTTTTTCCCCAAGGCCAACTCACCCCCATTCCAGCAGAAAATTCCCCTACAAAGGTGTTGATATCCGTAGATTCTAGGGTGTAAGCGGATTCTTTAAACTGGCCCTGTAGGAGGGCATCGTAAGCAACAATGGTGGGTCTAGCCCTTACAAATCCATACCATGTCCTTGCACGTTTAGAACCATGCTTGTTTTCATTCCAGCCCATTCGTCCAGTCAAGGCATAACTAAGGTTGGTTTGGTAGCCCGCATATAGGTCAATGCTTTCTCTTAAATCCACAAATACATCCTTCTTATTGACTACCCACTTGCTGGCATACCAATATCTTTCTCTTCCATAATGAATCTGAAAAGTCAATTCTCCAGGATTAGAAATCTGGTTATCCCAACCTTCTGGGATTTCTGCCTTCGAGTCTTCTTTAAAGGCTTGATGAATTTTGTGAAACAGAATTTGGGTCTCTCTTGCCATGGGCAATCCCAATCCGCCTACTGACAGGGTAAAGGCGTGAGAGGTGTTTTGCGCTGGATCCCAAAGTCTTACTCGTGATTCAAGCAGAGTTACGTTACCGTAGGGCCGATCATTAAAAACAGGGGCTTCTTCAGCCAAATCTTCAGGGGTGAAACTCTTGTTGGCCAGGGTCAAACTGGGGGTTAGCCATTCTAACCTCTTTGCATGTTCTTTCCCATTGGGATGACTCAAGGCCCAAAAAGCCCTCAATGCTTTTTGTTGAACATCAATTAAGGGGAAATCAACCAGCCGCTCATGTGCATAGCCAAAGCCTACGCCCATGGTGTAATTTCTATCTCTACTCGTCAGTAGCCTGGAGAAGACATCATTGTCGATATAAAAATGAGCACTATTGGACCTGAATAATTGTTGAGGAGGAATAATTTCATGGATGATTTCCTGGCCGATTAGGGGAGATCTCAAGAATAAGCTAATGGCCATAAAGAAGGCTGTTTTGATCAATATTCGCATAGGATAATGAAGTGTTTGCTTGTCTATCCATATTACCCATAGCTGGGGGTGAAGTTTAATCGATTTTTCCTATGAAATATTGACTTTGGGATTTTTTGCCAATGGGGGGAGCTGCCTCTACATCTTTCTGGCAAGGGAATGCACAAAAATTAGTATTCATGCATACTATTTTTTATCATTGATTGAAACAAAGGACTCACACAAGAAATTAACTACTACTCAATGAAAGACGGTGGCAACATGTATTCCATTTCTGAGGATGCACGTCAAAAACTCGAGGCTGTTCAGGCCTTTGTCAGAGAGAAAATCATTCCTCTGGAACAGGAAATTCTTCAAACACATCATGCAGCTCTTAATGGCGATTGGACCAGTTGGACCCTGGACCCTAGGTTAGTCGCTCTTAAAGCAGAAGCCAAAGAAAGAGGTTTGTGGAACATGTTCCTGCCACATCATGAGCAAGGCCTTCCTAACCTTGAATATGCGCCCATCGCAGAAGCCACGGGTTTGTCTCTTCTTGCACCAGAAATTTTCAATTGCAATGCACCCGATACCGGGAACATGGAAGTATTGTGGAAGTACGGAAGTGAGGAGCAAAAGGAAACCTGGATGAAGCCATTGTTAGAAGGAGAAATCAGATCTGCCTTCTGTATGACAGAGCCTGATGTAGCTTCTTCTGATGCCACCAATATGGAGGCGACCATTACTGACAAGGGAGATACCATCGTATTGAATGGACGCAAATGGTGGAGTTCTGGTATTGGGCACCCTAACTGTAAAGTATTGATCTTTATGGGCTTGTCTGATCCCGATGCGCCTAAGCACAAACGTCATTCTATGGTATTGGTTCCTTTGGATACCCCAGGGGTAAAGATTGAGAGAATGCTTCCTGTCTTCAATGCCTTTGATCCGCCATTTGGACATGGAGAGGTATCTTTTAACAATGTAGAGTTGCCCAAATCAGCTGTAATTGCTGGATTAGGAAGGGGATTTGAAATTGCACAGGGACGTTTGGGACCTGGAAGAATCCACCACTGTATGCGTTTGATTGGAACGGCTGAAAGAGCTCTTGAGTTGATGATTGAAAGAGGTCTACAAAGAGTTGCCTTTGGAAAGCCTATCATTTACTTAAACAACAATCAGCACATTGTTGCCCAAGCAAGAATGGATATTGACATGGCAAGGCTATTGACCATGAAGACGGCTTGGTTACTGGATAATATGGGGGTCATGTCTGCCATTTCTGAGGTATCTCAGATTAAAGTAGTGGCTCCAGAGGTTGCCTGTAGAGTTATTGACCAAGCGATGCAAATGTTTGGTGGGATGGGCTTGAGCAATGATACGCCTCTTGTGGCGATGTATAGCTATGCACGTGTATTGAGATTAGCGGATGGACCAGATGAGGTACACAAGAGCCTGGTAGCTCGTTGGGAAATGAAAAAATACAAATAATTACTCCTACCTATGTCAGAACCTATTAAGGACAAGGTTGGCCGGGTACGAAAAGGAGAGGAGATTAACCCACAGGTGATTGCAGATTACTTGAGGCAACATCTTTCTCATCTGGAGGGAATTCCTACCATTTTGCAATTCAAAGGAGGGGCATCCAACCTAACCTACAGGTTGGATTTCGACAATGATTCATTGATCCTTAGGAGGCCTCCAATGGGTACCAAGGCGAAGTCTGCCCATAACATGGGAAGAGAATTTGATATCATGAAGCGTCTGGATGGGCATTATCCTGTGCCAAAGATGCTTCATTTCTGCGAAGACCCTGAGGTGATAGGATCTGAGTTTTATGTCATGGAGCGCCTGAAAGGGTATATCCCAAGGACGAGATTTGACCAATCACTTCAACTTAGCCCTGAGCAAGTGAGGGCCATTTGTGTGCGCACCTTGGACGAGTTTGTCAACCTTCATCAATTGGATTACAAGGCAATTGGGTTTGAGGATTATTACCGTGGGGAAGGCTATGTCAAAAGGCAAGTGGAGGGATGGAATCGTAGGTTTAGAAAGGCGCGAACCCCCGATGTGCCTGATTGCGAAAAGGTCATGAATTGGTTGGTGGAAAAGATGCCTGAGGATGTAGGAGCATCTATCATCCACAATGACTACCGCTTTGACAATATGGTATATGATCAAAAGGATTTGACGCAGGTCATGGGGGTGTTGGATTGGGAAATGGCTACGGTCGGTGATCCATTGATGGATTTTGGAGGCTCTTTGGCCTATTGGATACAGGCGGATGATCCTCGTTGCATGAAACTATTGAGCAGGCAGCCTACCCAAGCCAAAGGAATGATGACCCGTGATGAGGTTGTCGCCCATTACATGGAAAAGAGTGGCCTTTCCACAGATAATATCAAATACTATTACATTTTTGGACTCTTTAGGTTGGCTGGAATCATTCAGCAAATCTATTATCGCTATTACCATAAGCAAACCACCAATCCTGCCTTTTCAACCTTCGGAGTAGCAGTAGAGATGCTGGAAGCTTATTGTTCAAAACTTATCGACAATCCAACTCAGGATTTGAGCCCAAGGACTTTTAATTGGTTTGAGGACATCAGATTTACCTTGCGTTTCATGCGGAAACAGAAAAAATCCTGATCAAGTAAGACTAAAACGACAAGACTATGAATATTAAAAATCTGTTTAACCTGGAAGGAAAAGTGGCCATTGTGACCGGTTCTTCCAAGGGAATTGGTGAAGCCATGGCCCATGGATTGGCGGAGTTTGGTGCCAAAGTGGTTATTTCATCACGTAAGCAGGAGGCTGTAGATGAGGTAGCTGCCAAATTCAAAAGCGAAGGCCTTGAAGCGACTGGCATCGCTTGCCATGTGGGAGATGAAGAAGCAAGAAAAGAACTCATTCAAAAGACGATAGATACCTATGGTAGAATTGACATCCTGATCAACAATGCGGCTACGAACCCATACTTTGGTCCCATTGAAGGTATGTCCGAATCCGTCTATCAAAAAACACTGGATATCAACCTGCATTCATGCATGTTTTTGTCCAATTTGGCCCTTCCCCATATGAAGGCAGTAGGGGGAGGAAGTATCATTCACATTTCTTCTATTGAAGGTCTACATGCCTCTGCGCTCTTTGCAGCCTACAATGTGAGTAAGGCAGGAGTTATCATGCTGGGGAAGAACCAAGCTGCAGAGTGGGGCAAGGATAATATCAGGGTAAATGTCATTTGTCCAGGTTTGGTTAAAACCAAGCTTAGTACTGGCCTATGGTCGAATGAAGGGCTGATGAAATCTCTACCTTACAAAGTGCCCTTAGGTAGAATGGCCAAGCCTGAAGAAATGGCCGGTTTGGCAGTTTACCTTGCATCAGACGCAGCTTCCTATACAACAGGAGGGGTATTTGTTTCTGATGGTGGGATTCTTAATGGACCTCTGTTCTAATTGGGATTACGTATTTGCTTTATAGATACCTGGGTTTCGCGCAAGCGAAGCCCTTTTTGTTGTTGGAGGTTGATTTGGATAAAAAAAAAAAATAAAGAGTGGAGGTTTATATAGATGAAAAGCTTACGTCCAATGAAATTAGAAGCGTTTTCACATGTATGGGTATGTTTTTCTGTGGGCTGTCCTCCTATGTCCCTACAGCACCATGCATAAGCTTGGCAGAAAAACACACGTCCTGAAGATTATAGGCAGGGAGTACAATTCCTGCCTAACATACAACGGTTGGCCCTGACCACTAGGTCCTTACTCATTCAGCAAACCAGGCTTGAAGGAGGACATTACCTGGAAGAAAGAGAGAAAGGGTTCCCTTTGCATAGCAAGCCACTATTAGGGGGAAACGGGTCAACCCATTTTATTGTGATGAACCTTCATTTGATGATCAATTGATTGAGCTTGGCTACCTCAACGGGAGCTCAATTTTGATTTTTTTTGAAAGTCGGTTGAGATGCAAGTATAAGCTGCGTCACATAAGAAATAGATGGAAAACAGTCCCGATTGTTTCTTTAGGTGGATTTAATCAATATCTTTAAAATACACGAGGTGGAACAATCAAAGGCTATAGAACTGATTCCATGACTTGATTAAACAATGACCTCCAAATTATTCGACATGTATTACACTACCCTACTAAGAGCGCTCGCTCTTTTATTGGCCACTTCAATCGGCCTTTCCCTATTTGCTCAAGAAATTCCGGCCATTCCAACAGATCCCCCCTTGATCATTAGCGATAGGGGAGAAGGGCAACAGGATCCTAATGATTCCGAAACCGTTTGCTTTCCCCCTAATGCTGGGAATACAGTAAATATATTTTACGAGTTTCATTATGTCCTTGATGGACCGATATCTCATTATGTAGACCTTGTCTTTAACTTTACAATAGAGGATGTTAATGGCAACCCATTGTCTGTGACCAATTTTCCTGGTGCAGTAGGAAACACTTTTGAGATCGATTTTGATAACCTAGGTAACATAACTACAGTTCCTAGTGGACCTTACAATGTGAGATTGGACTCATGGGGTGATATTTTGATTTTTGATTTAGCTTTTACCACTCAGTTACCTTCCAATTATCCGACTACCCGTTTTTTCAAAATAGAAATTCAATCCTTGGAGGAGTTGAAGGGCGGACATACCCTTAGACAATATATGAGTACCTTTCCACTTATATGTAACAGAACACCCCCCAATCCTAAGCCCCCACTTGCCTATAGGGTGAAGGATAATTACGAAGAAAATCAAACAGATATCCTTAAGTTATTCCCTAATCCCGTTCAGCATGAGCTTTCGATTGAAGTTCTTTCGGAAGAGGAGGAAAATCCAGAAATGAAAGTGATTGATATGCAAGGAAAGGTGATTCCGCTGAATGGCCTAAGAAAGTATCTTGGTAACGGTCAGTGGCATGTTAAATTGGATACTGAAAGTCTTAGTCCTGGTATGTACATCTACACCACTAAAGTTGGCGGTCAAATTTATCGAAAGAAGTTTGTCAAAGTTCAATAGGACTTTTTGTAGGAAAAAAAGAAAGGCCCCGCATATATGGTGGGGTCTTTTTCTTTTTTGTAGATTCAAGTCTTCCCTGATTATGGTACTGGCTATACATATAGCTCAGGGAAGGTATGTGTAGCTCCTAGCGATTCCTTTATGAAGTCATTCCTCCCCTTTCTCTTCATTTTTGGTGTGTTGTCTGTTGTTTACGGGCAGGAAGCAGAGATCAAGCAAAAAAAGTATGATGCATATCTCTGTTACGAACAGGCTGCCAGAGCCTATGCAAGTCAACCTGTTGATGCCATTGCCTATTACGAGGAGATCATTCCTGTTTTTGAAGAGACGGAAATGTGGATCTATTATGGTAGCGCCTTGGTTGGTTTGACCAGTGCCGAAAATAAGGTTGGAAACTATCAACGCTCAGAGCAGATCGCAGAGTGGGCTGTCCAAAGAAGCAAGGAGTTATTAGGGCCAGAACATCGCGTATACAGGATGGCACTCAACAACCTTGTTCAGACCTACACGATCAAGGGAAAATGGGATGAGGCCATTGACCGAACGGTAGAAATCATGAACCTCCCAGGGATGGATTCTGCTAGCCTTTCCCTTAATAACCACCAATTGGCGAGTATTTACCTTGACATTGAGGACTTAGATCAGGCTATCAAGCATTATGACATGTCCTATCGCCTATGGGAGGAGCAAGGAAGACCAGCTTATAAGCATATCAATCGAACGGTATTGTCTCTTGCAAGGACTCTTAGAAACAAGGAAGAACACGATCAGGCCCTTAGAATTTACAAGCAATTTCTTCCTTTTGCAGATGAAAAGACTTTTGTCCGATCTTGTTATGGAATGGCAGCTGCCTATGTAGAAAAGGATATGCCAGACTCTGCCAGATACTTTCTGGACAAAGGGCGTAATGTATTGATTGATGAGAAGGTCCACTACCAACAGGAGGCCTTATCTGTCCTTTCTACCATCAATTTGCTAGAACAGGATACAACTCAGGCCCTTGTTAATTTGCGAGGGTCGCAAGAAATCAGGTTAGCTAGGAGGAACAAGGTAAATCCTACCCTTGTTTGGGCCTATGCAAATGCTGCTGACTTACTGGAGAGGTCAGGTAAGTACAAGGAGGCTCTGATTGAGCTTCAGAAGGCGATGGCTATTCTCCAAAGCCAGCCTTCTGAACCTTCCGATTGGGAAGAATTACCAGCGGCTACAGACATTGATCATTATTGGTATATGTTGCGCCTGCTCACGATCAGGGCAAAGAGTCTATGGGCCATGTACGAGTCAAATCCCGAAGAATCCCTTCTAAACCAAATTCGCCAAACAGTTGAGCTGACATTAGAGGTATTACCTCAGATTCAGAAATTACAACTGAGTGATCAAGGTAAATTAGGAACCTCTCAGTCTGCGAGACCCATTATAGAAATAGGAATAAAAGCTGAAAAAGCCCGTTTCCTGCAAAAAGGAAACCCTCAATCTCTTTGGATTGCCTTTAGATTTGCGGATGAAATCAAATCAAGGTTGCTGATCGAGGAAATGCTTCAAACAGAAACGGTTTCAGGCAATTACATACCAGATAGTATTCGCAGAGTTTATCAGGGGTTACGTGCAGATATTGGCTTTTTCAGCAACAAAATCAATACATTCTCTTCTGCCAGCGATTCAACACGCCTTCGTAATTGGAAATCGACCCTTTTAAAGCTGGAAAATGAGCTGTTGAGTTTAGAGAAGGACCTTGAACGGACCTATCCCCTTTTCGCCAATAAAAACCAGAATTTCCCTCAAGTTAGACCCGAATTATTCCAACAAGAACTAAATGGAAATAGCATACTACTCACCTACTTTTGGGGGACTGTGGAGGTCTATATTTTTGTAGTGAGGCAAAGAGACATTCAGTTATTCGGTATTCCTTTGGGGGAAGATTTTGAGGAAAATCTTAAGGCATTTACCCAGAATTTGAACAAACCAGATGTATCGCCAGAAAAATTAGAGGAATTTGCCGATTTCTCCCATGGTCTCTATGAGGATCTATTGGCTGGCCCCCTTGAATCTACAGATGGAGGAGAACTGTATATTGTTCCAGATGGGCCTTTGTCCTATCTCCCTTTCGAAACCCTTCTCTTGGCGCCGTCTTCAGGAGCATCTTCTTTCAGGAATCTACCTTATTTGTTTCAGGCTTATCAGATTCACTATTTAAATACCGCTTCGCTGGTAGGGTGGGAAGGAAGTCATGGGACTAAGCCATCTCAGCAGGTTGCATCCTTTGCTCCAGCATATGAAGGAATGTTGCGCTTACAAAACAGCCAAGAGACTGCAAGCAAGATAAGTGAAAGGCGAAGAAGTCAGGCTTTTTTAGCTGGAAATGCATCAGAAGCTAATTTTCGCTCCTATTCAGCTGATTTTGAAGCCCTTCATTTAGCTGTTCATGGAAACGCGGATGTGGAGGATCCTTTGAATGCATACCTCGACTTTGGAGGGCAGCCTGATTCTTTGGGAGATGGCAAACTCTATACATATGAGTTGTATGGCCTTTCCTTACCCAATAAGATTGTGAGCCTGATTGCGTGTGATGCGGGTTATGGCAAACTTGAAAGAGGGGAGGGGGTGATGAGTCTTGCTCGTGGTTTCAGAATGGCGGGCGCTGACAATATCATGACGAGCTTATGGAAGGCTGACGGCCGAGCAGCTTCTCCTATCACAGAGCAATTTTACACTTATCTCCGCCAAGGAAAAAAGCCTTCTGAAGCCTTGCAACAGGCGCGTCAAGAGTTTCTGTCAACCTCAAGTCCTGATTTGGTTCATCCTTATTATTGGGCGACCTATATCCTCATCGGAAATGATCAGGTCGTCTGGCCTACCTTCTGGCAATCCTATGGCCTTTGGGTCATTCTCTTCCTCCTGACCGTGATAGCTGGTCTATTTTATTGGAGAATGAATCGAGTTTGATCCCTGCGATAAGAAATCACTGCTCCTTCAAGGCCTTGAGTAATTTTTCAGCCTTACTTGTAAAATAAGGATCTCCTTTATCCTTAATCTGGTTCAGCATTTTGCTTGCCTTTTCGTAGTCCTCTTGCTCCAAATAGATAAGACTTAGGTACCAATCTTGTTGATCTTGGTGCTGGTGAGCCTTTAGCAATGTGTTCTCTGCTTCCTGATATTTCTTCAGTTTAATGAGACACAAACCTTGATACAGATAAATTCTGGATTGATCGAAGGAGGATAGAGAATCCTGCGGGATTTGATGGTAAAGATTAACGGCTTTTTCCCATTCCATTGCAGAATAGGCCATGTCTGCCTCTTTGATAGCTTGCTCGACATCGGTAGACATCAGGTCAGGAGCTTGAGGCAATTCATAGTAAGTCGCCATCAAATCCTGTAATGGAGGCCCCTGTAGGGGATTGATCACAAAGTATCCTACGAGGAGCACCAAAAGGGTCGCGGCTACTGCGATAATAGGAACCCACCTTTTTTGATTGAGCCTTTGTACAGAAGCTTCCTCCTTGTAGAGGCTGTTGAGCTGTCTTTTTTCTTCTTCTTGAGCATAGGCCTTAATGGTCCATGTGGCAAGGGCAGCTTCTTTAACTGCATCCCGGAGTTGTTGATTCTGTTCCATATCTTTTTCAAAAGCCGATTGTTCCGTTTCGGTCATCTGGCCGGACAGATAAAGTTGGATACGCTCAGGGCTTAGACTGTTTGATTCGTTTACTGCCATGTCTACTTAGCCTACATTTTGTTGTCAATATTTCTTTCTCTGAGAAGTTTTCTCAGTTTATCCATGCATTTGTATTTCATGCTGGATACGGAGGCTGCGTTTTTAAATCCTGTTCTTTCTGCGATCTCGTCCATGCTGAAGCCGTAGTATTCTGAATCAATCAGAATTTTCTTACAGCTTTCACCTAGCTTATCCATGAGTGCCAGCAATAGATCCGTTTTTTCCTTTAGAATGAGTTCCTGGATCATATTTTTGGCCTTGTCCGGCATCGTAGGAAGTATTTCTTCCCATGCTACATTTTTATTGGACGCACGTCTTCGAAGTTTATCAACGCATCTGTTAGAAAAAGCCTTGAAAAGGTAGGTGGATAGTTTACTTTCGCCTCTGAATCTCCCTTCTTCAATATGGCGACAAATTCCTATAACAGCGTCAGCATAAGCATCTTGCGCCTCTTCCATGCTAAGTCTGTATCGCTGCTTGCCCTTGATGACATAGCCCATGTATTGGGTGTAAATTTTTGACGCATATTTCTGCCTTCCTATCCCACCCGATCTGATTTGTTGGATAATCTCTTCATCATCGGGAAACATGTCTTTCCTTTTGCCCATAGAATTCTTAGAAGGGGTGATTGGTTAAGGGAAGAAGCTTTTGATGATTTGTAGGTTGCTTCCCTTCTTGCCAGGATTTAGTCAAAACTATAATATCTCGCTTTTTTCCATTTTCCAAAAAAAGGATGGTTCTCCTTCTCAAAATAATTATCAAAAATAACCATCTCTCCTTGAACAATTCAACCTTTTGACGATTTCCGCTCTACTCATATTTCAGAAAACTTTTTTTTAAAGATTATGGTTAGTATTCTTGGGGCTAAATTGAATAGTCGTTTAATTCTCATTTTCTTTCTCATAAAATATCTTGGAGTAAGCATACTGAAATAGAACAAATTAGACACATACTATCCCACCCAAGTTGAACCTGCAACCATGGTAGAAGAACAAAATATCCAACCCAAACAAACCGATTATCTAAATGAATGGCATGAATTGAGAATCAACCTTCTCCTTTCAGCCAATTGGCTGCGTTACGAAATCAAGGACTTGCTTGAACCATTTGGATTGACCATTAAGCAATTCAATGTCCTCCGAATTCTTAGAGGGCACAAGGGAGACACGGACTTATCTATCCTTGAGATCAAAAACAAAATGATCGACAAGATGTCTGACACCAGCCGTATCATTGATCGCCTCTGCAAGAAGAATCTTATCTGTAAGAATGCCTGTTCGATGGACAAAAGGTCAAATAGGGTGGAGATTACAAAAGAAGGATTAAACTTGCTGGATCAGATAGAGCCCGTGATTGATGATTTCGACAAGGTGGTTCAAGGGTTAAGTTCTGAAGAGGCCAAGCAGCTTAGTGGACTCTTGCGAAAATTGAGGGGTGTTGTCTAGTGTGTAGGATAATATGAACATTAAAAAGGCCCTGTTGACAAAACAGGGCCTTTTTAATGAGGAATCGTTTTTATTGCCTACATACACAGGTAGGGCGCATAAAGGATGATGTTTTTTCGAAGAAAGGATAGGCATTTCCGCTTCCCGGAAGCTCCCAGTAAAATTTACTTCTCTCCTTAGGACGGTTACCCATCTCATTCATGGTGCTAGAATCGTACATACGGCCATTGATCATAGTGTATATCACATTTTCTGTTTGCTTCAAATCCTCAAGGGGGTTTCCATCAATGACAATCAGATCTGCGATTTTACCCTTCTTCAATGAACCGATTTCTTCGTCCATTCCGATATACTTTGCTCCGCGGATGGTAGCAGATTTCAAAGCCTCCATAGGCGACATTCCACCTTGTTCGAGCATCCAGATTTCCCAATGCAACCCTAAACCCTGTAGCTGACCGTGTCCACCTGTACACATATCTACACCTGCATCTTGTAGCTTCTTGCAGGATTGGGAAACGAGAATGTGGCCGTTGTCATATTCTTCATCGGGTACCATGACCCTGTGTCTGGACCTTGAATCTACCACTCTTCTTGGGGTGAAGGCAAGCAATCGGTCTTTCTCCCATACATTGGTTTTTTGGTACCAATAGTACTCTCCGTTTAGGCCACCATAGTTTACAATTAGGGTAGGGGTGTTGGCTGTACCGGTGGAAGACCATAAGTCTACAACGTCTTTGTACAAGGGTGCCACTGGTATATTGTGCTCTACTGAGGTATGTCCGTCTACCACCATAGTCATATTGTGGTAAAAGAAGGAACCCCCTTCTGGGTATACCATTATACCAAGTTGTCGAGCAGCTTCAATCACTTGTTGACGCTGATCTCGTCTGGGTTGGTTATAGGATTTAACTGAAAAAGCTCCGAAGGCTTTGGTTCGACGTAGGGCCGATTTTGCATCATCAAGGTTATTGATAAGAGCTCGGAAGTCTCCATCTGCCCCGTAAAGGATAGTTCCAGTAGAGTAAATCCTAGGACCTACCATTAGGCCTGCCTTTACCATTTCGGATTGGGTAAAGGTCATTTCTGTATTGGAGGAAGGGTCATGTGTAGTCGTAATTCCATACGCCAGGTTAGCGTAGTACTGCCAGTGTTTCTGTGGGCTTTGACCAAAGCGAAAAGCACCTAGGTGAGCATGAGTATCAATCAAACCAGGCATAATAGTTTTGCCTTCCAAATCATATACCTTCGCTCCTTCGGGCACTCTGACACGAGAGGAAGGACCAATTTTCTGAATAAGATTATCTTGAATGATCAGGGTTCCATCTTCGATGACTTCCTCCTTTTCCATGGTGATAATTCTTGCTTGGGTAAGGGCAATTATACCTTTTGGCTTGTCGCTGGCTACTGTTAGACTAATGGTCAAGCCGGTCGTGTCCATAGGCGGTAGCTTTGCTGAGGCTCCATCCAGAAACTTAAAACGTTCCGTTAGTTTGTCTGTGAAATACTCATTGCCTAGCGTCCAGTGAATCTCCTTGCTGTCAGCAGAAAAATGTAGGTTAATCCCTGCATCCCTTCCCACTTGAACAACCGGAATACTTTTGGTAGCACCGCTCAGGTCGATTGGTTTTCCATGGAGAGGAAGTGCTGCTACATAGACTTTGAATAATTCATTAAAGGCTATCCACTTGTTGTCTGGACTGACTACGAATCTGTTGGCATACTTGGAGGTGAAAACAGTATGTTCCTTTTTCGTTTCCAAGTCCATGTATTTAAAGGCCTTCTTTAAACTTCCGAAGAGATATCCACCTGTCTGATAAAAAACCCTTCTTCCATCCTGACTGAATACAGGGTATTCACCCGATTTACTGATTAGGGTGGCCTTTCCTCCAGTAGCAGGCATGACATAAATACCTGGCTGTTTCGTGTGCACATAGCCTTGGTGGGTATTTCCGGCTTCTTTGCGAAAGACGATTTGTTTGCCATCAGGAGAAAAAGCTGGTGT
Source organism: Bacteroidota bacterium (assembly GCA_039817415.1). GTDB lineage: Bacteria > Bacteroidota > Bacteroidia > J057 > J057 > JALEFZ01. The sequence goes on from JBCBVV010000042.1 coordinate 49,564, forward strand.
TCTGTAGATACCTGCTTGTGTGGTTAGGGTAGTGGTATTGCCTGATTCTAAGTCTCTTACATGGATAGCTCCCATCTGTATATCATCCCAACTTGTATAGACCAATTTTTTCCCATCCTTTGAGAAAGCTGGCTCATACTCGAAATGAGCATCCTGGGTAATTCGTTTGGGTGTTCCGTTAGGTAAATCCATTTGCCATAAATGACCGATGGCATTAAAAACCAGTGATTTGTTGTCGGGAGAAGTAATTAATTGACGAATGACCTTGATGTCGATTTCATCTTCATATACCTGTTGCTTGAACCTAACCGTTTCTGCAATTTTATGAGTCCCGTTGATCTCAAATGGAATTTCTTTACTGGATTTATCCGTTACATCAACCCTCCATATTTTTCCTTTTCCCCAGATGACGATCTCTTTATCCCCTGGCATCCATGAAAATCCTGTATAGCACCCAAAAATAGTCCATGCCTCTTGTTGGTCTTTGGATAGATTTTTGAAAATGGGGAATTCCTGTCCCGTTTCCATGTCGTGAACGTATAACACAGTTTCAGTTCTCACCCTTCGGATAAAGGCCAATTTTTTTCCATCTCTCGAGATTTGTGGGCGACAAGCGCCTCCAGGTCCTCCTGTAACTCTTTCTACCGTACCAGTTTGGCGATCATATCGATTGACTACAAAAATCTGGTCGTTCGGGTCCTTATTGTATTGGAAATATCCACCTGGATAGACATCCTCTGAATAATAGACATAACGTCCATCTGGAGATATGGAGGGTTCATTAACGTCTTGTTGGTCATTCTTTCTCTTGGTCAACTGTACACCTTTTCCGCCAGAAATGTGATACATCCACATTTCTCCTGCCCCAAGAGATCGTGTTGAGGTGAAGTGCTTTCTGGCTATAATGTATTGACCATCAGGCATCCAGGCGGGATTATTGAGAAGACGGAAACTTTCCTTACTGACTTGATTCGCTTCAGAACCATCGGCATTCATGATCCAGATATTGTCACCGCCCCCAGCATCTGAGGTAAAAGCAATCTTTTTCCCATCTGGACTAAATCTAGGTTGTACCTCCCATGCTAAACCTGAACGAAGAACTTTTGCCTTTCCACCTGATATGGGCATAATATAAATGTCTCCCAGTATATCGAATACAACCATAGAGCCATCTGGACTTACATCCAGGTTCATCCAAGTCCCTTCAGTTGTATTAATCTTGACTTCTTTGTAGGCACCTGGAGGGTTGTTGACATCCCATTTCTTGGGTTTGTCTTGTGCAAATGAAAGGGATATTCCCAGGATTAAGACGAGTAGTGTGGCAATTCTCATATTGTAGGTTTTTCGTAGATAGAATGTAGAAAAATACGCAAGTTCATGATAAGAGCCAAGCAGGGGCAAATTGAAGCGGTTTACACAAGCGCCTCTTTCCTGATTCATGGATACTTATTATCCTTATAGGATAGAAACACTAGAGAAAATGATGAAAAGAATTGCTACCACTGCATTAACGATTCTATGCTTCCTTCCTTATTTGACCTTTGGACAAAAGTATGTCAAGCAAAGCAAGAAGGCTCTCGACAAGGGACAATACCTAGAAGCCGAAAGGATCATTACTGAGGCAAGCCAAGGGAGCCATATGACAGCTGAGGGCTGGCTTATCTATGCAAAGGTGTATGCCAAAATGATCCAACAGGGTATCAAAAAAAGCGGAATGGACGAATCTGATATGGTAAGAGCTGTAACTGCTGCCTGGACAAAGGCAGCCTCCTTGGACATAGGAAATACCATAACAGAATCGATGATCATGGTCGATAAGTCTAACCTTTACATCTTCTTTTCAAACAAAGCAAATGATGCCTACATCCAAAGAAAATTAAAGGAGGCAGAATGGAATTTTGGTCAATTGACCTTGATTTCTCCTCAGGATACTTTTGGGTATTTCAATGCAGCTCTTTGCGCGATGGAGGCACAAGATTACAAGGCAGCCGAACCCTATTTGCAATCATTGGTGGAAATGGACAAGGCTTCTCCGAGAGTAATGATGAATTTGATTTCTATTCAAAATACCTTTCTGAACAAACCCCAAGCGGCCTATCTAACCGCCAAAAAGGCCATCAAGAAATATCCAAATAACCTGGAGGTTCAGAAGTTTTTTACCCAGGTCGCTTTCCAATCAGGTAAATCTGAGGAGGCCAATTCTTCTCTTCAAAAACTGCTGGTGGCAGAGCCAAACAATGCGACCTTATGGTTGATGCAAGGCATCCTGGCAGAAAAGCAAAAGGATAATAAGCAGGCGATTACGGCATATAAACGAGCACTTGAATTGAATCCAAATTCCTACGAAGCAGCTTATAATGTGGGGAGTTTATACTTCAATCGTGCAGGAGATCGTAGCAAAGCCTTAATGGACATGAGTTCGGCTGACTTTAATAAACATAAAGAAGCATATGAGGAGGAGATAAAGAAGGACTTCAAACTAGCCCTTCCGTATCTGGAAACATGCGCCAAGTTAAGGCCTAAAGCCAGGGTAGTTTGGTCTTCCCTCTCAGCGATTTATTTAAAGCTCGACATGCCTGAAAAAGCCAAAATAGCTAGCGACAATTTTAGTAATAATTAGGTGACTCCTCATTGTAAAAAGAGAACTGCTATCCAAGTTCGAAGGAAGATGGATAGCAGTTTTTTGTGTGGCTTAGTCTATTTAGGACTACCCAATCTGGATGGTTTTGAAATCCCTTTTCACTGTGAGGTGAACAGTCTTCCCTTTTTTAACAGAAGGAACAACTTCTCCATCGACTAGGCATCTGAATTGTTTTCCCTTGATGCCATGGATAAACAGCTTATATTCTTGGTAGCAAGGGTCATAATCACCTTCTACATGTTGCTCAACTGAGATTCCCCCTCCGCTGCCTTTAACTACGAAGTTGGCATAGCGGAATTTTCCGTCTGCATAGTCATATCCTTCTCCTTCGTCATCATACCAGTGGCTCACCACCTCACCTGATGTTGCATATACATGAACATCATGAATGTCGAAGGTTTTTTCTCCTACATACTGCATGACAGGGGCGATAGGAAGCACAGCCCCTTCTCTTACGAACATAGGTATGCTGGATAGGTCTACATCTAGGAAGATTTCCTTGCCACCTTTATACGTTTTAGCACCATTAAAGGCATACCATTTTCCCTTAGGAAGGTACAGCCCTCGTCGCGTTTGTCCTTGTTCAGAAATGGGGCATACCACCAGATGATCTCCCACTGTGAACTCTTCCATTCTGTGGAGGGTCTCAGGGTCATTCTGGTACATGAATGACATAGGTCTTAGTACAGGAGTTCCTTTCTTGACATACTGCCAAAAGGCGGTATAGATGATAGGTAGGATTTGATAACGTAGTTCAATGGCAGCCCTAGCATGAGAGGTGAATGGTTCTCCGTAGACCCAAGGTTCTTGGTCAAGGGTAACGTCCTCCATCTTGGCTTTCACTTCGTCTTCGTCGACTTCAGCATCACCGACGGCATGGTATCCGATGGAGTGCATTCTATAGAGTGGATGGAAGGCAGCTAATTGTAACCATCTTACCACGAGTTCTCCGTCTGGTTCATCGTTAAAGCCCCCTACATCAGATCCAGTGAAGGAAAAGCCAGAGATAGAAAGTCGCTGACACTGTGTGCTTGCCATTAGCAGATGCTCCCAGCTCGCCACATTATCTCCTGTCCATACAGATGCATATCTTTGTCCACCTGAGTAGGAGGCACGGGTGATCACAAAGGGTCTCTTGCCGTGTAGGTGGTATTTTAAGCCGCACAAGGTAGCTCTGGACATCTGCATTCCATAGATGTTGTGTCCTTCTTTATGGCTAGATTGGTGTCCCTCCATATGGAACCTAACATCTTCTGGAAGTGTCTTGCTTAGTACTTCGAAAGCGGCAGGTTCATTCATGTCATTCCAGACAGCTGCCACACCATTCTCTTCAATCAAGCCTTTGTACAAGCCTGCCCACCAATCACGGACATCTGGTCGGGTGTAATCAGGATACATACAGTCTCCTGGCCATACCTTGCCCTTTGCATAATAGCCTTCTGGATTTTTTAGCCAAGCATCCTTTTCCATGCCCTCATTGTAGACCCAGTATTCACTATCAACCTTGATACCCGGATCAATCATCACTACGGTCTTGAATCCATCGTCCTTTAATTCACTGATCATTCGAGTCGGATCAGGGAAGAAATCATGGTTCCATGTGAAGCAACGATAACCATCCATATAATCAATATCCAGGTAAATGGCATCGCAAGGGATGTTTCTCGATCTGAATTCGTGTGCAATTCTTTTTACTTCAGCTTCGGGATAATAACTCCATTTGCACTGGTGATAACCCAACGTCCATAGAGCGGGAAGTTCTGGTCTTCCTGTAAGTTGGGCGTATCGCTCAGCTACACTGATCAGATGAGGACCATTGATGAAGTAATAATTCATCTCCCCATGGTTGGCCCAATAGGAGGTGGCTTCAGGTCTCTCTTTGGCAAAGTCAAAGAAGGTTCTAAAACTGTTGTCAAAGAATATTCCGTAGCCCAATCCATGATGTAGACCATAGTAGAATGGAATGGAGCGATACAATGGATCTGTCTGGGCTGTGTATCCAAAGCTATCTGTATTCCAGTTTTGGAGGCGTTGGCCCTTTAGGTTTAAATGCCCACTCTTGTCGCCTAAACCAAAATAATATTCGTCCTTTTGAGCCTTTTTGCTCATCATAACAACGGCACCACCATGCTCATAATTCTCCCAATGGAAGCCCTTATCGTCTTCTAGGATAATATCATTGTCATGGTTAGTAAAGGTGGTTTTAAGTCCCTTCTTAGTCAGAATTACCGTTGTGGTGGAGGTTTTTATATATAGGTGTTCTTCGTCTTCCTCAATGTGTATATGAACCTCTTTGGGCTGAAAGATCGGATCGATCGCGTATGAAAAGTCAGGCTTGTAATAGCCTTCGGTAGAAAATCTGAATCGGATGATATCGTCGGACAGCACATGAATTCTAAGCAAGGCCCCATTGTCGCACGTAATATGTACGACGTTCCCATCGAGACGATAGGTGGTAAGTAGGCCAGGGTAGAGCTCTATGTTGCGGACCAGTGGCTCTTGATTCATCATATGATTTGATTCAATTAAGTGTTCTAAACATCAAATATTGATTGTGACTGAAAAATTATGACTTGTTTCCTTATCACAATCTCTGGGGGCAGTCATTGGGCTCATTTTTGTGCTAAATGGCAAGATGCCATACATTTTATTGCAATATCTATGCGAAATATATGTCCAGATTAATTGTTTGACAAAATCCTCGCAATGTTCAACAAAGGTTTTTTTCAACAAATAGTCACTCCTTTTCCACCATTTCGGTAGCTTGAAGTATTCTGATTTCGGCTAATCATATAGATTGTCTAATTTAACCGTCTCATTGTCAAAAAGATGATTGCGTACATCTGATTTAGCACAATTGAAGCAGGGTAGTAGGAGAGTCTTAGAAGTCGCTTAGACTAATTTTCCTTTGGTTTAGGGATTTTCTCGAAATGTTATGGGAGAGGTGAAGTAGGACCAAAAATAAGCTTGATAATAGACTCTTGAAAGTAAAATTATCTTTAAGCAAAACAATAGATTCTGTTATGACAGAAGTCAAGAAAATATTTTGATATGTTGAATATAACGATGCAAAAAAAAAGGAGGTACAGAAAAAATCTGCACCTCTGCTTTCCTCAAAAATTGCTATATAAATACTAACTACATTTCAAATGTGGGGCTTTTTTTAATTATTGTCAACAGTACACATTACAAAAAATTAGATTTTTTGAACCGTAATCGATTACGTAATCCTTTTCGTCTAATAAAATAAGCCATTTTTTTATTCCTTTTATCTGAGATTTTAACGCATTAGGATAGCTATATGTGTAATCTTTTACGAATTGTCGAATTTTTTGGCCTCTTGATTTGACTTTTTTGCTGTAAGAAAGGATTCATTTCTCCTCTTGGAATATTGTAATTTAGGAAGAAGCTTTTAGGATATTTCTTTTCGAAAGCTATGCTGAAGGATGAAAATCTTCTTGTCCAGGGTATTTTTTACATTCTGGTAATATTGGAGAATTGTGACTTATATCATATTACCCCAAAAAAGGAAGGAGCTTTAACCTCCTTCCTTCCTATATCGAACAATATCTTGTTGTATGCTTAGACGGCTTTGGGTAAAAGCGATTGAGCGATTTGAACGGCATTGGTTGCTGCTCCTTTTCTTAGGTTGTCAGCTACGATCCAAAGGTTAAGTCCATGTTCGATGGATTCATCTCTTCTAATTCTCCCTACAAAGGTCTCATCTCTTCCATGTACATTTCTAGGCATAGGGTAGAGGTTGTTTGCAGGATCATCCATCACCACAAGGTTTTCTGTGGAGCCCAAGATTTCCCTTACTGCTTCTAGGGTAAAAGGACGATGGAATTCGATATTGACTGCCTCTGAGTGTCCTCCATACACTGGAACTCTTACAGCTGTGGCAGTAATGGCAATGCTATCGTCATTTAGAATTTTTCTTGTTTCATGTACAAGCTTGAGTTCCTCTTTTGTATAACCATTGTCAAAAAAGATGTCGCAATGTGGAATGCAGTTTAAATCTATAGCATGCGGATACACCATGTTGGGTTCTTCTCCTGACCTTTCTTTCATCAACTGATCCCAGGCATCCTTTCCGGTTCCTGTGACGGATTGATAGGTCGAGATCACCAAGCGCTTGATACCAAATGCCTTGTGAAGAGGAGCGAGTGCCACTACCATTTGAATGGTAGAACAGTTAGGATTGGCGATCAGTTTAGCGCTGTCTACCGCTTGCATATTTACCTCTGGTACGACTAGGGGCACATCTTTATCCATTCTCCAGGCAGAGGAATTGTCAATGACCGTGCTACCTACCTCGACAAATTTAGGAGCGAAAGTTTTGCTGGTACTACCTCCTGCAGAAAATAGAGCAATATCAGGTTTGGAAGCGATTCCGTCTTCCATGCTTACTACTTTCCATTTTTTATTCTGGAATACTACTTCCTTGCCTACAGATCTTTGTGAGGCAACAGGGATCAACTCACTTACTGGGAAGTTTCGTTCTTCCAGCACTTTCAACATTTCGGTACCTACCAAGCCGGTGGCACCCACTACAGCAACTCTCATGGATTTTTAGGTTTTATCGAGAGGAAAGCTCGTCTGAAGAAGTTCATGATTCTGTCAGGAGCGCAACATTACAAAAAAAAGAGCAAAATGTCCCTAAGGACTTCAGGTCAAGTGATTACTTCAAGAGAAAGAAGAATTCAGGCACAAAAAAAGGGCGAATAAATCGCCCTTTCTATTCAAATCTATTATTCGTTAGACATAGGGCTCGCCTTTTGAGCTTTTCAGATCACCTACGATCTGTTTGATAAACTGCTCATCATCCTTTTTGCAAATAAGTAAGGCATCATCTGTATCTACTACGATGAAGCCTTCTAAGCCTTTCATGATGACAATTTTACCTTCCCTCGTTGTCTTTACCATGTTATTATAGGAATCATATGCGACTACCTCACCTTGTACGGCATTTTGGTGGTAGTCTTTCGGAGTATTAGAGTGTACTGATCCCCAGGTCCCTAGATCGCTCCAGCCAAATTCGGCAGGGATGACATAGACATTTTCAGCCTTCTCCATGATACCATTATCCATAGAAATACTATCACAGCTGGAATAAGTCTTTGAGATAGCGTCTTTTTCTCCATCTTGATAATAATGCCCTTCAATTGAAGTAAATTTTTCCGCCATATCAGGTAGGAAAGTTTTGAAGGCTTGGTCAATGGTAGAGGCTGAGAAAAGGAAGATGCCTGCATTCCAAACAAAATCCCCGCTGTCTACAAACTGTCTCGCTAATTCTAAAGGTGGCTTTTCTGTAAAGGTCTTCACTTTGAAGTAGCCCTTGTTTTCCTCGTCGACGAAAAATTGGATATATCCATAGCCAGTGTCAGGCCTCGTCGGTGTAATTCCTAGGGTAACAATGCGATCTTCACCTGTACAGACATTAAGGCCCAAGAGGATTTTCTCCTTAAATACCTCCTCTTTTTGGATCAAGGCATCTGATGGGGCCACAACAAAGACTGCATTCGGGTTCAGCTTTTTGATTTTATAGGCAGCATAAGCTACGCATGGAGCTGTATTTCTTCCGATGGGTTCGAGCAAAATCTGATCGTCGCTCATTTCAGGGATTTGTTCCTTGACTAGGTCAAAATATCTTTCATTGGTAACGACATAAATATTCTGACTGGGTACAATAGAAGAAAACCGCTTAAAGGTATCCTGTATCAGGGTATGGCCAGTGCCCAGAATATCGTGAAATTGTTTAGGGAAGGAAGAGCGACTCATGGGCCAAAAGCGGCTACCGATGCCACCAGCCATGATGATTACATAATGATTAGGATTTTGCATGAATAATTTTTCTGCTTTTTCAATGATAGTCAATCTAAACAAAGGAAGAGCGCCAGGGCAAGATAATTTTATATAAAAATAAAATCACGGAAAGGGCCGAAAGGAACGGAAGATTTACCGAATCTTCAAGGACAAAAATCATTTACAGCACAAAAGTAGCTAATGATCAAAGTCTTTAAATAACTTTCTCCTAAATGGATTGAATAGGCTGTTCAATGGTTTTTTCAATACAGAAGGAGGATTTTTCGTCAATTTATCGAGTAATATGATCACCTAATTTTACCAAAAGCGAATAGGCTGTCCTATTTTGATACATTATTTCGTAATAAATAGATTGAAAATTATTTTAAAATAATTTTC
>JBCBVV010000043.1:0-54050 GCA_039817415.1 Bacteroidota bacterium
ACTGTTGCATGATGTATAGGAAATGTATTCCTCATATCGCTTTTTTTAAGTTGATGCTTGCCATCACTTTCATTGCTCCCATTAGTCAGTGGCACGAGTGTGAGCACACTTGCGAGCATGATCATGCAACAGAAACACTGGATACTTCCTACAGCACTACTCTCTCAAGTGAAATTGAGGATTGCCTACTTTGCGACCTGGAATTCACTTCCGTCATTGAGAACTCTCGCCTTGTTCTGCCCAACCTCACCTTTGCTTTTCCTTATTTAGAAGAAATCACCTATCAAACACCTGATTTTTTCATTCCTCAATCTTTATCGCTGCGCGCCCCACCGGGTGAATTCAAGCCATTGATCTAAATCAACCGCTAATTCTGCATTCACCAATTTCAAAGTTTTTATGCGTCTACTATCCATATGCCTTTTATGGGCTGGATTGTGGGCTGGAGCAGCAACTGCACAGACCTGTCATATTTCTGTTCAGGGTATCCTTAGAGGGGAAGAAACCGCTGCACCATTGCCTTACGCCTCCATTCAAATCAAAGAGCTTAAACAAGGAGTCTACACTGATTCTCTTGGGAGGTTTGTTTTTGACAACCTTTGCCCAGGCACCTATACATTTATTTGTGATCATGTAGCTTGTCAGCATTTGGAAAGCGTAAAAACTGTATCGAACGATGTTAAGACCATCAATTTTACCCTAAAACATCACCAGCACCACCTAGATCAAATCGAAATAGAAGGGTATAAAAATGGTCCTCCCTCTACTCAAGCTGTAGACCAGCTTCAAGGACAAACTTTAAAAGAATTAGCCGGAAAACAATTGGGGGATATGCTCTCTGAAATTCCTGGTGTAACGAGCTTGAAAACTGGCCCTACCATCTCCAAACCTATTATCCATGGGCTCCATTCCAATCGTGTCGTTATCCTGAATAATGGAATCCGACAAGAAGGACAACAGTGGGGCTCAGAACACGCGCCTGAGATTGACCCCTTTATAGCAAACAAACTCACAGTCATCAAGGGAGCAAATAGCCTTAGATATGGCCCCGGTGCCATTGGTGGGGTAGTACTGGTGGAAGTTGATGATTTACCAGATAGCGTAGGTGTCTCTGGAAAAGTTCAAGTAGGTGGACAAAGCAACGGTAGAATTGGAGCTGTGTCTGGTCAAATAGAAGGAAGAGTCCCCAATACGCGTCCGTTGAGTTGGAGACTTCAGGGAACACTGAAGAAAGGGGGCAACCAACATACCCCAGACTACTACCTAGACAATACAGGCTTGACAGAGCAGAACTTCTCCGCCAACGTAAAGCGAGAAACTTTTTCTCAAGGGACAGATGTTTTTTATAGCCGATTCTACAGTGAAATTGGGATTCTTTTTCCCGCGCACATCGGGGGATTAAGCGATTTCCTGGCAGCTTTAAATGCCGCACAACCCGCAGGTTCAGATACAGTCGGCTTTACTTATGGGCTGAAAAGACCCTATCAGGAAATTACTCATCACCTAGCTAAGGTCAAGCAATATTGGAGGATAGAAGATATAGGAACGCTAAATGCTATTTATTCTCTTCAACGTAACCGAAGACGAGAATTTGACAAACACAAACCAAGAGGGGCAGATGCAAACGGGGAAGAAAAAGCCGAATTAGACTTCAAGATCACTACCCATAACATGGAGGTCAGCCTTGAACATGAACTTAATGCGCAAGTAGAGGGGATCGCAGGTATGAGTGGTTTATATCAATACAATGTGCTGGTGGGGAGACCTTTTATTCCAAACTATGTGCTGATTGGAGGAGAAGCTTTTTTGATAGAAAGATGGAAATCCAAATACCTTGACCTTGAAGCGGGCATCCGATATGATTACCGTTGGGTCAATAGTACAAAAGAATTTGCTGGGATAGATGTATTCTCCATCAGGGAATATAAAAGCTATTCAGCCAATGTAGGTGGAATTTGGAAAATAGGACGCGGTTTAAGAGCCACTTTTAATGCAGGAAGAGCATGGCGCCCCCCTCATGTCAATGAGTTATTTTCTGATGGACTTCACCACGGAGCCGCTGCCGTTGAAAAGGGGGATAGTACGCTTATTCCTGAACAGGCAATTAAACTAGTGGCTGGGTTCGAATATACCGGACATGGCTTCAATGCTCAGGTTACAGCCTATCAACAGTGGTTTCAAAACTTCATTTTCAAGAGACCAGCTGGGATTGAAAGGACGGTAAGAGGGGCCTTTCCTACTTTCCAATATGCACAAACCCCAGCTGAGCTTCGGGGTGTTGACGCGACCGTGAGATATGACTTTCCATTTGGATTGGGCTTGATCACAAAAGGCGCCTATTTACGCGCATGGAACACAGGATCAGACGAACCATTGATCTTTATGCCGCCTAATTGGATATCTCAAGGCATAGCTATTCGGACAAAAGACAAAAAAAGCTACTTGAGAATAGAGTGGAAGCATGTTTTTGAACAAAAACTTGTCCCTATTTCTGAGAACCCTAACGAAACCGATTGGCTGCCTCCTCCGCCTGCCTACAATTTGGTGAACCTGACAGCAGGAACACAAATGCAGATAGGCAAAAATGTCCTGGACATTCATCTTGCGGTAGACAATGCCATGAACGAAGTCTATAGAAATTATCTAAACACCTTCCGCTATTATGCAGACGAGGTGGGAAGAAATATACGAGTGAACCTTACTTATAATTTTAACTAAACCATTTTTCAACATGACAAAGGCAACTTTCAAGCTGCTATTTAGCGTAATGCTAATCATTTCTACTGTTCTTCTAACTTCTTGTGATCCTGAGGGACAAGACGGTGGTGAAGAAGAAATCAATCAGGTTGTATTGACTCTTTCTAATGGAACAACTGTAACATGGAACGATGGCGATGCTACTCCTGATATCACTCTTGATGCGAACTCTGACATTACAGGAACTGTTGAATTCTTCAACGTTGAAGGATCTGACACTGAAGATGTAACTGAAGAGATCAAGGAGGAAGACGATGAGCACTTCGTTTGCTACGAAATCACAAGTGCAAACTTGACAATCGCTGCAACTGACTCTGACGGAACACTACCTATCGGTCTTGCTACAAGATGGACTGTAGGGGATGCTTCTACTGGAGTTATGATTTTGAAACTAAGACACCAGCCCGGCGTTAAGGACGGATCTTGTGATCCTGGAGACTCTGACGTAGAGCTTGACTTTAACATTACTATCCAGTAAGGTTAGCGTTCAAAAGTAATAAAGGCCATTCTCTCGGGAATGGCCTTTTTCTTTTTCCTTAATATTCAACTCATCATAAATTTTCCTAAACTTAACCATTGTTCAAAGGCGACATAGCTACTGGATAGTATATTCACGATAATAGCCTCAAACACACTACGTTCATGTCAAATCAAACTCTGATGCAGTACTTCCACTGGTATCTACCCAATGATGGCCAGTTGTGGAATAAGGTCGTTCAATACGCTGAAGAACTAGCAGAAAACGGCATCACCGCCCTTTGGCTTCCACCTTCTTACAAAGGTGCTTATGGCTCTGGGGATGTAGGCTATGGAGTTTATGATATGTACGATCTTGGTGAGTTTGACCAAAAAGGAAGTATCCGAACCAAGTATGGAACTAAGGATGAATACCTACTAGCTGTGAATATCGCTCAACAAAAGGGCCTTAAAATCTACGCAGATGTGGTCTTCAACCACAGAGGAGGAGGAGATGATACTGAATTTGTTAAGGCCGTTCGAGTAAATTGGGACAACCGCCAATTCACCTACGGCGGTGATGTTTGGATTGAAGCCTATACCGATTTTCATTTTCCGGGAAGAGCGGGCAAATACTCTCCTTTCAAATGGAATTACAGACACTTTGATGGAGTGGACTGGGCAGCCAATTTGGAAGAAAACTCCATTTTCAAGTTCATCGGTCGTGGAAAAGATTGGGAGGGAATGGTCTCAGATGAAAATGGGAATTATGACTATCTGATGTTTTCCGACATCGATATGAGCCACCCCGAAGTCAGAACAGAACTGGCCCGTTGGGGAAGGTGGTATGTGGGCTTTACAGGCGTTGATGGATTTAGATTAGACGCTGTTAAGCATATTCAGTATAGTTTTTTTAGGGAATGGCTTCAATACATGCGCAAAAGAGTAAAAGCTGACCTCTTTGCAGTTGGAGAATATTGGGAATACGATGTAGCCAAACTCCACACCTATATTACCCATACCCACGGGCTCATGCATCTTTTTGATGCCCCTCTACACCATAATTTCTACCAAGCATCAAAAGAAGGCGGTTCATTCGATATGAGGAAGATTCTGGACAATAGTCTTCTTCAACAGCAGCCTGCCCTCGCGGTTACCATAGTCGAAAACCACGATACTCAGCCCCTACAAGCACTTGAATCTCCTGTAGAGCATTGGTTTAAGCCACTTGCCTACGCCTTGATCCTGATGTGGCAGGACGGAATCCCTTGTGTATTCTATCCCGATTATTATGGTGCTGATTATAGGGATAAAGGCAAAGATGGAGGAACCTATGACATTGTCATTGAACCTACCACACATCTGAGAGAGCTGATCCGTGCAAGGAAAGACTATGCCTATGGACCCCAGCATGCTTATCTGGACCATTGGGACGTTATTGGATTTACCCGCGAAGGCTTAGAGGAAGTTCCTGATTCAGGCTGTGCCGTTCTGATGAGTAATGGGCATGCTGGAAACAAATGGATGTACATGGGACGCAGAAACGCAGGGAAAACCTATGTAGATCTCCTTGGCAACCATTCCGGCAAGGTAAAAATAGACGGAAATGGTTTTGGAGAGTTCAGATGCCAAGCTGGTTCTGTCAGCGTTTGGGTGAAGAAATAATCTTATTTCTGTACAACAATTTTCTTGCTGGTGACACCTTCCAAAGTTTGGATTCGAATGTAGTAGATTCCATTCGATATCGTATCAAGGTCTATTCTGTTCGGTCCGGCTTGAAGCTGTCCTCGCTGAATAACTTTCCCATCTACAGAAAGGAGATCAAATCTAAATTCACCAGGCTGATGGGAATCTATTACAAAATATGACTTTGCAGGATTGGGGTAATAGGTAAATCCACTGCCTTCTATTTCCTCAAGGTCTACTGTTTGCGTCTTGGAAAGGAAAAACAATAGCGTTTCACTTCCTCCAATGGATTGCCCATTCGCCACCCAAGTAGAAAAACTTCCGTCGCTGTTGACAGTCAGTGTCCCTATATAGCTTTCTCCGTACAGTTCTCCAACCTCATATTGACCTGGAGCTAGTTTCGATTCTCCCATGCTAAGGGCAAAACCATTTTGGCTCTGGGTACTGAAATTGGAAACCACAATCACAGCCTCCTCCTCTTCTACCCTCGCATAACTCAACAGTTGATTGCCATCATTTCCAACCACTTCAAATTCACCTCTTCGCAAAGGAGAGAATTTATTCCTCAGGGCGATTAACCTTCTGTAATGGTTTAGCATGGACGAAGGCTGAGCGTCAAAAGTAGCTACGTTGTTGCTTTGAAAATTGCTACCCACACCTTGCCAGGGATTTACCGTGGAAAAGCCAGCATGAGCAGCCGAAGACCATTGCATAGGGCGACGAATATTCTCGTGGGCACCCGTACCAACCATGCCTACTTCTTCCCCATAATACAGGAAGGGAACTCCCGGCAAAGTCAAATACAGACTAGCTGCCAGCTTCATTTTCTCTTCGTCTCTTCCCAGTCGGTTAAAGATCCGGTCTTGGTCATGATTGGTTAAGAAGCTAGCAAACTGCTGGTTTTCATAGGCATAATTGACAGATTGGATTTCCGCCATTAATCCAGAAATATCCCGATTCGCAGCAGCAGCAATCATTCTTTCTGCCAATTGAAACTCGAAACAAACATCCAATCTATTACTCCTTGCGTAAGGAATCACACTGGTAGTATTGGACCACACCTCACCTACCGTAAAGGCATTGGGTGCTGCGGTTTTGTATACCTGGTTAAATTCCTCTAGCAGTTGGAAGTTCTCAGGAGTATTTTCTAGCACATTTCCGTCCTCATCTAGGTACTTGATGGCATCCAAGCGAAACCCATCTACCCCTTTATCCAACCAGAATTCTGAGATATTGAACATTTCCTCCTTTACAGGTGGATGGCTATAGTTCAAATCGGGCATTCCTCCCCAGAAAATTCCATAATAATAGTTCCCTCCATGAGGGTGCCATACCTGCTGCCCCCAAGGACCGTCAAAGCCCGGATTGCTATTCCGCCATACATACCAGTCTCTGTAGTTGTTCTGCGAATTTCGAGATTGTACAAACCAATCATGCTGACTAGAGCTGTGGTTCATGACAAAGTCAATGACCACCTTAATCCCTCTGGCATGACAAGAATCCAGCAATTCCTCAAAATCTGCCATGCTTCCATAATCGGGTTCTGTTTTGTAGTAATCCGTTACGTCATAGCCATGGTAAGAAGGCGACTCCATCATGGGCATCAACCAAAGTCCAGTTACCCCCAAATCTGTGGTCGTATTGGAATTGCCATCATTGAGGTAGTCTAACTTTTCAATGATGCCCTGAAAGTCCCCGATTCCGTCCCCATCACTGTCATAAAAACTACGCACAAAAATCTCATAAAATACCGCATCATTCCACCAGGGCAAAGGATCAGCTGCTAGCTGTGGTGTAGCACAGGAGTCAAACGGAATAATGTCTAACTGCACGGCAGCCTCGTCCACATGGAAAACGCGGTTATTGTTTCCCCCACCATCACTGACCGCACATGCATTGGTAGGCAATTCTGGCTTTTCCCCCCAGTTGTTCCCATTCACAAATTTGAAGAAATAAGTACCCTTGGGTAAGGAAACTGTGGCTTCATATACCTTGTCCCCATCCCCATCTTTCAAGGTAGTTACTCCTGGATTCCAATCCCCTCCAAAACCGGCTTCAGACTGAAAGTCCCCTGCCACGTGAACGCCATTAGGAGAAATCGTTTCCTGGCTCATGTCCACACGGAAGGTAACGGAATACGTTTGAGCAAATAAGAAGGTGGGTAGAATGAAAATGAGAAGGCTAAAGATGATGCTACGCATATGATTCTGATTTGGGAGATCAAATATAGAGATTCATATGCATTTTTTATGATGTAAGAGTTGGGTTGTTTGAGGAAAGGGGAGGGAGATAGGAAAAATACCATTAAAAAAGCCCTCAGAATAGATTCTGAAGGCTTTTTACTTTTTGTGGTGTGGGTCGGAATCGAACCGACGACACATGGATTTTCAGTCCATTGCTCTACCAACTGAGCTACCGCACCATCCTTTACTTTTGATGTGGGCACAAAGATATAAGAGTGGGGGATTTAGGGCAAGTTTTTTTTATATTTTCTGACCATTTCCTGAAAATATTTTTCACCCTCCCCTTCCCGACAAAAAACCACCCCATGATATGAGGTGGTTATATCTATCATCAGTCAATCTGACTAGCAAACTGGATCACATCCGAGAAGATCTCCTTAGTGATCGGAATATACCGGTTCGTCCTCATCGTCGAAGGGGGCATCATCGGAAACATATCCATTGTTGCCATTCACCTGGCGCTGTGAATCCATTCGACGGGATTGCAAACGCATAGAGGAATTCAAATCATAATTGATGTCTGAAATATAGCGAAGAGATTCTACCTTCTTCGCGTGCTCGATTCTGCTGAGAAGGTAGTCGTAAGGTCCTCTCTTTGTGATCAATTTTACGAATACAGGAGATGTTTCTAGCATGATGAAAAGCATCATAATCAGATTACTCATCCACCAAATGGAGGAGTCTTCCTCTTTCATCTTTTCGAGTACTTGCACGTCAGAGGGAAAACCAGAACCGTATCCTTTGGCTTTCTTTTCTACGACGGGAAGTTCTGCCTTGCGTTTGGCCTCTGCTTCTTCTTTCTTGGCGAGAAGTTCTTGCTTTTTCTTTTCGAGATCAGAAATTTCCTTCTCTTTGTCCTTGGTATAGGTCTCTCGTGCGCCTCTACGCTTGGTTTCCAGTGTCTGTACCAATTCTGCCTGATCTTCCATTTGCTTCTTTAGCTGCTGGTTGATGTTGTAGAGCTTGGTAGTTTGCTGCTGGTATTTGGGCGGGAAGTCCCAGCCAATGGCGGTACGTGTCCCATCATCATTTTCTCTGTATTTGCGGGTGGCGTATTTGTTCCACAGGTAATTGCGGCGGTCGTAATTGGCCTTAATTCTGGGGGTAAATACTTTCACCATGCTATCATGAGTAGCTTTCGCTGTAGCGTATTCGCTTGAAATTTCTCCGAAGGTAAAAGAGGTTGGTTTCCCTTCTTTAAGCTTCTTGAACTCAAGTCGCATTGTTTCAACTTCAGCCAATTCTTCATTGATCTTATCCAGCCCCAATCGGTTGTCCAGCTGAGCGATTTTCTCTTTTTGGATTTCGTTGGTATAGGATAGTTTTTCAGAATCGATCTGGTTGCGAAACAACTCTACCTCGATAGGCTTGGTGATAACAACAGAGATCAAGACTGCCAGAATCAATCTAGGCAGGGCCAAACCGAATTCATGCCATTTTCTTCCGTCTTTACGAATAGAAGAAACGATGTATCGGTCTAGGTTAAAGATCAACGCCCCCCAAAGCAAGCCAAATAGTATGGCTACAACAGGGTTCTGAATCAGGGTATAGATGGCGAATGAGCCCGACAATACTGCCAAACAAGCTGTAAGGAAAATGGTCGCACCAATTCCTACATACTTGGTATGCTCAGAGGGGCAAGCCTCTAAAATTCGGGTATATGCACCGGCACAGGCAAAGAAGAACCTTTTCACAGGAGATAAAGGTTCGTAGTGGTTACCGTAGGGATCGGTATAGCTATCGTATGAATGGCTGTATTCGTCCATGGCTTATGATTTATTCTCGTTAGAACCTTTTTTTGATTTGAATCGGGACATAATCTTTTGGAATTCCTTCCTGATGCTGGATTTCTCCATTTGCATCATTTCATTTGTCAACATCATTTGTTGGGCTCGCCAAATCTTGTACTTGTTGTCCTTGGCGATTTCCTCTTCCTCTTGTCTTTCACGTTTCATCTGAGCCATATTAGGAACTCTTTGTGGTAGTCTTTTCTGGTTTTCAAATACGTCAAAAGGGTCCGGTGCCTCTAGTGCTAGCAATTGTTCCTCAAGGGGTATAGGAAATCTAGTAACCCTGAAGGAGGCCCTTGCCTTACCTGAGTAACCGATTACTTCAATCTTGTAATCCGTGTAAGCCTGATTAGGAATAACCTCTACCTGTCCATTCACAGGTAGCTTACCTATACCGTGATTCATGATCACAGAATGGGCATTCTCTACCACCCAAGTCAGTTCGACTGGACTGCCTTCTGTTGAAATACCATCTTCAGAACCAAAAAATCGAATGACAGGAGGGGGTAAGGTTAGCGTCAATTTTTTACTGACTTCCCCGGATCCATTCTTCGCCAACAAATAATAATCTGTCGTGCGATCTGGATAGATATCGTGGTTTTGCTTCTCTGTGATGTCCAATTCATAGGGCATCAACACCAACTTCTCGTAGTTATTTGCTTCCCAGTACAGCGTAATGGGCATTCCCAATTGAATGGTTTCCGCACCTGCGTAAAACTGAGAAATCTCGGGCTTGGGCAACTTAAGTTCAATGGTGGCGGACACCTCTCCTGCATCATTTCTAGCAGTCAAAGTATAAAAGCCTGGTTCCTTCAGAGGAACCTCGAAATAGCTTTGTCCGCTCACTTCGCCTACGCCACCATCTATAAAAATTTGCTGGGCATGCTCTACCTGCCATTCGAAAATGACTGGATAGCCCAATTGAATATTCTTATCTACGGCTGTAAAGGAATGTAAAACCGGTGGAAGGGCGATTGCCCTGGTCATAAATCTTCTAGAGCCGAATTTATTCGAAGCCTGCAGCACATAAATATCACCCACTTCAGAATTGATTTCAACTGTTCCACTCAGGGGCAATGGCTCATCACCTGGGATCAAAATCACTTCATCTGCTTGCTGAATCTCCCAACTGACCTGGATCGTCATTCCTTGTAAATGGAAGATTTTTTGGGCTCTAAATAGGGTAAGAATAGGAAGATTCCCTCCACATGAGGAACAGGTGTAGGTCCCTGCTTCATTCTCATGATCGCAACTTCCACATATCCACTCAACTTCCTTAACGGGATTTACTTGGGTAGGAAAGTTTTCTTCCTGAACAACTTCTGTATCAGAAAATGGACTCACAGCTTGATTCTCCTCGGAAAGGAGATCAGGACCATGTTCAGGAAAGCGTTTGTTATGGTTCTGAGACATAAATTGTGAGCCTATGCTTAATTTCCTTACATAGAGTGCAACAAGCATACCAGATCAAGGTAGGCCAGAAAACTCTTGTAATTTTTTTATTAAAAAGGGGATTTTGTAGATAGATTTTCTTTCTCCCTACAATAAAGATAAGCTCACCATTCAGCCTTGAAACAGCATAAACCCCCAACGGGCAGATTTTGTGTGTGAATGTAATTTTTTCTTACATCCTAAGTCTTCTGTCGCCTTTGATCAAGCTAGGCAAACCAGCCCATAATAGCCTAACCATCAGCATATTGTAAATATTTTCATTATTTATTTTGAAGAAGCGCATACACTTCTCCGACACTAACTGTTGGCTAAAACATACAGTTTCCTAAATCAAAAGTTCCAAAATATCGGTGGGTTCTAAATCAGTGTATCGACTTTGAAGAATTTCACTAACCCTGCGGATATAAATCTGATCTAATCCCTCTGGGCTTTGGATGGTGTCGTCTAATTTGAAGGGTCTTGACAATAAGGGCCCATTCCCATTCTTTTCCGTAGAAATGAAGGCACCTCCCGTGAAGAGGGTATTGATGTACTTCTTAATGTCAGTTTTGGCGATCTTGGGTTTGATCTGCTCATGAACATCCTCAAACATCTGGTTCATAGAGAGCGCCTCCCCATTTCTGATGGAATTGTATAAGGCTTGAGACATAAGGAGTCTCTTAGTCGTCTTTTTCTGGTATCGCAACTTTTTGGCGAGAAATTGACCTGCATTTTCCTTGGAGTTGAGCTGAACGGGTTGTCCTGATTCCTCGGGCTGTTGGAGGTAAACCACTGGCAAGGTATCGTCCTGCATCACCACCTTTTCAACGACATCGCCAGTAAAGGAAACGATAAACTGCTTAAAGGAGGAAAAACCTAATTCTTTCTCAGAGAAGGAAGGATCAAGGCGTAAAAGCTGCTGTTTAAGCTGAGACATGAGAATCGCATCTTCCGAATTCCGACTCTTTAGGTAACGGAGCAGTAGCCTTCTTCCACGACTGATATCAGGCTCATCCACCAAATCAGAACTTAGAGATTCTTCTTCGGGTTCGCCGATAAGTTCTTCTAATGCCTTGAATTCCGTACTATTTCTTTTGACAAGGGTTCCTACACTATGCTCAAAACCCAAAACAACGACAGATTTTCCTCTCGAACGAAGACGTTGAATAAGGGGAATAAAGTCTGTATCACCTGAGCCTATAACAAGTGTATCAATACCTGAAAAAATCTCCATGTATTCCATGACATCCACTGCCAGGCGCACATCCGAACCGTTTTTACCCTGAAAATTGGTCTCGGGTAGGTGAACCAATTCAAAGCCCTGTTCCATCAATCGGCTTTGATATTGTGCAAAAATATCTTTTGACCAATTGGCGTATGCGCGTCGAATACAAATGACTCCCTTGGTTGTGGCGTAATCCACAATTGGCTCTAAATCAAGCGGTTTGTCTTGGGAGGGATATACTGTCTCGGCCGAAATGGCCAGGTTCTCAAAGTCGAGGTAAATAGCTACATTCTGCTGTCCTTCCATAAAATGCTAGAGGTACTGTTATATACAACAGGACGGGGAAGACACGTACTTTCCATGATTTTTATGGCACAAAAATCTTACCCCTTATTTACAATACGCAAAGAAGGGAGTTTTGGTAAAAAATGTATCGAATATCAGGTGGTTTGTAATAAATTCAGGGATTTTAAAGATTTCCTGACCTCATTTAATTCATCAATCGAATTGTATTTGCCAAAGGAAAATCTAACTGAACGTGGCATATCCTTTTCTGGTACACCTATATTGTGTAAGACATGAGAGCCCATCACAGCCCCAGAACTACAGGCAGATCCTCCTGAAGCCGCAATTCCTGCCAAATCAAGGTTAAACAGGATCATAGGATCACCTTGCCCCGGAAAAGTAACGTTTAATACGCCTGGGAGGGATTTTTCCGGATCGGTTTCTCCATTGATTCTGATACCTGGAAAGTCCTCTTGAAGATAGGACCAGAAGGTTTGCTTTAAATGGCGTACATGCGCATTTTTTTCCTCCATGTTTTGACAACAAAGCTCCAAAGCCTTGGCCATTCCCAAAATAGCTGGTGTATTTTCTGTTCCAGGACGAACATCTCTTTCCTGACTTCCTCCTGTAAATGAACCTGTCAAGGGCACCCCTTTTCGGATGTATAGAAATCCAACCCCCTTTGGCCCATAGAACTTATGAGCAGAAGCTGAAATGAAATCAATGGGCAATTCCTCCAAGTGAAGGTCTATTTTGCCAATGGTCTGAACCGTGTCAGAATGAAAATAGGCATCGTATTCCTTACACATCTCTCCAATTGCTTGGATATCATTGATCGTACCAATTTCATTGTTGGCGTGCATGATGGAAACCAAAGAATTAGGATGAGCTTCCAATTCTCTTCTTAACTCTTCCATGTCAACATGCCCTTTGTGATCTACTTGTAGCCAGCTGACTGTAACCCTCCCTTCTTTCTCCAACTTCTCGATAGGATGCGTGACCGCATGATGTTCAATAGGGCTACTGATAATGTGCTTAACTCCCAAGCTGTTAACCGCACCAAGAATAATGATATTATCTGATTCTGTCCCTCCACTGGTAAAAAACAGGGTCAAAGGACGTACATGAAGACATTTGGCGATGGTTCTTCTGGCTTCTTCCATGGCATGGCGCAGTTCTCTACCAAAGCTATGGGTAGAGGAAGGATTACCATGTGCGGTCAAGAAATAAGGCTTCATGGCATCGAATACTTCTGGTGCCATAGGGGTGGAAGCAGCATTATCGAGGTAGGCTTTCATCCGGGATCAGTTTAGTTATTGGTGTAGTAGTATGTGCTTACAAATATACCTATTTTTAGATAAGTCGTAATAAAGTTTTCTTTCCAATAAAAAAAGGGAAGTCCAAGGACCCCCCTTTCCATATTATCTATTTCCCAAGACTAAGTCCAGGAAGAAACCAAGGCGATCGTTTGATCAGCTAG
The DNA here is from genome assembly GCA_039817415.1 of Bacteroidota bacterium. Taxonomy (GTDB): domain Bacteria; phylum Bacteroidota; class Bacteroidia; order J057; family J057; genus JALEFZ01. The sequence goes on from JBCBVV010000043.1 coordinate 13,354, forward strand.
TCTATCCGCTTCCTCTTGTGAAGGTGCTTCGGTGTATACACGAATGATCGGCTCCGTATTAGATTTACGAAGGTGAACCCAGCTCTTTTCGAAGTCTACTTTTACCCCGTCCATGTCATTGATCTGCTCATTGGCATAGTGCGCCTTGAACTTGGCTAATAGCCCTTCGATGTCCATTCCCTTCTCCAGCTGAATCTTCTTTTTAGACATGAAATAGTCGGGATATTGCCTTCTCAATTCTGCTGTGGTCTTTCCACTCTTCACCAAGTGAGACAGAAATAAGGCGATCCCTACCAAAGCGTCTCTTCCATAATGCAATTCGGGGAAAATCACGCCGCCATTTCCTTCGCCACCGATTAGGGCGTCTGTTCTCTTCATGATCTCCACCACATTCACTTCCCCTACGGCTGAAGCATAATACCTGCAGCCATGAGATTCCGCGACATCACGCATGGCTCTCGAAGAGGACATATTGGTCACCACAGCACTCTTAGAATGCTGAAGGACATAATCTGCTATGGCAACAATGGTATATTCTTCTCCAAACATATTCCCTTCGTTGTCCATAAAGACAAGTCGGTCTACATCTGGATCAACGGCTATTCCCAAATCAGCCCCTTCAGATCTTACCTTCTGTGATAAATCTGTCAGGTTTTTGGCCAGCGGTTCTGGATTGTGGCTAAACCATCCATTAGGCTCACAGTGAATCTTTACGATATCTTTCACCCCAAGTGCTTCAAGCATCATGGGCACATAAATGCCTCCACTGCTATTCACCCCATCAACAACGACCTTCAGCCCAGCTTTTTCGATCGCGTACTTGTCCACGATATTGATATCAAGGATTTTCTTGATGTGAACATCTCCAAAATTGTCTACCTTTTTGATGGAGCCTAGGTTTCTCACCTCAGCAAAATCAAAGAAGCCATTCTTCAAACAATCAAGGATTTCTAATCCATCCTTCTTCGTTACAAATTCCCCTTTGTGGTTGAGAAGCTTTAAGGCATTCCAATTCACAGGATTGTGTGAAGCTGTTAGGATGATCCCTCCTGCTGCATTGAACTCTGGTACGGCAACTTCTACCGTTGGAGTGGTAGAAAGGCCAAGGTCGATTACATGAAATCCAAGGCCAACGAGTGTTTGACTCACCAGCTGCTGGAACATTTCTCCAGAGGGCCTGGCATCTCTGCCAATCACCACAGTTCTACTTGAATTTTTGAAGGTCAACCAGCTACCGAAGGCAGCAGCAAATTTGACAGCGTCTACAGGAGTAAGGTTTTCGCCGGGTTTACCGCCAATCGTTCCGCGGGTCCCTGAAATAGAGGAAATTAGGGTCATTAGGTATGCTTCCTTTGCGCCAAATATAGTGAAAAATCACCAATGGACTAACCAAGATTCGTAGCATTGAAAGGTTTTTCTATTTTAAACAAAAACAACCGATGTTTAAGTTTATATCCGCCCAATGAGCTATTGAAATGATTGAATTTTCCAGCTTTGAAGAAATTGTCATGCCTCAGTGTGATTCTGATCTACTTTATCCAGCCAGAACACATGCGCTCTCCTCCTATAACAAACCTCAGATTGAGGTCTGGGTAAGAAGGGAGGACGATTCTAGTTTTGGCATATCAGGTTGCAAAAGGCGGAAATATGCCTCCCTCCTACCCTACCTTAAGCAAAATGGAATAAAAAAAGTGGTTATGATAGGGGGGAGTCGGTCCAACCACATCGCGGGCTTCCTCCAATTGCTCAATGAAAACAAGATTGAATCTACTCTTCTACTAAAAGAAGAAAACCGCATAAGGCTAGAAGGAAATCGATTGCTTTTGTCCTTGTTGAGTCGACCAGATCAAATTAAATGGGCAAGAGTAGAGCAGTGGGAAAAGATGGAACAAATTGGACGGGAACTAGCTGACCAGCAAGGAGCCTTTTTCATTCCGGAAGGAGGGAGCTGTGCGCAGGCTTGGCCAGGTTCCTGCAGCTTAGGAATGAATCTGGTAAAAGAAGCAAAACCGTACGATCACATTTGGATAGACGCTGGAACAGGCCTTGTCGCAGGATCACTGATTGAGGTATTGGCAGTCTTCCAAGCGCATACAAGTATCCACGTGGTTCAGATGGCTGATGATGAATCATACTTTGAGAAAAGGCTCAAGGTATTCCATGATTGGATGGAAGAGATGTGTCAAACTAAATTAGCCTTACCTGAGAACTATGAGCTTATCAAACCTGTCGTGGGAAAGTCCTTTGGAAGTCTTAGCAAACGTGTCCTTCGAGAAATACAATTTCTGGCAAAAGAGGAAGGAATTCTGACTGATCCTGTCTACACAGGAAAACTATTCCTAACCGCCAAAGAAGCAATTCATCAAAGACAAATAACCGGAAAGCACCTCATCATTCACTCTGGTGGAGGAATGGGATTGATGGGGTTTGGAGATGCCTTTGCCAAACTTACATAAGGATTATTTTTGTGAAACCACCCTTATTTTTCCAATCAAATCATCACGCTCTACCGCTTCTGATAGATAGCTCCCAAGCATGTGCCGACTAATGATCAGATTGGGTTGAGGGTTCATGCCTTCACTCTCTAGAATTTCATTCTTCCCCTTGAAAGGCGTCAAGCCTACCGGTCTCACAATAGTCCAATCCAAATCAGACTTCGTGAGAATCTCTTCCTGCCTTTCGTGGTCTTGATAAGCCATTTGAATGTTACTTGCCTGAATCGTCCAGCGAAACCAGAAGGGAATATCCTTCAAGCTGTCGCCAGCTCCCCATGCCGAACATATAACCACTCTTTTAATCCCTTCCTTCTTGAGCAGGGGAAGGGCTGTTTTCAGCATATCCGACATTAAGGTAGGCGGAGTTCGAAGGGGCGCCCAAGGAAAATCGCTTGTGCGGGAAATATTGAGGGCGCTAATCATGGCATCGCATCCCTTCATGGCCTTCTCTAATAAGCCCTTATCTGTAGGATTTCCTACAAAGGGAATGATCTGTTCGTGCTTGTCCAACTTGGAGGCATCTCTAACTACACAATGCAAACTATGCCCCTTTGCCAAAGCAGCATGGACAATATGCTTGCCTGTACGTCCAGTAGCCCCTAGTAATAATATATGCATAGCAAGGCTTCTATTTACCCATTCACAAGTTGGAACCTGAGGTTAAAATAACCTTCTTCCTCTAACCATTTTTTCAAAGCCGGTGAGACCAGGATATTATTTCCCTTAGCCCAAATACGCTTTCTCTTGAAATCCTTTCGTTTGATTTGCCCAATATAATTCGCTGGAAGCTCAGCCAGGTTTTCTACTAGTAGGTAGTTATTAATGAATATATCTTTCGCAGGCTGAAAAATCATCATGGGCTTAAAAGAGAGATCAGGAACTTCCTTGTGGATTCGTTGAGCAAAGTCTTTTCGGAAGAGAAAATAGCCATTGTTGATGATCAGGATATCAAAAACGCCCTCATCAGAGACGTACAATTTCGCCTCCTCCTCCTTTTCGACTTGAGGAGAAGGGCAAGACACTGTCCAAGGCGTCTCACTTTTTTCTACAGGGCTTTTGTAGGTTTGAATGGTCCCATGACCCTTTTGCCTGATCCACCATTGCTGGTCAATGGAAAAGGAAGTACGCTTAATGAAAGAGATTCTTTCCTTGTTGATGGGCTTGCCTTCTTTGACATGGTCTACAAATTCCTGTGGCAAACGAACCTGATGTTCTTCCACGTAATGCGAAAGACCAGATGGCCAGACATAAAAGCCGTCGGTTAATTCTTGAAAGCCCAATGGCCCTACGCCACATTTGAAGCGACACCAGCTTGATCCTCTGAAATTTACAAATACCTCGCCCTTTTTAAGGTATGCAAGAACTAGCTCTTTCTCCTCTTCATCCCATTCTTCATCTACAAATTGACCAGGATCGGGATAATCGTACTCAGTTTCATAGGAGGCATGCCAATACCCCATGAGTCGGAGTTCATGTTTGTATTCGTTCATACAGGAAAAAGCTAATGACCTAAGTAATGTATTATGTCAGTCGGCTATTTGCCTTGATTAGCTGATTGGGGGTATTTGGATCATACACCGCAAAATCGAATCCAGTTTGAATACAATAGGCCCCATATTCTCCTTTTTTATTAAGGGCGAGAAAACCTACCTGTATGTCCTTCCAATCGGGGTTTTTGCTGATTACCCTTTCAACTGCCAAGCGGCAAGCAGTCTCTGGATCATTTCCCTGTCTCATAAACTCAACAACTAAAAAACACCCTACTGCTCGAATCACTGCTTCTCCCCAACCCGTTGCAGTGGCGGCGCCCACTTCATTGTCTACATACAAGCCTGCTCCAATGATGGGGGAATCGCCTACTCTTCCATGTAATTTCCAAGCGGCTCCACTGGTAGTACAAGCTCCGGAAAGATTACCGTCTGCATCCATGGCTACCATACCAATGGTATCGTGGTTTTCTACATTGATTTCTTGTCGGGTATCTTGCTGGTTCTTGGCTTTCCAGTTTTCCCAATCCTTTCGAGAGGGTTCTGTCAGTAAATCCACCTTTTCAAATCCTTTTTGCAAGGCAAATTGTTGCGCCCCTTCCCCTACCAACATGACATGTGGCGTTTCCTCCATAACTTTCCTAGCAACGGATATAGGATGGACTATTCCTTCTAGAAAAGCCACCGAACCACAATCTCCTTCAGCATTCATGATGCAAGCATCTAGGGTAACATGTCCCTCCATATCGGGTCTCCCCCCATATCCAACAGTCCTCACTTTGGGATCAGCCTCGGTGATTTTCACGCCTGCCTCTACTGCATCAAGGGCATTCCCCCCCTGTGAAAGCACATTCCAGGCGCCTTCATTGGCCGCCAATCCGTGATTCCATGTAGATATAACAATGGGCTTGTTGGTAGGAGTCGTTGAGGTAGTTGTTTCTGGCTTGCAGCCAATCGCTGTTAATAGCCCTCCCAATCCAGTGATTTTGAGGAAATTCCTTCTGTTGGTCATAGGTTCAAGTCTTAGCTTATGCCAATATGATAAGGAATTCTTCCGAAATACTTTACTTATTCAAACGAAAAGCGGGTAGCATATCATAACTACCCGCTTTCTACTTACTACGTACAAGTGTAGTTCTTATTCAGCAAATATTCTTTCTTCCTTACGGCTTTCAGCTCCATTACTGGAGAATGAGCGATAATCAGATTCGTACAATTGGTACTCATGCACGACTCTCAAAATTTCTGCTACTCCCCATGCCTGAGCGACACATCCTCTTGGTTTGTGAGGACCATTCCCGTCAAAAATCTCCGAGATATGCCCAATTCCTGCCTTGCTTAAGTGTGGATATAGTTTGTTCAGAATGTTGACGGCTTCATCACGCCCCCAGGTAGATCGTACTTTGATCAGGGCATCCAAATAGGGTCCCATTAGCCATGACCATACAGTTCCTTGGTGATAAGCCCCATCTCGGTTGACTTGGTTGCCATTGTAAATTCCTTTGTAGGCTGAATCATAAATAGATAAGGACCTTAGCCCAACAGGGGTAAAGAGTTCTTCTTCGGCCCTATTGAGGATTTCATTGGCCTGCTCATGATTGATCAGGGTAAAGGGCAAACTGATGGCAAACAACTGGTTGGGGCGAAAGGCAGGATCTTTCTCCTTTCCATCAACTACATCGAAGAGGTAATTTTCTTTTTCATTCCAGAATGCATCAAGGAATGACTTTCTGATCTTCAGGGCAAAAACACCTACACGCTGAGCTGTTTCAAGGTCCCCTTTAATTTTGAGGAAGTATTCATAGATCCTCCAGGCATTGTACCAAAGAGCGTTTACTTCGACTGCTTTTCCAATCCTTGGGGTTACGACCCAATCTCCCACTCTTGCATCCATCCAAGTAAGCATCTCTCCTTCTGTTCCTCCAGAAAGGAGCCCATCCTTATCCATTTTTATGTTGTAGCGCGTTCCCTTTTTATGCCAGCTTAAGATATCCTCCATGACCGGAAGAATTTCGTCCAATACAAACTGGAAATCGCGGCTAGCCAATGCGTATTTGTAGATGGCTACGAAGAACCACATCGTAGCGTCAATGTTGTTGTACAAGGGCGCTTCTCCTCCATCAGGGAAGCGATTAGGGATCATTCCCTGGCTGGTATTTAAGGCAAATGCCTTCAGTATTTTCTTCGCATCCTCGTATCTCCCCGTTGCCAGACATAATCCTGGTAGAGAAATCATGGTATCTCTTCCCCAATCTGTAAACCAGTGATAGCCTGCAATAATGGTTTTGAGGTCCTCTCCCCTTTTGACGATAAACTGATCTGAAGCCAAGGTGAGTCTTTGTATCATGGGCTGAGCAGCTGGGGCTTGCGTCATCACGCCCAATCTTCTTTTTCGCTCTAGCTCGATCAACTGGCTTCCTTCATTGGCCGGGATGTTTCGCATGGAAACAATCAGATGAGTAGTTTCCCCTTCCTTCAAATTGATAAACATTTTCCCAGGGGAAAACAGGTCCTCATGTGCCTCCATTCCTCTTTCATCTTCTACCTTATACTCGAAGTTGAAAAACCACTGTGGCTCATAATCAAAATGAACATTCTCTCCTGATATATAGAAAGGAGCTAATTCTCTCTTGGGCTGAAGAGAGAGCGTGGAATCATGAAAGTTAACCACTTGATTGATTCCGTGATGTTCTTTCCCGAGGGTATGGTAGTCTCGGGGAAATGTTAGGGGCTGTAATTGTAAGGTAAAATCATCATCTGCCTTCACTACTTCGTATCGAATAACGACCGTATTTTCCCCATAAATGGTGACAATCGTTTTTTTCAGAATGACACCATTCACGAAGTAAGTAAAGGTAGGAAAGATCTCCTGCTCGAAGCGCTGTTGGTAAATATATCCCTGGGGATGAATAGCTCCTTGGTATTTATTCGCACAAATATCATAGCAGTTTCCATCTATCCACAAGGCTTCGTCCATTTTGGAGAGCATAACCGTTCTCCCAACAGGGGCCTTCAAGGCTGGGACAAATAAACCATGATATCTTCGGGTGTTGGTTCCGATGACTGAAGAGCTGGAGTAGCCGCCAATACCATTAGTCTCTAACCATTCATACTGAGTGGCATTGTCAAAGCGGTGGAGAACTGAAGGGCCTAAGCTAATATACATATCGGATGTCTGGGTTCAGGCACTTGGCCTGCTAGATGCCATTTGTAATTGAGTTTGTTTTTGTTCGGGTACCAATAACCAATATTGGCACAAGGTCTTATAGGAGCTATCTCCTCACGGCGTTGAGTAGTGTTGTTAATCAGGGGTTACGAAAACGATTTAATGATCTCTCCACTAAACTCCACCTCACAAAAATGAAAGAATCCTAAAGGGATCACAGATAGTTTTTTTCAAAAACCTTACAGTGACAAAAAAGAATATCTTTCCTCATCTTTTACCTCAAATCGAACTGTGGCACAGTCGAAAAAACACCCCGATTATCCTAAAAGAACATCCTAGTACGATTGTAGTATCTTATCAATGAATCCTTTATGAGTAGGTGAAGGATTATTGTAAAATACACATGATTTATTCTTAATAAATCCCAATGGATATGGAAAAATTTTAAAAATTTTCTACAAAAAGCAAATAACTAATGAAAATTTAACAAAAAACGCACATCATCTGAGAAAAATATTCAATAGCATTCTTTAGATGTATGCTACAACGTGCTGCCATAGGACGATGCTATTTTTCCCTGAATTTGCCTCCTTACTTACGAGCTCTTCTCAGAAACAGTTCCTTCAGCTTGCTGTTTTTGGAAGATTCTTGCGTAGTAAGTATCCGCTTTTAGCAATTCTTCATGGGTTCCCCTTTCGGTAATCTCCCCATCCTCGATAACGAGAATTTGATCAGCATCTTGTATGCAGGATAATCTATGTGCTACCATAATGATGGAAACATCAGGATTGGCTTGTCTATAAGCCTTTAGGTTGGTCAGTATGTTTTCCTCTGTTCTGGTATCGACAGCCGATAAGACGTCATCTAGGATCAGTAAAAGTGGCTTTCTAATCCAGGCTCTCGCCAGAGAAATTCGTTGTTTTTGTCCACCAGAAAGTGTCACCCCTCTTTCTCCCACCACAGTATCGTAGTTTTCTGGGAAGTTCATGATACTCTCGTGGACGGAGGATTTTTTGGCAACTTCCATCGCCGTCTCTCGATCTGCTCCTGGCATACCAAAAGCAATGTTCTCTCCTATGGTATCAGAAAACAGGAATACATCCTGAGGAGCATATCCAATGGCGGATCTTAGGTTTTCTTTGCTCAAGGACCTTAGCGGATAATTGTCAAAGAAGATATCTCCTTGATCCACATCCAGAAGACGTGGAATCATGTTGCAGAGGGTAGATTTACCAGAACCCGTTGGTCCAACGATGCCAAGCATTTGCCCTGGCTTCAAATCGAAATTAATGTCCTTTAGTGCCTGTATTCCCGTATCAGGATAGGTAAAAGAGACTTTATGGAAGGATACAGCAGCTTTCTTAACCGCTTCTGATTTACGAGGAAAGACCAGCTCAGATTGTTCTTCTAACAATTCATTGAGTCGTTTCTGGCTCGCAGCTGCACGTTGAATCAAAGTCGTCACCCATCCCAAGGCCACAATCGGCCAGGTAATCAGGTTAATATAAATGAGGAATTCGGCGATGTTACCTATAGTCAGTTGTCCACTGATCACTTTCCCTCCCCCAATCCATACGGTCAGCAATACACTCAAGCCTACCAGAAAGACCACAAGCGGGAAGAAGGATGCATCTACTCTAGCCAGTCGCATAGATTTTTCCATGTACTCATCAGACTCCTCTGCAAAAGACTCATAGGAATGCTTTTCCTTTACATAGGCCTTTACCACCCGAATCCCAGAGAATATTTCCTGTGCCATGGTGGTGAGACTAGACAATTGCTCCTGTATTTTCTCACTTCGTTTCTGAATAATGGACTCTACATAATAAATAAGGAAGCTTAAAAGTGGAAAGGGCAAACAGGCATATAGGGTCAATTCTGGATTTACGGAAATCATGGTAATGATCACCACAAAAAACAGCGTGAAGGTATTGAGTGAATACATGATCCCAGGGCCGAGATACATTCTTACACGGGAAACATCTTCTGAAATTCGTGCCATCAAGTCCCCAGTTCTGTTCTTTCTGTAAAAACTCAGAGAGAGTTGCTGGAAGTGGTCATAAAGATCTTTTCGAATGTCATACTCTATTAGCCTAGACATGACGATGATGGTCTGGCGGGTTAGGAAGAGGAAGATTCCTCTGATCAGCGCCATGGCCAAGACCAACAAACCAAAGAGGATCAGCGTTTCGACAAACATATCCTCTAGCTTTCCTGCTAGTTGAAATCCACTCAATTGGCGATAAAATTTGAGAGAATCGCCTACAAGATTAATGGCTGCTCTGATGATCTGAGCAGGATAAACAGCAAATAGATTTGAAATAGTGATAAAGACAATCCCCAGCAACAAGTGCCATTTATACTTCCATATATAGGGATTTAAGGCAAATAGGTGTCTCATTCACAGAAATTTGAAACAAAGGTAATGGAATAATATTGTGAATCCATTTTTGGAGAAATCTGGTATCTGTGAAGTTTGTCAATTGGATGTTTTGTCAGTTTTTGACCTAAGAATGAATACCTTTTCACAGAATTCCGTAAACAAAAGCGAAATGCATTGAAATTGTGGAATCATCCTTACATCCCTATTAACTACCCTAAAAGCAAGTACTTTTTCATTTGAAAGGGGATTTCATAATTTGATTCTAGGTCGAGAGGTTTACTATGGATAAACAACTGGTATTCAATCTCTCTGACCCCAAATAGCCTCCCTGGCAACCTGTGTCCTATTGTGTGATTCTACCCAAGACTTAAACCATGAATCTTAATCAAAAAGTACTCTTGCTCTTCATCTGCCTGGGAATTTACATGCCTATTGCATCAGCTCAGGGAAATTTCGATCAAGAACCCTTTTATGAAGGAACGATTGATCAAATGCGCCGGCAGGCCAAAAATTTCGAAAAACCTTACATTTTGTTTTTCCATGCAGATTGGTCAGTCCCATCTCGCGAGGTGGAAGACAAATGTTTGATGGACAACCGCATTCTCTCGCTGCTTGACCAAAACTACTTTATCTATAAGGCAGATTTAGAGTCTCGCGCCACATCAGAACAACTCGATCATTTAGCTGATCTTTATAAGGTTAGCCTTTACCCCACCTTCATTTTCTTTTCCCCTGAAGGAAGAGTCTTAAGGAAAATGGCAGGAAAGGTCGATATTCAGTCCTTTGAAAACGAACTCCTTGAGATTTACTCTTTGTCTACCGAAGTGGAAGCTGCGGATGTGAATGGGGAAATTGGAGAGGTAGACGGAGACTGGATTCCCGAGGACTTTTTCCCAGAAAACGAAGACGAAATCCAAGAAATTGTCATCATTGACGAATTTGAGTCAGATGAAGTTACTGAGTATGAACTGGTTGATCCCAATGACAATGATGACATAGAAGTCATAGACGAAGCAGACACATGGAATAAGAAACCTGCTCCCAAACCTAGTCCCAATAAGGATTTGGAAGGACCCAAGGAGATGTTTGCCATACAGTTGGGAGCCTTCAGTAAATTATCTGGTGCTCAACAAAAACTGAATGAAGTTCAGACCTACACTACCTTCCCCGCAGAAATCATTGAGAAGGTGGTTAAGGGTAAAAAATACTATAAAGTAGTAGTAGGCCCTTATGCAAGTAAAGGAAAGGCTGAAGTACAACGCGTCAAGGTAATGGAAGAAATTGGGGGTGAAAGGCCATTTATCATTACCATCCCACGCTTCTAAACAAAAGCATAGATTCAAAAAGGGAGATCCACTCGGGTCTCCCTTTTTTATTGGAAGATTATCTCCATTTGTTACCTGCGTAACATTTCACATGAAATTTCCCACATACTTTGCTTCCGTCAAGTCATAATCCCTTCTTGGATTAGACACTTCCCAAATCATGGATGGGTCTTTTGTTGTCAAAAGTACTTGAGGATTATCCCTCCGTCATTTTTGATCATCAAATATGCCCCTTTTCTAATATCAATTTTCAAGACTTATTCTGCTTCAAGGATTTAAAGCTTATATTTCGCCTAGAATTCATGAAGATCACAGAGGAAAGGCCTCCATCTACCTTTCCCCCTTATTGAATCAAAAGCCCTATGAATCTGATTAAAGTTAGCCATGCATTGTTTGAGGATGTCTCCCTTTACTTGACTGCTCTCACTCACAATGAGTACTGCCAAGGCTTAGAGGTACTGTCTGGTTCCAGCCTAGGCCAGCATACCCGACATGTGATTGAGTTTTACCAATGTCTTGTGGATCAGTGTAAGGAAGGCAAAGTCAATTACGACTGTAGAAAAAGAAACCTGATGATTGAGCAAAATCCAGATTTTGCTCTACAAGTGATCGAGGATATTCTTCAAAAACTGCCCCTTTTCCGTCAGGACAAAGCCGTGAAACTCATATGCGATTATGACAACGGAGTAGATGAAAATAGCTTCACTTGGTCGAGTTATGGGAGAGAATTGGCTTACAACATAGAACATACGATTCACCATTTGGCCATGATCAAAATTGGCCTTCGACAAATGCGTCCAGATATCGCCCTTCCGCAAGGATTTGGAGTTGCACCTTCTACCATTCGCCATCAGAACAAGGAGAAAAAAGTAAGTGCTTCAGGTTCCTGATCCATGACCACTATTAGTCCACCCAAACAAAAGACAAAAGCCAAAGCGACTGGGAAAAGCTCGCTATGGAAAACAAAACTGTTCCACTGGGAATTTTGGCCGGCTCAGATTGCCAATATTCCTGTGGTTGGTATGTGGTTATATTTTGCTATAAAAGCACGCCATCTGTTCTTTTTCTCAGCCGCGAATCCAGCTATCGAAACAGGAGGTGTTTTAGGCGAATCCAAAATTGATATTCTCAACCAAATCCCTGCAGCTTACAAGCCATTGACTCTTTTCCATCAAGCAGGAACCTCTTATCCTGAATGGATGGACTCAATTGAAAAGGCTGGCCTTTCCTTCCCTTTGATTACCAAACCCAATGTAGGCGAACGAGGACTAGGCGTTGAAAAAATCAAAAATCATGAGGCCTTCATGGACTACCTCAAGTATGCCAATTATGACCTGATTGTTCAAGAGTACGTTGACTACCCAGAGGAATACTCTGTGCTTCATTACCGTTTTCCCCAAAAAGACAAGGGTGAAATCACCTCCCTTTGCCGGAAAATATATCTGACTGTTAAGGGAGATGGCGAACATACCATCAGACAACTTATTGAGCGCTATCCAAGGGCGATGTTCCAATTAGAGGCGTTGGAATCAAGATGGGGAAAGCAACTGGATAGAGTTCCTCATATTGGCGAAAAGGTCCTGCTCAACCCTATCGGAAATCATTCCCGCGGTACCACGTTCCTGGATGCAAATGCTAAGATCACAGAGGCACTTACGCATACCTTCGACGAGATCAACAAACAATTAACTGGCATTCACCTGTGCCGCTACGACCTCAAATGCCAGAGTTTGCATGACCTAGAAAATGGCCAAAACTTCAAAATACTGGAAATCAATGGAGTAGCAGGAGAACCAGCCCATGTTTATGACCCTGAGTATTCAGTCAGGCAAGCATACAAGGACCTCTTTTATCATTGGAAAATGGTTTACCAGGTAGCTCGAAACCTCCATCAAGAAGAAGGAGTGCCTTACATGAAATTAGGAGAGGCTTGGAGCAGCCTAAAAAAACACCTCAAATACGTGAAGACATTCCCTAAAAAGAGAAACAACTAGCATGATACTTCTTGCATTGCTTTCCGGCTTCGTATTGAGCTTCGTAGGTTCTCTTCCTCCGGGCATCATCAGCCTTTCCGTGGCAAAGCAGTCTATGGACAAAGGCTTGAGATCCGCCATTATATTGGGATTAGGCGCTTCGGTGGTAGAATTTGGTCAGGCTTTCATTTCCTTTCAATTTTCCGCATGGATTAGCAAAGCCAGTCAGCTTAAGACCACCTTCCAGTGGATATCAATAGTCGTTTTGATTCTTATTGGCGGGTACTTCATGTTTTTTGCAGGAAAACCTAAAAATGACACTCCCCCAAATGACGGAATGGACTTTCTGTCTGGAATGGGAATCAGTTTATTGAATGTTATGGCATATCCTTATTGGGCCTTCTATGGTACTTATATGGAAGTCAATCATTGGCTGAGTTTGAGCCTAATCAATATTGTTTTCCTGTCTCTTGGGGTATCCTTGGGAACATGGATCTTATTGATTGTCTATGCTCGCTTGGCGAAAAGTATTTTGTCGGGATCATCCTGGTTAATTGAGAAGTCTTACCAAATTCTGGCGGTTTTCTTTTTTGGTCTTGGTGCTTGGCAGTGGATTCAATTGATTAAATTATTCTGAAATAGCCCCATATGTTAGTTCAAGTTGTACAAATTCTCGTTTGGGTCTTTTATGCCTATCTGGGAATCGGCCTGGTCCTAGGGATTTGGCTGATAGCAGGTGGAATGGCCAAATTTGATGAGGGCATGAAAGGTGTGAGTATTTGGATGCGTCTCATACTCCTTCCAGGCTCTATTGCTTTCTGGCCCGCATTGCTGAAAAAATATGTTTCACCCCCAAAAGACAAGGCATGACCCCTAATTTGAGAAAAAGACACAGAGCTGTCTGGCTCCTGTTAGCCATTCTGCTCCCGATCCTCCTCTTTGTTGCCTTGTGGAACATATCACCACAAGCTGTGCAGGATACCCTTTACCAAGAATCAATCACTACCCCAACAAGTTCCTCTACCCATGAGTAATTCCTACGCACCGGTACTTTGGAACCGGCAAAAGAAAATATACGACAGCATTATTTTAGGATTCATTCTGCTGTATTTGGCATGCTTTGGGATCGTCCAAGCTATTCTGTACCCCCACATCACGGCTGAAACTTTTTTGATTCGAGCCACTGGGACACTAGCCTTCTTGATGCTGCATGTGATCCTATCCATAGGCCCGCTCGCCAGATTAAGTCCCTTATTCCTTCCCCTTCTCTACAATAGAAGGCACTTAGGGGTAAGTATGTTTTTGATTGCTTCAGTTCACGGCGTACTGAACATCATCCAGTTTCACAGCTTGGGAAATGTGGATCCCTTGGTTTCTATTTTCACCTCCAATGGCCATTACGATAGCATCGTCAATTTCCCTTTTCAATCTTTGGGCTTTTTCGCCCTTGTTATTTTGTTTTTGATGGCCGTTAGTAGCCATGATTTCTGGCTCAAAAACCTAAGTCCCAAAGTCTGGAAATCCCTTCATATGATGGTCTATGTAGCCTATGGCTTGTTGGTGGCCCACGTCATGCTTGGGGTTGTTCAATTTGAAACATCGCCCTTCTGGTACGGAGCTATCATCTTGGGCTTTGTTGTATTGGCCAGTTTACACCTAACTGCAGGCTTCAGAGAAAGGAATAAAGGAGAAATTCCTTCCAAGAAGGTGGAAGATGGCTTTGTCTACGTTTGCGAAGTAGATGAGATCGCAGAAAACAGAGCCAAGACCATTATGGTCCAGGATGAAAACATTGCCATTTTTAAGTATGACAACAAATTGTCCGCGGTCAATAACCTATGCAGACATCAAAATGGTCCCCTGGGAGAAGGTAAAATCATAGACGGCTGTATCACCTGCCCATGGCATGGCTATCAATATTTACCAGCTAATGGTCAATCTCCTCCACCTTTTACTGAAAAAGTAGAGACCTATGACCTGATGCTAAAGGGGAAGTCGGTTTTTGTCAACCCTAGCCCCTACCCTGAAGGGACCGAAAGGCCAGCTATCCCTATTCCATCAACACCTAATAAGCCAGATCATGTCAACGAATAAATCAGATTTTTATGTAGGCTACATGCCCGAGGCTGCTCCAGCCTTTGCCAAAAAGAGTCGAAGATTTGTCTGGGTTCTTCTTGCTATAGTCCCTCTCATTGGATTGGGCCTAGCGGTAAGTCAGCGGGGATTTCCGCCAGCCGTTTTTGAATTTGGGACCCTTACCCAAATAGAGGGAGAATTGGTGATGGCACCCGTACCCTTGCTCAGAACCCTTGAGGAAGGCCACATCAAACACATTCTCCTTGTAGGAGCAGGTAAAATGGGAGCAGAATACACTTTTGCTGACTGGGAAAAGGACAATGGAGTCTCTTTGGAAGGCAAAAGGCTTGTCCTCAATGGAACCCGAATTTATCACAATGGGAAAATGGCTCTTGAGCTAACAGAAGGTGTAGCATCCATTATGAGATACAGCGAATCTGTTCCTAGCAGCTCACCAAATGTCATTTCTCTAGGGGAAGTAAGTCTTAAGGGTGAAATTCTAGATCCTAAATGTGCGCTTGGTGTGATGAATCCGGCAGAAGGTAAGCCTCATCGTTCTTGCGCGATTAGATGTATTGCTGGGGGTATTCCTCCCATGCTAAGAATCACAAACAACAAGGGAGAAACCAATTACATACTTGTTAAGGGGAGAGACAAAAAGGAGGTCAATACATCCATCATCCCCTATGTAGCTGACCAGATTCAAATATGCGGAAGGTTGGTTCAGCAAGATGATTGGCTGGTACTCTACTCAGATCCTGCATCAGAAATTCAACGTCTGGCTCCATTTATCCCAGAGGGTCAGGTGGCCATGTGTGGGCGTTAGGGTACGATAGATATAGGAGCATAAAAAAAGCCATCCCAAACAGGATGGCTTATATTTTTTTAGGGAGTGGATCAGGTCGAGAAAGATACACCACAACCACAGCTATCTTTGGCGTTAGGATTTTTGAAGATAAATCCTCTATCATTCAAGCCATATTCGTAGTCGACCTCCATGCCCATGACATAAAGCGCATGTCTTGGGTCCATTACAACCGGAATTCCTTCTATATCCATTTTTTGGTCCATATCACTGGACTCATCGAACTCAAGTATATAGGAAAGGCCAGAGCAACCTCCTCCTTTTACGCCTACACGAAGTACTTTTTCTCCAGCTCCATCTTCTTGCTCTCTGATCACTTTTAATTCCTCAATAGCAGCCTCAGTAAAAGTGACCAAAGGAGTTTGAACTTCTGTCATAATTTTCTTGATTGAAACCTCTTCAATTTTCAACGTAAATTTACCAAATAAGTTGGAATAGATGCATCAGGGAAACGACGATTTTTTATTTGATTCTTTTCCACCTGTAACGGATCAGGAATGGAAAGATAAAATTCTTAAGGATCTTAAGGGAAAAAGCTGGGATAAACTTAAGTGGAGCCCAGAGAAAAACCTTGAATTTGAGCCTTATTATAGAGCTTCTGACCTTAACAGAAGCGAAATGGGAGTTGACTCACTGCCTGGAGAATTCCCCTATCGCCGTGGAACTCACTTTGCCACAGAAAATGATGGTTGGCAAATCATTCAGTCCATCCATCCCCAACACGAAAACTGGAAAGAGCGCATGCAATCCGCTCAAAACCAAGAGGTATTTGCCTTTCAGTTTGAGGCTGATCAGGAAGTCGAAGAACTAGAGCCTTTTTTTGAGCAGATTGATTTTGATCAGACCGCTTTACATGTCCGTTTCCCTAATGTTCCGGCCTTATTGAGCCTAGACCTTTATACGGTTCTCAATCAAAAAGGCCATTCTCCTAAAGTATTGACGGGTACTCTCCTAAACGATCCTATTTCCGCTGCGGCCGCCAATGGCGAGGTACCAGAACTGGCTGATTTTGCTCAGATTGAAGGGGGCGTTCTCAATTTCAAGCAAAGTCCCTGGTTCAGAGGAATTGGGCTGGATTTTACCTACATCCAAAAAGATGGAGGAGGGGTCATTCCGCAGATTGCCTATGCATTGGGAACCTTGGTAGAATATCTGGATTGGCATGAGAGAACACAATCACAGATCAGTCTCAAAGACTTATTGAAGAACGTCGCCGTCACTTTACCTGTCAGTACCAACTTCTTCTTGGAGATAGCGAAATTTAGGGCATTTCGATTGCTCTATGCCAAGGTATTACAGGCCTATGGATTGGAGGATGAGCAAACTTCGGCTCCTTTTTTAATCGCCGAAACTTCAACCTTTGACTTTAGCTTTTACGATGCCTACAACAATCTCTTGCGCAGCACTACTGCGGCCATGTCGGCAGTTTTTGGGGGTGTACAAGGGATTGTCATCAAGCCATTTGACCATTCTCAGGAAGAATTAGCTGCCCGTTTAGGAAGAAATATTCAGCACCTCCTTAGGCATGAATCCTACTTGGACAAGGTAATCGATCCAGCTGGTGGAGCTTACTATATAGAGGAATTAACCAATCAAGTGGCTCATCAAGCATGGGATGCCTTTCAACAGATTGAAAAAAGAGGAGGCTTTGTCGAAATGTTGAAATCTGGAGAGATTCAACAACAAATGGAGGAATTTGTAGCAACCTATGAGCATAGAACCTCCACCCAAAAGGACATCCTTGTAGGCATTAACAAATATCCGAATACGGAGGAGATCATAAATGAGACACTGCCGCATTACGACGGAAGGGGTGGTCAATTTGAAGCACTACGGACAAGGGTACATCAGATGCCCAAGCGACCCAAGGCTTTTTTACTCTTGTTTGGAAACACCGCTATGCGTAATGCAAGGGCCCAATTTAGTCGAAATGCATTGGGAAGTGCCGGTATAGACATCATTGAAAATAGCTACTTGGATGATCCGATGGCCTCCCTACAAGAAGCGAAGGAATCAGGTGCAGAGATTTTGGTATTCTGTTCGTCCAATGCAGACTATGCAGCGCAAATCGATAGCTTGTTAGAAAAGAGTAAAGAGCTGGCCTATCAACCGATGTTCATCCAAGCTGGACAAACAGAAGGATGGAGAGAGCAGGGCATCAATGCTGTTTTATATGCTGGAATGGATCTCGCAGGCTTCTTGAATGAATTGGTTGGCTTACTTGAGAAGCAAGTATGATTTTTGCGACTATGGCAAAAATTTTGAATTGATTTAAATCATTCAAAAAAAAGTAACCATTATTTTTCAAAATCGTTAATTCACATACCTACTCGGGACAAAAACATTCCACATTGTTTTTTATCCAATAGTCCTGACATGAATCAATTTCCAGAGAACAACAGATTCCCTTTCAACTTTCTATTTATGAATCTTCAGATTTCTATCCTTGACGAGGAAGTAATCAAGGATTTGAACTTTGGAAGGTAACTAAGGTATTTACCGAATACACCGATGCTATTTCTTCGCCTTTTTATGGGAGAATTGTAGGGTTTGTGCCTTGCATGTATCCAAAAAGGGTGAAGGAATTATTTGTTTGCTCCTCCTATTGCTGTTCAATTTCATCCAGCATTCTCAGATAAGTATCGTATCTGGAAGGGTGAATCTCTCCCGACTCCACTGCAGCTTTGACGGCGCATCCTGGTTCGTTCACATGCATACAGTCATTGAAACGGCATTCGTTGAGTCTAGCCTTCATTTCAGGGAAATAATGGCGAAGCTCATACTTGTCAAAGCCCGTCAACCCAAATTCTTTGATTCCTGGAGAGTCGATGACAAAGCCCCCATCCTTCAAGGGGTGTATTTCCGCATAGGTAGTCGTATGTTTTCCTTTGCGGTTATAGTCTGAGACTACGGCAGTCTTGATGTCCAAGTCTGGATCGACAAGATTTACCAAGGTAGATTTACCCGCACCAGAATGCCCTCCAATGAAGGTGATTTTATCTTTGAATAGATTCTTGATTTTTTCGGCATAGCTCGTATCTAAAGCAGATACTTTTTCTACCTGATAGCCAGCCTGTTGGTAGATATGGCAAACTTCTGTTAGCCTTTCTTGATGTTCTGGTGTTTCCAACAGATCAACCTTGTTGATCAAGACTATCGCTGGGATATCATAGGCTTCTGTGATGAATAAAAAGCGGTTGGCAAAGCCAGTAGAAGTAGGAGGGAAATCGACTGTAAAAATCAAGATGGCTTGGTCTACGTTGGCAGCGAGGATATGAACTTTATGATTATGACCAATGGCCTTTCTAAGGATATAATTCTTTCTTTCAACCACTTCTCTCACCACACCCACTTCACTTTCTTCGGTCGGTTTGGAGAACATCACCTCATCTCCCACTGCAACAGGATTGGTTGTTTTGAGTCCTTTGATCCTAAACTTCCCACGAATTACACAATCGTACCATTCCCCATTTTCTATTTGAACACGCACAGTAGAACCCACTGATCGAATCACTCGTCCCTTAAACACCTCTCCAATTTGTTCTTTCTGCTTTTTTTTGCCCATAGAAAATTAAGATTGCTTACCCACGCTTTGCCATTTTCTTCTGTTGACTATTTGTTCTGGGGTGGGATTCCCACTCAAGACGAACTGAGGAACTTTGAATACTGGGCTAGAAGCTAAGGGAAGTTGGGCTGTTTTTACCCTTCCTTGGTGGAAATAATGAACTTCCACCATAAAGCTTTCTTTTAGGTAGATAAGCCATTCATTGATATTGCCAACGATTTTTCGTCCTCCAATGGCAATGATTTCATCTCCAATATGCATGCCTGCTTTGGTGGCAGGACTGTTCTCATACAGCTTATCGATCACCCAAGCACCATCTTCTTTCTTAACAGCCATCCCCCACCAACATCTTACAGGCTCAGGTGGCGGCATTTCAACAAGGGCCATTCCTACTCGATCCCCAAGGCTTTTAAGAGCTGGTATCAAATCTGCAGTCCCAGAAATATATTTATCCCAGAACTCATCTAGTGATTTTCCAGCTAGCTCTTCCGAAAGAGATTTAAAATCATCCGCAGTATATCCTCTTCCTGCCTTGGCGACCTCATGATACATACGATACATGAGTTCATCCATGTTGTGCGCATCATCAGAAGCTTCCCTAATCTCCATATCCAATAGCATGGCGATCAAGTAGCCCTTGGTGTAGAATGAAATCTTTCGATTGGGGGCCGTATCACCTTTGTACCCATTTGTCCATGATTGGATACTCGCTTCTTCCAAGGAAATAAAATCCTGCGCCCCAGAATAGTAATGTCCTTGCAATTCCCCATTGACGCTCCTAATCCATTTGTCAATTCCCCAAACATTCCCTTTCCAAAGCATTAAGTCCCCGTAATAGGTAGTTACCCCTTCGGTTACATAGTGCAAACGAGAATAATTGGGGCCACTATAGTCATAGGGATACATTTCTTCTGGCCTGATTTGCTTGACGTTCCAGGTATGGAAGAGCTCATGAGAAGATATTTCTAATAAAGAATCATAATACCTTCCTTCCATCAATTTGAACCCAGGCCCCATGACAATGACAGTAGAATTTACATGTTCTACTCCATGTCTGTAGGCAAATGGCCATGCTACGAATAAGTAATGGTATTGATCAACGGGGAACTCTCCAAACATCTTCATCTGGGCCTCAGAATAGGCGACAATATCCTTTTCCAGACGCTGAAAATCTGGTGTACAATCTCCCATGAACCATAGATGTGTAGGGATATCCGATACGACAAATTCATGGTGAAACAGGTCTTTAGACGCAAGAAATGGCGTATCTACTAGCTCATGAAAATTGGCAAAACAGTGATGATGTCCCTCTGAATGAAAGCCTCCTCCTAGTTTCCAACCGGAAGGGAGGTCAAGTAACATTTCGCAGGAATCCTCCATATTTTCCTTTCGGTACATCAAAAGGGTAATTCCATTGACTAATATTCTTTCCTCATCAAAATAGGTCCCTCCTGCATCCTTGAGATTGGCAAAAAAGGAATAGGTGAAATGAAGTTTTCCATCAACCGGAGCGTCAACCTGCCATGTATGAATACTCGTCTTGGAAACGGGGACTTCCGTTCCATCTTCCATCTTGGCTGAAGCATCGAATACAAAAGTCGCGAAGTTTTGAGTCTCGTATCGACCAGGTCTCCAAGCAGGGAGATGAAAGGAAACCTCTCCTTTTTCCACCTGAGACTCAATGTGAACATCGATGATCTGTTGGTAGGCTTTTTGAAAATGGAGTGTGTACTTCATGTCAGTCAGGGCATTATCAGTTGGGGGTTCAATAGACTGTTTATCACCTCTCAAAATACGTAAAAGTGAAGAAAATGTACCCTTTAAATTGATATTGACACCCTACAAGCTACAAATCGCCTGTGAGGCCCCTTATAGAGGGAAATTCTATCATATGTAAGGTTCATATTTTCCATTTTAGCCTCTAGCAACACGTCTGATCAAAAAGCGTACACGTATTCAAAATAGACTTTTTCTACCACTGAGATTGTAAATAAATCTCCCTATGTTCGCACTCAATCAACCATTCTAAAACTAAAACCCATGAAACGAATCATCATCACTTTGACTGCTGTTCTGTTCAGCCTAGCGACCTTCGCCCAAACAAACATCGTTAAAATTGCTCCACTGAAGTTGGTCAATTCAAAATTGGCTCTTGGTTATGAAAGACCGCTTTCTGAGAAAACCTCTATCAATGTTGGTCTTCAAATCGTATTGCCAAGTGGATTTAACAACTTCAACACCAACCTGCAGGAAAGCTTCCGTCAAACCTATCCAAATCTGAATGGATTGCAGGATGGAGGAATCAGCCGTGGAGTCGGCTTTAAGGTTACGCCAGAATTTCGCTTTTACACAGGAGGAAATGCGCCTGAAGGATTTTACCTAGCTGTCATGGGAAGAATTTCCCGTTCGGATTATGAGTACGAGAGTTCTTACATCACCAATGACAGAAGTGAGACCGTAGTCTTTACATTTGCAGCACCTTCTACTACACTGGGTGCAGCTGTTGGGCTAGGATTTCAAAAGAAATTAGGAGAAAACTTCCTGATTGACTGGAATTTGAATGCAGGAGCAGCGGCTAACTTGGTTTCTCTCAGAGGGAAAGTTGACGCCCCATCTGTGGAAGCTATTAATGAGTTAATCACCGAATTGGAAGTTGCCCTTGAAGAACCTGGAATCTTTGACCGTGTGACAACTAATTCTGTTGACCAAAGCTTTGGAACAGGTAATATCCCTGCACCTCTTCTGATTTCTCGATTAAGTGTAGGATATTTCTTCTAAGAAAAAGGAATTCTCAAAATTGAATAAAAAAAGCCTCCGATGATAAATGGGAGGCTTTTTTCATGTAGAGGACCTGCTATTGGTCGGATTTGCGGATCATCTTAGCTCCTATCCCCTTTAGGCTCAAGACATAATGACCATTCGCCAAGGAAGAGAGATCAAGGATAAATTCCGACTCTCCCGTTTGGGTTGCCAAAAATCGCACTTCCTTCCCTTGCATATCTAGGAGCTTGATATCTACGGATTGGATAGGTAGCACTCGCTCACCTAGTCTCAGCTCATATATTTGTTGGCCCTCTCTTGGGATAAGGGCAAAAGTTGTCTCCTTCAAGCTGAGCTTAGTTGCAGGTAATAATTCTCCCCTTACAGGAATACTTTGACTCGTTTGACCTGGGACATTGGTATCAAAACTAATGGCACCTTCATACATACCTGGCTGATCGTGGGCAAATTGGATAAGCATGGTTAAATCCTCCCCTGCCTCCAGTGTCGTATCAGGCTGATTAAGCGTAAAAATGGACGAAGTAGTCTGTACGTTCGAAATGGTAACGGGTAATCTCCCATTGTTCATGATGACATAAGAGAATCTATTGGTGTCTGAAACGGATTGATCTGGAAAAGAGATGGACGAATAAGGCTGATCAATCTGAATGAGGTTTTCGTTACTAGTCGATGAAATCGAAGATATTCTATTCGCCAACTGTGGATAGTCAACAAAGGGGTTTCTATTTCCTTGAAAACTGAATATGGCTTCATTTCTTTGGCTATCAATGGAAGTAGGGGGAAACTGCTCGTGCCATTGTCTCAGAATAGCTTCTTGTGAATTGAGGAAATTGCTGTAGTTCTGATAGCGGGTTACAAAATAGAGCATGGCTCTGGCCACATTTCCCTTGTGCTTATCCCTAGGTTCAAATACGCCTCCTCCCATTTTGGAGCCTCCTTGCTGCCAACTAGGATTGCTTACCAACCCGAAGGGAAGGTTGGAACGCTGAGAATTAGAAGTAGCGGTAGTTGGGAACAAATGGTGAATATCACTTCGCATGGGCAGCCCCTGGGCAAAAAAACTTTGGGGATAGGTATGCTCCGTATTGAATCCCATATTCTGAGCCGCTGATCTGTTGGAATAGCCTGTTACCAGAGAACCAGTATATACACATTCTAGGGTATTGGTGGATGCCCCTTCTCCATTAAATCGCTTGTTGTCTACATCCATAAACATCCTATCTCTCCCAATATTGTAACTGAGAGATTGCTGGCCCGAGCTAATTCTACTTTTGAGGGCATTTTTTAAGGCCTGTTGGGATAGGTTTTGAGTTGTGGAATAATAGGAAAGCGAAAAGGTTCCTTGACCTTGAAGGTCTACAGCAATCGCACCTAGTCCATTTTTGGTAATCGCGACAAGTTCTGAGTTATGGAAGACATTTTGACCAGGATGAAAGAAAACATCAATTTTCTGAAAGCCATTTGCGGGTAGGGTCAGGCTGTCATCTGATACAGAAAATCCCTCCATACCGAAGGTATCATATAGCCGAATTTCTTCGATCACGACGGGTACATCGTAGGGATTGATGAGGAAAAGCGACAATTGAAGGCTATCTAATTCGCTCGCATCCGAAAAAGAAAGGCTGGCAACACCGGCCCTTATGCCTTGAGCAAAATTACCTACAGAAATAAACAGCAGCGCGAGTACCAACAAACATCTTCCCATTTTTTTGGAGGCGAATATAGGCAGAAATCATCCTTTCCCTTGTGTTTTTATCATAAATGAGGTTTGAATGGGTTGGATACATGCTATAAATCATAGGAAAAGGATAGCCTTATGGCATTCTTGGGGTTGTAGGAGAAACGCATTATCCTTCTTCTATATGTTTCAGATTTTGAAAAATCCCCCCTAGATTAGTGGTATGAGCATTCAGACAAAAGCGCCTATCTTGTTGGCATCCGGATCTCCTCGTCGTCAGCAATTGCTGAAGGACCTTGGACTTGAATTTGAGGTATTGGTAAGGGATATCAAGGAACACATCCCAGAAGACGTTCATCCTCGTGCCGTAGCCGTCATGATATCGGAAAACAAAGCCAAGTCTTACGATGACCTATCCAACGATTATTTGATCATAACCGCGGATACCATTGTTGCCCTGGATGACAACGTAATGGGAAAGCCAAGCAGTGAAGAGGAAGCCTATAAAATGCTTAAGCGCCTTTCGGGAAGGACACATACCGTCATTTCTGGCGTTACGCTTTTTCACAAAGGCAAATTCAAATCTTTCTCTGAAGAAACTTATGTAACCTTCCGAAGACTAGCCGAATCTGAAATTCGCTATTACATCGAGAACTATGAGCCTTATGACAAGGCGGGTTCTTATGGTATACAGGAATGGCTCGGAATGATCGCTACCACGCGTTTGGAAGGAGACTTCTACAATGTAATGGGCTTGCCTACTGCCAAACTATTCGCTGAGTTAGTGCAATTTGAATAGGAGGTTCGATGCTAGCTTATTACAATGATGATTATTTCATGCGTCAGGCCCTGATGCTTGCAGAACGTGCCTATGAGGAGGATGAAGTTCCTATTGGCGCTGTTGTCGTGAGCAATTACATGATCATAGGAAAAGGCTATAATCAAACGGAAAGGCTACAGGATCCTACTGCACATGCGGAAATGCTCGCCATTACAGCTGCTTGCGATTACATAGGCAGTAAAATCCTTCATGATTGCACCTTGTACGTAACCATAGAGCCGTGTACCATGTGTGCGGGAGCGTTGAAATGGTCGCAAGTAGGCCGTATCGTCTATGGAGCGGATGAACCCAAAAGTGGCTTCTCCAGACACGATCCTCCCATTCTACATCCCCGGACACAGATTACACGAGGAATCATGATGGCCGAATGCGCTGGGATCATGCAGGATTTCTTTAGGAGAAAACGAGAATAATACCCCATTCTTCTACCCTTTTTATATCATATGTCCACTCTTCTATGCCTTTGCAATAGCCAACGCTAAGGTGCATCTTTGCGGATCTTGAATCTGACTACATGAAACAACCCTTAGCCTGGATTATATTCATCTTTCTGGCCCTTACATGGGGTTCTTCCTTCATTTTGATCAAAAAAGGGCTTGTTGCCTTTGACCCAGTACAAGTGGGTGCCTTGCGTGTCCTAATCGCGGCCTTGGTTCTTCAACCTTTTCTTTGGGGAAAGGCCAAACAAGTACCAAGGAAAAAATGGTGGCCCATTATTATTGTGGGCATAATCGGGAATGGCATCCCTGCCTATCTGTTTCCTGCGGCTCAGGCACACATCAATAGCGCAACCGCTGGTGTCCTTAATTCTCTCAGCCCACTCTTTGTCCTTTTGTTTGGGCTCTTATTTTTTGGAATGTCCATAAGCAACAGGCAGATAATAGGGGTTATTTTGGGATTTATAGGGGCTTTGTTGTTGACTCTGGCCAAGGGAGGAGAAATTGATCCTTTTGATAATTTGATGTATTCAGGCTTGATCGTCCTTGCAACTATATGTTATGGAATTGCTCCCAATGTGATGAAAAGATATCTGACAGATATGAATTCTGTCCTTGCTACAGGATTTGCATTAACCTTTGCAGCCATCCCTTACACCCTCTATCTATTGACCATATCGGGAATTCCTGAGGTCATGCAGACGCATCCTCAAGCATGGAGTTCACTGGGATTTTTAGTCATCCTAGGTGCCATAGGGACGGCATTAGCGGTGGTTCTGTTTTACCGTTTGATCCAATTGACCGATGCAGTGATGGCAGCCTCAGTAACTTACCTCATTCCACTTGTAGCCTTAGGCTGGGGATTGATTGATGGAGAAAGCTTTAGTTTACCTCAATTAGCTGGTATATTCGTCATTCTAGTTGGCGTATATTTGGTCAATAAAAAGTAGGCTTTTAACAGCTTGGTCCTTAAAATTCTCCGTTAAAATCCCCGATATACTTTCATATGTAGTTTTTCGTTTCTTTTGAGATACACACAACCCTCCCTTACACAAAATCTTTTTCCAATGAAGAAACTTTGGACACTCATCATTTCCTTCTTTTGTATGCTCAGTCTTTCTGCTCAGGAAGGAGGACGTATGTCATTCGAACTCTATCCAGAATTTCAGGGAGATACCTTATTGGTTTTGACCTACAGTGATTCCGCCTATAATTTGGCCATTCGCCAAAGTCTAGCAGAATATTGGAACATCACCCCTGTGAAATATGTCAACGAAAAGGAACTTTTTAAGCTAGCCAACTCAGATAAGTATTCTATGTTGGTGAGAGACAATAGCCAAAAGACAAGGGGCAGGTCTGTTATCAAAAGGAGTCACCTTTGCATTTTTCCTTGTGGAAGGTCAGCTGACTTAACTAAGTATGGAGGAAAGTATGCCATTAGCCAATACAGCATCAAGAAAATCGACGATTCAACTCCCTACTTGAAAAAGCTTCCTTTCCTTGTCAAGTCCATGCAAGCCTACATTCAGTTCCTTGGGGCGACAGAAAACCTGGATGAAGATACCTTCGAGCCAGAGTTGACCAAATGGAAAAATCAGGGAAGAACCGCTCTTACCGATATCACCCTTGTGGTTGCTGCCAAAGACTTAAGCAACGGAATGACAGAATCTTCTTTGAAATCCGCCTACAAACTCCCTCTTAAAGTGGTAAAGAATGAGGAAATCGGTAAATTCTCAACCATGGAAGAAGGGCAAAAAGCATTGATGTTTCTCGATGCCAGAAAACGATACCTTAGCGTCATTGACGAGAAGGGCCAATTGCTGTACCATAATGAGCTAGCTAATCCAGGAGAATTGAGTAACAAGGACTTCAAAACCATGTCTAAAAATGCTGGCAAACCCTTTGCCGAAGGGAAATCTTTTGAGGCAAGGCTCAACAAGCTGAACAAAAAAGTAAACTCTAAATTGTCATCCACTCCCAAAGAGAAAGAATAGCGAATCAATCGCAATCATACACAGGGCAGGAATGGATGACATTCCTGCCTTTTTTTATGTTATTACCCTAAATCAAGCTTATACCTATGAGCAATTACCCGCTTGACCACCGAAATAAAGTAAAAAGAATCCCTAAAAGAGGGGCTTATGACAAGGAAACGATATTCCAAATCCTCGATGAAGCCTTTCTATGCCATGCAGGCTTCACGGTCAATGGACAACCCTACGTCATTCCAACTGCCTACGGGCGAGATGGAGACCACGTTTACCTACATGGTGCTACTACCAGTAGAATGATGGTAGAGTTGGACAAAGGAATTCCATTCTGCTTGACCGTAACCCATTTAGATGGCCTTGTATTGGCAAGATCCGCTTTTAATCATTCCATGAATTACCGATCTGCTGTCTTATTTGGAACCGCCTACAAAGTAGAAGGAGAGGAAAAACTTCATGCCTTAAAAGTCATCTCTGATCAGATTTTACAAGGAAGATGGGAAGAAAGCAGGCAGCCAATCGCCAAGGAACTGAAAGCTACTACTGTCCTTAAAATGGAAATAGAACAAGCTTCTGCCAAGATCAGAACAGGCCCTCCTGGAGATGACAAAGAGGATTACGAATTGCCCATTTGGGCTGGTGTAGTCCCCATTTCGCAGGTATATGGAAGCCCCATTCCAGACGAACTCATGCCCAAAGATATTCCAATGGCCAAAAGTGTAGAGAAGTATGCTGAGAAGAAGGAGGAATCTTAGAAGATTCTAGAGAATAATCCTATATCATGCTAAGGGTAGCTGTCTTGGTCAAAAGATTCAGGACAGCTCCTTTTTTTGAACATAAATTCAAAAAAAATCATTTTTAGGATGAGACAAGCCTAGATGCTGCGTCTAATGAAGCCGAACGCAGAGCACACTACCAAGCTTTTCGGTTTAACAAACGCAGACACTTTACACTATGCCATCATCCAGGTCCTCCACCTTGAGTTCTACCTATGTCCTTCACCAAGAAGGAGAATTTTCCCTTCACCTTTGCCTTGAACAGGAAGCACGAAAAGAGGCCTTTGCCATCCGCTACAAAGCCTACCTCAGTGGGGGTACCATTCCTGAAAATGAAGAGGAATTGTTTTACGATCCTTATGATAACCAAGCCAATACTCGAATTTTCCTGGTCAGAAAAGCTGGAATAACCATCGGCACCGTCAGAACAATGGAATGGTCCTCGGTATATGATTGGATCCCAACATCTATGATCAATGATCATTACCATGACCTGATGAAAACAATGGGGGCCAAAACTCCCTTGATGGAAACAGGACGATTAGCCTTCAATAAGCATCTCAGGATGAAGGATCGACTTAAAGTTCGTGCCTTTCTGATCAAAGCAGCCCAGCTCAGAAGTTGCTTACATGATATCAGAGCTGTCTTTATTGGAGTAGAACCTCAGTTTGTCCCCTTCTATAGAAAAGCATGGAACTTTGAGGTAGTCAATTCAAAGATTAATGCAGATGTGGATATGCAGGGAACCTTGCTCGTAAGTTTCACCCCCCTACTGACTCAAAACTACCTATACTTCCCTCCTTACCTAAACATGGATGACCAGGAGGTATTAAATCGTATGATTGAAATTGAATCACATTTGGTCCCAACACAAAAAAACGCATGAAAAAGCTCATTCCAGTAGGTATCATCATGGTGCTATCTTATCTGATACCCTTATTTATCCGACCGGACCTACTCGTATATACTCGTTTGCATATCGTCATGCTGGCGGGTCTCGTCTTACTTTTTTTCCAACCGCCCTTACGGCTAGAGGATATGGAAAGGAATCAAAAGACAGACAAATTCTCTGTTCTGGCCATTCTGCTAGGAGTGATCCTTTCTCAAAACATCGTTTTATTTGATTGGGCGTTTCTCCAAGATCCTCCTCAATTGGAATTCAACTGGTCAGGATGGACGATTGGAGGTCTTATCCTATTAGTTGGAGGAATGGTCATCCGCCTCGCAGCTATTCGTCAATTGGGAAGGTATTTTACCGCAACTGTTGAGACACAAAACAGCCAGCAAATTGTTTCTGATGGATTATATGGGATTGTTAGGCATCCCAGCTATTTGGGCGCTTATCTCAGTATGTTAGGGGCTGCTCTTATGTTCTCTTCATGGATGGGACTAATCGCCACTGCTGTTATTCAGATCCTAGCTTATGCATATCGAATTAACATGGAAGAAGAAACTCTCCTTTCAGATTTAGGAGATGCTTATGAAAGATATGCTATTCGGACAAAACGTATGATCCCATTTGTCTGGTAAGTCAAGAAAAGGACAGACTCGCTAAGGACAAGTAAACTTGTTCTCCCCTTTCAGCGAATGGTCAAAGCCTACCGTCCCTTCCATTCAAAGCCCCTTCGGTCCCCAAGTTTTTCTGGATTTCCTGGGCCATGTTCTTCAGCACCACATATTGCTTCAGGAATTCATCTGCTTCTTCATCATTGCCCTGACTTTCTGCAGTTCTTAGTTTGTCCATGCATTGCTTAAGGAGCTTGTCAACCTTTCTGGATTTGTAGTGGAATACTGCCTCTCTTACAGCAAGGCGAACATTTCCATCATAATCGATATCTGCCCTGATTTTCTTCCATTGAGGGCTTGTTTCAGGAGGGGTAAGCAAACCAGAAACAAGGGAGGTAATAGCAGGGTCCTGATGGTTTAAGTAGGTATGTAGATTGACTGATTCTTTCTCATCAAATTCATCAAAAAGCTCATTTTTGAGGCTCTCGTAGGTATGATTTTCAAATGTCAAGCCTTCCAATTCTACCATGAGATAATCCATCAAAAGGACTTCTTCATATTGAATGGGATTACCTTGTTCATCTTCGAGTGGTCCTTCTTCTTCTTGAAAGGCTTTGTCATAGTGATTGACCATGACGCGTAAGATTTCCTTTTCCTGTTGTGCAAGCTCCAGCTTTTCGAAACTTTGCATGGGCTTCACAGGAGCGGGTTCTTCTCTTGCTTTTCGGGCCTCCTCCCTTCTCTTTTCTTGCTTCTGAATTTTACTGACCTCAGATCTCGCTTCGTCAACAGCATGGGTCATCAGAGCCTCCGTGATGTCAACTTGTTGGGCAACCTTTCGGATGTACATTTGCCGCTGGATCAGATCAGGTAGATTGGCTAGGGTTTCTGCGGCTCCACGAATGACTTCTGCCTGGACTTTGGGATCGTTGGGGTCTTTTCCTTCTGATAGAACCCACATCTTGAAATCCACAAAATCCTGGGCGTTTTGATCAATATAATTCTTCAGTCCACTTGCTCCATGGGCGCGAATGTAGGAGTCAGGATCATGCTTATCTGGCAGGATCAAGACTTGGGCGTTCATTTCCTCTCGTACCAAGATATCAATGCCTCTGCTTGCTGCCTTGATACCGGCGGGGTCCCCATCATAGATCATGAGGACATTCTTGGTGAAGCGTCGAATTAACCTAACTTGTTCTACCGTAAGAGCCGTTCCACTAGAAGCAACTACGTTTTTGATGCCATTCTGGTGGAGAAGAATCACATCCATGTAGCCTTCAGTCAGGATACAAAGGTCCTCATCTCGGATGGCCTTTTTGGCGAGACTCATGGCATAGAGGACCTGACTTTTGTGGTAGAGCTGAGACTCTGAGGAATTGATGTATTTGCCTACATCTTTCCGGTTGCCCAAGATTCTTCCTCCAAAGCCAACGACCTTTCCCATTGGATTGGTAATGGGAAACATCACCCTTCCCCTAAATCGATCGAAGAGTTTGCCATTCTTTTCAGACTTGGAAGCAAGGCCCAATTCTAAGATAAATTCTTCCTTGTATTGTTTGGCAAGGGCAGCTTTGGAGAAGGCTTCCCATTGCTCGGGGGCAAAGCCAAGCTGAAACTCCTTGATAGTGTGCTCCAACAAGCCTCTCTCCTTGAAATAGCTCAGACCGACTTCTTGGCCATCTTCGGTTTCCAACAATTGTTCTTGAAACCACCTCGCAGCAAATTCATTCAGGATTTGAAGGCTCTCGCGTTTGTTTCTCGCAAGGGCTTGTTCTGGGCTTTCTTCTTCCTCTTCAATTTCTATATTATACTTCTTGGCCAGATGCCGCAGGGCTTCTACATAGGTAAAGCCTTCTAATTCCATGAGGAAATTGATGGCATTTCCCCCTTTTCCTGATGAAAAGTCCTTATAAATTCCCTTAACCGGATTAACGGCAAAAGAAGGAGTCTTTTCATTGACGAAGGGAGAAAGCGCCCAAAAGTTGGCTCCTTTCTTCTTCAATGGAACATAATCTCCCACGACATCAACAATATCAACCGCCGCGTAAATCTGATCTACAATATGTGAGGGTATTCTTGCCAAAAAAGTAATCGTGTGTAATAACGAATGGAGATAAAAGTACAGAAAAGCACCAAATAGCTAAAATTACTTCTTGAAATGCTTTCATAATTAGCTTCCTGAAGTTTCTCTTTTTTCATAGAATTTTCCTGTCATTCGATTGACCACACGAACGCCACATAAGCCCAATATGCCGATGGAACCAAGAATGGACAATGCAACCAAACTCGCTTGTCCTCCACCTAAGTCAAAGTTCAAAATGGAAAGTCCAATGAATAGGCCGGCAAAGGGAAGTCCAAGTAAGACCAGGAAAAGATTTCGCCATGTCTTTTTTCGATCGCTTAAGGATCGGTGAGACAGTCTTTTGAACAACCATCTTTTTGTTTTTCGTAGGCCAAAGAAACTTCCTACCAGAAGCCCTAGAGCGGCAAGCCCACCTATGATCCCATAAACTGGAAGCGCAAAAATCCCTGCAAGAGCCACAAGCAAAGTCAGATGAAAGCCTGCGACAAAGGCTATTGCCTCACCTTTCTTAAAGTCTTTTCCTGAGTTAGAGGAAGATGTTTCCTGCACGGAGGGACTTCCTTCATCTGAAGCCGCATTGGCAAGGAGGGAAGGGGGTGCCACATAAAAGAGAATCACCAGAAGGCCAACTAGACTAAGGGGCCATGAGACATTTTTGCTTGGGGAAGTTTTCATAAGAATCGGTTGTAATTTCTGTACAGAGAAAATACCCAAAAATATCCTGATCACAGTGAGGGGAAATAAATATTATTTGACCTTAGGAAAATAATAATTGGCTAATCTTCCCAAAAATAATAGGCAAACCCTCGTTATTTCGCTCATATAGGCTTCTAAAGTTCCTGCTGATTTTGCCATTTTCATTTATCTATGTGGGAATATTTCCATTCGAACCAGCTAATCTTTTAATAAACGATGGGGCTATGGTTACTCTAAAGATTTTCACGCGTCTAATCCTGTAAGGAATATTGTTTGCCCAGCAGGATGGGATTTGAGGATATATGAAGTTTCCATCTTTTACACCCGACATATTACGGCATCAAGCCATTTCAATTGACCAATTCTTCGACATTAAAAATAATTGGAATTGTTTTTGCGTTTAGGATGTAAAACACAGTTATCGACCGTCCTTACAGAGTCGAATAAAGCCGACCATTTTCCTAATACTCGACTAGCTTCCACCACTATTGCAGGCTTTTATTCTTTTTTCCCTTTTGGGGATTGATCAGGTCGTTCGCGACACAGACAGGTTTAATAGCGTCAAATTTTACCAGTGAATAGCAGGCGTAAATAGTTGAAAGATGAGTACTGGAACATTTGTAAAACTTTGTACATGGCTTAGCTCCATAGTTGTGATGGGATTTTTCATCGCCTTGCCGAGTTGTACCCATACTTCAGAAGGTTCTGATCAAAAAACCCTCACCACCATCGACAGAAATGAAAGTTCTGTCATCAAACCCATCAAGAATGACGGCTGGCTACACACACGACTCCTTAACAATACCCTTTACCTCACGTTCCAGCCCCTTGGCAATGAAAAAATCGATGTGATCAGAATTTACGACGCCAATGGAGGGCTAAAATTCATTGAAAAGGAACCAAGAGTGATTGGTGATACCCTCCTACGTTTGGATTGCTCTTATTATGATAAGGGTGAATATCTCATCGTGGCTTATTTGGATAATGGTCAGTTTATCGAAGAGTACATTCAACTGAGTTAATCCTTTTCCTTCCCAACAAAAGATTCCCAATTGCGTTTTTCTATGCAGACGACAAATTAGTTGGCCTAGGTCCATTTATTTGTGGCTAAATTCGTAAGTTGAATCAAGGTGAAGATAAAGCTGTCTTCACATTACTTTTTCACCCACCTGAGGAGGATTTTATATGCTTGGATATCGTTTTTACGAGTACAAACCAGATGATGAGGGTGGTGATCCGTTTGAGCGTTTGCTGAAAGTCTTTATGGAACTGCTGACTTATACGTCAGGGGATGTTTCGGAAGCTCTCAACTGGATGAACCAACTCGACCGTCAGTATGGTCTGACGGATGATGAGTATGGAATGGGGGACTTCATTGAGGATTTAAAGCGGAATGGATATATCGAGGACGATGATCCTGTAGAAGGATCTTTCCAGATTACCGCCAAATCCGAACAAACCATTCGTCAAAAATCGCTGGAGGAAATCTTCGGCAAATTGAAAAGAGGAAACCGAGGCAATCATCGCTCTGCTTTTGTAGGATTTGGTGATGAGGCCATGAGTGAGCTCAAAGCCTTTGAATTCGGTGATCCTGTAGAAAATATCGCGTTCACTGAGTCCTTTAGAAATGCGCAGATCAACCATGGTATAGACGACTTTACCATGACGCAGGATGATTTGACCGTGAGGGAAAAGGAGCACAAGACCACTGTGGCAACGGTCTTAATGATCGATATTTCTCACTCCATGATCTTGTATGGCGAGGATAGAATTACACCTGCCAAGAAAGTCGCCATGGCATTGTCTGAATTGATTATGCGAAAGTATCCCAAAGATACCTTAGACATTATCGTATTCGGGAATGATGCCTGGCAAATTCAGGTCAAGGATCTCCCTTACTTGCAAGTAGGTCCCTACCACACCAATACGGTGGCGGGTCTTGAATTGGCTATGGACATTCTTCGGAGAAGGAAGGCTTCCAATAAGCAGATTTTCATGATCACCGATGGAAAGCCAACCTGTATCAAGGAAGGCGTGCGCTATTACAAAAATAGCTTTGGACTGGATAGAAAAATCCTGAACAAAACCCTGAATCTAGCTGCTGCAGCTAGAAGGTTGAAGATTCCTATCACTACCTTCATGATTGCCAGAGACTCGTGGTTAGTGAAGTTTGTGCAGGACTTTACCAAAGTGAACAATGGACGGGCCTTCTATTCTAGCTTACAAGGCTTAGGCGAATATGTTTTTGAGGACTTTATCAAAAACAGGAAGAAGAAATTGAGATAAGATAGATCAAAAAGAATGTGGCCAGTTTGAAACTGGCCACAATTGTTTTAAAAGTCCACCTTGATACTAGAGAAGTGGAAACTACTGACTAGGCCGTAGCCTCCTTCTACATTCCCCACTACTGAAACAGGCTCTCGAGGAATAATGGCTCCTTGAATACCTTCTGTTCTACTTGTTCGTTGCAGATCGTGTTTTTCTTTGAACACCCCCATGGTCGCATCAAAGGTAAAGGTTCCTACTTCAAGGCTGAAGAATTCTCTCTCCGGTTGATTGGCTAAATCTGAGGCATACCCACAGCAACCTGGCAGGTTTATCCAAGCCAATAAGGTTGAGGACTGTCCATTGAAATCCAAATCTGATAAGGGTTTGTTGTTCCCATAGTATACCCCATCAGCATCACGGGTCAACTCGGTCGAAATCCATACATCATTCTCGAACGTATCCGTAAATGTTGAGCCTAAATCATCGAAGGTTTCTGAATATCTCAGCTTGACAGAGAAACTGTAGTAATTGGCGAACTCTCCTGGATCTTCCACCGTAATTTTCACAGCTGTCCATCGATCTCTATACCCATCAAAATCCTGAGTCTGAAGGCTATCTTTTACAATCTGAACATTGGTAATTTTTGGTGGAGGAAGAACAGTCACACTTGCTTTTGCTTCTCCATAGGTAGGGTGGCTAGCTCTGAATTCATAGGTTTTCCCAGCTTCAGGTGTACCAATATCTGTTTTGGGAAGAAATACCTCCCGCTCCAATTCATTGATAAATTGAAGGGTATCAAAAGAATTGGTAGTGGGATTGAAGGTATAGTATTCAATTGTGTCCAGAAAGGGAGTATTTACAAATTCAAACTCACCCAACTTTTCATCATTTGACCAAATGGATACCTCTGCATCCTGGATCAGCAACACGGAGTCATTCGCATCATTAAGATCCTCTAGCGCACTAAAACTTCGGGTTACATAAAGGTAAAAGCTTCCATCCTCTACCAAATAACTATTCAATACCAATCGAGGGGTATGTTCTGGAAAGGGAATATCAAGGTCAGTCTGGCAAGCAGCCAAAATGCAGCCCATTACGGCAAGAAAATAGGTTCTATATTTTTTCATGATATGATGCTTAGAATTTGAATTGATAAGAAATGGAAGGGATAATAGGGAAGAGGGTTAGTTTTCTAAGTTTCTTGCTTTCATCCACCTGCCCCGAATTGGGATCAAAGGAGAAATCACTTTGGAAGTAATACACAAAAGGATTCAAACGGTTGTAGGCATTGTAGACACCAAAGGTCCACGTTCTCTCTCCCCATTTTTTTTCTTTGGTAAAATTCACTCCCAAGTCAAGTCTGTGATAATCCTGCATTCTGAAACCATTCCGACCGTTTTCAAATAATTCAGCTCCTCTTTGGAAGGAGGTAATGCTAGAAAATATCTGATAAATGGAGCCTCGATAAGGTCTTTCCACATTTCTAGGTCCACTAAAGGGATCGGTAGGATCGGCAATGGTAGAAAATCCAGCCGTCGGCAAGGTGATCGCATTCCCCGTTCCATAGACCCAAGTGGCAGCAATGTTGATGTTCTTTCTCAATTGGTGTGAAACGACAATTCCGATATCATGTCTTCTATCATATTTATAGGGGAACCTTTCTCCTCGATTGATGTTCTCAAATTCCCGCCAGTTCCATGCCAGGGTATAACCAATCCATCCTGTGGTTTTTCCTTGTTTTTTCTGGAGTAACAGTTCGATTCCATAGGTCTCCCCAAGTCCACCCGTTTCAACGGTGCTTTCCCATCCTTCAGCTCCTAAGCCACCAAAGAAGAAATTGTTTCCTTCCTTAAAAGTTATGAGCCCCTCCATCTCCTTGTAATAGCCTTCGACACTAAACTCAAACTGATCTTGCCATAGAGAAGCTGAAAAACCAGCAGCCACCTGCCAAGAATTCTGGCTAGGCACCTTTTCTGTGGCTGGTACCCATAGGTCAATGGGAAGCCCAACCCCAGAGTTTGTCAGGAGGTGGATAAACTGGTTCATTTGAGAATAGGACGCTTTGAAGGAAACATCATCTGTGATTCCAATTCTCATCGCTGCCCTAGGCTGAAGGCTGATGCTATGGTTACCGTCGAGATAATAGTGCACAGCATGTAGCCCAAGGTTCGCACTGAATCTCTTCCCCAATTTGATATTATCTTCAATGTAAACGGAGGTCTCTAAAGGTTGATCCACCTTAGCTTGGAAAGTTGTATCCTGACTTCCTGTGTTGGTTTGAGAAGAGAAACCAATCGTATTGGGCTCAAAAGTGTGATAGATGGAGTTGATGCCAAACTTGATGTCATGTGCGGGGCTTGGATAATAATCGAAATCCAGCTTCAATCCCCAGTCTTGAATACTGGAAATATAATCCAACCCAAAGTTTTCATTAAATACAGAGTCTCCTTGAGTAGTAGTCGACTCACCCCCTGCAGAAATCTTCAACCTGTATCGGGTGTAGGTAGCCGTTAGGTTACTGAATAACTTATCCGACCAAATGTGGTTCCAACGAAGGGCTCCCAAACGGTTTCCCCACCCTAAGCCCAACCTAAATTCCTCTTCGTATTTGTAGTCATCTTGTTCAAATTCATAGCCCCCATTCCCCGAGAACTTATCATCTCCTAAATAGAAGCTAAAGAAAAGGCGATCCTTATCTGAGAATATATAATTCACTTTCCCATTCAAATCGTAGAAATAATAGCCTACAGCAGCTTCCCCTTGAGAGGCAAGCCTGGAAATAGGTCTGGTGAAGAGATCTACATATGTTCTTCTTCCAGAAATAATAAAGGAGCTTTTTCCTTTTTTGATCGGTCCTTGAAAAGATAGTTTGGATGAGATAATGCCCACGCTTCCCTCTCCTTGAAATTCATTTAGGTTCCCTTCTTTCATACGCACATCCAGGATGGATGAAAGACGGCCGCCATACCTAGCAGGGAAACCTCCTTTGTACAATTGTACACTACTCAAGGCATCTGCATTGAATACAGAAAAGAAGCCTCCCAAATGGCTCACATAATAAAGAGGAACTCCATCTAGCAGGATGAGATTTTGGTCTGGTCCCCCTCCACGTACATAGAGTCCAGATGAACCTTCATTACCAGACTGAACCCCTGGCATGAGTTGGAGGGCCTTCACCACATCCACCTCACCAAAGAGAGCAGGTAATTTTTTGATTTGTTCAAGGGGAATGTCAATGGTACTCATCTGAGTTTGATCGACCTTTCGTTCTACGTTCTCCGCTACGATTTTCACCTCATTCAGGGCCAGATACGTCAATTCTGGAGCAAGGACTTTGTCCTCATTCAAGAAGAAGGTCATGGTTTTGGACTCATACCCTGTGTAAGAGAAAACCAAGCTTACGGTGTCTTGTGGAAGTGTCAAACTAAAAAACCCATAGGTATTAGAAAGGGCTCCCTTTTTCGATCTGGCGTCGTAAACGCTGGCACCAAGGAGCTTTTCACCTGTTGCTTTATCGATCACATATCCACTAATGGTATGTTTTTGTGCAAAGGTTTTAGGGATCATGGTTGTCAGAAATAGGCCTATGAACAAGGCTAATTTCCACCTGTGCAGGAATTTGTTCATTAGTAAAGGTTTAGTTGTAAAGGGGTTTGTGTTAATCTATTTGTATGAGAGACGTAAATATTTCTTACATAGCTGTCAGGTTTTTCATTTTTTTTCAAAAAAATTGAACGCTCGTATAAAAAACTATCAAATAGTGAAAATCTTTAAAATTGGAGTAGCAGACTATGATATAAAACCGGACTAAGATCCTCACTGTCAAAATTATACCATAAAAAAACCCACGGCATATTGCCATGGGTAACTCTTTTAAGAAGGAATAGGTTTAGACTATGAGTCCTACCCTATTCCTTTAAAACACTTCTTTTGTTATTGCTTGATGAATTTTCTTCTGATACTTTCATCACCATGTCGCACACGGAGAATAAAGACACCTTTTTCAAAGGAAGAAATATCAATGTTCGTTCTGTAATCCTGCTGTGAGGCAGCTTGTTCTTTACTGGAATACTTCAGTTGACCACTCATACCAAAGATTTCAATTAAGACATTGTCATCCTGTAGCTTAGCGCCTGGGATTTCAACTTTGATTTCATTCTGGGCAGGAACAGGATAAACCAGTGTTTGGGTCAAAGCCTGTAGGTTCATTCCACAAGGGACACCTGTGCTATCTCTCAAGACGACAATAAAGTTGTCAGATAGATCGAAGCAACCATCACTCAGTGCTACATTTGTAGCAGTATCACCAAGCATGGCAGTCAAATTACCGGTGTAGGAAAGTCCCCATACATAGCAAATTCCAGGACCAGCACCAGCAAAATCAACCATGTCAGCAGGAGGAACGCCTAGAATCACACCATTGTCATCCGTTACCACGTAAGTAAAGTTACTTCCTGTAGTACCCGTACTATCGAAGGCATAGGCGGTAGTCCCACCAGCATAACAAACTAGTAGGGTATCAGATCCAGCTTCGGCTTGTACCATGCCACCATTTACATCCTCACGAACCACTGTAATGAAGTTGTCAGATAAATCGAAACAACCATCTGATAGGGCAATCTGTAAGGCATTATCACCAGCCATCGCCGTGATGTTTCCTGTGTAAGCCAATCCCCATACATAGCAAATACCAGGACCTGCTCCGGCAAAATCAACCATATCTCCAGGAGGAAGACCAAGGATCGTACCGGCTGTATCAGTTACCACGTAAGCATAATTGCCTCCATAGTGTCCAAGGCTATCAAACTTAAAGGCTGTGGTGCTATTGGCGTCGTTGTAGCAAACCAACAGATCATCAGGCCCATTAATCTCTGACTTAACAATTCCTGCATCTACAGAATCTCTGATTACACGAATGAAGTTGTCAGATAGATCGAAACAGCCATCAGCCAAAGCCGTTTGAAGAGCATTGTCTCCTGCCATCGCCGTGATATTTCCAGTATAAGCCAATCCCCATACATAACAGATACCAGGACCTGCTCCGGCGAAGTCGACCATATCCCCAGGAGGAAGGCCAAGGATAGTTCCACTTGTATCAGTTACCACATAGGCAAAGTTTCCACTCGTGTGTCCAAGGCTGTCAAACTTAAAGGCCGTTGGGGCAGAAGGATCATTGTAACAAACGTACAGGTCATCAGGACCATTGGTCTCACTCTTCACGATTCCAGCTTCAATTTCTTCACGAACCACTACAACAAAGTTGTCAGATAGGTCGAAACAGCCGTCACTCAAAGCCACAGAAGCAGCATTCTGACCGACCATAGCTGTTAAGTTTCCACTGTAGGAAAGGCCCCATACGTAGCAGATACCAGGTCCTGCTCCCGTAAAGTTCACCATATCAGCTGGGGGTACGCCTAAGATATTAGCCTGATCGTCTGTTACGACATAGGTAAAGTTAGGTCCTGAAGTTCCTGTAGAATCGAACTTGAAGGTGGTTACTCCATTTGGATCAGAGTAACAGATATTTAATGTATCAGCTCCCAATTCAGACTGAACCATGCCGCCGTTTACATCTTCGCGAACAACCACGATGAAGTTGTCAGATAGGTCAAAGCAACCATCACTCAAAGCCACAGAAGCAGCATTCTGACCGACCATGGCTGTAAGGTTACCAGTATAAGAAAGTCCCCAAACATAGCAGATACCAGGTCCAGCTCCAGCGAAGTTCACCATATCGGCTGGGGGTACTCCTAGGATATTAGCCTGATCATCAGTAACGACATAGGTAAAGTTCCCACCAGAAGCTCCAGTAGAGTCAAATTTGAAGACTGTAGGAGCAGTTGGGTCATTGTAGCATACACTTAAGGTATCAGGACCAAGCTCAGATTGAACCATGCCGCCATTTACCTCTTCACGAACAACCACAATGAAATTGTCAGATAGGTCGAAACAACCATCACTCAATGCCACAGAAGCAGCGTTCTGACCGACCATCGCTGTCAAGTTTCCGCTGTAGGAAAGTCCCCATACATAGCAAATACCAGGACCTGCTCCGGCGAAGTTCACCATGTCAGCTGGCGGTACGCCTAGGATATTAGCCTGATCGTCTGTTACGACATAAGTAAAGTTAGGTCCAGCTGTTCCAGTAGAATCAAAGCTAAAAACTGTGGAAGCAGTAGGATCATTGTAGCAGACCGTCAAGGTATCAGCTCCCAATTCAGACTGAACCATGCCGCCGTTTACATCTTCGCGAACAACCACAATGAAGTTGTCAGATAGGTCGAAACAACCATCACTCAAAGCTACAG
>JBCBVV010000044.1:0-53950 GCA_039817415.1 Bacteroidota bacterium
GTCAAAAACAGATAAAGTGAACTTTTCATTTTTATCCTTTTCGAAAGTAGGGTTTCCCAGAATTAACACTTTAGAACTATTTTTTGAGATGGTAATTTGAAAACTACCTCTTTTGAAAAGGTCTTTTTTCAAAGAACTTACCTGAGCTATTCTTTTTTCTCCTTTAAGTTGGAGGGTTTTTTTATCGATTTTTTGGACGAAGAGAATCATCTGTTTAGATG
This sequence comes from Bacteroidota bacterium, assembly GCA_039817415.1. Lineage (GTDB taxonomy): Bacteria > Bacteroidota > Bacteroidia > J057 > J057 > JALEFZ01. The sequence continues at coordinate 222 of JBCBVV010000044.1, forward strand.
ACATATCTTGGGAACTTGAAAACAAATATATTTCACCGCCTAATTGAGTGGCATACTCGTAATTCCTTTTTTTCTTCGGCCCTTTGAGTTGAATTTCTAAACTTTTGGTAAGTGACAGTCCTTTGTCATAGTGTTCTAATATGATGTCTGACTGAGAGGTAAAACCATTTTTCCTTTGGATAACTCTCCTTAATGTATAGACTCCAGTAGCATCATATCCAATAATTTGTGACATAGGCTTTACGCGGGAAACTGTCATAGAAGGTCCCCACTGAATATCAACTTGATCAGACTGATTTTGACTGCTAGCATGGAAAGCCAGAAAGGTAAAAATGATAGATAGTAAAATAGTTCTCGTCATTGTGTTGTCATTATGATTGTGAATAAGGTAGATGGATAATACTTTCTACTTTATTTTTTGTTTAGAGGTAAGCTCTAAATAGCCCAATATTTAAGGGATATATTTATTCCTAATTTTTGAAATGCTCAATGAAGCAAAGTATTCCTGATATAGCAAAGGATAATCTAATTTTATGTAGGTTGGATAAAGTCCAAAAAAGCTATCAGCTTCTTAGCTTTAATCCTTATAAATTTGGACGAATTCGTTCAAGCTTCACTATTCTATCACTTCTACTAAAACATCATCTACATACATGACCACATCCTCTTCAGATGGATTGGCAGTAGCACCAAACTCAATCTGGCTGTATCTTCCTTGGGTACCTTGGGTATTGTAGAGGAAATCCGAAGGGAGTGTTTTCCAGTTCTCCCGGTCAATGATCAGTATGTCATCCTGATAAACCTTGACATAGCCATCTTTCTGCTGAGACAATTCGGCTTCAAATCGGATGTTTACCCATTGATTTCTAGGGAATAATATGCCATTCCCTTCTTGAGCAACATTGGGATTGTTGAATTTATGTTCTAACAGAATTTTACCTTCTACCAAGGCAAGTCGCATTCCTGGCCCTGCACCAATGGCCGTTTGTTCTTCCAAGTCGAATATGAACAGCCATTCCAAGGGGGCAGTTCCTGCTAGGTATATCCAGAAGTCAATGGAAACGATGTCCCCTTCCCAAAAAGCCATAAACTGTTTGTTGATGCTGGCTTTTGAAAGGATATCTTCTGTTTGGCCACCTACGAACTTTAGGCTTTGTTTCCCACTATGGAATTTGGTGGTATCGATAAGGATTTGATTTCCTTCCACTGTATTTTGGAAGAAGGACCATTTTTCATCCTGGCCATCTATGAGATCGTCGGAGGACCTATACAATTCAAATCCGTCGGAATAGAAGTTTGGTCCCTGGAAGATGCTTTTTTTGTCGCAGCCCCAAAGAAGTATAGGGATCAAAAGTAAGCTGAGATATCTCATTTTTTAGGGGTATTGGAAGTGAGCTGGCGAGCAAAGGTAATTCCAGCCCAATGTTGCCATTGAGCATCAAAGAGAAAGGACAAGATAGGCGTATAGGCTATTCGTACATAGTAGTTTTTTTCCCTTGGCTGGATTCGATAGCCTAAGGAGAGCGGGAACCTAACATAAAAACCACTCAGTTTGGTCGTGAAAGAAGGGGCAAGCCCAGCTCCCAAGTCAGCCTTGTGCATACCCTTGCCATAGATCAGATGAATCATCTGCGGAAAAATCAGAACATTTCCATTGTTCCTATCAATGGGGGCGAAGCTAAAGGCTGATCGATAATGAAGTTGAATCTTTTCACTTTTGGAAAGGTTTGTTTCGTAATTGATAGAAGCCAAGCCGCCTGACCCTCCTAATTCTAGGGAAAGGTGTCGCTGGCCATGGGTAATATTCATGATCAATAAGGCTGCCATTAAACATATGAGTTGAGTTTTCATTTTTTCTTAATTGTCCCAATCGGGGCTGTCCTTTAGTTTCTTCTATTCTTTTCCCTCCTTCTTTCTTTAGTAGACTCTTCTCAAACAGGTTGGGGGCTTTGGAAATTCCTATGAGGCAGCTGATCAGTTTTATTTAGAGGGGTTGCTAAGTTGTTAGGAAGTAGAAATTTACTTAGGCCATCCCAGTAAAAAAAGTATCCATCTCTTGGACATATCTATGTTCTATCGTGCTATGCTAAGGCCTCCATGACATGTGTCAGATAAATAATTAAGGAATTTTTGGTCCCATTCCCTCTCAAGGATGTTTGATCAGCTCGTTAGGCAAAGGAAAATCCTTCTTTCATGATATCTCAATACCCCAAAACGCCATACAGGAATAAACCCGTATAGCGTTTGAGGTGAAATAAATACGCTTTTCGTTGGTAAGAATTCTAAGAGGGCTATTCTGGAGCCAATTATCTTCTCTGATAGGTATTTTCAAACTCATCTTGGATGACTACGGCATCTCCCAATGAGGTGATTTCTAATTCTTTTTCGAGTACTTCACTTTCAAATTTCCAGCCATCCGGTAGGTTAAGAATCTGACCTAGGTTTTCTAAATCGTCTATGGTTAAGTCCGCCTTGACCATGGTGGTATAGGATTGCATGATGAATTCCTCTCCAGATGGATTGATGAGTTTATAAATTCGATTGTTCTTTTTGAACCTAAAGGTTGTCCATCTCTTGATAATATGCTCTTCGTAGCTTTGTTCCTCTTCGAATGGACCATTGATTTGGGCAGCCAGATTCATCTGAAGGTTGCCAAAGGTACTGATCTTGTCATATCCTATGTCCTCATTGCCATTCTTCATTTTGTTGACAATCCAAAAGCGTGGTCCATTTGCTTTGATGTCAATGGCGCCATAGGTATCCTTTAGGTCTTGTACATTGATCGCCAACCAATCTTCAGTCGGACAATCATTGAAGCCCATGGTGACGTAAACCTCTGTTGTGGTGTCATTTCCATTTTCGAAGGAAAAGAGCAATTCGCAATATCGGTAATCCCTGAAATCTCTTAGGAGTGATTCATTTTGGGTTTTTTCCTCATGTGGGATGGGACTTTCAAAATAGTCTTCTGGGAGCTCTACTTTGCTACAGCCTGCTAAGGCAAGTATCAAGACGCTTGTAAGGATGACGGCAGTTCGAGAGATGATATTGTTCATTTTTTCAGTGTGTTAATTTCTGTTTAGATGAACGCTGATCTTCACTTATGGGCTTTGGAGAGCCAAGCGACTTGAACAAAAAGTCAGGTGAATTGATAAATCTACGGAGGGGGATGAGCGATGAGTAAAGACGTTTGTAGGCTATTTCAGCTATCAGCTATTTTATATAGGCTGGCATCCATATTTCCAATTGCCCCTTCCTCAATGTATTATCCAAAGAAGCCATGGCGATTCAAGGAAGTCCTTAAATCGCCATGGCCACTATAATAAATTGTATATAATGTAGGTCTAGATTTCTTCTGCTAATGGGAAATCAATGTCAAATCCAGTTAGGTTGTGAAGGAAGTTGCTGATCATTTTGTCTCCGATCAAGACAACGACATCAATCATATTTGCTTCTGTATATCCTGCTGCGAAAAAGGCTTCCTTTGCTTCTTCTGAAGCTTTTCCTCTGTTTTCTACCACATTAGCAGTGAATTTTGCTAAGGCATCTAATTTTTCGTTGAAACTGGCACCCCCTTTTCTGATTTCAATGATTTGTTCATCAGAAAAACCGTTCATTTTCCCCAAGGCTGTATGGGCACTTTGGCAGTAACGGCAACCGTTGATTTGGCTGGTAACCAGGTTGACAATTTCTTTTTCCTTTCCTTTAAGGGTCGTCTTACGATTCTGGAGGCTAAGGTAATCGCCTAGAGCAGTGTCATTTTTCGCATAATAAGCGTATAGGTTGGGAACGAATCCTAGTCCTTTTTTCAGCTGGTCAAATATAGCCTGATTCGCTTCTGATACTTCTTCTCTAGTGGGAACGGTAAAGGTTTTGTTTACTACTGAATTCATTACTTTCTGTGTTCAAATTATGTTTTGTCAAAATCGACAATACAAAGATGGCCAGCAGAAGAGGCAAACAATATGAACTAGATTAGGAAATACAGTTGAACTAGTTCAAGTTATTTCCCCTTTACCTTGTTGTTTCTGATTTTAGAAAGGAATTCAGTTGTCATACCTAGGAAAGAGGCAAGTGCATACTGAGGAAGTCGTAAGGCTACCTGAGGATATTGTGACATGAAGTGGTTGTATCGTTGTTCGGCTGTTTGGGTGAGATTGGATATCAATCTCCTCTGGTGAAAGGCTAATCCCCTTTCTGCCAAGATCCGAAAAATGGTCTCAAAATTATGATTGCACGCTTTGAGCTCTTGTTCTTTTTCATAATTGAGTCGAAGGATGATACTGTCCTCTAAAGCAACCACAAATAAGGTAGCTGGCTGTTGGTAGATATAGCTATTGTAATCTGTGATCCACCAGTCTTCAATGGCAAAGGAAATGGTATGGTCCTTTCCATTTTTGCAGATGACAAAGGCACGAAAAGCCCCTTCCACTACGAAATGACGGGCATTGGCTGTGAAGTTTGGCTGGACAATGTATTGGCGTTTTTTGACCCTGACCTCCTCAAAGGCAGCAAGGAAATACAGGATCTCATCATCTGTAAGTAATTCAAATTTTCGAATATAGTCCTCAAGCTTACTTTTGCCCATCATGTATGAAATTGTAGCAGACATTAGAATATAGACAGCAGTGTGGAATGTATGATCTCCCAACAGACTGCTCCCCAAGTTTCCGTGATTTTTGCCATTCATTTTGTCAATCAACAGACTAGGGGACTATTGGGAGGGAAGGTATTGCTACCCTACTTCCTGCTCCACCATCCATTTTGCTTTCTGATATAAAGTATCTGTCCTACATGATAGGCATTATGGGAGGCTATGTTTAGCATGTTAGTTGCCCATTTGGAAAGCTGTTCTTCACTTGCGCTTTCCATGATTCTGATGAGTTCCGACTGAACACTATCAAGTTTAGTCGTGAGCCTTTTCCAGTCCTTTTCTGAATAGATGACAAAGGTTGAGTCGTTTTGTATATCGAAACCTGAAAAATCATTACCATTAAACTCCCTGAGATGTAATTCATTCCAAAAAGTAATATGGGAAATGAGTTCTCCAATCGAGTGATTTCCGGTGCTGTCTTTCCAATTGACTTGTTCAGTCGTAAGCCCATCTATGGCGATTTGGGTAGGTACGTACCAATTTTCAGTAGAATGAGAGTATGTCAGTTGATCTTTCAATAAGCTTTCTAAGTCGGAGGCAGGGCTTGTATCAGAACAACCTACAGTGAAGAATAAGATTCCTACGATTGCTAGATAGAGTCTCATGTGGCCAGTTTGTTAGATGAAGGTTTGGGTGCAATAAATTAGGCATTAACAGCGTCATCTATTCGCTTTACACCAAGAATAGCAAGCTTATCCAGACATCCCTTATGCTCAAAGACCAGAGGAAGATTCACTGAATTGTTCTAACTTCTCAAATTTGGTAAGGATGAATGTCTCGAATTGGAGTAAGTCTACTACCATCAATTCTAATGAACCAAACGCATCTAGGACTGTGGAGGAAGAAGTCAAGTTGATCATCCTGGAAAGAATGGAGTTGCCAAATTCCGTATACTTTTCTTGATAGGTGTAGAGGGAGGAAATATCCTTGATAAACGCTATGTCATATTCCTTGATGATCCCACTGATCTTGGCCGCTTCAAAGGCTGTATGTTCAAAGTTAGCCACCTGAACGCCCCGCCATCCCTCGATTTCCGTGTGCCTGAATACCCTATTTCCAAAGTACTTCTCAAACTTATTTTCTTCCGTAAGGATATTTGAGATGCTATCAATTTTAACCTTTATGGATTGATGATAAGCAATTGATCGTTCAAGGCTTGCCTTGTTGCTCAATAGTTCCTCTACTATAAAGCTTATTGATTTAGCTTTTTCTCGATTGATCCTGTTTTTGCTCTGAATCTCACTTGCATACATACCAAGAAATACCCCAAAAACCACAATCAACAAGTCTAGGAGGTATTGGAATATTCTTTTTTGGTTTTGTGCCATCTTGCCAGTTTATTCGATCCCAAGCCGAATCGCTCTGGGAAAGGGAAGTTACACTATAATCTATTTCTTGGACAGGTCTTCTATTTCTGTTATTCGGTATTCTTTCCCGTTCCAAAGAGCAGAGGTCTCAACCTTATATACATCTTCACTATATTTAAAATAAAGTTCTCCTTCGGCACCTTTTACTCCCTGCTTCTTTTTAATAGTGTAAATAAAGTCTAGGTATTCAATGTCTTGCCAAACTATGCCTGAACCAGCACCTTCTTCCTTAATTTGATTATAATCTCTAGTAATTTGTTTAATCCATTTTTCCTTCAGCATTGATGTCATTTCATTACGAGTACTTTCATCTTTCACGACTTCTTCATTTTTACCTAATTCACGAATTTCTTCGATTGATAAAAAATTATCGATATAGTCTTTCTTTCCGTTTATACTGATGGTTTTTAGGATTTTGAAAACTTGTGGACCAATTTGTTCAGGCTCTGATATACTAGCCTTGGAACATGAGCCGAAAGCCATTGTACTAAGAAAAATCAATGCGAATAATTTAGGTGATTTCATTTTGGTTTGATTAATTATTGATACTGAATATCCTTTGCTGTCCACCTTCTAAAAATAGATTATAGTCAACTCTATTTATCATCGATGAATCTACTAACTTTTTCGAGCATTTTCCAGATGAGGCGAGTTCGGTGCCTGCAGCAAAACCTATCGAGAGGCCGTAGGTATTATTTACAAAAAGCGTGGTTGTCAGACCCATTATTGGCAGGCAAATAAAGGGTATTGGCATTACAAGAAATTCCGTTTCAAAACAACTCTACGCTGTGGTATGGTGATGGAAAACAGTAGATTACCTTTCTGGTATTGGTACATAACCATTAACCTAATGACCGATACAAAGATCGGGTTCTTAACGCTCGAACCTCACAACTGGGCCTTAACCACTATCAACCTATCTGAGAAGTGATGCACAAGCTCCGATTGGAGAGGGACCCGAGAGATAGCCAATATGAGTTTGAGTCCGTGCTGTAAATGGATGAAGGCTTTTTCAAATGCCCTTCCGAAGAACAAGACGATGATGATTTGCCCTGTAAACGATTCCTCGGTTCTCAAGCTCAAATCGAAGTATTGGTAATAGTTGAATCGGAACAGCTAGAAGAACAAGACCAGATCAAGCTCGCTCTGCCCACAAAGCAGGCTACCTTCCGATGACTGGCATTCCTGATCTGGAGACAGGAAGGTTGGATATGACTGCCGGTGAGTGTATTGATACACAGGCTGAAGTACTCACAGATGCCTTATCTGCCTACTCTTTGGTTAGCCAAGGCTTGGCCAAATACACCATTTTCAATTTGACAAAACTCGAATTCAATGCTGACATACTCTTGCCACGGGTAATCATAATGATCTCGAATGCCAAACGATGGATCGATGACATCTTCCATCATGTCAATCAGAAATATTTGCAAAATTATCTCGATGAATTCTTCTACAAACAAAACCGACGATACTTTAATGAATGATTATTTCACAGACTCCTAGTAGCTGTGGGTAATTTGTATTGGAAGCTGGTGTATAGTGTCGAATAATCCTTTTCTTCTTTCATTACCTTAGAAATTAAAACATGTTACCAGCTGCCTGGTAGTGATTTCCTTCATGAAAAGAAACAACAAGCTTCCTCTTTACCATCGCTAAACAAATGAATCACGAAGCATCATGATAGGGCAAATCCACCAAGGAGTTGGGCTTCAGGTAAACGAAATCATGTTGGAAATCCAAAATAGTATGGAAACGTTTGAGTAGCTCGTTTCCAAGGATATGTGTTTCGAATCTGGCGGGATTGGGGGTTGACAACAAGAGGACGGGGACTTGATCTAGGCATTGATTCTCAAAGCATATGTGATCTACTTCCACCACTCGGTTGACAAACACAGTTCCTGCGCCGTTTCTGAGCTTAGATTCTTTGATGACGGGAAGAGTATCCGGGAAGTTGGATGTCTTCCTCAGGTCCTTGTCTAATATCACAGTCCTTTGGAAGCCCGTGTCGAATAGGTATCGATTGGGATATTCATCTTCTCCGATAGTAAGCTTACTTTGGATGCAGAACAAGGTATTGATGTATTCTATGTCCATTTTGGCAAAGCCCTCAAGATTACGATCTAAGCTGGTATGTACAATCATGAGTTGTTTATCGTAGTCTAACTCTACAATCTTGTCCTCGAACAGGTTCCAGCCAAAATGCCCATCTGCCTCGTCTGGACCTACTCTGGTCGGATGAATGGGCAAACTATCCCAGGTGAGCGTATTGAGCGACAACGCATAGGTGCCTTCTAGGGGAACATAGTTTTCTTCTTGGTAATGCTCATTTTTTCCTTGGAGCAAAGAGGTCCTATCTTTGACCGAACGATGCGTCAACACCAAATCTGTTCCTCCCGTATCGAAAAATAAATCCAAGGTATCTTTTTTGTCCAAAACTGCCTTGAAAATGATGTTATTCCCTTCCGAAAGGGTAAAGGATAAAGTGTCAGGGGCATGCCCCAGCTCTTGTTCAGCTAGATCTGAACCTTGTTTTGTGTTGTTAGGAACATTGCAACTGCTCATCCATGGGAGGAAGAGGAGGACAAGAATGAGCTTTTTCAAGTAGATATTTTTCATAGCTGGATAGGATATTCCGTTGACAAGCCTAGTGTGGATACCAACAACAAAATAGGCTTGCACACCGGAGTAACCCAATTATTCTTTGCTAAGGATACATTTTCCTTCTTCAGTGCGATGAAAGAATAACATTTAACTACCTCTAACACCTAATTCAAGTTTCGATATTCCTTGGGGCTCATGCCTGTTTTGGCTTTAAACAGGTTGCTAAATCGCTGTGGAAACTCAAATCCCAGCGAATAAGCGATTCCACTTATCGTATCCTTAGAATTCAGGAGACTATTTTTGGCTCTTTCTATGAGGAAAAAGTGAATATGCTCTAGCGCTGTCTTTCCTGTTTCTTTCTTCAACAAATCACTTAAATAGTTAGGAGAAAGATTAAGATGCTTTGCGCAAAACTCTACCTTCGGAATTCCTTGTTGATAGGCTTGCTCGGACGCATAATAGCCCATTAAGAACCTTTCAAACCTCGACATGATATCGCTGTTCAGATATGTTCTTGAAAAAAACTGCCGATCATAGAATCTTAAGCAATAATCCAAAAACAACTCAATGTTGGATACAATAAGATGTTGACTGTGTCGATCGAGGGTCTGGTTGTATTCCTGAACAATCTTTTCTAGCAAGTCCTCAATGGCTTTCCTTTCCTGATCGGAGACATGCAAGGCTTCATTGGAGTCATAATGGAAAAAGGAGTACTTGTTCATGTTGTCCGACAGATCGGATTTCCTGAAAATATCCGGATGGAAAATCAAAGACCAACCATCCGAATCTATTTGTTGATCCTCTTCCATATCACTGTCGAACTCCATCACCTGACCAGGAGCGGTAAAGACCAGGGTCCCTTCCTCATGATCGTAGGAGTTTCTACCATAGGAAAAAGAGCTGCAATTATTGGAAGATTTAAAGATCACCGTATATAAATGATTGATGATTTTCACTCCCTGCATCTCCGAAACTTTCTTAAGATCTCGGTTATGAATGACGCTGACAAGCTGATGCTTAGGGGCAGGTAAGCCTCCCATTTTATGCATCTGGGAAACTTTATGTAGGTCCATTGTCTCTTGCATACCTAAGGTATTATTGTCTTCAACGTGATTATCCGCAAATTACTGAATGTATTGATCATAAAACTCCTCAAAGGCATCTAGCTGAAAACCATTGGCTGCTTGGCCCATTTTTGTTTCAGGAGAACCTACCTCGAACCCATGATAACCGCCTTCAAAGACTTTAAATTTAACAGGAACGCCGGCCTTTTTCAGGGCTTCTATGTAGGCTATGTTTTCATCATGGAAGGGTTCTAAATCCCCTACAAAGCTAATGGTAGGTGGAAAATCACTATAATCCTCGTTCAAGGCAGGTGAGGCATAGGCAGGTACCTCTCCTTGAAGGTTTCTATGGTACAGCTTCCATGCAAAGGCGTTGATATTCGCATCCCACATGGTAGAGCCTTCCATCTTGGAAGATGCTGTGATCATCCTATGATCAAGCATGGGATATATGGGCATTTGAAAAGCCAGGTTTACATCTTTTGTATCCCTTGCTTTCAGGGTAACTGCCGCTGTCATTCCTCCTCCAGCACTATGTCCTGCTACCACAAAGTTATTGGGGTCTATGTTGAGCTCCTCGGCGTGGTCGCGCATCCACAAAAGAACATCGTAACTATCGTTAAAACCTGCAGGAAAGGGATCTTTCTGTGAAAGGCGATAGTCAGGGGCGAAAATAACGATGTCTCTTCTTTTCAGGATGTCCTCATAGAATACATTTGCCATTTCGGGTAAACCCATCATATAGCCTCCTCCATGTAGGTAGAGCATGGCGGGAAGAGGTTTGTTGACCCCTTCTGGGCGGAAAACTCTGGTACGAATGCTATGTCCCTTTGTGGTGGTACTAGGGACATGGGTCGTTTCATTGACGACGGATTTTACCTTCTGACCTTTGGACATTCTGACCAAACTGGTCATAAGTCTGAGACTCCACTTCTTTGAATTAACAGAAACCAAGAATCGATACTGATCATAATGGGCTTGCAGCTCTTGGTCGTACATTTCTTTGTTGACAATCATATCTCTTTTCGTGTGTTGAATAGAATCATTGTTGGTTCTGTTCACAAAAAGAGTATGTGCCTTAAGCTTAAACTAAAGGATTTCCATGAAATGCTAAATAATTTTACCGTTACAGAATAGTGGACTACGTCTCAGGATAAATCCTGATGAGATGGGTGTCTAGTTGATTTGAGGCCTATTTTGTTTAGTTGCGCTTGACTTCTTGGTAAAGCTTGGCAATCTCTTCAATGACGGTTTTTGGGTCTTTTTCCCAGACTTTATGATCAGTGTCCTTGGTCTCCACGTAGGTATGGTTAGGTAGGTTTCCTAGGGTTTTGAGACATGCTTGCCATTTCTGCATATCTTGTTCGGTTTCTCCAATTTGGGTAGTGGGTCGGTAATTTTCTGCAGCAATAAGGGTCATGGGAATCGAAGCTGACAAGTATCGTGTTGACATGTATGCCGCAATCTCAGGGAATTGATCTAGAACGAAGTATAAGCCAGCTTTATATTGCCTGATCAATTTCCAATTCTCCTCTGAAATAGAGGCCTTCACCCGCTCTGTATATGCTTGGCTTAGGTTACATGGGGTGGAAACGTCTATGAAAACGGCCCCTTTTATCTTGCCTGGATTCAACTGAGCGAATTCTGATGCATACATTCCCCCAAACGAATGAGCCACCAAAAAGAAATCTTTTGTATAGCCAAGTTGCATGAGGGCATTGTTTAGATCTTTGATTTCTTGCTGGAAGGAGATACGGCTCGTGTCAATTTCGCTCTTGCCCAGGCCTGCTCGGTCATAAGTTATGAGCGTAGCAGCGGTTCTCTCATGAATGGGATTCAACAGGCTGTCCCAGATGCTTCCATCATCGCCATTTCCTGACTCAAATAGAATAGGAAAATCATTGCCCTTGATGATATGAAAATGCAAGCGGTGGTTTTCAACTTGAATGAGGGTATCAAGGGTTTGGGCAGGGGTGAAGTTCCATCCCGATAGGATCAGGATGATGAGAACATTCAACTTACTATTCAAATGGGGCATAAAATATATGGAGCAGTTAACGAGCGGATTTTTTTGATGCCATAAGCTGCGAATAGCCATAATTTGTCCATGTAGCACGGCTGGGAATACATATGTTGACAGCTTTCAGTAGGAGATACTAACCAAAATTTTTCATAATCACATCTGCGATATTTGCCCAAATTGGCGTGATAGCTAAGGGAATTCTAATGATATGGATAATGATTACTCCAATGGCCAATCTCCATAATCTTTTGTTTGGTTGTTGGCTGTGCTTTTTTTCTGACCACAGATAAAGGATGATAACCCCTGAGGTCAACACGATCGCTAATAAGACAGCGAGAAACCCAGGACCAATCATAAATCTTCCTATCCTGAAAAATGCTGCATTTAATAAGAGTATGGCCGCAAGCGTTAGGAGTCTCTTGTGGGTAATACCATCTCTTCGATTTTTGATGCCCAGTGTATAACAGCTCCCAAATAAAGCGAGATCTAACAAATTAACGAGAAGAAGTGGTCTAGCTCCTGCACTGTTACTTGCTAATGCCCTTTCTACCAGCCCAAGAGAAACATAAAATCCAGACACAATTACCCCAATTGTAAAGAGGATACTCATGTAACCTAGGATTTGATGAGGCCGGATGAGCTTTTTATGGATGAATAGGGTTTGGATAGCATAAATGACGATCCAGGCAGTCGCAAAAAAGGCATGCCAATGTATTTCATTGGAAATGGTAACTCCCTCTGAAAAAATGAGTAGCCAATACTTAGGTGCAAAAGCAACTGCAACAACAACCAAAAAGGAAATGCTCCAGTAAAGATAAAATTTTCTATTCCTTGTGCCCATCATTTATAAATTAGATCGATCCTATCTTCTCCCCCTCCTTTAAATGGACGTATCTGATGGTCATTTGACATGGATAGGGATGAATTGGGTATGAGCTACCTAAGTTCTCAACATATTTGAATATAGGAAAGTATGTTGCCAGGATGAAATGGGCTTCGCTTAAGCATCCTTTTTTCCAAAATCTCCCTTAGCCCATTTTTCCTGTAATTCAAGGTACTTTTCCTTAGGTTCACAAGTCAACCAATTGATATGATGGTCTTTACAAACTTTCACATGGAACAAAAGACCGATGAGGGGATGCCCTATGATAAACAGCAGCGCCCAATGGCCAAAGGCATACACAAGAGCGGTAGATACTCCAACATAGAAAAGGAATTTACCTGGAATCTTCCATTTGGGGCGAACAAACTTGCCTGTATGGAGATAACCCAATCCCCATATTAAAACAGCTACAAGTAGATAGTAAAATTGAATGTCTTTCATACAAATAGGGCTCTTTTTCAGCTGTTTGATTATCCTTCTTTCATTTCTGTCCCAATTCTGGTAAAAAGCTAACTCCCTTGGAAAGACTTAAGAAGTCTCCTCAGTTATTTACATATTTCAATATGGTTTCCTATTTAGGGAATAGCCACTCAATATACATATATGGCATATTTCATATCAATGGCCAACCAATGGTATTCTTGCTTCTTCTAGCTTGGGAGGGAAATGGTATGGGCCCTACAATGGCCATTGTGAATGGAGGAAATACAGTAGACGTACTCCACCGCTAATGTGGTTTTAGCAATTATTGTTGGTGCTTAAATGGACCTCCTCCTTCAAAAAATCAATTTTTCCCATTTATTTACCAGCCTAAGGAAGTTTTTTCAAAACCAATCGAATTCAAGAATGACGCTTTCAGTCTCGGATATACTCTCTGTCGTGATGATCAGTCAATTTTTGTTTTTGATTTTTGCCTTGGGAGTCCTCCCAAATGCCAACGTTTCAGCGAATAGAATTCTACAATTGGTCTTGGCCATTTTTTGCTTTTTCTTATTCGAGAAATTGCTCATTGCCTATGTGGTTAGGATTGAAAAGACCTTAATCTTAAGGTATGGATTCATTTCCAACATACTCTTTTATCTTCTTGGCCCTCTCGTGTATATCTATATCCGGCGCCTAATCATTAGGGATAATAGTCCATATTTTCTGAGCTATGTCCATTTCCTTCCGGCCTTGATTTACGCTTTATACATCTTGGTTCATATCCTTTTCTATGAAGAAATAATCAGTGAGACTTATCTGGATATATTTGGTTTTACCTGGCAAATTACCTGCATCAGTTCAATTGTGATCTACATTTTTCAGTCTAATAAACTGTTAGAAAGCTTTAGCAGAAACCAAAAGCACAATCTTTCTTTTGATCAAATGGTCATCAAATATGTAAAGATTATGCTCTTGATTATCACTGCTATTATGGGATGTTGGCTTTGCCATCTGCTGGCCACATCCTTCTATGATTACACTGGCTTTGGAATCTTATTCCTGATGTGGGTGCTTTACGGAATATTGGCGTATATCATTACCTTTTATAGTCTAAAATATCCGCAAATCTTCAGACTCACACTTGAAGAAACTGATCCAAGTAAGAAGAGTAAAAATAGGCTCAATGAAGATGAAGTAACGCAATTAAAAGCGCGTATCAACTCCTATATTCATGGAGAGAAGGCCTATAGAAGGCCAGAACTCAGCTTAAGCGTGATGGCGAAAGAAATTGACACTTCTTCCAACAATTTGTCCTGGCTGTTAAATAATATCTACCATCAATCCTTCTATGATTTTATCAACCTATGTAGAGTAGATGATTTTTTAGAAAGGATTAAGCGAAATGAACACAAGGGATTCACCTTGATGTCTATCGCAGAGGAAGTAGGTTTTAAGTCTAAATCTACCTTCTACAAGGCCTTTAAACAGAAGACCAATCAAACCCCCTCCCAGTACATCAAGGAATTGGATGTAAACGATAGCCTGGCCTAGGTCTATTGATTAAAGTACTCAATGGCGGCTTCTAATATGGTATCACGGCCCTTCATGAAGTCTTCCAAGGTAGGTTCTACCCGAATATCTGGTTGGATGCCTACCCCTACAAAAATTCTTCCGTCTGGATAGGTATCTTTCTTTGAACACACCCGGAATGAACCCCCTCCGGGTAAATCAAAGTGTATGGCTTGCCCTGTACTGCCAAATGATTCTTGGCCCATCCGTATGATGTGGTCTTGGCTTTCTGCCGCGATCAAAAAATCCTCAGAAGTGGATGCTGTTCCATGCCCTACGAGAATAACCGTTGGCATAACAAGCCTTTCGCTCTTAGCCAAATCCACTTGCATAGGTGAATAGGGGAGGCTATACCAGTAGTTGTCATGATAGGATAAAAAAGATCTAACCCGCCATTCTTTCACTTTTGGATCGCTCACCATGGTATCTTCTGCAGTCAGATATCTGCCAGAAGATTTGTAGTAAGGAATATGCAACCTGCTCTGATAGGCCGCGTGAGGAAGCTCGTCATCATCAGTCAAATATTCCAGAACTTCCATAGCCACATTGTTTCTTCCGCCCCCGTTTTTTCTTAAATCAATGATGAGCTGCTTAGCTTTCCTTAGTTCTGGCAGTGTCTTGATGAATTGTTCGTTGAGCTTGGCATCCATGAAACTGTTTAAGGCGATGTAGGCTGTTTCATCATTCACCCATTTAAACTCGAAAGGATCAAGGTTTTTCCATTCGGGATACATTTTATCGTCCTTCGCCTCAGCGTGGGTAACATCCAACTCCAACATCTCTCCATCCGGTTTTTTGAGGAGTAAGGTAAAACGGGTTCCGAGAGGAGCCTTGAGCAATTGAAAAATAGCCATCTCCTCTCTCACATAGTCGGTTGACGAAGAAATATAAGGCATGACATGGTCATTTGCATAGTCATGAACAGGAATTCCATTTACCTCTAGAACTTCTGTTCCGATGGGTATTTCTTCTTTTTTACTTTCATTTATCTTGCTGATGATCGCCTTATCCTCTATGGTTTCTACATAAAAACTGTATTCTCCAAAAGAAGTAGTATAAAGGGCATTTTGAATGGATTTCGGGTAATAGATGTTGGTATGCCCATCATTTAGCATCGCGCAAAATTTTGCCAGAAGCCTATAATAATCATAATCGTTAGGTGTATGCTGGACCTCGGTGATGAGCTGTTTGTAATAGGTGTTCCATTTTTCCCTATCTATCTCATTGATGTAGACGAAGTTGTAATTCACCTCTTGCCAAATTTTTGATAGCCCATAAACCTTGTCAGCCTTCGATAGGGTATTTGGGAATTCTGCTTGAGCCCATAAGGTGTTTGCCCAGAGGCAGCTAACCAAAAGAATTAATTTGAATTTCATGTTTGGATGATGTTAGTCTCGTTAATGATTTGATGTAGCAGCGTAGAATGCTGCCTTCTCAAAACTATTAAGCTGATCCTTTTCCCAAGCATAAAGAGCCCCTCTAGGTGTTCGACTGGGCACAGAAAGACAAATGTGCACTGCCAGATATAAAAATTGAATGTTAACTTGAATTTTATTGATAATGACTCTATTAGGGGCTGAAAAAAACGAGCTTATGAACAAAATTATTTTCCTATTCGCTTTTATGCTCTTGGTAGGATGTACGGATAAGCCTAGAACCGTAGAAGCACAGTTCAATCGTCCAAAAGAAGAAATTATTGAAGATTTAAAGGGTTTGCATGACTTCGAAGAGGCAAAGATTAGCTGGACAAAAGACGAAATTGACGACAGCAGAAGAAGGGATATAAACGAAAATATCAAATGGACTGCCAATCAGATTGACAATGGCGTGGGGCAAAACCTGAAAGTATATCTCAAGAATGGGAAGAATCTTCCAGAACCGAACGAGGAAAAACATAAGATTGGGAAAAAAGCCATGCAACTTGTGCTGAACTCAATCAATAACAAATCAGATTACGAAGACTTTACAGTCGTTTTCGTCCATGAAGCAATTTACGGAGGTATGAATATGAGGAGCGAAAATCCGTTTAGGTTTAAATTGAAAGAATTCAATTAGGTTCACAAATTGAATCATAAGCAAGCCAAAACCTAAACGTCATTTCACAGGATCGGTCATGTCAATCTCCTCCTACTTCTTCCCCTCCGGATAGGCTCGCCAAGTAAAACTCTTGTGCACAATTTTCCAGCTGCCTTCATACTTGAGCAGGAGAAAATAATCAGTGAATATTCGCCAGTTTGGGATGACGATTTCAGCTTTGGCGATGGCAGCACCTTTTTCATAGTCAATGGAAATGATCCTTCCCATACGACTATTTTTCTTGCCTTCTTTGATGTTGCTGATGTAATCTTGACCACTCCAAATCCGAAGACTGTCCTCTTGTGTTACGGAGTACAGGTTGAAGTCGGGATGGAAGGCTTGTTTGACTTTATCGGGTTCGCCATTTGCAGTACCATCTATGTAGAGCATAATGGTTTCGGAGATCTGCTGAATGTCCGATGAGGGCTGTGTTTGGGCTTTGCCAGATAGGATGAGCAAGCTGAAAATGGTTGTTAGAATGATCTTTTGCATATGTTTGATGTTTGAGGCTAATATGCATAAGCGCTCTGGGAAGGGAGGAGGAAATTAGGCTCAAGGAGTTCGGATTTATAAAATCGAACCCGAACCTATATTTTTTTGGTAGGCAGAGGGGGTCTGGCCCGTGATTTTTTTGAAGGCAGTAAAGAAGGTTGATTTGGAGTTGAAGCCACTTTCATAACCAATGCCCTCAATGGTAAGTTTCGTTTTCGTTTGTAAAAACTCTTTGGCTTTTTCTATCCGATGCTCATTGATAAAAGTTGAAAAAGATTTACCCAAACTTTCATTCACATATTGAGACAAAATATGTTTGGGAACGCATAAGGTCTTTGCTGTTGTGGAAAGACTAATGTTGGGATTGAGAAAAGCCTCTTGATCGATCAATTTGCTTAATCCTTTTTCTATTTTGATACGCATTTCCTCTTCAATCCTCTTGTCTTTGTACTTTTCTTTTTCCTCAAAAAATGTAGTTTGACGGTTATTGCTAAAAATGATCAATAAGACAATTAAATACAGGATAAAAGAAAAGGACAAGGCTCCTACGATGTAGGAAGTATAAGCCCCTACGCAGTATCCCAGCCAAATGAATCCCACCCCAACATAGATACTCAACCGCCATATATCTATATTTTGTAATTTATGTTGGGTTCGGATCTGATCAAAGATAGGTTTGATGTAGGCAAAGGAAATCACAAGGTAAACAAGCCATTGGAGGTAAATCCCTTTGACGATCCATTGGCTCCAAATTGCAGCGTGTACGGCATAAGGATAAACTATACCCAATAGGGTAATCCCAACCAAATAGGGGAGGGTATGAAGTTTCCAGTTGACTCCTTCTTTTGAGCTTTCATGTTGTAGGTAAAGAAACAAAAAAGGTCCAATGAGGATGCAAGCCGAAAGTCCAATCTGGATAAAGATATTCGCTAAGTGGGGATTGAAGTAGAAAAAAACTGATTTGATGGTTCGAATACTTAACACGATCAACAACAAGGCTAAAAAATAGCTAGTGAACTGTTTCGTTTTTGCTTTCCATGCACAATATATCGAAAGAATCAGGCCATTGAAGGCTCCGAGGGCACTAAAAAAGAAGATAAGTTGGCTTTGCAAGGCGTAAGTATTTGGATTGATAGTACTTCCTGGTTGATTGACAGGCTTTTTTACAAGGCTGCCTTCTACTGTTCCTTCTTAAGGTATCTAGGTAATGACATATTATTCCAACATATCATTTTTCACGATTTAAACCACTGGTTAGCGGTAATTTTTAGCTACCCTTCCGCAAGGGAGTATCTGGGATGAGATCCTATATATTACGATCTGCCGGGTTTTATTTTAATTTGATTACCTTCTACTCATGCATTAAGAAGGTTGTCAGGTGTATTGAGTGAATCTGGACTTTTCCAAGGAGATGGTTTCAGTTCCTGATAATATTTACCCTTACTAGTTGGATGGTCATTATGGAGGGGGGATCAACATCCAACCTATGGTTATCATTCAAAAGAAAAAGTCCACCATGAAGGAATTGGCTATTATTTTTTTAGTGCTTGTTTTGTTTTCTTGTTCAGAAAGTGAGAGAGAGCGATTTGAGCCTCAACCGCCTGTCCAATCAGGACCGCTAGATATTGTTACAGATGTCTATGGCAGACAATATCCTAGCCTGGATCCATCCGTGATATACTGTGGTCCGGGTTGGGGTGCCAAGATGTGTCATTTTTTATACAAATATGATGGGACTATCTGGGCAGACTCAGAAAATTATTACAGCGACTTTTCAGATATAATATTTTCTAACTTTTGGGATCCCTATTTTATATCCTTCTTTACCCTAGATCCTGTTGCCTCCTATTGCGAAGGATGGAAGTTAGGTGAAAACACCCACGATGGAATACAATGGAACATAAAAATCAAAAAAGATCAGGAGGATGTGTTGTGGTTTGATTACGAATACTATGGGACCAGTAAAGAAATAGAGTACACTACAACCTATAAATATGAAGTTATTGATGGCTTGCTTCATTTTTCCAGCAATGACGATCAAACCTTTATTTTTCATCCATCTGAAAGACATTATGTAGAAGATTCTATCGCCTCAGGTGAGATAGTTAAGTTGGAAGGATGTCTGTTTTATTGATTATGTACGGTCTCAAGGGGCTTCTGCTATACCGAGCCTGATGATCCTAGTATCTAAATGTTTTTATAGAAAAGAAATTGAATTTCAGATGGGAATTCTTCGTAAGCATGTGGATGAATTCCACCGAGATAACAATTTTGCTTAGCATAAAAACGACAAGCATTTACATTGGTATTTTGTGTTTCTATTTTGATTGTTTTACAATTCTCCCTTTGTGAGAAATCGATAGCATGCTGAAATAATAATGTTCCGACACCGTGATTTCGATACTCGGGCTTAACTCTCATGTCCCAAATAACAGCGACATCATTTCTTCCTTCAAGCATATAAAGACCTTCGGTTTTCTGGGCAATTGTTATTCCACCAATTACTTCTGATCGGTTATGCCTAGCAACAAAAAATCCCCAATTTCTAATATCCCATTTCTTAGCCCAATCACCAGGAGTTTCAGATTGGTCATAGTCTTTTAGATAGGGTGATTCAATCTCTCTTTCCATGATGCCAATTCCATCAATTCCATTTCCTTGGAAGGATACGTCAAGGATCGATTGAACTTCAAATGAAATAGGAATGTCAGCATACGCATCTAATTGTTCCCACCCGATCGGTTCAATTTCAATGTTCATTTGTTAGGGTATTGAATTGTTCGCTACTTCATTCATTTTTCTTTTTATGTATCCATGTGCAAACCCTCTTTCTATGGCTTCAATGACCCGTAGCACTTTGTACTCCCAATCCTTGCTCGCTAATTTTGCCATATCAATTAAATTAGTGATATCGTCTAATTTTTCATTGTTGTTCTTTAATTGTTAGCTGAGCTTTTTTATTCGTCATTTAGTAAAAGCCTCAAATGATTTACCATTGAATTTGTATGCTCCGTTTTCGTGTGTTCCAAGCCAGAGGTTCCCATTGTTATCCTTGTAAATACTGAACAAAGCAATCTGTTTGGATTCTTCTTGAATATTATAATGTGTGGTTTTCATTCCATCATATTTCCAAACACCATCAAGATAGGTCACAAACCACAAGTTGTTATGGTTATCCATTACTGTTGATAGATATTCCTCTAAGTTGCTGTCCTTTTTTCCATCTAAACCACCTATACTTTTGTGCCTGGTGTACAAATTGTTGGTTTTTAGCGTATTGCTGTCGTATACACTATACCGATATTCGGTATTGAACCAAAAGTTGCCATATTTGTCTTCTGTAATGGAACGAACTCCGTTTGCTCCTTCATTACGAAATTCCGTTACATCTTCTTCCGTAATCCATTGAAATGATTGCCCATCATATCGGCAAACTCCCACAGGGTTTGTTCCAAACCAAATGTTCTTTTTTTGATCTTTGTAGATACTATAAACTGCAAACGGGTTTGAGAGATTTGGAGGATTTGGCAACTGCAATTCAAATAAAGTAGTACCATCATATCGGTATACTTTCCCCGTATTTTCAAAAGAATATTTAAACCACATATCTGTGGAATCAAGTTTCCAGTTCTCACTAGGAATTGCCTTCAAAGTTATGAATTTCAATCCGTTAAACTTCGATATTGCTGAGCTTGCGTTTGCGCTAGAAAAATAAATATTACCGTGTTTGTCTTCTTTTATTTCATCTATTCTATTGTTTAGCAAACCATGTTTTGTTGTATAATTTACTATTGTTATTCCATCATACTTATATACTCCAGTTTCCCAGCTACCGAACCAATAATCATTCTTGCTGTCCTGAAAAATTGTCATAATGTTATGACCAAGCCGTAGCACAGTATCTCCAATAACAATATTTTCAGTTTTATCTTCTTTACTTGAGTTCAGGCCATGACAAGATGCCAACAAAACAATTAGATTGATAAATATAAATATGTTCAATTTTACTTTCATCTATTGATTGATTTTGAGTCATCGCTAACGGATTGGTCTTGTTGTGCAACGGTTTGGCTATGGTTCGTGTTCCAAAGGCATGTACTATAGCCGTTGTTGGGGAACGTACTTCAAATTTTTTTACCATTTGTCAAGTATTTCTTCCACAAGTTCTGCAACTCTGACCTCATGACTGTTCTTATATTTTTCTATTTCCCTTTTTGCTCTGTCGCCTTTTATCATTCTCAATGCAACTAAGAAGGGCAGAGCGTTAAAATCGCTTGTAGAACTTTCTTGTTCGCAAACCTCAATTATTAAGTCTACAGATTCTTTATCGCGAAGTCGTCCCAGTCCTAAAGCAGCATTCCTCTTGGTGAATGTGTCCTCACTATCATCTTTCAAAATTGCTCTGAAAATCTCTTTGTGCTTGTCAAAGGGAAACATAGAAAGATATCCAATCGAGCTTCTTTTCCAGTCTCTATTTGGGTTATTTGAGTAAATAGATTCAAAGAGATTTTGCAGCGTATCTATTTCGGATTGAATCGCTAAATCAACTAAGGCAAAAGTTCTTGTCTCAGGGTTTGAAAGAAGGGAAGGAAGTTCTTTAACCAACAAAGGAGAAGAGTTTCCCTTTAGCGACTCTGCAGCCCAGTAGCGAACTTTTGAATTGTCATGTTTGACCAGAGAAATCATAATTCTTTCTGATTTATCATCGGTTCTTCCTTTTAGTGCTCTTACTAGTTCATGAAGAATCTCAGGGTCGGTGATTTTCTCAAATGCAATATGAAGGTCAGTTAGAATTTCATCAGAAGATAGAATAGGTTGTTTGAAAACAAAGAAGATGTATTTCTGAGGAATTGGCTTTGTATAGAGTAATGTAAGCCAATACTTGATGTTTTCAGTGTTTTTTGATTGCAGAAAACAGTCAAGTAGTTCTTTAGAAATGGTATCTTGTTTCTCAACAAGATCAAATAGATACCGTCTGTCCTCTTTGGTTGGACTATTGGCCAATGCTTCCAAAGCTATGCTTCGAGTCTGTGTGCTATCAAGCAAAGGTTTGAATGTTTCAAGGAGATTTCCAATTTGTAATTCTTTGATGGAATAGATGGCATATCCTTTATTTTCGATGCTCCAATTACTTACAGATTCTTTTAATAGCTTTTCCGTTTTGGTATTCAGTTTAGTGTATGATAGTGTTTGGGCTGCTAAAATTTGAGCAGTTAGGTTGTCGCTTTTAATTCTTCGGTAAGCTGTTTCCCGCAAAGAGTCATTGTTCAGTTGAATAAATAATGGAAGCATCTGTGCGTCTCCAAATATTTCATTCTCTACGATGAAGTCAAATAGCGGTGTGGTATGAGCTGTATTTAAGTACAAAAGAGCCATCCCAGCCCAGATCAAGTTTCCTTTTTCTGTTTCTGTTTTGAGTTTGTTTAAAAGGCCTGATTCAAATGTTTTATCTCCTGTACCTGCAATTAAAAGATAGGAGAGTATTCGATGGTTAGAGTTGCCCGATTGGAATAAGTCATTAATGTTCTGTTTATATAATTTGTCGTTTTTGAAGTCAGCAATCGGATATTGTTGAATAGTATCTCCTTTTATATTCGCTGTAAATTGAGTTATATCACTATGTGGTGTCAAGAGTGTAGGATATTTTCTAAACAATTGATTTAGTTGGCCCTCATTGAAACCATTTTTGGTTGCTTTTTCAATGTCTGATTTGAAGTCGTCAAGTTTCTGTCCAAATGAAGTTAGGCCAGCTAACAGGAATAATATTATTACTAAAGTTCTTGTCATTTTGGTATGTGTTATATCGATAAAGTATATACGACATCTACCATACAGCGTTTTACCAAGTGCCATAGAATCCAGACCAACCTAAGCCTAGATTCCATTCCTTCACCTTATTTCGCATGAAGAGACTTGATATTGTCAGAATATACCCGATCAATCAATAAATGTCTGGGATCAATGGCGGCTTTCACCGGGAGGGAATCTAAGAGCACCCTAATCGAAGTATGATCTTGATCGAATTTTACACGCTCTGAATGATACAATCGCTCCTCCTGTTCATCCATGAAGAATCCTATGTCTATCCAATCGTTGATAGGGACCTTGCTTTCATGGCCCAAACTATCGGACTTGATTTTGAAACTCTCTACCTCTAGTGTGACTTGATATTGGCCATTGGCTAACTTTTCATAAGAGGCGTCTTCTAGGCGGTTGTCATACAGGGTAATTTCTTTGAACCCATCCTCAATCAGGTACTTCAAGGAATCGGGTACCTGTGTTTCTAGCTGGCGTAGAAAATCCAAGGTGCTGGGATAGGGAGGTCCTTTGTATTTGTATTCATCCAAGAAGTTTTTCATAGCAGCATTGACCCGCTCTTCACCGATATAATCTTGAAGGGCAAATAAGATGATGCTTCCTTTGCCATAATGAATGTAACCTTGATTTTCGGATTTGTATAGGGGAAGTTCTTTTCCGCGTTCACCCCCTCTCCCGCGCAGGTAGCCGTCATGGTTATAGGTCAAATACTTGCGCATTTTCATCGGATTGTCGGTGATGCTCTTTATGGTCATCAAAGAGGAGTATTCCGCAAAGCTTTCGCTTAGTACTTTGGCACCCTGCATATTGGCTCCCATCACCTGATGTGCCCACCATTGATGGGATATTTCATGGGCCACAACCCAATTGATGACATTATTATCAGTGCTGTCTTCCATGTTCATCACAAATCCAAAGGCCTCAGAATAAGGCATGGTACCCGGATAAGCTGCGGCAAATTTGGCATAACGTGGAAACTCAATGATACGAGCTTGTTGGTGGTAATACGGGCCAAAGTTCTCCGTATAATAGACCAAGGACCGCTCTATGGCATCGAGCATCATCTCGACATTGACATCGTGCTTTTTATCATAATAAACTTCCATGTCGACACCCTTCCATCTTCGTCTAGCCACTTCATAGTCAGCTGATAAGAAGGAGTAAAAGTTCAAAGAGATCGTATCAATTTTGTAGTGAAAATATTTTCGATCGTTTTCCTCCCACTGATTGATAAGCGAACCAGGTGCAACAGCTAACTGATCTTTGGAAGTGGAGATCAATGTCTCTACCTGAATAAAATCCGATTTACCCTTAAATCCATAGGTACCCATATGGGCCTTCCCAATGGATGCACTTAATTTAGGCATCCCTTCTTTGGGAAGGAGACCATATTTTCTACGCGCATTATCGTCTCTTAACTCTATCTCATCATGGTATCCTATGATCGGGAGGATGTCTGAGTTGTCGAAAAAGGTACCATTATGACAAATATCGGTATTGCCCCTATCGTTCTTGAAACCCTTGGTGATATAGGCATTGTCGATGTGTATGACCTTGGATTCACCTGGGCACAAGGGACTATCTAGCTCATAAATGGAATATTGGTAAGCTTCGTCCGTGTATACGATCTTGGCATAGGGAATACGCAGCTTGCTTTCCCATCCTTCCTGGCTGTGTATGTGGAGCGAATCAATAGGGGCAGAAGTCTCATTGGTAAGTTCTATATCGGCTTTTACATGGACGTTTCTCTTGGCAGGAAAAATATCAATGGCATATTTGATAGCTGTGATCTTGGGGAAGCCTCGATCTTTATAGGGTCCATATTTCTTTTCATAGGCTGCTGCCAATTCTTCTTGGGTGGAATGGGAATGATAAGTGTTCAATATCTGGGTATTGTAGTAGACAATACTCGCGACAAGCAGCCATAGCGAAGTCGTAAGCACAATAACTCCCCTGTAACGCATTGGAACCTCCTTTTTAGCTCGGGCAAATCGTTCTGATAGGGATTTTTTACTTCCTCGATTCCACAAAGCTCCAGCTACTAACATGCCAAGTGTAGCCAGTAAAACCCAGTAGAGATTAAACCAAAGCGTCGCTTCAAGACCAGGCCCAAAACGATCCATATCAGAATATTGAAGAAATGGCCCGTTAATCACATACAACATGCTAGATCTTATGTCCAGAATTTGGAGGACGCTTTCAAAAACAAATAGGATCAAAATAGCGATGAAGTAAGCAAGGTACTTGTTGCTGCTTAAGACCTGAACAAGAATGGTAATACCTGAAAAGGTCATGAACAAGGGCAAATCGCTGTAGAAAAAGTCCAAGAAATAGACATCCAATTCTATGCGAGTAAAGCCATTGAACAACTGATAGGCGCAGCCAACCAAGATAAAAACGAGATTGAAAATGACCACAATGCTCATCAAGGATAGCACCTTTGCAAGCATGGAAATGAGGGATACATGCGCACTGGCATCAATGACTTCATTGATATGGGCTTCTCGATCCCTCCAAATGAGCTCTCCGCTAAAAAATATGGCTACTACAATCAAAAATAGCTTGGTTTTTCCCTCAATGGAGTCCAGAATGATATAGGTCAATGGATAGGATTGTAAACCCAAATTTTCAAAGCCATTGCTCAAGTCTATGACCAAAATGATGATGCAAAATAGGAAGAGGATTTTGAAGGTGGCACTCTTCAAAATGCTGACCACATTCATATGGAAGAAGCTTTTAAATTGTATCCAGGAAGTCTCTCTATTAAAGGCAGGTTTTATCCTAGGAGGCTTGAGGATAGCTTCTTTTCTAGTAGGTCTTTCTTCTTTGCCTTTTCTCCTTTTTTGATTGGGTTTAAAGGAAAACTGGGCGTAAGACCATAGCAAGACCATTCCCCCAATGGAAGTCCAGATCAAACGATTTTGCAAGAGCAAGCCAGAAAATGAAGGGCTAATGGTGTTTTTTTCAATGGGGGTGAAATATTTGGTGGCAAGGTCATAGGTATTGATACCAAACATATCAGATAAACCAGCCAGGCTTTCATTCGAAATATCTGAATTGAGCGAGGTGGAAATCAAATAGGTAGCAATGATCATTAAGCCACCAAGGAACGATATGACAGTACTTTGCCATTTGTGGGCCAACGCATAAATAATCGCACCCGCCAAAAACATATTGGGAAGAATAAAAAGCAGGTAGTTGTTCAAAAACATGTCTAGGGTAAATGGGCCATAAGAACTGCGGTCCAACCATCCGAAGGTCGAATTTAGGTAAGTGCCAGCGATCATCCCTACAAATACCCCCAGCAAGGGAAGCGTTGCAATCAACAAGGCTCCCAAAAAGCGCCCAAAGAAGTATGCCGCTTTTCCTAATGGGGTAGAGAATAAAATTTCGTGAAACTGATGCTTGTAATCCCGCAAGG
Source organism: Bacteroidota bacterium (assembly GCA_039817415.1). Classification (GTDB taxonomy): domain Bacteria; phylum Bacteroidota; class Bacteroidia; order J057; family J057; genus JALEFZ01. Next base: position 26,612 of record JBCBVV010000044.1, read on the forward strand.
CGGCATCGTTAAAGAAGGTAATCACCATGACTAGCGACAGCAGGCTCAATAGGGTGAGGTGTTGCGTGAGGGTAAAGGGCGAGTTTCGGTTATAGTTTCCAATGGCGCCTCCAATTTGCACCTGATCGCTGACCGTAGGAAAGAATTCCAGCAGGACAAAGATGACGATAAATATATAGACTAGGGGTTGTCTGAGGGAATATTTTAGCTCGGAAAGGAAGGTTGTTCTGAACATGATATAGCGGATTCAATAGGGTTAAACAAGGGTGCCAGCAGTATTAATCTTAGAGAAAAACACATCTTCTAAATCAGGTTTAGCTCGCTCAAAACCATCTTGAGGGTCTGTTTCACTCAGGACATGGATCAAGGGTTGACCGCCAACCATTTTGTTGGAAATGATTTGGTAGTCCTGTGCGTAGCTTGCCAACTGATTCCGCCCAACTAACTTTTGGTATATTTTGCCTGTGAGGTCGTTAATGGCATGTTGGGGAGAACCGTGGTAGAGGATTTGTCCATGGTTCATGATGGCCATTTGGGTACAAAGTTCCCGTACGTCATCTACAATATGAGTCGACAGGATCACGATGACTTCACTGCCTAAATCTGCCAATAAATTGTAGAAACGATTGCGCTCCCCAGGATCTAGGCCTGCGGTTGGTTCGTCTACTATGATCAGTTTGGGCTTTCCAATAAGGGCTTGTGCGATGCCGATTCTTTGCTTCATGCCTCCTGAAAAACCCTTCAAGGCAGTATGGCGCTTGTCGTACAAATTGACCTTGTCTAACAGATAGGTAACCAAGTCCTTCCGCTCACTTTTGTTCGTGATGCCTTTCAGAATGGCCAGGTGTGTCAAGAGTTGCTGAGCGGTAATTCGAGGGTAGACCCCAAATTCCTGGGGTAAATATCCCAATACCTTTCGAACTTCAATGGGTTGATTCAATATGTCAATTTCATCGAGGTTTATGGTCCCTGAGTCAGCTTCTTGTAGGGTAGCGAGGGTGCGCATGAGAGAGGACTTTCCCGCCCCATTTGGACCCAGTAACCCAAACATGCCGTTTTCGATGGTAAGCGATACTTGGTCTAGGGCCTTTACCCCATTTGGGTAAACTTTCGATAGATTTTCTATGGTTAAAGTACTCATGAATAAGGATGTTTGAGATGATTATCGTGGCCAACATCTTGGTTTGCTGCGCCGAGATATTGCCTAAGCGCTTGATACATCTCAAACATAAAAACAGCTGTACTTGCCCCATATTTATTTTGATGGCTCTATGAAAAATGCTCACAGAAACCCCTAGATGTAGGATATGCTGGGTTGAACGAAAAAAGGGTAGGACTGAACATGAAAAAGCAGTAGTTGGGCACAATTGTAAGTCTAAGCTGTCCCTTGCTGCTAGGAAAAGAATAGTCTTTCAAAAAGATAGACTCATGAAAATAGCGAATAGGGATCTTTGCCTTCCTTATTCTTCTTTAAAAAAAGAATGGCACCTGAAAATAGCATAGACAACGAGTGCGGTCTAAGTTTCAAATAGAAGCAATGCTCCCTTTCCCGCTACAAACTCTCCAAATACTCAACCAATAAATTTACCCCTTCCTGATCCAACAGGGTAGTGCCGATAAAGGGCATTTCACCTTCTGAAACGGCTTCAATGATTCTGTCTGTTTCGTAAATAATACCCGCTTGGTTGATAGGGGTCTCGTACCTAAAGTCGAAATCCAATTCAGCGGGGGTGGACCATCCGTCAGGATTGTGGCAATGTGAACAATTCATCGCCAGGTAGGCACGGCCTCTTTCTTCCAAGGGCGCATTTTCATCTTTGTAATTTGGAAGGGTAGGAATCTCACTTAGTTCGAAGGTATTCAAAAGCCCCAGGGATTGTAAATGACTGATTTGATTGACAGACTGTCCGTCTCGTTCTACGATTCGATTGAGATTTCTCAAGGTCGGGCCGAGCGGAGACATGCTTTCATTAGATTGATGGCAGGTCATACACTCGTTATGAGTAGGAACATGGTATAGGGTAGATTGAGAAATCCCATCCTTGTCCATCCAACTCACTTGGGTATCAAGACCATTTAAGGAAAGAATAGCATCACTTTGGTCTTGATTCCAAATATAGGTCGCTACATTCCATGTCCCATTTTCCTTGATTAGCAGACGCGTTTCAATGACCCTTTTTCCTTGGCTAGGATCTCTTTCGTCATCGTAATAATAAAAGGTCTTAGTCAGGACTGTTCCATCAGGATAGTCCAGGGAACCATCTTGAAGTCTCGTCATTTGCTTGCCTTCAGGTACCTTAACCAGGCGTTGTTTGTATGCATAGTCGGTAAACAAGACTGAACTCAATTCCACTAGCTTAAAATCAGCGCTGGGAAGCAAGTCTGAAGGTTCTTCGAATATGTTGTAGGAAGAAAGATTTTGTTCAAAAACGATCGTCTCAGGGAAATTGAACTGAGGAATTTCAACCTCACGATCTGGGCGATCCAAGAAATTATCACATGCAGATAAGGTCAGAAGTACGAAAGCTGCTGAATAAAGAAGGGAATTTTTCATATATAACCTGATCTTGGCCATGCTTTGAATGTGAGAGGAACATCTCTCTACAAAGGTCGCATTTTTTTTGATAAAGGTTGCCTTAGGTATTAATTTTTCTCTATTCGTTAGATAGGAAGAAGAGGGCTATTTCTTCTTTAATTAGGTACACCTTTTCCCGCGCCATTTTCCTTGACAAAAAAGGAATTTGAGCTAATGTCATGTTTATCAGATAAAGGGTGAGTTAGGCTTAATTTCTCCTCATGATCAAATCTCCTAGTGGGAATTTACCAAAGTACGGGGGAACCCAATTTGCTGAATAGGAATCCCCTCCCTCCTTAATCAATACTCCACCGCGATCCCAAGGGAAAGGGTAAAACCGTCGTATATATTTTTCCTTTCAACTAGGAAATTGGAGATGTCTGTAAAGGAACCAATGACACTCAATTTTTTATTTAGCTTGTACATCCCCGTTAGGCCATAGTTGGTAAAGGTGGTGCCCTCGCCATAAAGAAAGGTTGCACTCTGACCGTTTCCATTGTTGAAGCTCTCCTGAATTCGGACTTTGCCTATTAGGTAAAGCTTGTCAAAAAACAGATGGCCAATTTCCAATCCCGATTGGAATTGGTGACTGAATCCTTGGGTACGAAAATTAGCACTGACAAAAAGACTCCCAAAAGACTTGCCCTTGTTGAAGCTTTTTGAGGCAGCCAGTGTCGTCCATACATTAAATTCTCCATCCGAGGTAGGGAGATTGATCTGATCGAAGGTTCCTAAGCTATTGGCCTCCTTCGCTGTAGCAAAGTTGATCCCATTGTCCGTTGGTATATCTGCTTCTACGGCAATTGAGACTGGAATTTTTTTAGCTAGGCCATATTTCAATCCTATTCTGGCACTTCCCAAGCCGCCAACTGTACTGGTGGTATTGAAATTGTTGAGGACAAGCAAAGGTAAGTCAAATACAGCTGTTAAGCGGTCTGTAAGACCATATTCTCCATAGACTAGCCATGCGCGACTATTGAACGTGCTTCCTTGATCAAAAAGGACGCCTTCGGTAGAATAGTAAGTGTTTGAGCTAAAGGAAGTCAAGGAAACCTGGGTATATAATCCTTTGGCATTTCTAACCCAGCCATTTTGCCCGACTGCTGGGAGGGAAGAAAGGAGGAAAAGCAGGCAAATAAGGAATGATATTTTTTTCACTTGAGAAGATATTGACGTGAGAGGTAGGCAAAAAGAAAACCTTCAGACTAGCTATGCGTGTATCCGAATGAAGATGAATCGGTTAACATATCAGCTAGCCTGAAGGCAGTTATGGCTAAGTGGAGATTACTGCAACTGTCCGTTTCCGAAAGGAATAGAAGCTGTGTTACACCATAGGATCACATGGGTGAAGTTGGAAGGTACAGCCTCACTAAGCTTGAAGAACTGCTCACCATTCCCTTGTACTGCACCTACTAGAATTAGGTCAGGATTTCCATTCATTGGATCTGCTGTAAAGGTGGCAGAAGTAGAGAAATAAACACTCACTGTACCTGTAGCCAATTCTGTAGTGAAATCGCTCCCGAAACGTAGGAAGTTTACGTTGTCTTCGTCCATTCCCAACTCAACAGTACCCATAGTTGGCGTTCCGTTCTCAGCGGTTAGGCTACCGGTTCTCGCTACATTTAGTGTACCATTAGGAAGAGAAGAATCAATTGTTACGACCTCTTCGTTACAAGAAGTCAACATAATAAGAAGAGCGAAAAGAAGACTGGCTAAAGAAAATGTGCCTTGTTTCATCGATTTAAATTTTTCTGTGTTTAAAATTAAAGTTTAAAGTTCCCGTGTGAATGGCCTTGTTGATTGCCATTACGGGTGTAAATGTCGCCTTCATGTATCACAGAAAAATCACGGAAGTTTTACAAGAAAAAATAAGGTCAGCTATGTCACAAAGCTGACATTTTTGCCCCCTCAATCCATCAAATAAGCTTGCGACAAGATTATTTAGTGGAATTCAGTCCCATCCGATTGCCCTCAGAGTCTAGGAAAAGGGCAAAGAAACCATTTCCATCTGCATGTGGGGTTTTGGGGACAAGTATCTTTCCCTTCAGGGGTTCCACTCGTAAAAGTATATCATCTAATTTATCACCCGTCTCTAAATATACGATAGGCCCCTTGGCAGAGGGTTCATAATCCGCCCCTTTAACCAATACAATGTTGACCATTTGATTTTCATAAGGCAGGACAGCTATGGTCATATCAGGCATGTCGTACTTCTCTATTTTGATGTTCAGCAGTTTCCTGTAGAATTGAATAGCCCTCTTGGTATCTGTCATGGGGATTTCAATAAGCGAGACGTATGCCTGAGGCGAAGGAGCGGGAGTTGGTTCAGCAGTTGGTGTTGGTTCAGGACTGCTGCTACTCTCTCCTTGAGGGGCACAGGCTGTGAGGCAGCATGCTACAGCTAGGAGGCTTAGGAAAATAGAAGGAAGCAATGTTGTTTTCATAAGGTGATGGTATTTGCTTAAAAATATAGGAAAATCTCCTTTTGGATCTAAGAATACCCTTACTTTGGCTTAGGGAAGCCAGGGCGAAAAGAGTATCTTATTCGAAGATAAATTCCCCAACACATAAGCCCTTGAATGTCCTAACGCAACTGAATGCTCGGCTTCCTCAATGATCACCCCTTCGCTATTGATATAGTTGGAATGGGCAAAATATAGTTTCCCCCTTCGCCTAAATAAAAAGCCGACATGAAAATCCAATCCAACTATGAAGATTTCATTGTCTGCTTGTTGTTCCAATAATGAGCTCATCTTTTCAAAAGAGGTAAAGCGTTGGATCGACTGGGGATCACATAAGTCTTTGATTATGTAAGCTGCTGCTTTTTGAGCAACTTTGTATCTATTGATGGGGACGCCCAAATCTCTAATGGTGGTTGAAACAAAGTATCCACAAGCAATTTCTCCTACCCTTGGCTTGTCTGTGTAGCCGTTGAAGTCCCAAGGAGTTCCAATCCAATACGAAAAGATGGAGTCAATTAAGATATGTGAGACATAATGCTTCAATGAGTCATAGCGCATTTCATCTTGAAGGGAAGTATCACTTTTGATGGCTTGAAGGTGTAAGGCAATTTCACTTTTTAAACGGCGGTATTTCCTGTTGTGTAAAATCGGGTCAATAGAATCTTGCTTACTTTCCATGGCTAAAGAGCTGCTGACCTTCATAATGGGGACTTCGGTAGGTAAGGCTGCAGGCTGACTATTTTGGTCTTCAGCTGTACTACAAGCTTGAATCCATAAGCTTAGGGTAATTAGGTAAAGAAAGGATCTTATCATTTGGTCATGCTTAGTGAGTGAAAAGAGTAGAACAAATGCCTAATCCTGATCTCTCTCATATAGAAGACCCTAGGTAGGTACCTATTCCATAGAAGTAATGTGGCTTGACCAAAAAGTTTCAATAGAAGGGGAGGATTTCCTTATAAAAGGGGATTTATGAAGCCAGTGGTGTTAAGACTGGAAAACAAGTCAGGACATGAGAAGTTTATCCGGTTTCCTATCAACCGTGTTGCTGAGTAGTTTTCTGATAAAACATCCTTAAAAGGTCAATATGAGATAGGGCCATAAGGAAGGATGATCTTATTAAGTAAAATTCCACGAACAATAAGAATGGCTCTCCTAACCCCAATCAATCTTCAGCCGCTACTTATCTTGAGTAATCCAAGATTGGATGGATATAGCAGGATTCCTTAGTTGGATAACATATGGTTCATGACCTCTCGAATATTGGATTCTGCATTTAGCATATCCATGGATCTTTTATACACTTGTATGAAACGTTCCTCTTCGGAAAGTTCCCCAAAAAGCGTAGACAGCTTAAGAAAACTGAGCTCATCGTGTTGGGAAGCTTTTGCATATTGATGAAGTTGATCTTGGAGGTCATCAATTATTTCAATGGGATGGTTATTGTTATCTACTCTTTTCCAATGATAGAAGCACCAGGCAGCAAGGACAAAAGTACCATATTTGATACTAGCTCCTGATAACAAGTTTTCTTTGATAGTTGGGAAAAGGAACTTTGGGAGTTTAGCCGAACTCTGAGAACAAATCCTACTTAATCCATCCTTTATATTTGGATTTACGAACCTATTTTCCAGGCTGTTTTTGTATTCCTCTAGATCTATCCCTTCGATTTTACCTACTACCTTGGTGGCTTCTTCGTCCATAAATTTCCGCATAAACTCAGAAAATACTGAGTCTCTCATACATGCATCAATAGTGGGATGGCCATATAAGGCACCTGGGATACCTAATACGGAATGACCAGCATTAAGCAAACGAATTTTCATTTTTTCATAAGGGCTGACATCTTGAACGAACTGTACGCCTAGATTTTCTAGCTTAGGTCTCCCATTTGAAAATGTATCCTCAATGACCCATTGAATATATGGTTCACATATCACGGGCCATTCGTCATGTACATGGTGATGGATGTGGAGATACTCTCGTGTTTCCGAGCTTGTTACGGGAGTAATCCTATCTACCATGGTATTGGGGAAACAGACATGTTCTTCGATCCAAGAGACCAATGATGGGGCTTGTCGCTCAACAAAAGACATGAGCATATTCCTTGTCATGTCCCCATTATGCTGGATATTATCGCAGGAGAGTATGGTAAAAGGGAGATCCCCCTTTTCTTTACGAATCTTTAAAGCAGCTGTTAAAAACCCAAAAACAGTTTGAGGCTGATCAGGATGTTGTATTTCAAATTGGACAAGAGGATTGTCAAAGTTGAAGGTAAGGGTATGAGGATCAAAATTGTATCCACCTTCAGTAATGGTCATGGAAACAATCTTAGTGTTGGCTTGAGCCATTACATCAATAACCTTCTGGGGTTCGTCTACTGCCAGAATAAAGTCAGTCATTGAACCTATGATTTCGGAATGGGTAGTCTGATTGGGATGTTGTGTGACCAGCGAATATAAAAAGTCCTGTTGATGAAGGACTCTGTTAATTTCCCTATCTTCTTCTCTCAGGCCAACTCCGCATATTCCCCAATCCCCTCCTTGTCCTTGCTCTAATAATTGATGGATATAATAAGCCTGATGAGATCTGTGAAACCCACCCACACCAATATGAACAATGCCAGTTTCGATGGACTCAAGATCATAAGAAGGGACCTTGATAAATCCTTCGAGGGTAGAAAGATTTTTTTTATTCAAAGGTATAGTATGCATATCCTAAATATTGGTATGAAGCGATTTTTCTCTTCGCATGGCCCAATAAGAGCAAAAGAAATAGACAAGTGTGCAAATAAATCCTATTTGATAAAAGGCTTCCCTGTGTTCAAGATAGGTTGCTTCCTCTGAGCTTCCGAATAGGGTTCGGCACGCCAGAAAAAGAGTAAGTCCAAGGGCAGAATAAGAAAGGATTTTAAGAAAATTGGAAAGGAGCGAGGTATCCTTTATGGTAGCTGGTTCACTTTCGGCAAGTTTTTTATGGTATTGTCTGATGGTCTCTATGTCAGCCTCTTCTTGTCGAGCTTCCTCAGGGTATTCCTTGTTTGCACCATATTGACCTGCCAGTAGGGTATATACGATGATGGTGAAAAACCAAGTTGGAATAAATAAATAGTAGAAGGAAATAACATCAAGAAAATTTAGTCCAAATCCAAAAAACAATCCTAGAACCCATGAGGCTATGGCTGGAAGGCTATGTCTATATTTCTGAAATTTCGACCAATACCTGGTGTACCCAATTCTTGGAAAGATTTGATGCTCTGCGAATACAATGGCACCTACAGGAACTACTATGAGCCCTGCGTAGGTCAATAAGGGTAAGATCTGAGTGAAGACGAAGGGAAAACTGGCAATTACAATCATTGCCACACCTACAACCAAAGTAGTTGTCCTCCTGGCTTTCTTATTGTAAATAGCCTGAGCTGCTAATCCAGCACGGTATAGATTGGTAATAGCAGTTGTCCAACCTGCTATGATGACGATGATAAATCCGGACCATCCTAGCGCATAATAAGCCACATCTCCAGGATCTAGTTGAACAATTGATTTTCCCAAAATAACGGCAGTACCTGCGCCCATGATACCAGCGGAGATCCAGGCGATATAATGTCCAAATAACATCCCCGTACTTGTTGCTAGACCGTAGGATTTCTTTTTTGCGAATCGTAGCAATGCCATATCAATTAAGCCAAAATGGGTAATGGTATTGGCCGCCCAACCAAACCCTATCACTTCCAGTAAGCCAATTCCGGCTTCTCCCTCACTATTGGTTCCTGTCCAAATAGAACGGTTGCCGATATCTATTAATTCTGCCCATCCATCGGGTATCGTCTTGCCCAAAACACTCAAAGCTAATGCTGGTAGCAGGACAATAGCACCACTGGCAAACATCGTAAAAAGCCATGGGGCACAGATGCTTGAAAAATCTGCAACTGCTTCAAAGCCGTAAATGGCTATAAATACTACAAAAGAACCAACGAGAATGACTACGAGGATAAACCAGATATTAGTTGGATACCAATTAAGCTGTGCAGGAATGTTAAGGGCAAATCTAACGGCTGTGGAAGAGACCGTTACCATGGCAGCAGAAATGACCGTAAATATCAAAACATTTGCCCAGTTGTAGAGCTTTGACATCGAATCTCCTGAAATTTTATTCAGATAAGTATATAGGCTCAAACGAGTATCTACGGCTATGGGGGAGGTAATAAATGTCCAACTGAGAACGGCTAAAATATTGCCGATAAGAAGGCCCAAAATAATATCCATCGTTTTGGCTCCCAAGGCCACAAAAGTAGCACCAATGACAAATTCTGTAGCAGCGACATGCTCTGCTGCATAAAGTCCTGCAAAATGCTTCCAGTGATGTAATTTATGGGAAGGAACAGGTAACTGTTCCTCATGCATTTCCTCGAGATCCTGAAAGGTAGTGGGTCCTTTTTCCATGTTTGAGTAGTTAGTCCGAAGTAGGCGTAATTTGATTGAATTGAAATGTTAAAATGTAGCCATTAAAAGTTAGGGTTAATCGTTTAAATTAACTCCTAAATCGAAAAATATTCTTTTATAGTTTAATAATCACCTCTCCCCTAGAATTTTCTGTAGGCCTTATCATTAATCCTTCAGCTAGCTATCTATTCAATGTATCAACAAGCCCTTCGAGTTTTAAAGTATTCTCATTAGTATTCCCTAAGAACAAACTGAACCCCAAAAGATGTAATTCCTTTTCCAGGGTTCTAGCAGCTTTTTCTGTAAATGGATTGGCTAAATCAGTTAGAATTAATCCAATTGTTTGGCTTCTTCCGTACTGTCTTTCCTCAGAACCCCTTTTTTAGCACACTAACAGCTCATTTGAAGGAACAAAACAAGATGAGATAGGCTGTTCATGGCTATTCATACAAATAGGTTGAATTTTTTTCTTCTAATCAACGAGGAAGATTAAGGGGCATAAAAAGTGGAATGAATGGCATTTCCTATTTGAATGGTAAGCCTAGAGTTGTTATCGATTAGTCAAGAAGATGAACCTTTATTTCTTCCAAAACCACTTGTTTCGATTGGCTAGGGTGATGACCTCTGCTTTGGATTTGACGGAGAGTTTCTGGTAGATATTATGGACGTGGTTTCTGACGGTTTTGTGAGAAATAAACAGCTGTTCTGCTATTTGGGGATAGGTTTGGCCCTCTGCCAGTAGCGTAAGGATTTCAGTTTCCCGACGGGTTAATTGGTAGCTGCTCAAAGGTGTCTTCTCTACGTGTCGTGTAGGCAATTCATCGCGTAAATAGCGAATAGCTTTGGCTGCCACCATGGGCGACATCGGCATGCGATTTTCGTGGGCATCTTCAATGGCCTGTACGATTCGCGTGGGTTTTTCCTCCTTCAACAAGTACCCACAGGCTCCCGCCAAAATGGCCTTGAAGATATGTTCTTCATCATCAAATACGGTCAGCATCAATACCTGTGTTTCAGGAAAGTGGGATCGGATGTGTTGGGTGGCTTGAATCCCATCCATTCTGGGCATTTCTATATCCATCAAAATCACATCAGGTTTTTCCACACTTTCCTCCATCCGTTCGATGGCTTGCAAACCATTGATGGCCGTAAAGACTACCGATAACTCATCGAATAATGCACAGCTTTCCTGAAGTTGGCGGATGAGATGGGGCTTGTCGTCGACTATGGCAATTTTAAGCATATAAGGAGGTGGATTAGATAGTTGATGATCGAAAGTCCTAAATAAAGGGATGTTGTGAACCTTATCCATAGGACAACTGTACCATTTTGCTCACGACTTGAGGTGAAGTTGTAGGTTTGTTCCTTGGCCAGGGGCAGAATTAATCTCAAGTGTGGCCCCAATTTCTTCTGCCCTTGCGAGCATATTGTCTAAGCCGTAGTGGCCAAGTACCCCATTTTTAGCAGAATTGAAACCTACCCCATCATCCACCAAGGATACCGAGAGTTGGTTACCAAGTGAAACAAGTTCAAGCTTGATTTCCTTGGCCTGAGCATGTTTGACAACATTTTGTATGCCTTCTTGAAGAATACGAAAAATGGTCAATCCTTGCTGAGGCCGCAAGGGTGCGTTCCCCATTACCTCCAGTTTCCATCTAGGCTCTTCCATTCCTTCCAAGTACCTGCTAAGATATTGTCTGAGTTTTCTTCCTAGACCTTCCAGGTCGATTTCCTCTTGTTTGATGGCCCAAATGGTATCTCTTAACAAGCCCATGGTCTCTCTGGCGTGGTCATCCAATTGCTCAATGGTGGTAACATCGATTTGTTTGTCTTCACGTTGTGCCTTTACACCTAGCATATTGAGCTTAGTGGTAATGGCGGTTAACTGCGAGCCTACGTGGTCATGCAAATCTCTTGAGATTCGTTCCTTTTCAGACTTAAGCTTAATTTCTTGTAGTTCCTTCTCATATCGACGACGTTCCTGCAGCCTAAGATAGCCTGCGCCACCTAGGATGAGGAGAAGGGCGATTCCTGCGCCAGCCAACAGGATATTTCGGCTATTGCGCTCGTTTTGATTCTCAATTTCTAGTTGTTGTAGGGCTATTTTCTGTTCCTTTTTTTCTGTCTCATAGCGTGTTTCCATCTCGGCAATTTGTTCGCTCACCAGCTCTCCTCTGAGGCTATCTGACAGCTCTATATAGGCCAACAAAGAGGTGGAGGCATCTTCATATTGTTGGGTTCCATGAAAGAATTCGCCCATGGCCTTTAAAGTAGAGGATTCTATGGCTTGAAATCCGCTATTTTTTGCTAGGTCAAGGCTTTTTTGAAATGACTGTTGGGCTTCTTTGGATCTTCCAGCTTGCGATTGATAGGTACCTAGGCGGGCATAGTCAAAAGCGATCCCTTGTATATCATTAATGGATTCGTTTAGCGCAATACTTTCTTCCAAGGCTTCAATGGCCGAGAGAGGGCGTTTTTGTTGTTGGTATAGGCTGCTGAGGCTGCTGTAGGTGCTGGCAAGATCTCTGAGATTTTTATGTTGAGATAGTATTTCCTTTGCACGAAGGAGATAAACCTCCGCAGAATCTAGTTCTTCTAGATTCAAAAAAGTAGTCCCAATGGCTTGCCAACTGCTTCCTGCCTCTCCTGCCTTTAGGGCTTCTTTGGGCATATCCGCTAAGCTTCCCTTGTAGGAAAGTAATGCCTCTTCATGCCTATCCATGGCGGTATAAATCGCCCCAATGTTGTGCTTCAGCTTGGCAGTTTCCAGTTTGTTGTCATAATGCTCCCTTATGGGCAAAGCTTCTAGGAAATTGGCGAGGGCACCATCATAGTTTCCTCGGTATTGTTCGATGACACCCATGTTGGTCAAACCAGCTGCGATTCCCATGGTATCCTTCAAGCGTCGTTTGACATCAGTTGATAATTGATTGTAGTACAGTGCACTATCTAATAATCCTTGGTTGCCATATATAACTCCCTGAACAATATAGGCTTTGCTCAGATAGGGGAGTCCCATTTCCTCGTTTTCTACCTCTTTTGCGAGTTGTATCGCCTCCTGGCAAAGCATGGTTCCGCTATCTGGCGTACTAAAAGCATAACGCCATGCCACATGCATCATATTCCATATATGGCTTGTATCTCTTTGGGGGACGTCAATGAGAGCTTTTAGGCTGTCAACATGTGCTTGGGAAAAAGCCGGAGTGAGTTCACACAGTAAGATCAGGCAAATAATTGAAAGAGATTTTTTATTCATGCTAATGGGGGCAAACAATATGTTGACAGAAATCTGACGAATCAACTTATCATTCTCTCCAGATTTTCCAAGTCAATCTGGTAAAATGCATGTAAATGGCTTATAAGTAGCTGGATAGAGAATGAGTATATCAATGTTGGGATAGGGAAAAGGACTTTATTTCTTCTTCAGATCCATGAAATACATTCAAGTCCACAAAGCCTTCAATACCTGCCATTCTTCCTCTATTGGAATACTGCCAAAAGGCCCAATCCTCTCTATCAGGCAAACTCGGGCCTGAAACAATATTTCTGATCCAAATGGGATTTGTCTGGAAGTCATGAATCAAGTATTGCTTGTAGAAGTCTGTCATTACATACAAAATGGGCATTTGGCCATAATGAGCTTTGACTTGCTGGATACAGCCTTTGATTTCTTGGACGATTTGTTCCTTGGGTTTGTCCGTTTCACAATTGCCGTAAAATTCTAAATCCAGGACAATGGGAAGCATCCCATCTCCTTTTGGGACTGTCCGAATGATATTCTCGGCCTGTTCAAAGCCTGTTTTACAGCGTCGGTAAAAATGGTAAGCCCCTACGTAATAGCCTTGCTGACGTGCATTTTCCCAGTTCTCTTTAAACTTAGGATCAACATAGGTTTGCCCTTCCGTGGCCTTGATAAAAACGAAATCGACATCTTCTTTCTCCAATTCTTTCCAATTGATCTCACCTTGATGATAAGAGATGTCTATTCCTCTGATAGGGTAGGTATGGGGCGAGGGATAATTCAGGCGAACATAGCCTTGGTAGAAAAGAAAACCTACCAAGCTCAGCACCAATAAGATGAGCAGAATAATTCTTACATATGTTGTTTTCATGTATGGACGCCTTACAGATATAGGAACAGGCATGAGCATGATCTCATACCTGTTTGTAAAAATGCTGTCTTACTGCTTAAGCAATAATCTTCTCCTTATCCGTATTTACGAACATCACATGGCCTAGTTTGTCATAACCAGAAAACAAATCTTCCCCTTGCTTTTTGAGGCTGTCCTGCTGGAATCCAATGATGGTCAAATCGGCATCGTCAGAGTGCTGATTGATGATGGATTTGATGCTTCGGTTCTCCTTGCGGCCGATCACGGTAACGTTCTTAGGAGAAATAGCTAGCCTTCCTTCGTTGATCAGGGCAATCAGTTTATCCTTTTGCTTGTCTGTCTCGGCTTCGGGATAAACCGCAAAGATTTTGATTTCACCACCTCTCCATTCTGGATGACCAAGGATGATGTAGGCCAGTAAAATCATCAGGTTTCCGTTGGTGAAATCCTCTGCGGTCAACCAAATATGAATATCATGCTTATATCCGAAGCCCTTTTCGCTACTGCGCATGATCACTACATCGAAGTCCGCTGCTTTGATCAACCCAAAGTTCTCAATGATGTCATTCAAACGATCCGGTCTGCTTGGACTGAATTCAAACAAGATCATGTTGTTGTCCTGTCCGGATATACCCGGAATCTGCAGGGTTTGGGCAACAGCAGAAGTATAGGAAGGACTGATCATGGTATCCACGTATACCCGTGAATTGGACAGTTTGGTCCACCTAAGCAGTCGTTTCAAAACATCCCTTGATTCTTGTACGGTAGTTCGTGAGTAGTAATCCTTGATCATATGGACATAGGTCCCAAAGCCATATTTGTTGGCGATGAAACGCGTCATGTCAAAGGCAGAGTTTCGTTCGAAGCTGTCCTGCGAAATACATACCACAGAAGGCACCCAATGTTCTTCAGTTCCATCATCTCCTCCCACACGCTGAAGCATGACTCTAAGGCTACGGGCTACCTGGAAGATCACTCCCTGGAAAATCCTGACCATTCCCCCTTCATCTTGCTTATACCGATTTACCCAGAAGTAAATGCCCACCATCAACAAAATAGAAGCAACCGCATAAGGAAGGTTCATTTTGAACATCAACCAAATCGTCAAAATGGCTCCTGGAAGGGATAAATACCATTTGGAGTTGAATGATGGTCGGTATGCGGGGTTCGAAGAAAAGTGCTCAAGAAATGAGATCAAACAAATGGCACCATAGGTAACCATGAAGAACATGGAAATAATCTCTGCAACAAGATCCACATCACCAATCACCACAAATACCATAGCAATGATCATCGTAATGATAGATCCATTGACAGGCTCATCATCTCTTTGCCTGATCTTGGCTAGCCAGTTATTGGCAGATTCCATCGGGATAACCTTGTCATTGGCAAGTGCCTGAAGCGTTCTGGGGGCTACAAGAATAGAACCCAAAGCAGAGGACATAGCTGCTGCCGCCAAGCCAATTGGGATAATGGGCGCCCACAAGGCAATATCGCTCATGATCAATCTATCCTTATCAGCCAGAATCTCAGGTGGCAAATTAAACGCAATCTTAAAAGCGACTGCCACGTAGATCAACATGCCTATAATGGTCGCAGCCAGTGTTCCTACTGGAATCGATTTACCTGGATCTCTCAAATCACCAGATAATCCTAGGCCGGCAATGATACCCGTAAAAGCAGGGAAAATAATCGTAAAGACGTAGAAGAAAGGTTGAGGATCTATTTTCTTTTCAATGCCAAAGTCTCCTAGTTTGGAAGGGTCAAATACCCGATTGAATACCTCTGTAAAGGAGCCGGCAGCTTTTTCTGCCAAAGCCGGATCAGATTCTCCTGCGAAGAAGAGAACGAGCGAAGCGAATAAGATGGCAGCCACCACATACAGAAGTGCCATACCTGAGTTTGCTCCCCTTGTTAGCACCAGCAAGGACAAAAGCACCATGGTCGGAATAGAAACCAGTCGGAAGCCAAATGTGTCTATTTCCCAGCCAAAGGATGAATCCAGCCATTCAAATAAGGGCCCTGTTGACTGGGCAAAAGCTACCACATAGAATGCTACCGAAATCGCCTGGGAGATATAAAGAGCAATCCCAATGGCGCCGCCTATCTTCAATCCAAAGGATCGAGAAATGATATAGTAAGCACCCCCTCCCTCTACACGTTGGTTGGTTGCAATCTCCGCAATGGCCAAAGAAGTTGGGATCGTAACAAGGTGTCCGATCATAATGATCATCAGGGTACCCACAAGTCCGACATGGCCAATGGCCCAGCCAAACCTCAAAAACAGGATCGCACCCAGGATAGTAGAAATAGATGTTAGGAAGACGGGAAGGGTCCCAAATTTCCTGTTTGCCTGTTGCTCACTCATGAAAAGCTAAAATTGGTAGAAGGCGAATATAGGGAAATAGGTGACAAGACGGAATAGACACTAAAAGAAGAACGTAAGGATAGTAGCCTTGATAGCAGGAAAAAATATCATCGGTATGTTGCGATTAAGAATGTTTATCGTATTATTGCGATAGATATGGGAATGACCAAGTCAAATAAATTTAGCCTTGAGCAAAACAAACTGGCCCAATTGGCAAAGGCCATCGGACATCCTGCCCGTATAGCTATTTTGGAGGTACTCATTCAGAAGCAAAGCTGTATATGTGGAGATATCGTGGAGGAGTTACCGCTCTCTCAATCTACCGTCTCCCAACACCTCAAAGAGCTAAAACAAGCAGGTTTGATTAAAGGGGAAATTGATGGGCCTAAGGTTTGCTACTGTATAGATGAACAAAATTGGGCATCGGCTAAATCATTGTTGAACAACTGGTTTGGGACCTATAGTAACAATTGTTGTTAGACCGTATTTTTTTGAGAAAATTCATCGTAAAATACCGATTAAATAAATCAATATGACGCAAAAATCTTATCCAAGAATGCACACGAGCTTGTTTGTGAATGATTTACAGGCAACAGTAGACTTCTACAAGTCTTTCTTTGGCGAAGAGCCAGCTAAAATTCGTCCTGGTTATGCCAAATTTGAACTGGAGCAACCAGGTTTGACCATTTCCTTCCTTGAGTCCAAAGGAAAGGCGCAGAACACCTTCGGGCATATGGGCATTCAAGTTGATTCTTTGTTGGATCTTAAAGCACGATTCGATAAGGTAAAAGCAGCTGGTTTACAGACCATTGAGGAAGAAGGTGTAGCCTGCTGTTATGCGATGCAGGATAAATTCTGGGTGCAGGATCCTGATGGCTATCAGTGGGAGGTGTATTATTTTCACCAAGACAGCGAATGGAATGATCCACGCTATAAAATGAAAGAAGAAAAAGGAAGCGAGCCAGTAGAGCAAGCCACCCCAGCAAAGGAATCCTCCTCTACTTCCCATACAGCTTGTTGCTAATCCTGTAAATAGGTACATACAAAAGAGCCATCCCAATTAAAGGATGGCTCTTCTAAATTAGCCTTTGATGTTTCTATGTTTTGCCTAGAGAGAGGATTATTGTCCACCAGGTCCTCCTTGGCCTCCTCCGCCACTGGCACGTTTAGACTCGTCATCCAATCCCGTCTTCCTTCTTCTGGTCTTCTTTAACTTCTGATTACCAAAGTTGTAAGAGAAATTGAGCCTGATCTCTCTGGACTGCCATCCGCCAGAAGCTCTACTCGTCAAGGCGCCAAATTCCTGTCTTCCTACCCATTGACCTGAGAAGAAAATATCACTCAAGGCAAGTTTGATCACGGCACGATTGTCAAGAAATCTTTTCTGAACACCTGTGTTGACCATCCAGAAGTCTTCTGAAATGAAGTTAGCCCCCCAAATACCAGGCGAACTATAGTTTCCTGACAGCTCAATGGCCCATCCATTTTTGAGGTTGAAGGTTTGTTGCTGGAAGATATTAAAACGAACGGCATCCAGGTCAATGTCTTTACCGGTCTCTCCTTCATTGTTGAAATTACCTCTGTTTCTAGAGTAATTGACCCCCATATTGGTATACACATTCCACCATTTGGTGATGTTGGTGGGCAAACTGAAGTTCAAGCCTAGCACATCCCTTCTGTCTAAGTTTTCTTGGGTGAAAATAGTAGACTGGAGACCTGAGGTATCCGTCAGTCGGGTAAACAGATCAGTCGTAATGGAATAGCTCAAAGTAGCACTGTAACGGTACTTGTAAGTGTAGGTTCCCTGGAAATTATGAGAATACTGAGGCAACAGGAATGGATTTCCTACTCTTGCGCTCAATTGGTCAATCTGGTAGACAAATGGATTCAAGTCCTGGTAGCGAGGACGATCGATTCTTCGGCTGTAGTTCACACGGTACATATGCTTCCTGCCCGGAGTATAAGTAACTCCCATGGTTGGGAAGAAGTTGGTGTAGTTACGGTTTACGCTGTCTAATTCCACATCCTGGGTACTGATAGAAACACCATTGGTAATGGTATTTTCCACTCGAAGTCCTGCCTGATAGCCCCACTTCTTCACCTGCTTTTGATAGGTCACATAAGCAGCATTGACCATCTCATCATAAATGAATCTGTTGGTACGACTCTCATCTAGGATAAGTTCATCGGAGGGAATATCAAGATTGAGGAACTGAAAATCATTGTCTGTACGTACAAAGGAGGTTTTGGCTCCGGCAGCGAATTTACCCTTCCACAACTTTCTTTCGTGATCCGCTTTAAAGGTCCAGATGTCAATAAATCTTTCTGCTCTTGTATTGAATTGTAGGAAACTATCTACGGCTGTAAGCGACTCATTGAAGTAGGTGTTAGGTTGGGCAGCATCATTGAGAAGGTAGAAGTTCCCATAGTCAAAGTCTACATTCCAAGTTGTCCCTTTTTTGTTGTCAAAGGCATAGTTTATGTTCGCATTCACATTGTTGTTAATGTTGGTGCTATTGCTAATCCCTTGTAGATTCGACTGGAATTCGTTGTTGGTATAAATGGTTGTCAGAGCAGTGTCGTTCCCTTCTGAGGGACTTAAAAAACCATTAACCATGACACCTATAGTGTGCTTGTCATTGATGAAGTAATCTACTCCTGCCTTGAAGTTGTTGTTGTTAAAGGTATTGAAACCCTCTCTTCCTTGGTTAAATTCAAAGCCATTCTGGCTACGTTCCGAATCGAAGAAGTTGTATCTCACCCCCTGGGCACCGGAATAGTTACCAAATAGGTTAACCTTTTTATTTCTATAGTTAGCGGTAATAGAGCCATTGTATTTCCCAAAGTTCTGTCTGGGAGTCAATCCATAGGCATAGCCTCCAGTGATGGTGGCATTTCCTCCTAAGCTTGTATCTTTTTTCAATCGAATATTGATGATCCCGGCATTTCCTTCTGCATCGTATTTGGCTGATGGATTGGTGATGATTTCCATCGACTCAATCTGATCGGATTGCATGCCACGGAGCATATTTGCAAGGTCTTCAGTGGTCAAAGGTGAAGGTTTTCCATCGATGTAAATTCTAACTCCACTTTTTCCGAGAAGGGTAATGTTGTCGTTATTATCTACAATGACGCCAGGTGCCTTTTTTAGGAGATCGAATCCGTTTTCTCCGATGGCGTTAGTATTTCCAGCCACGTTAAAAACGGTTTTATCAGGCTTAACTTCTACCATGGGTTTTCTGGCCCGAATTCTTACTTCGTCCATTTCGGTAGAAGCAAGGGTCATGACAATGGTTTTGATGGATTTTTCTTCTCCATCTGCCAAGGTAAAGGGCTCAGACATATAAGGAGCCATCCCTGCGAACTCAACTTTAATTATGTAGGTTCCAGCTGTAACAGGAGTCAGGGTAAATACACCCTTATCATTGGTGAAGCCTGCTTTGGCAAGACTTTGCTTTTCCCCCTGAAGCAAGTAAACGGAGGCAAAAGAAATGGATTTGTCTTCGGCATCAGTCACTTGGCCCTTGATAAGGCCACGGTTTGGTGACTGTGCAAAAGAAAAGCTTAGCAAGAAGCTAAAGAGAGTTAGAATACTTATTCGCATGTCTATGGATGATTGGTGTACATCAGTTGACGCCTAACTTCCTTTATTGTTCAAAGTTAAGAACGCTTAATCGACCAATACGCATAATCATCGACCAATGGCAGCAAAGATTATATATTCGAAAAAGGTAATATTTAGTAGAGTATGAATTTTGGGGCTTGATAAAGAGCGAGATTCCAGCGCCTTTGTGTTAAATCCATACATGATTTCTTTGATCTCTACGTTAAATATTTCAAAATAAGGCAACGAAAGTATCGAAGTCTCCGTCAATGCTATGTATTTCGTTTGCATACTCTTTTTACATGACGGTATGCTTTGCTAAAATGAAATGCTTATGGAAGAAAAGACATGCAAATGTTTGAAAATGAAGATATTATTCTCTTCTTCGTCCCCAAAAGAAACCCATTATTGTAACTTTTAAATAACTAGACCGTCTCATCTTTCGAGAACAATCAAACACCTCAACAAAATGATGAACAAACTAAATCTAATCCTTGGCGTGATCGCCGCTACGATGATGCTGACATTCTCAGCTTGTACAACTGATCCAGTTGAGCCTACTGCTCCTTCTATCGTCTTTAACGATGGAGTGGGTGCTGTAACTTCATCTGATTCTATCGCCGTAGATTCTTTCTTCTTGATTAAAGTATCTGCCAACACAGGTAGTGGATCTTTCAGCACAATTGAAGTTCAGGAGAATGGTACAGCCATTACTGACCTTTCTCGTCTTGACTTCAACGGTTTCCCTGCGGGATCAAATCCTTCTCCTCTAGGAGCAGCTGATACAGCTGGATTTGACTGGGATCTTCGTATCCAAGCTCCTTCTGCCGTGGGTGAAAATGATTACACCGTAATCGTTTCTGATGACAACGGATTGAGCGCCCAGTTGAGCGTTACTGTTTCGACTTTTATTCCTTTTACTGACGTTGACACGAATACTGTTGTTCTTCGTCTACGTAACCAGGGTGGTCCTGCTGGACAAGGTGGTCTTGACCTTGACACAGGTAACGAAACAGGAACAACCAATTCTGCTGCTGATGAAACACGCGACCTACAGGACTCTGGTATCGATCTAAACCTACCAAACGCCGATAACTGGATTCAGACTTTCTCTGCTGGTCCTGGTGGCGTAACCCTACGTAAGATTGACAACGCTGTTGATTTCTTCGCAGTTCAATACAAAGAAGAAGTAGAAGAGCTATTCAACAATGGTACTGATATCACTGGTACTACTGACGTAGTGCAGATGGGTGATAAGTTTGCCGTAAGAACAAACGCTGGAACCATCATGTTGCTATACACAGCTGAAGTAGCCGTAACGCCTACTGACAACGGAGACTTCTACCGTTTCAACGCGAAATTCTAATCCCTTTGGGATAGGAGTATAAACTAGATGATCATCCCGACGCCTCTTGGTGTCGGGATTTTTTATGTTGTAAAGAATAGCGACTCTCCTCTTCCAATTGGCCTCTCAAAAGATAAAAAGTGGAAACAAAAAACCATCATTCGAAAAATTTGTATCAAAACACCTGTATTTGAAACAAATCCCCCCTGCACAATATTCTTTATCTTGTACATTGAATATGGTTTTTAAGATATGTTAATTGTAAGGACTGATTATCAATATCTCATTTCAGACTTAAGTCCTCAGAAAAATCCTCAAACGAACTACCGCAATGAGAAGGCTGGCTATATCTATTGGATTGGTGTTGATTTGTGCCGTTTGGCTTTGGCAATGCAGAACCATACCCCAAGCAAATACTGTTTATCTCCCTTTGAGAGCTGATAGCCTCAGAATCATGGTTTACGATGGTTTGCAGGAGAATCCCACCCTAACCAACCAATTCCTGAAAAAACTCAGCCAAACGGGTCTGACTTTTGATACAACCCATAGGCTAGACATGCTGGATGTGGATTCTCTACGTTCCTATGGTTTATTGGCCATGTGGGGAGTGGAGGGCTCAAATATGCCTCCGCGTCCACGTCAGGAAATTGATCGATATATCCAGTCGGGTGCAGGCCTCCTTTGGCTCAATTCTCGCATCACAGATACCCTCAGTTGGTCCTACATGCAGGATATGCTGCGCCCTACTTCCGGAGAATACTGGTATCATGTTGCCTCTGAGAAGAACTATGGCCCTTCTCAAATATGGGCTAGAGATGCAGATGGAGGTAGAATATTAAGGGCTACCATAGATTCGCTGAGTCTTCAGCAGGATGCATATTTTAACCACCTTTATGAAGCCCTTTCCTGTGCAGCCGCAGATAATAGAGATGGTTCTCGCTTTATCGAACTTCCAAAATTACCCGCCGAAGAAAACTTCACGGTAGAAGTTCTTGATGATGACATCAACGAACCGATGGAGTTGGTCGTGCTACCGGATGGAAAGGTCATATTCATTGAAAGAAGGGGCAAAATGAAGCTCTATGATCCCGAAACGGAAGAAACCGAAGTCCTTCATAATTTTGATGTATGTACAGATGGAAACTACGAAGATGGATTGTTAGGCTTGGCTCTTGATCCCAATTTTGAGAAAAATCACCATTTGTATCTCTATTATTCCCCTTCCTCAGCCTGTGATATTGGTGAGCAGTATTTGTCAAAGTTCGTTTTCTACAAAGACTCTCTTATCCTCGCAAGTGAAAAAGTGGTCATGAAAGTGCCAGTTCAGCGAGAAACCTGTTGCCATTCGGGTGGCTCAATTGTATTTGGGCCTGACGGAAATCTATATTTATCTACAGGAGACAATACCAGTTCGAAAGAATCTGATGGATTTACCCCTACAGACGAAAGGGCTGGTAGAGGACCCTTTGATGCTCAAAAATCTTCTGGGAATACACATGATTTGAGAGGAAAAATCCTTCGGATCAAGCCCAATAAATATGGCTCTTACGACATTCCTGATGGGAATCTCTTCCCTAAACATGGCAGAGATGGAAGACCTGAAATCTATACCATGGGCTGTAGAAATCCCTTCAGAATATCTATTGACCAGCAAACTGGGACACTTTATTGGGGAGATGTAGGGCCAGATGGAGGGACGGATGGGCGTTATGGGCCTAGGTCATACGATGAATGGAACCGCACAGACGGTCCAGGGAATTTTGGATGGCCCTATTTTGTGGGTAGAAATTTTGGCTATCCCGATCGCAACTTCGAGTTGGATTTGGTGGGGGGAATGCCTGATTCCACAGGTCCGCTCAACTGCTCACCTAATAATTTTGGAGCAGAAGTCCTTCCACCTGCTCAGGCTTCGTGGATCTGGTATGACTATGGCGTTTCTGAGCAGTTTCCTCAGTTAGGCAAAGGTTCTCGTTCCGCTATGGCAGGTCCTGTATTTAGAAAGGCTTCTTACACAGATACCCTCGCTCAACCTTTCCCCGATTATTTTGAGGGAAAAGTTTTTATCTACGAATGGGCCAGAGGATGGATCAAGTTGGTAGAGTTTGATGAAGCAGGAAACATGAATGAAATCGAGGACTTTACCCTGGATTTTGACTTGGTGAAGCCAATCGAAATGGAATTTGGGCCTAAAGGGAGCCTCTACATTCTAGATTATGGAAAAGATTACTTCCTGAATAATCCCAAGGCTAAGTTGGTGAAGATCAGTTATACACCCAATAATGTCCCGCCTAAGGTGAAGGCTTATGCCAACGTAACTGAGCCCAAGCTTCCGGCTACGGTATATTTTAATGCACTAGAGTCCAAGGATTTTGATGAGATGGATTCTGTGCTGCAATATGAATGGTTTATCAATGGGCAAGAACAGCCAGATGGTATTGGTGGGGAGTTGTGCTATACCTTTGACCAGCCTGGTGTTTATCATCCAAAGTTGCTGGTTATTGACCATGAGTGTGACACGGTGGAGGAGACCTTTGAATTGATCATCGGAAATCAGGCTGCCGACATTCAACTTCTTCAACCAGCAAACAAAACATTCTATCAGCCAGGGAAGGACATGAAATACACCTTTGCCATTTCAGACGAAGGTGGTTTTGACCCTGCTAGGCTAGAGGTTAATGGGGGATTCATAGATGAAAAGGCCTTAGAAGCAAGCAACTTTATGGACTTGCTGGGAGCGAAAAATAGGGCTGGAGCAAAATTAATCTACAAAAGTGATTGCTTCTCCTGCCACAACGTAAACGATGCTTCAGTTGGGCCTTCCTACACAGAGGTCGCCAAGAGATATCAAAATCAGGCTGGTGCCAAGGCCATGTTGGTTGGAAAAATTATCAAAGGAGGTGGAGGAAATTGGGGAGAAAGACTGATGGCTGCCCACCCAGATTTGAGCGAAGAGGATGCAGGCAAAATGGTAGATTATATCCTTGGCCTTTCTGGAGAAAAGAAGGGAATGGCTTCCAAAGGAACGATTGAGGCAGGTAAACCAGACACAGAAGCAGTCCTTTATCTATCTGCTAAATATCAGGATCAAGGCTATAATGAACTTCCGCCTGTAACCAGTATGCAAGAATGGATTCTACGACACCCCTTGATGGAGGTGGAACAAGCAGAAAGGCTGGACGGAATGTGGAGAGGATCCTTTGGTTCTAAGCGCGAATTTGGACAGCTGTATATCAATGCCCAGGGAGGAAGTTTCGAATTGTTCCCTATTGACTTTAATGGAATCAAGGCAGTTCGAATCAAGTATCGAGCGCTAGAGAATATAGCATTAGAAGTCAGGTTGCGTGATGCAGATGGACCGATTGTAGGAGAAACCACCTTGACCTCCTCAACTGAATGGAGAGAAAAGGTTATTCCTATTGCCGCTACAACTGGAATTTATCCTGTTTTTATCGGTACAAAAGAGAAGCGACCTAGCCGCGAGGGGATCGGAACCATTGATTGGGTGATGTGGGAGTTTTAATGGGTAAGTAGCGGTCTAATCAAATATGTCGGAGTAAGCTTCATCTGTCAGGATGGAACTTGCTCCCTTTTTTTATCCTTGAAAATTAGTTCATGAAACAACACAGTGTAGCATTCAAAATCTGATTGCTTTGGAGGATTTTCCCTGCAAGAAGATAGGGGAAGAACCAGCAGTAAGCAGCACATCATGAATATGTGGGAAGGCGATTGTTGCATGAAGGCTTTCCTTTCTGAGAGGAGTAAGAATGGGAAATTGCCATATGTCAAGAAGGACTGGCAGATCGTGTTGAGTTATGCTAACTTATCCTCCATGAAAAAAGTTTGGTTTATTACAGGTTGCTCTACTGGCTTTGGCCGAGAGTTAGCCAAAGTGGCCGCTGACAAGGGGGATGCGGTTGTTGGGACCCTTCGCAAAGAATCTCAAATCGCTGAGTTGGAAGCCCTGGCCCCTGGCTCTATCAAGGCTGTCCTTGTAGATGTGACAAATCCAGAGCAAATCGCCTCGGGTGTTCAGGTTGCCATCGATACTTTTGGAAGAATTGATTACCTGGTCAACAATGCAGGCTATGGATCAATGGGAACGATAGAGGAAGTGCCCGCAGAAGAAATCCAAAGGCAGTTTGATGTGAACGTATTTGGGGCCATTAGCATGATCAAAGCAGTATTACCAAGCATGCGCGCGCAACAATCTGGACACATCTTAAACATTACCTCCATCGCAGGGCTTAGAGGAAACGCAGGTTTTGGTATCTACAATGGATCTAAGTTTGCCTTGGAAGGAATTGGGGAGGCGCTATCTAGAGAATTAAGGCCTTTCCAAATTCACGTAACCAATGTTGAGCCAGGTCCTTTCCGTACAGACTGGGCTGGGAGATCAGCTACCTACACCCAAACCTCCATTCCAGGCTATGAGGAATCTGCTGGAAAGTTCATGAGCAATTTGTCAGACATGAGCGGAAAACAAGTAGGCGATCCTCTTAAGGCCGCTGAGGCTATGCATCAATTGGTGCAATTGGAAAATCCTCCTGTTCATCTACCCTTAGGTGCATGGTCCTACAAGGGAGCGAGAGGAAAAATGGAAGCAATGCTAAAGGAGATTGATGCCTTTGAATACCTAGGTTTGCCCACGGATTATACGGAATAGGGTAGCCACTATTCACTCTTGCTAATTCTCAAGACACGGACCTTCAATTTGTCAACTATTTTAAGCCCGGGCTTGTCAATGCTTCGTACTAAGAAGAGAAGCTTCTGTATGAAAAAACGTATACACATTTTGGTGATAAGCCTGGGCTGTTTGCTTCTGTTTGGCGGACTGAGCCAACCAACCTACGTCCCTCCCCTCATCCAAGGGACGGCCTCTCATCCAGAAGTGCCTGATTCCCTTCAAAACCAGATTTACGTGGCTCATGAAGAGGCCATTTGCACCATGAGGCAAATCTTAAAGGCTTATAATACCCTCAAAAAGGAAAACCCTGATTCGCTGGAACAAGCATGGAATAAGCATACTGTTTTTCCCAAATGGTTAGGAAGAATGGAGGAAAACAAACTAAAGCCAGAGATTGTCGAAAAGCGCTTTAATATCCTGATGGATTGGCTGGAGAATGACCAAATCATTTACAAAGTCCGACTTGGCGGATTCTCTTATTGCAACTTACTCCACGCCAACGCCTATACCTCTCAATTGACCAAGCGTAAAGTCATCAATATCTGTCCCTTCTGGTTTAACAACCGACAATATCAAAAGGTGTCAACTATCATTCATGAATTGGTACACAAAATGGGCTATGGCCATCCCAAGGGAACGGTTATGCCCTCTCAAGCCTTGGTACTGGCGAGAACAGCTCCTCTAAAAGCCGCAAAAAGCCCTGAAAATTATGAAGGATTGGCGGAGGCTTATTACTGTTATCGAAGATAATTATTCCCTCAGCATAGCCAATAATCGCTGGCCACTCAGGAAGTTATTAAACTGACTCATGAGGTTTGCTTTGCGCTGGGCGATCTCAATTTCTGTAAATGGAGTTTCCCAATACTCTCTGATTTTTGACCTGAATTCCTCTCCTGTTTCTGCCAGGATCGTATTGAATTCTAAGCCGGTTTGACTGACCATCAAAGGATTCACCAACACATATCGGCCCTTGAACAAGGCATTGATCAATTTCAACTTGATGCCGGTGCTTTGGAAGGTAGGAAGGACGTGAATGTGGGCGTACTTCATCAAATCCTCCATTTCCTGATCCCCAGGATTGTGCCTGAGAAATATGTTGCGGAAACTAGAGGCCGCGGATATCAAGTCAGGTTGAGGATCTGAGCCTGCTATGTAAAACTGTATGTCCTGTAGATATTGAAAAACCTCATAGATCAGAAACATCGCTGCCTCGTGGTTTTCCGGCACGGATAAATTGCCATGATACAGGCAATATTTACCCTGACCTTTCTTACTGGTTACTTCTTCGTTTTCGTGAAAGGCGGGTATGTAAACGGTTTTGTCAGGATATTGATCTTGGAAGTAGACGGTATCTTTTGGGGAAATGGTCAGGATTTTATTGGCATATTGAAGGATAGCCTCCCATTCTTGTAGAAGTCTGGATTCTGCATTCAAGTATTGTTTCCTAAAAACCCGCTGTTCTCGTTGTGCCAATTGATAATAATACTCCCATTCAATATTGTGCATCCTCACCCATGTCTTGCGATCCTGCAAATCGGGATAGCCTAGGAAATACGTGGTGTGCAAACCTTCAAAGAGAATGGGAATATCGTCTAGCAAAAGACTCTTCAATAAGTCGTCTGAGGCCCTTGACGTAACAATATGAGGATACTTGACAGGAAGCGATCTAAAAAGAGATTTCCTCGGGTAATACCTTACTTCGTAGCAATACTCATGGAGTAGGGGAGCTTGAGGTCTCTTATATTCAAAG
>JBCBVV010000045.1:0-52182 GCA_039817415.1 Bacteroidota bacterium
AATTCTAATGGAAGAATCCACCTTCATTGCTTCCGTGGAAACCTGTTTAAGGGTGAATTTGGTCTATCAACCATTAACCCCCTTCCTCGTGAAATTAGAAACATTTAGGGAAAAAGGATAATTCATCAGGACTCATTCTATTGATAGGTGGACAAAAAAATCGCCAGACTCATAACATTATCTGTTTTCCACAGCTTTTTTCATTAGAAAAGTCCAATTGAATTTCTAATTTAGCACATGCGTTTGGCGCATTTTTTCTACTGAAATACAAAGAAGGAACACATATATGCCTATCGTAAACATCGACGGGAAGGAATACGAATTTGAGGGAAGGCACTCTCTGCTACAGTGGTGCCTAGACAACGAAATTGAAATTCCTTATTTCTGTTATCACCCTGCCATGAGTGTGCCGACCAACTGCCGGATGTGTCTGGTGGAGGCTGGAAACCAAATGAGAGACCGTGAAACAGGAGAATGGCAAGTGGATGAAGAGGGGAATCCTGTTATCCGTTGGGGAAGAAAGCCTGCAACGGCCTGTAATTTCCCAATGTCAGACCGCCTCTTTGTAAAAACTCATCGTTCTTCACCCGCCATCAAGGAAGCTCAGCAAGGTGTACTTGAATACATGCTGATCAACCACCCCTTGGATTGCCCCATTTGCGATCAAGCTGGTGAGTGTCCGCTGCAAATTTGGACGTACAAATATGGACCAGAAGGTTCTCGTCATGAAGTAGCCAAAGGACATAAGAAAAAGCACATAGAGCTTGGGCCACGTGTCGTGATGGACCAAGAGCGTTGTATCAATTGTACACGTTGTACACGATTCACCTCTGAGATTTCTAAGTCCAATCAGTTGAGTATCGTCGGTCGTGGAGAGAAGAATTATCCTTCTACCTTCCCGGGACAGCCATTTGACGAGGCTTATTCCATGAATACGATTGATATCTGTCCTGTAGGTGCTTTAACAAGCAAGGCACACCGCTTCAAGGCCAGAGTGTGGGAAATGGCCCATGCACCCGCCATTGACATGAATGACAGTACAGGAACCAACATCTACGTTTGGATCCGTGATAATAAAGTCATGCGTATCACCCCTCGCCACAACAGCGAGGTGAATGATTACTGGATGCCGGATGCCTATCGTTTGAATGTAGACTTCTACAATGAAAATAGGGTTTCAGGTGGTAAATTAAAGGGGGATGTGCCCGTAAGTATCGAAGATGCCGCTAAGAAGGCTGCTGAGTTTATCAAGGGACAAGGAAAAGATATTTTCTTCCTAGGGTCAGCTCATGAGTCATTGGAAACCAACTTTGCACTCAAGGAATTGGCGAATGAGCTAGGTGTAACGGATATCTATTACCTTTCGCATGTAGATGAAGGAAGTGGTGATGACTGGCTCATCCAAGCAGACAAAGCTCCTAACGCAGCTGCCTGTAAACTTCTTGGCTTCAAAGCCCTTGACGCTGCCGGAGCTAAGGAAGCCCTTTCTTCAGCAAGTTTTGTCTACTCATTGGAAAACGGCAAAGCACTAGCTAGTATGAAGGATATGCTAGCAGGAAAGACCGTGATTACGCACGCTTTCCATTACCAAGAAGGATTCGATCACATTGATGTTTTGCTACCTGCTGCTCAGTCTATTGAGTCAGAAGGTGTATACCTCAATCATAAAGGAAAGGCTCAGGTCTCTGTTTTGGCCAAGCAAATCAAGAGAATGACGCCTGATCAGTGGATGCGCCTACCCAAATCTCGTCTAGATAAAGCTGCAGTTGCAGTTGACCGCTGGAGAGACCTAGACAACATCTTCGATGTGCTACCAGGCTGGCAACTGATCTCAATGATTGCCCAAGAATTGGGCGTAGAGGGGATGGAATACAAGCATCACAAGGATATCTACGCGAAGGTTCAGCCAGCATTTGAAGCGCTTGCTGATGTCAAGGTGAGCTATAAGCCATCCAAGTCTTCCTTCAAAAGCACGCAACTAGAATTTGCGCCTGCTTGGGGAAGTAGATAGTGTAAAGCATTCGATTCAGAACATAAAAAATGCCCTTTCAGAAGAGAGGGCATTTTTTATGAAGACTTTCAGGGACTGTTTAGGTTTATTATTTTTAGTTTATAGACAGGATGTTAAGGTTTTGAGGTAGTATTTTTTTTGAGCTTTAGGGCGGCTAACATGAGAAAAAAATGCAAACTCAGGTTCTTGAAAGACAACTGTAAACAAGATGAATAAATCTGAAACAGTCTCTATGACGTAATGCCTGCCTGAGCTATGCTATTCTCCACCTTAACATAAACCTAATACCTTCTTTATTCCTGCACCTACTTAGGATAGTAACTTTAGGAAGTTCCAATTTCCCACACGAAGCCTGACATGGAATTTCTTTTTATTGTTGCGATTGCACAGACGCTTATTGCCTGTTATTTGTTGTGGAATGATTTTATTGAAAAAAAGGCAGAGAGATATCTCCTAATCTTCTTGGGATTGTTATCTGCTCATCTCTCCGTCAAGTTTTTTGTCCTTCAGGTATTTGGAAATGATGAGTTGTTCAAAAATTTCCCCACTAGCTTTTCTCTCTCATATGGACCGCTGATATACTTGTTTTTCTGGTCTAAGAAGAATAAAAAAGTCCCCACCAAGAGTTTTCAACTCTTACAGTTATCTCCCTTTATCCTTTTTACATTTATCTACTTAACTGTAGCCATTTCTTTGTTGTTTGACATAAATCCTGCGATTCTTCAGCCATATAATGGTATTGCAAGCATTGTTATACTAGCTTCTCATGTTGGGTATTTCGGGTATATCACCTTCGAACTGGTCAGAAGTAAGGATATTTTGGTAGAGACAAAATGGCTTTTACTACCAGTTACCACTACCCTGATAACGATTGTTTCTGTATTTATAACCTTGATCTTCCAGATTGATTTTCAGATTTATAGGATTCTTGGACCTTTGAGCGCTGTGATATGGGTCGTCAGTATTTTGAAAAACAGTGTATTTAACAAAACGGAAAAGACTCTCGATCCAAAGCCAGTAATTAAGATAGATGAAGTAGAAGTTTCTCGAAAATATGAGAAATCAGGGCTTGGGCAAAAACAGGCCGAAGGCTTAGTGCTTAAATTAGATTACCTGATGCGGGTTGACAAAGTCTTTCTGAATCCCCAATTAACCCTAAAGGAATTGGCAGATCAATTAGAGGTGTCGAAGCACCATTTGACGGAAGTCCTTAATAGGCATGTAGATCAGACTTTTTACCAGTATGTAAATGGTTTTCGAATTGAAGAAGTCAAGAGAAGAATCGATAATAATGAAGGTGAAAGTCTATTAGAAATGGCCTTTGCTGCTGGCTTCCAATCCAAAGGAACATTCAACTCTTATTTTAAGCTGATTGTAGGTACAACTCCTTCCACCTACAGAAAAAAACAGCAATCGGAACCTGTTTCTTAGCCCTTCAAACACTTCCCCTTAACCTTTTCTTTATGCAAAGTTAATCTCTGTAAAGTTCTGTAAATGAGCAATTTAATTGGATTGTTCTATAGTCTGACGTACGTCCCGTTCGGCTTGAACGACCTTTTTATTCCTGTGTCCCACCTTTTCACAGAATTTAACTACTAAATCTCTTAATTCTATGGAAAGCAGATTTTACAGAGCATGTGTGTCTGTCATGCTGGTTGGATTGATGCTGGTTTCAGTTGGAGCTTGGGCACAAGGTACAGCCATCATTTCAGGAAAAATTAAGGACGCCAACGGAACACTTCCTGGCGCAAGCATTATGGTAAAAGGAACCGAAGCTGGTGCCATTACTGACCTAAACGGAGACTTCCGAATCATAGGCTTAGAAGCAGGAAAAATTACGCTTCAAATCTCATTTATCGGATATGAAACTGAAGAGTTTACTGCAGTCGCAAAAGCGAATGAGAGGGTTGTATTGGAGACCATCGAATTATCAGAATCCATTACGGAACTAAAAGAGGTAGTGATCAAAGGGTCATTTATTCCTTCTCAGATTCGTGCATACAGCATTCAGAAGGAAGCTTCGAATATCCAGAATGTCATAGCTGCGGATGCGATTGGTAAATTGCCAGATAGAAATGCTGCTGAAGCGGTTCAGCGTATTCCTGGTGTATCAATCGAAAGAGATCAAGGTGAAGGGCGTTTCGCACTTGTACGTGGTACTCCCAGCCAATGGAACGCTAACTTGGTGAATGGTGATAGACTACCTTCTACCGATGGATTCAGTGGAACACGTCAAACTGCCTTGGATGTGATTCCTTCTGAGCTGATCGAATATGCCATTGTGTCAAAGGCCTTGACACCTGATATGGAAGGAGATGCAATTGGTGGTTCTATCAATTTCTTGACAAGAAGGGCCCCTGAAAGCCGTCTTTTAAACGTATCGCTGGCTGGTGGATACAACGACCAAATCCAAAATGGAAACTACAATGGTTCTGTCATTTATGGAGACAGAATTGGGGAGAAATTTGGATTCCTACTTTCAGCGGCTGTTTGGAATCGTCCTTGGGCCTCTGATAACTATGAAATGGAGTACAACTTTGATCTTCCTGGCGATCAGGGATTTTCCGTCAACCAGCAAGAGCTAAGAGACTATGAAGGAGTAAGAAATACGGTGGGTCTAAATCTTTCGGCTCAGTATGACATCAATGAGAATAACAACATCTATGTAAGAGGTCTGTATGATGTCTTTTCTGACTATGAATTTGCGCGTGAGCACATCTTTACCTTCCCAGAAGGCCCTGATGAAGATCCAAATGAAGGGGATGCTTCTCTTCGTGCACGTACAGCTGGTTTCTTGACCACGCTATATGGAGGTGAAATTGGAGGTGAGCACAATATCAATTCTAAACTATCCCTTGACTGGAAAGCTTCAACTTATTCTGCTGATGTTACTTTTGGTAACAACATTGGAACCATACCTCAAGATCAAAGCGGGATTCAGCTTGTTCAGTTCGCTCAGGGCGGTGCATTCACCAATGTATCCAATGACAACTTCATGTACTGGAACTTCGATTCTCCCAATGGAGTAGGAGGGGGAAATGCTGGCGATCCTTTTCAGCCAAACTTTGAAGGTTCTTTAACTCCTCAAGCTATGGTAAACAGCCTTGCAGGTGTATTCCGTGGTGAGTCGAACGAAGCTGATCTAGTTGGACAATTTAACCTGAAGTACGAAGCCAATGAAAAGCTGAAATTTAAATTTGGCGGAAAGTATAGAAACAAAAGAAGAGAGGCCATTAACCAAACAAACTTCTACATTCCATTGGCACTATTTGGTGCGCCAACCCCTTTGACTTTCTATTCTGATCAGGAAGTTGAACCTTATGATGTAAAAGGTGGATTCCTTCAAGAACTAGGGCAGCCTTATGACAATTTGCTACTAGCTGAGACCATTACTCCTGCTGCTATAGATGTTTTGACCCAGGATGTATTTGATAACCTTGAGCTTTATTTTCCTTTTACGTCGGCTCCAAATGAGCTTTCTGGATACAATGGGGTTGAGAACGTAATTGCTGCCTATGCCATGGGTGAGTATGAATTCAGCAATGAGTTGTCTATGCTGGCTGGTCTTCGCTACGAGCAAACTTCTGTTTCAATCGAAGGATTTGAGCAGGATACAAGTGGTACATTGAACGCTATCAATGAAACTTCTACCTATGGAGCTTTGCTTCCAGCTGTACACTTTAAGTATACCCCTGTCAACAATCTAAATGTAAGACTAGCTTATACCAGAAGCTTTGCTCGCCCTAATTTTTCTGACTTGAATCCCAATAGAGTTGTGTCAGATATAGGAGGCGGAATCACGCAGATCTCTGGTGGTAATCCAGATTTGAACCCTACTTTCTCCAATAACTTCGATCTTTTGGGTGAGTACTACTTTAAGGATGTGGGGATTATCTCTGCAGGTGTATTTTACAAGAGTCTTACGGATTTGATTTTCAACAATCTGAGCCAGGAGACGATCGATGGGCAGCTGGTGAGATTATCAGAGCCTCGTAACCTAAAATCTGCCTCTTTGCTAGGATTTGAGCTAGCCTTCTCAAAGCGTTTCACCTTCCTTCCTGGTGCTTTAGGTGGATTGGGTGTGGATGCTAATTATACCTATACCACATCTGAGGTTGAGGTACCTACCTTTAACCCCGCTACACTAGAGGAATCAACTTCTATTCAAACCCTAATCGGGCAGCCTAAAAATATCTTCAACTTCGTATTGTTCTACGAAAAGTATGGATTGACTGCAAGATTGGCTGCTAACTTCAAGGGAGCTTACATCGACGAGTACAGAATCGAAGCTGGCCCTGAGCACTACAGATACTATGATCAGAACTTGACCATTGACTTTAGCGCTTCTTATGCGATCAAGTCAAATATCAGAGTATTCGTAGAGGTCAACAACCTGACCAACGAA
Source organism: Bacteroidota bacterium (assembly GCA_039817415.1). Taxonomy (GTDB): domain Bacteria; phylum Bacteroidota; class Bacteroidia; order J057; family J057; genus JALEFZ01. The sequence continues at coordinate 6,417 of JBCBVV010000045.1, forward strand.
CCACTAAGGTATTACCACGGAGTTACTGAGCGACCTGAGCAGACTGAGTTCTATTCAATTCGTGGACAAGCAGGTGTGAGATTCACCCTGAAATAACATATTTGGAAGAAATAAGGGAATGAACAGTTCCTTTATTTCTTCTCTTTTAAATGATCCCCCAAACTGCTGTTTCTCATCCTCAAACCATTATGCGCAATGAACAACTATAAACAACTTTTGCTGGCTTTGATCCCGATGATGCTCATAGCCTGTGCCAAATATGAAGTGCCTGAAAAACCCACACGTACGCTTGAAGAAAAGGTATTTATCGAAAGGACTTCCAACGGGAAGGACCTATTAGTAAAGGCTGAAACCCCCTTTTCCTTATTTTATATGGGAGGAAAAGGAGAATTGGGTAAAAAAGTTGAGTTAAATGAGGATGGGAGTATCCCTAGCCCTGCGAATTCCCGTCCTATCTTTTGGGTTGTAAGTGGGAATGATACATTCAGACTTAGAGAAAGGCATGTTCCTGTAAAAGGCTCTCCGAATATTCGTGAAGTGGGAGGTGTATTTACCAAAGATGGTTACCAATTGAAATGGGGGAAGGTATATCGTTCTGGCAACACCTCAGGGGTAACAGAAGCTGATTTTGACTTACTTAAGACCATGGCCATTCGTACCATTATTGATTTCCGAGCTCCTTTCGAAATCACAGAAGATCCTGACAAATGGCCAGGCCTTGATCAGATCAATAGCATTCACAATCAGATAGGTGTAGGGGATTCTACCAAGGATAGAATGGATTGGTTGAAGGAAATGAAAAAGGATGATTTTGATCCCAATCAGATGCTGATCGAGGGGAATAGAAATTTTGTGCTAGAAAACACAGGTCCTTATAGCAACTTTATGAAGCTGTTTTTGGAGGAAGAGAATTATCCTATCCTGTACCATTGTTCTGCCGGTAAGGACAGGGCAGGTTTTGGAACCCTTTCCCTGCTAATGGCACTTGGCGTAGACAGTGCAACTGCTGTACAGGACTACTTGATGTCCAACTATTACCGCTTTGATAGCACAGAAGATCAACTAAAAAAGGCTGCAACCTTCCTTGGAGTTCCACCAGAGAAACTTAGGCCTATTATGAATGTAAAACCTGAGTTCATCCATGCAGCATTTGAGGCTGTAACGGAAAAGTATGGCGATTTTGATACTTACCTCTGTGAAGGCTTGGGGATATGTAAAACCGAAAGAGAAAAATTAAAAGGAATGTTGTTATATGATTATCCAGCGGATACATCTTTGTTGGATAGCCTTCATCTTTAACCTTCAATATCGACTTTTATGAAACCACTAATCTATCTGCTGGGACTTATCTTGATATTGGTTAGGTGTTCCCCTTCCTCAGAGGAGGAAAAGGATCAGAAAGATGAGGAGCCAAGCCTGAATTATCGAGTGGACTCTACTGGCTTTGATTTACCCCTGAAGAATGTAACAGCTCAATATCCCATGACAGGAACCAAAAACTTCAGAACGCCTTCAATTGGTTCCCTTGTGCAAGGAAAAATATACCGCTCTGATGCCTTACATAAACTGACGGAAAAAGATGTGGCATTCCTTGATGGCTTGGGGATTCGTTCTATCGTTGATTTACGCAGTGCAGAGGAAATTGAGGTGAATCCTGACCGAAAAATCCCTTCTGTGGTAAACCGTTTTCATTTTCCAGTTGGTAGAGATAAGAAGAAGGTCGAAAATCTGCCTGATACGACTTACAAGAAGATCAGAACTATGTTTTTAGACGGGCAATTGAAAGAGGTAGAAGCCTATATTAAAAGCATAGGACTGGACCTTTCTGAAGAAAGAAAAACTCGATACAAGTCTTTTGCGACCAACCACCGCACATCTTTCGGAATGTTTCTGAAGGCACTGACTGATTCCTCCAACTTTCCCTTGGTATACCACTGTCAAGGTGGGAAAGATCGTGCTGGCTTTGCTTCTGCCATCCTTGGAAAAACGTTGGGAGCCTCAAATGAAGAGATCATGCAGGATTACCTGACGACCAATGTATATGGTTATGAGACATTGAAAAAAATGAAAGACCTCTCTCCTGAGATGAAAATCATTGTCGGCGCTCATGCTGATCAAATCCAAGCTTCCTTTGAAGCCATTGATGAAGAATATGGCTCCTTTGGCAACTACCTGAAAGAGGGCCTCGGCCTAACAGAAGGAGATGTAGAGGAGATCCGAAAGAACCTTCTTATTCCACACAATTAAGACGGGTCTCAACACAGACCGCCCCGAGACTCCATGAGCCTCGGGGCTTTTTCATTCACTGAAGGGCCATTGGCTTACTTCAAGACATTGCTGATCATCCCAAATTTATTGGGTGGGTAATTTTGAATGAACCCTGTAGCTTGGTAAGCTTTGATAAACTCTTGGTTACTGTTGATGCTTTGAACGGCAGAAGCATTTTGATAAATCGTCATACCTACTACGACATTAGGGTCTGAGATAGACTTCCATTGAATTTCCCTGACAAAGCCCTCCTGCTCGGAAAGGATCTTCAAATACGCATCTCTTTTGGCTTCATAATCGGCCTGATTGAAGTTTTCATATTTGCTGATATCTCGAATGGCGATTTCCCAAACATTCCCACTTCCCTTAGGAGCTAATTCAGCCAAATTAATGTCAAGTCCTGCATCTAAGGGTTGTAAGACCTCAAAGGCAATGAAATCGAAGGTACTGAAAAAGGCCGCTGCTTCTGGCATTTTTCCTGTTTTGTCTCCAATCGCCTTGAATACCTGTGGGTTTTCAAAGGAAGTCAAACCAACATAAACGCTATCCAGCGGTAGACCTGAATAGGTGAAGTCGAAAAAGGGTTGAATTTCTCTGTCTGTTAGGGTTCCCTTTTCAGCTTCTAGTTTGGCCACATAAGCATCTCTTGCGGTGGTAAAGGCTTCAATGCTGGTTCCCGCTTTGATTTTGCGAACAGGCATCACAAACACCTTGTCAGAAGTTGGTTTCTTTTCTGTCATGTCTTTGGTGGAATTTGAACTGGCTGGCTTGGATTGTTGACAGGCAGCCATGTTGATGAGCAAGAATAAAATGGTAATAGATCTGGTGAACATCATGATAAATCAGTTAGTAAGTTCAGGTGCTACAAAGGAGCCTGAATCACGCCTGATACGAAATGCACATTCATGAAGAAATGATATACTATGCTGCAAATTCCTGCCTGAAGCTCTCTGGGCTTTGATTTGTACGTTTTTTGAAGATTCTCGAGAAGTAGTATTGATTCTCGTATCCTAGGCCAATCGCAATTTCTTTGATGCTCTTGCTCGTAAAGGTAAGCTCCCTTTTAGCCTCAAGCATTGTTCTTTCAATGATGAGGTCCAATGCAGTCTGCCCTGTTAGTTGCTTGAGGACATCATTTAGGTTTCGTGAACTGACTCCTAGTATATCCGTGTAGAAATTGACCCCCTTTTCTCTGAGATAATTTTCCTCCATGAGGGTGATAAATTTCTGAAAGAGGTCTCGAAATTGAATGAAAGAATGGCTTGGATGATCCTGCTGGATAAAAGATTCTAGCTTGTTTAAGAAGGCCAGAATTAAGTTCTGAAGGATGAAAATCTGGTTTTGATGGATTTTTACTTCTTGTTCTTCGAAAAGCAATTCGCAATAGGATTTCATGAAGAGCACCTTCTCTTCTGGAATATGGATGAGCATCTTCCTACTGGAGACAGCATATTGGACAAAACCCATCAATAGCCTTTTTTGTGGAGGAGAAAAGAATGCGTCTTTGAAGGTAATAGAATAACCTTCCAACTTCATATGCTTTTGGATGATGTGCGTCACGCCAGCTGGGATGATAAGAATTTGTCCCGATTGAAGCTCAAATTGTTCGAAATCTACTTCCTGCTTAGAATAGCCTTTTTCGATGAATAAGAGGGTATGAAAATGATTACGGTGGCGCTCATTGACGTGGGGAAAGGGCTGATCCTCTAGCCGACGAATGTCAATCAAGAGCTGTTTGTCATCAGATCGTTGAAAGTCTATGAGTTTCATATGTCGAGGAATCATCTTAGGATCAGCAAATTGTCCACCTGAATTTATCTTAATTCTTGAAAAAAATAAATTTTTCTTGAACTGGCTACATGCATATTCTGCCTATAAAAATGCCAAGTATTCTGGCTCATTCTGGCGCACTCATTCACAGATGAACTTCGGTGTATACGGTAAGGAAGTCTGCAGACGTTATATAAGTGTATGTGGAAAAAAGGCGTTGTTCCCTAGCATTCTACCCTTGATATTTAGTGTATGGAGTTTTCGCACACAGACATCAAAAATCTTTATGGTTCTGTTTTCTTTCAGGTTGAGAGTCCAATTGGAGAATTAGACAAGCTGGAAGAGAAAATAGCGGTAGAGGTTATTGAAGAAGAGCCCAATTCTCCGACCCTTAATGAAAAGGTTGAAAACGCAGTACCAGAGGAGAAAGAAGTCGTCCTAGACACTTCCGCTCCCCCTCAGCTTAAGCAAGAAAATGATCCTGTGGCCGAGCTCTCAACCAAAACGGTACCCCCAATTCTTGATCCTCATGAGCAATTCCTGGGAACAGGTCCTCTGGCTACATGGAAACTGAAGCCAAATACGGAGCTGGCCCTGATTGTGTTGGCTTCTGAATTTGCCCAGCGTGAATCAATGGCCAATCTGAAAAACCTGATTGTGAATGCAGGAATTGATACTTCTAAAATTGGATTTGGTATCATTGAGGATGGACTAGAGGGATGGAATTTCTCTGATATGCCTGTTGCAAAAGGGATCATTTTTGCGAGTTTCGGAACTAAACTTCCATCGCCCGTAATTTGGAAAGGAAAGTCTTTTTACCCCGCAGCACCTATGGAAAGAATCTTGAAGGATGAGCGATATGGGTTGGCGATGAGCAAGTTGTTGGAACGTGTGAGAGAGACAATGTAAACTTTCGCCTTGAAAATCCGCCAATCCTTATTTTATTTACCTTGACATTCATGGGATATGGCTAAATCAACTCTTCTTTTTGGAACCAATAACCTCAACAAACTCGAGGAAATTCGAGCCATTGTTGGAGACTCCTATCAGGTGATCAGCCTGAAAGACCTCGGTATTGACCTTGATGTAGAAGAAACAGAGGACACACTTCACGGTAATGCAGAACTCAAGGCTGTTGCCTATTACAAAGCTTCTGGTCTTCCTACCTTCGCCGACGATACGGGCTTAATGGTGGAAGCACTTGATGGTCGTCCTGGGGTTTATTCAGCCAGGTATGCGGGAGAACATGCTTCCTATTCAGATAATGTAGAGAAGCTATTGCAGGAAATGGAGGGAAAAGCTGAAAGAAAAGCCGCTTTCCGAACCGTCATAGCCTTTCATGATGGAGAGACAACCCGTTACTTCGAGGGAGAGATTCAAGGTGAAATTACCCAGGAACCCAGAGGAGGTGCAGGTTTTGGATATGATCCTGTCTTCCAGCCAGAGGATTCAGAAGAGACATTTGCAGAGATGCCTGCAGACCATAAAAATGAAATTTCTCACAGAGGGCGTGCGATTCGTAAATTCGCCCATTTCCTGATGCAACTTACTTCATGAAGAGACCCTATATTGTAGGCATATGCGGAGGTTCTGGCTCCGGTAAAACTTTCATGCTCAGAAAGTTGATGGAGGCACTTCCAGCAGAACATATCACCCTGATATCTCAAGACAATTATTACAAAGAGAAAGCTGAACAAGTACAATTACCTGATGGCTTGGTGAATTATGATCATCCCGAATCCCTAGATTTGGACGGCTATCGTAGAGACATTATCTCCCTACAATCGGGCAAAAGTATAGAGGTGGTAGAGTATACATTTGAGGTACCTCGTCCTCCTCAAACCTTCATCTTTCATCCTCGGCCATTGATTATCCTGGAGGGACTATTTATCTACCATGTACCAGAACTAGGGGATCTGGTGGATTTAAAGATCTATGTAGACGCAGAAGAGCATATCAAGATTTCTCGCAGGCTGAGAAGAGATATCATCGAGCGCGATTATTCTATGGAGGAGACACTACGTGATTATGAGCGTTTTGTCGCGCCTATGTACAAGGAGTATATCGCTCCTCAGCGTATGCTGGCTGACCTGATCATTCCCAATAATGTGAACATGGACAAGGCCATTGAGGTGGTAAGCCATCATCTGTCGTGTCAATTGAAGGACGTGTAGCCAAGTCTAAAAAAGTTGAGTTCATAAAAAAACGCCCATTGCTTTTGCAACGGGCGTTTTGGCCTTTGAGTGGCGGAGGCGGAGGGATTCGAACCCCCGATACCGTTAAGTATGCTGGTTTTCAAGACCAGTGCATTCGACCACTCTGCCACACCTCCGGCGCAAAGGTAAAACGGAATTTTTGTTTGACAAAGACCTAATACGATTTTTTAAGCCATTGTTAAGAAAAAATCCATTTTGTAGGCTGATTACGTTTTGAAAGGGGGGAGAGACTAACCATTAGCAACGAAATTTTGTAGCATGAATCCCATTACACACCCCAGGCATGGCCTGTTGATCCTCTTTTTTCTCTTTTCTATTCCCCTTGGCCTCAAGGCCCAGCCATGTAAAGCAGTTTCTATCGCTGGGGAAAGACTTTGGCATCACCTCTTGATCGATAAAAAGCAAGGAACAAAGAGCGGGATTCAGAGATGGCGAACTGAAATGAAGAGGAAGTTTCCCAAAGGAGCACCAACCTTGTTGGGTAAAGAAGCATCTAAGGGGAAGGTTTGGGGGCAAACGCAGCGGATTTATTTAAGCAAACCCTTTCCGCAGACAGAAGGAAATGTATACTTCCGAACCTTTTCTGGAAAGGGAAAGGTTGCATTAAGTATTTGTTTGATGGACCAAAGCGGAAAACTCGTTCATCAAAAGACTGTGGTAGTCAATCAGGAAACTGGAAGTGAGGGTATTCGGGTAGGGCTTAGGCAGGCCAAAGGAAAACTGGTATTGATTCAACTAAAAAACTACAGTTCTCAGGGAACCATCGAATATGCGCTGAAGGTATCTTAAGTAGGGGCATAAAAAAAGTGCTTTTCAAAGGAAAAACACTTTTGGGTTTAGCTTAAAAGGGACGACTGAGGATTACATGTCAGGGAGGCTAACGTTGGAAATTTTTTCCAATCCGTTAACCAGGATGCTAAATTCATCCTCCTGTATGGCAGACCTCATTCTTGTAGAGAGTTCTCTTAAGAATTCGGAATAATCGTTCAGAAGTTTTTTCCCCTTAGTAGAGATGTGCACAAAAATGGAGCGACGGTCAGTTTTTGAATTGACACGCTTTACCAGTTTTTGTGTTTCCAAGCGGTCAATGATGTTGGTCAGGTTGCTCAGCTTTACGCGAACTCTTTCTCCTATGTCCTTCATTTTTTTCTCTCCTTCGAGATCAAGAAGTCTTAGGATGTCGATTTCAACCGCTGAAACCTTGAACCGCTTTTGTACAATCTCCTGATGCTTTTGGATGACATCTGTCAACTGAAATAGACTTTGCTCCAATCTATGGAGGCGATCCGTTTTCAGGTCTTGATTATCATGCATACTACTGGGTATTTAGAATGGGTTGAATAAGCTTGGGTTGGTAATATACTACAAGTTGGAATAATATTTATCAAAATTTTCTATAAATCTTTCAAAATCGTCAGATAATAATGTTGGGTCTCAGAATTATCATTTTCGGTTTTTACCTAGATAAATAATATTCTCAAAAAAGTTCTTGAAAAAAAATCTTCAAAATTCAATCAAAACGACATCTCAATCAATTCACTGAGATTTATATTTCTAAGTAAACAATTTTCTTTTAAAAACGCAATGATTGAAACTTATAAAAAAAATAAACTTTAATTAGTAGACTATTCTGGTTTTAAATATTCTTTGCAGCTCTACTAATTGAGGGTTTTTTTCACCCATCGCTTTGAGTTTATCTTCATCTGTGTAGGGGATAAGGTCGTCTTCATTTACATAGCTATCATCCAATAAACAGCTCATATACAGGCTAGGAACCCCAATTTTCTTCCTAAGGAAAGGGAGGAAGTCTTTCTCCTTTTCAACCATTCCCTTTTGGATGTTATTCTTAACCTTAAAGGTCCAATGATTATGTTCAAATTCGCTGATACCTCCCAATAAAATGGAAGCAAGGTTCATCATGTTCTTTCCTTTCAGCAGCTCAGCATAACTGGCAATTGCTGCTTTAAACTGTTCTGGATTGACATTGACCTTGGGATTGATCTCGTAGGTAACCTTCTGATCCTGGCTTGCTTTTTCTGCTTCCGCTTGCCTAACTTTTTGCTTCAAATCCGCCTGCATGGAGCTTAAGTCATCTCCTAATTTGAAGGCCGATTTGTTTGTACTTTTCTTCCTTCTTCTTGGGACAGGTGTAGGAGCTTGAGTATTAACTACTTTTTGCTCAGCAGGTTCAGCTACTTTTTCAACCTGATGATCTACTGGCGAATGACCGTTTGTTGGGGAGGGAGTTGTTACCTTTTCAGGTTCTTTCAGGGATTTTTTTTTTCGGCTACGGGTTCCGCAGCTAATGTGATCGCAGATTGGAGATGGGCCAACTTAATTAGGGCCAATTCAACCGTCAACCTAGGGTTTGTTGCAACCTTACTTTGGCGCTCAGCTTCAGAGCACAAATTGAAGGCGTTAAGCAAAATGGTAGGAGAGAGTTGGGTAGTTTGCTGTTGGTATCGTTGTTTGACATTCTCTGATGTCTCCAGCAATTGAAGGGTTTCTGGTGTTTGGCAAACCAAGAGATTTCTAAAATGCTCGGTCAGTCCCACCATGAAGTCCTTGGCTTCAAAGCCCCTTTGAATGATTTCATCTAGGTCAAGAAGCAACTGTGAATGATTCTTTTGCTGAATCTGTTCTACTGCCTTGAAGTAGTACTCATAGTCCAGAATGTTCAAATTCTCGAGTACATGCTCAAAGGTAAGTTTGTTGGAGGAATAGCTGACTAGCTGATCATATAAACTCAAGGCGTCTCTAAGCGCACCATCTGCTTTTAGGGCGATTTGCTGTAAAGCTGCAAAATCGTAATCTATATTTTCTTCCTTTGAGATATACTCAAGATGCTGAGCGATGTCGTTAACCTTGATTCGTCTGAAATCAAACTTCTGACAACGAGACAGTATCGTAGGAAGAATCTTGTGTTTTTCCGTAGTGGCGAGGATGAACAAGACATGGGCAGGTGGCTCTTCCAAGGTTTTTAGAAAAGCATTAAATGCCGCCTGGGATAGCATGTGAACCTCATCAATGATGTAGACTGACTGACCGCCATTGGCTGGAACATATCGAGTTTGCTCAATCAGGTTCCTGATATCATCAACCGAGTTATTGGAAGCTGCATCCAGTTCGTGGATGTTGAGGGACTTACCTTCATTATAAGATATACAGGAATCGCACTGGTTACAGGGTTCGCCATCTTCCTGTAGATTTTGGCAATTGATAGCTTTGGCTAGAATACGTGCACAGGTCGTTTTGCCCACCCCTCTTGGTCCTGAGAATAGGAAGGCATGCGCCAACTGATTCATCAGAATGGCACTCTTCAGGGTTTGGGTTACATGAGTCTGCCCGACAACCGAGGCAAAGGTGCCTGGTCTATATTTCCTCGCCGATACTATATAATCACTCATAATTTGATCAAAGATAGCGAAAGAATATGAAACAAGTTTCAGCTGATATGCACACTGATTTTATAAGCTGTGGAGAACCCCAGCCGACTCCAATTCTTGGCTTTTATACCACATGATCGCTTTCCCCTGCCAAGAAATAATTCTGACTGGTACGCTAATGCCTTCCTTCCTTACTTGTTTTCATATCGGGAATATGTTTAGGGGCAAACAGGGAGCTATGTGAATAGCTCCCTGCCTTTTTTACACCTTATATATAAAGAGAGAAAATGGTATAATCGTTTACTTTGAGGCTTTGTCAAAAACCCACCACATTTCAGCGGCGATCTGTCGACTTCTTTCCATGTATTTGGCATCCTGCAGTTCTGTTCCATCAAAAGCTTTAGGATCGTCATAGGATAGGGCTACTCTCATGGCTGCCCCTGGTACAAAGGGACAAGCCTCATCAGCTTCTTGGCAAGTCATGACTGCACCAAAGTTGGACTGGGGATTGCTTCCATGGGAGAATACCTTGCTAAATGCCTCACTTCCTGTGTCCCCCTCTCCATATGTAACCCGATAGTGAGGATTATCTCCTTCCTTTTCCATTACCACCTCAAAGCCTGCCTCCTGAATTGCCTTGATAGCATGTGGGTTAAAGGCGGTTGCCTCTGTACCACCTGACCAGGTCTGGATATCTTCCATACCCTTTAAATGAGCCATGGTTCTTGCCCAGATTTGACCCATATGGCTTCTTCTGCTGTTGTGTGTACAAATAAAGGTCAAATGGCAGGTATTACCTTTTTCCTGTTGCGCCTTTAGGTAGGAAACGATTTGTTCCAGCTTAGGCTTGCGGTCCTCGGGTATGTTGGAAACCTCTTCTTGAAGACCTTCGATAAACTGCTGAAGCTTGGGATACATCATGATAGTGAGTTGATTGATGGTTCAACTTCAAAAAAGAGAAGGGCTAAAGTGAATTACAAGCTTTTTAGAATAAGGGTAGGTTAAATTTATCCATTAGCATAAAAAAGGAATCGTTTGCGCATATGCTTGTAGCCAATCTGCACCATTTTTGCATACTTCGACAAATAATCTCTTGAATCCCTAATTATTTGGGATCACTGTTTGGCAGACCCAGAGGGATTCCGTACCTTTGCCGGACTTGGTAAATCCAAGTAGAAAGGAGATCTAATGCATGATAGAAGAAAATGATCAATCCCTCAACAAAGAGGAGGAAATCGAAGAAACAAAACCAACCGAAAAGACGTCGACACAAGACGTTAGCGAAACCGTTCCTGAGGAAGTAGCAAAAGAACTCATCGTAGCATCTGATGAGGATGATTTACCCGAAACAAATGACGATTCTTCTGAGGAAGTAGAATCTGAAGCCGACAAAGGTCTTAAAGCCGAGTTGATCGAAGCCCTTGGAGACGAGGACGAGGACGACGAATGGTGGAAGTCCGGTGATGAGTACTCTGAAAAAGAGAGAAGTGATATGGCAAAGTTGTATGCCAGTACGCTTCGTGAGTTTAACTCTAACGAAATCACTGACGGTACCGTTGTTGCAATTACCGACAAGGAAATTGTGATGAACATCGGGTTCAAATCTGAAGGTATTATTCCTTCAAATGAATTTAGAGACATGCCTGAACTCAAGCCTGGTGATACTGTAGAGGTATACATCGAGGATGTTGAGGATCAGCATGGTCAGCTTATCCTATCCCGTCGTCGTGCCAAGCACCTGCGTACCTGGGAAAGAATCGAGGAGTCCATGGAAAAGGACATCGTTCTTCAGGGTTACGTCATGCGCCGTACTAAGGGTGGATTCGTAGTAGATATCAACGGAATCGAGGCCTTCTTGCCTGGTTCACAAATTGATGTCAAGCCAGTAAGAGATTTCGATGCCTACGTAGGTCGCACGATGCAGCTGAAAGTAGTGAAAATCAACCATGCCTACGAAAACGTGGTTGTATCTCACAAGGTATTGATCGAAGCTCAGCTCGAGAAGCAGCGTGAAGAAATTCTGTCTAACCTTGAAAAAGGTCAGGTACTAGAAGGTACTGTGAAGAATATGACCAACTTTGGTGTGTTCATCGACCTTGGTGGTGTAGATGGTCTACTTCACATTACAGATATCTCCTGGGGTCGTATCAACCACCCACAGGAAGTACTCGAACTGGATGAAAAAGTCAATGTAGTAGTACTCGACTTTGATGATGCCAAAAAGCGTATCAGCTTGGGTATGAAGCAGCTGACGGAGCATCCATGGGATTCTCTACCAGAAGAAATTCAGGAGGGAAGCAAAGTCAATGGTCGCGTGGTAACAGTAGCCGACTACGGTATTTTCCTAGAGGTAATGCCAGGCGTAGAAGGTTTGATCCACACCAGCGAAATGTCCTGGTCTCAGCATAGCAAGACACCAACTGAAGCCTACAAAGTAGGTGATGAGTTCGAAGCTATGGTACTTAGCATCGACAGAGAAGATCGTAAGATGTCTTTGGGTCTGAAGCAACTTCAGGAGGATCCATGGTCATTGGTTACAGAGAAATTCCCTGTTGGATCTACCCACACTGGTTTGGTTCGCAACATGACCAACTACGGTCTGTTCGTAGAACTGCAGGAAGGCGTAGACGGACTGGTACACATTTCTGACCTATCTTGGACTAAGAAGTTCAGCCACCCATCAGAGTACGTCAAAGTTGACGATAACTTAGAGGTAGTGGTATTGGATATCGACGTTGAAAACCGTCGTCTAAGCCTTGGACACAAGCAGTTGACCGAAGATGTTTGGGATACATTCGCATCCATCTTTACATTGGGATCAGCTCACCAAGGTACTGTGAAGCGCATCGATAGCCGCGGCGCCATTGTTGAACTTGAGTATGGCGTAGAAGGAACTGTTCCTGCTAAGCATATGAAAGTTGAAGAAGGCAAAGAGGAAATCAAAGTTGACGATACCAACAGCTTCGTTGTAATCGAGTTCAACAAAGATGCTAAGCGTTTGGTCCTATCTCATACCAAAACTTGGAGAGATGAGCCAGAAAAGAAAAAGACTCCTAAGAAAGGCAAATCCGGAGGTTCCGGATCAGGACAGAGCAGCGGTAAAGCTGGTACAACTGTACTAGGTGAAATCGATGCCCTAGCCAAACTGAAAGAGCAAATGGAAGCTGACGAAAAGGAAGGTAAATAAACCTGACTTTTTAGAAACTTCTTGAAATAAATAAGCCATCCTGTTCAATTGAGCAGGATGGCTTTTTTGTAGGATATCTTGATGCTAATAGAAATACCCCTTTATCTTCCTATTGGTCCTCATATAGGAAATCAAGCCTAAGCCCCAAAAAACAAGACTCAAGGCAAAAAGCGGCATGCTATACCATGACATAGGCGCAAAGAACTCCAGCTTGATAACCGTTAATCCCATCACCAAAAAATAAAGACCTGTACGGATAAAGGCCAATAATGTCCTTTCGTTGGCTAATCTGGTACGATCTAAAGCCAGTTTTTCTCCATTTGTCATGTTGGGATGATCCACTGTCGACTTCTCTTTCATGTTCTTCTATCTATTGAGAACAATATAAAGGTATTCATACGAATGTGAATGTGATTTATGTTACCAAGGATTTGTTGTTTATGAAATATGTTATATATTTGTAATACGTTATTGAGTTATTTATTTTGCACAACCAGAAAACACCAAGATGAACAATCCAGGGTTAAGATTCCTGTTTACAGGAATGATCTTACTCCTTCTTTTGCCAGCTGTTGCCCAAGAAGAAGGAAGTGAAGTTTCGCACCTCCTCCCAACAGTCATTCCTCCTTCTCCTACAGCAGCAGCTTTGGGCGAATATGGAGATACACAAATAGGGTATTATACCGGAAGCGCTCGGGTAGACATCCCATTAGGATCAGCTAAGTCTGGATCTATTGACTTACCTCTTTCGCTTTCTTATCACAGTTCCGGACACATGGTTGATCAGGCAGCCTCATGGGTAGGTTTAGGATGGTCTCTCAATGGGGCAGGGGTCATTAGTCGCATCATGCGGGGCAAGCCAGATGAAAGCCCTTTAGGTTATTGGGTAGCCTACGATAGTATCCAAGGCCACAATGATCCAAACGTGCTTTTTGACCCTAGCTATTACACCGTAAACTCCCCCAATCCAAATAGAGCAGTGGAATTTGCCTCTGGCACTTTTGATCTTCAGCCTGATCTATTTGTTTTTAACTTCAATGGGAGATCAGGGAAATTCTTTATCGATCCGGCAACGATGGAAGTTCATGGTATGCCTGTAAATGATCTTCGAATTGAGTTTGAACCTGGCCTACAATACTTTGTCATCACCACGCCAGATGGTATCAAATATACCTTTTCGGAAAAGGAGACAACAACCTCAGAAAACCTTGTCTCCATAGGTGGAAATCCATCTCCCAGCCAAGTGCAGGTATTTCATTCCAGTTGGTATCTATCCAGTATTACTTCTCACGATGGGATAGATCAAATTACGTTCGATTACCATCGAGCCGTTGTTAATCAGCCTGTTAGTAGGAGTGAGACGGACTATCTTAAGCTAAATGCTACGAGTGTATGTCCTGACAAGCCAAAGGAAACTTCTATAAGTATTGTACAAAGAGAAGTGTGTTACCTAAAAGAAATTCATTCAAAACGATCAAAGATACTCTTTGATGCTTTGTTAGACAGGGAAGATATTTTGTTGGATTACAGGCTAGATAAGGTTCGAGTCTTCTCTAACGAGAACAAAACCTCAGAAATCCGATTTCATACGAGCTATTTTGAAGCGGCGGCCCATACGGCAGGATTGTATACCCAGAATATATTCGGGCTAAATCCCTCCAAAAGGCTTCGCCTAGATAGCTTAAGCTTCCTTGGAAGAGGCACTTTCCTGAGCCATACTTATCAATTCGAATACAATCCTACTCCCATAGCTTATATGGGTTCATATCAAGTTGACAGTTGGGGCTATTATAATGGTAAGCCCAATCAAGGCTTACTTCCTGCTACTCCCCACAATGGGACTACCTGGCCAGGTGCTGATAAATCCCCCAATCCTGATTTTTCTAAGGCGGGAGTTTTGAAGAAGGTTATTTTTCCAACTAAGGGTTGGACTGAATTTGAATATGAAGGTCATCGTGGGGAAGCAAATGAACTGATAGGTGGAATTCGTTTGGCCCAGATCAGGACTTCGGATGGCATGTATCCATCGCGTGATATCATCAAAGTGTTAAAGTATACAGATGGAGTTACCCAAGCACAACCCCTATACATATACAACAGCAATCAATACGCGCTTGAACTTGCGCCACAAAATGGCAGCTTCATCATTAGGGCGGACTGTAACTATCTGACAAGGACATCAGCTGCTAACACCCCTCTTACCTATACCCAAGGTAGCCATGTCGGGTATCCCATAGTTACAGAATGGCATGGACTACACGGAGAAAATGGGAAGATTGAATACCATTATTCCCATGGCAAAGATCCTGTAGTCCAATTGCCGCCCTTTCCTCCCGTAAGTAGTTATGATTTTCGAAGAGGACTGTTGTTAAAGAAGGAAACCTACAAGTGGATAGGGGGAGGAAGCAATCCAAGCTTCCAACTCCTTCAGAAGGAGGAAACCATTTACAATGACTATCAGTCCACCGCTCCTCAGGCAGTATTAAAAGGCTTGGTCTTTTCCTTTAGGAAAAAGGTACCCATCCTTGCTAGCACCACCTACAATACCCTTAATGAGTATTACCACGAGCCTTTTCAATATACCAGCCAATGGATTTATCCAGTAGAAACTAGGACTACCTTTTATGACAATCCTGCCCATCCTGTGCAAATGCAATCCATCATTTCCTATGAAGGAAGAGGACATATTTTTCCAACCAGAACCAGGATAAAAAATAGTGATGGTTCATGGTCGGAGTCTCGATTGAAATATCCGATGGATTATAATCCTTCCATCATGCTGGGAGAAAGTTCTTCCCTTGCTATGGGAGATCTGGTAGACAGGCATATGCTGATCCAGCCTATAGAAAGTCAAAGTTGGGAAGTTAGGAATGGAAGCGAACGACTACTGTCTTCTCAGGTAACGGATATGGATAACTTTGCTTCTCCCCATGATACGATGATGGTTATTAGGCCTTCTGCTGCCTATTTGATCGAAACAGAAAGTCCTATTCCGGTCCATCAATTCCCCGAATCAGTATCGAATAATGGGTATTTGGATTTATTTCCCGTCTCTGGGCTGTTTAAGAAAAAAGCTGCTTTCTCATATGATCATCGTGGAAAACCAAGCACGCAGCAGATGGTTGATGATGTGCCAATAGCTTTTCTTTGGAGTACAGATGATGAACTTCCCATTGCAAAAGTCTCGAATGCTGGACTGGATGAAATAGCCTATACAAGTTTTGAAGGCGATGATGCCGGTCAATGGATAATCGGCTTTCAATCCTCTCAAAGTGGTTGTGAACAGACACTCAATACCTGTCTGAATAGTACAACCGATCCCGTCGAACAAGACATTTGTTATGAGGCATTTACAGCATGTATGCAAGGGCTAACGAATTTATCTCTAGTCTCTACAGATAAGAAGACGGGGCTTGGGGCTTATACATTCCTTCCTTCTAAGAACATTAAAAGAGAAAACCTACCAGCGGGCTTGTATCACCTAAGTTATTGGAGAAAAGGAGGAAGCATCCAAATTAACCTGAGTGGAAATAGTACCCATAGGCTCATTGATTCAGAAACAGATGCAAACGGCTGGATCTTCGAATCCATTGAACTTGACCTCAAAGCAAGCTCAAATGACATCGAGATTTCAGGAAGCACCAATGGATTGTTAGACGAACTAAGACTTCTTCCTAAAGATGCGCAGATGGAAACGTACTGCTACGATAGTGCTTTTCGGTTAAGAACTACCACAGATGTTAGCAATAGAGCCAGCCATTTTATCTATGATGAGATGGGACGCCTAAAATATGTGTTGGATCAGGAAGGGAATTACCGCGAAGGTTACCAATACAAATATCGACAACATCCATTCAGGTAGGTCAACAACCTCTAAGTAACTGATACGATAAGAATTCAACGATATCGCGATCTATTGACGATCCAAGAATAGGGTTTTCATGATTGAATCATAGATGTGTGGCGCCTGGGCTGTTGCGAAATAGTCCGGGCAATTAGGGTAGAGAGCCGTTTTTTAACGGCTCTCTTTATGGATTTTGTTCTCCTCCAAGGAGGTAAGGGCTAGGTATCATATGGATTTTGTGGTTTTTTTAACCGTAGCAAAAAAATGGCTGCTGTGAGAGTAGCTATACTCATGATACCTCCCAAAATAGGCAAAACTACTTCTTGGACTCTTTGATGCCTCGCCACTTCCAGTCCATTGTAATGCTCCAGAGAAAAGTACTGATAGATCGTATCTTGGATACCATAAGGCGTTATTGAGCCATATCCCACATGCTTTTCCTTGAAGCTAGGTTCTTTGGTTTTAGCAATCTTGAGATCATAGGCATCTTTTGAGATGGATAACCAGACCTGGCTTCCCTTATCCATGTGCTTGAAAAATTCTCCTCTAAAGAGACTGTTGTATCTCAAATCATCGAATGAGAAGGTAAACAAGGGATATTCTACCATCTTCAGGTCAATAGAACGATCTCCTCTATATTTTTCGATTTGAGGTTTGTGCTCCAGATGTCCTTCTAATAAGACTAGCTCTTCCTGTTTAATGGGTTTGTAATCAGGCGTCTTTCCCCCCCAAATAGAATAACTTGTGGTCAAGCAAAGGAGGAAAATTACTATTATAAAGGCTCGAGAGACCCTATATTGGATAAGGGATTCCTGATACCTGTTCCGCAATCTACCTGTGGTAAGCCTTTCTTGATGTTGGTTCAGGTCTTGATGATTATAGGGATTGAGCTGGACTTTTCCATGGGGGAAATGTAGGCAAAGCTCATCTCCATGCTTTCCGGAAAAGATGGTAAAATAAGCCATTTGACTTCGGGAAAATACCTTCTTTCTCAGCCCTAGTAAGGTCTTTTTTACGATGATGTCCTCATCATACGAGATTTCGCTTATACATAAGAGCCCTAGGAAGCCTGACATGCTAAGGAGTAAGCATACACTTGTAGGAATATATTGCTCAATCTGCGTATAGGGCAAGCCTGTTTCTCTAGCAAACAGGGAGATCCCTAGTAATAAAAAGCCCGTAGAGGCGATCGATAAAAATAAATAGAGAAAGACAAAGGAACGAACCTGAGTTAGGTGCTGTGTTTTCATGATTGATCTTATGTCTAGTAAAGATCGATTTTTTATTCAATGGTTGGATAGTCCATTGCTATACCAAAAGGCTAAAGATCAACTGGGCAAGTACAATCTTAGAAATCAAAGCAATGGGAAACATCATGGTATAGCCATAATTAGGCAAAAGGTTATTACTTCGATGAAGGGCAAAGTCCAGAATGGCAGGTTGATTCGCGACCATTCCCGTTAGGATACCAAATGGAATTTTCAACAGCTTAAATCCTACAAATAGCGTTACAAAGGCAGTTCCCAGGCTGATCATGGAACCTCCCAAGAAAATCCAGATCGCATTTCCTTGCTGAAGGGTATCGATGAAGGTATGACCAGACCTTATCCCAACCGCAGCCAATAATAAGATCAATCCAAACTGTCTCAAGGTGAGGTTAGCACTGTAAGGTAATGTCCAAACAATAGGTCCGGTTCTTCTGAGTGTGCCCAAGATAAGAGCCACAATCAATGGGCCACCTGCAAAGCCAAATTGGAAGGAAATTCCACCAGGCAATGTAAAGGTAATCATACCTAAGAGCAGACCTAATGCCATGCCCATTCCAAAGGAAAGCAAGTCGATCTGACTTAATTTTTGGTAACTGTCCCCAAACAAGCGAATCAAAGCTGGTACATCTTTGCTCTTAGCCGTAAATCTCACCCTATCCCCTAATTCGAGTACGGTATCACCCTTGGCCAAAAGATCAATATCACCTCTTCTTACACGTGTGATGACGACTGCAAATCTCTCCCTGAGGTTCAAGGCCGCAATAGCTTGCCCAGCTACCTCTGGATTGGATATGAACACCCTATGGTGCTCAATGTTAGAAGGTTCGCGGGTGATTTCCTTTTCAGCATACTGACCGAACATCTTGGCAAATTCTTCTATGTCATTTTCCCTTCCTACCACTGCTACGAAATCTCCTACCTGAAACTCTGTATCCAAATGGGTAAGCAAGGTCTCTTCGCCTCGTCTCATTCTACCGAAGGCAATGTTCCACTTATGTGTATTCAGCAAATCTCTGATAGAAACATGTTTCAATTCATCAGATGTAATTTCGAGTGTAGTACTTACAATCTCAGAATCAATAGGATATTGATGGCGTAGGCTCTTGGCCTCCTGTTCGTAGTCTATTCGGAAAAGCCTCTCCATCAGCACAATGGCTAGCATCCCTGCAATCACCCCCATAGGATAGGTAATGGAGTATCCTACCACCGCACTTTCCAACATGCGTTCTTGATCGGGTGAACTAATGGTTTTTTGAATGCTATCAAGAAGGCCTGCCAAGCCAGCTGTGTTGGTGGAGGCTCCAGTAAAGATTCCCGCAGTCATGGCAGCCGTAAAATCGAAGAGGAAGAAGAGGGCTCCTGCCAGCAGACCTGAGAAAACAATCATTCCGAATATAAATCCCAAATTCTTATTACCCTTACCTTGAAAGCCAGCCATAAAGCCTGGTCCACTTGTCAAACCAATGGTATAAACAAAGATGGCCAAGCCCAATAGAAAGACAATGTTGGGGATCTCAAGACTCTTATCCATTGATCCAAAAAACAGTCCAACAAAGAGGACAGCAGCAACCCCTAATTTGCTTCCTCTGATTTTGATATTTCCAATGCCATACCCAATGGCCGCTACCACGAATAGCAACAAGAGTGGATTGGCAGCTAGTAGTTCAATCATGAAGGATGTGTACGTTGAATTCGGGGAAAAGATAAGCCATTTGTATAGCAATACATATATGACTTTCGTCTATGAAGTAACAAACTACATGAGAGATGCATAAATATCTGATCCTTATTCTTTTGACCCCTATTTTGATGGGGTGTTCAACTGAGAATGTAAACCCTGAACAAGAACAACAAGCATGGTTTTGGGTAACAACCTTTGGAGGGGTATGTGGCTGCACAACTAGCTTCATATTTATAGATGGAAAAGGACAGATCCGAGAAGTCCAAGCCGAAAACCTCGATCAGGTTAACTCTCCTATTGGGAATTGGACCGAGGATACAGGGGGAACATGGGAGGAAGATGCCTTGAAACAAAGTCTAGATTTGGCGATCGGACCTCTTACTCAACCGAATCTAGAAGAGTTAAGGGAATTGATTAGGATGATCCCAGAAGATAGAGGAACACGAGAAATTCCAGAAGAAGAGCGTTGTTTTGACGCTGCTGCTACCCATTATTCAGCCTTGGTGAAAGTGGAAAATTCTACCCGGTATAAAGTGGTTTATTTAGGCTCATCTGTTGATTGTGGGAATGGAGCGAGAGAGCATATAACTAGACGAGGTCGACGATTATTACAGGCCTTACAGGAATTAATCTAATATAAACACATACAGCCTTGCTCAAAGAGAAGGCTGTATGTGTGTGTTTTCCTGTTGGGCTATTCATCATCCAAAGTCGATATGGATAGGGTTAAAAGTATTTCCCTTGATCACATATATAGAGTTCTTTCCGGATACCATCACTGGGGATCCTCCTTTGAAATCACTTCTCCATTTGTGGATATCAAGCCACTGCCACTCGTAGTCTTCCATGTCTGCAGTGAAACCAAACTTGATCGATTTTCCTTGCTTGATATTTGTCCAAGCTGACCAGCGACCATTGGACTTTGTTCGAAAGGATACCTTCCACATGGACTGATTATTAACAGTAAGGGTGAAGGAAGTATTGGGAGGTTCGTATCCTCTTTTGCAGATAAACATTCCTTGCCCATATGTGGTAAATCCAGCAATGGTGAAGATGAGGGCTAACATTAGGCTTTTCATAATCTAAGGGGTTAAATCGTTTGAATTGATGTAAATGTTTTGATCATTGACACACCTAAATGTACGCCTCACGCCAAGGCGGGATATTGGCCTATGAGAATTTGGACGCTATTCTAAGAATTTGGATGAAATGCCTTAGAAAACAGGCATAAAAAAGCCCCTTCCCACAACACATGCAGGAAGGGACTATCTAATCTTTGGTATTTTTATAACTCTCTTACCCAGATGTTGCGGTAGGAGACTGGATTTCCGTGATCTTGAAGCATAATGGAGCCTTTGCCATGAGCTTTGTTTTGGGGCATCATGTCGTACTCAGTAGTACCCTTAATTTCGACATGATTTTGAACAAGGACGCCATTATGAAATACAGTCAAATAACCTGATCTGACCTTGATTCCATCCTTGTTAAACTCAGGTTCCATGAAGATGATATCATAGGTCTGCCATTCCCCAGGTTTTCTACAGGCATTAACCAAGGGAATGTGTTGCTTGTAAACAGAACCCGCTTGACCGTTAGGGTAGGTCTTGTTCTGAAAGTTGTCTAATACTTGAACTTCATATCTTTTTTGGAAGAATATCCCACTGTTACCCCTCCCTTGTCCTTCTCCTTCCACTACTGCAGGCGATCGCCATTCAATGTGCAGTTGGATGCTTCCAAATTTCTTTTTCGTCTGAATTCCTTTAGCTCCATCTACCACGGTCATACATCCATTCTCCAATTTCCACTTTACATCTTTTGCCTCTACTTCTGATTCCCATTCGTCAAAATTGGTTCCATCAAATAATACAATGGCATCAGAAGGGGCGTCATTTGCCACCTTTTTTCCTGGCGTAACGGCTTCGGGAACTGGTTCCCACACTTCAAGTAACTCAGGTTTGATCTTTTCTTGCCCAAACACACAGCTCAAAAATCCAAGGATGATTATCGTAGTGATCCAAACACGCTTCATCATAGCTTCAAATCGTTTTTTGTAGTAATAGTAGTAAATGTTTATCCTTTGTTCTCATGGGGGCTAGCTCTCTGATTAAGCCATCTTAAAGATAGCCAATTGCAAAATTATTCAAAGAGAAAGATCCTCTAGCATCCGACTCTGTTGCCTGGAAGCTTAAAGGATCTTGACGTAAGTAACCAATAAAGAGGGTAAAATTTGATTAGGATTACCCTGAAAGAACGTGATAGAAAGGGGCCACTACCCAAAGTCTGTTGACCCCTCCTTATCTATTATTCCTTGATCAATAACTTCTGGCTGTAAACCTGTTGTCCATTCTCTACCACTTGTAACAAATAATAACCGCCCGTTAAGCCATGTAAGGGCATGTTCTGTTGCACAGCATTTGATAAGCCTCGAACACGTCTCCCTTGTAGGTCCAAGAGCGAGACTGAATAGGACTTTCCTGCCTTGAAATCAAATGACATTTCTTGATGGGTAAACAGCGGACTAGCTTGGGCAAAGGAGTCGTCAAATGGAATCTCCTTCTCGATACTGGTAACATTGTTCAGACCATATGTGATCCAGTTGGCGAAGGTAATATCATTGGGATCTCCAGATAGGTATTGATAGAGCCTCGAACTGATCAAGGTTCCATATTCATTGTATTCAAAGTCCTCGTGCCCAGTTTGTTGCCAATCATTTAAGGTAGTTGACCAGGTGTAAGTATTTTCCCTTTCTACATCCCCACATATGTTGTAAATAGTCTCCTCTCTCTCTGCGATAATCCAGTTGCCTGATTGAAGAGATTCTGACCAAAAATTGGTTTGGCGTCCTATCGAATCATAAGTGTAAAAACTCTTGTAAACGGGTACATAGGCCGAGGAAGTGTTACTCCAAGAGTCAAATTGGTAATAGGTGTTGTTCCCGAGGCTATCATACTCATAAAATGCCCTTCCATTTGGCTCATATTGTTGGGTACTACTCGAAAACCTATCTCTGTAGAGGCTGTCGCGTAGGTTATTGGCATTGTTAAAATATGTTCTACGCCAGGTAAAACTCCATTGATTGGTGGAAGGATCCCATGGACCAGAGTAACGGCTAAGTCTAAGATTGTTGGCGGAAAGCGTATCTAAGGTTCGGTAAGAATTTTCCCAAGGAAGGTTGTAAGCCTGTTTGATAGAGGATATTTCATCTTCTACTTTGAGATTACCTACTTCTTCGTAGTGGTATTCGTCTTTGTACCTAGGAACTAACACATACCCTACATTGATATCAATCAACTCCAGATTGGTTCGCTGAGATAAGGTAAGTCTTCCCTCGGCATCATATACAAGGCTATCCGTCCCTATGACTTCCCATCCTTGTGAGTTTTCCTCAAAAGACTCGCTGGTCTCAAAGACTTTTTTATATCCATCAAAAATATAAGCATACTCATATGCATTCCGGCTAAAGTACTCGAAGCTATCAAGTGCTGAATTGAATGTTCTAAGTATTCTGGATGAGGCTAAAAAGCTTGAATCTTGTGAATAGGTACAGTCTGGATTGTTTTGTCCCTGACAGGTGATGGCTGTCAATACGAAGGCGGTAGTGAGAATAAATATGGTATGATGATGACGCATAGTTTTAGGATTATAGGGTAATGAAGGAAGGAGACTCCTATTTAAAAAGAGCCCCCTTCAAGCACCTTTAGTGTTGGATGATAAGCTTCTGAGAAAAAGCTGGTTGATGATCTTCTTGTACCTGTAGGATGTAAATGCCTGCTTGGATATCCTGAAGAGGAATCCTTACTGCATGGCTTGTTTTTGCCAGTACAATGGTTCTGCCCTGCATGTCCACCAAGAAAATGTCATAGCTGTGTCCCCCCTCAAAATCAAATGAAAGTTCGTGTTGGTGAGAGATCGGATTAGGTTGGCGCCATTCTTCACGCATCGTGAAGGGGGCTATCCCTGTTGGAAGGGCGGGAGCTGTTTGATACGAATAGGTACAAGAAGAACCAAAAATAGGCTCCCTGCTAGTTGAACCTTGAGGATAGTAGAAATCAATCGCCTCAGCGACTTGCCCCAGTTCGTTGAAGCTCACAAAATTCTCCCCCCTAAAGGTCCAATCACCCAGGTTGGGGTCCCAGTTTAGAATATCACAGTAAATGAGGCGGTCGCACTCATCATAATCGTGAAGCACTCGGATGTATTTTTGCCAGCCTGTAATCAGATTCCAATACTCTACTGTTTCAGAAAGTCTTCCTTGATTGTCGTAGGTATATTCCCTGTAAAGAAAGGGCTCATAATCGAGTGCAGTTTCACTCCATACATCTTGCTCAAATAGGCTTATCTCCCCATTCTCTTCGCGTAGGTATGTTTCAATATTCCTTGGTTTCCATGGCTCAGTGGCAAAATTCCTAGAGAAATCCTTCTTCTCAATGAGCTTATTATCAGCATCATATTTGTAGGAGGCATGGTAAACAGGGAACCAGTCTTGTAAACCAGCTGACCATTCTAAACTCCCTTCATCTTGGATTCTCCCATCTTCAAATAGTGTATCGGCCTGTTGAAAGCTGTTTACAAATCTACCATTTGACCTACCCTCATAGACCCTTGTTATGATCTGACCCTCGTCTATTTCCTGATAGGTCCAGGTAGATCTACCAAAGGTATCTCGGCTGTCTGAGAAAAAATAGATTTCGATTTCTTGTTGAAGCCTGTCCTGCTCATCGTAAGTAAAGAAGCGTTCAAAAATGGTTTCCCAGGCTTGGGTGACCGGATTGTAATCTTCCTCTATCTCCGCTACTCGTAAATAGCTTCCATTTACCCATTCGTATTGATCTAGCGTTCGATAGTAAAGGACAAATTGCGCTAGGTTGGTATCGTAATCAGAGCAAATTTCTGAAACCTGATAATAGACATGATCTTGTTGAAGCCCGCATGGTTCCGATTTATCTGTCTGGGCAAACAGCCAGTAAGTGCTCCAAAGAAGGATAATGCTGATAATAATTCTCTTCATGTTGTTCATGTTTTGCCTGGGTCGAATGATGAGTTCGACCTGCAGAATTCTTAAAGGATGAATGATTACCTACTGTTGTTTTCTATCTACTCCTATCTGACGCAACATATATTTTCATATAAACTGCTAGCTGGAATTTTTAAGGGAAAATGCTAAGTTGATCACACCAAAAGCTTATTAGCCATGAATCAGGAACTATCTATACACGTTGTTATCAGGGAATTGGAAAGGAATGGGAACATTTTCCAGGAGCTATTAACTGGGATGGAAAAAAGCCAATATACCTGGCGTGCAGATGAGGAATCTTGGTCCTTACTAGAGATTATTTGCCACCTCTTTGATGAGGAGGTAGAAGATTTTAGACCAAGAATGCAGCATTTATTTGATGGGAATAAGGGGATGTTCTCACCCATAGATCCACCAGCATGGGTCGAGGACAGAAAGTACATGGAACAGGACTTTGAAGAGCGAATTGCTGCCTTTTTACGAGAAAGAGAAGCTTCTTTACATTTTCTAGAAAAGCATATTTCTAGCGATTGGGCGCAGCATATTGTGCACCCAAGGGTTGGGGCCATTTACCCGAGAGATTTGATGATGAATTGGCTGGCCCATGATTACCTACACCTAAGACAGATTACCAAGTTGAAATATGATATGACGTCAAAATTGGGGGGAGTGGATATTTCCTATGCAGGTGTGTGGAAATAATTTTAGAATTATTACCCTGATAAGCAGTCATTTATGTAAGTATTTTCAAATTTTATGAATATTTTATGAACACTGTTCAGTAAAAAGCGTTAGATTTGTGTAGTTATGGGAATTGCTGAAAGAAAAGAAAGAGAGAAAAAGGAGATGCGCCAAAGAATCTTGGACACTGCGATGGAGCAATTCACCAAGGATGGCTACGACAAGTTATCTTTGCGAAAAGTGGCCAAGGAAATGGAGTATAGTCCAGGTACGTTGTATCTCCATTTTAAGAACAAGGATGAGATTTATTATGCCTTACACGATCAGTGTTTCAGGCTGTTACAGGATGAGTTCTTGAAGCATATGCAGATTCCTGATCCTTTAGATAGGCTGAGGGCACTCGGAAGGACATATATTAGCTTTGGACTTAATAATCCAGAGAAATATAACCTGATGTTTATTGAGAAAGCTCCTATGGAGCAGATTGAAGGTCAAGAAACTTGGGAATGTGCAAAACGCACCTTTGACATATTGGTTGAGAGCCTACAAGCATGCATAGATGCAGAATATTTTCCCAACAAGAACGTCATGCAAGTAGCTATGATTACCTATAGTGCTGTACATGGTATGGTTTCCTTGGAACTTCACAGACACCTGAAGATGTTTCCGGAGGAATCTAAAGAGAACCTGATCAACGATACCAATGAGTATCTGATCCAATTGTTAATGAAATCTTAGGGCAATTTTTTTTGCCTGCATACTGAACAGTGTTCATATATTATTCGATGCATATATTTTTTTGACATCTCACTGAACGCTGATCATATTTTGAAATCTGTATACCTAACCAATCGACTTTACATATGAAACGACAAGCTGACCTTCGCTGGGTAATGCTTCTGCTGTTCATCCTAGGATGGCAGGGATTAACAGCCCAACAGGCAATTTTGGACCAGTATGTCCAAGAAGGCCTGGAAAACAATCTAGCCTTGAAAAGGCAAGATATGAGCTACGAAAAGAGTCTTCAGGCTTTGAAGGAGGCAAAAGGACTATTTTTGCCTGGGGTATCTTTCAATGCATCCTACACCTTGGCCAATGGGGGAAGGGCGATTGATTTCCCCATTGGAGATTTGCTGAATCCAATCTATGGTACCCTAAATCAACTGACAGAATCTCAGTCATTTCCTTCAGATTTACCAAATGAATCTATTCAGTTCCTTCCTAACAATTTCCATGAAACCAAGACGGTGGTATCACAGCCCTTGTTCAACACGGATATTTACTACAACTACAAGGCAAAAACGGCTTTGACAGAAGTTGAGAAAGCTTCTAAAGAAGTATTCCAACTCCAGTTGGTCAGGGACATTCAAGTTGCGTATTTGGGATATTTACAGACCCTAGAAGGACTTGAAATATTTAGAGAAACGGCCATTTTATTGGATGAAGTCAAGCGAGTAAATAAAAAACTTGTAGCGAGTCAGAAGTCCACAAGAGAGGTGATCAGCCAGACTGATTTTCAGATAAGTGATATCGCCCAGCAAGAGGCCTCGATTAAGCAAAAAGAGGACGCAGCCAAGGCATATTTTAATTTCTTATTGAACAGACCCCTTGATGCACCTATCCAAATAGATTCCAGTCTTATCAGCGATCGTCAGTTAGGAAACCTAGATGAGTTGACCTCTGAGGCGCTCCAAAAAAGACCGGAATTTACCCAACTCGATAAGGCACAAGAAGCGAATCAATTTGCGGTCAAGCGCTACCAATATGCCAACCTTCCTAAGCTAGGTGTAGGGCTAGAGCTTGGTTTTCAGGGATTTGGTTACAATTTCGGAGATAACCAAGCTTACTACCTAGCAGGCTTCTCCCTGAATTGGGATCTCTTCAAAGGTGGGCAAAACAAGGCAGCCAAGCAGCAAGCCTTGCTTGATCAACAAATGCTTGTTAATCAAGAAGAAGAACTGCGTCAACAAATTGCCTTGCAACTTCGCCAAAATTATTTCGCTGCAGAAGCAGCTAAAGCCAAAGAAGGAAGCGCACGAGACGGACTAGCCAGTGCGAGACAGAGCTTCCACATCATCAATAAAAAGTACCAGAACCAGCAGGCGTCCTTTCTGGATTACCTGCAGGCACAAACGAATATGACGACAGCCAGGCTCAACCTGAGTTCAAGTCATTATGAATATCTCACCAAACTTGCCGAATTGGCCTATGCTGCCGGCAAATCATTGTAATCCATCACTTACGACATCAACTAAAAATGAAACAACATAAAATAGTAGCGCTTACGCTTACCACCCTTGCACTTGCAACTGCCTGTGATACAGAAGAAAAGAAGCAAGCTACAGTGGATGTTCAGAGCAAAGTACTTCCCGTTAGCTTAAGTCCTATCATTCCTGTTCAGCAAGGCTTAGCGATAACCAGCAGTGGAATAGTGGGGTCAAGGAAGGAAGTTCGGCTATCTTTCAAAATCGGAGGAGTAGTTAAGGATGTGTATATACAGGAAGGAAAGGCTGTTCGCAAAGGCCAGTTGCTTGCCAGCCTGAATACACAGGAAATAGAGGCTCAGGTTATTCAAGCAGAAGCTGGACTAGCGAAAGCCAATAGGGACTTGGAGCGAGTCAATCAGTTATACCAAGACACAGTAGCTACCTTAGAACAAGTGCAGGACTTGACTACTGCAAGAGATGTTGCTGATGCTAACCTGAACATTGCCCAATTTAACCAGAAATACGCTAAGATTTATGCACCTGCAAATGGCCGCATTCTCAAGCGATTTGCTGAAAAAGGAGAAATCATCGGACCTGGTAACCCTGTTTATATGCTGGCTGCGGAAGATGAATCTCAAGTTATCAGAATCGGTATTTCAGACAAGGATGTGGTTCGCCTAAATCTTGGGGATGCAGCCCAAATCACCTTTGATGCCCTTCCTGGTAAGGAAGTCAAAGGGAGGGTAGTGGAAATTGCCGCGGGTGCAAATCCAAGGAATGGTACATATGAAGTAGAAATTGCCCTTAGCAAGAATCCCTACAACATCAAGAATGGATTTGTAGGTCAGGTAAATCTGTATCCAAAGGCCCAAGAAGGGGATGTAAAAGTACCAATGGGGGCTTTGGTGGAGGCTGACCGTCAACAAGCTGTGATTTATGTGCCAGATTCTTCACATACCCATGCTCGAAGAATGACACTCAGGGATTTCCAGTTGGGAGATAGCTTCCTGATCGTATCGGGAGAGCAATTGTTGGGAATTGAAGAGGTCATCACAGAAGGCGCACGCTACTTAACTGACGATGCCCAGATTAATATTCCGAATAACCTTGATTCATCTCTAAGCCAAAAATAGTCATGAGATTACCCAAACTAGCGATACAAAATTACCAGTTTGTCCTGGTCCTGCTCTTTTTGGCCTTGATCATGGGGAGCTTGAGCTTCCTGAATATGCCAAGATCTGAAGATCCCGCCCTTGATTTCCCAGTGTATAGAGTCATTGGAGTCTATCCCGGTACCAGTCCAGAGGACATGGAAGAATTGGTTGCCGACCCAATTGAGGAGGTGGTAAATGAGGTTGAAAACCTTGACAAAATTACTACCACATTGGAAGAAGGCTTGGCTGTTATTCGAATTGAAGGAGAATTTGGTTTGGATATAGACGAGCAGTTTGACGAAGTACAGTCCAAAGTCAATCAGGTTAGAAATGATCTGCCAGATGGATTGGTTAGGCTAGACGTGAGGAATGTATCTCCTCAAGATGTGAAAATCCTGCAGATGGCCCTGATATCCGATGGTGCTACCTACAAAGATATGGTAGAAACAGCCGAGAAACTCGAGGATCAACTGAAACGAGTCGATGGTGTACGTACGGTAGACATCGAAGCATATCCTGAGGAAGAGGTTCGCATCGCGCTGAAAATGGAAAAAATGGCCCAGCTTAATATCGGCTTAAATCAGGTCATGGGAACCATTCAAGGGAACAATGCCAACATCCCAGGAGGGGATATTTCTGCAGGAGGACAGAGTTTTACAGTCAAAACAAGCGGTGGATATGATTCGGTTGAAGAACTGAAAAAAACGCCCATCGCTTCTGATGGACAAGGGCTGGTATATCTAAAAGACATTGCTGATGTCTATATGGCCTATGAGGATGAAACCTATATTGGTCGATTCAATGGGAAGCAATCTCTCTTTCTTTCCCTTACCCAAAAAGCGGGTGTCAATATTCTTCAATTGACGAATGAACTCAGAACGGAGGTGGATGCCTTCCAGGAAACCCTTCCTCAAAATATGGAATTGGCTTATGCCTTTGAACAAGGGCCTAATGTGGAGGCTAGAATCAATGAATTCTTTGGCAACCTCCTTCAAGGAATAGCCTTGGTAGGATTTATCATCCTGATTTTTCTGGGCATACGTAATTCCTTGATCATCATGACTGTGATTCCAACCTCAATTTTGATTGCCATTTCGATGCTGGATATGTTTGGATTTGGGTTGCAGCAGATTTCGATAGCCGGTTTGGTCATTGCCCTTGGTTTGTTGGTAGACAATGGGATTGTGGTGATTGAGAACATCAATCGCTATTTGAATGAAGGCTTTTCAGTCAAAGATGCAGCTATCAAGGGAACCCAAGAAGTAGGCTGGGCGATTGTGTCCTCTACGGCAACTACGGTTTTAGCTTTCTTTCCCATTACACAATTAGGGGGAGGTACAGGAGAGTTTATCAAGACCCTCCCGCTAACAGTAATCTTTAGTTTGTTGGCCTCCTTGCTATTGGCTCTGGTCTTGACACCCTTATTGGCGAGTCGCCTGATGAAAGCCAAGCCTGTTGAAGCATTGAATGGGGTGGAACGAGCCCTGAAAAGAATGGTAGAGCGCGTCTACCGCCCTATGCTAAATTTCTCTTTGAGAAGGCCTTGGCTAATAATTGGGGTAGCTGTATTGACGCTGGTAGGCTCCTTTGCGCTTTTTCCCTATGTAGGTGTAAGCTTTTTCCCCACCGCAGACAAGCCTTTATTGGTCATTGATATCGACACACCACGAGGTTCAGACTTAAAGAAAACGGACAGAGCAGCCTTTTTTGTCGAGTCTGTTTTAGCCCAAGAGGAATTGGTCGAATCCTATATTACCAATGTAGGTCATGGCAATCCGCAGATTTACTACAATATCATTCCTAAAAACTTCAAGAAAAATCATGCGCAGATTCTAGTAAATCTTGAGCAATGGGAGGAAAAAAGCTTTTATGGACTAATTGATAGTTTAAGGGCCAAATTTACCCCCTATCCCGGTGCTAGTATTTCTGTGAGAGAATTGAAAAATGGTCCTCCTTATGAAGCTCCAATTGCCATCAAAGTACTCGGAGACAATCTAGCCGTGATGAGAAAGCTTTCCGAAAAGGTAGAAGGTATTATCGCTAGCCAGGAAGGAACCCTAAATATGGACAATCCCCTTTCTCTAGGGCTGACTAATCTTAGAACGGAGATCAACCGAGACAAGGCTGGTATGATGGGGGTTCAATTGGCCGATATTGATATTGCCGTTCGTACCGCAGTAGCTGGAAATGATTTGGGAACCATGAATACTCCTGAAGGGAAAGAATATGATATGGTGGCAAGGTTGGCTTTAGATCGAAAAGCAGCCATTTCTGACTTGAATGCGGTATCCCTTACCTCTTTTTCAGGTGCACAGGTTCCATTAGAGCAGTTGGTTAATGTTGGCTTTGAAGCTTCGGCAGCTCAAATCGATCATTTCGATCTACAGCGTGCCAATACCATTACCGCAGATGTGAAGGATGGCTATAATTCTACGGAAATAACCTTAGCCATCATTGAAGAACTAGATAAAATAGACTGGCCAGCTGGGTACGATTATTATGTAGCTGGAGAATATGAGACTCAGCAAGAGTCCTTTGGTTCTTTGGGACAGCAGCTGGTGATTGCCATCCTGGGAATCTTCGCGGTCTTAATTCTTCAATTCCGTTCTTTTGCTCAGCCGTTTGTGGTATTATCTGCCATTCCATTAGCCTTCAGTGGATCAATTGTAGGCTTATTTTTAACTGGCTTTTCTTTCTCTTTCTTTGCTTTCATTGGCTTTACTTCCCTGGTAGGAATTGTGGTCAATACCTCCATTATCCTGGTGGATTACACGAATCAATTGCGAGAAAGAGGAATGGAGATGGGGGATGCCCTCAGAAAGGCTGCTGAGACTCGTTTCAATCCGATTTTGCTTACGACCATCACAACCATCTCGGGCTTGTTGCCGCTAACCTTGGCTGGATCTAATCTTTGGGCTCCGCTCTGTTGGACGATTATTGGAGGAATGATCTCTTCCACCTTCCTTACTTTGCTTATTGTACCCATTCTTTACCAGTGGTTTTCAAAGGGGAAAGAGGTTGTGAATGTCCAGTAGTTGGAAGATATAGTTGTATATCATTCTAATTGCGAAAAATATTTATTATTAACGAAAAAGAGGTTCTGTTGAGGCAGTTCCTCTTTTTTATTACTCTACGAAATGAGATATTTAACGCAATAATATTCCACTACTATTTATTGACCGTCCATGAAACGCATTTTGTTTCTGTCAATCTCCTTGCAGATCGGTTACGCTCTTTTTGCTCAACTCCCTCCAAACCAACCCGAACAAGACTGTGAAGGTGCCCTATTGGTCTGCGAAGACATTGTAGGTCTGCCTTTTTCCTATGTAGGTTCAGGGCTCATCCCAAATGAGATCAATCCTGTGAATTCATGCTTGGCCGTATCTGAGGTAAACTCAGTTTGGCTAAAAGTCGAAGTATTGGATTCAGGTTTCCTTGATTTCCTGATCAAGCCGCTCAACACAACGGATGATTTTGATTTCGCGGTTTATAACCTGACAAATAACAGTTGCGCAGACATTGCCAATCAGGCTCAGTTAGAACTCAGATGCAATTTTGCCGGTAATCAAGGGCCTACAGGTTTACATAATCCTTTGCCCCCTTTTCCAAATGCCTTCGAATCTCCCCTCTTTGTTAGAGGAGGAGAAACCTATGTGATCGCTATTACCAATTTTACAGGTTCTTCAAACGGGATGCTGGTTGACTTTTCGGCTTCCTCAGCCTTGTTGTTCGATACCACAAGAGTCAGAATTGATAGTGTAGCCAATCTATCCAATAATTCGGGTTTGGTGGTCGAATTGGAGAATCCTCTGCCCTGTATCACTTTGACTAATAGTGCCTTCGAATTAAAAGATAGCCTAGGAAATATTATTCCTATTCAGGCGATAGAACCACAAAACTGTCAGGGTGGATATACAGATTCAGTTCACATTATACCTCAAGGGATGTTGAGTCTGGGAGATTTATTAGCGTTAAGGATCTCAACCACCTCAGGTATATATTCTGGTTGTAACATGGATACGATAATGCTGGCTCCTGTCGAGCCCAATAGGCTCCAAACTGTCATTCAAAGAAATCGAATCGGAGAGCTCGCAACCATTTGTGAGGGAGATTCTGTGCTGCTAAGAACAAATGTAAGTGGTCAAATTGGTTTTGAGACCAGGTGGTTTCCTGGCGATATTCTTGCAGATGAATTGAGGGTAAAAGCTGAAAATGGAAGGGTTTATACCGCCCAAACGATTTACCTGCCCGATAGCTTGCTCTCCACTTCCATGGACAGCTTTATGCTTCCTCCTGTCTTCTCTTTGACAAATGAATTGATGGATTCCACCACTTGTGAGGACAGTATTTTGGTGAGCCTTCCCATATTTGATACCTATCAATGGTCCAATGGTTCCACTTCGCCCTCGAGCTGGTTTCGAAGGGTAGATGAGGGAATAAATACCTTGCTAGCCATCAATCAAGCAGGTTGTATCAGCAGAGACACCATTGAATTGACCTTTCTACCAAACACCACGGCTAGTATCTCCATCAATATTGACAGTAGTGCTCGCCAAGTGGTTTTGAATGCCAACGCCACAGATGCAGACAGTATCGTTTGGGAACTTGGAGATGGAAATTTAAGGAGGGGGGATATAATAGCCCACGACTATGAGGAGACCGGAGAATATACCATTTACCTTACGGCCTTTGGAGTATGTGGGCAGGTTCGAGATTCATTGACGATCAATCTCCTCCCGACAAGCATAGTAGACAACAAGCCTGTAAACTTGAGAATATGGATGAGCCAGGACGGGTTGGTATGGGACAATCAATCTTCTGAAGTGATGGAACTCATCCTATTCGATTTAAGAGGAAGGAAAATCCAGACCGTGAGTCTTGCCAGAGACCAGAAAGGACAGCTTCAATTAGGGCATATTCCTTCAGGTATTTATGCCGCAATTGTCCTTGATCAGGGGGGGAACTTCCTCTTTCAGCAAAAGGTATTCAAGGAGTAAGCTAAAGCGCTAAAAAAATCGTGTAGGTCTTTCCGCTCATGATGGTAGACCTACAGGATTTCGTATGGCTCATAAAACGACCTATTCTACCACCAGAGGTTGGGAATAAACATTTATGCCGGATTCAAGAATGGTCAATAGATAGATGCCAGGCTCAATGGAAGATAGAGCCATTTTATTCCCTTGGGCACCCAATACCTTTCGACCACTGTAATCGTAGAGGGAGAATTCAAACCTTCTGCCTGCTTGGTCATCTATATGGAGGGTTTCGAAATGGGAGACTGGATTGGTCCAATAGGAATTTTCAAAGGAAACCGGATCTATGATACTGGTTAATTGATCTCTGGTGAAGAATTCCCATTTGGTACCAGAATAGATTATTTCGTTGGGAGATTCTCCATCATATTTATGAAAGGTGTATTCCTGCAAAGCTCCTTGAGGATCATAGACCCAATTTTCTGTTTCTCGCAGGTTCCAAATCTTTACACTATCATCCCATCTGGAAAAGTTTCGCTGAGCCATATTTCCACAAACATCATAAGCGTAATCATAGCGATAGAAGAAGGTGAAATGAGTATCACAACCAGATTCGAATACCTCTGAAGTTAACTGAAGTGCTTGGTTATAAGAATAGTAGGTGTGGGAGGATTCGTAATAGCTATTGTCTCTGGGGTCTAGGGTAAATCCCGTGGTCTTAAACAACAAAGAATCTGGATTAGACAGGTATTCATAGAAGAGTTCTTCAAATTGATACCAACGGAAATTCATTCCATCATAAATATCCATGGTTCTCATGGTTGTTTTACCATCTTGATCGTAGAGGTATCTGTATCTTCTTTCAGGGAAAATGCTATCTATTTGAGGAGCGTACCTTTCTATGGAATTGAAAACCACTTTTCCATTTTCCAGAGAGTCTGTTTCCTTAAAAGTTACTTGATCCTGCCCAAAGTAGCTCAAGTGTTCCACGATGGAAACGGATTTATCTAATGCATAATCATCGAAAGTATATTCAATGCCGAAGGACTTATTCCAACCGTTTGAATGACTCCCATTACTTTGAAATTCTATAGTCTCTACCCGCCTTCCTTGAGCATCATAATGATAGCTTGTTCGGTAATTGGTGTAGAAAGAAGAATCTCCCCAAGCATAATTGCTATGTAGGCTCTCCACAGGCCTCAGAATACCTCCAATATTTTGATAAGAATGGTTGTAAATGGTAGTAGGTCTGTACGAACTATCCACCGGGTCAAAATGAGAATAAATGGTCTTCCCAATCAGTAAACCTGTATCATTTGGGTCGGCACAGCTTGAGCGGGTTTTCTCAGGGAGAAGGCTTTGCCCAATAGCTCCAGGCAGCCATCCTATCAATACAATAAGGATAATAGTTCTCATGATATTTGGAATTAAAAAGTTGTGGAGGACATTTTGAAGATATATAGCCGTATATGCTTACTTAATCCACAGTTTTTGCGTGTGCACTCTTGTTCCTTTTTCGCTTATCCTTAAGATATACAATCCTATAGGTATTTCTGAAATCGAAATGGCCTTTGATCCATTAAATGTTTGGGACAATACCTGCCTACCCTGCATGTCTACCAAGGAAAGTTGATAAGATACTCCAGGACTTCCCGTTAGGGACAGGCTTCTAAATGGGTCAATAGGATTGGGGATCAGCCAGGATGATGAAACCTCATCTTCTTCAAGATGTGTAACATTGAGGAGGTTGTTGGTACACTTTAGACCAGAAACAATTGCTCTATTTGGATCTGAAGAATCAAAAGAAAAGGTGGTGTTTTCAAGTAAAGCTCCATTAGGATTGTAAAGGTTTGTATCGGATGAAACCAAGCCCCATGAACTAGTATTGTTCAGCCAAAAATAATTGAGACTGATCACCCTATTGCCACAAGAATCATATTCGTATTCTCCCAAAAGATTGTTCTCCCAATTGCCCATCACCCATTTTTCTGTTAATGCACTAGCTGCTAGGTTAAAGGTATTGGGGATATAGGTGATTCTACTAATGGTCATGTAGGCACTTGCCCCTGTATCCCATAATTCAAATAAGGTTTCCAACAGGAAATCTGAAGCATCATAGGTATGAGTTTCCCTTGAATAGGGCTCATACATCATGGAAGATGAATTGTAGCGAAACTCCAGGCTTTCTAAGATTTTTTGTGTCGGAGAATAGGTAAACTCCTTCCTGCTAAATTTATCCCAACTGGCTGGAGAGCCTCCCCAACTATCGCTGCTGAGTCGGACGATATTACCGTTGATATCACTAGTATCTCTTGTCCTGCTACTGTTGGTCCATTGTCCATTGGTACCAAACTGTAAGATTCGCTCATGAACTTCTACCCCATTGAAGAGGCCATAGCTTTGAATATCCTTTCGAGCCGAATCCCAGCTATTGTTTGACCAATTTGATACTACTTGTCGGACTTCCCTTCCTAGGCTGTCATAGGCGAATTCTACAAGGGAAGAATTGACATAAGGGCCGTTGGCTGGTGTCCATGTTTCCAGTAACGCTCTGGTATTTTTGTTTCCATCAAAGATATACTCGAAATCGTAGGTCCATCTAGAAGAAAGATCGAATCTTCCGGTTTGTGTATTGAATGAAAAATATTCCTGCTCTGTAATATAGAATAAGGAATCTACCGTCCCAGGGCAGAAGGGATTGTTCTGTGCGCAGACTAAGCTTGGGACCAACATTAGGGCTAGAAGTAGTTTTTTCATCTGTGTCATAGTAGCCTTTATGTATAAGACGAAAGAAAAGATGATATATAAATACACTCTTTCAAATTATTCTATCAACTGAAGTTTAGCAGTCTGTATAAGTTGATCATTCTCTATCAATCGAAGGAAATATATCCCCTTACTAAGGGAAGGAAGGCTTATTTCTGTAGGGCCGATCCCTACCTTATCTAAGATATGTCTTCCCTTCAGATCAACCAGCGAAAGGCGAAAAGGAATTCCTTGCTGGAAGGGGAGTTGAATTCTTTGAAGAGAATGAACTGGATTGGGAATGACAAAGGCCTCTCTCTCAATTTTCTTGCGAGTTTGAGTAGGGATTAGATAAGAATAATGGCAACTGACGGCTGTTCCTTGGGGAAGGGTTTTGTCCCTGACATCCCAATTATAAGTTATGGCGTAGACTTGGTTGCCATACGGATCATAGAAGGCGGAATCTATGCTGACCACCTCCCAGGCAGTATTGGCATTCACGCGGTTGGATAGGATTCGCTCTATTCTGTTTCCACATGAATCGTAGGTATTCTCCTCCAAGGCAATAGGTTCCCATCCATTTCCATTGTCTTGTTCGATCAAAAAGGTATCGATGAGCCCCAATGCATTTGCCACAAAAATATGTCTGCTAGTAGGTAAATAAGCCTGAATGGCGTCATCCCACTGTTCAAATTCGATCCTCGCATTGATACCGTTGCTGGTGTAGGTGTAGATTTCCCTTTTATCAAGCATCCAACTTTGGGTAGACACTTGATAGCTTAGGCGAGTCAAGACTTCCAACAAACCATTGTTGTATTGGCGTCTTTCAAGAGAACTTGGTATCCAGTCCTGAAGTGGGCTATCCCAATTCTCAGTAAGTCTGCTTAGTAATTGTTCGTTTGAATCGAGGGTATCTCTTTCCCGTATAAAGGGACTCCTACTTCCATTTTGCCAAATGTCCTCTTGCCGATCTAGGATTTCTCCATTGGCAAAGGATTGATATGTCTGGCTGTATAAATTGGTAGAATCCCATTGATTGTTGATCCAAAATGATCGCAGTGATATACTATCTCTACCAAACATATCAAATTGGGATTCAAGCAGAATTCCGTTTTGAAAAGGGCCATTGGGTGGTAGGTAGTTTTCCCGGAAAAGTTGACTCCTTTTGAATTCTCCATTGACTAACTCATAATCATACGTAATCCTTCCTGACAAGAGAAAGGCGGTATCCTGTGGGCCTTTACGATAACAAATTTCTTGATCTAGCAATGAGATCAGTTCAGGCGGATTTGGGCAAAGGGGATTGTTTTGTGCCTGAATGAAAACAGGCAAAAACACCAAAAGGATCGTAAAAACAGTATGTCGATACTGCATAGCTTGTTGTTTATTGATGATACATAAACCAACAAGAAGAAGATAAAAGATACCTAGAAGGAAAGGGTACCCTTTGCAGCGAGCCACATAACCAAAACGAGCAAAGGCATGGAAAAGGTTGGCTAGCTAGAAAAATTCCTATTAAATGGAAATGGGCAAAATGCCCATTTCCTTCTTACCAAATACACAAATAATCCTATGGAAGTAGTAAATACTTCTCACCATACTAGTCTTCGTAAAGGCAAATGATATCAAGTTGGAAATAAAAAATCCCGAACCAACGGTTCGGGACCACGCTCAACTAAAGAAGCCCATTAAAGTACTAGCGATTCTTAGTATACCTTCACTCTAAAGCCAATTTTTGCGTTGTTTTTTCCTCTGGAACTCCCTTTGACATAATGGACGGTGTTTCCTGTTCGTCCATTCACATCTCCGTAGATCGTTCCATTTCGGGTATCAACATAGATCATCAATTCTTCCTGATAAGGTCTTCTTGAAGATAGGCTGCAGAGATCGTCTGGATCGGGATTATCTGCTTCTAGAAGTCTGATGATGACAGGTACAATGGTGGCATTTTCAATGGCTTGACCATAGTTCCAGACATAGTTTTTTCCATTTTGAAAATGACTGGTACTGACTTTATCTACATTGTCTATCGTACCTGATTTCTGCCATTTACCTGGGCCTATGCGGACGACGGATCTAAAATCTGAGCGGCTAAAAGGTGGGACGCCTACATCCATATCCTTGTCCACATCTTCGACATAGGTGATTTCAATTCTAATTCTCTTTTGCCCAAGGGAAGCCGTACTGGGCCTTCCATTCCATGTACTCCAGATTCCTTTTCTGGCATAAGCGCCTCCGTTTTTTAGGAGATAATTACCTATGAAAGCCCCTGTACCTGGGTTGAAACAAATGGTTCGGTGATTGTCATAGTCCCATGGATGGGCCTGGCCATAAGTATTTCCATAAATTCGATACCAAGAGCCAGATGTTTGCTTTCCCCCTAATGTGTAGGTTCGTTGGTTTCCAAAATATCCAATTTCTCTCGACCCAAGATTGAGTCCATGACCTGAATTAAAACTTACAAAGCCATCAGAGTCGAAATAGCCATCTTTTGACATGCCTATTCTAATTCCATTAGTAGCAAGAGCCGAAATGACTGGTGCGGAAGTACTAGCGGTGATTCGGGTATTCCCTACTTTGATCGAGCCCTGCGCTCCGTAATAGGGCGTTTTGAATCGATCTCCATAGGAAACGGAACTGTACACCTTAGGCCATATACCTACATTGGGTTTCAAAAGAGACTTTCCCAATACCTCTACCATCATTAGGCTAAAAGATTCTCCCACACCCTTGTTATATCCCTTGTTGGAATAGTAATCCGTAAGGTCTTTAGAGGAATTATAGACTGGGGACATATAGGGCCTGGAATTCAGGAAGAATGTATGTCCGGGATTGGCACCCGTTAAGGTATAAATAGGGATTAACTCTCCATTGGTGCGTTTGGCGTTGGCTGGCTTGAGCATATTGCTCAGGTAGAAACGATTGTTTTTAATGTCATTGAGGCTAGGTCGATCTCCGGTGATATGCTCTTTGGCAAGATCGCGTACTTTCTTTTTCAGGCCAGGGATGACCATAAATGAAGCAAGATCATTAAGCCCTTGATGGATATCCTGTGACAAGGCAGGTAAGGGACTTCCCTCATGAGGAGTTGAAAGGGTTGTCAGCCAAACCGTCCTGTTTCTGATAAAGTCAGCTTTTCGTCTTTCCTCGGCAGTTAGACGATGGCCCACCAAATCGGCACTCGTTGGGTTACTCAGGATGCCACGGCAAACAATTCCTCCAAAACTGTGAGCTACCATATAAATCATAGGCTGTTGGCTTTCGGGAAGCTTTCCATAGTATTTTTGGTAGCCGTCGTGAATTTGATTTATGGTGGCTTTTACCTGCTTCATCATGGTTTCAGCTCCATCTCTGAAGGTGAGCATAATCTCAGCCTTAGCATTGTCGCCTTTCACGATGAAAGGTTTTTTCATCAGGGCTCCAGGTACGATAGGGCGGGTATGCTCGTCCCATTGCTGTTTGGTAAATCGCTTACTAGGAACCCTTGTACCTGGTTGGGGAATAAAGGTCATGCTGTTTCCTGAGGACTGACTCATAAGCTTCATGAATTCATAGCCCCAATAGAATTGTGGGTGTTTGGCCGAATTGACGCCTTCATCTTTACCTGCCTGTGTTGTCTTTTCACTAACTGTAATGCCATGGATGAGGATCATGACCTTTTTCTTATTAGGCGAAAAGACGAATTCATTTGAAGGTTTGCCGTAGTATATCTCATTCCGAGTGGTGGTGAACCATACGGTACCATTGTAGGCGGCTACATATTTGACGTCATTTCTTGTATTGGAAAGGGCCTTCCAGTTTTTGATAGATGAATCCCATTTAAATACTCTTTTGCTAACACCCACCACGTAGACGTCCCCTGTTCTTGGGTCAATAGCTATATCCGTTGCAAGGCCTGCTACCTTTTTGGTAATGCCATTTTTGAAGTAGTGAATGCTTTTGTCTTGTTGGATACCCCAGCCTTCGACATCGTTTTTCATGGCCACTTGGATCATTTTGGCTGGCATTTTCTTTTCATGATCCCATCTGCTTCCTGTCCATCGGATTACTTTGCCATTGGTCGCAAAACAGCTATAAATTTTCCCCTGAGATGAAGAGGAGATATTCTCCCCCCACATATAGGGATTCACTTGGGTCCACGTATTTCCTGTTCCCCTAAACATGATCTTTCGATTCTCATCTGTTATCCAGATTTTACCTAATCTATCAATTGCTACTTGTTTGGCTTTGAGAGGATTGGTGCTGGATACCTTCCTCCAATTCTTGGCTGAAGCACTCCATTCAAAAATGTTTTTCGAAGTAGCTCCAACGACATAGACCTTGCCATTCAAGTGGTTAATGGCTATGTCTATCGCGCCTCCTGGAGCTTTGGTGAAGTTTTGCCCCATAACTACTCCTGATAAAAGGAAGAAGCCTAATAGGGCTTTTGTGATGTTGTTCATGAAAACTGTGTTCTATGTGTTTGTTGATTGGTTTTAAAAACCTGCTTATGGTTAACAAACGGATAGAACTTTTCTATAACTGTCGCTCAGTCAGCGAATGGCCAGCTCATGTCAGTAAGTGGCTGTTTCCTGTCAGAGAAAGGGGAATAGAAAATGGGGAAAGTCGGCTCATCAAGCTGAGATGATGATTTCCTAACTAATTAAGGTAGGTAGAGCCTACCTAGAATTGGGTAATTTTCAGGAGGATGGAAAGGATCCTTGTTTGGAATTTGTGTGCCAAGGAGTAATTCCTTAATTATCGGAATATTTTAAGGCCAATTCACCATACATGACGTGGCTGTGTTTATTCAGCAAATTATTTGTTTCTAAGCCATTTTTCATGGCCAGTTGGCAAGCTTGTGAGGCATTGGTTCTGTATATATGTACGATTCCCTAGTAACAACCCATCCTTATGATTAAAGTACATTATCTCCTTTTCACCCTTTTGATTGTTCTATTCTCCCAACACCTATGGGGACAGCAAACAGCCAAACAGCTCATTAGGATTTATGATGTTGATAAAGGAAAAGAAATTAGTCTGGAGGAATTAAGCCAAGCTGCAGGAGAGGTTGATGTTCTGTTTTGGGGAGAAGAGCACAATGATAGCCTTGGTCATATCATGCAAGACAGCTTGTACCATCTCCTGTTAGAGCAGCATGGTACGGCGAGCTTAAGCTTGGAAATGTTTGAGACAGATTGTCAATATATCCTAGACGAATACCTAGCGGGCTTCATTCTAGAAGACAAATTCCTAAAAGCTTCACGGCCTTGGAGTGACTATAAAAAATTCTATCGACCTATGGTAGAGCGTGCCAAGGAGCAAAATCAGGCGGTTATTGCCGCCAATACCCCGCGAAGATACATCAATTTGGTAGGGAGGAAGGGAAAAGGGGAGTTAGAAAACCTTCCTAAAGTTTCTCGCCAATATTTACCCCCTCTTCCGATCTACACAGATGATGTGGATTACAAAAAAAGATTTGACGACCTCATGGCTTCATTTGGCGGACATGGGGGAGATAGCAAGGCCTTCCAAGCTCAATGTACATGGGACGCCACGATGG
Organism: Bacteroidota bacterium; assembly: GCA_039817415.1. Classification (GTDB taxonomy): domain Bacteria; phylum Bacteroidota; class Bacteroidia; order J057; family J057; genus JALEFZ01. The sequence goes on from JBCBVV010000045.1 coordinate 48,353, forward strand.
CACATAGCATTTTTACACATTGGAAGAAGAACAAGAAGAGTTTGATTTTTCATCTTTGTGGTCGCTTTCATTCCGACTACCAGGAAGGGACTATGAATCAGTTGAGGAGGCTAAAGCGCAACATCAAGGCAGCGAATGTTTCCTGTTTTCCTGTCGAAGATCTATCAGGCGTTGACTGGTCGGAATATGAGGGCCTGGGGAATTATGTGGTGGTTCATGAATAGAGTAGGTACATAATTCCTGTTTTGTCATGGAACCTGGTATTCCTCCAAGACATTGTTTTGGACATCCAACAACCGAATGAGATGCCTTTCTCCTCTGGGGAGATACAAGTATTTGTTGGATTGATAGTCTTTTACCAAAATCTGATCTACAGGAACAAGCTGCTGAATATCAAATGTATGAATCTCCTCTGCCTTGAATGCCTGAATGAGGAAAGCATCCTTTAACTTACTTCGAGGGATTTTCACGGGCTCATACATGCGATGGCTCAACCATAAAGGCCTGCCGTTTTCTAGATCTAGGCGGGGATGAACAATTTGTAGATCTACCATTCCCTGAAGCTCAGGATTAACCCAAAATCCATTTTCGTGAAGTGGGATGGAAGCTTTTGGAATTTTATGTTGATCAAGGATTTCCTTGTAAATAGCGCTGTTTAGCCCTTTATTTCCTTTGTCGGTAAAATCAACTTGGTTGATGGTCAGTGGATCGATTCCTGAGAATTTTTTGAAGTATTCTCCCATCTTGACCCAATCTGACTGCGTGGTTTCATAAATGTGTGCATATCCAGCATGTACCAGAATCTTAGCATCTGGATCTTTTTCCAGCACTTTCATCAGGTTTTTGGCTTGAGATGAGTCTCTTTGGCTCTTATTAAAGTCCTCTCGATCTTCATAAGCCACCAGGGTGAAGCCCAATGCAAGGGCTTTCCTGAGCAAGTTGGCATATTGGGGTTCAGAAATGTAAATCCCACTTCGGAAGGAGGGTACTTTCTTTTGATTAAGGGTTGCTATGTCCCTGTGGCTAAGTGTTTCTGCTGCTAGGTATGTAAAACCTTGCTTATACAGACCTTCTAGCAATGTTTGGGTAAAAAAACGATGTTCTGGGATATGATGGGCTTCATTGATCATGATGACCTGATGATGTTCCCCTTGTTTGATAATTTCTTCCTCAGCAGCCTTGAAGGTGAGGGAACCAATGATTCCTGTCAATTCCTCATCAAGCCTGTTATTAGGCTTTTCCCGTTGTTTAGCCCAGGCTTCCAGCATGGTTTTGTATTCTCCTACGGTAGATAAGGAGGTTGCAAGCGATTGATAGTAAAGCTCTGGTGGATATTTCTGAATCAGTTTCTCTTTGTCTAGAACAAGGTTGGTGACAGGTTCGATATAATTACCTTGGTTAACCGCCCCGAAAATACTTTTCCCAATCTTGCGATCTGGATTTTGTGTTACTTTCTCGGAGAAATGGCGGTTTAAACTCTCAAGATTGTCGATATAGGTAGATTGACTTTTACAAGATGACACCAGTAGACAACTAATGCCAAGTATAAGTATATGGATCATATGTGCACTTGGCAGGTTTTGAATAAATGTCCTTTTCAACATAAGCTCTACAATCTGTACAAACATATCTGAATTCACAGTCTTTACATGTTTCAACCTGATCTTTGGTGATATTCCAGAGGGATTTGAAAGATTCCTGACCAAGTGCTTTTCTGAAGGTATCTTGTTTGATATGACCAAACGAATGTGTCATGGATGGGCAATTTTTGATATTTCCTTGAGCATCCACTGAGATTTTTTTATTAAGGCAATTGTTGTGATTGATTCCCTCAGTAAATAAACTAATGTTGGATAAAAAATAGTCATGATTAACGACACCACAATGGCTTTCTGAGGCGATTTTTTCAGTAGTGAGTGCAACGAAGGCCATTTTTAATTCGATCTTATAGGAATTCGGTGCCGAATGAAAAATGAGGCTGTTTACGCGGAGATTCTTTCTTAGAAAGGTGCGAATTTGTTCTTCGCTATGCCATTCCTCTTGGTAAGCCAGGAGTATTTCCAAGTTTTTTAACCGAGTATTGTCCAGGTAGCAGGCTAGCTCATCATGAATTTCCTCAAGTTGCTTAGGGAAAAAATACCTGACTTGGAGGGATTGACAGCCTAAGTTGTTTAGTTCTTGTACAATTTTCTCGAAGGGTTGATCGCTATCTTCCGCAACATCCACAATGGCATTGGTGATTTCAAAAGGACTATCCCAAGAGAGGTCGAGTTTGGGAAACAGTTCCGGGTATTCTGTGAAGAATCCATATTCGTTGTCTACCATAAATTGGATGTATTCATCCACAATCTCATGAAACTCCTCGGCATAGGCCTCTTTGATTTGAGTGAGGGTTTTGCCTTCATGCTTCATCACCAGATCATACAGATCATTAGGAATAAGTTTAACGCTATTCCGCTGAACATCACAAATGGTAGAGCGTTTGGCTCCTTTGACTAATATACAACAGGCGAATACTTTGAAATGCTTCTCCATAATCTCAGGTAATCTTACCCATATCCTGGATTACTCTTGAAATGGGCTTGTAATGTAAATGTGGATTGTAATGATTGGTGAAATAGAATGAGCTCTTGACATATTTGCTTAGGGAAGTACTTTCCCGAGCTGACCCTACACTAAATTGTTTGGTGCAATAGAAATTAAAGGGGAGTTCCTCGACATTCAAATCGAGACTGTCAGGTAGATTCGGATTTTCCATGGATGAGTGTTTTTGCGATTTCTCTGCTTAAGAAATAATTACATCTATCTTCGACAAAGCCATATTGGCCAGTAGGATTGATTTCAAGGAAGACATACCTTCCTGTATCTTTTTCAAGGATTAGGTCAATTGAGCCCGTATTCAGTTGAATGATTTTCATAAAGGCTAGTACTTTTTCTTGTATCTCATCTGGCAGGGAGAATGGAACCATTCTGTTCATTTTCTCCCAGTTATATTCTCTAAAATCAGTGGAAGTTTGCTCATCTAATTGAGAGAAAATAGCCATTGCATATATCTTGTTTTCAAGAACAAATACACGTAGTTCTATTTCCTTTTCAATATGCGATTGAACCAAGGTGGGAAGAAAAGTATCAGGTATCTGCTCGAGTACCTCCTTGTTTACAGAGGAAGTGTATAAGAGGTAGGTTTCATGAGCCATAATAAGGCGAAGGGAACCATGAATACTTTTTGTGATCAGTCTCTGTTTGTCTAATAGCTCTTTGAGTTCAGTCTTGGTCTTTACGATGTAGGTGGCAGGAATAGAAAACCCGGCCTCTCTCGCAGCAAGAAGTGACTTGGTTTTATTAATGTCATTGATAAATGGGTTACCTAACCAAAACTTATCTGATAGACAGTGAATTATACCGTCTTTGAGATTACTGAGCTCACCCTTCAGGTAAAATTCAAGATTTTCCTCGACAGTTTTATCCAGATGATCACCAAGATCAGGAACGCGTATGAGGAATTTTTTCCTAAACCAGACTGATTTTACTTCAGCACTTTGAAAAGGAACCTTCTGATCGGTTTCGAATTTGATATTGACATCTTCATTAGAAATCTGAATGTGATAAGGAAGCCTTTCAAGCTCTCCATGGCTAACAGACTTAAAGTCTTGCCCGTAATGAGCAAGCCAGTCCATCACATTATGGATGGAAGCTTCATCACGCGCTCCAACGAAAAGAATCATAACAAACTCGTATTTGAGAAAAGAGAGGGATTAATAGGAGGTAAAATCAACTAATATGAAAAATGGTTCAGATACGATACCTATTAGCTGATTTCACCTTTTTTG
>JBCBVV010000046.1:0-52160 GCA_039817415.1 Bacteroidota bacterium
AAGAGGAATAATATTATTATTCCTCTTCTTAATTGAATTAGTACTGATTTTAATTGGCTATTTGTTTACTCATTTCATAATATTGGGGCGAAATTTTGGGGCTGTCGCTATTGCGAGCCTGATTGCTTTTGTTCCCACCATTATCGCCTATTCAATCACCTACCCCGGACTCGAAAAAGAGACCAGCGGGTTCATGACTAGATTACTCGGAGGGATGCTGATCAAAATGCTGATCGGAGTCCTGACAATTATAATTGTAGCAGTGAATTACAGAGAAGTAGTGGGGGAATTTGTGGTAAGTTACCTCATTTCTTACTTCGTGTTCACTGGATTTGAAGTTTTTGCTTTGTTGCGTAAATTGCGCCCAAATTTTAGAAGATAGGAATTTCTTTCTAAGAATTCAAATATGTCCCTAAAGAACTTTTTACTCCTTATTACACTTTCTCTGGCCGTAACAGTTGGATACGCCCAACACGATGGTCATGATGACAAACCTACTCATCAAGAAGAAGTTACACATGATGATCACCAACAGGACGGTCACGAAAAACCAACACATGACGGTAAGTCAGAAGAGGGACAAAAGGCTCATCCTGAAGGAGATGAAGGAAATGACGCAACTGAAGAGGATGAGAAAATCTCTGACATCATCATCCACCACATCATCGACAACCACAACTGGCATATCACAGATCTACCAGGAGGAGGAGAAATTGCCCTTCACTTTCCTTGGATTGTTTATTCCAATAAGACAGGACTTGTATTTACCTCAGATGCTGAAAGTCTAGTAGAGAAAGGGATGGTGGCTGTTCACGAAAAGCCATACGTGCTCAAAGACGGAGCTGCATCGCATATACACCTTGACCATCACACAGGGCAGGCGCATATGGACAAAAAACAAATGGCTGAGTATATCGACCAAGACGCCTTTGTTATCAACCTGTCAATTACCAAGACAGTATTTCAAATGCTGTTGATTGGATTTATTCTCGTTTTGGTGATGGTATCTGTTGCCAGAGCCTATACCAAAAGAGAAGGAGAAGCACCTAAAGGTCTCCAGTCATTTATGGAGCCGATCATCATGTTTGTAAGAGATGAGATTGCAAGACCTTATTTAGGAGAAAAGGCAAATAGATTTCTGCCTTACTTGTTGACACTCTTCTTCTTCATCTGGTTTGCCAATCTATTTGGCTTGATGCCATTCAACTCCAACATTGCTGGTAACATCTCTTTTACCGCAGCTTTGGCAATCTTGACCTTCTTGATTACACAATTTAACGCAAGCAAGGACCACTGGATCCATGTTTTCAATACACCTGGTGTTCCTTGGTGGCTAAAGTTTGGCGTACCCTTGATGCCAATCGTAGAGGTGATCGGATTGATATCCAAGCCTTTCGCACTGGCTGTTCGTTTGTTCGCAAACATTACTGCTGGACACTTTATGGTTCTGGGATTGATCTGCTTGATCTTCATTTTGGGTCAAGGAGGAAATTATGCTGGCGGATTTGGAATTGCGCCATTGTCCGTAGGATTTACCATTATCATTTTCTGTCTGGAAATGATCGTGGCCATCATTCAGCCATTCATCTTTACGCTACTTACTGCAGTATTTGTAGGAATGGCTATGGAAACGCATGATGATCATCATTGATCGTCTCTGATATCGACTAAGAATTTTATTTACATATAAGCATTTAGTTCTATGTTTTTACTTCAAGAAGCTGCAGCATCCTTCGCCGGGTTCGGTTACATGGGTGCTGGTATCGGTGCAGGTCTTGCTACTATCGGTGCTGGTATGGGTATCGGTCGTCTGGCTGCTTCATCTGTTGAGTCTATCGCTCGCCAGCCTGAAGCTTCCGGTGATATCCGTGGTGCTATGATCTTGACAGCTGCATTCATCGAGGGTGTTGCCCTTTTCGGTGAGGTAATCTGTCTGCTAGCAGTACTGATCAAGTAAGCTACACCCTTACAAAAAGAAGGCCGGGGGAATGCCCCGGCCGATTCTTGATCTTTTATCAATTGAGATAACAATTCAATACTACTTATAAATGGGAGAGCAACTAATTACACCAGACGTAGGATTATTCTTGTGGTCCACGTTGATTTTCCTGACTTTCTTTTTGATTCTAAGACGCTTTGCCTGGAAACCTATCCTCAACGCTATCCAACAGCGTGAAGCACAAATCGAGGAAGCCTTGAAAAGCGCAGCTGAAGCCAAAGATGAAATGGCCAAGCTACAAGCATCCAACGAAGCCTTGATGAAAGAGGCAAGAGTTGAAAGAGATGCTATCATCCGTCAGGCTAATGAGATGAAAGACAAAATCATCAAAGAAGCCAAAGATGAAGCTGTTAAGGCCGCATCCCTTGAAAAAGATAAAGTAATGGCTCAAATCGATGCTGAAAAGCGCGCTGCTATTGCCGAAATCAAGGAAACTTCTGCCAACCTGGCCATCGAAGTAGCTGAGAAAGTACTGAGAAAAGAGTTGAGCGATAAAACAGCTCAGGAATCCTTCGCAAAGTCTGTCATCGCAGATCTTAGCCAAAACTAATACACCTAAAGCGACGCAAAATGGTTGAAGAACGAATTGGTTACCGCTACGCGAAGTCTGTCTTTGCTCTTGCCAAAGAAAAAAATCTGCTCGAAAAGATGCATGATGATATGGCTATGATTCAGGAAGTGATCGGAGAAAACCACGATCTCAAAATGATGATAGAAAGCCCTATCGTGAATATGTCTGTGAAAGAGCGCGTTTTGGAAGGCGTATTTGGCAAACATTACAAGTCAGAACTGGCTCAGATGTTTGTCAACATGATTACCCGAAAAGGAAGAGAGATGTATCTCCCACAGATCGCTTCCAGCTTCCTGAAGTTGTACGATGAGGAAAAGGGAATCATCAGAGGTACGCTTACATCTGCTACCCCATTGGATGCCAAACAAGCTACTGAGATTCAGAAAGCCTTGACGGAAAAGACTGGAAAGACCTTCATCATTGAAGAAGAAGTTAATCCTGACTTGATCGGTGGGTTTCAGCTCAAAATCGGAGACGATCTCTATGATGGTTCGGTTTCTGGTTCGCTGAAGAGACTCAAAAAATCGTTCTCGAAAGTAAACTAAGCCCTACAGGCCCCTTTGTATATTTTTTCTATCCATTAGACTCATAAAACACATTAATATATGGCAGCGGTAAGACCAGATGAAGTATCAGCCATCTTGCGTGAGCAGCTGAGCAACTTCAAATCTACTACTGAACTCGAAGAAACAGGAACTGTACTCCAGATTGGAGACGGTATTGCTCGTATTTACGGCCTGACTAAAGTACAGGCTGGTGAATTGATCGAATTTGAGACCGGACTACGCGGAATGGTATTGAACCTAGAAGAAGACAACGTAGGTGCGGTACTTTTCGGTGAATCTGAAGGCATTCGTGAAGGAGATAGCGTTAAGCGTACTGGTGAGATTGCTTCTATCAACGTAGGAGAAGGTCTTCTAGGACGTGTTATCAACCCACTAGGTGAACCAATCGATGGCAAAGGACCTATTACAGGTGAACTCTTCGCTGTACCTTACGAAAGAAAAGCACCTGGTGTAATCTTCCGTCAGCCAGTAAACGAGCCTCTCCAAACGGGTATCAAGGCAATCGACTCGATGATTCCAATCGGCCGTGGACAGCGTGAGCTCATCATTGGAGACCGTGCGACAGGTAAAACTGCCATTGCCATTGACACCATCATCAACCAAAAAGAATTCTACGATAGAGGGGAGCCTGTTTTCTGTGTATATGTAGCTTGTGGCCAAAAAGCATCTACAGTTGCACAGGTAGTAGCAGAGCTCGAGAAAGCTGGCGCTATGCCTTACACAGTAGTTGTAGCCGCTCCTGCTTCTGAGCCTTCTCCATCCATCTTCTTTGCTCCTTTCGCTGGAGCAGCTATAGGTGAGTACTTCCGCGACACAGGACGTCCAGCACTTGCTGTATATGATGACCTTTCTAAGCAGGCTGTTGCTTACCGTGAAGTATCCCTTCTTCTTCGTCGTCCACCCGGACGTGAGGCATACCCTGGGGACGTATTCTACTTACACTCCCGTCTATTGGAGCGTGCTGCGAAAGTAATCGCAAACGACGACATCGCTCAGAACATGAACGACCTTCCTGAGTCCCTTAAGGACAAAGTAAAAGGTGGTGGTTCATTGACTGCCCTTCCGATTATTGAAACACAGGAAGGTGATGTTTCTGCTTATATCCCAACCAACGTAATCTCCATTACTGACGGTCAGATCTTCTTGGAGTCTAACCTATTCAACCAGGGTATTCGTCCTGCCATTAACGTAGGTATCTCTGTTTCTCGTGTAGGGGGTTCTGCACAGATCAAGCCCATGAAGAAAGTAGCAGGTACACTGAAGCTTTCACTTGCTCAGTACCGTGAGCTTGAAGCATTTGCAAGATTTGGATCTGACCTAGATAAAGTAACGCAGCAAGCTCTCGAGCGTGGTAAGAGAAACGTACAGCTTTTGATTCAGAAGCAGTACTCTCCTGTACCCGTTCAAAATCAGGTTGTTGCCATTTATGCTGCCTCCATCGGTGCGGCTGACATCGTACCTGTAGAGCAGGTTGATGCTTATGAAGCTAGCCTTGTTCAGGAACTGAACATGAACCACAAAGAGGTGATGGATCTGATCGTAGCCAAGAAGTGGACTGACGATATGAAGTCTAAGTTGAAGGAAGTTGCCTTTGAGGTAGCCAAGAACTTCAGCAACTAATAATATTTCTTTAAGGAAGGGCCTTGCGTCCTTCCCATTTTTCTACCCCATATCAGCAAAAAGATAAAGCCCAATGGCGAATCTTAAGGAAATTAAAGGACGAATCAAGACTGTCAAGAGTACGCAGCAGGTAACCAAAGCGATGAAGCTGGTATCTGCCTCCAAGCTCCGTCGTGCTCAAAACATGATTCTCCAGCTTAGACCCTATGCCAATAAACTGAGCGAAATCATCGGAAATGTGGTTTCAGTGCTCAATGTAGAAGAAATCCCCAGTAACTTGGTGGAGCAAAGAGAGGTGGATAATATCCTCGTGGTATTGGTTACTTCCAACAGAGGGCTTTGTGGTCCTTTCAACAACAACATCCTCAAACACACCATGGAATTCCTCGATGAAAACCATGCAAGTGATTTGGCAAATGGAAAAGTTAAGTTCCTGTGTATGGGGCGCAAGGGATTTGAGTTTATTGCCAGAAGAGGATTTGAAACAGTAGGGACTGAATCATTCGATGTCCTTTCTGATCTGACCTTCGATACCGTCGATAAAGTTACCGACATTGTCATCGATAAATTCGTTTCTGGTGAAGTGGATAAGGTTTACCTGATGTTCAATGAGTTCAAAAACGTCATGACTCAGGTCAGAAGAGCTGATACCCTACTCCCTTTATCAGTAGATTCTTTGGAGGGTTCCGAAGGAGAAATGAACAAGGACTACATTTTTGAGCCTGGTAGAGAAGAAATTCTGGAAGATTTGATTCCCAAAGCAATGAGAATCAGTGTATTCCGTGCTGTACTGGAGTCAAATGCTTCTGAGCAAGGCGCAAGAATGGTAGCAATGGATGCTGCGACCGAAAATGCAGAGAAGCTGCTCAAAGATCTTAAGAGAACATACAACAAAGCACGTCAGGCTGCCATTACAACTGAAATCTTGGAGATTTCTTCTGGTGCAGATGCATTGGCCAATGCCTAATAGCTGTATAAGAATTTTTAGAAAGGAACACACGCTTTTCGGAATCGGATACCAATAGGTATCCGATTTTTTTGTGCTTTACCCTTTCCTTCTTTTTTCCAAAGAATATCCATTTTCTTCTCTTTTCTTGAAGAAAAGCACAACATGATCTATAACACAAATGGCCCAATTTCCTCTTGGTCCATAGAGGAGCGACCAAGAGAAAAACTCAAAAAGCGGGGTACAGATGCACTTACAGATGCCGAATTGATTGCCATTATTCTACGGTCAGGAAGCAAAACCAATAGTGCCCTACAGGTGGCTGGAGAACTATTGAATGATTTTGGTGGGTTGGAAAACCTAGCTAGAACAAGTTTACAAGAACTTAAATCTGTCCTTGGTATGGGGGATGCAAAAGCCATGGCCCTTCTTTCAGCCTTCGAATTGGGGAGAAGAAAAATAGCCACCCATCAACAACCCCTTAGAATTACTTCGTCAGAGACAGCAGCTCATCACCTCATGGCAAAACTGTCTGATCTCCAACAGGAGGTGTTTTATATTCTTCTACTCAATAGGAACAATGAAATACAGGCAGAAAAAAAGCTATTTCAAGGGGGGATATCATCAACCATCATTGACCCACGGATTGTCTTTAGAGAAGCCCTGCAACAATTATCTTCCAGCATCATCATTGCCCACAACCATCCATCAGGTAGCCTAACGCCTTCGGAGGCAGACCGAAGAATCACAGAGAAGTTGATGAAAGGAGCAGAAATTCTCGACCTTAAAATCCTAGATCATATTATTGTTAGTCAACGAGGATATTTCTCTTTTGCAGACGAAGGGCTATTAACGTAACAACCCATCAAATCTGTAGCAAGACTTAATGGGTTTTGAAAAACTGTAGCAAGACAAATTAATTATTTTTTTTATCGGGAATATCTCTTGCCCCTAGCTTTACCGTCTTAAGTATTTTGGAGAATTTCCTATTCAATGAATAGGTTTCATTTCCCTCTTTCCATACAGCAGGGGAAATTCTTTCGACTTCTTCAGTTCCGTCTTTGAATACATACACCAGATGAATAGGGACAGGAACTTGGCCTATATTTTTAACCGTGAGGCTCACTTTCTTCTTTTTTATTTTTGGGTTGAGCAATTTGAGGTCAGCTGCTTTGGTATCAAAAAACCATGGACGCCAAAACCAACCTAACTCTTCTCCATAAACGTCCTCAAATGTATGGAAGAAGTCATAAGGATGCGGGTGCTTTCCTCTCCACCTTCTGATATAAGTTTGAAGGGCTTCTACGAATTTTTCGTCTCCCATGAGATTTCGAAGCATGTGATAGGCCGTAGAAGAATGAAAATATGCTTGGATATAATAGGGAAATCCTCCCACTGTATAGGATTCTTGCATCAGAGGAACCATTCCCCTTGTGCCACTAAATCGCTCGTAGTAGGACACATTGGAAGACATAGGATAGTTTTCAAATCCCTTTTCCTTCACTAGATCTGCAGGTAAGAAACTGGCCCAGCCCTCATCCATCCAAGCAAACCTTCTTTCATTGATTCCCATTAAAAAGGGGAAATAGGTGTGAGCAATTTCATGATAAGTGAGCCGGAAGGCGCTTCCGAGAGAATAACTGGAGCCATCATTCACAATCATCGGGAATTCCATCCCTCCACCTGAACCCAAGTCTCCATTAAAGACAGTCATTGCCTCATAGGGATAGGGAATACCTGGAATTTCTGTAGACAAATCTTCAATGGCTTCCCTTGCAAATAGAGCGACGCTTACAAAATCTCTTGCCTTAGGATTGTAGCAAGCATCAACAAATACCTCTCTGCCTGGCTGATCGATGGTCAAACTACTCCCATCCCAGTAGTAATAATCACTTACTGCGAAGGCAAAATCTGGAACTCCGCGTACACTATATTTCCAAACCAGAGAATCGTGATCTTTAGTTACCAGATTTCCTATACCGTAATCGTCCGCGCCAATAATCCTTACTACTTCCTCAGAATTCATGGCTTCCTTATAGCGATTAAGAATCTTTTCATTCAATACCTCATCTGGGTTTTGTAACATTCCAGTTCCCCAACACATAAAACCCTTGGGCAGCGAAATCTCTACATCAAATTCTCCTTGAGATTGGTAAAACTCGACCATCCCCTTATAGGGAATCTTATCCCAACCGAATAGATCGTCATAAACCGCCACCTGTGGATACCAATAAGCAATAAAGAAGGCATCATCTTCATATTTTCCCATACGCTGTACGCCACTTGATGTGATTTGGCATTCGTAAGAGAAATCCATTTCGATTGAATCCCCTGAGGCCAAGGGTGCGCTAAGTGGGAAAATTAGATTTGTGGTGGTTTCATCATAGGGAAGGTCGGTTGTCAGTTCCTTCCCGTCGATTATAATAGAGCTAAACTCCATTCCGTTAGTCATTTCTGCCTCACGAAGTCTCTCATCTCTAGGGGTTTTAGGGCGATAATAGTTTTGTAAAGACCTGATGACGATCTCATCAAGTGGGTCGGGACTATTGTTTTTATAAGAAATATGACATTTTACCTTTAACATTCGATCCCTTGGCTCGAAGTTGGCTTTGATCTTGTAGGAAGCCTTATTGACAAAATATTTTTCGCCGGGAACTCCGGTCATCGTTCTTGTTCCTTTGGCCACTGCCTGATCAAACTGTGTATTTTCCGGGAGGTTCGGTACTGCTTGTTGGGCAAAACTGGTTGTGCAAAGGAGGCTCACAATCCCCCAAATAATCCCGATAAGTCTCATAATTTATGTTGTTGGGAAGGGAAAATACAGCTTTTCGGCAAAGGGTGTAAATTGAAGAGACAAAATCGAGGAATTCTCCGGCAAACTTATCTTATTTTTCGTCCATGGACGCATATGCAGAAATACCAATCATCATTCTTGGGTGTCCCCAAGACATCAAACAGTCTGCCCAAATCAGATGGGTCGAACAGGAATTGCTTCTCATAGAGAAGTTACTTCTTCGTTATGCTGTCCTTGAGAGTTTCCAATTGGTTAAGTCATGGCCACTTAATGAATTCCCACTCAGCGATATCATTCAAGAATACCGTTTCAATCCCAGCGTAAAAATGATCCATTTGGCAGGGATAAAAGGGGAGTCTTACGACAATGGTCTGGACAATGAGGTTACGTTGGCTTCCTATATTGGTCAGTTTCCCTATTTACAGGCACTTTACGTAAGTGGATTTGGTGGACCCGAATTGCTAGATGCCATGTTGACGAGGGATATTCCTGCTATTATCATGACTGAGACACAACAGAGCAAACAGTTTTCGAGGGAAATGGCTCATGTGTTTTATTCAGAACTGGGAAAAGGCCTAAGTTTAGAGTCTGCCCTCATTCAAGTAAGAGAAAATTATCCGGGGCGATTTAATTTAACTCCAGTTGAATATGACATTGATAAGAATGCGTTTAACTGGTCGGGAAAATCCCTACACTTCAAACAAAACAAGGTTAACTGGGGTGCCTATGCGTTAGAAAACCGGGCAGACCTACAGTGGCACTTACCCATCCCACCTGTACGATCAGAGGACGATATTGCCCTTGGAGGAGGGCAAGAAAAACAAAGAAGAGTCCGAAGAATTGGATTAGGAATTTTATCATTTGCGATGCTTGGCCTCTTAATTTTGAGCCTTTGGCAGGCAATTCAGGCAACTGACACATCCCTTTTTTGATTTAAAAGCCAAATAATTTAAGTTTTAAATTAATGGAGATAAAGTTCTTTTCTCCAAATGGGATTTCTATTCCAAACCCAACTTGTAATCCAAACATCATGCTTCCGTTTCATGGGAAGCCTGCGATCTTTCTGACTCAACTACTTGACCCGCAAACTGGTCTGATCAGTAAGCAACAGGCACAAAAACTTAAATCACTTGCCTCCTTTATAGAGGGAACCGAAGATTCGTCTTTGCTCAAATCTATTCTTCAAGGTGAACATACATTTCGGGATTACCTATCCAAACTACAGACATTTGGCCTCCACAGGAAAGTTTGGATTCTCCACCTTCAGGGTAATGCTCAGGAAGGACTCTTTATCAATTATGACAAGGAGAACATTCAGTTAGATCAGGAAAGGATGACGGAACTCATCCATTCTTTACCCGAACTAAAATTGATCTTTATCCAAGGACAAGTTAGTTCCACCCTCTTAGAATCCTTACTAAAAACTGATATCTCTGCCGTTATTTGCTCTTCAGAAGAAATTTTGGATGAGGATTGGGAGAAGATAAGCCGTGAATTCTACGGTAAAATGAGTGAGGGATATTCAATCAAGGATTCATTTGAAGAGATTTCGGCTAATTTCCCTTCATTTCGATTACAGGAGGCCTTTTATTCGATAGACCACGACAAAGTTCAGTGGACCAATCGAGAAAAGAAGGGAGTCCCTTCAGGCATGTACTTCTTCAAGGAAAACTACTCCAAGTTACGCAAGCGTGTATTACGACCAGGGCAGCTTTCACTACCAGTTGGAAATACGCCTCGTATTCCAGCTAAAAAGAAGGCCATGAATGCTACCTTCACATTAGCAACTGTTCTCTTATTAGGGTTTCTCGCCTGTTGCATTGCCTTCTTTACCATTGGACCAGAACAAATTAGCCTAATGATCTCAGCTAGGTAAATAAGATGAAAAGTCCACCACCAGGATTGCTCCTGGTGGCTTCTATACAAGAACCTAAACAAAAATCCATTAAGCTTGTGCTTCCTCGGGTCTAGTAGCATATAACTTTCCCAGTTTCAGAAAGTAACTATCTACCCCAAGACTTTTCTGAGCCGTATCAAGGCTTTTATCAGAAGCAGAGGAGAAATATCCTGATACTTTGATTAGAATATTCGAATCTATTTCCAAGGCAATCCACGGGATGAGGTTGATTTCTTTTGCCTCATGCAACACCAGGAGAAAATCTACCACTTTGTCCACCTTCAATTTCCTCCTTCTGGCCATTTCCTCTAGGCTAATGCCTCCTTCAAATAATTCTTTTACTTTTCTATGAGAAGGGGAATAAGCTTTTCGAAAGAGGCCATTTTCTTCGTCAATTTCCTTTTTGGCCAGAATATCCATCACTATGTCCAGGATTTCCTGTAACTCATGCTCTTCTAATAAGTTGAATCCCTTAATAGCTTTTAATTGAGCCATATTGGAGGGAAGATTGGTTACGATTCTGCTTAAGGTGTAATTGGTAAAAATCTGGTAGGGAAACTTTTCAAACTCCTCTGCCATGTCCTTTCGCCACTGTCGAAGCTTCTGTTTAAGCTGAATCTCATACCAGGCCTTATATAACTGCCCCTTCTCTACAATAATCTCTTGTGGGTCTGAAAGATAGGCTTCTCCCAACTGACTTATTTTAAGTGTGCCATAGACTTCATCCATGACATGAATGAAACCGAGCGAGACCAAGTGGAATATGATATCCTCAAGGTGAGATTCAAACATATCCTCCAGATTTCCGAAAGTCTCAAGTTGTCTGTGAATGTCTAGTTTCAATCCATATTGATCATTGCCACTCACGATGCGAGCAATATAGGAGGAGGAATAGGCCTTATCCATCAACAAAATTGTCTTCAGGATACAAGTCGCCTGTTCACGCAGGTCGATCTCCTGCTGAAGGGGGGTTGTGCTGTTTGTCATAAAAAATAGGTTAGAAAAAATGGGGGCCCGGACGTGAATAGACGCTTCAGTTAGGGAGTCTGTCATTCATGGTTAGAAGCTAGCCCGAAGCCCCGCATATTGAATAAAGTAGGTTTACAATGTTGGAAGCACCTTTAGGATGCTTTCTCTAAGAGGTTGTTTTCCCATGGATCATCACATATATAGGCTTTGGAAACATAGAGTCTACACATTCTCAGGGTTTCATAAGAAATCCCAAGCTCCTGAAAAGCTACTTTCATCCGTGCATCCTCATGCTTTCTGAAATAGCTAGCTCCTTCTTCCAAGATGGCTGGAGGCACCTCTTTTTTAATCATGGGTTTCAAATCCAGAAGCTTTGCCTCGTGGAGATCAGCAAGCATTTTCTTAATAGTTGAAGGTTTTACTTCCCTTCTAATCGCCATTTCTTCTATATTCCAGCCAGCCATGTACATGCATTTTACATCCTGATAGCTCGGTCTATGAACAATAGCTTCCAGGTGTTCCTTCCTTTCAAGCTGTTGTTTTGCCTTAACTTCTTTGATGATTTTCAGGATTCCAGCACCATAACGGTTTATCCTGAAATCACCCATTCCTGGAATTTCCTTTAATGAGGAAATGCTGGTAGGCTGTCTGAA
Organism: Bacteroidota bacterium; assembly: GCA_039817415.1. Taxonomy (GTDB): domain Bacteria; phylum Bacteroidota; class Bacteroidia; order J057; family J057; genus JALEFZ01. The sequence goes on from JBCBVV010000046.1 coordinate 12,016, forward strand.
AGTCAATTCGTCCAGCGTATGATCCGTAAAAACCATATAGGGGGGATGGCCTTCACCTTGGCTTATCATCTTTCTTAAATTCCTAAGACGCGACATGATGTCCCTTTCAAATCTATTTCTGGAAAGCTGTCTTGGATAGACCAAAATGGGAAAAGGTGAGCGAAGGAAATCACGTCCTTTTTCATCAATGACCAAGCTCCCATTTTTGGGGCTGAGGCGTTTCAGAAATTCTCTTTCCATCATAAATCTGAAAAGAAGGCGGAGTCTATCAGGGTCCTTATCACCTAGTGTTCCATGGCTTTCAAGCTCCTTATCCTTGGCGGATTTTTTGCCTTGAGCTCGTACTCCTTTTAGAATTCGGATGAGATAAGAGGGTGTAAGGGGCCGGCCTAATTCCTGAAGAACATTGCAGACGTGCCACACCTCTTCCTGGACATCCTGCATGCCTAACTGTGTTTGTTTTTCCATGTTGTTGTGCTTTGTCTTTCAAGTATCTCGTTAATTCTTCATTGCTCAATGGAAAAAAAACAGCTTTGTACAGGCTAGGAATACATGAATAGATCTTCATAATTCCTTTCCAAAAAAACTTAACTGACTATAAATCAAAGTAATAAAGAAAGGAAGAATTGTGATTCTGGTAAACAACAATAGGCAATTAGAATGGCTAGTTTTCTTCCACCTTGATATATCGAGGAAGGTTAATCCAGAGAGAAACAGCTCGAGCTAGCATAAATAGTGTCATGGACAACCACAAAGCATGGTTCCCAAATACTTCCTTACCGAAATAGAGGGCTGGTAGAAAGAAAACAAAGGTGGAAATAAGCATCATATTCCGCATGGGGGCTGAAGCTGTCGCTCCCAAAAATACCCCATCCAACATAAAGGCAAGTGAAGCTAGCAGGGGGATAACAAATTGCCAAGGGAGATAAGTTAAGGCTGTCGAAATTACCTCTGGCTGATCTGTAAAAAATGAAATCATATATTCTCCAGCCACAAGATAGATAAGGGAAAAAATCAGCCCAAGCCCTATTCCCCATTGGAACAACCCTTTAAGGGAAGATTTCAATTTTTCCTGCTGTTTTTCTCCCATGAATCGCCCAACTAAGCTCTCAGCCGCAAAAGCAAAACCATCAACCCCATAAGCCATTAAATCCAGAAACTGCCTTAATACCTGGTTGGAAGCAAGGATGATGGCGCCAAAAGAAGCAGACTCCACTGTAAAAACAGCAAATACGAAAATGAGGCAAAGCGTACGGATGAATATGTCCCCATTTACGGAGAAGAACCTTTTGAGAGATTCAAGGTCCCATAATTCTTGGAAGCTTGGCCATTGGAATTCCTTCGCATAGGAAAGGAAGAAAAGCCCCAAAGCGATCAATAGTGAAATATATTGACTGAGGACTGTCGCCCATGCCACTCCTTCAATTCCCCATTCCATCCCAATGACAAACCATACACTAAACCCAATATTGGCAAGGTTACCCAAGACTGATATGATCAAGGGATATCGTGCATTTTGAAGGCCAAGGAACCACCCATTAAAGGCATAAAGAGAAATGGTAGCTGGAGCAGCCCAAATGCGAACAAAAAAGTACAGCTCTGCATAATGAAGAAGATTTCCCTGCTCTGGAAAGAAGGAAAAGGCGAATCGACCGATAGCAGACTGAAATATGATAAAGACCAAAGCCGCAAACACAGCCACCATCAAAGCATGTGTCAGAATCAGGTTTTGCTTCTTTTTATCCCCTTCTCCAAAAGCATGTGCGGCCAAACCAGTCGTTCCCATTCGAAGGAATCCCAGACCCCAATAGAGGAAGTTGAATATCGTTCCTCCAATACCCACCGCACCCAAAAACAAGGGAGAATCCATGTGCCCCATCAAAGCTGTGTCTACCATACCCAGTAGAGGAATGGAAAGGTTCGACAAAATATTTGGAATGGCTAGACGAAGGATGGTTTTGTTCATAGACCTATTTCAATCTGATCCCAAAGGTAGTAGAAAGGTCTCAGCGCCAAAAAATCCTCTTGGGAAAATTGTATATTGCTTTATTGACTCGCTAACCTACTACTCATGCAGCATAATACGCTCACCCTTAACAGGGATGGACACGATTATCACGTTGACTTTTGGAAGCCCGAATCCACTAAGGCAGTTCTCGTACTTATTCACGGCCATTCAGAATATTCCAAAAGATATCAGCATGTGGCCGAATACCTCAATCAAGAAAACATCGCCGTAATTGCCCCAGACCTTTTTGGGCATGGGAAATCTGCTGGAAAAAGAGGCCATGTCCCTTCTTATGATGTGTACTTGGATAGTGTGGAAGAGGCTATCGCCTTCGCCAAAAAGGAATTCCCAGATTTGACACCCTTCGTTTATGGCCATTCTATGGGAGGAAATATTGTTGCCTCCCTTGCAATGAAGCGCCATCCTGACGTAAAAGGCGTGATTCTTAGTGCTCCTTGGCTACGTCTGGCATTTGAGCCATCCAAATTTCAATTGTGGCTGGCAAATACTGTCAAAGGCATCCTCCCTTCCCTGACTCAGCCTGCAAAACTTGATGCAAATGGACTATCCAGAGACGCGGACGTCGTCAAGGCTTATCAAGATGATCCCATGGTCCATGGCATGATCAGCCCTACGGCATTTTTAGGCTTAACGGAGCATGGAGAATGGCTGATCCACAACAACAAAGATTGGTCATACCCTTTGTTACACTTCCACGGCACGGATGATCCCGTAACCTCTATGCCAGCGAGCAAGGAATTTTTCGACAACATTGATGCAGAAGGCAAAGACCTCACCTTCAAAGCATGGGAAGGTTATCGGCATGAGGCCCATAATGATGTTGGGAAAGAAGAGGTCTTAGCGCATATCGCATCTTGGATCAATTCAAGATCCTAGCGAACCATCTACATCCCAAGAAAATATGAGGGAAATCCAGAGCGGGTTTCCCTACATTTGTATATGAACTACACCTACGGTCTTATCGGAAAAGTCCTTGGATACAGTTTTTCAAAGGGATACTTCACAGAAAAGTTTAAAGAGCTAAAGCTCACGGCTGCATACGGCAACTTTGAGCTAGATGACATCTCAGACTTTCCACTCATGCTAAAGGACAATCCATCTCTCAGGGGATTGAACGTAACCATACCCTACAAGCAGGCGATCATGCCCTATTTGGATGTCATTCTGCCAGAAGCACAAGCTATAGGGGCTGTAAACACAATCAAGATCACAGAAAAGGGGCTGTATGGATTCAACTCAGATGTTCATGGCTTTTCAAGTGATCTTAACATTTTATTGGGCGAAGAGATCGTTTCCCACGCAATGATTCTGGGAACAGGTGGCGCTTCTAGGGCAGTACATTATGCTTTTAAGCAAATTCTCAAGGTACCCAACCTACTTTTTGTCTCCCGCAAAGGGGACAGATCTTTTTTAGGCGAAAGGGTTGTGTCTTATGACGACCTCCTGGAATTGCCTAAAGATTGGTTTGAAATGGTAGTCAACACGACTCCTCTAGGCACCTATCCAAATGTTGAGGAAGTAGTTGATATTCCTTTCGAGCGCTTTGCAGAACTTGGTTCATTTGCCTATGACCTTGTCTACAATCCATCAGAAACTGCCTTTATGAAAAAAGCCTCTCAATTTGGCGCCAAGGTAAGAAATGGCCATGGCATGCTAATAGGGCAGGCCGAAAAATCCTGGGAATTTTGGCAAAGCTTCGAGCCAATTTAGAATTTTCATATCTTTAGCTAGCACAATAAAATCACTGACCATCCGTCCCATTATTCAACTTTTGGAAATACAAATAGAAAATGTTAATCCTTAGAATTTTATTTTTCGTTCTCATTTTCATGTTGATTTATCGCTTTTTAAGTAGAGGGATGTCAACAGGCGGCGGCGGTAGGCGACTTGATTTGAGCGGCGTTTTTTCCTCCACCAAAAGATGTCCTAGATGTGATGGAAAAGGATGGTGGCAAAACACGAGAAACAGAGAAAAGTGTGAATGGTGTGAAGGAACAGGAAGGCTTCCCAAAGACTTCCCTACTGATCTCTATGATTAATCCCTATTTAAGTGTTAAAATGGAGTTAATTGCTCCCCAATACGCTCCATATTTCCCCAACAATCGTAATCTTTCTTAGGTTCTTGATTCTCAGCCTGATGTAAGGGTAACCAGAGATCAAGATGTTACATGGTTTAGAAAGAAAGGATTCGGTGAGACTTTCACGTATACATTTTATCATTGGCTTGATGTCTTGTGCACTGCTTGGGATTATTATTATCCAGGTAGGCCAGGTGCAGAAGGCTATTGACATCAACGAAGAGACCTTTGACATGAGTGTGAATGTCGCACTCAAGGAGGTCAGAGATCAATTGGAAGATGGAAAATACTCAACCAAACTGATTCAGGTATCCAGAGAGGTCGATATTCAGCCTGCTCCCATGTTCGCTGATGACAGTTCACAAGATGGTTATATCGACTTAGATGAAAACCTTGAGACCCCTCATTTACGTGAACAAAGAGTAAGGATCAGAGATAGTCTCGCTATTGTTACGGAAACAGAAACTAGTGTACCGCTAGATAGTGGCTTTATTTCTGGTCGAAAAATTACCTATCTCTATACCCTGAATGATACCATGTTGCCCTCTATCAGTGAGGATCTGACCCTAGAGGTCCGTGGGCATCCTAAGATCATGCAAATCGTATCTTCTGCCTTACAGGAAAGCACGCCTAAGGGTCTTGAAATGAATCGTCAACTCGACGCCGTTCAATTAGATACCATGCTTCAGCAAGCCCTCTCTAGCCAAGGGCTGATGCTCAAGTACGATTTCTGGGTTACCTCGGACAATCCGTCTCAAATGCCGATTCAGCGGATCGCGTTCATGAGCGATAAAACCAAAGGGAAATTCCACACAGTCCAGTTATTTCCTCAAAATGCTTATGGAGCCAGCGATAAACTCATCATCGCATTTCCTGATGAGAGCTTTTATGCCATCAAGCAGGTTTGGGGACAAATGGCCTTGTCTATCCTATTTGTGGGCATCATTATGGTTTGTTTTGGAATAGCCATTCAAGTGGTCTTTAGGCAAAAAAGACTGTCAGAAATGAAGAATGACTTCATCAACAACATGACACATGAATTAAAAACACCTATAGCTACCATTTCTCTGGCCACTGATTCCATCAACAATCCAATTGTACAGAAACAAGAAGGAGGAATTGAACGATATACCCGTATCATCAAGGAAGAAAATAACCGAATGAACCGTCAGGTTGAACGTGTACTCCAGGCTGCGAGATTAGATAGAAAAGAAATGCAGTTAAGGCAAGAAAGCATTGACATGCATGACATCATTCATAATGCTGCGCAGAACCTCCAATTGCAGGTAAGAAGAAGAGAAGGAGAATTACGCCAAGACTGCCAAGCCACCGCTTATCATGTCAAGGGGGATATGGTTCACCTCAACAATGTCATCCACAATCTTCTTGACAACGCCAACAAGTATAGTCCTGAAAAGCCAGATATTATCATTCGGACGAAGAATGAAGGTTCTTACCTGACCATAGAAGTTGAGGACCATGGCATAGGTATTAGCAAACAAAATTTAAATCAAATATTTACCCGATTTTACCGTGTTTCTACAGGAAATTTACACGAAGTCAAAGGCTTTGGCCTTGGTCTTAGCTATGTCAAAAGCATAGTGGAAGCACATGATGGCCATGTTTCCGTCAAAAGTACCTTAGGCAAAGGAAGCACCTTCTCGGTTTCTCTTCCTTTGTCCAAAAAAGTGTAGATTTACTCAATCAAGCCAACTATCCCATGACCCGCATTCTGTTAGTAGAAGATGAAGCGAACTTCGGGGCAGTCCTTCGAGACTACCTCCAAATGAACCAGTTTGACGTTACCCTTTGCCGAGATGGAGAGGAAGGATTAGCTGCCTTCAAAAAAGATCCATACAGGATTATCATTACCGATGTCATGATGCCTAAAATGGATGGATTTACCCTCGCCAAAGAAATTCGTGAAACCAATACGGAGATTCCCATCATCTTTCTGACGGCAAGAAGCATGAGAGAAGATGTGATTGAAGGCTTTTCCCTGGGTGGAGATGATTATATCACCAAACCCTTTGATTCTGAAGAACTCCTTCTTCGCATCAAGGCGATTCTAAAGAGAACCGAAAATCCAAGCGAGAAAAAAGAGGAAATTCCTGATGAGTTCGAGTTCGGTAAATTCCACTTCAACTACCGACTACATATTTTAAGAGAAGGGGAAGAAACACATAAGTTATCTCCTAAGGAGGCCGATCTATTAAGGCTACTCCTTGTCCACAAAAACGATCTACTCCCCCGTGAGAAAGCTCTACAAGCCCTCTGGGGAGATGATAATTACTTCAATGCAAGAAGCATGGATGTATTCATCTCTAAACTTAGGAGAAGGTTGAAATCCGACGCAGGAATAAAGATTGAAAATGTTCACAGCAGAGGATTTCGACTAGTGGTAGCCTAAAAAGGGCTATTCAGCCAAAAAATCCGAATTCAGGTTACGAATTCTCTAGCTCAGATAACAAAGGAGTACAACAATCCTACAATTTATCTGGAGTATGAGAAACGCAATTCTATTAACTGCCCTTATGGCCTTGAGCTTTTGTTCTATTGCCCAGTCCCTAAACGATATGTCTGCCCTTCGTGAGATCCTTGAGAAATCCAAGATTGATCTGGAAGTCAAGGGACTCATTAAGCCTGTCCTCAGCAATGACGATGACTGTTCCGTCGCCAACTGCTCAGGTCTTGTTGACCCATGGACCTGTGAATGTATTTCTGACTTGAAAGATCCCTGGGAAGATGAGGTTATGGCGTCAAAAATGCGAAGTACGCTAAAACTTGAAGCTGCCCTGTTAAAAGGAAAAGGCAAAGATGTTTTGCCTGCCTCTATGGTACAGACCGCAAGAAAAAAATATCCTGGTAAAAGCCTAAAAGCAATAACCTCCCGTCTGAATTATTATTCGAAGGCGGTAAAGTAATATGTTTGGTAACTGGAAGTCCCCCGTTTCTCTCTAACAAAGAGGTTAAACGGGGATTTTTCATGGAAAATAGGGCGAAAATCATAGCCAAAATCACGTAGAGGCTTTTCAATAGAGGGAACATTTGTAAAATCCTTGCGAATGCTCGTACTTTGGCGCAAAATTGTCAACATTCACCCTATGATTAATTTTCCCCTCAATCAAATACCTGAACGCTCATCGAAGCCGAGAGAAAACGGATTTACCATGGTTATGGACAAGGGCATGAGCATCCGTCAGGTAGAGGACTTTCTTTCCGTAGGTGCAGAATACACGGATATCGTGAAGTTGGGCTGGGCCACCTCAGCAGTAACTCCCAATCTGGAAGAAAAATTAGCTGTATATAAGGCTGCTGGAATTCCTTTTTACTTTGGTGGGACCATGTTTGAAGCCTTCTATGTCCGCAATCAATTGGACGACTTCAAGCGTATCTTGGATAAGCATCAAGCCGAATTCCTTGAAATTTCCGATGGCTCAGTTGAGATGGAATCCGAAATCAAGTGTCAGCTAATTTCAGAGTTCTCGAAAGACAGAAAAGTATTCTCAGAAGTAGGTAGCAAGAAAGCGGGTAAAATCATTCCTCCCTACCAATGGGTAAAAATGATGCAGGAAGAACTTGAAGCTGGATCATGGAAAGTGATTGCGGAAGCAAGGGAATCAGGTACAGTAGGTATGTTCCGCGCAGATGGCGAAGTTCGCTCCGACCTCGTTGAAGAAATCCTACAAGATGTAGCTGGAGATAAAATCCTTTGGGAGGCACCACAAAAAGTACAGCAGGTTTGGTTTATCAAGCTGCTAGGCGCCAACGTAAACCTAGGAAACATTGCGCCAACCGAAATTATCCCACTAGAAACCATCCGTTTGGGACTGAGAGGAGATACCTTCCACCACTTCCTGGACAAATAAAAATAGATCAAAAAATTACGACTGGGAACGCGAGAAATTGCGTTCCCTTTTTTTATTCCCATGTAGAAATAAGCTCGCAGGAAAGGGTTTCTCTTCATATTCTTGGCACATTTGGCAAAGAATCCTAACATTTTCACAAAGAAGGTTCATTTTTTGTAGAGAAAAGAAGAAATAAAGCGAACATTCCATTTAGCTGAATGGCTTTGGCCACCCAACATCCGCTTAGGTTTGCATTTTGGCTGTTCGCGAGAGGAAAATCATCCCCACAGTTCTCAAATCGTACTTTTAACGCTACAAAACGGAGCAGTAAGAATAACACAAATTCCCCGTGGCATTTCCCTGAGGTGCCATAGTAATTAGTGGATAAATAAGTCTTATGGCGGAGGAAGAAATCAAACGGCTTCAGTCCGAAATAGAATCCTTGCGAAAAGAAAATGAGGAGCTAAAAATAGCTGCCTTTCAATACATAGAAGAGAATGAAGGCCGAGACCTGGGAGATTCACTGGTTATCGAAAAAGAACCTATTCTCAAGGTGTTAGGAGACCAATTGAGCTTTTTGAAAAAGGTCAACCTACAGGTCATCAAAGCTGTAAATAGCTATAGAGAGGTTCAAAAATCTCTTGAAACCATCCTCCCCGCCCTCGAACTCCAAATGGAAGGCTGGGCAAACGAGGTTCAACTCCTCAAAAAACATATTGAAGCTTCCGAGGCCGCATACGCCTCTGTCGTAACCCAATTAGAAAACAAACTCAAGATTCAGCAAGCTTCTAATGGCGCTTCAAAAGAATTGACTGATGCACACCGTACCATTCGAGAACTCCAACTTCGATTGGATCGATTCCAGATGCCTCATAAACAAGAAACGTCCTCCCCGAAAGGAAAGGACGATGATCCATTTACAAGTTTAAATATCTTTGGTTCCTGATACCCTCTACTTTGAGGGAATTTTTAGGATTTGCCCTTCCTTGATAGAAGTACTGCTCAGCTTATTCAACTTTTGAATATCCTGCCATTTGACATCATATTCTCTCGAAATCCCATAAAGGGTATCTCCCTTCTTTACCTCGTACAAGATTACTTCATCGGGCTCTTCTGGCTCATCCTCAAAGTCAGGGAACTCATCCTCATCAGGTAAACTGTTGGTCAAAATGGACAGTTCTTGTTCCATCTCAGCTACGCTGACCATCCGCTGGATTCTTCCATCTAGGTGTACAAGAAACAGAGCTGGGAAAGACCTGTGTTTAAATGCCTTTCTCAGGAAGCCATAGGAAGCATCATTGGGAAGGAAAAGTTGCTCCCAAGTAAGCTTATTTCTTAGAATAGCATTTTCCCAAGCCAATCTGTTTTTGTCTACGGATATGCTTACAAAGCGTACAGGCTTTTCTCGATAGGTATCATGTAGAATTTTGAGCTCAGGCAATGTACTCAGAGAGGCCGTATTGTAACTCGCCCAAAAGTTAATCACCCACAGTCTGTTTTCTTCAATGCTGGTGAACTCTTGACACTGTCTCAGAAAAGTTGTGTATGTCAGGCTGGTATCCGGAATAAAGGGATCCGTAATGATAGACTCTTGAGCCTTTAGTCCACTCATCATGGACAAAACACCCAACAGCATCAACATGATACGTTTCATATCTTTTTCTTTATAGGAAAATACAACTCCAAGATATACAGTAGGAGGTTGATGACCAATTAGATTAACAAAATTATTGGAATTTAAGGAATGGGGAAATATCTCAATTCCCCCAAAAATAGACCTCTTGCGAAAAGCTAGGTGAAAAATGAAGAGTTTCAGATGGGTGTACATAAAAAAAGCGCAGCTACCCAGTGGGTAGCTGCAGCCAAACAACCTTAAAAACCTATTTTAGAAATCCCGAATTTTTTTATTTCACCTGAATCTTTTGAGAGATAGAAGCCTGCTCTCCTTCCAAGCTGACGACATACCATCCTTTGTTCATCTGAGCCTGGATGCGCACATCAACTCGTCCAGCAGGACCTACTACAACTTGATCTGTGCTTACAATCTGTCCCATGATATTTTTGACGACCACCTTAACTTGAGCTGACTCGCTCATCTGGTCGCTTACCAAACGGAAGCTTTCTCCTGATTGAATTCTATTTGGGAAGATGTTCATACCCATTTCTTCTGTTAACGGAACTGGTGTGAATTCTTTGATGGGAGAGTAGATAGGAGCACCAGCTTTTACCACTTGCTTGATTCTGTAGAAGCACTTTTCCTGAATTACTTCGTGATCTAGTACCTCAAATATATCAGTGTCAATATTTTCGATTTGTGCGATTCCTTGGAATAAGATGCCATCAAAAGATCTCTCTACTACGAAAGCCTCAACGATGTTTCCCTTGTTCAGTTCCCAAGAAATATTTACAGCTGTGGGTGTAGACGCTAGGCTGAAATCGTTGATCCCCATGATCTGGTTAGCATTGCCCTGTCCAATCATGTACGGTGCCCCATTACAGTTCTCAGTAGTCTTGTGAAAACGAATTTCCTGACAAGATTTAGCTTCGATGGTTAACTGAGATTCGCTGGAGTTCATCTCGACACCTGCTTCATTAAATGCTCTCAACTGACCATCAACATTTACATTTCCTTCTCCACAGATAAAGGCATCTTTACCAGTGATCATAAGGTCTCCTTCAATCTTGATCGAGCCACAGGCGCTCTCCTCTAAAATCAAGGCACTTTCAAGTGCTAGATTTCCTGAAAAGTTCATGCTAGCAGTCTCATGAAGAAGAAGAATGCTGCTTCTTCCGTTATTTTGAGGCCTAACAGAGAAGTTTACGCTAGCCAATAGATAGCCGTAAATGCTCATTTCCTGGCCTGCATACATAAAGCTCGCGTTATTTTCTTCAGCAGAAAAAATCTGAAAAAGGCCATTACCAGTAACCGTGATTTTTCCTGTGTGGGTGTAATCTTGTGTAAGGTCGAAAGTAAAGTAGGTGCGGATAACAACATCATCTTCTGAAGATGGTACCTTGTTTATCGCTTGTCCATTTGCATCTACCCAGCTTGAAGGGTTGGACCATGAAGTGGCAGAAGCCGAAGTGTAGAAGGTTTGATTTGCCTGGAGGCCGATAGTCGCCAGAAGGGCGAATATAATTGAAGTAAAGAATTTCATGATGTCTAGGTTAAGTTGAATGGGTTTGGGTTTGTTTCTGTTTGACGACACTAATATGACGGCTTGGCACGGCTTTTTTCATAGCCTTCGTTCTGAATGGAACTTTTTGGGGAGTGGAATCAGTATTTTTGAGAGTGAATGGTAATTAAAAAATGCAAAACTCATTCAAATAATTTTCCAAAAACGCATTCTCAAATGTTTGATTTATAGCGAGTTATGCACATATTTTTACATATAATTTTACTTCCATGAATGAAATGAATCATACTTGAAAAATATATACCTTCACATATTGTTACATTTAGGTCTAATAAATTACCGTTTATTCAGGCTGACTAACCATTTATACATCTGTCTTCTTGATTGGACAAACAGTGAACAAATTTGACGCACCTCTAAAGAGTTGGCAATATCTCTGCTTGGGCCTCACAATTGTGATGTTAGCCAGGGCTCCCTTCCTGCATATTTCATTCTTTAGTGTAGATGAAGCTGTGTCTGCCATGGCGGCTTATCAGATTATCGAGGGCGGCCTTCCTTATCGCGATGCCATTGATCATAGGGGCCCCTTGACATATTTCTTCTATGCAGCCATATTCGGCTTATTCGGCAAGGGAAGTATGTTCCCAATTCGCCTCACCTATCTCTTTCTTCATTTATTAGTCGTAACTGGAGTATTTTCATTATCACATAAATGGTTTCGATCCGAAGAAAAGGCAAATCTCGCAGGGATCATTTATGCTTGTATATCTTCTTCCTATTACTTTTCTGATGGTCTGGCAGCACATACGGAGTGGCTTTTGACAACATCATTATTAGGTGCTTGGCTTATTTTCTTCAAATGGACTGAATCGAGAAATAGTTTATATCTGATGTTAGCAGCCATTCTGATCGGACTGGCAAGTACTTCTAAGCAAGTGGCAGTATTAGAAATGGGAAGTCTTGGAATAGGAATCTTACTATTTCAAAAGAGGTTGAATCTAGGTAGAGTGGCATATTTTGCGCTAATCACTGCGATAGGTTTCATGATTCCTTGGCTAGTCTTCCTTACTTATTTTGGGCAAAAGGCCGGATTGGAAGACTTCCTATTTTATTCATGGACATATAATGTCTCCTACTATGTTCCTGCCCTATTTGCAGGAGCTCGCTTCATCAATTCCGCCAAGCTATTGGGAGGCCTAGCGATTATCAACCTGATCCTCTTTCTCAGTGGATTACTCGCGTTCCGAAGATTTCCACACCTTCTTCAAACCCTAAGGAATCCATCCACACATAAATTCGAACTCCTTCTCTGGACTACTTCTCTTGCTGCAATAGGGATGTCTTTATCGGGGGGAAGAGCCTTTACCTACTATACCATTCCGCTTGTTTTGCCTATTTCGCTTTTAAGTGCACACCTTATTTACAATTGGATTCATCTTGAATTGCCAATCTCAGGAAAACAGCAAAGAAGCCTATGGATTGGTGTGGCATCTTTGATGGTCATTTCTTTTGGGAATAGAATCTACCATCACAAGCATATGTATGGCCAAGATCCATCTGTAGATGAATATATACCAGTCTCACAGTATATAGAGGAACATACGAATCCCAACGATCATATATTTGTTTGGGGATTTGCACCGGAGATTTACTTCCTGTCAAAAAGGGATCATTCAAGTAGGTATACATTCTGCAATCCATTAACAGGCCATATTCCTGCCGGTAATGTGGACGTAGCAAATACTGATTATGCAATCATCCCAAGGAGTTGGACTATTCTAAAAGGCGAACTTCAGACTAAGCCTCCTACATTCATTGTAGATACACAGCCTGCAGGCTTTAAAGGCTACAAGAAATTTCCCATGAGTCAATACCCCTTTTGGCAAAACTACATGGAAGATTTCTATCTAGACTCCACATTTTCTAGTCTGTATCCTTCAGATTCCATTCGCCTTTATCGACGATTTCAAGATTAACATACAGGGAATTCTTGCACAATAACCCTATTAACTAATCTTTTAGTTGATTATAACTAAAGACTTAGTTATACTTGGGCATTCATTCACCAATAATTTTACCGTTATGAAACCAAGTTTTGTTTTTATCGCTTTTGTATGTGCTGTTTCAGGCCTTTTTGCACAGGAATTCTATGCCACCCCTGCTAGCCTTACGTTTGAAGAAGAAGGTGCTGCTGCCATGAGTTGGGAAATGACTACCATGGATTTGGGTAAGGTAGAGATGGGCACCAAGCCAGAAGTAACTTTCAGCTTTGTCAACAAGGGCAGCAAGGCCTTGACCATTACTCGTGTTAAGACCTCTTGCAGCTGTACAGCTTCAGACTACACCAAAGAGAGCATTGCACCAGGCCAATCTGGTATGGTTAAGGCCATTTATAACGCCAAGGGCATAGGGCGCTTTACCAAGTCTGTCATGGTCTATACAGACGCTCAAGCAGAACCTGTGATTCTGAAAATCATGGGAACAGTAGAAGACTTGGGACAAGAGCCCAAATAATTTCCTAACAAATGTTGTGGAATTAGCTCCGACAAAGGTTATATTTAACCCATTGATGCTATTGCCTTCAGGTGATGGCATTTTGTTTTTATATTCGTCCTTGAAAAACGGCATGAGCTGTAAGTATTTGTAGGATTCCACTTGCCGTTGTAATTTTGTCATATGAACCTGAGCAATATTGTTGAGGCAATCATTTTTGTTTCGGATCAACCCGTATCTGTAGCCGCCCTGAAAGAAGTTTTAATGCGTGAGCAGGAAGAGCTTTTGGAGGTGAAGGTTCGTGATGAAGAAAGCGGAGAAGAAGAATTCATTGATATGGCTGGCCTAGAGGGTCAACTGGAAAAAATCTTGGATCAGCTTGTCCTTAAATACGACAGCCCACAGTACCCCTTTGAAATAAAAGCCGTGGGAGGAGGATATCAGTTTTTGACCAAACGAGATACCTACAAATTTGTCAAGCAGGCCATTCTCCAAAAGAATAAAAAGCGCCTTTCTAGAGCCGCATTGGAAACCCTATCTATTATTGCCTACAGGCAGCCTATTACCAAAGCTGAAATTGAATTTATCCGTGGCGTAAATTGTGATTATGCCATGCAGAAATTATTGGAACGAAAACTGGTCAGTATCGTAGGTAGAGCAGACTCCCCCGGTCGTCCCCTACTATATGCAACCAGTCCATTCTTTATGCAGTATTTTGGCATAAAGGATGTAACTGAATTACCAAAACTTAAAGAATTCGAAGAAATGGCCGAAGACCACATGGAGCTATTCAAGCAACATCAGGTTAAACTGGCCGAAACACCAAAAGAAAACCAATCGACTGATGGCGAAGGATCAGACTGAACCTAACGAGCCTCTATCTGAGGAGCTCGAACCTAAAAAACGCCGTCGTAGGAAGCGAATAGTTCGACAAAAACCTACGGACGGAGACTTTCGTCGTGAGACCGAAAGTCCAAAGGAATTAAGCGACGAGCCTACAAGGCTAAACCGCTTCATTGCTAGGGCTGGGGTCTGTTCACGAAGAAAAGCTGATGACCTGATTGCAGCAGGTAAAATCACCGTAAATGGTGAAGTTGTAACCGAGATGGGCGTAAAGGTAATCCCATCCAAAGACGAAGTACTGTATGATGGAAAGAAATTGATTCCTCAAAACTTTGTCTATGTCCTCTTCAACAAACCCAGAAACATGCTCGCCAGCCCCAATGATCCCATGGGCAAGAGAGTAGTACTGGATTCCATTTACAGAGTAACCAATGAAGAAGTTTTTCCTGTAGGAAAAATGGATAGAAACACGACAGGGCTGTTGCTGCTGACAAATGACGGAGAATTGACCTCCAAAATGACTCATCCAGCCCATAAGGTTACCAAGATCTACCATATCCGCCTCAACAAGGCCATGAGAGAATCTGACATGGATAAGCTATTAGAAGGAATCGAACTGGAAGATGGCCCCGCCAAGGTAGATAAAATCGATTATGTTATTGACCGTGGTCCTAATCACGTAGGTATCGATATTCACATTGGAAGGAATCGTATTGTCAGAAGAATGTTCGAACACTTGGGCTATGAAATTATCGCCCTAGATCGAGTAACCATTGGGCCTCTAAACAAACGAAACCTCCCTCGCGGCAAATGGAGAAAGCTGACCGATCAAGAAATCGGCTGGTTGAAAATGCTGTAGGGACAAAAAATAAAGCAATAGGAGGCTGCTAGTTAAGCAGCCTCTATTTTTTCTATAGATGAAAGTTGAACCCTACATTTAAGGGTTGTAGATGAAGGCGATAACTTGGTCCATTTCCCGATATTTGACTCGACCTTAGATTTCTAGTTAAGCTAATCATAGTACTTATATCGATGGACATTTTCTTCTTGATGGGAATGGATGCACCCAGTCCTGCAAAGGAAGAAATGGAAGCCCATCCAGAGGTCAATTCGTCGGAAGCTCCCTCCTGAAGAAGAATCTCTTGGGCAACACCTAAGCCCCCTTCGACATAGGCATTGATCTTGGCCCAGTTTGTAGCGTAATATCTACTAAATACGTGAAGGGTAGAGGTCGTAAAATCTGCTCGAAGCTGACTAACAGGCGTAACACCTCGTTGAGCCTGCGTGGAATATGTAATCCCAAGAAGCAGATTATTCATAACAAATTTACCTGCATTTACTCTCAATTCACCTGAATTTAAAAGACTTCTAGGAGGCAGAAGACCGTTACCTATACCTAGGGTATAGCCTACTCCCAATAGTGTTTGTCCCTTTTCATATTGAGGCAAAATAGGTGAGTTTCGGCCTTGACCATTCACCACTTGGCTCATAAAGGTTAATAAGATGATGATAAAATACTTTTTCATGGTGTTTAATTGTGTAAAGGTGATCTCAACATGTAACTCCAATTTCGTAAGAAGGTTGGTGCAAAATCATACGTCAATAGGTTGTTGATGCTGTAGGGAAATGGAAGAGAAAAAGAAAAGCTTCTCTTATTCTAGAAATGAAAGTTAAAGCCCACATTCAACGGTTGGAAGTGGAAGCGATGTGCCGGTGCTGTGGGGGCAGCCTTAAAGTTATAGCTGTAATTCACCAGGGAACTCACATCAACAGAAATTCTCTTTCTGATTGGAATAGATATCCCCAGACCCGTGAAGGACGATAAGGATGCCCATCCAGAAGTTATCTGTTCTGTTGTTCCATTCTCAGTCTGGATATATATTTCCTGACCTGCACCTAAGCCTCCTTCTGCATAGGCATTAATCTTTGCCCAACCCGTAAAGTAATATCGCCCAAAAGCCTTTAGCGAGGAGGTATTAAAGCCTGCGAAAAGGCGATTAACAGGTGTGATGGCATATTGATTCTGGTTGGAATAAGTAATTCCTAATAAGAGTTTATCTGCGACAAAGTTTCCCATGCTTATTCTGAATTCACCCGAATTAAAAAAACGGCCCGAAGGTAAAAAACTTCCTCCTTGACCAATGGTAGAGCCAACTCCCAGATAGGAACGGCCTTTCTCGTATTGATGTCTAACGGGAAATTGAAGGTCTTGTGCCCATATCATCTGGCTAAGTAGAAGGATTGGGAGGATCAAAACAAACTTTCTCATGGTGTTCATGCATTTAAGGGTGGACATACAAAACTCCAATTGAAAGGGAAGGTTGACTAAAAAACAGGGGTAACTTCCAACTCTGCAGCGCTGGAATGTTCTTTAGGATTAGAGCAATTTCATGCTGTCAAGGTTGTCTGAGGAAAGAATTTTTTACTAAAAAGTCTGAATCGTGAATTTTTATCTACCAAAAAGCCAGACAATTAGACTTTCTGCTCAATATTTTCAAACTTTAATCGACATAATAAGAGGACTGACTTAAATAAATAGGGTGTCCCCCGATTTTTTAATAGGAACCACAAACACTAAAAGAATTTATCATGAACCGTTCCAGAATATTTACTACAGCCTTATTGGTTTTCGGTGGCTTTATGCTGCTGGTTCTACTGGCATCTGGCTCATTTGTAACCATTGATGCAGGTGAAAGAGGCGTACTCTTCCGTCCATTTGGAGGAGGTCTCGACAAAGAGAATATTTATCAGCCTGGATTTACCGTCATTGCCCCTTGGAACTCCATGGAGCGTTATGATGTACGTGAGCAGGCACAAGAAGAGAAAATGGAAGTACTTTCCTCAGAAGGTCTTAACATTAAGATCGATGTAACAGTACGTACGCATCCACAATACAATGAAATTGGAAGTCTCCACGAAGAATTTGGCCATGATTACCTGAAAAGCCTTGTACGTCCAGAAGTACGTTCATCCGTAAGGAAAATCATTGGTCGATATACAGGTGATGAGTTATACTCTTCCAAAAGAGACTCTGTACAGTCTCTGATCAAATCTGACATTGAAGTAGCACTAGCGAGGAACCACGTTGTGTTACGTGAGGCATTGATTCGTGATATTACCCTTCCACCAAGCATCCAACAGTCTATTGAGACTAAACTGGAAGCTGATCAAGAAGCTCAAAAGTACCAATTCCTTCTTCAGCAAGAGAAATTGGAAGCAGAGCGTCAGATTACACGTGCAAGAGGTAAGGCTGAAGCCAACAGAATCCTAAATGCTTCTTTGACAGATAAAATTCTAAAAGACAAAGGTATTGAAGCGACGATTAAGCTTGCTGAGTCCCCTAACTCCAAAACCATTATTGTAGGTTCTGGCGACAATGGAGGACTGCCGCTGATCCTCGGTGGGAACTAAGAAAATTTAAATCATTCAAAAAGCAGGCACCTTCTACGGATGTGCCTGCTTTTTTTTCGAATATTCAGTCTTTTGGTACAGATCGAAACTTTTCCCTATATCCTGAGACCTAGAACAAGGTAGTTAAAGGGGAATTTATTTAATTGAGTGGTGATTAAGTTCATCGTCTAGATGGCTGAACTGTATTAACTTACAAACACAATACAACTAGATTGCGTCCCAGACTGATAAATGGCATTTTACTCATCATGGGGCTCCTCTGCTGGACGGGGGTGCTTGCAATCCGCATTTTCAAACAGGGACTCGCCATTTTCCCTGATCCCCTCCCCCCCAATCTGCTTATTGGTGGCTTACTATATAAATTTTTGTTGACGGGCTTCTGCATCTTCCTTGCAGTCTTCATGGCTCGGCTCTTCCAAAAAATTGAGAAGCTGGATGTACCCGTTTTGATGTGGCGACTCTTTATGATTGGGATGGTCGGTGTGATTATTGTGATGCTCATCACCTTTGGGAACAGAGCTATGCAAGGTAGGCCTCTCTATCCCTACGCCGCACAGATTTTTTATATGCTGGGGATTATGGCCTTCATGATCTTCTTCTTGGCGGCAACTTTTATCTATCGAAGATTTATTTTCTATCCCCGAACCAGACAAAAAATTCAGCTTTGGCGGGTCTTCCTTGGCCTATTAGGGTTAGCAGTCTTATATGATACAGGAGTTATTTATAGGGTTTTCCCACAATCTCCTCTTGATACGGCTCTCATTGTCGCCTTCCTGGCCTTCATCGTGATTTCTATTATTTTGTCTACGAATGTCAGGTGGTCCGCTTACCTAAACTTCAACCAGAAACTTCGGGTGCTGGGCCTTTTAGGTTTGATAGCATTGGTCATTGCTACCTTCGTTATAGCCATTTTCCGCCTTCCAGGACAGTTAGGAGAGAATTCTTTGGACATGCCATTGTTTCTCTTCATGTTGATCATATTTACGATCTCCTATACCTTATTCGCTATTCTTTTCTTGTTTTTCAACCTTCCTGCCACCTCCGTATTTGAAAAAGAATCGGTTGAGATTGCTTCCTTCAGCAACATCAATCAGGCGATTCAATCCAACCTAGATTTTAGCGAAATCCTTCAAACCCTTTTGAATGCCAGTATTATGGCCTCAAATGCAGATGGAGGCTGGATTGAAATGGTCGACAGAGAAACAGGTGAAATTCAGGTGAAGAAGGAAGCTGAAATTAGCGACTCAGAGAAACACACCCTGAACCGGGGGCATCAATTGACCCATCAGGTCCTAGAAACTCGCACCCCCTTCCTCGTTCAGAACCTTAAGCGCCATAAATCCTTTAAGGGTTATGAGGGGGAATACAAGTGTATGTTGGTGATTCCTATCCTCTCCAATGCACAAAATTATGGGGCAGTATTTGTGGTCAATAAATTAGCTTCCTCCATTGAGGATGTTACAGAAGAATCGTTGAAAGCATTTGCAGAACAGGCGGGAATTGCCTTGGAGAATGCTGAATTGATCAAGCGCTCTATCGAGGTAGAACGCTACCAAGAGCAACTAAAAATTGCCCGAGAGGTACAGGATCAACTCCTGCCTCAGCACTTACCCCAAAACGACGATATACAGTTCATTGCAAGAAGTGAAACTGCACAAGAAGTAGGAGGGGATTATTATGATGTGGCTGAATCAGAAGAACATATTTTTCGGGTAGCCATAGGAGACGTATCTGGAAAAGGGACAACCGCGGCCTTCTATATGGCTGAGATCAAGGGCATTTTCCATGCCTTGACCAGGTTGAATCTTGGTGTAAAAGATTTCATTGTAAACGCCAACATCGCCCTTTCTGAATGTATGCAACATGGCTTTTTCATGAGCCTGAGCTACCTAGAGATCAATACCAAAGAAAAAACAGTTGAATTGGTTAGAGCAGGGCATTGTCCTACTTTTCATTATCAAGTGAAGGATGACTCGATCCAAATGCTAAGGGAAGGAACTCTTGGTTTAGGGATTGTCAGGAATGCCTCTTACGCCAATTATGTGAAGGATATCCATAAGTTTACCTATGCTGATGGGGATTTTCTGGTCTTGTACACTGATGGAATTTTGGAGGCAAGAAACAAGAAGGGGGAGGAGTATGGTTACGATCGTCTTGAGGACGAAATTAAGCAACATACAAGCGGTGATGCAGTAGAAATGGCAGATTCTATTGTCCGTTCGGTCAAGGAATTTGCAGAATCAGGTCTGGATGATGACTATACAGTTTTGATCATCAAATTTTCTTAAACATTAACATGCTGTTTCTCGTAGATATATAGGCAAATGAAAATAGAACAAGAGTCTCACGACCAGTACGTTACATTAATACCTGAGGGAGATTTAGACGCAAACTCTTCAGTTTATCTGGATGAGAAGGTAAAAAACCTGATCTCCGAAAAAATTTTTAATGTCCATGTACGAATGGACAAGATCGCGTACATTTCAAGTGCAGGACTCGGAGTGTTTATTTCTTACGTAGACGAACTCGCTACTAACAACGGAAAGTTTGTTTTAACACATGTGCCGGAAAATGTGTTCGAAGTTTTCACTATTTTAGGTTTGAACAAACTAGATAACCTAAAACTCATTAAGGAAGACGTAGATCCAGCACCGGTATTTAATGAGTAGCAATGAAAGCATATCTGAGAGTAAGGTGTAACAAGAGTTATCTGTCAACAATACGGGAATTCGTAAGATCCCGATTGACAGACCTCCAAGTTACTGGGAATGTTTCCAGCCAAATAGTGCTGGCAGTGGACGAGGCATGCGCCAATTGCATGATTCATCAGCATCAGTGTGATGATTATTCAACAATTGAAGTAGCCATATACAAAGAAGAAGATACCCTTTATACTGAAATAAAAGACACAGGCAAAGCCTTCCCCATTGATCAATATCAGCCCCAAAGTCCACAAGAGATCGTTAAGCGAAGAGGCAAGGGAGGATTTGGAATCAACCTCATTCACCATATTATGGATGAGATTAAGGTAGAGGAGAAGAGAGACTATTTTATTTACAGATTCGGAAAAGTAATCGAGCCCAAACCAGGACAGGCTTGATTTTTTTTAATTTATAAAGGAAAAGCAGAAAGCCCATTCTTCTTAGAATGGGCTTTCTGCTTTTATATCTATTGGATATTAATCCTGCAAATTGTTAGGCGTACTGCCTCGTTCTCAGCATGACAAGCGTACAAGCCATTACGGGTTCAATGCCATTTTCACGTAGCAAATCAATTAATTCGAAGTTCTCTGTGCCCGGGTTGAAAATAACTCTTCTTGGATTTCGCTGAACAATCCAGTCATAATATTCTCGCTGTCTTCTAGGATTTAGGTAAAGGGTAATGGTATCAATTTCCTCACCCTCAAACTGGGAGCGATCCTTAAAGATCTCAACATCACCTACCTGCCCATTCCTCAAGCCTAGGGCCAATACAGGCTCATCATATTCTCTAAGCATATGAATAGCTCTGTTTGAATACCTATCAGCTTTTTCTGAGGCACCTAGTACAAGGGTAGTTCTTTTGTTAACAACTGTTTTCATACACTACAAATATATTACTTCCTCTTCTTTATTACTTCACCTATTATCTAAGGACCCTTAAGTTAATCGTCTAGGGGTCAAAAAATTGTCAGGCATCTGATGATTGTTCACCTCTACCTTTATCCAAAACAAATGGGAATCGACAACAGCCGATTCCCACCTAATTTATGCTTTACTGATGGTTAGATCAGCCTTGTTCTTCATTACCGCCTTCTTCTGCAGGTTTGATTTCCTCCTGAGGTTCAGCTCCCTTTTTAACGGAAACAGTGATCTTGTCTTCACTCTCATCATAATCTACCACTAGGGTATCTCCTTCATTAGAGCCGCTTTCAAGGATCGTATCCGCGATGGGATCTTCAAGGTAACGCTGGAGGGCACGCTGCAGTGGACGAGCTCCATACTGCTTGTCAAAGCCTTTCTCAGCGATGTACTCTTTGGCACGCTGGCTAAGCTCGATTTCGTAGCCTTTCTCTGTGATACGCTTGAATACGCCCTTCAACTGAAGGTCGATGATACGCATGATGTCTTCCTGCTCCAACTCATTGAAGATGATGACATCGTCAATACGGTTAAGGAACTCTGGTCTGAAGACCTTTTTCATTGCTCCTTCAATCGTGCTACGCATCATGTCCTGCGTTTGATCCTGACGTGATTTAGTAGAGAATCCAACTCCCGTACCAAAGCTCTTCAATTCTCTCACACCAACGTTAGAGGTCATGATGATAATGGTATTTTTGAAGTCGATTCGACGACCTAATCCATCCGTCAACAAACCATCATCCAACACCTGTAGCATGATGTTGAAGATGTCTGGGTGAGCCTTCTCAATCTCGTCTAACAAAACGACAGAGTATGGCTTACGACGTACACGCTCAGTCAACTGTCCACCTTCTTCGTACCCGACGTATCCCGGAGGGGCTCCGATCAAACGTGATACAGTGAACTTCTCCATATATTCCGACATATCTAGGCGAATCAAAGCTTCGTCAGAATCAAACATGTATCTGGCCAGAGCTTTCGCAAGTTCTGTTTTACCAACACCTGTTTGTCCAAGGAAGATGAATGATCCAATCGGTTTGTTAGGATCTTTAAGACCTAGACGGGAGCGACGAATAGCTTTTACGAGTTTCTCAATGGCAGGATCCTGACCGATGATTACATCTTTCAAGCCTTCTCCCATCACCTTCAACTTGGAGATTTCACCTGCAGCTACCTTGGTTACAGGAATACCTGTCATCATGGCTACTACAGAGGCGACATCCTCCTCAGAAACTGTATATCTTTTGTTTTTTGTCTCTTCTTCCCACTCGATCTTCGCTTGCTCTAGCTCTTCTAGCAATCTTTTCTCTTGATCGCGTAGCTGGGCAGCTTTTTCGTACTGCTGAGACTTAACAACCTTATTTTTTTGCTCTTTTACTTCTTCGATTTTGGCTTCTAGATCCAAAATGCTCTGAGGCACGTGGATGTTGGTGATATGAACACGGCTACCTGCCTCATCCAATACATCAATCGCTTTATCTGGGAAGTAACGATCACTTACATATCTATCAGACAACTTCACACAAGCATCGATCGCCTCCTCAGTGTAGTTTACATTGTGGTGGTCTTCGTACTTAGACTTGATGTTGTTTAGAATTTCAATGGTCTCTTCAACGCTCGTAGGCTCAACGATTACCTTTTGGAAACGTCTTTCAAGGGCTCCATCTTTTTCGATGTGCTGACGATACTCGTCCAGCGTTGTTGCACCGATGCATTGGATTTCTCCTCTTGCCAAAGCTGGCTTGAAGATATTTGAAGCATCCAAAGATCCGGAAGCTCCACCTGCACCTACGATTGTATGTAACTCATCAATGAACAGAATGACATCAGGAGACTTTTCTAATTCTGCCATGACAGCCTTCATTCTCTCCTCAAACTGTCCTCTGTATTTAGTTCCCGCTACTAGGGAAGCAATATCTAGAGTTACCACTCGCTTGTTGTACAGCACGCGAGATACCTTGCGCTGAACGATACGAAGGGCAAGTCCTTCAGCAATGGCAGTTTTACCTACACCTGGCTCACCTATTAGAACGGGATTGTTCTTCTTACGACGGCTCAGAATCTGGGCAACACGTTCGATTTCTTTTTCCCTACCAACGATAGGGTCTAATTTGTTTTCTTCGGCAGCCTTCGTTAGGTCTCTACCGAAATTGTCCAAAACAGGGGTTTTAGATTTACTTGTTCTCTTTGGTCGATCTCCTGGTTGATTCATTTCTCCTGGTTCAGGTGGTTCATTAGCAACACTCATTTGTGGAGTTCCGTCCTCATCCTTTTGTTCCAGTTCGGCGCGTACAATATCGTAGGTAACACCAAAGCGGGACAGAATCTGTGCAGCGACGTTATTCTCCTCACGTAAAATAGATAGCAACAGGTGCTCAGTACCTATGACGGCACTCTTTAGAAGTTTGGCTTCTAGCCGGGTGATTTTGAGTACTTTTTCCGCCTGTCGGGTCAGTGGCAGATTGGTTAAATTGATGGTAGTAACTGTTCCCTTGACAGCGTTCTCGATAGAGCGCTTCAATTGAGACAGGTCTACACTCAGGTTTACCAATATTTTAATAGCCAACCCTTCCCCTTCTCGGATCAGACCCAAAAGCAGATGCTCTGGGCCAATGTAATCATGCCCCAGCCGTATCGCTTCCTCCCTGCTGTAGGATATAACATCCTTTACTCGATCTGAAAAATTAGAATCCGGCATATGTCTTTTGTGTAATTAGGACGGAAAGAATTAAAACACAAGTTTATTCCCTTATGTTTCCTTCTTCACTTCCCAATCGGGTTTTTCCTAAATATAGGCTTAGACGATCTAAACCTGCTGTAATTGTGCCAGCTTATAACAAGCTGACAAGATGGCAGGGTATCCAATAAAACGGATTCCTACAGTAGAGGTTTCATGCATGAATGGCAGCTTCTCAAACGTGTATGACACACTAGCCTGCCGTGTTTAGGGTCAGGACTGCAATGACAATAGCTACCACCATCAGGTTGATCAGTGCAAGAGGTAGAAGACGCTTCCAACCCAGGTCCATTAATTGATTGTATTTGAACCTTGGTAAGGTCCAGCGAACCCAGATAAAGAGGAAGACAAAGAAACCTGTTTTGAAGGCAAACCAGCCAATATTCCAAGCCATTTGCAACATAGGACTCCATTCCGCGACTCCTATCATTCCTTCGAATGGCCCTAAGTATCCACCTACAAACATGGTTACAATCATCATGGATCCAACCACGATATGGATATACTCAGCCAAGAAAAACAAGGCAAACTTCATGGAGCTGTATTCGGTGTGGAAACCACCAACAAGTTCCTGCTCTGCTTCTACAAGGTCAAAGGGAGCTCTATTAGCCTCTGCAAACGCACAAATAACGAATATGATGAAACCTAAAGGGTTTACAAATAAGTTCCATGCACCTCTTTGTGCTTCTACGATTGCGCCGGGTCTTAGGAAACCTGCATCGCCCTCAAAACGCATATTTGTCAAGAGAATGACACTCACAACGGCCAATCCCAGCGCCAATTCATAGCTAATCATCTGAGCAGAGGAGCGCAGACCACCCAAAAGGGAATATTTACTATTCGATGACCATCCTGCAAGGGTAACACCATAAACAGAGATGGAAGTAACAGACAACACATATAGGATACCCACATTCACATCCGCAAGCGTCAAAAAGCCGCCAGTTGCTTCCGTCATCGGAATGTCAACTTTGGCAAAAGGCACAACCGCAATGGTAATAAGGGAAATGGTTACCGCAATGATAGGGGAAATGAAGTGGACGAATTTATCTGCAGCAGAAGGGATGATATCCTCTTTTAGCAACAGTTTCAATACGTCCGCAAAAGGCTGTAATAACCCAAGTGGTCCTGTCCTATTGGGACCAACACGCTGTTGTATCCAGGCAGATATTTTTCTTTCGAAATAAACTGAGTATGCGGCTGACAGAATCTGAACTGCCAACAGAATACCAACAAGAATTAATGCGTAGGTCAATGCCTCCATTACAAATGCTTATACAATGTGTGTTCGCCTAAATTAAAAACTCTTCCCTCCTCCTACAAGTCTTATTTACCGCGGTGAACCATGTACCAACCCGCTGTGGTAAAAAAGTCCTTGAAATAGGGAATGGCCATGACCCATTTTGCTTGTTCTCTTGGCTTTAATCCAAATTTGAAGCGATATATAGGGTTAAAAAGAAAGTGCTTACTTTTGGCAATTTTCAAATCACTTTCCTGAATAATTCTTTCAAATCTTGCCAAGGAAATCCCTGTCTCCTTGATTTCTACAAGCGCCTCTACATTAGCTTCAGTCTCTCCAAAAGCCTTAAGAAATCCCTTATAGGCTCCCATTGGAAGCAAATGAAAATAGGGCATCATCCCCAGTACCTTACTCTTACAAGTCTGCTGATGTCCCCCAAATGGCATTCTCCAAGGCGGAAAACCAAAGAAGATAAAGCCATCATCCTTAAGAAATTGTTTGATATAAGGAATAAACTTCTCTTGCTCGGGAATATGCTCTATGGTATCCTTCAAGATGATCAGATCAAATGCAGCCTGAAATTCTTCTCTGAAGGAATCCTCATACACATTTTGAGTCCTGAAAGACGCAAGACCCGCCTTTATTTCTTCCTGAAAATACTCATTAGCCTTGGCGATTCTTCTGGAATTTAAATCAACTCCTAGGCACTGACATTTTCGAGCGGTGAATGTTTTCAGCACACCTCCTTCACCACAGCCAATCTCCATCACACGAAGTCCCTCTCTCGCAGGCAAGACTTCCTGAATAAAAGGTAGAAGATAATCTTCCGAATTATCCACCTGCTGCTGAAATCGTACGTCTGTTGATGAATGTTGGGCAAGTGCCATAAACAGTATTAGAAAATATAATCACGCAAGTTTAAGAACTTTTTAGGGCGAATGCGATTAAATGCAGGTTTTTGGAACAAAAATGAAAAAATATTCAGGCTGGCGTGACCTACCCTTAATCTCCCTTCTAAAGATTAACAGGTTAATCCTGTTAGTTTTAGGGCGTTTTCATGGCTGTTTCCCGCGAGCTTTATGCTTGCGGGACCTTTTTTTGTTTGACTTACAGCGAATTAGCTTCCGCTCCCCTTCTCCAGACAATCCAGAACCCCTCCTTTTTGTCCTCCTAAATCCTAACTATTCAAGAAGGGGCTAGTTAACTTCTACATACAGTAAGCAAACTATTAAATCATGAAACAATTATTTACCCTATTGCTCATCTGCACGATGGGCTCAACCTACCTTTTTGCCCAACAGGGATTTGTCAAAGCAATTTTTCCAGAAAAGCAGTTTGAAAGCGTATTAGGAAATCCAGAAGAAGTGGAAGTCTATGTGACTTTCTTCGGCCATGAAATCCTGTCTGACGCTAGCACCCTGACTGGATTTACGTATGAGTACAAAAAAAACAGCAACCAAAAACAGGTCTTGGTTCTCCATAAAAGCTTAGCAAATGG
The DNA here is from genome assembly GCA_039817415.1 of Bacteroidota bacterium. Classification (GTDB taxonomy): domain Bacteria; phylum Bacteroidota; class Bacteroidia; order J057; family J057; genus JALEFZ01. The sequence continues at coordinate 38,950 of JBCBVV010000046.1, forward strand.
AGACTCAATCTGGACCAAAAGCTACGATCTTGGGGCAAACAGAGTAAGTTTCTCCGTGAACCACAGCATCGCAAAGACGGCCGATGGAGGTGCCATTCTTTCTCTTGATAGAAGCATAAACCATCAGTCCTTTGAAACATTTCTAAGAATTGATGGAAATGGAAATACGCTATGGGTTAAGCAAGCTGAGAAAAGTAAGTCTCTGTTAGGTGATAAACTCGACACTTACGAAAAAGCGAATGGGAACTTGATCACTATCCACGAACAGGGTTACAATTTCAATACTACGGGCTTTATCATCACAGAATTAACAAGCCAAGGAGATTTTGTAGACAGAAAATACTACACTTTCCCTAGAAATCAGGGTTTCCTACACCTAAGCTCAACTTATATGGGCAAGGATGAAAGTTTGTATTTGGCTGGCTCTTTCAACTCCTCCACTTTCAGTTCACACCAAGTCAACGTTTTTCTAGGTAAAATCTCGCCCACTGGCCAAGTCCAGTTGAGTAAGGTTTACAATGGAGGACGGGAATTCGCGGGTGTGGATGTGCTCCAGCAAAATGACGATATCTATGTGGGGGTGAGTGGTTATTTTTCTGTCGTCCTATTGAAGACTGACTCTCTGGGTGTTCCTATTCTCACAAATATCTACGAAGACAAATCCTTCCAAAATGGAGGGCATGAACAATTCCAAATTGCTCCCAACAAGCCCGGCATTTCTCTTGTCATTCCCACTCAAGATAGACAAGATGTGATGCTAGACCTATCTGAAGGCTTAGCTGGGTCTTATGCTCACCTAAAGCTGGAAACAAATGGAACTATCTTGACCTCTGAAATTCTCAAAGGAGGAGGAGATTACAGAGGAAGATTTGATATAGCTGATAATGGAGGAGGTTCACTAGACTTGGCTTACTCCACTTACTTCATAGATGGTACTGAATACGAACATGGTTACAGTTTACCGCTGGAAGGAATTAACATTACCAAGATTAATCCCGCTCCAGACTCTGCTACACTATGTAAATCCACTCCTATTGACCCTACTATTTCTACTGGTAGCTTTCAGACCAGTACCCTAACCATCAGTGCCCCCCTTCCCGTAACAAGCCTCAATCTCGGTCAGGTACTCCCAAATGGAGGCATTACATCTACAACGGGCTTTATCTTCACAGATGATGTAATTCAGGAGTTGTTCCTTTGTCAAGCCACTAATCAGGGGCAATCATCTTCTCAAGAAATTGATGAGCAACCTATTACTGGGATCATAGAGGCCTTTCCTAACCCTACAAGAGGAGAATTGACCCTAAGAATGAAAGGTGGACTTGGAAAAATGACCATGAGGATTCAAGATCTTAGTGGACGTATTTTGATGCAGGCTGAAATGGATGAGGAGGAAGATGCAAGAATGGACATGAACATGTCTGACATGAAAGCAGGCATCTACATTTTGACTATGGAAGGAAGAGACGTGATGATTCGCAAGAAAATCGTCAAAGTAGACTAAGCCTAGAGAAATAGATAAGATAACATGAAAAAGGCTGCTCATGTGAGCAGCCTTTTCTATTCTTGTTCAGTAAGGATTAACCATCCTTTCTGATAACTTCAATTTCAACTTCAGCCTTGACTTCCTTGTGTAGGTGAACAGTAGCTGTGTACTCTCCTGTGCTACGGATGTCGTCTAAAGTGATTGTCTTGCGATCGATGTCGAAGCCTTTTTCTTTCAATCTGTTGGCTACCTGTAGCGTTGTTACAGAACCAAATAGTTTTCCATCAGCACCTGCAAGGGTTTCGATGGTTAACTTCAGACCATTCAGCTTAGCCGCTTCTTCATCAGCCTGGTTTTTAATAAACTCAAGCTTGTGAGCACGCTGACGCTGACGCTCTTGTAGATCTTTCAAAGCAGACTTAGTCGCCAACACAGCCATTCCTTGTGGAATCAGGTAATTACGCGCATAACCAGGTTTTACCTTTACCACATCGTCCTTGTCGCCAAGGTTTTTTACGGGTTGTTTCAGAATAATTTCCATTGTCTTACTTCAATTCGTCTGTTACAAATGGTAAAAAGGCCAAATGACGCGCACGCTTAATCGCCTTAGAAAGACGACGCTGGAACTTCAAGCTGGTTCCTGTAATACGACGGGGAAGAATCTTACCCTGCTCGTTTACAAATTTCAACAAGAAATCTGGGTCTTTGTAATCTATGTAGCGGATACCGGCTTTCTTAAAGCGGCAGTATTTCTTCTGACGGTGCTCCGTTCTGATTCGGTTGACCGCCGTAGGTCCAATTACATTATTTTTAGCCATGACGTTTACTTGTTACCTGTTTTAGCATCTTTTCTCAATCCGAATCCCTGCTCTCTACGCTTCTTGTTAAAAGCCAACATGTGCTTGTCTAGCTTAACTGTCAGATAACGCAACACAGTGTCGTCGTATCTGTAGTTCTGCTCCAATTCAGCGATAAATTCAGGTTTCCCTTCAAACTCGATGTAAACGTAGTAACCGTTTGTCTTTCTCTTCACAGGATAAGCCAACTTACGAACACCCCAGTGCTCGATATTGTGGATTTTCCCATCGTTGTCTTTAATCATTTGGACAAATTTGTCCACTGCCTTTTGATGTCCATCCCCTGACAGTTCGGGAGTGAGGATGAACACTGTCTCGTATTCCCATTTGAACGAGACGGGTTTGATATCCATCATATTATTAAGAAAATGGATTGCAAAGGTACACGATATCTTCAACTAAATCAACGACTTGTATAAAATTCAATTCCACAACACCCAATAGGGATAATTTTTCCTAATTTTCCTCTGACAAACAACAACACATATCTCACGATCCTATGGCTCAAACCGTCCATGTTCACCTACGAGAACTCATCTGCAAAAAGGAAGGAAATAGCTGGAGAAAAACAGAACCCTATCTTTGGACCATCTTCTTCAAGATTGATGGTGAGCACGTTAATTTGTCCGAAAAATTTAAACTCTCAGGAGAAGTTCCCTTTCATTTTTCAAAAGGTAGCCACGGAAATCTTGAAATTGACGAAATAAAAGGCGGACAGTCCGTAGGCATTCCAATAGAGATGGGGGTCTTCCAAACTACCCTAACTCCCATCCAAGTACCTTTTTTCAATTATGAGATTCCGGGTATTCTAGGTGTGATAACAGTATTGATGGAAAAGGAAAACGTAAGTTCTGAAGGGGCTGAAGCTGGACACAAGGCACTTAATGAGTTTGTCCAAAAAGCCGTTACCACAGCCGTTCATGAGTTTGACGTGAAAAATATTGATGTCGAAAACATACAAGAGTCCATTAGAATCTATTTTGCTGCTGAGGTAGAGAAATTTGTAGAAGGAATTGAAGAGGCTGTCGCTTCGGCAGTAGTAGAAGCACAAAATATTTTCCAGAATTTATGGGCTTTGCTAGATAGAGATGATCTGATTGGGTATAAAATATGGGATGTAAATCTTGACGAACTACAGGAAAGCCAAGGGAATTACCCTCTTCACGTAGTTTGGAATGCGGAAAAAACAGGCCATTGGGAGTTAATAGGAGAAATTAAGCTAGAAGAGGCACCCGCTTCCATTGATGTTCAAATTGACTAGCAAACATGAACTACCTTATTCTACTTGCACATGCGGATGATGAAAGCCTTGGAACAGGTGGAACAATCCCCTACCTAATTGATCAAGGCCATGATATTCAGCTACGGATCGTTTCAGAGGGAATTATTGGTATGCGTGCCAGTCAGGATGACAACAGAAAGAGCTTTGAAAATGCTTGCCAAATCCTTGGACTCTCAGACGTCAACATGCTGGGATATCCAGATCAGCAGTTTGAGCAATCCACGATCGCAGAACTCACCAACTCCGTTTCAAACTCTTTAAGTCATCCGTCTCCAGATGTTATCATCAGCCATTCTTCAAAAGATCTCAACAAAGACCACAGAATCGTAGCAGAGGTCGCCAAGATCCTTGGAAGGCCTAGAAGCAAGCAAACAGCTATCCTGGCCTGCGAAATCCCATTCTCTGGTAGTTGGAATGGTCAACCCTTTCAACCTACTTATTTCATCGACATCGAACCTTATCTAGAAACCAAATTGAAGGCCTTTTCCCAATACAGCAATGAAAGCCGGCCATTCCCCGATCCCTTTTCAGAAGAAGGCTTGCGTACCTTGGCTAAATACCGAGGAATGGAAAGCGGTTACAGGGCAGCAGAGGCCTTTGAGGTAGTCAGGTGGTATGGGAGCCTCCATTGATCATTTGATTGTCGCCTTTCCACTCTACTAGCCTATTTCAAGGAAAAATTATTTTATCTTCAAGCTTCGACCAAAGTGTGGATGTTGTTATGAAGGAAGAAGAGACTTTTGATAGTTGGATAGAAAAAGGGATTCGATTTGCTGGCGAAGGCAACATGACAGATGCGCTGCAAGCTTTCACAGAAGCAGCCCAACAAGAACCCAGTAGATTTGAATCCTATACCAACCTTGGTTCCCTCTCACAAATGGAATTCAAGCATGAAGAAGCTGTTACCTACTACAATGAGGCTTTGCTTTTAGAACCCACTCATCAAGCCTCTTGGTACGGGAAAGGACTATCACTCGCAGCTCTGGGTCGATACCAAGATGCGCTTAATGCTTATGATAAAGCCACCGAATTGGACCCTTCCTTCTACAAAGTCTATATGGCTAAGGGATATGTCCTCATGCGTTTGGGGGAAAATGAACAAGCCCTCCAATTTTTTGATTCCTTTACCCAAATGTCCACAGCAGAAGACAAAGAACTACTAGAACAAGTAGAACTTTGGACCAAGCTCATCAGTCAACCTGAAATTGAAAACAATCATAACAATTGGCTCATTCAAGCCGAACAATCCATCCAACTAGGAGATGGAGAATCAGCCCTGATTTGGCTCAACAAATTCCTGGCCTTTCATCCAGAAGATTATTGGGTTCTGGCCCAGCGCGCCTATCTACATATGCAGTTAGGCAAAAAGAAGGAAGCATATATTGACTTAAAACAAGCGATAGAACTTGCTCCTGCTTCTCCATATGTTAGCTATTATCACGCTTGTATCCTCCTGATAGAACAAGATGAAGTAAAGGCCACAGAACTCCTCCACCTTGCTACCCAGCAGGAACCCGCTATTCCAGAACCCTGGATAAAACTGGCAGAATTGAGTCAGGATGTAGATACAGTACTTTCCTATTTGTCAAATGGCATCGTCCTCGAACCTCAATTTGCTGAGCCCTATCTGATCAGAGGAAAGATATTTCGTGAACGAGGTCGTGTGCTGGATGCACTGAGCGATTTTTCGAAAGGAATGGACCTCGAACCCCAAAGAGAGGAGATTTATGTTTGGGTGAATGAGGTTCTTGACTATTTGGAAGGAGAAATTAACCAACACGATCATGATCCTTCGGCCTATGCCATGCGTGCACAGGCATTTATGCAGCTAGGGAGATTCGAAGATGCCATAAGTGATTGGCAATCTGCCTTAGACCTAGATGCCAAAAACATCTTGTTGTACAGGGGAAAGGCTGAGGCATTTAGATTGGCAGAACAGCATAAACAGGCGGCTGAGGTACTTACCCAAGTCTTAAAAATTTACCCTGAACATGCGGATTCCCTCTTTGAACGGGGAAGGTCTTATGCCTACAGTCATCAATATGCAGAAGCTATTGCTGACCTGTCCAAGTGTCTTGACATTGAAGCAGATCATGTTCAGGCCCACTTAATCAAGGGACAAACGCATGTTCTACTAGATGAAAGAAAGGAGGCTCTCTTGCATCTAGAGCAAGCAAAGGCATTAGGTTCCCAAGATCCTTCCCTATACAGGCAAATGGGCCTCTTCCTCATCGAGGAGGAAAAATTAGAGGAAGCCTTAACCGAAATGGAACAAGGAATCTCCTATGGGAAATATCCGGATATTCTGTTGGATGCCGCCTATATCGCCAAAGCCCTGGGACATGAGAAAAAAGCAGCAACTTATGTGATGGAATCCCTACAATTATCTCCCAATCAAGTTGATGTATGGGAATTGAAGGGAGAGCTGCACAAGGATTCCGAACAATGGGAACTGGCATTGGAAGCCTTCCAAAATGCCCATTATCTAAATCCTTATGCTTCAGAATACCTACTAGCTATGTTTGAGTTAGCATGGCAGCTTGAAAAATGGCCTGAAGTCCTGATGATTTCAGGCAAAATCATCAATGCCATTGGAAAATATGCCGATCTTCACAAAGCAAGGGGCTTAGCGTATTATCATCTTGGGAAAAAACCTTCTTCCCTAAAAGAATTTGAATCCTATATGGCTTTGGTCGAAGGGGTAGAACCTTTTATCGAGGGCCTCGTTTCTGAGCTTCGGCTGTCTATTGAACCCAAAAAGGAGAAGCCAAAAAAGAAATGGAATCCATTTGGACGAAGGCCTAGCAGAAAATAAATCAGACAAAAGGAAGATTTTTGTAAAAAATTCCTCTTTGATACTTGAATTTTTTAACAATTAATATCTACCTTTGTCATCCCAAATGAGGATTGACCTGTAGTATAATTGGCAGTACAGCGGATTTTGGTTCCGTTAGTCGGGGTTCGAGTCCCTGCGGGTCAACAAAATATGTCGCCAGCAATAAAAATATTCTCAGGGACAGCCTCCCTTTATTTGGCGGAAAAAATATCAGATTTCTTCGGTACTCCCCTTGGAAAGATTGAAATATTGAAATTCAGCGACGGTGAGTTTCAAGTGTTCTATGAGGAGTCCATCAGGGGATCTGATATTTTTATAGTGCAGTCCACTTTTGCACCCGCGGATAACATCATGGAGCTATTGCTCATGATTGACGCTGCAAAAAGGGCTTCCGCTAATCAGGTCATTGTCGTGATTCCTTATTTTGGCTACGCTCGTCAGGATAGGAAATTCAAGGCAAGAGTCTCTGTAGGAGCCAAGTTGATGGCCAATATTTTAACAGCTGCAGGTGCAGACAGGGTCGTAACCATGGACCTGCACGCAGGTCAGATTCAAGGATTTTTTGATATTCCTTTGGATCATTTAGACGCCTCTGCAGTATTTGTTCCTTATTTAGAGAATCTCAAGCTGGAAAACCTCTGTATTGCTTCTCCTGACATTGGAGGATCAGCCAGAGCCAGAAGATACGCGGGTTACATCGGAGCTGAATTGATCATTGTTGACAAGCACCGTAAAAAGCCCAACGAAGTCTCCTCCATGCAAGTTATCGGAGATCCTACTGGATTGAACATCGTTCTAGTAGATGATATGATCGATACGGGCGGAACAATTTGCAAGGCTGCAGATTTATTGATGGAGAAAGGCGCTTTATCTGTGAGAGCCATTGTTACACATCCACTGCTAACGGGCCCTGCATATGAGCGCATCGAAGCTTCCAGTCTTGTGGAATTGGCAGTTACGGATACGATTCCCCTCAAAAAGGAATCCCCAAAAATAAAGGTGCTTAGCATTGCACCCATTTTTGCAAAAGCATTTAGAAAAATTCACAACTTCGAGTCTATCAGCTCGCTGTTTATCAACTAATAGGAGAGATGAAAAACATCGCACTTCAGGTCGAGAAAAGAGAAGGCACAGGAAAGCGTGTTACGAAAGACATTCGCTCTACAGGAAAGGTTCCTGGTGTAATCTACGACAATAGCAAAGCTACTCATATCACTGTGGATGCACAGGAAGTTCGCAAAGCGATCTACACTGAAGATACTTACATCATCAACCTTGATATTGAGGGAGAGAAGCAGGATGTTATCATCCGTGATACAGACTTCCACCCCGTTACAGAGCGTCTGATGCACATCGAATTCCTTCGTGTAACAGAAGAAAAACCTGTAACACTTAGCCTTCCCATCAAACTTACTGGCACAGCTGCTGGTGTAGTTAAAGGTGGAAAGCTTGCTATCAAACTTCGCCGTCTGTCAGTTAAAGGGATTCCCTCCAAACTACCTGAGAAAATCGAGGTAGACGTAACTCCTCTAGAACTAGGCGAAACGATCAAAGTTATGGATGCAAATATCCAAGGGGTTCAGGTAATGACTTCTTCCTCTGCTGCGATTGCTTCTGTAGTTATTCCTCGTGCGCTTCGTTCAGCAAAAGCTGCAGAGGCTTCCACTGAAGAGTAAAAAAGAGACACATTTCATTAGCATATTGTACCAAACTCATCTTCGGTGGGTTTGGTATTTCTTTTGATCTCTGAGGCGTAATTTTATTTTCGACACGGCTCTAAGATTTGGGCTTCTTCTTATCACAACTATACCTGAAATGAAATACCTAATAGCAGGTCTTGGCAACATTGGTGCGGAATACGAGAAAACCCGACACAACATTGGGTTCATGGTTATCAAAGAGCTACTTAGCAGGCATGAAACCATGGCTGAATCCGATCGCCATGCCTACACAGCTGTTGTCAAATACAAAGGAAGAAGCCTTCATCTCCTGATGCCTACCACCTATATGAACCTTAGTGGAAAAGCCCTTAAGTATCATATGGATAAACAAAAGATTCCTTTATCCAATGTCATGGTGGTTACAGATGATCTAGCCCTACCATTTGGAAAATTGAGGCTGAGAGGCAAAGGATCTGATGGAGGACATAATGGGCTAAAACACATTCAAGAAACGCTAAATACCACCAAATATACACGTCTAAAATTTGGCATTGGGAGTGATTTCCCGAAGGGCTCACAAGTAAATTATGTACTGGAAAGATTTTCGCAAGAGGAAATGGACAAGTTGCCAGAACTGATTGATTTGGCCATTAAGATGGTATATGGTTTTTCTACCATTGGTCTTGATAGAACCATGAGTTCATATAATTCTAATAAATAGGAATTTTAGGTCGTAGTAGGGTTGGAAATATTTCGTTTGGCCGTGATTTGCTTTACGAAATACATCCCTACCTCTCCTCTGTTTTTGACAGGAACTGTTCGCTTAGGTTCCACCCTTACAAACTTCTCAATATCCTTAAAGGTAGTTTCAGATATGTTCACCTTGCTAGCCTCACCGGCGGATTCCATTCGGCTGGCCACATTCACTGCATCTCCCCATATATCGTAGGCGAATTTCTTACCAGGGATAACCCCCGCAACAACTTTTCCTGTATGGATTCCGACCCTTAGTTTCCACTCAGGCTGATTTTTAGATCGCTGCTCGGCATTCCACTTTGCCATAAACTCCTGCATTTCCATGGCAGCTGCTACAGCATTGATTGATTGGAAGGAATCTGGCGTAATCAAACCTGCAACGGCCATATAGGCATCTCCTATTGTTTTGATCTTCTCAAGGCCATATTTATAGGTAATTTGATCAAAATGCATGAAGGCATATTCAAGTTGCTTTAGCAAATCTGTGGGCTTCATACCAGCTGCTATCCTTGTAAATCCTTGGAAATCGGTAAATAGAATCGCAACCTTAGGATGCTCAACTGCTTCTACCGTCTGCTTTTCTTTTAATTCTTCGGCAATCTTCTTAGGAAGAATATTTTCCAGCAGCTTATCTGCCCTGTCTCTTTCTTCCTGAATTTTTAGCTGGGCTTCTTTTCTCTCCCTTGCCCGTATGGCCATGGAAACACCATAAAGCAAAACAACCAGACCTACAATAATGCCTGATAATAGGATAATTTGGTAGGTTCTTTCCTGGGCATCGAATTTTTCACGCTGGGCAATCTGAAGCTCTTCTAACCTTTGCTTTTCAGCTTCTACTTGATTCCTTCTCTCCTCTTCCAGTTTCAGTTCGTTCTCTCGATTTTTCACCTCCAGCTCGTAATACTCATTTTGACTGATTAGGATATTGTTATTTTCCTTAGCCAATTGAAGGCTGTCGCGTACAGACTCTGCGGTCGTAGAAACAGATTCCAGCTCACGCTGAAACTCCTGAGCCGTCATTTGAGACTGTAACAGCTGCTCAGTATTTCTAATGTTATTGCTGATTTCAACCAAGGTTCTGCGAAGTTTCGCCTCCTCTGCAAATACCTTCGCCTGATTGAACGAGCTAAGGGCGTCTTTATAACTTTTCTTTTTAAGCTGTGATTTCCCCAGATTATTCAAGGCTTTGGCTTTCTCTTCACGGCTGTTGCTTTTTTGAGCTGACCTCAATTGCAGGGTAAATACTCTATCCGCTTCTTTCTGATTGCCTAATTGCTCAAAAGCCAAACCAAGTAGGTGATAATCCGCCGCCAAATACTTGTGCTGCCTAGGATCTTTTTTAACCCTTCTTCCCCGATAGGTTACAGCTTTCTTCAATGGGGTTAAGGCCTCATTGTATTGTCCTCTATTCATGAGAATATTCCCTAAAATAGAATACCCTTCCGCCCCCAGGAGAGAGTTTTTGGCAACGATAGCCTCCTTGATCCCTCTGTCTACGAAGGACTGAGCGGCTATAGGATCAGATTTACTCAAATCTCTAGCAGCACGTAGCAGTACGCGTATTTTTTCGGTTTTATTTGCGGTCGCCTCATATTCGGCTTCCCATTCCTCTACTGTGGATTGAGCCAATGTGTGTGTTGACATACACACAAAAATTAAGAACAACAGGCTGACAAAAAGGCGCTTGTCCATAGAATGAATCGAATAGAAAATTGATAATGGCGTAGGCCTTATTCAATATGATTGATAAGCGGGGGAATTTTTTGTGCGTGAACGTGCATTTTAAATTGCGAAAGAAAGGTGAGATCCACAAAGGAAATCTATTCTTCCGCACCATTGGTGTTTCAATTTGATCAATTTTTTGGATTAACAGACTTTTCTGACAAAAATGGAATAACTTAAGCGTCCCATTACCTATGTAGCGCAAACTCAGTACTGGTATTTATGCAAAACGGTGACATTATTTCCACCCTTGAAAAGTCAGGATTATTTGCTGGTCTCAAACAAGATGCCCTTGAATTCATTGCACGCAAAACCAAAGTTCGTCAGTTCTTCCCAAATGATGTGATTGTTTGGCAAGGACAGCCTAGCAAAACTCTTTTCTTCATAAGAAATGGAATTGTCGCCGTCAAAAGCATGACCAAAGGCAAAGAAAATATCCTCGCCTATCTCGTATCAGGAAATACTTTTGGGGAAGTTGGTATCCTCGAGAATCAACCCAGATCCGCATCAGTAGTAGCCGTGAGCGAAGTGGATGTGCTCGTTATCCAACGAGAGGATTTCCTTGATATCCTTCACCGACACTCCACAGTTGCTGTCGAATTAGCCCGAACCTTGGGGCATTATTTGATTCAGAGTAACCGAAGACTGCTCAACGAAAACCACCGTGACCTCAAAATGATTCTGCTCTTTAATGCGCAGGATGAAACAGGATCTACTACCCTCGGCACACTCCTGGCAAAAGAGCTTTTTGATACCTGGAAAAGCTCAACAGCTTATCTGGAATATCCTAATCCCTATCGCATCATGAAGGGAGAACAGTTGCCCAAAGGGAAAACGGTATTCAATCACGAAGATGGATATGACATCTTGTTTCCCATCCGAGATGAACATCTTCCTTTCGCTACACAGACGACCCTCCTCCTCGACAGGATTACCCAGCAGTATTCCAATATTGTGGTGAATATCCATGGAGGTATAGATGAAGCGACTCAGTCTATGCTGGAGGATGCTACCCAAGTACTTGTCTTATCAGGTGGGTCCGAAAAGGGAATCAAGGATGCTCAGTACATCCTAAAGCAGCTGAAATTAAATATCAGAGTAGAAGATACTTCCGTTTTTACGGTCCTTTCTCAAAATGATCCTTCCAACAACATGGAAGAAATGGAGAGTTTTGCAGATTATGTCGTGCCTTTTCTACAGAACTATCCCACCTTTTACCTTCAACAGTCTATTCAGCACTATCCAGCTGAGATGAGGCAAATTGTTTCTACCTGCGTGGATCGCCTGGATAGAACCAATAGCATTGGGGTTTACATTCCTAGTACCATGGATGCCAATCAATACATTGACACCACTCATTACAAGGAGAAGACCCTCAATTTTATGGCAGAACGGTTTGGTGGGGCGACTTGCAAAACAGGAACAGGCGTTTGGAATAGTGAACAGCTCGGCCTTATTGGCGAATCGGTTTACATCATTCATTCCTATATCACACAGACTGACCTGAACCGCCATTTGGATGAGGTTCTAGATTATATCAGGGGTTTGAAAAAGGAACTTCGCCAAGAGGCAATGGCCCTGGAAATCAATCGAAAATTAACCCTTATTTGAGTTTGCCGGAGGAATTTGCTTGGTCATTTTACTGACAGCCTGCGCTTCAATGTAAATCTTCTTGACAATCGGATACTCCTTTCGAATGTTATTCTCGATACGGGTAACAACCCTTTCGATTTCGTCTGAGTATAGATTATCCTTGAATTCCACGTCAAGTGCCACAAACAAATCATCTGGACCAAAGTGCATGGTGATAGGAGGCTTGGCATTGAAAACCTCTTCATCCTCCTCCACGATTCTTTCGATTCCTTTGCGGACAGAAGGTAAAGCAGACTCACCAATTAGCAGCGCTTTTGTTTCTGAGGCTAAGATAACGGCGATAACGGCAAGGATGACACCAATCACAATCGATGCAATTCCATCGTACATAGGATCGCCTGTTACATCCGTCAAGTATACACCGATCATGGCTACGATCAATCCCAACAAGGCAGCACTGTCTTCGAAGATAACCGCAAATCTGGCAGGGTCCTTACTCTTCCTAATTGCCTCCCAAAAACCAAACTTACTTTTCCTTCTCTCTTTGTTGAAACTACGTAAGGCCAAAAAGAGGGCTATCCCTTCAAACACCATCGCCAATAAGAGGATGATGTAATTTAGCATCGGATCACCTGTATGATGCTCCCCAGTATGCTGTAGCACCTCAATTCCTTTAAAGAGTGAAACACCTCCACCCAAGGCAAAGATCAGAATCGCAACAACCAGCGACCAGAAGTATAATTCCTTCCCGTGTCCCATGGGGTGCTCTTCATCAGGACCGATCTTAGATCGGTTGATACCATAAAGGAGAAGCAGACCATTACCGGAGTCTACCAGGGAATGGATTCCTTCTGATAGCATCGCGGCAGAGCCACTGATAAATGATCCTACGAATTTGGCGATAGCGATCGCTACGTTGGCCGCAACGGCGGCATAGATTGGACCTTTGGCGGTTCCTGCCATGGTGATTTGGTTTTATTTTGGGCTAAAATAATGAAGGATTCTGTATTGAGACAAT
>JBCBVV010000047.1:0-50360 GCA_039817415.1 Bacteroidota bacterium
CAATAGATGATTAATCTAATTCTTGAGTTCAATGAAAAGCATTCAAAAAATATAAAAACCTCACTTACAACACTTTATAAATTAAGAATTAACCTACTCCTGAATCAATACAAATTTCTTTCATATGATATTTTCCATCTACATAAATAATTTCTAATATTCATTATTTATGTCCGTAAAGTTCGATACATAAAAATACTTATATATAGAACAAGTATCATGTTTTGATAATACTCTGTTAAATTGGAGAAATAGTCTATGGATGAGGTGGTGAAAAAGAATTAAAGTACAAGTGTCCTGGTAATCAGAAGGCTTCGAATTTTTATTCTTTCCTCAGGTCAAGGATACATGTAAATTAATTGTGACCTATATATCATTTCGCAGCAATTTACTAGGAAAGCTGGCCATGTATAGACATTTTTACATAGCTATATAGCCATCCTAACACTCAGCAGCCATAACCGCATGGATAAGGCAGTTTACGATATCGAACAACCCATCTTGGTAACGGGAGCCACAGGTCTAATTGGCCGGGTCCTCGTAGATAGACTGCTGAAAGAACAATTTGAAATACATGTTTTTGTCCTTCCCACAGATCATATTCCTATAAGGTGGGAGGGAAGAGTAAGGATTCATTGGGGGGATATCAGGGAAAGACGGTATGTTAAGCAAGCCATGGAAAATTGTCAAACAGTTTTTCACCTGGCAGCCGTTATTCATGATTGGAAAGGCCGAAATGTATACCAGGAGATTAATGTGGATGGAACAAGCCATGTTCTTGAAATCGCTGCCCAAAAAGGAATTAGGGCTGTTTTGACGTCAGGAGTAGCTGTGTATGGCACTGACCTTAGATACGCCATTTGCCATGAAGAGAGACCACATGGTCCAGCGGTCGGCTATTATAGTCAATCTCAACAAGCACAAGAAAGAATTGCGCTTAAACTTATCAAGGAGGCAAAACTCAAATGCTCTATCCTTAGGCCCGCTTCTGTCTATGGTCCAGGAAGCAGAACCTGGGTTCATCGACTTATTGAAGCGATGAAAAATGGACCTACCCTATTGGGAGATGGACATCAAAATGCGGGGCTGGTTCATGTAAAAAATGTGGTAGAGATGCTGATGTTGTTAGCTACTCATCCTGCAGCACTTGGGGAAATCTATAATGGTGCTGAAGAAAACAACGTTAGCTGGAAGCAATATCAAACAGATTTATCCAGAATTGCCCATACTCCTCCCCCAAGACATTTTATAAAGGAGATATCCTGGCCACTAGCCAATCTTCAGGAAAATATTTGGCGAGCGCTTAACCTATCTTCGAGGCCACATTTTACAAGAGAAGCTATCAACAGAATACTTGCTAATCATCGAATCCCCATTGATAAAATCAAAAATGAACTGGGCTATAAGGAAGTCATTTCTTACCAAGAAGGTATGCAGGAATTGGCTAGTTACCTCAATAAGCAGTATCAGAAGCCCTCTCCCTGAGCCAATTGCAAGAAAATTGGATGCATGCATAATATTTTTTTGGCACAATACTTCTTTCCTGCTATATTCATGCGAATCAGTAAGGACACCATAGATCTTTACATTTTCACATAAAGATTAACTACTTGATATTATGAGTTTTGAATCAATCGTAAGTTCTGTTACTGAACGTGCAACTGCTGCCGATGCTCTGGGAAGCACACTTAAATTTGACTTTGGTGGTGGTGAAATAATTTATCTTGACGGAACCGGCGAAGGAAATACTGTTTCTACAGAAGACAAAGAAGCGGATTGTGTGGTAGAAGTTACCAAAGATGACCTGAATTCCATGATGGCAGGAGACCTCAATCCAATGGGTGCCTTCATGAGTGGAAAACTAAAAGTAAAAGGAGATATGGGTGTAGCCATGAAGTTACAGAACATTATTTCCTAACTGCCGCCAACCCAAGACATAAAAAAATCCCTTTGCACGGAGCAAAGGGATTTTTTTATGATGATATATAAACTAGGCTGAACGACTCACTGGGTTCATCATGAACGGACGCTCGCTATTGTTGTCGATAAATTCTATTAAAGAAGGGATTGAATTAAAAGTAGTTACCTTTTCGTGCAACTTCCCTTTGTAGCTTAGTACTTGATAACCCGATACCAGAATTTCAGCATTAGGACATTTTTTGGCCAACTCATCTAGGTATTGACTCACCTCTTCTTTTCCAGGGTAGCTGGTAATGATCGTAAACACGTAATCAGGATTGTAAACATCTGAGATTAGCCCTAGATCTTTGATAGGCAAGCTTTGGCCTAGGTAAATCACTCTGTTGTGTCGCGATTTGATGACATAGGCAGCAAATAACAGACTCAATTCGTGTAGTTCACCTTCAGGTAAGAAGAGTGCGTACTTCTTCGCGTTAGGGTTTTGAGCAGCAATTTGCCCATCAATAGCCACGATCAGCTTTTGGCGGATCAAACTTGTAATAAAATGCTCATGAGCCGGATTGATACTACCCGTTTGCCACAAGATTCCAATTTGGGCAAGGAAGGGATAGACGATGTTCATCATCGTGTTCTCAAATCCAAACTGTAATGTATTTGTACTGATAATCTTTTCGAATCGCTCCTCATTCAGATTGACCATGGCAATGATAAGCGCATTGACCTGATTGGGATATTCAAGATTTGAATCAGAAATTTTCCTAACTGTTTCTGAAATCTCCTCCACCGTCATTTTGGCAATTTTGGAGATTTTGAAATTATTTTTGTTCAGGAATGAAATATTCAGAATCAGCCTAAGATCAGAATCTTCATAGTACCTGATCTTAGTAGGAGTTCGCTTGGGCGTAATGATCTCATAGCGCTGCTCCCACACACGCAAAGTATGTGCTTTAATGCCTGAGAGCTGTTCCAAGTCCTTTATGGAGTATCTTCCCAAAGTAGTTTTGTTATATAAATTACAATCAAGTGAACCCTAAACAGTCAAATATATAATTTTACCTATACATAAGACCAGATATGAAACTATAACCTCCTAAATGATGAATTTGTTTAAGCTTTTTAATAAAAAAATAAACGCTAAATCATTTAGGTTGAGAAACATTCATATGGCCCTACTTTGAAGATGCCTTTTGTTCAAGGTCAATCGAACAAAGTTCAACCATTCAGATAAATATATATATTCTTAAAACAATTTTAAAATTTTGTTAATCATAGGAAATTTTTCATTTGTCAGCGTATGAACAAAAAACAAAACCTTCTCAGCTAGTATGTTGATAGTATGTTGAGAAGAGGGCGGCATCTGCCATTCAGCCAACAAGCCATGCTATCGAATAGGGCTTTTTACAATGAAAACATAGCAGATGTTACTTTCTTTTTTTTGTTGCATCTTGTAAAAAGCCTGCTTTAACATTGTATCCATGGATAAAATCTTGAAATACCTCCTTTTAGTTGTTGTACTCTTATCCCTTTACGCTTGTGGAGAAGAAGCAAATTCAGAACAACCCATAACCCAAAAACAGGAGAAAATTCTTAAGGAAAAGGAAAAATCACTTCCTGCCCAACCTACTGAAGAGGATATGATCATGAAAATCTTGAAGGACTACTATGTCGCCCTCGAAAATGAGTCCGTGGATATTGCTGATTTCTATGCACCAGTTATAGAAAAATTCTACGGAGCTGATAGCTTCCACCAAGATGCCGTCCTAAGAAGCCTGAAACAGAGCTTCAAATCGGTAGAGAATCGTAAAGTTGAAGTAGATTGGGAAAGCCTGACCATACAAAAGAAAAACAACCTTCCAGTAGTGAGCTTTCGTGGCACAACCTCCTTTACAGAAGTGAAAACCGGAAAAACCAAAAATGCTAGTTTCTACAATCAACTCACCTTCGATGAAGATCTGCGTATTCTAAGATATGAAGATGCAGAAAAAGCACGAGCGGTAGAACAGGTTCAAAAGCAAGTAGAATCCGCTGGCGAGGGGCAGCTTCTTCAGACCATCACGATCATCAAATCAGCGCTGAGGAAGGGCCAACTAAACAAGATTGAGGGATTTATTCATCCAGAATACGGTTGTTATCTACTCAACAAACCAGGGGCCATCACGATCCCCTACTATTGTACCTACGTATCAGATTTCGAAAAAAACGCCAGTTGGATATCCAAAGGCTTTTCAAAACTATGTACCCTCCCCAGAAAAGGGCAACTCCCAACATTTACCTGTAATACTCAATTTTCAAAGGACGGATGCTGGTTTGATAAGTTAGATGCTCCCTACACGGGGATATCAGACCTGATGGCTACCCTGAACCGGATTAAAGTATCTCGACTAGAGGTCCAGCCACAAGAGCAAATTCAAGCCTTCCAAAAAAAGATTTCCCATCAAATGATTGACACCGCAACTGGTATGTCCATTCACCTCGGAATGATCAACGGAAAATGGTATATGATGATATTGGATGTAGCCACCTACAACTGTAGTGCTTGAGGATTTTTTTTCTATTGTTCAGGATGTCGATTATAAGGCTTGAGTGGTAGAATTGTTTCTTCGAATCCCCAACTTTATTGCCTTACTCCATTATTATCTGTAAGAAAGTTTTATAAACGAATACTAAGCTACCTACATATTTAACTTCTAAACATGACAAGAGTACTTCTTAGCATTTTGCTTGTTACAGCCATGGTGCTAACAGGCGTTGCACAACCACAAATGTCAGAAATGGATGTTCCTTTTGATGGAAACACCATTGTTGGCAAACTGGACAACGGACTTACCTACTACATCAAAAAGAATCAGAAACCTGAAAACTTTGCAGAGGTAAGACTAGCCGTAAATGCTGGCTCAATCCTCGAGACAGATGCTCAGCAGGGACTAGCGCATTTTGTTGAGCACATGTGCTTTAATGGAACTGAAAGCTTTCCTGGAAACACAGTAGTAGATTACCTTCAATCTATTGGATCAGCCTTTGGGTCTCATGTAAATGCCTACACTAGCTTCGACGAAACTGTCTATATGCTTCGCATTCCAACTGATCAGTCAGATCAGTTCGAAAAAGGCCTCCAAATCATGAAGGAGTGGGCTCACTTGGTAAAGTTTACTGACGAAGAAATCGATAAGGAAAGAGGTGTAATCATGGAGGAGTGGCGAACCGGTCAAGGGCCGAATGAGCGCATGAGCAAGGTTACATATCCAACTCTTTTCTATAAATCAAGATACGCTGAAAGACTACCGATTGGGAAGACAGAAATCATAACAGGCTTTGAGTATGAGACAATCCGTGATTTTTACAGATCTTGGTATCGCCCAGATAATATGGCCCTAATCATAGTTGGTGATTTTGACCTGGAAAAAACTGAAGCCATGGTCAAAGAAAAATTTGGAAAGATTCCTACAGCAGAGGGAAAACTCGATAGACCTGTTTTTGAGATGCCAGACAATAAGGAATTGCTCGTTGCCACTGCACAGGACAAAGAAGCACCCTATAATATCCTACAGTTCCAATATAAGCATGACCCTATTTCCGTTAAAACAATCGGAGACTACAGACAAAGTATTGTTCGTCGTTTAGCAACGAGCATGGTGCAGGATAGAATCAATGAGATTTCTAAAGAACCCAATACACCATTCTCCTTCTCAGGAACAAATTACAGTTCGATTACACGTGCCAAAGACTCTTATTCCCACTTTGCTGTATTTCCTGAAGGAAGAGCTATTGATGCGATCAAAGCCTTTGTGGTGGAAGATAGAAAGGCCTCAGAATTTGGTTTCACACAAAGTGAGCTTGACCGTAATAAGACTGCCTTGATTTCTGGCTTGGAAAGAAGATTCAACGAAAAAGACAAGACCAACTCTCGTCAAATTGTCATGAATTATGTGTACCACTTCCTTGAAAATAGCCCAGCACCGGGTATTGAAAATCAGTTAGATTTACACAAAAAGCTACTCCCGACAATTACACTAGAGGAGGTAAACACTACCTTTAAGAGTTTCATCCGTGATGAAAATATGGTGGTTACCATTACAGGTATCGAAAAGGAAGGAAATGATTTCCCTGAAAAGGCAGAGATTCTTGAAGCCATTGAGGAGGCTAGAGCTCTCAAGATCGAAGCTTACACCGATAATGTGGCATCTGGTCCTATGATGACTGAAACGCCAGAAGCAGGAACTGTCGTCTCTACCCAAACAATGGACAACATCGGAGTAACCGAGCTCACCCTAAGCAATGGTGTAAAAGTAGTGCTAAAACCTACTACCTTCAAAAACGATCAGGTCATGTTTCGTGCCTTTTCTAAAGGTGGAGCCTCCCTTTATGACTCTGATACAGACATCATGAACTCTGGCTTTGCCACTACCCTAGTCGGTCAGTCTGGAATTGGTAACTTTGATAACGTGCAATTGGGCAAGTACATGTCTGATAAGCAAATGGGAATTTCCGCTAGTCTTGGTGAATACTCTGAGGGAATGAGCGGTTCTTTCGCCCCCAAAGACATCGAGACATTCTTCCAAACGCTTCACCTCCGCTTTACCCAACCGAAGATCGAAGACAAGATATTCCAGTCTACTATGCTTCGAATCATGACGCTTTACTCAAACTTACTGAACCTACCCGAGCAATGGTTTGCCAATGAAGCCAACAACTTCCTCTATGACAACAATCTTCGGATGAAGCAAATTAATTCACAAGAGGAATTAAAAATGGTAGATCAAAACAGGGCCCTCGAAATCTATAAAGAGCGTTTTGCAGATGCAGATGACTTTACCTTCTTCTTCGTAGGAAACTTTGATGTGGAGTCTATTAAACCTTATTTAGAAACTTATTTGGCTAGCCTTCCAAGTAAGCCTGAATCAGAAAACTTCAAGGATACTGGAGTTCGTGCTAAGCAGGGACAGATCACAAAGAATTTCTACAAGGGACAGGAGCCTAAGGCCTTGGTCAGACTATCTTTTAGAGGAAAAATGAAATGGGAAGGCAAAGAGAGAACACATATTCAGACCTTGGGAAGAAGCTTGCGTATTATGCTGGTAGAATCTCTCCGTGAAGAAAAAGGTGGTGTATATTCCCCATCTGCAAATGCTAGCTATTCAGCTGAGCCTACTCCTACTTATTCCATAAATGCAAACTTCTACTGTGCACCTGAAAATGTAGAGGACCTTATTCAAACTGTCTTCAAGGATGTCGAAAGCTTGAAGAAAAATGGGCCATCCGAAGAAATTCTTCAGAAGGTAAAAGAAAACAGAAAGAAGAGCTACCAGATTGGCTTGGAAGACAATGGTTACTGGATGTCCAACCTGGTTTTCGCTTACCAATACGACCTAAATCCAGATCGTATCCTAGAAACAGGAGATGCCATAGAAAGCCTGACAGTTAAGTCGGTGAAAAAGGCAGCTAAGAAATACTTCAAAGACAAAGACCTGGTTCGCTTGGTCCTTCTACCAGAAACCAAGTAATACAGAAAAAAACCTCATAAAATATGGGACCTATCTCAATTTGGGATAGGTCCTTTGTTTTGAAATACTGCTTGAAGCCCTATCTTTCGCCCTCATTGTGACAACGACTCATATGACCCTGACCAACCTTCAACAAGAATTTGCTCACCTTTTGCTCGATCGCCCCATATGGATTAAAGCCCCTGGCCGTATCAACCTCATTGGAGAACATACAGACTATAATCATGGATTTGTTTTTCCTGCTGCTATAGACAACCAGATTGCCTTTGGAATTTCCAAGCATGACCAAGAAGGAGTTGCAAGCATTCACTCAGCAAACCTAACAGACAAGGTAGATTTTTCCCTGGGGCACCTAGACCTTGAAGAAAGAGGATGGGTAAAATACCTTCAGGCCTTGTTGCAGGTTTGGATGGAAAAAGGCTATCCCACAGAAGGATTTCGGATGGTATTTGGGGGAAATATTCCAATTGGAGCGGGTCTTTCTTCTTCTGCTGCCATGGGAACTGGTTTACTTTTTGGGCTAGGCCACATGCACGGAATCGAGCTTGATAGATGGGATATTGCCAAAATGGCTCAGGCTGCAGAGCATAAAATCGGTGCCAACGTAGGCATCATGGATCAATTTGCTGTCCTTTTTGGAAAGATGGACAAGGCAATGGTACTGGACTGCCGAGATCATACCTTTGAGTATTTTCCCATTCATCTTCCAGATCATGAGCTTGTCCTTATCAATACAAAAGTAAGCCACTCTCTTGCTGAGTCAGCCTACAATGACAGAAGAGCCGCTTGTGAATCTGTCCTAGCTTGGTTTAAGGAAAAAGATTCCAGCATAAGTACCCTAAGAGATATTAGCTCTGAAATGCTAGCGGCCAATCGTTCCTCCATTGATCCTATCAAGTTTAAAAGGGTTTGGAATGTGCTCCAGGAAAACCGCAGGGTATTCGAAGCATCGGATTCACTCAAAGCAAATGACCTAAATCGCCTTGGGAAACTCTTGTATGAAGCTCATGAGGGCTTGAGCAAAGACTACGAAGTGAGTTGTAAAGAACTTGATATACTGGTTGATCTGGCCAAGAAGGAAGAAGCAGTTCTAGGAGCAAGGATGATGGGAGGCGGATTTGGAGGTTGTACATTAAACCTCATGAAAAAATCGGGTGCTGATGCAGCCATTCAACGAATCATGGCATCTTATGAAGAAACAACTCAATTGAAACCAGAGGTTTACCGAGTAAAAATTGGTGAAGGTGTTCATCTTGCTGAGTAAAAATGAAAGTTCGTGTTCATAAATCGATCATAAGTGCTTATCTCCCAGAGGATTTTCCAAGAAAATACATCAACTTTACAACTGTAATAATCAAACAACCTATGAACAAATTACTTTTTTGGGGACTGGTCATTCTCATTAGCCTTTCTGCCTGTGATAACGCTTCATTGACCCCTGCACCTACGGTAGATCCTCCATTGGAGAGTCTAAGCTATGATGGCCCGAATGAAAATGCGCCAGAATTTGATCCGGGTACTTATGAAGGAGCAGTCAGATTCCCTAGTAATATTATATCCGCATTTGAAGGACAGAGATTGGAAAAAGTACAGTATTATATGGCTGCCAAACCTTCTTCAGTTACCATTAAGGTTTATTTGAAGTCGGATGACAATATCCCCGATTCTCTGGTGTATTCTGCGGCAGTAACCAGCGAGGTAACGGCTAATTCTTGGAATGAGCATACCCTCAGCAATCCTTTGACCCTAGATAGAAATGATCTTTGGGTTTCTGTGAAGTTTTCCCATGTAGATACCCTTCGATCTCTTGGATGTGATGAGGGACCTGCAGCATCGAATGGAGATTGGGTGCTGTTAGGAGGAGGCTGGACTACGCTCAGAAATGCTGGTCCAAATATCAACTGGAATATCAGGGCGATCATTGGTCCATCTTAATGATGAGAACCAACTCATAATGATAAAAAAAGGCCGATAATGTTTGTTATCGGCCTTTTTGATTGATCCTATTTTATTGAACGTCGAAGAGCTCCACCTCAAAGATCAAAACTGCGTCTCCAGGTATGCTTGGAGGACTCCCCTGGCTTCCATACCCTAGTTCAGATGGAATGTAAAGGGTTCCTTTTCCCCCTTCTCTTAGCTTTGGAATACCCAACTGCCATCCCAAAATCACTCTGCTTAAAGAAAAGGTAGCTTTTTCATTTCGGGCGTACGAGGAGTCGAATACATCTCCATTTTCTAACAGCCTTCCTTCATAATGAACTGTTACGGTAGAGGAAAAGTCAGGACGGCTTCCCGTTCCTTCTCTTTCGATGGTATAGTACAAGCCATCATCTGTTTTCTCAGCTGTGATATTATTTTCTGCGAGGAAGTCCTCAATTAAGCCTTCATCAACGACAGATTGGTTTTCACAACCCAGAAAAAGTACTGCCCCTAAGACACAGTATAGTAGAAATCTCATGTTTGTTAGTTTTTTTGATTAACGACAAAAATAAACAAGAAGTACCTAACTCCGATTGTATTAGACGAATATTATGTTGCAAATGCTTTGTTTGCTAGAATTTTACATTTGTCACAAGAGAGACAAGCTCGCATCTGACATTGAGTATATTTTGCCAAAATTTACCATTCATATATGAAGAGACTAATATTTGTTGTTGCTGTCCTTCTTGTAAGCCTACCTTCACAAGGTCAGTACGCTCCACAGTATCAACTTCTGGAACATTTCACCAACACGAGATGTGTTTTGTGCCCAGCCAGAAACCAAGCTATGTACCAAACCATTGCCAGCAATCCTGGATATGTACACTTGGTGAGTTACCATCCTCCTGTTCCCTATCAAAACGATGTTTTTTATGTAGCCAATCCTGTTCCTCAGGAAACAAGAAGACAACATTATGGTGTACCAGGAACCCCGCAGGCTTTCTTAAGAGGAGCCAATTCCCAATCTGGCACCACCCTATTGCCTACTTCTAAGGTAAACGCTGCCAAAGCAGACACAGCTGGAATTGACATTCAACTTGATGAAACCCTAACTCAGGGGGATATCCAAGTGCTAGTAAATGTCAGAACGGTTAACGAGGGAATTCTTCCTACTTCAGCCGATTATAGACTCTTTGTTATCCTGATAGAAGATTCAGTTGAATATTCTGCTCCAAATGGAGAAGACCTACATTTGAATATTTTTAGAGAAGCCCTAACGGACATGGAAGGAGATATCATTTCTGCCCAGACCATGGGAGGAAGCACTCCGGTTTCTTTTACCTACACCTTGAACCAGGATTGGGATGCCAATCATGTCCATGCTCTCGCCTTTATTTTCCACGATACTGATGGATTCATCAATTCTGGAAGAGCAGGAGATTTGCGTGTTAGTGTGTCCGCTTCAGCCTCTACCAATGGATCAGACGGTACGGCAATTGTAAGTGTTTCTGGTGGCTTGGCTCCTTACAGCTACCAATGGAATGATCCAGCTCAGCAAACCACTGCGACTGCCAGCAATTTGGGGGCAGGAGAATACCTAGTCAATGTTACCGATCAAAATGGACTTACCTTCCAGGAAAAAGTAACCATTGAAGGAGTGGCCACCTCCAACCTAGAATTGATCAATCCTTTTGACCTAAAATCTTATGACAACTGGGTTTGGGCAGAAGACTTACTAGGAGAGGCGAAAATCAGAGTCATAGATCTTAGAGGACAGCTTGTTTACCAAACTGGAATCAACGGAAGTGAGAAATTTAAACTACCTGAATTTGGATCTGGAATTTATGTGATTGAGCTTTCTCAAAGAGAAGCTGTTTCCAGAATCAAGGCAAGACTTCGCTAAAGATTCTTACACATCAATCTATAAAATACCCCTTCTGAGCTGTCTTAGAAGGGGTATTTTCATCAAGGATGTAGAGGAATACGATCAGGGATGTTTCCTTCCATACGCCTCAATCATTCTGTAGGGATATAACTCAGGCATTTTGCTTGCCTCATCTAGCATATACATTTCCTCATCATTTAGGTTGATCTCAGCAGCTCCCATATTGTCTACAAACTGTTCCATGGTCCTGACACCTAGAATTACGGAACTAACGTTGGGCTTTTCTCTTAACCAAGCCAATGCAACTTGTGGATAAGAGACCTGACGCTCTGCTGCAATATTTCCAAGGACCTCAAGTATGTTCCAATTTTTCTCCGTGCTCCTTCTTTCCCAGGATTCTTCATGAGTTTCGTCCGTAGCTCCTATTCTTCCTTCAGTTATGCTGCTCGGGCGCTGATCCTTCCGATATTTTCCCGAAAGAAAACCACCACCTAGCGGCCCCCATGGGCATAGTCCCAGGCCTTCATGTTCAAAAAGGTCGGTAAACTCATATTCCAAATCCCTTTTGACAAGACTGTATTGGTATTGAGCTGCGATAAACCTATGGTATCCCAGTTGGTCAGCAAGACCAAGGGCCTTCATCACTTGCCAAGCTTTATAGTTGCTCACCCCCAAGTAGCGAACCTTACCTGAGGTTACGACATCATCTAGAGCCCGCATGCTTTCCTCCAAAGGCGTGAATTCGTCCCAACAGTGAACATATAATAAGTCGATGTAATCGGTATCCAGCCGCTTGAGAGATTGGTCGACGGAATCAATAATATTGAAGCGAGACAGGCCAAAGTGATTGGGACCAGATTGGGTAGGGAAGTTACATTTAGTGGCCAGTACAACCTGATCACGAACTCCCTTTATCGCACTTCCTGTGATTTCCTCTGAAGCTCCTCCGGCATAGGCATTGGCTGTATCAATGTGATTTCCTCCCGCATCTAAATACGCCTGAATGATTTTTCGCGCCTCATCAGCTGGGGTTCCTCTGCCTGCTGTTTCACCAAAAATCATGGTTCCAAGACATAGATCCGAAACAAAAATGCCAGATCTGCCCAATTGTTTGTAATTCATTCTGTGCGATTATTTGTGGAAATGAAGAATGAATTACTCCTATTTTTCAGTCATATTCAAATCGCTAAACCATCTTTTTAGCAAACTAGCAGGATAACGCTCTGGGAAGGAAGGATCATAATCTACCAGGCAAATATCGAGTGTATCCAATCGATTGAAAGCCTTGATAACATTCCACAAATCCTTTATATGCTGGTTTGAATAGGGTGTCAATCGAATAAAATCTCCCTTTCTAAGATACTGCCCCTTGAAATAAGCATTCTCTTCCACCTTAATCACATTGCTTACCTGAGAAAACTCCCCCTGGCCTTCAATTTCATGTTGTGTAATGGTCGGGAAAGCAACTACCGGCTTTTTATTTCTAACCAATAAGCCCCAATTACCCAATGGAACCATGATTTCTACTTTGGTTCCATATGCCATCAAATTCATCAAGTAGGGTCGAATAAACTCAGCTTCAATGGGACTTAAGTTCTCTCCATATGCGGCGATATCCAAGGTATTTACCAAACGAAGAAAGACCTTGTCAACCGGAGGTCTGCCTACGGTATCCTGATACCTAAAGTAATGCAAAGGCACCACTGCTGATAATTCGCGGATACCAGGATCATAACTCGTCCTGATGTCTTGCAACACATTAAAGTAAGCTTCTCTCGTATCAGGGCTCCACTCGCAGTCAACCACCAATTCTCTCAAGCTCAAGGAATCTGTAACCAAGTTTAGGTGCTGAGAGATTCGTTTTCCCAATGAGGCCAACTGAGTGGAATCGCATTGCAAAAAAAGCCTGTTGGAAAGTTTTATGACAGGTACAACCTTTTTACCCGTTTCTTTTTTTCTGACTAAGGGCAAGGTTGAAAGGGGTACAGCATCCCTCACATCTTCATTGTAGTCAACCTGAAAGGTATGAATGTAAAGTTTATGTCCATTGAGATCATCTACATAGGAATGAGTAGCTTCATCTAGGGAAAATAGTTTTTTCCCACCCATGAGGCTGAATTCAATTTCGGGCCCTTGCACTTGCCTACATGACAAGAAGGCAAACAAAGGAATAAGCAGGGACAAGAAGTATAATTTCATGGAGTTAGACTTCAAAATCTATCCAAAAGTTAGAAGGAATTCCGAAAAACGCGATAAATCTGAGACAGAAACGATTATTTTTATGCATTACCAGTTTTAAATGCGCGAATCATCTCTCTTTTTCGTGGCGGACCTGGAATTTTCTCCACCTCAAATCCAGCTTTCAACAAGGCTCGCCTCACATCTCCCTTCGCAGAATAGGTTGTAAATATGGCGCCATCGTTACACCAATGATAAATTTTCGCCATGACTTCTTCACTCCACAGATAAGCCTGTGAACTTGGCGCAAAAGCATCAAAATAAATCAAGTCAAAGGCTGATGAAGGCTCAAAGGATAGCAGATCTCCTTCTACTTTGTTCAGGATAAAATCATCCGCAAGGGGGACATTTTCGTTCCAAACTGCCTGATGCAGGGCTTCAAAAAGCTCCTTTGCGCCCTCTTTTTCTACAAAATTACCATAATTGAGTTGGCTCCAGGCTTCCTCAGGAACTGGATACTTTTCAAGAGAGGTATAGTGAATTTTTCTATTTCCTTTATACAATTGGGTCAACATCGCATTAAGCCCCGTTCCGAATCCCATCTCAAAAATGGCGATGGGTTGATCCTTTCCTTCCTCAAATTGAAAAAGACCAGAATCTAGAAAGACATGCATGGATTCAGCTAAGGCACCATGGATAGAATGATAGTGCTCATCAAAGTCTGGGGCCCAGAGGGTGGAAGAACCGTCACCTGATTCAACCACCTCAATCTTCGGAATAAATTTCTCCTCTTTCTCCAACTGTTATTTTCCTTTTGGTCTAAAAAAAGAGGGAAAGGCCTGACTTGTTGTGCAGCAACCTTATCCCTCATGAAAAACTTATTTAAATACCTAGTTATTAGGCATTTGTTCGATGTATACCGAAGTAGATGGGAAGGCAAAGCCTACGTTCAGGCTTTCCGCCAATTTCATCACATCCACCAATATATCTTGTCTGGCTTTCAGCCAATCTCCGTATTCAACCGTATTGAATATCACTGCGAAGAATACCTCCAATGAAGAACTTCCCATTTCATTGAACTGCACCGTAACTGACTCATCAAGTGAATTAGGATGCGCAATGGCAATTTCTCTTACCCCTTCTACAAATTTCTCGATGGTCCCTACAGGAGTTCCGTAAGTGAGGCCAAAGGTAGTTCCATATCTTCTGTAAGAACGCTCACCATGATTGGTGATGATTTCATCCACCAGCTTTCCATTAGGGATAGAAACTTGGGCTCCATCCAAGGCACGGATCCTTGTGGAGCGTAGGCCTACCTCTGTTACCACGCCAGATAGGCTAGAGGTAGCAATAAAGTCTCCTACCACAAAAGGTCTGTCAAAGAAAATAGCCAAAGAGCCAATGAAATTCTTTACCGTATCCTGCGCAGCCAATGCCAAAGCAAGACCACCAATAGAAATACCCGCCAGCAGGGCTGTTACATTTACTTCCAGGTTGGATAGAATAATGATGGCACCGAAGATACCCAACATCAATTTTGCCCCCTTTACCACAATAGGCAAGGCTTGGTCATCCATGTTATTGTCCGTGCGCATGGCGATCTTCTTAAAGATATCAGCCAACACATCAATGAATCTGATCAACACCATGATGCCGAAGTAAGGCGTAACGGCCTTGAGCAGCATAAACACTGGACGGCTCACTCCAATCGGTAAAATCAGGGCAGGAACCAGATAATTGTTGATGATGATCAACAGGACGAAGTACGAAAGTGGCTTAGCCACTGGAGGAATGAGGTCTACGTTGACAGAAGTAGTACGGCTAATAATGGGTATAATAAACCGTCTCAATAAGAAGGCAAAAAGGATCCTTAAAACGATGAAGATCAAGACCGAAATCACGATCACGATGAGGAAACCAAGATATTTCCAAATAGCAAGTCCTAGAAATTCCGCTTTGAGGAAATCCGGCATGATATCAATAGCCGCGCGTGTGGCATAGGGAATGGTTTGATTGTACAGCACCTCTATTGACCTCACAGATGCTTCCGAATATCTCCATTGAGGAGCTCCCCTTTCCTTGACCAGGTATATTTCGGGAAATTCATTGGGGAATAGGGTGTACCGATTGCTTCTATACACAGAATCCCAATGAAGAGGATTATCTGTGATGTATTCTGGTTTAATTTTGATTCCCTGAGCATCAAATAGTTCTTTTAGCTTGACCGCAAGCTCTTCCCTCTGCTCCTGTGAAATTCCAGAAGGAGAAAGGGCATCAGCGGCTAACTTGACATTGTATTGGCCATCATTGTTGTTGAGGTAATAGAGATGACGGCTAACCGTTTGTCTGGGATTTGTCAGATCATAACGCGCTGCATTTTGCTGCGGTAAGGGCTGCTGGGCGAAAAGCAAACTCGTACTCAGGAAAAGGAGCAAAAATGCATACCCAAGTTGAATGCGAAGGGATTTCATAAGGTCTTGTGTTTTTATTTGACAAGGCCAATTTAATGAATCTGCTTTATCCTTGCAGAATTCTCCTGATTATTTCATCTTTTGGTAGAGATTACCTTTTTGACACAACACCAACTTTCATGAAAGCTCAGCTGATTTGTCTAGCCTTTTCCCTCCTTTTCCTTCCTCAAATCCTTCTTAGTCAGGTTGTCATTCCTGCTTATACCTTTCTGGAGCTCGATTCTCTTTTGGTAGGTCAAGAAGATACGCTTGTCCTCAAGCTTTTCAATCCTTGGGAAAAAGATGTTCCCCTTCAGCCCGTTCTTTATGCTCGACCTGAAAGGCAAATTAAACTGACTTCCTTTCCCTCGGTCATTAAGGCAGGCGATACAATTGGACTCAAATTACTGATCAATCCCCTTCAAAATATACGCTCAGAGATACAATTGTGCTTAAGAGGGGGAAATGATTACCATGACGTTTGGATCACATTTCGTACCTCCGCCATTTTACCTCATCCCTATTACCAAGGGACACAAAACATGAGTGGAAAAGGCTTACAAGAGAATTTAAAAAGGATTCTGAGTACTGGCCAACAACATTTTTCCTACAACAAAGGCAGAGATCTGATATTCATGGAGGTGGACAATCAAAAGAATTACGACACTACCTTTATTGGAAATGGATTGTACTCTTTTTACACCCAAAACTTATATAAGGGGTATTCTTCTAGAAAGGAAGCCCAAAACATGGGACTGAATACGGAGCATATTTGGCCGCAGTCCAAGTTTGACAAAAAGTTTCCCATGAAGTCTGACCTCCATCATATTTATCCAGTAGAAATCACAGTCAATAGCCACCGCTCCAATTATCCCTTCGGAACAGCCAAATCTGTATTATGGGAAAAAGACAGCGCCATTCTGAGTAAGGAACATCTTTTTCAACCCCCCAAACACGCTCGAGGAGCTGTAGCGAGAGCCCTGTTCTATATGGTCCTTCGCTATGAAAACTTTGGGAATTTCCTCGCGGGTCAGGAAGAAACCTTGTTGGAATGGCATCGCCAATATCCACCAACTGAAAGAGAACGGATTCGAAATGAACTGGTTTACCTTCATCAAGGAAACAGGAATCCCTTCGTAGACTATCCGCAATTGATTGATCGCTTATTGTTTCTCCTACCCAGTAAATCCAAGATGGTAAGTGTCCAATCAATTTTGTGGGGAAAATCGGCTAATCAATTTTATCCGATGGAAGAACCCCTTTTCGCAAAAAAGCCCTCTAATATTCGATCAACCTTCAAATGGGAGAAAAAAAGAATTCTCGCCTACAAGTGGAAAGACAAGGATGTTAGCGAGTTCAGGATTTATCAAAAAGATGGTCGCTATTTATCACATATTGTACCCACGAAGAAAAGAAAGGGTCGTAGAGTTTTTTTCCCTGAATATCCCGATCAAGTATTGATTTTGGCTTTGAAGAAGGGGAAATGGATTCCTTTTCATGTCAAAGTCCCAAAAGATTGACCGGAATCATTGACCTGAAAGGAGTCTGCTAATTACTTTCGTGAAAAATTAATCAGATGGCAAAGCGGAAGCTGAAACGTGTTGAAATCATCATTCTGGTAGGCTTTGTTACCTCCTCCATTACCTTTATCGCCTTGTGGCTATGGTGGAAGGCTCCTAACCGAGATATTTATATTCCAGATAACTACGAAGGATGGATCAGAATTAGCCATTCCGTCCAAGATGCCCCTGCCCTCCCCCTCGAAGATGGTGTCCAGCAATTGGTTTTGTCGGACTCGGGTTTGTTGTCCACCTCCACCAAATTGGACGTAGGATGGAGACGAGATAAATTCTACTGGAAGAATAGCAAGGAAGAAATCCCAACTATTGGAGAAGGAGAGGAAGATATCATTCGTTATGTTTTTCCTTCCCGGCAATTCTCTCGCTTCTATGAAGATGTGATCAAAAGACTACCCTTAGGAAAGGATACATCATTCTTTGATGGAACCAAGATAGAAAAGGATCAATCTGGTCGTATCAGTTATCGTCCAGGCAAAAAAGCCCTTCAATATTTCTATGTTTCTGCGCAGGGAAGACCCTTGAGCTTTGTCCCTCCTCCCATCGAAGACGAGGATGCACTAAGGTCTACAGAAGACCGGGAAATCAAGTTGGATTAAGACCACAATTTCATAAGAAAAAACAAAGATTCTCTTTTTGAGTTTTTGTAAATTGCATGGCTATATACGAGCTACTGATACTGGATTACTATGCAAAGCGTTTCCTCAAAAATTGACTTCAACAATACCGAACTAGCCTTCCAAGCCCAAGCGGATGCCAAGCTCAAGCGTACCTATTGGTTGTACAGAATGATCGAAAATCCCTTCCTGACCAAAATTGGTCCAGGGATGTTGACGACCGCCTTCAACATGGGATTGCCCATCAAAGGAATGGTCAAAAATACCATTTATGACCTTTTCGTGGGCGGACCTTCCTTAAAGGAGGTAGACCGCAAAACTAAGTACCTGGCTAAATATGGGGTCAAGACTGCCCTGGATTATTCCGTTGAAGGAGAAAAGACTGAAGAAGGATTTGATGCCACCCAACAGGAATTTCTGGCAACCATACAAGTGGGACAGGAAAAGGACGAAGTAGCCTTCAGTGCCTTAAAAATGACGGGCTTGGCACGTTTTGGACTCATGGAAAAGATTCAGGCTGGGAAAGCACTTTCGGAGGCTGAAAACCAAGAATGGGAGAGAGTCAAAGTGAGAATCGAGGAGATTGCAGCCCTTGGCCATACCCTCAACGTCCCCTTTTTCATAGATGCAGAAGAAACATGGATTCAACATCCCATCGATGAGCTAACCGAAATGCTCATGATGCGGTATAATACAAAGGCTCCTATCGTGTGGCAAACCGTACAGTTTTACCGCCATGATCGCTTGGCCTACCTGAAAAGACTGATTGCACACAGCAAGGAAAATGGATATATACTCGCCGTTAAGTTGGTAAGAGGGGCTTACCAAGAGAAGGAAAGAAAAAGAGCTGAGGATATGGGCTATCCAGATCCCATCCAGCCCAACAAAGAAGCCACAGATAGAGACTACAATGCAGGGCTAAAGTTATGCATTGATAACCATGATCACGTAGCCGTTTGCGCTGCCAGTCATAACGAGTTTAGCTGTAAGTACCTGACAGAATTGATGGCCGCAAAAGGCATTGAACCCAAGCACCCTTGGGTTTGGTTTTCTCAACTGCTTTCTATGTCTGACCACATATCCTTCAACCTCGCCCACCACGGCTATAATGTAGCTAAGTACCTGCCCTATGGCCCCGTAAAGGCCGTGATGCCTTATATGATGCGCCGCGCCCAGGAAAACACCTCCATTGCAGGTCAGTCCACCAGAGAGGTGGAGTTGTTGAAAAGGGAGATGAAGAGAAGGGGGATTTAGGATTTGAGACAAGGAATTTTCCCTGCCTCAAATCGGTCTAGCTATTACATTCTTCCCATTGCCAAGTCCAATCATCAGAACCATTTGGATCCGGACCCAGAGACTGCTTCCAAAACCTTACATAGGACGGGTAAACATTCATCCAAAATTTTACACCCTGAGGAATACCCAAAATATTTAGATAAACTAATTCACCTTGGATTTCTTTGTAGCCATTTTTCCTTTTTATGGAAGTAATTTTTGTAACCTTATTAAACTCCCTACCCTCAAAACACCCATTAAAATACTGCTTACACCAATTAGAGACATATCTCTTAGTATCTGGATAATTACCCTTTGGTCTGGGCGGCTGAGCCATTGATTTCGTCATAAAGAGTATCCCTATCAGAAGGAAAATCCCAATACATACATTCCTTTTTAAATCTGTTGCTTGCATAACTATTTGTGGTTAATTGTTTAAACCAAAGGGACAAATACCTCCGATCTAAAGCAACACAAACCACTCATATTCAACTCTTTTCAACAGAATTCAGTATTCAATGAGACTATTCCTTTCTTTCAAAGAAATTCCTTTGAATTCAGAGTTTTCAAACTATTCAAATGAACTTATTTTTGGACTAATGAAAATTAACAGTATTTCATATACTATAGCTGATCATAAAATGATATGGAACAATTAGATAAGATAATTGAAGACCTAGAAAAACTCCTAGAAGATCTTAAAAGGCCCCCATTTAAAGGATTTGGTGACTTCCGAGATTGGGTGATAAGTTCAAATAAAATCCAAAACACCACCAACATCACTCGATCCGGATTTCACGAATTATTCCATGAATTAAAGCGAGCAAAAATTGCGGGTCGTACCTATACAAAAAAGGAATGGGACCAATATGTGAGGATAATAGAGGCTTTTAATCTTTACAGAGGTGAAATACTAGAAAAGGAAAAACTCTCGGAAAGAACCAACACTGAGGAATTCTATGGATACTCTTGGTTAGGCTATTTTTTCCATTCCTCCATCCATTCAGAGGCAAAAATGGGACGAATAAGATTAACTGTCTCTAGAAGTGGAGAAGTCATCTTACATAATATAAGCGGCGGTCTAAGCCCTACGTACATAGGGAGTTTTAATTTAATACGAGATTCAATAGGAATTTTTGATCTAAGATGTAGTGAAATGCCAAGTAAAAGGTTATTTTTTCAAGTAACCATGGGGCCATCTCCCAGAGAATTAGCTCTTGGAATTTATTTGAGTCATTGGAATAATACCTCTATTATGTCTGGGACAATTGTCCTGGAATTGATTACGGATACCACCAAGAATATCGATAGTAAACTCCTTTCCTACCGTCATGAATCAGAGGAATTTTTCGCAGTAGACCCAGCAATCAGAAGATATTTGTCAAGAAAAAATTTAAATCAAATCAAATTACCCAATGCCGTCTACTCCAAGAAAGACTTAAGAGCCATGCTCACGAAATATAGGACAAACAAAAGAAGCTTATTCTTTAATGAAGATAAACCAACCTTATTTCTATCTACCCCAACCAATTCCATTTCTGAAGAAAGATTTCAAAAAAATAAAGAAAGTATCGACTTTATCCTCTCAGCCATACAAGAAACGATCCCAGATTTGAAGATCATTTTTGGTGGTAAAAGAAGAACAGTTATAGAAAAGACTTCATTCCTAGATAAAATGGAGCATATGAAGCGAACTCAATTTTTTGTTCTGATACATGACTCTCCAGAGGCAAAGTCTGCTTCAATCATGGAACTTGCCTGGGCACTAATTTTTTGTAAGGTTGTTATAGTATTCTATAAGGAAGGAGCTATACCGGAACTTCTACCTCATCTTCATAATAGTCGGAGATTAAACTATTTCACTGCCATTCCCATAAATTCTTTAAATCAAGAAAAGGAAAAAATTAAAGATAAAATGATTATTGAATTGCTTCATCAACTTCGAGGAGAATATGAAGACCTTGAGGGCGAACAAAACTGGTTCTTTCCAAATGGCTCTTTTTCCTGAATATCACCTCGATTATTCTCAACTTTATCCACATATGATTTCCTAAATTTTTTCGTTGTTTATTGGCTGTAACTTTTATATTTAGGTTACATCAAAAAGCTGGTTCGTCCGAAGCCATACCAGCGATTGAACGCCTACAATAACAACCAGAGAACAGCTATAAGCTATTTTCTGAACAGGAAATATACATATGGTTCAACATGCCAGGAGAAAGATCTTTGTATTGGATACCTCTGTCATTCTCCACGATCACGACGCCATCAACAACTTCGAGGAAAACGATGTTGCCATTCCCATCACTGTATTGGAAGAACTTGATCACCTAAAGCAAGGAAATTCCATGAAGAATTTTGAGGCGAGGGAGTTTATCCGCTTTATTGATTCTATCGCCTACAAATTCACCCTCAAAGACTGGATTCAGATTCCAGGCGAAGGGAAGGGGAGATTTAAGGTAGTCATGCCCAATGGTGGACCTTCCGTGGATGCCATCAAAATATTCGACGACAACAAACCAGACCATAAAATTCTGAATGCTGCCATAGCGCTTCAGGAACATGAGACGGATTCAAGGGTCATACTTGTCACCAAAGACATCAACCTCCGTCTCAAAGCCAAAGCCTTGAACCTGCCAGCCGAGGACTACGAAACTGGCAAGATCAAGGACCTGAATTACCATGGAAGATCACAGGTTGAGAATATATCTTCTGCGGTGATCAATAAGATATTTGAAAATGGGACCATTGGGGTCAAAGAAGTGTTTGAGGACAAGCAGGTGGAAAACCATTACTATGTGCTGAAAAACGGCACACAGTCTACCCTTGCCTACTACAACGCCCAAACCAAAAGCCTAGACAGGGTAGAAAAGTCAACTGCCTATGGGATCAAACCCAAAAATGCAGAACAAACTTTTGCGTTACATGCCGTCTTCAATCCAGAGGTGAGGTTGGTAACTATCCAAGGGGTAGCTGGAACGGGGAAAACGCTCTTGGCACTTGCTGGAGCCTTGGAACAAAGAAGAGACTTCAGACAAATCCTGATTGCCAGGCCAGTTATACCGTTGGGAAACAAAGATATTGGCTTTTTGCCTGGAGACATTAAGGACAAGTTAAATCCCTATATGGAACCACTTTGGGATAATTTGCGCTTTGTGAAGAATCAGTTCAAGCCATCGGAGAAACGCTACAAGGCAATTGAAGAAATGGTGACGCAGGAGAAAATCATGATTACCCCTTTGGCTTATATCAGAGGTCGAAGCTTAGATAAGGTTATCTTTATCATTGATGAAGCGCAAAACTTGACGCCACACGAGATTAAAACCATTATTACACGTGCTGGAGCAGAGACCAAACTGATATTTACAGGAGATATCCACCAGATTGATACGCCTTATTTGGATGCACAATCAAACGGACTTTCCTATGTCATTGACAAACTCAAGGGAAATAAGCTATACGCGCACATTACCCTTGAAAAAGGTGAAAGATCAGAATTAGCTAACTTAGCTACCGAATTGTTATAATTAAACTACCTAGCCAACTAGAATTGCCATGCCTATTAGAATGGAAGAAGATCCGAATCAGGGTCAACAGAATAATGACAACCGCCCCAATAACCCCGGAGGGGGAGGAGGAATCGGAGGTCTGGGAAAATTACTCCCCTTTCTGCTATTGTTTTTGTTCAAGCGCCCCAAACTGATCATTCCCGTTCTGTTGATAGGTGGCGCATGGTATTTCTTCTTCGGAGGTGCAGAATTTCTGAACAATGCAGGTGGCGGAGGTATAGAAGACTCTCCCTTTAGTACTGGGGCTACCTATAATGAGGCAAAGTTTCTGGAAACCGAGATTTTTGAGCCCTTGGCCTATGGTTCCAATGGCGTTCCATCCTCCTTTTCCTTGTTAAAATATGCTCCCCCCAGACAAAACCAGGGAAGACAGGGTTCATGTGTGGGTTGGGCATCAGCTTACGCGGCTAGATCCATTCTATATGCTAGAGAAACGGGCAAAAATCCTTCTCAGGTTCCCTTTAGCCCATCCTTCCTCTACAACCATATCGCTATTCCTAATTCCAATTGTCAGGGTTCTTATTTACCTGATGCCATGGGCTTTATGAAGCAGTACGGATCATTGCCCTTGAGCCAGTTTCCTTACGATCCAAGTACTTGTAGACTAAGAGCTTCTGATTCTGAGGCCAGAGTCGCCTCCCAATTCAAGGTGAGAGGATACCAGCGTTTGACCAAAGGACGAAGCACTCCAGATATGCAGGCCATTCGCCAGTATATTGCCAAAGGAGGTCCAGTGGTGATCGGAATGGAAGTAGGAGGAAGCTTCATGCAGGCGATGGAAGGAAGAAAACTATGGCAACCCACCCAAAGAGATAGAAGTAAAAGAGGATTTGGTGGACACGCTATGTGTGTGATTGGATACGATGACAACTTTGCTGGTGGTGCTTTCCAAATCATGAATTCATGGGGGCCAGAATGGGGAGAGAATGGTGTATGTTGGGTAACCTACAGAGACTTTGACTTCTACGTCATGGAGGCCTATGGTTTGTATCCAATGGGGCAATCCGTTCAAGCCAACAAAGACCGGCTAGCGGTGAAGTTCGCCTTGGTTCTCAACAATGGAGGAAGATCCGTTCAATTGAGAAATACAGGTGGGAATACCTTCAAGACCATGCAGGCTTTGAACAAAGGAGATAAATTCAAAATCGCTGTTACCAACTCTGTGGAGTGTTACACATATGTATTTGGAGCAGAAACCGATGGTTCTTCCTATGTTCTATTCCCTTACACCAACAAACACTCAGCCTATTGCGGATTGACAGGGGTGAGATTATTCCCAAGAGATTATTCTATGGTTCCTGATGGATTAGGAAACCAGGATTACATGGCAGTGGTCGTTTCCAAAAGGGAATTGGATTATCAGGCCATTAACAACGCCATCAATTCGGCTAGGGGAAATAACTACGCTGAAAAAGTTAACAATGCCTTAAGAAGCAAATTCATCCCGAATGTGAAGTATTCAGGGGGAACAGAGATTAGCTTCGACGGAAAAATTCAGGGAAGCAAAGATGCAGTAGCAGTTGTCATGGCTATTGACAAAAAATAATTCCTACCATACATATTGAGAAGAGCTGCGAAGTTAAGATTCGCAGCTCTTTGTATTTGGTCTCCTTACGGTGGGTCGACCGCAGTTAAAAATACCCTAAATTGCTCATAATCAATGAAATAACCCAGCCTTTCCTTGCTTATTTTTTGGATAGTCGCAGCTAACAATAAGTTATAGTGATCGACAGGTTTGGTGATTTACCGTTTTTTTGGATGCGAAACTATAACAGGACTAGCTACAATAGTGTATATGAAACGATTGGAAAACCAAGTTGCCATCATTACAGGTGGAGCCAAAGGCATAGGAAAGGCTACAGCGGAATTGTTTGCCTCAGAAGGAGCAACTGTAATCATTTGGGATGTTGACGAAGGTAGGGGCCAGGAATTTGCGGGAGAATTATCCAAAAATGGGTACAAGGCAAGTTTTTCATTCGTCAATACGACTGACTATCAGGCCTGCCAGAGAGCTGCACATGAAGCCCATTCCACCTACGGTCGAATAGATATACTGATCAACAATGCTGGCATCACAAGGGACGCAAGGTTGATAAAAATGACACAAGAACAATGGAATGCCGTCATCCAAGTCAATTTAGGGGGAGTTTTCAATTGCACCCAAGCCATAGCCCCCATCATGATCCAACAAGGTACGGGAAAAATAGTGAATGCCTCCTCTGTTGTGGGTGTTTATGGCAATTTCGGTCAGACCAATTATGTAGCGACCAAATCAGGTGTGATCGGTATGACCAAAGTTTGGGCACGTGAGTTAGGCCCTAAGGGAATCAATGTAAATGCAGTTGCCCCTGGATTTATTGCTACGGAAATGATTGATACCATACCTCCTAAAGTCATTGAAGGTATTGAAGCTCAAACTCCCCTGAAAAGATTTGGCAAACCTGAAGAAATTGCACAGGCCTATCTTTTCCTTTCTTCAGAGGCTTCCTCTTTTATTAACGGCGAAACCCTGAATGTCAATGGGGGAATCACCATTTAACTTAAACTCATCTCCTTACCTTTATTCCATTCTTAACAACTTCTCTCATGCGCTACGCCCATATTTTATCCTCAGGGCTTTATGCCCCATCCACTGTTCTAGACAATGCCTATTTCGATGAGATGCTAGGGATTGAGGTATCAACTTGGCTAAGCGAAACCGCAAAAATCTATGAAAGAAGATGGGCAAATGAAGATGAGTCAACGGTCGATTTATGTCTGAAAGCCTCAAAGAGCGCTTTGTCCAAGGCCAATTTAAATCCTAATGACATAGACTTGATCATCGTTGCCACAGATACCCCCGAGTACGTATCTCCTTCTACTGCCTCTGTCTTACAGCATAAATTGGGGGCAACTCAAGCCGGAACCTTTGATTTAAATGCCGCTTGCGCAGGTTTCGTAACAGGTCTTGACATAGCCGCTACCTA
This sequence comes from Bacteroidota bacterium, assembly GCA_039817415.1. GTDB lineage: Bacteria > Bacteroidota > Bacteroidia > J057 > J057 > JALEFZ01. The sequence goes on from JBCBVV010000047.1 coordinate 25,859, forward strand.
CCTAGGAGCGCGAGAAGACTACGCTCATATACTTGTAGTGGGTGCGTACGCGATGAGTAAATTTCTGAATAAGGAGGACAAGAAAACGGTTACTCTTTTTGCTGACGGAGCCGGAGCACTAGTGCTAGGGGTAAAGGAGAAACCCGGTTTCCGATCATCCATGTTGTTTACCCAAGGTAAATATCACGATGGTATGGGAATTTATGCAGGAGGAACCCATCAACCCATTTCTGAAGCTGCCTTAGCCAATAAAGATCACCTATTGAAATTTGTGTACCGTTTTCCCAAGACCCTTAATAGAGATGAATGGAGTAGAATGGCGAGAGAGTTAAGTCAGCAAGCTGAGCTGGCATTGGAAGACATAAGTCATTTCTTCTTCACCCAAATTAATTATAATACCATTGTCGCAACCATGGAAGAGTTGTCGTTACCTATGTCGAGAGCTCATACCATTATGCACCATTACGGGTACACCGGATCTGCCTGCATTCCTATGGCCTTTGCTGAAGCCGAACAAAAAGGTAAACTAAAGCGAGGGGAACATGTCATGTTGATTGGATCAGGAGGAGGACTGGCCTTTGCAGGAGCTTGCTTTACCTATTGATCGTTAAAGAATTAGGTAAAAGAGAAGTTTTGAGTGGGGCTTGATCTCTCCTATAACTTCTTATTTCATGAAGGAGAAACTCAAAAACTTCACCGCATTTACCCAGGAACTCTACCCACATGAAGTTGCCTATCTTCAACATATAGCTGAATTTCAAGATGAGGAAAATCAAGCTATCCTCAATCGAATCGTCTATAACTCCCAGCAGGAGGCTGATTTTCTTCCTTTTGATACATCCATTGATAAAAGAAAATACTCACGTATCAAAAAGTGGATTCAAAAAAAGCTCCAACTCATCGATGTAGACCAACAATACGCTTGGATCACCCGAATGGAATCCGCCATCCTTCAAGATAATATTCTGCCCCATGAAGAAAAGGAACTCCTTAAAGCCTTGGAAAAATCATGCCCCCCTCCATTTTATTTAACCAAGCAGTTCGATCTTGCCCGCCATTTTCGGCAATATTTACTCATCAGAATGAGGCACAGCGCCTATCAGAAGGTCAATTCATACATGGCGCAAGAGGAAGATATTTACCTAAAGGCCATCAAAACCTTTGAAAGTATTCATGAAGCGACAGTAGATATTACCAATCAATATTCCCTCAACAACACTGAGTCCCAACAATGGGAAGAAAGTCTTCAAAGCATTTTTTATGATGAGAAGTTAGATGGATTGAATCGTTATCGAGCTGCAGTTAGGCTTAATTTCATCTATATCAATTACAGGGAATATGAAAGGCTTCAACAAATCCTTCATCATTTGGATGGGTTGTTTGAGAGAGGATTGTTTTATTCACGACGTATACTAGCCAATTACTACTTTAATCGTCTTCTCTTTCATTCCTTAATAGGCGAACAAGAAACTGCCATAAAGTATGGCTACCTCTCCATAAGGCACCAAAATGCCGACTATCTCCATTATGTCAATAGCCTGAGCACGGTCTTACTCAAAGGTATGCGCGAAAAAGAGGCGCTAGATTTGTTGAGCGAAGCCCTTCCCAGCATTAAAAATTCTCCCAACTCACATACCCGAGTAGCCTTTGCGACAAACTATATCAGATGCCTACAACAAAATGGAATGTTAAAAGAAGGCAAGAGATATGCAGAGATTTTCCTGCGTGGATACAAAGATCAGGTTCTTACCCAGAGATGGCATGGCTTCTTTACAGCTTACATTAGAATCTTGTTGGTCCTTGAAGAATACGAAGTCATCAATAAAACAGCCTCAAGGTATAAACTCCTCAAAAGGGAGGAGTCCTATAAAGTAAGACCAGGTTATGTTCCGGGATTATATTGGTATATGCTAATGGCACAGTACAAAGAAGGACTGATCAACCAAGACTACTTACAGGAACAACTTCACTATAGTGGTAAAAAGGCCTTTATGAGTGCACCTAAAACAAGACAAATCATGTGTGAACTTATCGAGGAACTTTCTCCTCACCTTCCAACAATAATAAAGGAGGTCAAACAAGAGATTGGAATTCAGTCAACCTAACTTAAATCGCCCCTAACAAACTGACTATCAACGCAAAGCTAATACTGCTCATCAAAAAAACAGAAATAGTCGAGCCAAACTAATTTCTGATCTGATTCTTTGAAGGTCCAGATTTTCCTTTTTTAAGTACTAAGAACCCATTGTTCCCTTACTGGAATTCAAAGAGCTTACATTTTCTTATAAATCTGATCTTTTTCAGAGGTGGAAGAGCTATGGTCTCAAGTCTGGAAAGGGTCGAAGGGGCATACTACTGAAAATCAAACTATTATTTATGAAACAGATTTGGACTCTACTGATTCTCGCATTGATGGTACCTCTTGCCACAATTGGGCAAAATGGTAGCATAAAAGGCCGTATTAGTTCCGCCTCTGGGAACAACAGCCTGATTGGCGCTACGGTAAGTATTCCTGCCTTGAATCTAGGAACCAATACAGATTCAAAAGGAAATTACCTTCTCGAAAACGTAAAAGCGGGAACCCATAACATGGTGATTAGCTTCATTGGGTTTGCCGACATGGAAAAAGAAGTTACTGTTTCTGCTGGCAACACAGCGGAAGTTAACATCAAACTGGAAAGTCAGGATGTACTGGGAGAAGAAGTCATTATCTCTGCATCCAAACGCCCTGAAAAGATCACCCAGGCTCCTGCCAGTGTGAATGTCATCAGAAGCCAAAGTATTGACGAACTCCCTTCCTTCAATATCGGAGAATTGGCAGGTCGTACCAAAGGTGTTGACTATGTAAGAGCTGGGGTATTAGGAACAGGTCTGAACGTACGAGGATTCAACTCCGCTTTTAACCCAAAGAACCTCCAGGTAAATGACGGTAGATTCTCTACCCTTATTGCGACAGGTCTACCCCTGGGAAGCCTTAGTACAATAGTGAAGGAGGATATTGAACGAGTTGAGATCATTCTAGGACCTGCTGCGGCGCTTTATGGGCCAAACGCCCATAACGGACTCGTCAACACCATTACCAAAGATCCAAGGGATTACCAAGGAACTACCCTAGCAGTCGGGGCTGGAAACCAAAATGTATTGACAGGAAGACTCAGACATGCTCAGGTGTTGATTGAGGACAAACTAGCCTTCAAAATCACAGGAGAATATACCCAAGGAACTGAGTTTGACTATGTAGACTCCGTATACATTGGAGGAAATCCATTTGAAGAACTAGAGCTAAACAGAGACTTCAACGTCCTACGTGGAGAAGCTCAAATCATTTATACCCCTAAGGAAAACCATGATATCATTTTCATGACTGGGCACTCCAATAGCAATAACCTTGCCCAGACCAACGCAGGTAGAAACCAAATCAAAGACTGGAGAATTCACTACTATCAATTGAAGTTTCAGTCTCCACGATGGTTTGGCCAGGTATATTATACCCAGTCTCGCACAGACTCTACCTATGCTATCAACCAACGAACCCAAAATTACTGGTCTTATATTGGAAGTGGTTTTAGTGAAGAAGAAGCCTTGGAAAATTCCTACAGCACAGCCTGGTTTCCCTTAAACGCAGACACACCTAGTATTGGGATTCCTCTCAATCGTGGAGCTATTTTTAAGGACCAGTCCAATCGTCTCAATGCAGAGGTTCAAGGAAATCAAACCTGGGGAGATTTCTCTATCATTGGTGGGGCACAGTTCCAAAGGGACATGGCCAATAGCCTTGGAACGTATTTGATAGACGGCGATGGCCAAATCAATATCAATCAAATCGGGGTTTATGCGCAGGCCGAGTACAAGATTGGAAATAAATTGAAGTTGATGGGGGCCCTACGTGCAGATAACCATGACCTTTACGGTTTCAACTTTGTGCCAAAAGGTGCTTTGTTATACTTTGTACCGAATGGTGCGCTTAGATTTACGTATTCCCAAGGGATTGCGGCACCGACTATTCTTAACCTTGAAGCGAATATCTTCGGTGGATTGCTTCTAGGAAATGGACAAGGATTTACCCTTAGCGACAACAGTACAGTCGATCCCCTTCAGGTGGAAAAAATTCAAACCATTGAGGTTGGATACAAAGGAACCGTTGCCAAGAAACTCTTTGTAGATGCCAACGCTTACTACAATATTTCAACCAACTTCCTAAGCCCTGCCATTAATGTGGCTAGGCCCCTAGATGGTGTTTTGGTTACAGACCGTGGAGATACTCCCATTCAGAACTTGATCCCTGGTACACCAGAAGCGGGTGCAGGATTGGTCCTAACCTATGTCAACTTTGGTCGCGTGAATACTTATGGATTCGACATGGGTTTGAGGTATGTATTGAACAAAAACTTCGATGCGATCCTGAACTATTCTTTCTTCGGATTTGATTTGGATGAAACAGACCTAGAAAACGATGGCAATAGAGATGGTGAAGTCAGTCCTACTGATTTGCCTATCAATGCACCATCTAATAAGATTTCTGCCGGTGTCAACTATAGAAATGATGTGTTTTTCGCGAACGCTTTCGTGAGATGGGTACAAGCTTACGATTTCTTCTCTGGGATTAACGTAGCTGCAGCCACTAATGAGGATCTGATTTACAATGGTTCGCCAGTAGTAGAAGATGCAAGAGTAGGACGTACCTTTAACTACGGTCCTCTTGGCGGATTTGTAAATGTGGATATAGCCGCAGGTGTAAAGTTAGCTGAAGGGAAATATGTGATCTCCGGACAGGTTACAAACCTATTCAATTCTGAGGTGAGGGAGTTTGTAGCCTCCCCTTCCATTGGCAGACTGTTCTCTGTTGAATTGAAAGTGAACCTTGGTCCCATCAAACCGATCAAATAATACTAACTCATACAGTGTGTAACAGTCAGCCTGCAGGGAAATAGGATTGATGTCATTCACTCTGCTTGGCTGGCTGCTACCATCACTTCCATCAATTATCATGGAATGAAAAAAACCTCAACCTTTCTCCACACACAATTATGGATGGCAGGGCTGTTCCTTTTGGGAATTCTGCCTTTTACAACACAAGGACAGATGAAACTTATTGAGGACTTTGGCCCAAATCCGGGTGAATTGAAAGCCTTTTTACACCTTCCAGCTCAGGCGAAAGGTCCTATGCCTCTGGTTGTAGCCCTCCATGGGTGCCTACAAAACTCTGAAGAATATGCCCGAGAAACAGGATGGAACGAAATGGGAGATAAATATGGCTTTGCAGTTTTGTATCCCGAACAAGTAGCTAGTAACAATCCCAACAAGTGTTTCAGCTGGTTTCTAGAAGGGGATATCAATAAAGATGAAGGGGAGACTCAATCCATTAAAAGTATGATTGACTACCTTCTTTCTTCTCAAGATATCGATAGCAGCCAAATTTATGTTTCTGGTCTGTCGGCTGGTGGATGTATGACTGCGGTGATGATGGCTACCTATCCTTCTCTTTTCAAAGGAGGAGCTGTCATCGCGGGTGTTCCTTACAAGGCCACAATCACCTTTGAAGGCGCTCTTCTGGCCATGCAAGGAGCGGTAGACCAAGCACCCGATCAATGGGGAAAACTGGTACACGAACAAAACCCCGAATACAAAGGAGCATATCCTAATCTAGTTATCTTCCATGGAGCCGAAGACCCTGTCGTCAACAGGAAAAATATGGAGGAACTCGCCGAGCAATGGCAAGCTCTTCATAAACTGACCGCAGAAAAGGCTATTGTAGAATCTAACTTTGATGGAAACCCTAATGTGACACGGAAAAGCTATCTCGATAACATGAAAAAGCGAAAGGTCGTTACATTTGAGGTAGAGAAGCTTGGCCATGCTATGCCTGTGAGTCCAGGTACAGGTCCCAAACAAGGAGGAGCCACTGGAAGGTTCTCTGTCAATGCGGGCTTTTATGTTACCTATTGGGCAGCTGAATTTTTCGGCTTGATCGAAGATAAATAATGAGTTCTTTTTCCGTAGACAAAAGATTAATTCGCAATGAAGTTAACAGGGACTTGGCTTTTGATTCTGGCCTATATGGCGACAGTCATCTTTTTGGTGATCAGATCGGCCAGCAAGACCAAAAGCATCAAAGATTTTGCAGTGGGTTCGGGTCAATTTTCGCCCTTGGCGGTGGCATTGGCATTAGCTGCTTCTACCACCAGTGCAGCCACCTTCATTATCAATCCTGGCTTTGTAGCTCTTTATGGCTGGAGTGCAGTTATTTCTTATGCCTTCGTCCTACCAGCAGGAGCTTTGATATCGTTGGTGATTTTTACCAAGGGATTTCGAAAATTTGGGAGTTCCATCCAGGCACTCACCATGGCACAATGGATCGGGAGTAGATACAATTCCCAGTGGTTTGCCTTCTTTTTTGCCCTCCTCTCCTTGCTCTTGATCACCTTCATCGTCCTCATTTGCGTGGGTTTGACCAATGTTCTGGCAGCAAACCTTCAGTTAGAACCAGTATGGGTCCTTCTTGCTGTCATCGTATTCATTTTCGGATATATGAGTGTTGGAGGAGCCAACTCTATGGTTTATACCAATACCATCCAAGCCCTGATTATGCTGGTAGTTTGTTTGCTCTTATTGGGTAGTGGGTACGAACACTTCTCCAATGGTGTCAAAGGATTCTGGGATTCTTTGAGTCAGATAGATCCATTACTCATTGAAAATACCAATCCCTCCTCTCCCCTTTTCAGGGATTTTTATGAGATCATTTTTTGCCAGTTCATCATTGGGGTAGCCATCATTTGCCAGCCACATATCATCACCAAGTCTCTTCTTCTTAAGAATCCCAAAGACGTGAATACCTATTTATTTTGGGGAATATTAGTTGAGGCACTATTCTTTATGGTGGTCATAACAGGCCTATACGCGCGCCTGGAATTTCCAGACCTCATTGTTGGAGGGGAGACCATTGCCATGGATAGTATTATTCCTACCTATGTAGCTACGGAATTTCCAGTTATCCTGACTTTGATTGTCATTCTAGGCCTGATTTCTGCGGGAATCTCTACGCTTGAAGGACTCATACAATCCCTATCAACAACCATTACATCTGATATACTGGATGCCAAATTGGGTCACCTCCTATTTACTGGGGATGGAGCAGAAAAGAAAAAAATACAAGCCAACCGATGGGTTATCTTATTGCTAGCCATTATATCCTTTATCCTCTCCTATCAACAGTTGATTAAACCTGATTTGAGCGTGGCAATTTTTGCACAAAATGGCGTATATGCTTATTTCTCTGCAGCCTTTGTCCCAGTTTTGTTTGGGACCTTTTTCCCAAAGACACCCAAGCAAGCGGCCATCGTAGCGTCTGCAACTGCTGTTATCGTACATTTCCTCATATACTACGGGAGAATTGGCAGCTATATGCAAGAGCCCGTTAGAAACCCAGCTATTGCCTCTTCGACAGCTATCTTAGTCGCTTCTGCTGTTGGCTTCTTGGGCTATTTGATTTTCTTCAACAAAAATGAAGTTGGACCCCTTACCACTAAGGCTTCTGTATGACCATTCAGTATACAAAAGACTGGCTAGCAAAATGGGCAGCCTATAGGCCTGATGCCCCCGCCATTATGGAATATAGTTCCAAACAGATCTTTACTTATGCTCAATGCAACCTCAAAGCAGAGAAATGGAGGCATTGGCTACTGGATACTAAGGGTCTTCAACAAGGAGACAGGCTAGCCATCCTCTGCGAGAATTGTGCGGATATGGTATTTCTTTTTGGCGCTGCACAAAAGACAGGAATTATCTTGGTTCCTATCAACTGGAGATTGAGTCCTTCTGAAGTAATCTTCATGATCAAAGACTGCCAGGCAAGTGGCCTTTTAGCCCATCAAAAATTCCTTGATAAGCTAAATGCCCATCAGGAATCCAAAAGTCTGAACACACAATTGAAGTTTGCCAGAGCCATAGAAGATCTCAGCATGGAAGTGGAAAATTTCCATTTGAATGATCACCTATTGAGCCCTATAATAGTTGAAGAGGAAGATCCTGTCTTCATTCTGTATACATCAGGTACAACTGGCTTTCCCAAAGGTGCCATTTATACCCACAAAATGTTGTTGTGGAACTCGATCAATACTGCATTAAGGCTAGATATCACGAGTCAAGATCGCACCCTTAATGTCATGCCTCTTTTTCATACAGGGGGATGGAATGTGCTATTAACTCCCTTTCTACACAGGGGGGCATTCACCATTTTAATGCAGGGTTTTGAACCACAAGAAGTACTAGCATGCCTATCACAAGAAGAGGTAACAATTTTTATGGGTGTCCCAACCATGCTGAACATGATGAAAGATCAGGCTACTTTTGATAGCGTTCTCATGGACAAGTTGAGGTACATGATTGTGGGTGGAGAAGCTATGCCTATACCCTTGATAGAGACATACCACAAAAAAGGGATTCCCATTAGACAAGGATATGGGATGACGGAGGCAGGTCCCAATTTAACTTCTTTGAATCACCACGATGCTATCAGAAAAATCGGTTCCATTGGGAAACCTAACTTCTACATTGAAACAAAAATCGTGGATGAAGCAGGAAAGGAATGTGGAGACAATATCGCAGGCGAATTGCTAATCCGAGGTCCAATTGTAACCCCTGGCTATTGGGATAATGAAGAAGCTACCCAACGGTCTATCAAGGATGGATGGCTTTATACTGGAGACATGGCACGTCGTGATGAAGAGGGCTTTATCTACATCGTAGATCGCATCAAGAATATGTTTATCTCGGGTGGAGAAAATGTATACCCAGCAGAAGTTGAGCGTGTTCTGATGACCCATCCAGCCATAGGAGAATGTGCAGTCGTACCAATCCCCGATCTCAAATGGGGGGAATGTGGAAGAGCCTTTATCAAACTCGATCAAACAAAAGAGATTTCAGCTACCGAATTAAAGTCCTTTTGCCAAGACAAACTAGCCAAATTCAAAATCCCTAAGGAATTTGTCATACTGGACGAACTACCAAAAATTGGGAGTGGCAAGATCGATAGAAAGTCTTTGAAGGAAAGCATCTAAGCTTTCATCACTGAGCCAATGGATAATTTTTGATGGCAAATGGCCTTTTTTGGTTAAAGGGCCAGACCTAACTTTGCTTCAACAAATTAAACACCATTGATATCAGTTTAAATGGATTTAAACGCTTTCATTAGTCAAATTCCCCCTTGGGTCATTGACCTTGCGATCAACCTTGGGAAAGCCCTCGCCACCCTCGTTATTGGCCTATGGCTGGTCAAAAGGGTAGCCTATGTTCTCAACAAATCTATGGAACGGGCCAGTGTAGGCGCGGAAATTAGGCAGTTTTTGATGTCAATGATCGACATTAGCCTCAAGATTCTGGTAGTCTTGATAGCTGGAAGCTTTGTTGGCTTAGAAATATCAGCCATTGTGGGCATGTTAGCTGCAGCTGGATTTGCTATTGGTTTGGCCTTACAGGGATTCCTGGGCAACTTCGCAGCTGGAATTACCATTGTCTTTTTTAAGCCTTACAGAGTGGGAGATTGGGTAGAAATCTCAGAAAAATTTGGGAAGGTAGAGAGTATCCAAATCTTCAATACCACCATTATCACACCCGGTAGAAAAACGCTCATCATCCCAAATGGGCAGGTAACCGATAACATCATCACCAATTTCTCCACACAGGGAAAAATCAGGCTCGAACTTGAAGTTCCCATTGCCTATGAATCCAGTTTCCCCGCCATCAGAAATATCATCATGGAGGCCCTTAAAGACTGCCCCTTTATCCTTCAGGACCCTCCCCCAGAAATAGGAATCTTAGCCTACGATAGCCACAATGTAGTGCTTCAAGTTCGCCCCTTCATCATTCCAGACGAATACTGGAATGCGACCTTCGAGGTGAACAAACGAATCAAAAATGCTTTCCACCTACACAATATTCCTGTTGCTTACTCAGAAGGAATCGAGTTAGGCAAGATTGGGGAGTAAAATGATCCTATCATTCAGGCAAAAAAAATGGAAGCAGGTAGTCTGCTTCCATTTTTTATCTCATCGGGAATCCTTATAACATAAAGGGCTCTTTGTCCAATTTTCTAGCAATCGCGAAAGCGGCATTCACCAAACCTACGTGGCTGTAAGCCTGTGGGAAGTTCCCCCATTGAGAACCATCCTCGGCTTTCACATCCTCACTCAACAACCCTAAATGGTTGCTGTATTTGATGAGATTTTCAAAGATGTCAACAGCTTCTTTGACTCTACCCACATCAGCTAAAGCCTCCACATACCAAAAAGCACAAATTAGGAAAGTGGTTTCTGGCTTACCGAAGTCATCTGCATGCTTATAACGGTAAAATAGTCCTTCCTCTGTCTTCAATTCTTGCTCTAATACCTCAAGGTGCTTCTTAGCGCGATCAGAATTAGGATCAAGATACTTCATCGTGATCAACTGAAGCATGGATGCATCAAGATTTTTGGTACCAATGGCCTGCGTATAAACGCCTCTTTCTGCGTCGAATGAAGCTTCAATCTGTTTTTCAGACTCTTTTACCAGCCTTTCAGCCAGTGTCATCATCTCAAAATCCTTGTACTCTCTTGCGATTTTTAAGGCCGCCTGAGATCCCGCCCAATGGAAAATAAAGGTGTAGGCGTGAAGCTGAGCTGTATTTCTAAACTCCCACAGACCTGCATCTGGTTCATACATGGTCTCCTCGATCTTCTTGAGAATACGCATCACTAGTGGAAGCAAAGCACGCTTGTCCTCATCTGCCAATCGCTTATCTACGAATAAGGGAACGAGAGAGGTCAACACTTGCCCATATACATCGTTCTGAATGTGCTCGTAGGCCTGGTTTCCTACCCTAACGGGTGCATTATTTCCCTGATAACCAGACAATGGAATAATTCTCTCGGTTAGTTTGGCCTCACCCGTGATGGAGTAAAGTGGCTGGAATCTTTCCTCGGGGTCAATGGTCAGCACCAGGTTCTCTATGTAATGTGCGTATTGTTCCAGCTCGGTAAAGTGCCCAAGGTTAGTCAGTGCCTTTAGGGTATAATGTGTATCCCTGATCCAGCAATAACGATAATCCCAGTTTCTTCCAGAACCTGGAGACTCAGGCAAAGAAGTGGTAGTACCTGCAATTATGGCACCTGTATCCTGGTATTGGTGGATTTTTAAGGCCAGAGCCGAACGTAGTACCTCTTTCTGATGGAATTGCCCGATGGATGTTCTTTTCACCCATCTCTTCCAATAGGCCTTGGTTTTAGAGTAGAATGTATCCAGCGTAGATTCTAGGGGTCCTTCCAAAGGTACACCCCAGGTCAAGGCAAGATGCTTAGGCGCATTTAGAACGAAAGGCTTCTCCTCTGCTACATAATTTAAGGGAATATTAGTAGTCAATCGAACTTGACGATCTAGTCCCATATAACGAAGGTGGGAAGAACCAAACAATACCTCTGGCTCCAACTCTCCATACTCTCCTCTTGGTCGACAAACTACTTTAACGCGAGGTGTTCCTGCCAATGGAATAACCCTTCTCGCCAGCATAAGAGGCTTGTAATATCTTTCAAACTGGTAAAATCTAGGCGCAAAGTCTACCACCTTGTATTCCCCGTCTACACAAGAAAACTCAGTAACGAGGATATTGGTGTTCTCAATGTAATACTGCTTCGTGGTATATCCCTCTGTCGCAGGTTTGATGGAAAACTCTCCACCTTTCTCTGAATCCAGTAGGCCACCAAATAAGAAGCTGCTGTCAAAACGTGGCCAGCAAAGCCATCCCACGTTTGCATCTGTGTCAATCAAAGCAAGATAGGCACAGTTGCCAATAAGACCGTAGTTGTAAGTATGTCTGCTCATTAAATATTACAAGTTGCTAATCAATTCAGTTCAAAATACTATTAATTGGAAGAACGGACATGGCATTTCCGGTTCAATATTGACTGCTAATGGGCCATGTTTTGCGGTTCAGCAATCCCTAAAATAAATCAACGAAATGAAGGATTTGTTCAAGAAGATTTTGTCTTCTGTGAAATCGATTATGGATTGAGAAAAACAGTAGTAGCGTAGATTAGTATCGTACTCCTAGTTAGAATATTCTCTTGAAATAAAAAAAAGCATCCTCATAAATTCATCTCATCCCTCTGAGAGTTTTTACTCCTTGCTCCCCTACTCTCTCAATATATGTCAGGCATTTGCTTTATTCAGTTTTAAACTTTTCAATAAATGAAATAATATTATATAAAAATAGTTCGTGAAACACACCATTAAACTTCTCGTAGTACTCTCAAGCTTCTTTTCAATTTTCTCAGGTCTACATGCTCAACTTTCTGCTCCCAAAGCAGAAGCCATTTATGGTGGGCGAGTTGTAGGCATAACAGCCATCGGCTTAAGTGGGGACAGTAGCCGCATTTTTGTCACAACCGAAAGTGCCAACTCTGCCTTTTATGCAGATGTAAAGCATTCATCTGGAACGCCTTCATCCTTTTCGCCATTCCAAGTAATCCCAAGCATGAATGCTTCAGCAGGACTTGGGGGCAATATAAGGGACATAGCAGGACATGGAACATCAGGGAATATGTTTTTCATCCATCAAGGCAATCTGTATGGAACGCATCCAGATTCTTCTAGCTATTATACCATCGAGGGAATTGGAGGCGTCAACTCTTTGTTCATTGACCATGACCATTTGTTTTATGTCAAGGGAGCAGAGCTTCATTATGGTAAACTAAATGCTATTGGCTTTTATACTGCCGATGCAAGCTCTCCAATCATCTTACCCGCAGGTATAATGGAAACAGTCTTGAGTGTCCATCCACAAAGCAAGTGCTTGTATGTGTTTGGCAAAGGAAACAATCCTTCCCTCTACAAAAGTCTTGTACCTTTCGATTCACTTGCCCTAAACAAAACCTTAAAGGATATTTCTCCAGCTGTCCTCTCAGGGGTAACTGACTGGTCAGCATTTGCCATTGCACCGGATGGAAGAATGTTTGCTGCCGGCTCCAACTTCATGCAGAAAAAAATCGGTCTTGCTAGCAACGACTCTACATGGAGATCCTATTCCAGTGGATTCGGAGGGGCACCAGGAACCAATATCAGTTTTGGAGGAGACTCTTCCTTCTACAAAGTCTACTACGCCAACATGGTCAATGACTCCATGGGAGTTGATAGCCTGTGGCATACTTTCGGGATATTTGGCAAAGAGACCAACCCTAATGACGGTCCTGTATGGGGTGATCCAGTCAATATGGATGTGGTTTACATGAGTACAGATATGGGAATTGGTTGTTCAGAAAATCGTGGAGACCGAATCTTCGAAATCAATGAAGGAATCACAGCTGTGCAGGTCAATGACTTCGATATGCTCGTGAATAAAACCACTGCTTGGGCTGCCTCTAAATCCGGTATCAGAAAGGTATCCACCTATACCAGTTCTCCATCATGGACCAAACCCTTCTTTCCAATGGGAGACGGCTCTCCATTTTATGCTGTGGGAATGGCGGGACAAGACACGAATACTGTCTACGCCTGTAATTTAAGAGTCTACAAATCTACAAATGGAGGGATGAATTGGAATCGACTTTTCTCTGCCGAAGACCCTCCTTATAATTTCCCTGCCTTTGGCAACAACATGACGGGCGCAGCCCAAATCAGAAGTGTAGAAGTTTGCCCATTCGATACCAATATCGTGATGGTGGGTTATACGATTGAAAGAGGCAATAATGGCGGCTTGTTTTACTCATATGACGGAGGAGCGAATTGGGATCAAATTTTGATAACTGCTTCTTCGGTTGGAAATGACGTGAATGTAGAAGACATCATCTTCGCCATGGACGGTACAGACACGGTAGCCTTTGTTGGTGTATCTCATAACAGCACTTACCCTAGTGGGCAAAGCGTCTACAAATTGACCAAATCAGGCTCAAACTGGATCGTCAAGCAGGATATGGATGCCTCAGGAACAAGCTCTGGAACCCCAATCATGGCTTCCATTACTGATATTGCCAAAAGCCCAACAGGTGATACCTTGGTTGTATGTGGAACAGACATGAGTACCAATCAACCTGTCTCTTACTTTAAAGCCCTCAATTCTAGTAGGCTGTGGGAAAGTTTCCCTTCGGCTGGATTCCCAAGTACTGGAGGCCAACAAACAAAGGCCATTACCTATGGAATAGATACCATATATGTAGCTGTTGATGAAGATATTTACCTTATTCCTGTTGGCGGAAGTAGCTGGACATTAGGCTATAGCTATCCTAGAGGGACGAGCATACAGTTTTTATACTTTGACGAGCTATTAGTTGGAACAGAGTCTGGAATCTTTGGGCATCAAGGAACAAACACTCCTGCCACCTTGATTGATTTCTACAATTGGAATGAAGACTGGTCATTGGTCCAAGTTTATCCAAATCCAGTAACCAAATTCCCTTTGAGTATACAATTGACACAGGCAAGTTCTTCTCCGGTGCAGGTGAATATATATGACGCACTTGGAAGATTAACCTACAGAAAGCTATTTCATGCAGGAGAATTCTTTCAGCTAGGAGAAGAGGCCTTCGAAGGAACGGGGCATTTCTATATCGAAGTGAATGCTGAGGACCTTCATTATACAGGACGTCTTCTAGTCAGATAAAACAGTTTTTTTTGGCAGCAAAGGAAAACGGATTGAGAAAGGTTCTCAATCCGTTTTCAGCTTTATGAAGAATAACTTTCGCATCCAATTTCAATGAATTAGGCCATTTTGCCTAAACGCTTTCCTTCCCTTGCAGCTTTTTCGTAATTTCCACGATAATCTACTACTAACCTCAATCTCATGGCCCTTTCTATCAGCCAAAAATTCCCTAACAAAAGAGCATTCATCACCGGTGCTGCCTCAGGTCTTGGCAAGGCCTTTTGCGCTGTCCTAGCCAAGGATAATTGGACCCTTGTGATGGCAGATGTCAATGAAGCCCATTTACAGGAAGCAGAAAAAGACATCTCAGCCATGGGCGCTCAGACACACACCTATGTGTTGGATGTTACGGATCGAGAGACTTATTTTAAAGTAGCTGAAGATGTTGCAGAAAAGCTGGGAGGCATGGACCTGCTTATCAACAATGCTGGTGTGGGAGATGGGGGACCTTTCCATCAATATGACCTTCAAAACTGGGACTGGATGATTGGAATCAACCTCACAGGAGTGGTTCACGGAAGCTATTTTTTTGCCCCCCATATGCTTCAGGCCAAAAGTGGTCATATCATCAATATTGCCAGTGCGGCTTCCTTCACTAATGCTCCCTTTATGGCACCTTACAATGCGACAAAGGCAGCAGTAAGATCCCTATCAGAAACCCTCTATTACGAATACAAAGAAGATGGGATTGGGGTAACAGCGGTTTTGCCAACCTTCTTTCCTACAAATATCATGGAAAGCGCAAGGGGACCTAAGAGCCATCATATGTTTGCAAAGAAAATGATGGAAAGATCTACCATTACAGCTGAAGGTGTTGCCTTGGAGGTACTGGATGGAGCTGCAAAAGGTAAAATGGAAGTTATTCTTCCCAAAATCGCTCGAAGAACCTATTTCCTCAAAAAATGGTTCCCAAAAGCCTACGAAAAGCAAGTCATGAGACTGCTAGCTGGGCAGAAAAAAATCGACAAATCGTTCAAAAAGTAATTCCCTCATCACATGAAATTCCTTCTCTACGGGGCATATGGATATACCGGTAGCCTGATCATTGAAATGGCTAAGGATTATGGACTCACGCCTATACTTACAGGTAGAAATGAGGCCAAACTAATACCTTGGGCAGAAAAAACATCCTATGAATACATGGCCTTTTCCCTGGATGATAATGATGCACTTGACAAGGCTCTTTCCCAAGTGGATGTTGTGCTGCATGCAGCAGGTCCTTTCAAATACACAGCTAAGCCCATGATGGAAGCTTGTATAAGAAACAAAGTTCATTACTTGGATATAACTGGGGAAATTGAAACCTTCGAACTAGGCCATTCCTTTGATCAGCAAGCAAAGAAAGCCAATATCATGGTCATGCCAGGAGTAGGATTCGACGTAGTGCCTACTGATTGTATGGCTGCTTACCTAAAAGCCCACATGCAAGATGCGACTCATCTTCAGCTGGCTTTTGCCAATATCGGAGGGGCCATGTCACATGGAACCTCTTTGACTATGGTGGAGAGTTTAGGAGAAAAGGGAGCCAAAAGAAAGGATGGAAAGATTGTTCCTGTTCCCATTGGTCATGCAGGCATGATGGTGCCCTTTATGGCCAAGGATTATTATTGTATGGCTATTCCTTGGGGGGATGTTTCAACAGCCTATTATACCACTGGGATTCCCAATGTAGAAACCTTTACCCGAACCAAACCTGAAACTCATAGGATGGTCAAATTTCAAGGTGCCTTTAGCTGGTTGCTAAGGAGCAGTTTGGTAAAGAATTATATGAAGAAGCAAATCGAGGCTCGCCCTGCAGGTCCTAATCCTGAGAAACGTGCCAAGGCGAGTTCGCATATCTGGGGAAAAGTTTGGAATGAAAAAGGGGAAGAAAAACAAGCCAGAATGGTAACACCGGAAGGATATACCCTAACCGCCATTACCTCGCTTATGATTACCAAAAAGGTACTAGAAGGAAATTGGAAAGCCGGGCATTTGACACCAGCTGGCATGTATGGCGCAGACCTGATTATGGAGGTGGATGGTGTAGAAAGGGAAAATATCTAGACCATTTCATACTCAATATCGTTATTGGACTAAGAGACGGTGTAAGATGTATCCTTCTTATTAACAGTTGTCTTTCAAGAACCTGAGTTTGCATTTTTTTTCACCTTAGCCCCACTAAAGCTCAAAAAAATACTGCCTCAGAACCTTAACATCTTGCCTGTAAACTAAAATTGACAAACCTAAACAGGCTCTAAAAAGCAATCCCTTATCCTATGAGATATAGTCTTTTCGTTATTTTGTTGATCCTCTTTTCGGTGCTATCACTCCCGGCACAAAATAATATTTGGGAAAATCCCTCCATATTTGAAATCAACAAGGAAAAGCCACATGCCCATTTTTTGCCGAGAGGAGCAGATAAAACCATTACCCTAAATGGTCAATGGGATTTCTATCTGGCAGACCATCCTTCTATGGTTAACCTCCCAGAAGATTTTTCCTCCGAAGAATTGGATTGGACCAGCATAGAAGTACCCTCAAATTGGCAGCTACAAGGTTTTGGCCAGCCCATTTACACCAATATCAAACACCCCTTTAAAGCTGCACCACCCAAAATCAAATCCAAAGTCAACGAAACTGGACTTTACAAGAGGTCCTTTGATCTCCCTAATGATTGGATGAACAAGGAGATTTTCATTCGATTTGGCGGAGTACAATCAGCCATGACGCTTTGGGTAAATGGGAAAGAAATTGGGTATAGCCAAGGTTCTATGACACCTGCCGAGTTCCGCCTTACGGATATCCTCAAGGAAAAGGGAAACAAGATTGAAGTGCAGGTCATTCGGTGGACCGATGGAAGCTACCTGGAAGACCAAGACTTTTGGAGGCTATCAGGAATATTTAGAGATGTCCTATTGATTCAGAGACCCAAAGCGTTCGTGAGGGATTTCTCCATCACCACTACACTTGACACAGATTACCTTCATGCAAATGTCAAGTTGCTTGTTGACATGGATAGGTTAGATGGGCAGTCACTTTCCTCCACCCTTAAGTTGACCATTCAAAATCCATATGGCAAAGAAATAGGAAAAACAGAGATACAAACCTCTGACAAAGACATCGATTACAGTTGGGACCTTCGGGTGGATTCTGCCTTGAAATGGACCGCAGAAACCCCTTTTCTTTACACCTTGAAAATTGAAACCCTTGGAGATCAGGAAGAGGAAGTCATCGAGAGAAAATTTGGAATTAGAGAAGTCAAGATTGAAAAGGGAAAGCTCTTGGTCAATGGAAAATATATCCTGCTAAAGGGCGTCAACCGTCATGAATTTGACCCCAAGACCGGAAGGACCATTGGCCTCAGAAGTATGATCGAAGACATTGAGTTGATGAAACGTCATAACTTCAATGCCGTCCGAACATCCCATTATCCAAACGATCCAAGATGGTACGAGCTATGCGATGAGTACGGACTCTATGTCATGGACGAAACCAATATAGAAACCCATTTTCTAGATGCATTTGCAGGCAAGGCTCCTGCACAGTTTCCAGAATGGAAGGATGCCATGGTCAGCAGGGCCATTAGAATGATTGAAAGGGACAAAAATTTTCCCTCTGTTATCATGTGGTCAATGGGCAATGAAAGTGGGTATGGTCCTAATCATGATGCCATGTATGAAGCCATGAAGAAGGCCGACCCACAGTCAAGACCCATCCATTATGAAGGATTTGATCCAACCTATGCCTTAAACAAAGCGCTGCGCTTGAATCCCATTCACGTCAGTCGCTCTTTAAGAGAACTCGAAGATGGCCTACCCATCAATTTCCGCGCAGATAGACCCTTATCAGGAGGAGACTTTGTTTCTGGCATGTACCTCTCGCCTACTGAAATTGAGAAATTCGCCTACAAAGACACTACTAGACCGACTATTCTATGCGAATATTCACATGCCATGGGCAATAGCAATGGCAACTTCAAAAAATATTGGGACCTCTTCGAACGAGATCCACATTTGCAGGGAGGATTTATTTGGGATTGGGTAGACCAAGGATTGATCAGGTTAAAAGATGGCAAAGAAGAATATACATACGGAGGAGATTATGGAGATAAACCCAATGATGGTAACTTCTGTCTAAATGGGGTAGTCTTTCCAGACCGCTCCACCAAACCCGCCCTTCAAGAAATCATGTACGCTCAGCAATTTGTTGACTTTCAATTGGAAGGCAGTATACTTAAGCTAAGGAACGATTATGTGTTTCGTTCACTTGACAATCACATCCTAGAATGGGATATCACCTATCAGGGTATCAGGTTAAAAATGGGGACCATAGATCTCGAATCCCTTAAGCCAGGGCAAATTAAGAACATCGATCTTTCTAGGCTTATCACTTGGTCAGCTTACCAAAACTGGGAAGAAGGAGATGTTTACCTCACTTGCCGCGTGAAATTAAAAGAAGCGGAAGCATTGGTTCCCCAACATTCAATTAGAGCTTGGGAACAATTCCGGCTAAATGAAGCGAAATACAGCTATCCGCTAGCTAGCTTTTCTGAAGACTCAGGAATTTCATCCCGCTTTGAGAGTTCCTTTGTTCCTCGCTACCAAGCAGCCCTTAGCCTTCACATCGATCAGAAAACAGGATTCCTAGAATATATTCTAAAGGAAGGAGATACCCTTTTGAGAGATATGACTATCAACCTGTTCCGAGCTCCAACTGACAACGACGCAGGAAGCGGTCCTCTTTCAGGCTCTTATGCCAAGACTTGGGAAAAGGCAGGTTTGGCAGAACTAAGCTATGAAGCTGAGTCCATGACAGAACTTCAGACTCCTTCCGAATATCGCATCAACGTGATCGGAAACATCAAGGGGAAAAAATTTAAAGGTTCTTACAGATTGACCTATGTATTCTCGAATGACAAAGCTGAAAAGGACGGTTTTCAAATTCTATGTGAAGTCAATCGGATGGGAGATATGCCCCTTCCAAGGGTAGGTATCTCATTTAAAACGAATCAGGAAAGAGAAGACTTTGTATGGTTGGGGAATGGACCCGCCGCGACTTATCCTGATCGAAAGCTTGGAGCCCAGCAAGGGTATTACAGTTCAACCGTCATGGTGGACTTTGTGCCTTATATCAAGCCTCAACACTACGGCAATAAGACCGACGTAAGCATGATCAAGCTCAAGCAAGCTGGAAGCCATCCCATTCAAATTTTGGGTAACGATTTACAATTCAGTTATCAACCCTATTCATCCTATGAATTGGCGAGTAAATCTCATGTCCATAAACTTGAAAAGGACGGCTTCAATTACCTGCATATCGATGCAGCCATGATGGGAGTTGGAGGAGATTTAAGTTGGGCACCAGTTACACACGAGGAATTTTTATTGAGAGAGACCAGCTATACGTTGAAGTTTCTCTTGCAGTTTTTGGAAAAGGAATAAACAATTTTCCCTAGGGAATCTTATCCTACATACGAACTAGCTACTTACTTATGAAGAAATACAGCTTTGGAATCATCCTGCTTTTGATGCTGGGATGGGGATGTGAATCAACCGTTTTACGCAATGCACAGGAGGAATCCTTTGAAATGACCTCCACCAATACGGGTAGAAACTATCGAATGGACATCCTCCTTCCACCAGATTATGACGCCAGTCAAACCTACCCTTCCGTTTACTTACTCGATGGCCATTGGCACTACCTCAATGTTGCAGCAGATGCACAGCAATTGATGAGAAATGACAGGATTAGAGATGTCATCATCATTGGGATTGCCTATGCAGATTTTGCGACCAACACATTGGGTGGATTTGGGGAGATCAGTTCCTTACGAATTGATGATCTTACGGCACAAAAGAATTCGGATGAGGCAGAAAGAGGCGGGGATGCAGCTAATTTCAGAAAGTTTATCGTAGAGGAATTGATTCCTGAAATCGATACTCGCTACAGCACAGGAGATGCAGAAAGAACCCTGATGGGTCATTCCCTTGGCGGATATTTTGGTTTGTGGGAAATGTTCAATTTCACGGAGAATAGTCCATTTGACTACATCGAGTCCGGTTCCCCTGCACTTTGGTGGGCTGATGGCTTCCTGATGGACATGGAAGAACAAGTAGCCAACGCAGGAAGTCGACTACCTTTTCGTCTACATACAACCATGGGAACATTGGAGTCCGTGGTTTGGAATGCCTTTTTTGATGAGTTTGAGGAAAGATTAGGGACCAACGGCTACGATGACCTAACCTACATCTTCGAACGTTATCCACGCGGCCATTCTGCCATGGCAGAAACGGGCTTTAAAGAAGGTCTTAAATACTTTTTCGGCAACTAACAGAACAACCCATGCGCTTTCTATATATCAGTATACTGGCAATTCTTAGTGTCTTTCTGCTTCCATCTGTCCATGCTCAAAATGGATTTATCAATTCCCTTCAGGTAAACTATCATACAGTTACCTTTGATGTAACCAAAGGGGGAGGCGTCAAGCTCAACCATTGGTGGAAGGTAAAGGAGAAATCTCGCTTTCAATCCGGTCTTCAGCTATCTGCCATGGTTCAGCCAGGTGCTTCTCCCAATGTTAGTGGAGACGTTTCTGAATTCAATGCCAATGGCAGGTTATTATTGTTTACAGGATGGGAAAGAGGATTTGGTGAAAAACAAAAATGGTATGGTACCTTAGAAGGTTTTGTAGGTGTACGTGCCTATTATATCGGGGGTAGCCTCAATCAAACGGCTAATAATTTCGAAAGAAATTTCAACAAGACTACGTTCAGGGGAGACTTTGGAAGTAGATTTGGGTGGGGATACAGAATCAATGAGAGATGGGGAATTGACCTAGGACTTACGACTTCCTGGCTACACATCAACCATCCATTGGGATTCTGGACAGGCTTGCTCTTTTGGTCCCCAGACGTACTTTCTGTGGTTGAGTTAGGTGTAAATGTGCGCTTATAGTGGCTTCAACCTCAAGAATTTTTAGCCTCATTTGGTATTCATCTAATATATATTTTTCTAAAGCTAGTATTCAATTGCTCTAGGGTTAAAAAAGGTGGCGTTCTGTTTTGCTTCGCATCTGAAATTCACGAAGTTAGCGGCGCTAATGAATAACTAAATCATGCTAAGCCCTACTGTACAATCCTTGCTGGACCGGATGAGTATTGAAGACAAAGCCGGCCAAATGACCCAGGTGACCATCAACCTGATCTTAGAAGAAGATAGCAATACAGAAGTCCATAAGGAGAAACTGAGAGAGGCTATTGTTTTCAAACGTGTTGGTTCCATTCTTAATGTAAAAAACCACGCCTACGATCTTCCTACTTGGGATAGTATTCTGGGACAAATCCATCAGATCACCCAGGAAACTCCCTATCAAGTACCCATTCTATTTGGGATTGATTCCATTCATGGAGCAGGATATACGCAAAATGCCACCATGTTCCCCCACAACATAGGCATGGGGGCATCAAGGAATGACGAACTTGTCAAGAGAGCCGCTGAAATCACTGCCCTAGAGACCAGAGCCAGTGGAATTAGATGGAATTTCGATCCCGTCTTAGACGTAGGCCGCCAACCCCTGTGGTCAAGATTTGAAGAGACTTTCGGCGAAGACACCTATATCTGCGGGAAAATGGGCTCAGCAGCTATCAAGGGATACGAGGGGGATGATTTGGCTTCAGAAAAGAATGTAGCCAGCTGCATGAAGCATTATCTGGGATATTCACACCCCATTTCTGGAAAAGACAGAACACCCGCCTATATCCCTGAGATTCAGCTAAGGGAATTGTTTCTTCCTCCATTTGAAGCTGCTGTAGAAGCAGGTTCCTCTACCATTATGATCAATTCAGGTGAGATCAATGGAGTCCCCGTACACGCAAGTTCCTACCTTCTGACAAAAGTATTGCGTGAAGAGTTGGGCTTTGAAGGGCTTGCCGTTACAGACTGGGAGGATATCGTACGCCTACATACACGCCACAAAGTAGCATCTACTCCTAAGGAAGCTGTAAAAATCGCTGTAAATGCAGGGATTGATATGAGCATGACTCCCTTTGATTACGATTTCACCGGCTACTTGATTGAGTTGGTCAAAGAGGGAGAGGTATCTGAAGAAAGACTTAACGAAGCGGTTGGCAGGATTCTAACCCTCAAGGAGCAACTAGGGCTATTCAAAAGTCCAGGTCTCGAACCAGAGGCAAGAGCCAACTTTGGCTTAGGAAGCTATAAGCAAGAGGCCCTTGAGGCAGCAAGACAAAGTATGACCTTGTTGAAGAATCAAGATGCTACCCTACCCCTAGATGGACCCTTGGCTGGCTATCCACGAATCTTACTCGCTGGACCAGCAGCCAACAACCTTTCGTCCCTACACGGCTCTTGGTCTTTTACCTGGCAAGGACACGAGCCTGAACATTACCCTCAATCCACCCAGACCATCAAGGATGCCTTGGTAGAAAAATTAGGTCAAGATCAAGTTATCTGTCAATCAGAGGAGGAATGGGAAAGCCCACAAAACTACACCCTGCCCCATGAAGGTCAATATGATGTAGTGGTTCTTTGCCTTGGAGAAAATAGCTACGCAGAGTCTCCCGGCTCCATCAACGATTTGATGTTGGACCCTAGGCAGATTCAATTGGCACAGGAAGCTTACCTAACCCAAAAACCTGTCATTCTTGTATTGTGTCAGGGAAGGCCAAGAATCATCCGACCGATTGAGGAATCTGCCTCTGCTATTCTACAAGCTTATCGTCCTTCTTCTCAAGGTGCCAAAGCAATTGTAGAAACACTATTTGGAGACAATAATCCGGGAGGTGTACTCCCCTTCTCCTATCCCAAATGGTCAGGCGATATCATGCCTTATGACCATAAATTTGCCGATACCATTCAAGAACCAGAGCCGAATGTGTACTTTTACGAGGGTTATTCTCCACAGTATCCCTTTGGGCATGGGTTGAGCTACACCAGCTTTGAGTACAGTGATTTACGTATTACCCAGGGTCCACAAGATCAATTGAATGTGGTAGTAACCGTCAAAAATACAGGCACGAAAGATGGTTCTAAGGTGGTAGAATTATACTCAAGAGATCATTTTGCGAGCATTACACCAGCTGTCAGGAAATTGAGAAGATATGAACGTGTCTTCTTGAAAGTAGGAGAATGGATTGAAGTTCAGTTTGAAATGGGCGCAAAGGATTTGTCCTTCATCAACAGCGAACTTAAAAGGGTTACAGAACCAGGTGATTTCGATTTGATGGTAGGCGATTTGGTTCAATCGATTCGATATTCAGGCTAAAGGATGAAAACCGTAGAGGATTTTCTATATGATAGGGAAGGAAAACAAAGGGAAATTCTCTTTGCACTACGAGAATTCTTCATGGGGTTTCCAGCTATCCAAGAAAAGCTTAGATACGGCATCCCATTTTTCTATCGACACAGTTGGATTTGCTACTTGAGCCCTAAAAAGGGTGATTGGATTGAATTGGTCTTTCTACATGGACAAGAATTCTCCAATGAACAAGGCCTTTTGGTTGCAGGGGAAAGAAAAATGGTAAGCGGAATTCCGATTTATACGGTGAAAGAAATTCCTTGGCAAGGATTAGAAGAAATCTGGCAGGAAGCCCTGATCATCGACCAATTTAAATGGGAACAAAAAAAGATTCGTTAGACAGCTTTGTTACTTTAACATTATCTTATAGACTCCAAACAGCAAAAAAATAAAATTATCCTGGCCATCTAACATTAATAATGTCTGAGATTTCTAAGTCATTATCAATGTAGGCTTTATTATAATATCTAACTTTATCTTCCATAGATGAAATATTATAATATGAATTAAAAATTGTCTTTCTTAAAATTATATTATTCGTT
>JBCBVV010000048.1:0-50297 GCA_039817415.1 Bacteroidota bacterium
GGTTTAGAATTATCATTTTTAGTTTACAGGCAGCATCTTTTGAGCTTTAGCACCATCAATTTTATCCTATTGGGGGAGTTTCCTACTACGTTTAGCTTTTATCTGAATGTCATATCCCTTCCTAGGTAATTGGATCGGATAGGTTGAAGGCATTTTACTTAAATGAAAACATCCATATTACAAATAAAGATATCATAAATTATATACAAATTTCAATTGCAAAATAAATCAACTAACTCTATCTTCATGAAAATTAACTGACTAACCATGAATTTCATGAAGAGACTATTCCTTTTTTCAATTTTGTTTGTGTGTGGCCTGGCTTCATTTGCTCAGGAACAAAATAAGCTAAGGCTCATCGGTTTTAATGTGGGAGGGACAGGTAGTTTCATCCCTTTTGACCGGAACGTCGCCAGCAGTTCTTTGAACCTCCATCATATGTGGAGTGTAAGTCCTCATTTCTATGCTAATGGTGAGATAAATTTCAATTATAATATCACCCAATGGACAGATTGGTACTATGAGGATTATGGAGGTGATCCGCTTCCTGCTACAGCTAGTGACTACGAATTTTCAATAGGGGGTTCATTTAGCTTAGGCTATTACGCAGATTTAACGAAGAGAATTACTTTTCTTTTTCCCATTAGACTTTACACTGCCTATGGTGAATTAAGAAGTAAATCCTATGGTTTTTTTGGAGAGGAACGAATTGACTTATCTAATTTAATTTTAGCGAGCGTTAGCTTTCATCCGGGTATTTTGGTCCATATGAATTCTAAGTGGGGATTCAGTCTTCAAAGAAATATGGCTGAATTCGCTAAGACTTTTTATTCATCTCCTAATATCTCAGAATGGGGATCAACTCACTCTCTAACCTATAATTTGAATCTCTTTCGTCCACAAGGATATCGAATGGGCATATTCATGAATCTTTAGCTATCCAAGTAAGGAAGGCTGTTGGGCAACAGGCTACATTTTGTGGAAAAACATCCTTCCTTCCCTCCCCATTCTCCCTTATCTTAAGGTTTCCATTAAGTGGTATATTTGAGACAAGGAGAGAACAGAGATGGAATTCGTACACCTGCATAATCACACGGAATATAGCCTCCTCGATGGGGCAGCCAAGATCAGCGACATCACAAAAAAAGCGGCAAATCTTGGCATGAGTCATATCGCCATTACAGACCATGGTAATATGTTTGGCGTACCGCGTTTTGTCCTAGCCGCCAAGAAGAATGGGCTAACCCCAATCGTGGGATGCGAGTTTTATATCATTGACGGAGACGCCACCAAAAAGGACAAGACTAAAAAACGTTTTCACCAGATCATGTGGGCCAGAAATGCAGAAGGCTATCAAAATCTGGTCAAACTGTGTTCATACGGCTATACAGATGGGTATTACTACAAACCCAGAATTGATAAAGAAATATTAAAGAAGCATGTATCGGGGACGATCGCTTCCACGTGTTGTCTGGCCTCCCAAGTCAATAGAACCCTTATCGACAAAGGGGAGGCAGAAGCAGAAGAGGTCCTGAAGGAATACATAGACATTTTTGGGAAGGAAAATTATTACGTTGAAATCCAGCGCCACGACTTGGCTGACATGGATAAGTGCAACGAGTGGTTGATCCGAATGGCGAAAAAGCATGACCTTATTGTGATCGCTACCAATGATGTACATTACGTCAATGAGGAGGATGCACATGCACATGACTTATTGCTAGCCCTACAAACCCAATCTGACTATTCCGACCCCAACAGATTCAGGTTCACAGATGACCATAACCGCCTAAATCCGCGATTCTTCTTCAAGTCCCAGGAAGAGATGAAGGATCTTTTCAAAGACATACCAGAAGCCCTGGATAACACCATGCACCTGGCAGAAAGATGTGTCTTTGACATGAACCTTGCAGGAGATATGATTCTTCCGCAATACAAGGTTCCTCCT
The DNA here is from genome assembly GCA_039817415.1 of Bacteroidota bacterium. Lineage (GTDB taxonomy): Bacteria > Bacteroidota > Bacteroidia > J057 > J057 > JALEFZ01. Next base: position 1,949 of record JBCBVV010000048.1, read on the forward strand.
CAGTTTGCTTCCATGGACGACTATCTCCGCCACATGGTATGGCAAAGAGCGCCCAAAAGATATCGCGAAATAACGGCTGCCCATAGAGAGAGAATCGAACGTGAACTGGCGATCATGAAGAAGATGGGCTATGCGGGTTACTTCCTGATTGTCCAATCCTTTACCACTGTTGCAAGAGAAAGGGGGGTATATGTGGGCCCCGGTCGTGGTTCGGCCGCAGGTTCTGTAGTAGCCTATATCCTTGGGATCATTGACATCGATCCCATGCAATACGATCTGCTTTTTGAGAGATTCCTCAATCCCGAACGTGTATCTCCTCCTGATATCGATATTGACTTCGATGATGAAGGCCGCCAAGAAGTAATTGACTATGTAGTAGAAGAATATGGCCGAAAATCTGTGTCTCAGGTGATTACCTATGGAACCATGGGGGCCAAAACAGCCATTCGAGATGTAGGAAGAACACTGGGAATCCCCCTAGCAGAGGTCAACAGAATCGCCAAGTTGATTCCAGATAGGCCGGGAATCTCCTTTAAAAAGGCCCTTGACCCAGAGAAAAATCCAGACACTTACGAAGAATTAGGGGACCTCTTCAAAAGCCAGGATTCCCAGATCAACAAGATGATGCGTTTTGCCAAGACGCTTGAAGGGACGGCAAGACATACGGGGGTGCACGCTTGTGCGGTGATTATCGCACCAGAGGATGTAACCAATTTTGCCCCAGTTTCTACGGCCAAGGATGGCGTGATCATTACCCAGTATGATGGCCCCATGGCTGAAATGTGTGGTTTGCTAAAAATGGACTTTTTGGGACTAAAAACCCTGTCCATTCTAAAGACAGCCATCCAATTGGTCAAGGAAAATCACGGAATAGAAATCGATCCTGATAAGATTCCACTGACCGATAAAAAAACATATGAACTTTACCAAAGAGGAGATACGGTAGCGACCTTCCAGTTTGAGTCCGATGGGATGCGTAAATACCTCAAACAACTCAAGCCTACCAACATAGAGGACTTGATTGCGATGAACGCACTCTACCGCCCTGGACCTATGGATAATATTCCGACTTTCGTTGCCAGAAAGCACGGGAGAGAAGTTACAGAATACCTACACCCCATTCTTGAGCCCATTCTGAAAAATACTTATGGGATCATGGTTTATCAGGAGCAGATCATGCAGGTAGCAAGAGAAATGGGGGGTTACTCGATGGGTGGTGCTGACCTTCTTCGACGAGCCATGGGTAAGAAGAAGATGGAGATCATGGAGAAGGAAAAGGTCAACTTCGTGAATGGGGCCATGGAAAGGGAAGTGGACAAAAAAGTAGCCGAAGAGGTCTATGCCCTCATGGCAAAGTTTGCATCCTACGGTTTCAACAAGTCACACTCTGCTGCCTACTCCGTCCTGGCCTTCAAAACCTCCTACCTGAAGGCACATTACCCTTCGGAGTACATGGCCTCGGTCCTGACCCATAATGCTACGGATATTAAGAAAATCACCTTCTTCATAGAAGAGTGTAGGAGAATGGGAATTTCAGTTCTCCCTCCGGATGTCAACGAATCTCAGGCCCTGTTCTCGGTCAATAAAAAGGGAGAAATCCGATTTGGATTGGAAGCAATTAAGGGAGTCGGTCATAATGTAGTGGAAGCCTTAATTGAAGAACGAGATCAAGAAGGCCCCTACGAATCTATCTTTGACATGTGTGTCCGCATGCCGCCTCGTTCCATCAACCGAAAAACCTTAGAGTGCCTCGCCTATGGAGGTGCGCTAGATACCTATGGGGTAAAAAGATTCCAATACTTCCTCCCCGTAAGCGAAAAGGAAAGCGGAAATATCCTCGAAAAGGCAGTTCAGTACGGTGCCAAGGTAAAGCAGGAAAAACTCTCTCCACAAGTAAGTCTATTCGGAGATGCAAATGCTAATGGGGTTTCCCTTACCGAACCCTCTATCCCTACAGGCACCTTCGATGCGGGGAACATTCTAGAGGAATGGTCGGAACTACAGAAGCTCAATTATGAGAAGGAAATGATTGGTTTCTACCTATCGGGCCATCCCTTGGACAGATACAGATGGCAAATTGAATCCTTCACCAATACAAAAGTCTCCGATTTAGAGGAAAAAAGGCCAAGAGACATTCAAATGGCTGGTATCGTAACTGTAGTCAGAGAAAGGGTGTCCAGAAAGGGAAATAAATTCATGATTTTTACCCTCGAAGACTTCCATGACTCTACAGAAATTGCCCTCTTTGGCGAGCAATATGAAAAGTTTCGTGGCCTGATACAGGTAGATGAAATGCTCTATATCACCGGAAATTACCAGTCCAGAAGGTATGATCCCACAGAGTTTGAATTGCGAATCCACGAAATTCGACTGATTTCGGAAGAGCTATTTGACAAAATGTCCAAGAGCCTCCACCTAGAGATGTTTACCGAAGAAATCACCCCTGAACTGGTAGAAGAGTTCCAACGGCTTTTCACCCAGCATCCAGGGAGCAAATCCCTGACATTCAGGATAAAAGATCGACAATACGCCGCAGACATCAATCTCCTATCCAGTGAAATGAAAGTTTCCCCAAACGGAGATCTCATCAAGGAACTGGACGATCTAGGCATCAAGTATAAGTTGAAATAAAGGTATCCCCCATCTTTACCCAACAATTTGTTTAAAATAAAATAATGAGTAAGCACTCACTTAAGGATAATATTTATTAACTTTATATTGGCCATATAATCTGGTCATTTCGCTTAATCAACTACACAGCAATTCCACAAGAGATGAAGAAAACTTCGATTCTTTTCTTTGGCTCCGGTATTTTCTTGATAGGCCTGATCCTTATAGGCAGCTTAAGTCAGGCAAGACATATTGGTGATCAGGAACTGATAGACCAACCTACCACGAGCCAAGAATCTTCAGATGCCTTTGATACCATGATGAAGGTTCTTACACACAAAAGATGTATCAACTGCCATCCCTCAGGCGATCGACCAAGACAGGGAGAAGATAGCCACTACCACAGATTCGGCGTCCAAAGAGGCGAAGATGGACATGGTCCTGTAGCACTTCAGTGTTCCACCTGCCATCAGGAAGAAAACAATGATTTTTCAGGCGTTCCAGGAGCCCCCCACTGGCACCTTGCTCCCAGAAGTATGGCATGGGAAGGCCTCAACAGAGTTGAAATTGCACAGTCGATGCTCAACAAAGAAAACAATGGCAACCGCTCCGTAGATGAGATCATGCATCACCTGACGGAAGATAAGCTAGTACTCTGGGTTTTTGAACCTGGTGTAGATGCGGATGGGGAAGCCAGAGAAACTCCTCCCGTTTCTAAAGAAGAATATGTCCAAGCTGTAAAGACCTGGGTAGCCAATGGGGCTCACATTCCGGAGAAATAACAACTAACTAAAAAAGACCAAGATCTATTGCTATGAAGATATCATTTAACATAAATGGTCAGCCTCAAAGTGTAGAGGTAGACGAAAAAACACCCCTCCTTTGGGTTGTCAGAGACATCCTAGACCTAAAGGGGACAAAATTTGGTTGTGGTAAGGCTGCCTGTGGCGCATGTACTCTTCATGTGAATGGAGAAGCCATCAGGTCCTGCTCCTTCCCTGTAAAGTATGCAGAAGGAAAAGAAATCACGACAATTGAAGGCTTAGGAACACCAGAAAAACTACATCCCGTACAGCAAGCATGGATGGAAGAGGTTGTCCCACAGTGTGGATACTGCCAGCCTGGATTCATGATGGCTACTGCTGCCCTGCTAGAAAAGATACCTAACCCTACTGATAAAGACATTGATGACAACATCGTCAATGTGTGCCGCTGCGCGACTTATTATCGCATGAGAAAAGCTATTCACAGAGCCGCTGAACTAAAACAAGCCAACGTTTAACCTCCATCACATGAGTGAACAACAAAAGACAGAAAAGAAAGGATTCTCAAGGAGAAAGTTTCTTATCAGAACTTCAATAGGTGTAGGTGGGGCGCTTATCATAGGAGCGGTTTCTTGTAACCCATTGAGAAGAATGATCGCAGGTTTCGCGAATGAAGCCGAATTGGCCTACAATGGAGAGACCAAAAGTCCTTTTCTATGGTTTGAAATCAAAGCTGATAACCAGATTGTCCTCCATTCTCCTAAAGTTGAAATGGGGCAAGGGGTATTTACCGGCCTTAGCCAAATTGCTGCTGATGAGTTAGACGTTGACATGGAGCAATTGAAGGTAGTTCATGCAACTACTGCTTCTGGGAACATTGATCCTAGAAGTACAGGAGGAAGCGATTCCACTTCAGGTCTTTGGCAGCCCTTAAGGGAGCTGGCGGCTACCACCCGTGAAATGATCAAACAAGAAGCAGCTAAAAAAATGGGGGTAGATGCCAGCCAACTGTCTACTCAAAGTGGTATCGTAAGCGGAGGTGGCAAGCAAATGACATATGGTGAGGCAATGGACGGTGTTACAGAACCAGAAGTGCCCGAGACACCCGCTTTAAAAGATCCTAAAACCTACAAATATGTCGGCAAGCCCATTCCGAGGGTAGATCTGGTAGATAAGGTGATGGGAGCTCCCATTTTCGGTATGGATTCAAGCATGCCGGGTATGCTTTATGGTGCAGTCGCCAGGCCCCCCTTTGTTGATGCTGTTTTCGTTAGTGCAGATACTTCTGCCGCAAAAAAGGTGGAAGGAGTGGTTCAGATAGTTGAAGAGGAAGATTTTGTCGGGGTAGTTGCGACTTCAAGGATGGCAGCCGAAGCAGGAAAAAGAGCCTTGAAAGTAGAGTGGGATGTCAAGAAAGTATGGCAAACCTCCGAAATCGAAGAAATGGTGAAGGTAGGAAAGGGGAAAGAATATGTGATCCAGAAAAAAGGAGGATCCAAAAGAATCCTGAATGATCCTGAAACCACCATTACAGTCGAATTCAAAAGCCCCATCGGAGCCCATGCCCAGATTGAACCCAATGGAGCCGTGGTTTCTGTAGAAGGAGACAAGGCTACCGTTATGATCGCCACGCAGGTTGCTAAGTACACCCGTGGTGAGGTGGCCAAAAGATTAGGCATCCCAGAAGAAAATGTAAATATCATTTCCACCTACGTTGGAGGGGGATTTGGGAGAAGACTCCATACACCCAATGCCATTCAGGCTGCAGCGCTATCCAAGGCGGTAGGCAAACCTGTCAAATGCTTTTTTGATCGTAAAGAGGAGTTCCAAAATGATACCTTCCGTCCACCAACACACCACGTCCTGAAAGCCAAGTTGACGGAGGATGGAAAAATTGAAGCCATCGAACACAACGTATCAAGTGGAGACGTTGCCTTCGGTTCTGCCTTAGTTCCTTCCATCGCCGAACCTATTCTTGGGGCAGATATCGGCGCATGGAGAGGAGGAATGATCCAATATGGGGCGATTCCAAATTTCCGTACCATCTCTTGGAGAGTCAAATTACCCTTTGCAACTTCTTTCTGGAGAAGCCTGGGGCTTTTAGCAAATACCTTTGCCATTGAGAGTTTCATCGATGAGCTAGCGATAAAAGCCAAGAAAAATCCTGTTGACTTCCGCTTGGAGCATATTCAGGATGACCAAAGAGGATTTAGGCTCAAAGAAGTTATCAAGGCCGCTGCCGAAAAGGCAGGCTACCAAGATGAAGTAGTCAACGGTCGAGCCATGGGAATAGCCGCTTCTACAGATGCAAGCACCCCTTGTGCCCATGTCGTAGAGGTATCAATCGAAGAAGGAGAGATCAAAATCCATAAAATAACCTGTGCCATCGACCCTGGTTTGGCGGTAAATCCAGATCAGATCAAAGCTCAATGCGAAGGAAATATCCTCATGGGGATGAGCGCAGCCATGTTTGAGAAAATGGAGGTTAAAGACGGTGCCTTAAAGCCTACGATCTATGGACCTTACCGAATGGCACTTATGAGACATGCTCCCAAGGAGATTGATGTAGTCATTTTGGAAAACACGGACAAGCCCGGACCTGTTGGTGAACCTCCAATGGGCCCTATTGGAGCTGCCATTGCGAATGCAGTCTTTAGGTTGACTGGAAAAAGGCTAAGAGAAATGCCGCTTTCACTCGCATAATCGAACTGACCGTACCAGATAAATAGTTTATGGGAAGCGATCCTTTTAAGGATCGCTTTTTTCTTATTATACCAGAATCCATCCTTATATTAAGAAACAAACTACGGGACTATGAAATACTTTAAGCCACTTATTCCCTTTGTGGGAGGATGGATCGTCTTACTTTTCACCCAATCCTTTGGCCTGCTTCCTCTCATCAATGGGCTTACCCAGATGCTTCTTTTCGGCCTGGTAGTGTGCTGGCCTATCTACAAAACCAACAGACTTTCTTATGTAGACATAGGTTGGCCGTGGGGATTGTTTTGTATTGGGGTCCTGACCCTGATCTTTAGTACGGGCTATAGCTACAGAGTTTGGGCCATTGGAGGCGTATACGTATTCATTGGATTAAGAATGGGAATGGGTGCCATTCAACTCTGGCGAAAGGGCCATTTGCAAAAGGAATTACCTCGGTATCGCTATCAGCAAATAAGGTGGGAGCGAGCAGGAAAAACCAATACCCAGTTAGCCATGCAAGTGGATGCCTTGGCCCAAGGAACCGCCAATGCCTCCTTCCTCGCCTTACCCGCCTTTATCATTGGTTCCAATCCCGATCCTAATATATCAGTCTGGGAAATCATAGGACTTGTTATTTGGGTACTTTCCTTTATCATGGAAACCATAGCCGACAACCAAAAACTTGCTTTCCTAAAAGAAATGAAAGCAAAGGGACTCAAAAACCAAGTATGTAATGTAGGACTTTGGCAATACAGTAGACATCCTAATTATTTTGCGGAATGGATGGTATGGAATGGCATGCTGATCGCCTCCATTCCTTCATGGCTAGCCCTGAAAGAAACTGAATCTCTTCCTATGTGGATTATCCTTGGGCTAGGCCTGATCTTTGTTTCTAGGATTATGTATATGACCCTGGTTTACTTCACTGGTGCTAAGCCTTCGGAATATTACTCTTTGAAAAAACGTCCTGATTATAAGGCTTATACAGAAAGCGTTAACATGTTTTTTCCCGGAATTCCCAGAAAATAGCATTAGGCTCATCATGGATATAGAAAAGGCGATTTCCTCACAGAAATCGCCTTTTACAAAGAACCATCAATATGTAAAAACTCTACACTACTACTATTCTCTTATAGGTTTGGATAGGATTCCCGAAGGATAAAGAAGGTAGATTGTACCTGAATAGCCTTGATAAACTACTTATGATTCCACCAATCTTTTTCCTCGGGATCTCAACAAAACCTAAAATCTTATTTCAAAATCACTTTGCGTACAGAACGCTTACCGGCAGATTCAATGATCAAGAAGTGAGCACCTCTCGCCAGCTTAGCTACTTCCAGTTCTACGGTAGCTGAACCCGCAGCAACGTTCTCTTCTCCTACCAATACTTCACGTCCTTGCAGGTCGATCATTTTGTAGGAAACAGTGGCTCCCTGCTCACCTGTCAACTCAATCGCTACACGCTCTGATGCAGGGTTAGGGAAGATTTTTAGCTGTGCGTCAAACTCCTTGTCGATGTTAGTTACTACACTTAGAAGATTAGCCGTTCCGTCAGGTAGTACCAATAGCAGACCAAGTGCCTCACCATTGTTATTGGCAGATGGAGTAAGGAAACCAGAAGCCAGGATGATACCAGCTCCACCTGCAAGAGAAGAAGCATCGGCACGGAATACAGCAAGGGCAGGGTTATCACCTTCAGCTCTTACACCCAAGTCATAGCTAGCAGGGTCCAAAGGAAGGTAATCAGTAATATCAGTGTAAGCAGCGCTGTCTACGATCTCTCCGGCTCCAAGAGCAAATACGTCTACTGCAGGTGCATCTGTAGCACCGTGGTAAACAGCAAGCTCAACTTTTGAATTATCCAAGGCAGCCTCACGCGCACCACCTTTTACAACAAGCTGGAATCCAGTAGAAATACTTTCTGGGTTAGCAGCAAAAGCTGTAGGATCAATCACACCATTAGCAATGATGTAAAAAGAACCACCGTCAGCACCTGTAACAGGGATAGTAGTCACTACCTCATTATCGATTCCAGTAGAAGCAGATCCGGCGATTACCACATTCAACGGGTATTCAGTAGGAATATCAATGAATCCAGTTGCACCACGGAATGGCACATCGTCCAATTTCAAGGTATCAACGTTTAGGTCAATGTAAATATCAACAGTTGCGGCAGCAGGATCAGCGGAGTTATGAATGATCTGAGCACGAGCAGCACCAACAGCAGTTAAAGGCTGGAATGCACCTCCACTAGCAGGCACTAAAAATAGACCGAAAGCAGGAGCGCTTCCACCACCATTCGCGGCTGGATCGAAGAAACCTGAAGCTAATACAGCACCAGCACCTCCTTTAAGGCCTGAAGCGTCAAGGAAGAAAGGAGCAACGATAGAAGAAGGATCATTTGCAGCAGTAACATCAATTCTGTAAGCAATGGTGTCAAGGGCTACATATCCAGAAATATCTTGGTAAGCAACACTGTCTAGCAAAGCATTACCTCTTTCATTGATGCCTACAGAAGGAGCATCAGTAGAACCATGGACTACTGTTACATCAACTTTATTTGGGTCAGTAGCTGCTTCTCTACCTTCAGCAAGAAGAAGGGTAAAGTTGTTGTCTACCATGTCAGGATTCATGGCAAAGGTAGATCCAGGTAGATTCAAAACACCAGAGGCAATAGCTAAGTTCACACTTCCATCAGTCAAAGAAGGAATATTGATGGTTTCAATACCCTCAGTAATGCTGGTAGAAGTTGGAAGTGCTACAACGATATCAATGCTGGTATTCGCTGGCAGATCAGTAAAAGCTGTAGCTGTGCGGAATGCTACATCATCAAGTTTAATGGTATCAGAACCCGTATCAATGTAGATATCCACAGAAGCCGCAGCCGGGTCTGCACAGTTGTGAATAACCTGAACCTTGGCAGTTTGTGCCATCGCTCCAAGTGCCAAGCCTAGCGATAGGATCAGCGTCGTGATGTTGCGTAAAGAAAAAATCTTCATAATTAGATTTTGGTTAATGAAAGCTTTGATAAGGATTGGTAAGGACATAAAGAGTCTGTCAAGAAGCCTTGATAAAGCTCTTTTACACATCTAGCTAATAATCAACTATTTGTGATAGTCCTATGTAACACGATTCTGCTAGGTTCGAGATTATGATTCACTCATTACTCGCAAAAGAACGTTCAACAAAATTGGCCAGCAGGACAATGTTGATAGTGTAACGGCAGCTTTCAACCATTGGTTCGTAACATTGACTTAACAACTAGACAGATTTCTGAGAAACAAAAGAGAAAGCATGATCACACAAACTACTTATTATCAATTATTTACACTATGCATTTAATTCATTTCTGAATCACATGCCAAATCCTATAGATCAAAAATCTTCATTTTCTACCCTTTTCTATTCGCAATTCATCTGATTTCATCTTCAAAATAACAAGCATACGACCTTTCGAATATGAGCTGTCTGCCTATATTTGCCGTATGAAAGTTGACATCCAAAGATTAAATCAAGCAGTACACTTTGAAGGCAGAAATTCTGAACAACTCAAGGTTTTTGTTGATGGCTCTCCCGAAGCAGGTGGAGAAGGTAAGGGTGTACGCCCCATGGAAATGATATTGATGGCTCTTGGGAGCTGTGCTTCCATAGACATCGTTTTGATTTTGGAGAAAATGCGACAAGACCTGAAGGACTTGAAGATTGAGGTTGAAGGCAAAAGGGCAGAAGACCAAGTTCCCAAGGTATTTACAGACATCCATGTAACCTTTATCCTGACGGGGACCTTTGATGAAGAAAAAGTTGCCCGAGCTGCTGATCTGGCCATTAATAAATATTGTTCTGTAAAAAATATGTTGGACGCTACCGTCAACATTACCCATTCCTATGAAATTCGAAACTAAGGCGATTCGCCTTCAAACAGAAAGAAGCCAACATAGAGAACATGCTACGCCCATGTTCAATACCTCCAGCTTTGTCTTTGATGACGCGGAGCAGATGCGGGCTATGTTTGCAGATGAGATCGAAGGAAATATCTATTCGAGGTACTCCAACCCAACTACTCGAGAGTTTGAATTAAAGATGGCTGCCCTCGAAGGCGTAGATGATGCCTTTGCGACAGCCTCCGGAATGGCCGCCATTTATGCAGGCCTTATGGGTTTGCTCGAGGCTGGAGATCATATCCTGGCATCAAGAGCTGTATTTGGATCCACTCATGGCATCCTTTCTCAGGTACTCCCTAAATGTGGGATTAGCTGTACCATGGTCGCTGCAGATCAACCAGAGGCATGGTCTGCTGCCATACGACCAGAAACAAAAATGTTGTTCATCGAAACGCCTTCAAATCCTGGATTAGCCATCATTGATCTAGAATGGGCAGGAAAATTTGCCAAGGAACATCAACTTATCTTCCATGTCGACAACTGCTTTGCCACTCCTTATATCCAGAATCCTGCAGCATACGGGGCTGACTTGGTTACACATTCGGCAACAAAATTCATTGATGGACAAGGCCGTGTCGTAGGGGGAGTGGTAACAGGAAGAGAGGATCTAATAGCGGAGGTAAGGAAGTTTTGCAGAAAAACTGGCCCTTGTATGGCTCCATTTAATGCATGGGTCCTTTCCAAAAGCTTAGAGACCCTGCATGTTCGTCTGGATAGACATTGTAGCAATGCGTTGGAATTGGCTACAAGGCTACAGGATCATCCACAGGTCGAACAAGTCAATTACCCTTTCCTTCCCTCCCATCCCCAATACCAGATCGCCCAAAAGCAGATGAAATTAGGAGGAGGGCTAGTTACTTTCAGGATAAAGGGTGGATTAGAAAAGGGCAAACAATTTCTGGATGCGATTAAGATGTGTTCTCTTTCGGCCAATTTAGGAGACAGCAGAACCATTGTTACCCATCCAGCCTCCACCACTCATGCCAAATTGAAGGAAGAAGACAGGCAGGCTGTCGGTATTACAGCTGGCTTGATTCGCGTTTCAGTTGGTCTGGAACATATAGACGATATTGCGGCTGATATTTTTCAGGCTTTAGGGTGAAGAGGAAAGCATCATCATCAAAAAAGCGGCTCCCAATAATCGAAGCCGCTTTTTTGATGAAAAGTAAGTTCTTATTGGGTATTCCCGTACACCACAAAGTAAAAGTTGGAATTGCTTCCTGCCCCCCCTTCCTCAATATTGATACGCACTACATTACTATTGTTAGTACCAGAGGCAGTAGTGATCTCATTATCAGGAGTGCTGCTAAATGAGGTGGCTATCACAACGGGAAAGCCGACAGGTGTGTTAGCCAATGAGATATCGTAAGTACCTGTTGAAGGCCTTGCAATACTGCTTATCCCAAATCCCTGAAGGATAGTACCATTTGAAGAAATATATCCCCATGCTATGGGGAGGCTGTTGGCATATACTTTCCCTATGCTAGGGCTATTGGTTCCATTTTCGCTAAGGGTTACGGAATTAAAAGACGCATCGCCGTTGGCATTGATGGACGAGGTAACATCCGTTCCCTGAATGGTCTCTATCATCTGCACATCATCAGGAGCTGTAACAGGCACAGCAAGCTCAAGTAAGTTTTGGTTACTAATCATACCACTGGTATGCTCAATCTTAGCGACTGTCTCTACCCCAACAGGCTGAACAACTGTCAAGGTATTGGTGGGATTGCTGGTTCTTACCCCTACTTTTCCCCCACTGTAATAGATATTATTTCCAACCTGGGTCCAAATGCTATTGTCCTCATCATTGGCAGGCACCCACTGGGTTCCGTTCCATTTCAGGACTTGGCTGAGAGCTGGTGAACCGGCACTTACTGGATTCCCTTGAATCCCAACTACATTTGGATTAGGATAGAAACCGCTTAAATCCCCTCCAGCTGCTGTTCCAATGGTGATATCATCCGATCCGTCTGTATCTCCCGTATTGGTAATGACATTTCCTGTGATATCGATGCCGGTTCCTGCCGTATAAACTGGAATGTTGACACTATTTCCTTGAGAGATCGACAATGTGCTTCCACTAAGAGAAAGAGATTGAATTTCGTTAGTCGGATCTGAATCCGCATCCTGCAGTGCTACACTTCCTCCTCCATTTGAAAGGGTCAGTGTATCATTGCTTAAACTGATTTGCTGAAGCTCATTTGAAGGATCAGCATCAGCGTCGTCAACCTCATCGTTACCATTCTCCCAGCTATTACCGTTCCATTTTAGGACTTGCCCATTGCTTACGGCAGATAAGCTCACATCGGTTAGATCGGTAACCTTCATATCTGTTGCCAATTTGGCGAAGGGGACTGCTTCCAATTCAGTGGTATCCATGGGCAAGCCATTTAGGGTTACCACCAGAAAGTGACGGCCTGTACTCCAATCTATAGAAGAGAAAGACTGGGAAGAAACGCCCTTTCCAATCGTAAGAGCAAATAAACCAAAATCGTTTGTTTGGACATTCAGATGATCCTCTTCATAAACCTGTGTTTGATTGGCATCAAGGATAGCAAATTCAAGGTTGATGGTGGTATTTGACTGTATATTTCCTATGGCATCACGAGCTACAGCCTGGTAGGAAAATCCCTGAAGGCCCTGTGCGAAAAAATAAACAGGCAATAAGGTGAAGATGAGCAAAAAGAGGTTTGTTCGAGTAAAGTTTGTCATGCTTTATGATTTGTAATAAGGAATCAGGATTTGCGCTTAGGCTGCATCATGATAAAATATACATGAATTTTTTCTCATGAATATTCTTTAGTACAAAAAGTTCGCAATACATCACAGTCCTTCCACAAATGACGACTTAGGTGGATTAAGTTAACTGCATGTCCAAAATTGCCGTTTCTCTTCATACTAGTTGTCGGATTTCTTGTAAACACGGACAAAAAAAACCTATTTGCCAAGCGAAGTGGGAAAAGGATGTCCTTGCCCAAATCTTTGAACTCAAGCAACCTGATTATGTATATCATGATGTTGGTAGCCTTCGTCCTTGGCTACATTTGTATTGCATTAGAACACCCGCTAAAAATTGACAAGGCAGCTTCAGCTGTACTGACGGGTGTTATTTGTTGGACTCTACTGGTCTTTGGTCAGGATGTAATTCTGGCTGACAAAGTGGCTGGCCACCATGAAAGCTCACACAGCACAGAACAAGTAGATAGTCATGAAGGCCATTCTGAAGGCCATGCAGATGATCACGCAGGCGATGGACATGAGGCTTCCGCTGCTTCAGGCCACTCCGCTACCCAGCACTATCTAGAGGAGCATCTTCTTGAACACCTGGGAGAGATTGCAGAAATTCTCTTCTTTCTTCTTGGTGCCATGACCATTGTAGAACTTATCGATGCACACGAAGGCTTCAGCATCGTTACAGATAGGATCACAACCACCAAAAAATCCCAGCTCCTATGGATAATATCCGTGGTAACCTTCTTCTTCTCTGCTGCATTGGACAACTTAACAACGTCCATTGTGATGGCGGCTTTGCTGCCCAAGTTGATCAAAAAGAAAGAAGACCTTTGGTTCTTTGCCGGAATGGTGATCATCGCAGCCAATGCTGGTGGTGCTTGGTCCCCTATTGGAGACGTAACCACTATCATGCTTTGGATTGGCGGTCAGGTTTCCGCCTTCAACATCATTGTCATTGACTTCATTCCTTCTGTTGTCTGCCTATTGGTTCCCTTGACAGTATCTTCCTTCCTCTTGAAAGGACATGTCGAGCGACCAAGTGCAGTTGAAGAAAGCCATATGAATCCTCCTATTCACGAATGGGAGCAAAGACTTATTTTCTGGATGGGTGTATGTGGACTCTTGTTCGTACCCGTCTTCAAAACAGTTACCCACCTTCCTCCATACTTGGGCGTCATGTTCAGTTTGGGTGTGATTTGGGTTACAACTGAGATTCTTCACAGAAGAAGGACAGAAGTGGAAAGCAGAAGCTCTCTATTGGTATCCAAAGTAATTCAGAAAGTAGACACACCTTCGGTATTGTTCTTCTTGGGAATTCTATTGGCAGTAGCAGCCCTACAGACGGCTGGACACTTGGCGCAATTGGCGACTGCCATGGATGCCACCTTCAACGGAAACATTTATATCATCAATATCTTGATTGGTCTCCTATCATCTATCGTGGATAATGTCCCGATGGTAGCTGCTGCAATCGGTATGTACCCGCTTGAGACTTATGCCATGGACCATCCATTCTGGGAGCTCCTTGCTTACTGTGCAGGTACAGGTGGTAGTGCCTTGATCATCGGTTCTGCCGCAGGTGTAGCCATCATGGGTATCTTGAAGATCGACTTCATGTGGTACCTCAGAAAAATCACTTGGTTGGCTCTGATTGGATATTTTGCAGGAGTAGGAACGTATTACCTACAGTCTTTGATCATGGGACACTGATCATTTGATATATAAACAAGATAAAAGGACCGTTGGCAATCCAACGGTCCTTTTATCTTTGGAAGCAAGAAGAACTTAATCTTTCTTCTTCAGGATGAATCCGCTTCTATGTCTCATCCCAATAACTTTTGGTTCAAAAAGACAAGTATTGGGATTGATTTTAAGTTGCATCCTTGCTTCCGTATTTCCAGGTCCTGGCCTTAAGGTTCCATCAGAATCCTGGTATTGCATGCGATAAAACAACGGATTAGAGTCTGTTGATGGCCTTACTATCCATTCGTAGTAATCTGGTCCTCTTACAATTTCAGGTGTCCAGAAATCATTACCTGTAGGATCTGCTACCAAGGCTTCATAATCTCCAACTATTTCCGAAATCGTCAACTGACTGAAAACATTAGCTGGAATGGCATCTCTCCTTACAATTAAGCGATTTTCAAGAGGCCCTTCTGTAACCAACTTAAATCTTTTGTCCATGGCTTCGTGGAAATAATCAGCCTCATACCTTCCATCAAAATCTGATGGCCAATGCAAAGGTACCCGTGTGGTGTGATTTACCTCTTGCCAAATGTGGGATTCTGCCTCAAGGTTATCAGGATCAGTAGGAATGCTTGAATTAGTTGCTCGAAGGTTCCTAAAGGTAGGGAAAGCATCAAATAGGTGATGATAAAATTCATGCTGGAACCACATAGCAGCATAACATCTTCTTTCTATGTCAGTCAAAGGTCCACCTCCAAGATGAAGCTGCTTTTCTAGAAAAAACAAGTCATCACACCAGAGGACAGGTGCTCCCTCTTCACTCGTCGTTTTTCCACCAGTCAGAAAACTTAAGGTATTTACATTATCAGGTGTCGTAGCAGGTTCTTGACCAATTCCGGGTACGAAAGATGGATACATGATGAACCACATATCCGCTTTATGCTTAAAGTCAGCCCCTTTTTTCGCCTCTAAGGCAGGCCAAATATTAGGGTAATTGTCATTCAATCCTGGAACAGGCTCTCCATAGGCCAGGTTAAACGTTTTGGTAGAGCCATCTCTTTGGGTTACAACATCCTGACGAACATTGATAGAATACTCCATGTTCTCTAGCTCAATGACTTCAACCTCTACTTCTACCTTTCCACCGGTCGAGACATAAATGTATTGGTTGAACAAACGAAGGAGTTCGTGAATCAATTCATCATTATTGGCCCGTAGCCTTGGATCGATTGCCTTGGTGGTCTGGGGACCTGTACCACCTGTAAGCTGGGTCAATGTAGTCGGTAATTTTCCTGTTGATTTGCCAACCAAGACTACCTTAACCTTCATTTTTTGTGGGGTCGTACAGGGTGTATTTGAGCTTGTGGTATGAAACTTTACCACATCATCCAGCACACGAAGACTATTATAAGCAACAGGAGCCCCCACCCAGACCCCATTGAGGTTGGAAGAAACCTGCTCCCATTTCAAATCTCCTTTAGGATACTTCACCCAGAGTGGATCAAGGGTGGCTTTCGCAGCTGTATAATCGCCTGCCATGACCTCATCCTCGGCCTTAAGGAAGGTTTCAACTACCTCCATAAAGTCCGTTCTTGCGCTTACAGTAGGATATGCCTTTTTAAAGGTTGCAACCTGACTTGCTGTACTTTTCTCTACTTCTTTTCCATACACCTCAAATCTAAAATCAATGTTCTGGTCAAAGCCCCCTTCATAAAAGGCACTTCCCAAGGTAACATTGTCAGTAGCATGTGGCAGGGTATTGCCTCCTGTACAGGTCAAAAGAAAGGTGTAGGTATTGCCAGACACAAAGCTGAGATCCCCTTCTCCTCCTTCCAGATCAATGGTCATCCATTTCCCAAAATTTGGAGGATCAAATGAGATATTTTTTTGGGTATATCTCGGATTGTCAAAATTGATAGTTTCCTTGTCAAAAATCCTCAGCTCCCACTTTGTTCGAGAATTCCCTTGTGCCCAGAATTTAAACTGGGAAAAGGTATTCCCTTCCAAACAACGGCTGTCCGCCACAATACTTTGGCCAAAAACATCCTTGCTATAGAACTGACCTACGTATTTGTTGCCTCTTGGTCTTGGATTCTTGCATTGTTCTGGATCTGTATTGGCAAAAGGAATATCTCTAGGGGCAGGCTTCCCTCTTACGACATAACACAAATCTGTTCCTGCTTGAAAGCTGCCATTAAAATAGGCTTTCCCTTGGGCGGTAGACGTCGCGGTCGTTTGAGGCATCATCTGTCCACCGGTACACGTAAACAAGAACAAGTACTCATCTCCATCTATAAAAGAAACATCACCCTCAATTTCGGCATAGACTCTCCTCCCACGATAGGTAGGATCAAAATTCACATTTTGTTGGTGGATAAGGTTTGATTTTACTCCATTAACAACCTTAAAAATTTCCATTTTGAAACTGGACTGAGAGTTACCTTGAGCAGTAAAAGAAAACAAACCAAACTTCCCTCCTCCTAGGCAGTTTGCATCGGCCACGATAGATTGACCAAATGTTTTTCCTTGGTTCATGTTTCCGATTTCTAAGCTTTTGGGCTTATCAGGGTTCTTACATTGTGAAAAAGCCTGAGGAGTAATGAATAGGTAGAGCGAAAGCAGACATGCTGCTTTCCAAAGCAATTGTTGCATAATTAGGGGGTTAAGATTGAAAAATATGATACAAAAGGGCACAAGTAGCCCATAAAGGATCTAATAATCAGATATTTACAATTAGGGATATACGATAAGGGACATACTGAGAAAACATAAGGTCTCAGTAAAAGGATGGACAGTTATTTCGAATATAAGAAATGAATTACAACACGTACAAAAAAATTTAAAATAAATTTATTATTTTATTTATCGTAATATTTTAGGCTTTTTTCCATTTCTTCATGTTAAAGGCTTAAGCAAACATTCATCAGGCTGTTGAGGCAAGAAAGCGCCAATAAAAAAAATATCCATAACACAGTTAAATTTTGCTCGTAAGAAGAGACTGAATTAGTGTATACCCACCTTTTAACCACAACCACATATGAGCAACTCAATCCATATCACCACAGGCCTCGACCATAATTCCATTCTGAAAGGCAAACAAGAAGGACACATTTACCTTTTTGTTGAAGTCGAAGGCAGCAAAGTAACAACCACTACAGAACGCCTCCCCCTTAACTTAGGCCTCGTCATTGACCGAAGCGGTTCGATGAGTGGAAAGAAAATCGAATACGCCCGTGAAGCAGTAAAATTCATCATTCAAAACCTGGCTTCAACAGACAAAGTATCTCTTGTCCAATACGACGACAAAATTGATGTCCTTCATCCCTCCGGCTCTTTGACCAACAAACAGAAAATGAATGATTTGGTGGATCAAATTACTGCACGAGGGTCTACTAACTTAAGTGGGGGAATGATGGAAGGCTTTCATCAAGTAGGAACAAGTTTTCAGCAAGAAGGGATGGTCAATCGAGTTTTCCTATTGTCCGACGGCTTGGCCAATCAAGGAATTCGCGATCCCAAAGCCATTGTTGACCTTGCCCATAAAAAATCTCAAGATTCCTCCATCAGTCTATCCAGCTTTGGTATTGGAGCAGATTTCAATGAAAAGTTGATGATTGACCTCGCAGAACACGCAGGAGGCAACCAATACTTTATAGGATTGCCCGAAGACATTCCCAATATTTTTGCGGAAGAGCTAAAAGGATTGTTGGCGGTTGTAGCCCAAAATACGGGCCTCTCTATTGCGTATCCAACTGAATATCTGAGCTTTGAAAAGGGATTTGGCTTCCTAGTAGACAGAAAAGGAAGTGGGCTCGAAGCAAATTTGAGAGATATCTTTTCGGAAGACAAAAAGGCTTTTCTGCTAAAATTCAACGTCAACAAAGCCATTGATCAAGAGCTTACCTTCAAGCTCCATGTGAGCTATGATGATGTCTTGACGGAGATGAAAAGAATCGAAGGCAGCATTCCCCTAACGCTCAACCTAACAGAAGACATTGAAGTCGCCAAAGGATCATCAAATGGCAAGATCATGGAACAAGTCGCCCTGTTTGAGTCCAACAGCCAACACCAAGCTCTTCTTGACTTGTTATCAAAAAGACGTTTTGATGAAGTTAGGGTAGGCGCACAAAGCCTTATTGCCTTCCTGGAAAACCAATTGCTTCATTTTCCAGAATCCGATGAGTTAGCAGAGCAGTTGAAGGCTACTCGTGAACTTTTCAACGAACTGGATAGCTACATTGCCAAGTCTGAGAAGGCGCGCTCTATGTCCAGAAAACATTATAGCTCCAAGTCTTCTTACCTACGCTACAAGAAATCCGCCTACATTCAGATGCGAGATGAAATGCGGGGAAAAGAAGATAATGCAAGCTAAGAAAGACTATTCATAAAAAGTGAAGGCAGGTGTGAGCATATAGCTCTGCCTGCCTTTTTACCCTAAGCTAATCTATTGTACTTTGAGTTTCAATGGGATATTCAAGTTCTGTCCTTCTAGTCTCAGATAATAAATTCCATCGGGAAGGTCTCCTACTGAAACACTAATCTTATTTCTTCCGGAGAGTAGGTCGTATTTGCTGTTACTAATCAATTTACCTGCTCCATCAAACATGAGAAGGTTCATCTTTTGATCTTGCGGAACTTCAAAATCGATATAGGCCATGTCATAAGTTGGATTAGGATACAACCTTACCTCTACGAGAGGATCGAAATAGACTGACTTAATCTCAGAGAAATCGTATCCCCCATCAAAATCTACCTGGCGAAGACGGTAGTAATTCTCTCCACTTAAGGGACTACTGTCAATAAATTCATAGGTAGAGACATTTGTCGAATTGCCTGCTCCATCTACAAATCCTACTGCTTCCCAATCATCTTGGTTGACGTCTAGTGTCCGTTCAACCATGAATCCACGGTTATTTTGTTCAGAACCGGTTGCCCAACTAAGAAGGGAAGCTCTTCCAGAAATAGCTTCTGCCGTAAAATCAAGCCATTCTACTGGAAAAGTGGCTAGGGTCGCTGCAGTCAATCTCGCTAGCGAACTAAGGCCGCTAAACTGAATGGTGTTATTGGTGGTATTGATGGTGTTTACCCCTAGAAGGCTCCAGGTACTCCCTGAATTAGTACTGGTAAATAATTGTAAATCTGTTTCAGATTGTCCATTAAGTTCTGCATCGAAATAATTAAATACGACAGTTGCATTGAGATTGGAATTGTTAACCGGCGTAACTTCATAGTATCGGTTAATACCTACCCCACCAGGAAGATTCTGCGCATCATGGGAACGTACAATATCTGTCTCCCCAAGCGGAATGGTAGAAGAAATTGCTAGACCTAAATTTCCACTATCGGCATTAGAAATCGCGTTTAAGAAATCCACCTTCCGAATAATTTGGCCATTAGGCACTGAGCTAAATGCTCGATTGTTTTCTGTCTCACCCAGTAGTTTCCCAGTTTCGTCCAAGTCCAGCAGTTTTCCCCCTAGGTCTAGTCCTCCGCTGGTAAATTCTACCTGGGAGTTTACTCGTAGGGAATCATTCAAAACAAGACTGGCCCCTGTTTTATCAATTCTCAAATTGTGCAGGCTCAAATTTTGAGAAGTAATCGTATCATTTGTCGTCCCTCTAAAAACGAGGGTAGACTGAGCCGAAGTAAAATTACCATCTTGAATCAGGTTCATATCGTTGATCACGATATAGGGATTTCCTGTTACCCTGACTTCCGTTCCATTTAGGATATTTACTTGTGAAAAGGTAGGTATAGAAACAATAGTCCAACATACCATTAGAAGTAGGAGCTTTTTCATTTGTTTTAGCTTAAGGGTGTTGAAAAAGTTAAGTTCCAATTAGATTGATAGCTGCCTTGAATCAGCAACAATCCAAAGATCAGAAATGAACATCCAAAGGCATTGGACTATTGTTCCTAATGAATGGACTATTGTTCCAAAACGTGTTTTGAAGTAGTATATGGAGGTTTAGAGCGTAAAAGATGGCTTCAACCGCATGATGTCATCCTTTTCCGTTCAATAAGGGCTGGGTCGTATCAAAGTCGCTTTGAGAACGTAGTATCCTCTGGTATTCTTCGAGCAGAGATCCCCTATCTTAGATTCCCAGGCTTAGCTATTTTTCATGATGAATCTTTAGCTGCTTATGAAACTTATGAGAATGTATTAGCTCAGTTCTAATGGGATTGAGCATGAGTAGCTAAACTATTTTAGTTTTAGAGATTCAGAATACACTCTACACATTTCCATTAGCAAGGGTAGCGATACTAGGGTAAATTCATTACCCCATATTACCTCTTCCAAAAAATTCGATGTGTCGAATTTTAACCTACTTTCCTCTTTAAATTTTTACCAGGATAAGGGAAATAGAGATAATTCATAAAAGATGAAGACAGGTGTGAGTCTATAGCTCTGCCTACCTTTTTATCATCTATTATTAGAGGCCTTCCCAGCAGTAGTCAAATAAGGATAGAACATACTCATCAGAAGGGAGGCATATTTCCTTACCAATTCCTTCTCTGGAAGCTTATCATAGATGCCAGCAGACGAAATCCAGAAGTCGCTGAATATCCTGATTCTTACAATTAACTCGTCATACTCACCCTTATACTCTTCTTTTCGCATCAAACCATGATCAACTGATGCGAGAATTAACTCTTTGTACATATGGGCTCGCACTTTTTCTACCTCCAGAAAAGTCTGGTGCAGGCTTTCATTCTCCTGCATAATTCGATATAGATCAATCATGAAAAATCTATAGTCATATAAAATGGAAAAGCCTCTCTCCGTTGAATCTTTCAATGAAAGCAAGTTTATGTCTTCTCCCTTTACCTGTTGATTTTCTTCAAGTGCTGCTTGCAATATCCGCTGGTGAAGTCCCTCCAGAATTAAAGATTTGGAAGGAAAATGATAACGCAAATTCCCATGACTAATTCCCATGTGAGAAGCAATTCCTCTAAGGGAGACTTCCCCTACCCCATGTAGGTTGAAAAGCTCATGGGCAGCATCTAGAATTTTTTCTTTGGTATTTTTCATGCTTTAGTCCACTCGGACTAATTAATTTAGTACATTTGGACTAAAATACTGTTTTCAATCAAATAGAAGCCAAATGAAACGAAAAAATGTTCCTCAAATCAGCAATCAGCCATGGTTTCCTTCCTTTCTAAGGCAAAATATTCATGAGTTCATGACTTGGTTCGTCGATACAATCGGAGCTGCGATCCCCTTTCTTCCTGTCATTGAGGAGGGACTTCAACATGAGGATAGAATCGTAGTCCTAGATGCTCAAATGGGTGCTGGCTTTGAAAGCCTCCAACCGCATATAGATCCCCAAATAGAGATTTCCTACGATCGTCTCTTTGATCCCAAGATCGAGCAGAATGGACTATATGTGTCGGTTAATGCTTTTCACCAACTCAAGGTAGAAGAAGCAAGGCAATTGCTTCAGAAAGTGATGGACCATCATCAACCCATCGCTATTGTGGAAGGCAACAATGACAGTCTTTGGCAAGTCGTAGGTATGACAATATTTGTTCCTTTGACTGTTATCCTCACTGCTCCACTTGTCAAGCCATTCCGTTGGAGCAGGCTATTGTTTACCTATCTTATACCGATTCTCCCTTTGGTAACTTTCCTAGATGGATTTTTAGCCCTGTTCAAGCTATATGCGCCAGTAGACTTAGATGAATTGACCGCCTCCCTTTCTCCAAAAGACAACACAACATACAATTGGCGCAGTGGAAAAATGGACAATGGCCGTGGTGGAAAGATCATGTACTTAATTGGATATGTAGGGGAATAAGTCAGACTTGACACATGCGAGCTAGAAATAGAAATCAGTTGTATCCCTGTGCTTTCCTCAGGCAAATTGCTGATCTACATAATGTTAAAATGGCATATAGATTTCTTATATTTCAGCACCGTTGTACTACTTTTCCAAGGCTTCTTGTATATGAACCTGATCCAACTATACAATGATTACCAATTGAATTTGGAGTTTCCCATTGAGTGTCAGAAGAATGAGCTGGATACATTGGGAGAAATATTTTCCTTTGATGGTTATGATGAGTTCATCAAAAAATTCGATGTGTCGAATTATAACCTACTCTCGTCTTTAAATTTTTACCAGGATAAGGGAAAGGAAGAGCCAGAATTCTTTGTAAGGTCTAGTGGCACAACCTCTTCCTCCAAGTATATCCCGGTGACCTCAGCCTATTTGGATGAAAACCATTTCAAATCCGCAAGGTATTGCCTGTACTCTATGATTTTTAATTTTAGGCAGATCCATCTTTTGAGCGGTTCTAATTTGACCATGACGGGATATAAATATCCAGATCTTCATCTAGGTAAGGAAGTCTATGATATATCAGCCTTGATTTTCGACAAAAAGCCTCTTGTCTATAAAAACATTGGTTATCCCAAAAAAATCTTCTACAACTGGGAGTCAAAACTGGAATACCTAGTCGAACATTTTAATAAAATCTCAAGCTCACAGTCCATTTCTGGCGTTCCTACTTGGATGTTTAGTCTTTTTCACAAACTGGAAGAAGTATATGGAAAACCTACACGTGAACTATTCCCAAAACTTAAGCTCATCGTGCATGGAGGGGTAAACTTCCAGAATTACTATAATAGGTTCAATGAATGTTTTCCTGATAGAGAGCTTGAATTCTTTGAAACCTATAATGCAACCGAAGGATTTTATGGGTTTCAGGTATCCAGAGAAGAAAAGCATCTCCTTCTCGGTGCCAATACGGGGATCTTCTACGAGTTCAGGAACAACAAGGGGACTTTCCCGATCTGGGATGTAGAAATAGGTGAAAAATATGAACTTCTTATTTCCAATAGAGATGGGGTTTTAAGATACAGTACTGGGGATATTATAGAAGTCCATGCAACCTATCCCTTCCTCTTTACCATTGCAGGGAGGACAACCGAATTCACCAATGCCTTTGGGGAAGACCTAATATTGGCTCAGGCAAATAAGGCTATCGCCAAAGTCTGTGAGGAATTTAGCTTGAATGTCCATGATTTCTTTGTCGTCCCCTTTTACTCCAATGAAAAGGAATTGGGTTACCACGAATGGTATTTCTTTGCAGATCGACCCTTGGAGGACAAGAAACAAGTCGCCGATAGGTTAGATCAACTGGTTTGCGAGCTAAATAATAACTACAACCAAAAAAGAAATGGTTCCCTTGCCATGCAGCGATTAAGAATCATCGAAAGAAATCACGAAGACCTCATTCGAATGTTTCAGTCTCAAGGCAAAGAAATTGGAGGCCAGTCAAAACTTCGAAAGCTCCATAATGACAGAAAAATTTTGGAATACCTTGACGCCTCCTTGGTTTAATCAGGATCTTACAACTTCATGATCTCTTCAAAAATTTCTTCCTCCACTTTAAGCAAGTCATTAGGGAGCAGTTCAGGGATCAGCTTTTTCCAATCAGCATTCATAGAAAATACCTTTTGAAGGAGGCTCTTCCCCTCCTCTATTTTGCCCATGTTCAGAAGAGAAATGGCGTGCCAAAACTTCATTTCCTCATTTTCGGGAAACATAGCTTCAGCTGCACCATACTCCGAAAGGGCTTTTTCAGTATCTCCTTCTTCTACAGCGAGATCACCCTTATTCATATGTTCATAAGCACGATGAACTTTCAACAGGCGAGTCATTTCTTGGATGGGTGTTGGATGATCTTCAACTCTTAAGTCCACTACCCTATCCTGCCATACTTTTCCTGTGCTTGTAGGTTTTACAATGAGAATGGCGGCGGATTGTTTTCCTCGTATATCTCCGCCCGCTTCCTGTGCTGCATGCATAGCAGTCATTAATCGTTCTGCCAGTGGTCCTTCCGCCTGTTCATAAGCAGCGGACATAGCTGGCCATATTTTATCATTGGACATGAGATTAGCCTGTACGGAATATTGTTTCCCTACAATATGACCTGCGGGTTGGATACATTTTGATCCTGTATGAGCGGCTACTCTACCTTGTGCATCGACAATGGCTACTTGCCTTACAGCTCTTCCTTCGTCTGAGGCAATTAAGGCATCTAAGGTCTGTTGGGCGGAAAGACCTGTTTTCAAGAGAGCCAAGCCTTGAGGGCCGAAATCAGGATTGACAAAGCTCTGCGTAGCGATTGCCCCTACACCAGCCTCCGCCCAAGTAACCAAGGAGCCTACTGAAAACCAGTGAGATTGTACAGCTACACCAAGTTCACCTGTTACAGAATCCCTAGCCACGATTGAATAGGTATGGGCAAAGGGTTCATTGCCATAAGCTGTTCGTTGAGCGTAGCTTGTGGTGGAAAAAAAAGAAAAACAAAATAGGGTTAGAAAGAGGCAGAAAACTGGTCGCATAGCCGCTAGATTAGATGAATAGCAAAAAAACTACCGCTCAATCTAGCAAAAAAGGAAAAGGCTTGCCCACTTTTGGACAAGCCTTTTGGGTGACTAATGGGATTTGAACCCACGACCCCCAGAACCACAATCTGGTGCTCTAACCAACTGAGCTATAGCCACCATTTATGAATGGAGTGCAAATATAATATAATTTTATTTTTTACTCCAAACCTACCCCTTCAATTTTTATCGAATTAGGGTTACAGTTCCAGTTCTATAAAATTCATCTTCGTTAAATCCGATTCCGGAGATAACATATACATATACGCCTTCCTGTACGGGCTGCCCTTTGAAAGTACCATCCCAGAACTGCGTCCAATCAGTTGTATAGTAGATGCGCTCTCCCCATCGATTGAAGATACTTACTTCTGCCTGCCTGACTCTTGGAAGGTTAATCGTAAACCTCTCATTTTCAGTAGGACCTTCATTATTAGGGGTAAATGCATTTGGTATGTAAACCCTCGGAGGGAAAGGTACACAAGATTCATTAGAAACTGCCTCAGCATTGTTACCTGCAGCTTCCTCTGCGACTACTCTGTAACAGTATTGCCATTGGGTCGGGAAGTTAGAGATGAGATCTTCAAAGCGCGTTTCAGTTCCTGCGATATTTCTTTCGACCACTTCAAATTGCCCCGTAGTCTCATTTAGGATTTCAACGCGATAATTTCTCACTCCTAAATCCCATTCCTCATAATCGGTCCAAGTAAGAATAGGGGTAGTACCTTCTAATCGGGTTGTCAACAGGATGGACTTACCAAAGTTGCCATAATTAGAGGTGTCTCCACATTGATCCACTACCTGAAGGCGGTAGTAATAGGAGAAGTCGTCCACAGCTACATCATTGTCATCAAAGCTGGTAGTTCCAATTGGGAATTGGTTAAGAATACTGTAAAAACTACCATCTAACGATTTCTCAAGGATGTATTCATCAGGCAAATAGCCTGTATAATCCACCCAATCTACCTGAACATAGGAATCATTAACAACCGTAGCGGTAACGACATCACTGACCTCAGTTGGAGGCAAATGAATAGGTGCTTCACCAGCCAAATCACTAAAGGAAGATTCCTGAATACTCGCAAGACCAATCGCTCTTACACGATAGCTAATCGAATCATAGCAGAAAGTTTCCAAGTCAGTGTAGGTCGTTACGTTTCCATTCACAACCGCAATCTGCTGCAAGCTTCCAGGGGAGTAATCGGTAGCTCTATAAATTTCGTATTGAGCCACATTGAAGCCAATGTATCCATTCCAATCCAGTACAAGACCGTCAAGAATCGGCGTAACCATTAATTCTACCGTACAGTGTTCATCTGTTAGGTTAAGGTCAGACTCCTCATCACAATCATTGATGATCGAGACTTTATAACAATAAGAATTGGTCTCAGGATCAAGTCCAGGTGTGTTATCGACAAAGGATACAGAATCGACATCGATAAGACGTCCAATTTCAATGTTATTGGTCCCATCCAATCTGTAAATCACATATTCCTGGAAATCTGCTCCTGTGTAGGCATTCCAATTGATTTCAACCGTACTTTCTGTAAGCACTGATACATTGATGATATCAACTGGATCAGGTACAATGGTTTGTCGAATCGTAATAGGGTGCGGCGCAGAAACCTCAGAACAACCCAGAGAGTCAAACACAGTCAAAATCATGAGATAATCTCCTTCGTCTGGGAAGGTTACGTCAAAGGTATCTACTGGAGCTACCGTAGTCGAACATGTAGTATCATTACTATTGATATCGACCAAGCACCATTCATAAGATTGAATGCTTCTATTGGAAACAGTAGAGTCCCCAAAGAAGGTAATCGTAATCGGATTACAGCCAACATTCTGGCTGGAATAAACAACTGGTTGTGGCCTAAACAGGTTGATATAATCAACCTTGGTCAAAGTATCTGCGCACCCTAAATTATCAGAGATAATCAAGGTAACGGTATACAAGCCATCCTGATTGTAGGTATGGGCGACTGGGGGAGTAACTCCTGTTAGGGTATCTCCATCCCCGAAAATCCATGTCCAAGCCGAAGGAGGGACCGAACCAAAACTTGAATCCTGGAAGACCGCTGTAAAAGGAGCACAACCCGTTGTGTCTGGCGCAAAGAATTGTGGAACAGCTCCTTCATATACCGTCAAACCTGTAGTGGTAGTATCTCGACATCCATTATCATCTGTCACAATCAGACTCAGATCATTGTATATCGTATCTCCGAAGTAGGTGTAAACAGGATTTTGAAGGTTTGACGTATCCCCAGTGGCAAAGTCCCATCTCCATGCTGAAATAGTTGTATCACCAGGCAAGGATAAGTCAAAGAATGGTACCGTAAAGGCAGAACAACCAAACGTATCTATCGGAGACATGATAGCCGTTGGTCTTCTGAATACACGGGCACTGTCTTGTATGTCAGGCGTAAACGTACACCCTCTATCATCGGTTAGTACTATCTGTGGGAAGAACATCCCATCAGAGGTATAGACATGGCATACTTCAATGGTGTCAACAAATCCACTTAACGTGGTCGAGTCAAATATATCTGTACTTCCATCACCATATAATATGACAGCTGTATTGGCGCCAAAAGTTTCTGCTCTTACACAGACAGTATCTCCCTCACAGACCTCATTAGGAAAGACAGAATAGGTACCAGAAGGTCCTGCTACAAAAATATAGTCTTCCTTTAATAGGGTATCTCGACAACCATCCTCATGGGTACCAATGGCCAATACATCGTATGAACCAGGAACCTGAAAGAAGGCGCCAACCTGTGGACTATCTACCCCTAGTGCAAATCCCGCAGCATCAAAGTACCAATCCCATAGTACCGGATTTCCAGCCGAAGTATCAAATATCTGAACCGACAAGGGTGGACAAATTGCCACCGTGTCTGAGGCAAAAAATCTGATATCAAATGGCTCAATAAAGATATAATCATCTCTTACCAAGGTATCAGAACAGCCATTAACGTCAGTTGCAATCAGGGTAATATCATAGAAGGTTCCAGTAAGGGAATCGTCTGGGAAGAAGGCATGAGTAGGTCTTCTATCAGAGGTAGTATCTCCGTCTCCAAAGTCCCAAAAATATGATAACCCAACGCCATTTGATCTGTTAATAAACAGTAGATCATTACCTGCACAAGTGGATGTATCTGAAGTAAAAAATGCAGCCTCTGGCTCCGTAATAGTAACCTGGGTTCCGATAGAATCAGTACATCCATTAGAATCCTGAACAAATAAGCGAACCGTGTAAAGACCACCAGCAGCATAGCTGTTGGTAGGATTAACGATTGTACTTAATGGATCAATGGCTCCAGGGAAATCAAACAATCGAGCCGTGACGGATCCTTTATAGACAACAGCAGTTTCTTCAAATTGAATAGTCTCATTAGGACAGGCAGGGTTTCGGTCAACAGTATTCGAAGCATAAACACCAAATACCTCAACTAAACCTTGCTCAAAGGCAGTGTCTGAACACCCAAATTGATCCCTTGCAACCAACATGAAATCATAAATTCCAGTATCAGCTAGAACTGTATTTGTTTTTGTAGCCTGGAAATTAACCACCGGAACTCCATCTCGGCTAACAAAATACCTAGACCTATTGACCAAGGTATTCTGAGAGTTATTTACCAAGTTTACTGTGTGCGCTCTACAACCTGATGTATCTAAGGTAGTAAAAGAAGCTACAGGATCTCCTGCATTAACGATGACAGTAGCTGTATCTGTACAACCAGTGGCGGTGTTAAGAATCGCCTGCTGGAAGACATAAGTCCCAGGAGTAGAAATGGTATATGGAGTAGGTACTTGTGGCCCACTAAATGCCGCAAAGGGTACTCCATTCACCATCCATGTGTACACATCAGCTGGACCAATAGAGCTATCTGAAAAAGTGATGTCTTGAGGAACACTACAAATCAAGGTTTCGCTGGTAGTAAATTCTGCACGTGGGGGAGAAACAAAAACGAGGTCATTCACAATGGTAGTATCTCGACATCCGTTGTCATCCACAATTAGACCTACACTAAATAATCCTGTATCTGGATAAACAGTACCAGGATTGTGAGTTCCTAAATCCTGAAAAGCACCTGGTGCAACATATTGGAAGTCCCATAAGTAAGTCCAATCTACATTTTCAGAGTCTGCCAAGAAGGTAATGGGCTCAAAAATACAAACCGTATCCTTATCTACTGTAAAGGTACTTACAGGTAATTCACCGACATTAACAGCATTCGCTCTCCGGACTGTATCGGTACATCCATTAGCCGTTTGGATAATTAAAATAACATTGAAATCCCCTGTTTGAGAATAGTTCACGCTTGGATTACTCACCGTAGATGAGGATGGTGTAACACCTTGACCAGGAAAAATCCATTCATAGCTCACAATCGGATCTACTGGGGAAGAAGAATTGTCATTGAACTGAACATCCAATGGTGCACAACCTTCTGACGGATCAAAAGTGAAAGAACCATTTGGGGGTGCAATGACAATTGTATCAGTGATGGTCTTCGTACATCCTGCAACATTCCCTACCGTAAGGACAACTGGAAATTCCCCAAAGGAAGTATAAGTATGTGAGGGGCTCTGTTGAGTTGATGTATTACCATCTCCAAAGTCCCATGACCATGTGGTGTTATTAGAAGACTGATCCGTAAAGAAGAAAGGGTTGCCAGGTTGGCAATCTAAGTTTCTATCTACACTAAAAGAGGCTGTGGGTGTATCCTCTACGGTGATGTAGGAGGTCCTGATCAATGTATCGCCACAATCTACATTATTAGCAAATAAGGAAACCGTATAGGTGCCTGGCGTACTGTAGGTGTAAGAGGTAATTGCATCTGTTGCATCAATACCTGGAACTTCTCCAAAGTCCCAACCAATTGAGGTAACCCCTCCAGATGACGTTGATTGGAAGTTGACAGGATCACCCAGACAAACTGATGTTACATTAGAAGTAAAATCAGCTGTTACTCCTCCAATACCAATCATATTGGGGAAGGTTAATGTATCTGTACAGGTATTGTTCCCTGAAACAATTAGTGTTACATCATATTGCCCATCCAAGGCATATGTAACCGGTGGTGGCGTCAACCCATTAAAGGTAGAAGCGCCAGTCGGCGTTACGCCTCCAGGGAATTGCCACTCGTATGTGATATTAGATAATCCGTTTTCATTGGAGTTGTTGGTAAAATTGACCGTCAATGGTGGATTACAAGCAGAATTAATATCTACCGAAAAGTCCGCAACTGGAGGTTCATTTGAAATTACCTCGTCATTGAATACGGTAGTAGTTTCACAACCATTAGAATTGGTAACCCTTAGGATGACATCAATCGTATCGTTAGGCACGTTGATCAGGAAGTTGGGATTCTGTAGGGTAGATGTATAGTTATTGACTGATAAAATCCAAAGCCAATCAACGATCCCACCCGCAGAATTGGCTACAGAGGTATCCGTAAATTGAATCGTACCTGGTGCACAAATCTCCAAAGGATCAACCACAAAGCCAGGTTCTGGCTGAGCATAAATTTCCACAAAACAAGTTTGTGTGATCGTATCGGAGCCGAATGCATTAGTAGCAATCAAGGTAACATCATAACACCCAGGCTGTGTATAGATAAAAGTAGGTTGTTCGAGTGTACTTGTTTGGGCAGGAACAGTCGATGTTGACCATTCATAGGTTGTACCTGCACCTCCATTGGTGGTTGTATTTACAAAAGAAACCACCAACGCCTGGGGGGCACATCTTGTGGTCGGTGTGGATGCATTGAATCCAGCAATAGGTTGCGCCCAAGCTGAAATATCAAGCAAACAGAATAACAAAAAAAACGAAGTAACACCTAGTATTCTCTGTCGCATAATTTCAAATGTCAGTCGTGACAATTCTCTACCTAATCAGTCCTTTTTATATAAACCTAATCCCAAGCAAAA
This sequence comes from Bacteroidota bacterium, assembly GCA_039817415.1. Lineage (GTDB taxonomy): Bacteria > Bacteroidota > Bacteroidia > J057 > J057 > JALEFZ01. The sequence continues at coordinate 32,713 of JBCBVV010000048.1, forward strand.
AAGCCTATTCTTTCTTGTCCTGCCAGACCATGCCAGAATATTTGCAACACGGGTTCAGTTTACAGGAAAAAATTTTCACTTTTTCCTCAATAAAAAATGTAATGAAGAGAGGCTTTCCCTCCTCAAATTCAAATAAATTTATTCTAAGATGCGTTAAGGAACATTTACCCCTTAAAAAACACCCTATTATCTAACGTTATTTGAGTGGGCAAACATAAAACCTTTTCACTCCCTAAATATGTTTTTCATCCCAGTTTAATTGTAAGTTCTTTTACAATGTGGACAGGATATTTACTTTCCATGTAGGAAGAATCATTTTGGCCGTAAAATTACTTCCTTTCAAACATCAAGAGTGGCAAAGTGTACGAATGGTTCTTTTTTTTTATTGATGGGGAATATTTATACCCCAAGGGTTCAGTCCCTTTATTATGTCATAGGTTGGCTTAACATATCCAATCTAAAGAACTTTAGATATATCAGGATCACAAGATAAATGATCATGGGGCCTACATCCAGTACCGACCGAATGAATTTCCACCTTTGGCCCCAATGCAGAACAACCTGAAATATGGTAGAAAATATCAAGATGTTACCGCTTAATTTTAAGACCGGGTGGAATGTAATTTGACGATCTACAAAAGGACCTCCTCCTGAATTGGTTGGAAATATATAGTAGTATGGAGTTTTCAAAAAAATGAAGAGTAGAAGAACAATTAACACTGCCCATTGACTCACAGAAAAGAATAGCCTGATAGAAAATAAATCTCCACCTATTCTTAGCCCCCTTCCCCAAATCAACATAATACTAGTCAGCCATAGATAGATCATCAGGATATTTCCTAGGCTCCCTGAAAGGTTAAACATCCACATCGTCATGGTAAAGCCATATTGGACTAGGGCATGACAAATGAGAACCAAAGGAATCTCTTTCCTTCCCGAAACAAGAAGAAATAGGAATAATGAGATGGATAGGAGAATAAAGCCCAAATCAGCCGTCATTCGAACAAATTAAGTTCAATTGTCCTTACATCAAACCGTGGGTCAGTGGTCAGGACAAATATTCATACCGAACCCACATGGATAGGGATTGTTTGGCTTCCTACTTGCGCTTGATCCTATAACGAAGGCTAAATTGGTGGGCATTGAAAAGCCCTGCGGAGCCGAGACTGCTATAACCATAATCGAAGGCAAAACCTTTCCGATTGGCTCTGATTCCAACTCCCAAGCTAAAGCCGGACATACCCGCTCTATTTTGAGACCTCAGTTCCTGTCTTCTTAAATGGTTATATCCTACTCGAAGTCTTAGGCTTTTCCCTAGCAGAAATTCTCCGCCAAAAACCATATGTCGGGCGATTCGATCTGCTACACCAGGGGAATTGTCAATAGGGTTGCCATTAAAGTCCAGTTCTATTTCTGCATTAGGGTCATCATACACTAGGTCCCAATGCTCAAGATGGGTAAGGGTCATCGAAAACCTAAGGGGCATGTATTTGAGCTTATTCGATACCCCAGCTACAATTTGCAAAGGCAAGGGCTCTCTACTTCCGTTGGCTGAATAAGTGGAAGTCTGGATACCAAGATTCTTAAATACTAGGCCAGCAGAAAACAATCCACTATCACTTAAATAAGAAGCGCCCAAATCAAGTGCTAAACCTGTAGCCGAAAAACCTGGTGCTAGATTCGAGGCAATAAACTTCAAATTAGAACCAACATGTATATTGGTCAGCCCAATCGGCCGAGCGTATCCTACCGTTACAACTGCTTCATTACTAGAAAAAGTATTCGTCAGGTTACCAAAGGCATCCGCTCCTTGCTGTCTACCTGAATTGAAATATTTCACGCTCCCGTGAACATAGCCAACCTTGTCGATCGTTTTTGCATAACCAGAATAGCCATATTTGATCCCAGCTAAATAAGGAGCATATGACACAGCCACCCAGTTATCCATAGAATCATTTAAAAGGGCTGGATTTTCATAAGCCATGACAGGATCATCATCCCTTAAGGATACATTGGTACCACCAATGGCAGTCAAACGAGCAGAAGGAGTTAGATTCAGGAAGTCGAAGGTATGCTGCCCACCAATTTGCCCAAATGAAGAAAGGGCAATTCCAATCAGCAGTGTACAGGTGCTTAATATCTTTTTCACAGCCCTAAACTATGGCTTTTTCAGATGGGAAGGAAGGTAAAAATTGACGACTTATTGCACGCTTCTCCCAAGACATACATAAATCAAACACTTACGCTAAAAGGCCCTTTGAGTAAGACATATGGTAATCCTATACATAAGGTATAGAATAGGATTTTTTTTCCTCCGAAATAATAGTGAGGGCTGTCTGCAGTCCCATGCGCTTTTAGTCAAGGGTGAAAAGATGAGACGCGAAAATGGTCGAAAATGGACCAAAATTATCCACAATCTCAAATATCCTTATCATTCGTGCATTTTATAAGGATAATCGTGTCGGTTCTCGTAGCATCAAAAAGGGGGTAATATGGCTTCTGAGCTATTATATGCCCCTGATATATAACTATTTGAAACCTTTTTGCCGAAATGCGTAAACATTCAGGGACTGGAAATAAGAAATTGAAGCATTTAACAATTTTTTGAGAATAGCTTTTTTATAGCTTTGCCCCGGTTCAGAAATAATCAACATGGATACTAACTCAAGTACATACTTCTCAGAACGAAAAAACGAATGGAAAAAACATTCGGGCCAAGAGTCTTGGACAGTGTTCAAGATCATGGCGGAGTTCGTAGAAGGATTTGAGAAAATGTCTGAGATTGGACCTTGCGTGTCCATCTTTGGTTCTGCACGTACCAAACCAGGCACTAAATACTATGAATTGGCTACTGAAGTGGCCTCCAAGCTTACCAATGCTGGTTTTGGTGTCATCACAGGTGGTGGCCCTGGTATTATGGAAGCAGGAAACAAGGGAGCACGTGAGGCAGGAGGAGCATCTGTTGGACTTAACATCATGCTTCCTTTTGAGCAACACTCCAATCCCTATATCGATCAGGACAAAGACATCAACTTCGACTATTTCTTTGTACGCAAGGTGATGTTCGTCAAATATTCACAAGGCTTTGTGGTCATTCCAGGAGGATTTGGCACCCTCGATGAGCTATTCGAAGCCCTTACCCTTATCCAGACAGAGAAGATTGATGAGTTTCCCGTCGTGTTAATGGGAAGTGAGTTTTGGGGAGGATTAGTCGATTGGATCAAGAGCACTTTGCTTGAGGCCAATGGCAATATTTCCCCAGGAGATCTGGATCTATTTACGGTTGTAGACACTGCTGATGAGGCAGTTAACTACATCACAAACTTCTATCAAAAACGTCTACTCAAGCCAAACTTCTAATTTTACCATTCTATTGAACAGTTCTACCAAACTTTCATTCAAAATGCTGATTCAAGCACTTTTGCGTTGCCGGAAAAGCCGGATTGATTAGACTGCAAATGTGAACTATTCAGCCACATGAAAGATTTTCGCGCAAATTGTCGGAAAACATTCGGTGGACTTTTCGTAAAACCCAAACATCATTAGTTATACCCCAAACCATGGCAAAACTGAGTTATTTTATTCTACCCCTAGGGATATTGTGCAGCGGAGTATCTATTGCTCCTCAGCCAGAGCCCCAGCCGGTAGTCGAAACGACGCAACAATCGGAGGTTAGGGATTTCAAATTCGTTTCAACCCACATGACCTCTGGTGAGGATATCCCAAGGGAATTCTATTTCGCCGGACAGTGGGTTCCCGCACAGGAGACCCATGTGCATACCAAGCTGGTAAAAACCATCAGAAAATATTCCAAATACAATTACGGCAACAAGATCATCACCAGAAGACTGGGAAGATATGAGCAAACCTTTAGAAACATCCTCTCAGAAATGGGAGTTCCTGAAGACTTTGTGTACTTGTCCGTGATTGAAAGTAACCTCTCTAATGCAATCTCTCCTGTAGGAGCACGTGGATTCTGGCAGTTTATGCCTTACACCGCAAAACAGTACGGTTTGGAAGTGTCTTCAACAGTAGATGAGCGCTACCACCCTGAAAAGGCAACTTATGCAGCGGCAGAATATCTTTTGGCTGCCTATGAGGAATTCGAAGATTGGTTCTTGGTTGCTGCGGCATACAATATGGGACCAGGTGGTGTTCATAGAGCTATGCGCCATCAAGAAGCTTGTTCTTACTTTGACTTGGACCTCAATCGCGAGACTGCCAAGTATGTATACAGAATGTTGGCGCACAAGATTATCCTGAATCAGCCACAGAAATATGAGATTGAAGTATCCGAAGATCGCATGTTAGCTCCTATCGAGTACAGTTCTGTGATGGTGGATAAAAATATCTCCAATCTTGCTACCTTTGCCCGTGAGCACGGTACTGATCTTGAAACCCTGAGAAACCTTAATCCATGGTTGATAGCCAATCGCCTAAAAGTGAAGGCAGGGAAAACATATGAGATCAGGATTCCGTTAGATGAAAACCTGCGCATGGACGAGTTGGCAGTTGAGAATTTTGTTATTGATTTACCAGAACCACAAGAAGAATCTCAGTCCGACTCTACCCAGAAAGTTGAATCCATTGTGCAGGACAAGGAAACGCCTGCGACACCAGTAGTGGTGGCGGATTCAAGTAAGAAGGTATGAGCAAAAAGAAGAAGGAAGGAGTAATTGAAGTTCTCGGAGCAAGAGAACATAACCTGAAAAACATAGATGTACACATACCCCGTAAAAAACTGGTCGTCATTACAGGCGTCAGTGGATCGGGAAAAAGTTCGCTGGCCTTCGACACCATTTATGCCGAAGGCCAGCGCCGTTATTTAGAAAGTTTCTCAGCCTACGCCCGCCAATTCTTGGGGGACCTTAGAAGCCCAGACGTAGATAGAATCGATGGCCTCAGCCCCGTAATTGCCATTGAACAAAAAACCACATCGAGAAATCCCAGATCTACCGTAGGTACGGTTACTGAAATTTACGACCTCCTTAGGCTGTTGTACGCTCGTGCTGGAGATGCCATTTCCTACAAGACTGGCAAGAAGATGGTTAAAATGACCGACGAACAGGTTGTTGAAGCCATTACCGAATCATTCGACGGTCAAAAATTCCTTATTCTTTCCCCTCTTATTCGTTCAAGAAAAGGCCATTACAGAGAGCTATTCGAAAACCTGGCTAGACAAGGATATACCCGTGTTCGTGTAGACGGAGTGGTGCAGGAGATCGAAAAAGGAATGAAACTCGATCGTTACAAGGTACACGATATCGAATTGGTTGTAGATCGAGTCAAGGTTGGAGGAGATGCCAAGAGGCTATTCGAAAGCGTCCAGCGAGCCATGAAGACAGGCGATGGAACTGTCCTTCTCCTAAATCACGAAACCGAAGAAACTCATTGGTATTCAAGAAACCTGATGGACCCTGAGTCGGGAATTTCCTACGATGTTCCTTCTCCTAATACCTTTTCATTCAACTCCCCCTATGGAGCTTGCCCAACCTGTAATGGCATGGGAGAAGTTTATGAGGTGGACATGAGTCAACTGGTTCCGGATCCTGCCCTTTCCATCAACAAAGGAGCCCTCGCCCCACTAGGGGAATACAGAGATATTTGGGCGTTTCGCCAGCTAAGAAAAATATCCGAGCACTTTGGTTTCTCTATGGCTACGCCTTGGAAAGACATTCCAGAGGAAGCAAAAATGCTCGTATTAAGCGGAGAAAGAACCGCCGCTGCCAAAGGCTTAAGAACACGATTCGAAGGAGTAAAGGCCTTTGTATCAGACCAGTATCACAACTCCTCCTCAGAAAAGATCAAAAGCTGGGCAGAACAATTCATGCGCATCAGCACTTGCCCGACCTGTAATGGAGCAAGGTTGAAAAAAGAAAGCTTATACTTCCATATTGATGGAAAAAATATATCCGAATTGGCTAGAATGGATATTGGAACCCTTTCCCAATGGTTTGTAGGGCTGGAAGAGAGACTAAGTGAACGTCAGCAGAAGATTGGAGAGGAAGTCATCAAAGAACTACGGAAACGAATAGGTTTCCTCATGGAAGTAGGATTGGACTATCTAGCCCTTGACCGTCCTGCAAAAACCCTATCAGGAGGTGAGGCTCAACGCATACGTCTTGCCACGCAGATTGGATCTCAACTTGTCAACGTATTATATATTCTGGATGAGCCCTCCATTGGCCTTCACCAGCGCGATAACGAAAAATTGATCCAGTCGCTCATCAAGCTGAGAGACCTTGGCAACAGCGTCCTTGTAGTTGAACACGACAAGGATACCATGCTTGCCTCTGATTTCATCATTGACTTTGGCCCTGGAGCAGGCTTGTATGGCGGAGAAATCGTTGGCCAAGGAAATCCTGATCAATTCCTCCAATTGAAGTCATCTACAGCAGACTATTTAGCTGGTAGGCTTCAAATTGAAGTTCCTGAGGAGCGTCGTACTCCTCAACCTAATACCCTTGTTTTGAAAGGAGCAAGTGGTAATAACCTAAAATCTGTGGATTTGGAACTCCCACTGGGGGTATTCATTTGTGTTACAGGTGTCTCTGGCTCAGGGAAATCGACCCTGATCAATGAGACCCTTCACCCAATTATTTCCCAGTTCCTTTACAGATCCAAGAAAAAGCCCATGCCATTCGATTCCTTCGAAGGGCTTGACCATATCAATAAAATCGTTCGAATCGACCAATCTCCCATTGGTAGAACGCCCAGATCAAATCCAGCGACTTATACAGGGCTATTTACCTACATTAGAGAGCTATTTGCCCAATTACCGGAAGCCAAGGCAAGAGGCTATAAAATTGGACGTTTCTCCTTCAATGTTAAAGGGGGTAGATGCGATGAGTGTGAAGGAGCAGGTGTCAAGACCATTGAAATGAACTTTCTCCCCGATGTCTACATTCAATGTCCGAAATGTCAAGGCAAACGATACAATCGCGAAACGCTTGAGGTCAGGTATAAGGGAAAATCTATTTCCGATGTCCTCAACATGAACATCGAGGAAGCACTAGCGTTTTTTGATGCGTTACCAAGAATCAAACGGAAGCTGAAGACCTTATATGACGTAGGACTAGGCTACATTACCCTTGGCCAACCGGCTACTACCCTTTCAGGTGGAGAAGCCCAGCGTATCAAGATTTCAGCAGAACTCTCCAAAAGAGATACTGGAAATACCCTCTATATCCTAGACGAACCCACGACAGGTCTACACTTCAAGGATATACAGATGCTCCTCAAAGTTCTCAACCAATTGGTAGACAGGGGAAACACTGTACTTGTCATTGAGCACAACTTAGATGTGATCAAAGTAGCGGACTGGGTGATTGATCTGGGACCTGAAGGAGGTTCGGGTGGTGGCAACATCCTTGTTCAAGGCCCTCCTGAAAAGGTGGCAGACCACAAAGACTCACATACAGGGAGGTTCCTGAAAAAGGAATTAGAAGAAGCGCGTATCCATGCTGTAAAATCCTGATAATCATTTGCAGATCATTCAAGCTCGCTGACAGAGCTAGACTCTTATTCTAAAGAGCGGCCCTTTTTATCAAGGTGATTTTGCCTAAATTCAACTAGTTTTGCGCAAAACCACCATTATGTCACCCATACTAAAGAATATTCTCCTATTGATCCTAGGCATGGTTGTCGCCTTTTCAACCATCAGCCTAATCGATTATGTTGGGCATCAGTTTTATCCTCCTTCCGAAGAAATTGAAGCGGCTTCCCTTGAACTTAGCGAAATGGACGGAAGTGATCTGGAAGCCTATGAGGCAGCCAAGCAAAAACTGATTCAAACTGCCAAGGACTATATGGGATCAGCTCCTATGGGCGCTTTGTTCATGATCATGCTTTCATGGCTAATGGGGGCTTTCATCGGTGCATTTACCAGTGCTGCGATTGCAGACGAAAGGCGAATGAACCTGGGAATGACCGTTGGTTTTCTTGTCCTTTCCGCCACTGTGGCCAACTTCATTATCCTACCCGTACACCCTATTTGGATGATGATTTCAGGAGCGATCCTGATTATTCTACAAGCTTGGTTAGGTACAACCATAGCGATTCGTTTCTTCCCCAAAACACCCAAATCATGAGTAAAAAAGTAACGGGTATAGGAGGCATATTCTTCAAGGCAGATGATCCTGATGGCATGAAAGCCTGGTACAACAAACACCTAGGAATTCCATCTGATCGTTACGGCGCTCTGTTTTCATGGCATCCCAAGGGACAGCCTGATCACCTCGCCTTTACCAACTGGAGCATCATGTCCAAGGATACCGACCATACAGAGCCCAGCAAATCCTCCTTCATGATCAATTACAGGGTAGAAAATCTGGAAGAGTTGCTAATCGAACTGGAAAAAGAGGGAGTGGAGATCATCGGACAACCCCAAAGCTATGAGTATGGTAAATTTGCCTGGATCATGGACCCTGAAGGAAACAAGATCGAACTATGGGAACCCATAGACAAGCCCTTCGAAGGAGGAAATAACGAAGTTTAGATGATATTTGATTTTCAATATAGGCAAACTCTTTCCCCCAATCATTGTTTCAACACTAAACCTTAAGGCATTGCTAAGAAATATCCTCTTACTATCCATTTGTTTACTTCTGTCTCAGGTATACGCCCAGCAAGCAGTGGAGCAGAAGAAATCAGCCATGGTTGTAACAACAGCTGAGGTACCCGTTTTAGACGGCATACTTGATGAGGATTTATGGAAGCGAATAGATCCGATTGATGATTATTGGCAGTACTTCCCCAATGATGACAAGGAAGCTGAAGCCTCTACTGAAATTTACTTTACCTATGACGAAAAGAACCTCTACATTGGAGTCCGTTGTCATACTATTGGGGATGAACTCATTGTACCGAGTTTAAGGAGAGATTACCGAGCGGGAGGGAGCGACAACATTACCCTTATCTTCGATACCTTTGACGACCGCACCAATGCTTTTTATTTTGGCATAAACCCCTTGGGAGTTCGAAGGGAAGGACTCATCGCTGGGGGTGGACAAGAAATTGAAGGCTTTTCTGGAAGTTGGGACAACGCGTGGAAGGGTGAAGCTCACATTTTTGAGGACAGGTGGGAAGCTGAACTCATCATTCCTTTCAAGACCTTGCGCTTCAAAGAGGGAAGTGAGAAATGGGGCTTCCTAAGTTATCGCTTTGACATGCAGCAGAATGAACGTTCTGTCTGGCCTTCTATCCCTCGTAATCAATGGATATTTAACCTTGCCTTTTGTGGAGATTTGATTTGGCAGAAGCCTTTGAAGAAGCCAGGTTCAAATGTGGTCGTGATTCCTTATGTCGCCGGAAATGCAGCCCAAGATCGTGAGGAAGGTGAAGGAAACCTACAGCCTGGATGGGGATTGGGAGGTGACGCCAAGTTAGGTCTTGGGCCATCACTCAACCTCGACCTGACCTTTAATCCGGATTTCTCCCAAGTCGAGGTCGATCGCCAGGTAACAAATCTAGATCGTTTTGAGATTTTCTTTCCAGAAAGGCGACAATTTTTCCTAGAGAATGCAGATCTCTTTGCCAATTTTGGTTCTCCCTCTACCCGACCTTTTTTCTCAAGAAGAATTGGAGTAGCTCAGGATAGCTCTACAGGTCAAAACATCCAAAACCCCATTTGGTATGGAGCGAGATTGAGTGGGAAGCTCAACAATAACACAAGAGTAGGATTGCTCAATATGGCTACTGCTGCAGAAGGAGCCAAGGGGATTCCCTCCTTCAATTACACTGTTGCGGCCCTTCAACAAAAAGTCTTTAAGCGCTCTAATATTTCATTTCTTTTTGTCAACAAGGATGCCCTGACAGATTCTACTGGTGAATTTGATCCTGGAGGGCTACGACCCAATAGAACCTTTGGGGTAGATTACAACCTTGCTTCAGCTGATGGTATATGGGGCGGAAAAATATTCTATCATCACAATTTTTCAGATACGATCTCCAATCAGGGTTTTGCCCATGGAGTTAACCTGACGCACAATGTAAGAAGGTTGCGGTCTACCTGGGCACACGAATGGGTGGGTCAAGACTTTGATGCACAAGTAGGCTTTGTAAGAAGAACAGGATTCTTCCAGATTCGACCAAGAATGGAGTTACTGTTTTTCCCAGCTGGAAAATACCTGAACCAGCACAGCCTGGCAGTAGAATTACGGTCCATATGGACACCAGAAGATGGGCTGACCGACAGAATTTTACAAGGAAGGTATGAGTTCCGATTTACCAACACAGCTACGGCAAATATCGTTTACAACAATACTTTTACCTATCTTTTTTCCTCCTTCGATCCTTCTGGAACGGATGGCCTCCCCTTACCTGAGGAAACTGCCTATAATTATCAGGATATCAGACTAAGTTACAATACGGATAGAAGAAAGATTCTGAGTGCAAGATTTAATGTTTTTGGAGGAGAATACTTCAATGGGGAGAGATTGGGTTTTTCAGCCAATGCTAACCTGCGGCTCCAACCCTACTCCATCATTGGGCTGCAGTTGAATTACAACAAAATCAACCTTCCAGATCCTTATTCGGATGCCGATCTATGGTTAGTCGGCCCTAGAATTGATCTTACCTTCAGCAAATACGTATTCCTCACAACCTTCATCCAATACAACAATCAAATCAACAACCTCAATATCAATTCTCGTTTTCAATGGAGATTTGCCCCAGTTTCTGATCTTTTCATTGTGTATACTGAAAATTACCTACCCACAGATTTCAGTGTAAAAAACAGGTCATTGATTCTGAAATTAACTTACTGGCTCAATGTTTAAGGCAGAAAGCATCGGTAGGACACTGTAAGAATTTATAAAAAGTTTTCATTGTCAACCCTAAAAAAAAGGCCTGAATAGTGTTTCAGGCCTTTTTTCGTGTATCAGACGACCATTTTAATACCTGAATGGAAATACCAAAAATGAAGGATAATACACAATTATAATATTAATAATTACCATATTTTACTGATCATTGTATCAAGAGTTATATACTCGACTCATGAATCAATGTTCTGAATATGTCCCTACAGCATCAACCGCATCAGGAGGTTCGTCCCGTTCTAAAGACCATTTTTACTTGGTCAGGAATAGGCATTACTCTACTTGCGATGATTGGTATGTTTCAACTTTCTCCTCCTCCAGTGAGCATCCAAAATGGCGAAACCATCAAGGTACGTCCTGGGCAAAAACAGGAGTATGTTCTTCCATTCGGAAATACCAGTTACGGAAACTTTCAAAATGAAGGAGAGGTATTCTTTCATGACGACCTCACCAATTATGGAAGAATCGATTGTGGCAGCTGTGAATCTGGGATAACACATTTGGTTAAACAGGACAGTATCCCTCAGATTTTAATGGGGAGCCGTCCTATGAACTTCCTCGATCTCCACATCCGAACCCAGGCAGGTGTCCAGCTTCAAACCTCTATCAATATTCATGGCCAATTGACTTTTGAGCGGGGTATGATCTATTCTAATAAGAAGGACAAATCTACCTCACTTCATTTCGAGGAGAATGGGAGATACCAAGGCCATTCTGATAGTCTACATATTCAAGGCTGGGTAAGTCGAACTGGACAAGGTACTTTTGCCTATCCAATCGGAGATGGCCTTTCCAAAAGGACTATTTTTCTAAAGGGCAAAAGTATCCACAGTACATATACAGCAACTTTCCTCCACGAATCAGAGCTTATCAAATGGGACAGTTTGAATTACATGATCAGGATGATGGGCTTTCCAGATTATTTATCTGACGCGCCTGGTGTGTGGTTGATTGATGGGAATGAAGAAACCAAGATTATCATTTCACAGCCAGCAGAAAGCAGTGAAGAGGTCGTGATTTTGGGATGGAAGGATGAAAACTGGGAACAATTAGGAAGTATCAAGACGACGCATGGCTTAGAAACCCAAAAAGCCATTGTCCCAAGTGATTTCAGCGCTTTTACCTTGGCTATTCCCAGCACCTCTTATTAGGATTAAAATATATCCCTCACCTCTCCCATTGCAGATAGAAAATGGGAAAGTCCTCCACTGTCTGATCAAATTAATGCCATTTCTCGAAGTATATTTCTTATCCATTTCCTTTCTACAAGCAGGTTAAGGCTCTCAAAACCCCGTAAAATACGCCTTTTCGAAAAAAATCTGCTGCTGATATGCAAAATTTTACATCAGTAATATATTACGAAATACTATATTTTATCTAAATCGAATTATAATCTAATTGGGTAGCATAAATCAAGCAGGACAATTAGATTATCATGAAACAGCAAAACTTTATCAGCAAGCAACAATGCCTGGGTTTATTCCAGCTTTTGTTGATCCTGATGTTGCCAGGCCTACAGAGGGCTACAGGACAGACCTACAAAATGTACCACAAGGCAGCATCCTCGATTAATCCACTATATTTTTCGGTAAAAGACCTGGCCTTTAATCCTTCTTTGGAGGGAATCGTTATCGGAGGTGAATTGAGGTATCAAACGACCTCTAATCAGGCTTATGGCTACACATTTGAGACAGGTCTTGATGGATATGAAAGCCGCAATCAGTCAATCATTGTCAATACAACAAATGGCCGTGATGCCTTTAATTTTGGTGGGGTAGCTTTAGATGCCAATAACAAAACGTATATATGCGGATCTTATGCCAGCGACCTGAACAATCCCAATGCCATGACCGAAAAGACCATTTCGGGCTTGGACGTAGACGGAAAACTCATGTGGGCCAAAATGGAAGGCAGCCATCATTTCGGCGATATCACTTATGACAGGGATGACAATGCACTCATTGCGATAGGATCTCCAGATGGAGTATGGACCGCCAGCCAACCCTTATCTATCGTTAAGATCGGGACAGACGGAGCCTTGATGCGCTATAAAACCATTTATGACCCGGTCTACAGCAACAGTGTTAAAGTCGTAGATCTGCCTTCCAATCAGGGATATTTAATCTGTGCAGTATTTGATACCATGGGCCTAAAGGCTCCCTATATCATTCATCTGGACCAAGGCCTTCGCACGATCTGGAGCTTTGTTTATTCTGACTTCTTGCAGGAATTTGACGTTCAGGACATGGCTTATCATGAAGATGGATACATAGCCGTAGTGGGGAATAGCTATGATCCTATCACAGAAGATACCGATGCCTTCCTGATGAGTTTAGATATGTCTGGAAACTTTAGGTTCATGAGAAAATATCAGGTGGATCGTCAGGGTCAGACAGAGCATTACGGAGTTGCCGCCTTTAGCCATTCTGTCGATAGTACCTTAAAAGGATTCTTGATCAGTGGCGCTTTTGAGCCTGCACAGGGAACTGCGATGAAGCATGCGATCGTATTCCAAACTGACTTAGAAGGTACACCAGAATGGTCTCATGATTACAGCAATCTGCCGGGACAAGATTTTGAGGAGATTGAAGAGGCAAAGCGAATTATTTTCCTGAATGGAAAGGATATGTTTGCAGTAGCAGGAGAGTACACCCGTTACCTACAAGGACAACAGGCCAGAAAGTTTATTTGGTCTGCGAAAGCTAGTATCCGAAAAGGACAGTTGGTTGATGATGGACTTTGTTCTTCTCCTGTTAAAATCAACTATTTATCCGACACTTTGGGTATTTATAAAGCGGGACAAGACTCAACCATCGGTTCATTGACCAATTTCTCCTACGGGTTTACGGATGTTGGTTTCCATAGCCAGGCTTGTTCCTATGATTTCAACGATCATTCTGACCGCGCCACCAATTTGGAGAATTTGAGGAGTCAGACACCAGATGCCATGGAAGTCTTCGATCTATCTGGGAGAAAAATAACCAACACCACAAATCTGGATGTTTCCCAACTAAAGGATCTTCAAAGAGGTCTTTATCTGCTGCGGTACTTCAAACAAGGTACCTTCCTGTATAGTGAAAAAGTTGTCCTTCCATAGCTTGATTAAGCAGCCATGACCACAACAAGTAGCCATCTTTTCGGGTGGCTACTTCTTTTTGTACCTACTATTATGCTTCTAGAGTCTTTTGCCTCTCTAAACATTGAAGGAAAAAAGACTGATAATCCTTTCCTAACTCCGTTGGTATCCCGCCTTTCCATTCCTCCATGTAATAGAATACGGAGGGTTTACGATGTTGTAGGTAATCGACAAAAGCTGCTGCAAAAATGACTTGGATGGTATGAGGCTGCTGCACCAAAAGCGATTCTGCTCCTCTCGCAAATAGGATCTCCTTTTGATAAAGAGAATGGATTTTTCCTTGGGGGAAGAGCAATACCAGTGAACCGGGTTCTTGGAGAAGGTCCTTAGTATACCTCATTGATTCTCTTATGGAGGTTGGGGATTTAGGGTTGATAGAAAAGCCACCTGCCCAGCGAAGGATGGGATGTTGGTGTAATTGTTCCTCCAGCATCATGGCATAAAATTGCTTCTTCCATAGACGCTCATTGGCAAAGTAGGCCCAAAATCCATCCCACCAACTCACATGATTGGCTATCATCAAAATGGATTTTTCAGGAGCAGGAGTAACTTCTCCGAGCATTTGGAAGGAACTGAAATCCCTTCGGATCATAAATGGGATGTACCTTTTCCAGAAGGCCTTTCCCCAAAAAGAATCCTTAGCTTCAATCATCCGACAACTTCTCTAACATCATCGACGAGATCACCTACTATTCTTCCAGAAAGCACCGACAAAGGAATTCCGCCACCTGGATGAACAGAACCTCCGCAGAAGTAAAGTCCTTTGATCTGCGTGGAGAAATTTGGATGCCTCAAGAAAGCCGCAAAGGTATTGTTGGAACTATTGCCATAAAGTGCCCCTAGATAAGAGGAAGTTCTTGATTGAATGGTTCTAGGTTCTAAGATTTGTTCACAACGCAAGTATTCACGCACATTTACCTTCAAGATACGACTGACCTTGTCCAGAATGTGTTCTCTAGACTCTTTGATGATTTGATCCCAATCTTGTCCAGCATCGTGCGGAACATTGATCATCGTAAACCAATTCTCTCCACCTTGAGGAGCATCTGAAGGATTGAGTTTGGAGGAAATATGGATGTAAACGGTAGGATCATGATAAACGGATTTCTTCTGCCAGATATGCTCAAACTCTGCCTTGTAGTCCTCCGAGAAGAAAATGTTGTGAACCCCTAGGTTGGCAAACTCCTTTTCAATCCCCCAGTAGAAGATCAGGGCTGAGCTTGATCTAGGCTGTTCCAAGGTCTTTTCGGGTGCTGGAAGGTGTTTGAGGAGCTTTCGGTAGGTAGGAACAATGTCTGCATTGCTGACCACCACTTGTGCAGGGATCGTTTCCTCAGCTAATTTCACTCCTTTTACCTGACTTTCCTCTGTAAGAATCTGTTCTACGGGCGTATCAAAGCGGTATTTAATACCCAAATCCAATCCTAAGCGATACACCGCATCGGCGATTTGGTAGATCCCCCCCTTCGGAAAATAGGCCCCCATGTTGAATTCTAAATGGGGAATGATGTTGAGGGTCGCGGGTGCTTGGTACGGGTCAGAGCCATTGTAGGTGGCGTATCTGTTGAATAACTGTACCACCCTCGGATCGTCGAAAAAGGACTGGTTTGCCTTGTCCATTGAGCGCAAGGCGTCCAATTTGTACAATTGAAGGATAGATTTGATTGTATCCATCCTTAAATAAGTATCCAGTTTGTGAAGAGAATTTTCCAGAAATACATGAGAAGTCAAGTCGTACAAACCTTCACTCTTCTTGAGTAACTTCTTCACCTTACGCGCAGATTCTCCCGTTTTATCCTCCACCTCTCTGGCGAAGGAATCTAAATCAGCATAAGCCAAAATATTGGTTCCATCCTCATAAAAGTAATGGGTAATGATATCTAGCTTTTCATAGTCAAAATAATCCCTGGGATTCTTGTTGGCTGCTTCAAATAAGGCGTCAACTTCAAGGGGAAGGGTAAATAAGGAAGGGCCTGCATCAAATCTATACCCCTCAAGATCAATCTCGGCCAATTTACCTCCATGATGGCTATTGGCTTCGATAACTTCTACCTCATATCCTTTTACACGAAGACGGATAGCGGTGGCCAGACCACCAATTCCAGCTCCAACCACAATAGCTTTGGGTACCCCTGAATGATTCATCCTAGAAATTTAATTCGGAACCTCTCTTGATTTTCTATCTGCCTACTCTTATTTGGGCCTGAAAAACTTAGGAGACTCCCATTGATCCAATAAAAAAACAGATATATGGAAAATTCACATATATCTGCCTAAAAGAATCAATAGTAGGTGATTTTTGTTCCAGAAATGAAAAAAATCTGCTATGTCTTCATTTCCGTTAAGTCACTAGCCCTAATCTAGGTCCGTGTCTTTAAGTGCTTGCTGCCAGCTTTGTCCGAAGTTGATCATTTCCAGCGTAGCAACGGAAAGTTTATTGGCTAGCTTTCCAAATTTCTTCTGATAATCTATCATACTTCTGCGGATCACTTCCTGTGCTTCTTCTTTCCCATAGACATGGGTAATTTCCACTTCCTTCCCTTCATTGTCAGGCATCATCTTATACGTCAGGAAATAGTGCTTCAGGCGGCTGATGATCGCATCTGGACAGTCTGAAATATCCTGCCATTGTTCGTAAACCTGATCTCCTTTTAGGATAGCGATGATTTTGTCGTCAGCTTCTCCCCCATCAATCATTCTGAATCCTCCAATAGGAATGGCAGGCACGAGAATGTCTCCATGCGTAATGTCTCTTTCAGTCAATACACATACATCAATGGGATCACCATCTCCCACGATTCCTTCTAGGCCTGTTTTTTCCATACAGTACTCTGCAACAGCATCCATACAATAGGTCTGGGGCAAGAAGCCGTAGAGGGCAGGCACGATATTGGAAAACTTGGTGGGTCGGTCCACCTTTAGGTATCCGGTACGTTTGTCGACTTCGTATTTTACGGTGTCGGTTGGTACCATTTCAATAAAAGCAGTTACCTGATCAGGAGCATCTTCCCCAATGTTGACGCCATGCCATGGGTGGGACTTGTAACGGAGTCCGATGAGTTCCCAAATGTGAGTGAGTGGATCGTGAGCCATATTGTTTTTTCTTTCAGATAAGGTAAGGAGATCGCTTGTAAGCGCATGCATCGCAGAAGTCATCTAGTCTGTGTGTTTTATGGAATAGAGTTCTCTCTATCATCTTAAAAACTGCGAGTAGAAATAGGCCCGATGTAGTCGTAAAGCACAACTTATCTTGACAAATTATGCGCCAAAGACTTATGAAATAGCGATTTTTCCTATTGAATATTCAATAAATGTGTACGATTGGAAACGCTCTGGATACCACTGCTGATAAACTCCACTAGCCAATAAGCTGTAGGCAATCGCAGCAAAGAGTAATGTTCCGATGAACAGTCCTATTGAAAACTCTCTTTTCTTCAAAAACCAAGCGACAACACTTAGCCCAACTCCCATCACTGACAGAACAACCAGGCTATTGAAAGTGAGAGAATTTGCTGCCAATACGACCCAAGACACCAAACACAAAAGAGCTGCAATCCTTCGCCAGCGAAAAGCCTAGTGCCCACCTAGCTACCCAATCTGGCCCCATGTTGTTGATTAATGGCAAGATT
>JBCBVV010000049.1:0-326 GCA_039817415.1 Bacteroidota bacterium
CTTTATAAAATCAACAAAGAGGGAATCGAAAAATATTAGGACGATTTGGTTTCCTGGCGGTTACGGTTTGGGGAAGGAAATTTTATGAGATACTTCACCATTCTCTAAAAAACTGAATTTTAGCCAAAGGCGAAACAATTCCATAAAAAAAGCGATCCATATTGGACCGCTTTAAAAAACCGAGGGACTCAAATTCAAATTTTGAATGAATCGACCCCGGCCCTTGCTCTGAAAACCGAGGGACTCAAATTCAAATTTTGAATGAATCGACCTCGGCCCTTGCTCTGAAAAACCGAGGGACTCAAATTCAAATTTTGAATGAATCA
>JBCBVV010000049.1:425-47855 GCA_039817415.1 Bacteroidota bacterium
GACCCCGGCCCTTGCTCTGAAAACCGAGGGACTCAAATCCAAATTTTGGATGAATCGACCCCGGCCCTTGCTCTGAAAACCGAGGGACTCAAATCCAAATTTTGGATGAATCGACCCCGGCCCTTGCTCTGAATTCCTTTGAATTACCCAATTTGGGTTATTTCAAAAGGCCGTGATAATTGTGAAATAACGAGCCATCATTTTCTGATGACATTACAAACATAACACGGAAAAGTCTTGAACTATCTCAATATTGAATCAATGGTTAGATTTGGGGAAAGAATGGTTTTATCGTCCAATCCAGCCGTTATTCTAGGTTTTTGATCCAATTTTTTTGGGACTTAACTGGCTATAGTTTATTTCAAATAAAATTAAACCTCCTCGTAATAAATCAATTTGGTTTAATTCCAGTAGACCAATTAAAACAAAAAGGTCCGCCTACGAGAGTGGACCTTAATAGCAGATCCACGTTGATTAAATCAAAAAGTGGACCAATTGTACAGTTGTTGAATATTGTGTAAGGATTATTTGTTAAATGCACTATTTGGAGGCAGAATCCTGTAGGCAACATGATTCCATGATGCGATTCCAATTCTCCCTTTCCTTATCCGAAACAGGCGGGAATGCATGCAGGAGGCTACAGGCGTCTTTATCAGCGCCTATTTCTGATAAAAATTGAGCCTTTTGCCAAGCAGCTTCACTTAAGTAAGGATCATATACCAAGGCGACTTCCACACAATTTAGGGCATCTTCCATTTGGTGAAGATTTGCATAAACCATCGAAAGAAGGAGGTAAGCTTTGGCTTGAATGCGTGGATTTTTTGAACTTTCCATGATCCAGACAAGGTCATTGCTGGCTTCTTCTATTTGATTTTGACGAATTCTCATCTCTGCTCGATCTAAATAGAGTAGGGGAAGCGTTTGTTCTTTATCCGAATAAGTCAGTTTTAGTTCCTCTCCTAAGGCAATGGCTTCGGTATAACCGTTAAGTGCTCCTTCAGCATTTCCCAATTGACATTCGGACATAGCGTATAGCTGCCATGCTTCCATTAAGACCTCACTAGCTCTTGAATTTGTTTTCTTTCCCTTAGGATACATACGAATGCTCGACCAGGCCATTCTTCTTGCCATTGCATAGTCTTCAGTCGCGAAATGGCTTCTTGCTTCACTGAGGAATTTCGTGGCCAATTTCGTATTACTTGTCCAGGCAAAGGCTTTCAAGGGCCTTGCAGGCTGAGCAGATGCTGCTGCGGAGGTTTCTAGGTCAAAATCAAACAAGAGATTGATCCAAAAATCCAAGGGTTGGCCTTCCCTTTTTGCTGGCTCGAATACCAGCTTGTTGATGTGTTTTTCAACTTCACTGGCTAAAATAGGATGTCCCATCCTAGTAATCTGATGACGATTATACTTGCCAGATTTGTCTACCAATACCCTGCACATCACTCTTCCCTGAACCTTGGCCTTTAAAGCCTCAAGTGGGTACCCTATTTCTTCTCGAATCAATTCAAAGTTGATAGGTTTGGCAACATGATCTACAAAAATATAATCATGAATACCCGGTTCGTCAGAAGCTAAGGTTCCCTGGGCGGAGAGGTAGCAAGGTATGGATAGTAGGATAAATAAAAATAAGCGACCTCTCATAATTCTCATTTTATCAAATTATTACTCTTATATTAAATATATGTAAATTTTCATTTCGATGCTTGTGATATTTTACTATTCAACAGTTCGCCTTTTTAGAAATGCCTTATGAGATGAGAAGATCTGATGTCAGATTTTATAGCCTATTTTTGATGAATGGCTGATTCTTGAGGAAGAAGGGAGATATTTTTTATCCGAAAAAATGGATTAAACAAGTGGTGAAGTAGAATTCTTATGTAAAGCAATTGTTAGAAAAAAGAAAAGAAGCTCCCTGCGGAGCTTCTTTTCTTTTCAGTATAGGCTAGGTTTAGGCTAGTTTTTTCGTTGAATCGAGGAGCGACTGCTGCTTGATCTTGCCTTGTTGACAGACGAACGACTGGGTCGAGATGAAGCGCTAGACTTTGTAGTTCTTGAAGAACTAGAGCTACTCCTCACGGAAGAGGAACTACTTTTCTTACTGGTATTGTAGCTAGATCTTGATGGCCTTGAACTTGTCGTTCTACTTTTCGAAGAACTCGCAGAAGACCTGGAAGGCTTGCTACTCACATTGTTACTTTTTCGACTAGAATTGTAGCTTGATCTCGACGGACTTGAAGTCGTACTTCTGCTTTTCGAAGAACTAGCTGAAGATCTTGAAGGTCGGCTACTGACACTGCTTTTCTTTTGTGTCGAATAGGAAGACCTTGATGAACTTGAGGTCGTACTTCTATTTGAGCTTGACGTTCTTGCCGGCTTGTTATAGGTGGAAGTAGATCGAGAGGAACTCACATTTCTACTCGAATTACTTCTTGCAGGTTTTGAATAACTGGATGCTGGCTTGCTACTCACGCTTCTGTTGCTAGAACTTCGTGATGGCTTACCATAGGAAGTTGAAGGTCTAGATGTAACTGTGTTGGACTTGCTTTTGCTCCCATTATAAGAAGAGGAGTTTGAACGAGTCGCTGTGCGAGTTGGGCGCTTGCTAACAGATCCACTAGAGGTATTTCTGTTGCCAGTGTTTACATTCGGACGTCCTGTATTCGAACGGCTTGGTGTAGACTGAAGGTATCCATTTTTCGAAACGGGCGCCTTGCTAGGGGCAGCTCCATTTTTGACAGCCTGCTGATGGCGAGTAGAATTCAAGATAGCTTTATCCAAAGTTTGGTTCGAGCGGCCATTTCCACCTTTATTCAAGTTTTGATTAGAATGAACAGCGGCAGCTTTGATTTGTCTTTTACCTAGCTTACGCATCTCATTCTGAATTTGCTGACGTTGGCGCATTTGTTCTTGTACATAAATACGGCGCTGATCAAGGGTCATTTTCTGCATATTGGCAGGCAAATCATTCGAAGGAATGTCCCGTAGATTTGTACGCCCTGATGCAACAGCATCTACAAGGTCCCACTCTGGACAACGGTATACATAGGTAGCTTTAGCGATATAACGCTGGCTAGCATATCCCCAGCCGTAATCTCTTGCCCAACGGTCTAAGTTACGCTGACGTGTATAACAGATAGCTCCACGACGTCCATAAGGAATATAAGTATTGTTCAATTGGATGTTGAGGCTGTACAATTGCTGTCCATATCCACCATCATAATATGTAGGACGGTAATTTTGGTTGATGTTCAGGTAGTCCCCTCTGGTTTGAAAGGCAGCCTGCTCCCATCCCATTCTTTGACCTTGGTAATAATCCCCACAGAAAATCGTGTTGACAACTACGTCAAATTGTTGGGCCGTACGTGAGACATTTCGATAGCTCATTCGCCCTTGCTGGAAGTTTTCATTTCCTGCGATGTATATAAGGCGTAAGTCGCGTGGATTATAAGTCCATCTTAATTGGTTCAAGGCTGTATTAACGGCGGAAGGCGCATACTCTCTGTTTCCTCCTGTTCGAAGGGCAAATAGTTCGTCTGCAATCCAGTCAAGGTTATTGGTAAAGGGAACAACTACCTCAAGGTACTCTGATCGAGAACTCAATCTATTAGATCCATACTGTAGAAGGGCCAATTCAATATTAGGATAGCCCCCCATTTGCTCATCATACATGATACCATTGACGATGTTCCAAATTTCAGACTTGGCTTGATCGATCAATCCATCCATACTTCCTGATACATCCAGGATCAAGGCAATCTGAATTGTATGACTGTATTCTCTAGGGTAATCGTAATCTTCTTGATAAGGATCGTAATTGTCGTAATTGTTATCCGATGCATAATCATCTCCCCATCTATTTCCCGTCTGAACCTGGGCATGAACCTGCATGCCGAAAAGGCTTAGGATCATGAGAGTTAGTAAATGATGTTTCATAACTGTGTCAATTAAAAGTAATGTTTGTTGCTGGTAGCACATTTAGATATACCTCTAATTAACAAAGGTCGTTGGCCGAATTCACCCAGAAGTGATCAAGACCGTATCATATCTATGATAGCGTGTAGAATTAATTCCTAAGCGTGGAGGGCCAAAAATATGTCCAATTACGTAAGATCGCATGGAAAGAGGGTAGCAAAAAACGATCAAAACCGACTTTTTGGACAATTGGGGCAGGTAAGTGAGAAAAATTCTGTGTAATGAATGTATGATTTTACCACTTGTGCAAAGATGGAATAATTCTACTTTTGAATCAGTAGGACGGTAATCCTGGAATTACAAGAGCAAGGGCTAGGGTCGATTCTCCCATTGGGATTGAATCCCCTAGTTTTTTTTGTGCCTCATTTTTCTCCTCTTCTGGTTTCTACATTTTTTCCTCTACTTTTCTTTCCTGATCTCATATACACCTGTTTTAAAAGATTCCCATTTGATTCCTATTGTTCCACATTTTTGCGAGAAATTCTCCAAAAAATGCAAATGAATTTGATAAAATATGTAAGAAATTAGGGTTGAAATTAAATTTCAGAAAAATCCATTTTTCGTAAAATGTTCATACATGACTCGTGAGAGTGTATTTGGTTAAATAGTCTGGAAAAGATATTTGAAAACGGGGCTATTCAAAAGATGTAATATTTGAACGGGGATGATATTTGTATTGGCTTGGGATGTACCTAATATTGAATCAGTAGGACGGTAATCCTGGAATTACAAGAGCAAGGGCTAGGGTCGATTCTCCCATTGGGATTGAATCCCCTAGTTTTTTTTGTGCCCTACCTCAGTTTTGAGTTACTGAGGGTATTTTATTCAAATAAGTTTTATCATATGTCGCGATCTAGTTGAAGCAGCTAGAAAAAATGCGTATTTTGCGGGCTAAACCCGTGCTATGGATTTAATGACTCAAGAATTAGCTAATACTAAAAACTACAACAAGGTGGCACTGGAAGACTATCGCCTCATTTTCCTCAGCAGGCAGGCGAGTCTCTTGGGCCGAAGGGAAGTACTCACGGGAAAAGCAAAATTTGGGATTTTTGGAGATGGTAAGGAGCTACCGCAAGTAGCCATGGCAAAATTCTTCCGTAAGGGGGATATTAGGTCAGGTTATTATCGCGATCAGACTTTTGCATTTGCAAAGGGAATCCAGACCATCCAATCGTTTTTTGCCCAACTTTATGCCCATCCTGATGTGGATGCTGACCCAAATTCAGCGGGGAGACAAATGAATGCTCATTTTGCCTCTCGCAACCTCGATGAGCGTGGGAATTGGAAAGACCTAACCCAGCTCTACAACACCTCAGCAGATGCTTCGCCAACTGCCTCTCAGATGCCTCGTCTGGTAGGATTGGGACAAGCATCCAAATTGTATCGACTAGATGCCAATCTGTCTGAAATGACAAATTTCTCTCACAATGGAGAAGAAGTCGCTTTTGGAACGATCGGAAACGCCTCCTGTGCCGAAGGGCATTTTTGGGAATCCATCAATGCCATTGGAATTATTCAGGCCCCGGTAGTGATGTCCATTTGGGATGATGACTACGGGATATCAGTGCCTAATACCTTTCAATTGACCAAGAAATCTTTATCAGAAATGCTTTCTGGCTTCCAAAGAACGGAAGATGAGAGAGGCTTTGAGATTTTTACAGTTAAGGCGTGGGATTATGAAGAATTAATAAAGGTCTATGAAAAGGCGGTAAACTTGGCCAGAGCCTTTCATATTCCTTCTATTGTGCATGTGATCGAAGTAACCCAGCCACAAGGGCACTCAACCTCTGGTAGCCATGAGCGATACAAGAGCAAAGAGCGTCTGGAGTGGGAGCGTGAACACGATTGCAACCTAAAAATGCGTCAATACCTCCTCGAGAATGAAATCATTTCTGAGGAAGAACTCGCATCTTTAGAAAAACAATGGAAAAAAGAAGTTCGCGACATCAAAAAGGCCGCTTGGAACGCATTTCAGGCTCCTATCCGTGTGCTGAGAAATGAATTTCTGGAATTGGCCAAAGGTGTGCAGCAACATATTCAGTCTGCTGAAGTACAGCAGATGATGCTCAAACTCAGCAAAGAAGAGGAGTTGAATCGTCATCATATGATGATTGCCTCTCATAAACTGTTGCTATTGAGTAGAAATCATCCTTCTGATGAGCGTACCCAATTGCTCAATTGGTATAAAAGTCAGATGAAAATAGGAGATAACCTATACTCCTCTCACCTGACCAGCGAATCGGAAAAAAGTCCACTCAATATCAAAGGAGAGTACCCTGTCTATGGTGAAAACCCTGACAAACTCAGTGGCTTTGAATTGTTGAATGCAGCTTTTGACAAAATTTTTGAAGAGAGGCCAGAAACGGTTGCCTTTGGAGAGGATGTTGGGAACCTGGGTGATGTAAACCAAGGTTTTGCCGGTTTGCAGGAGAAATATGGTAAGGCAAGGGTCATGGATACGGGAATCCGGGAAGCTACCATTATTGGTCAGGCTATTGGACTTTCCCTTCGTGGAATCCGTCCGATTGCGGAAATTCAGTACTTAGACTATTTCCTTTATGGTTTGCAGTCTTTATCTGATGACTTGGCAACGCTTCAATACCGTACCCGTGGAGGACAAAAGGCACCAGCTATTATCCGTACAAGAGGCCACCGCCTGGAGGGTATTTGGCATTCAGGGTCCCCAATGGGCATGATTGTACATGCACTTCGTGGTGTTCATGTATGTGTGCCAAGAGACATGACTAGAGCCATTGGATTTTATCATACACTCTTAGAAGGGGATGATCCTGGGGTAGTCGTAGAAGTACTTAATGGGTATCGCCTGAAAGAGGATGTGCCCGAAAATCTTCATGACATTAAAATTCCCTTAGGTGTACCCGAGATACTTGAGGAAGGAAATGATGTTACGCTAGTAACTTATGGTGCCTGTGTGAAAATAGCTATGGAGGCAACTGCCCAGCTCAGGGAAATGGGTATTTCTGTAGAATTGATTGACGCGCAGACACTTCTTCCATTCGACTTACATGGAATCATTGGTCAATCTCTTTCTAAAACCAATCGATTGGTCTTATTGGATGAAGATGTGCCTGGTGGGGCAACTGCTTATATGCTTCAGGAAATTACTGAAAAGCAGAATGGATTCTTCCAGTTGGACAGTCAGCCTAGGACAATAACCTCAAAAGCTCATAGACCTGCATTTGGGGATGATGGAGACTATTGGTCCAAGCCACAGATTGAGCACATCTTCCAGGAAATATACCAAATGATGAATGAGGTGAACCCACAAAAGTTTCCTCTTTTTCTATAGCGAATTGACGACTAAGATCATATAGAAAAGCCCCATTTTGGGGCTTTTTTTATGCAAATAGCTTAGGTATTTAGAAATGTTTTACAGGCGGAAAGATTTTTGCCAATCCCGATTTTCAGAAATCCAATAAATGTATAATTTGATTTCCCCGACTACTCCATTTCGGTATAGAGCGGGACTATAAGTTTGAAAGGACAACTGCATGGAACTAGGGAGAAAAAGAATGGTATCGGGCAAAGGAAATGCCCAATTGGTAGAAAAGTGGGAACAGCGAGATCACCAGTTCTATTTTTACTGTGCGGAAGTCATTCTAGAGATCAGTATATATGCAGCAAATATCCTTAGGTTCAGATTTTCGCCAGAAGGTAGGTTTGAGGATGATTTTTCCTACGCCATTGCGCACAAGGGACCTATTGCTGCGCCAGAAATTTATTATGCTGCGAGGGAAGTCAGTGATGAGATTGAGATCGTTACCCCCGAGCTTCGTTTAAGCATATCCAAAACGCTGCACATTAGAATATTCGATCAGGAAGGCAATCTCATCAATGAGGATGAAAGAGGCTTTTATTGGGAGCCATCTCAGCAATTTGGAGGGAATAGCGTTTTTTGCAACAAGCGGATCCAAAAAGAGGAGTGTTTCTTTGGCTTGGGGGACAAACCCAATAACCTCAATATTCGGGGTATGCGGTTTGAAACTTGGGGATCCGATGCATATGGATTTGAAAGAACCTCTGATCCTCTTTATAAAAACATACCATTTTTCCTCGGCTTACATGCCGAGAAAGCCTACGGAATTTTCTTCGATAATACCTTTCGAACCGTTTTTGATTTTGGCTACTCTAGGGGGGACGTATGCAGCTTTTCTGCTCCAGGTGGGGAAATGAATTACTATTTCATTTTTGGCCCTTCCTTGACCCGTGTAACAGAAGGATATTCTTTTTTGACTGGTACGCCTGACATGCCTCCTCGTTGGGCCTTGGGGTATCACCAGTCTAAATGGAGCTATGCCCCTGAAGAGAATGTTCGAGACTTGGCCCGACAGCTTCGTGATCACGAAATTCCTTGTGATGCGATCCATCTGGATATCGAATACATGGAGGGCTTCCGATGTTTTACATGGGATAAAACGAAATTTCCAGATCCTAAACAGCTTACCTCTGATTTGGAGGAAGACGGCTTTAAAACTGTATTGATCCTTGATCCAGGGATAAAAATTGATCCAGGCTATAAATTGTATGAATCTGGGCTGGAGAAAGATGTGTTCTGCCGAAGAGGTGATGGTCCTCTGATGAAAGGGGAAGTGTGGCCAGGAGATTGCCATTTTCCAGACTTTACAAGGGCAGATGTCCGCGATTGGTGGATAGAACAATTCGATCCTTACATAGAGGAATCGGGTGTAAGAGGCATCTGGAATGACATGAATGAGCCTGCTGTACTTGAAGTTGGGACTTTCCCTATGGATACTAGGCATGACTACGATGGGCATCCCTGTAGTCATAGAAAGGCCCACAATGTGTACGGCATGCAAATGAGCAGGGCTTCCTACCATGGACTAAAAAAGGCTTTAGATCCCTTGAGAATCTTTATGTTGACCCGATCGGGTTATTCAGGTTTTCATAGATATGCAGCCACTTGGACTGGGGATAATCTTTCTACCTGGGAGCATTTGTGGATGGCAAATATTCAAGTTCAAAGACTCAGTGTTTCAGGTGTCTCCTTCGCAGGATCGGATGTGGGAGGATTTATCGGAAAGGGTAGTGGAGAACTCTTGGTTCGTTGGATGCAATTAGGAGCGTTTCATCCCTTCTTTAGAAACCATTCTTCTGGGGATCACGGCAACCAAGAACCCTGGGTGTTTGGAGAACCTTATACCTCTGCCATTCGTTCTGCTATTCAGCTTAGATATAAACTACTGCCTTATCTCTATACGCAGTTTTGGAAGAATCATACCTTTGGTACACCCATCGTTCAGCCTTTGAGTTTCCTAGCGCAGGATGACCAAGAGACTCATTATAGGATGGAGGAATTTGGTTTAGGAAGGGATTTATTGGTCTGTCCTATTAACTCCGAAGGGGCCAAAGGAAGAAGAATATACTTACCAGAAGGATATTGGTACAACTTCTGGACAGACGAAGTAGTAGAAGGCAAGCAAGAAGTTTGGGTTGAGTCAGCATTGGATACTTTCCCATTGTTTGTAAAAGCAGGAGCAATCATTCCCCTGCAGGAAGTCATGAACTATGTGGACGAACGTCCCTTAACTCACATTGAATTACATATTTACATAGGGCCTGGTTCCTATACTTCTCAATTGTACGAGGATGCAGGTGAATATGGTGATTACAAGGACGGAGCTACAAGAATTAGAAGTTTTTCTATCAACCATAGTCAGGAAGGCATTAGAATACGCCAGTTCGAGAAGGGTGAGTTCGAGAGTCAGTACAGTCAATTTCAAATTCACATGCACGGGCTTAGCCAACATCCTAGTAGCATCAAATTAGATGGCGAAATCCTTGAGGACCGTATGATTCATCACAACAATGTGTTCATTATCGCAATTCCAAAGGACTTTGAGGTTTTGACCCTTTCCTGATGATTGGTTAACTTGCGATGTCAACCCCCCAGCTGACAATCATTTCTGTCGGAATTGCCTCTTTTCTGCAGTCTTTGGTATCATATATCAAAGACCATATGTTTTTTTACCTTTATTCTAAGAAAGATCATCATTCTACTATTATTACTATGAATCTAAGGAAAACTACTTTCCTCCTGTTGATTTGGGGGCTGTTCTCGCAGATGGGAATGGGGCAAATTCTGGAAATTGATCCAATTTTTGCAACGCTGGATGATTCCATTACGATTGTGTACAATGCAAGCGAAGGAAATGGAGCACTCGAAGGACTAAGTCCTGTATATGCTCATATGGGTTTGATCACCACCAATTCTACTTCAGCCACAGATTGGAAGTATGTGCAAGGACAGTGGGGAACAGCTGACCCTAAAGTCTTGATGACTGACCTTGGCAATAACCGCCATCAGATTAAAATTTCTGGAAGAGACTTTTATGGTATTCCTCAGAATGAAACTGCTCTGCAGCTTTCTTTTGTTTTTAGGACAGCTGATGGAACGACTGTGGGGAGAGATACTGATGGTTCAGATATCTATTATGATCTCTATCAGGGCAGTGGACAAGCAATTTTGATCTTAAGTCCCAACGAAGGGCAACTTGTTGATCAGGGTAATAGTGTAACCCTTTCTGCAGCCGTTGCGCAAACAGCCGACTTGACACTAACTGTCAATGGAACACAAGTAGCTACGACTAACGGAAAATCTATTTCTACCTCATACACGGCTACTCAAGGGGGTAGAAATGTGGTAGTTCTTACCGCAAATGATGGCAATTCGATAGAATCGGATTCAACTTTTTTCTTGGTTCCAGCTCCTAATGTTGTTCAGGATCCACCAGCAGGTACTGAACCTGGAATCAACTATATCAATGATTCCACGGTGATATTGGCCTTATACGCACCTGAAATTGATTTGGTATATGCCATTGGCGATTTCAACGATTGGATTCCTACTGCTTCTAACCAAATGAAGGAATCGACTGATGGATTGACCTATTGGACTGAAATCACAGGCCTAACGGCTGGTAAGGAATATGTTTACCAATATTTGGTGAATGGAACCTTAACGATAGCTGACCCTTTCGCAGATAAAATTCTGGATGAAAACAATGATCAGTTTATTGGAAATGCTACTTATCCCGATTTGATTCCATTTCCTTCTGACAAGGCCTCAGGAAGAGCTTCTGTCCTACAGACAGCCCAAACTCCTTACCCTTGGTCAGACAGCTCTTATGTACGTCCCCCTTCCGAAGAATTGGTGATCTACGAATTGTTGGTCAGAGACTTTGTGGAGGCTAGAAATTATCAGACGGTCATTGACTCTCTAGATTATATTGCGGGCTTAGGAGTAAACGCTATTGAGTTGATGCCTATCATGGAATTTGAGGGCAATAGTAGCTGGGGATACAATCCAAGCTTCTTTTTCGCAGTGGACAAATACTACGGGACCAAAAATGACCTAAAAGCATTCATCGATTCTTGCCACAATAGAGGAATAGCTGTCATTCTGGATATGGTCTTGAACCATGCTTTTGGGCAAAATGAATATGTCCGTATGTATCCCTCAGCCAATAATCCATTCTTTAACCAAGAAGCCAAACACCCTTTTAATGTAGGGACGGACTTCAACCATGAAAGTGTTCATACTAGATTTTTCTCCAAGGAGGTATTGGCCTATTGGATTGAAGAATTTCACTTTGATGGATATAGAATGGACCTTTCGAAGGGCTTTACCCAAGTATTTAATACTGATGTAGGTGCCTGGAGTAACTATGATGCTTCCCGCATCGCCATTCTGAAAGACTACAACAACCACCTTAAGTCTGTCGATCCAACGGCCTATTTTATGCTTGAACACTTTGCTCAAAATCAGGAGGAAAGAGAATTGGCTGCTGAAGGGATGTTGATTTGGGGCAATCATAACTTCAATTACACGGAGGCTACGATGGGGTACCACGACAATGGAAAGTCTAATTTTGCTGGTATTTCCTATAAGGACAGAGGCTTTACAACGCCTGAGCTGATTGGATACATGGAAAGCCACGATGAGGAGCGTCTGATGTATAAGAACCTTGAGTTCGGAAACATAGCAGGAGATTACTCTGCCAAAAATATCTTTACTGCCCTTGAGAGAAATGAAATGGCTGGCGCTTTCTTCTTTACTATTCCCGGTCCCAAGTTGATGTGGATGTTTGGTGAAGTAGGCTATGAATTACCCATTGACTTCAATGGGAGGACTGGTGAGAAGCCGATTCGTTGGGAGTACTTTGCTCCTTCATCTTATCATAGACGACACCTGTATCAAGTTTGGTCATCTTTGATCAAGCTAAGAAATGCCCACGATGTATTCCATACAAACGACTTTGTGATTGACGCTGGTAATGCGGTGAAAAGAATCAAATTAAATGGGAGCGATATGGATGTATTTGTCATTGGTAATTTTGATGTGGTGAGCCAAAATGTTGCCAGTGGGTTCCAGTCTACTGGTACTTGGTACGATTACTATACAGGAGACAGCTTGGATGTCGCTTCCACTCAAATGATGATGAACCTTGAAGCAGGAGAATGGCACTTGTTTACGACGGTAAAGCTATCTAGCTCTGGTGTAACGGTTTCCAATGAGTCAGAGATTAAGATGGAGGAGAATTCTATTCTGGTTTATCCAAATCCTGCCATTAACCAGCTCAATATTGATTTTGATAGAACGCTATTGAGGAATGTATCAGTTGATGTATTGAATCTACAAGGGCAAATTCTATTTCATCAGGAAAACCTGACCGCAGGCACTAGCTGGAATACCGAATCTGTTCCGGCTGGGATGTACCTGATTCGTTTGCATTCAGACAAAGGGGTATTTACGAGGAAGGTTCAAGTAAAATAAGATTTTGCCTCAAAACAGAAAAAATCCAGTGCAGCTAAGATTGCACTGGATTTTTTTGTTAGGAATGTTCATACATCAGGCCTGGGCCCTCAGTTTTCCTTTATACCGTTTTATTTGTGTTTTAAGCTTATCGGTCGCCATGTCAACAGCTGCTTCGAAGGATTGACCATTTACTCCAGCAATGAGTACGTTACCCGGCACATGAACATGCACTTCTGCGTACTTATTGGCACCCTTCTTTTCATCCTGAACGGATAAAGTAACTTCCCCTTCTATGATTCGATCATAGAATTGATCAAGCTTGTTTACCTTCTTAGAGATGTAGCTTTTCAGCCGGTCGGCTGCCGTGAAGTGGAGGGCTTGAATTGTAAGTTTCATAAGCTTAACTATTATTGGTTAGATCGGCTCGGGGATGAGCCAGTTTATGAATGTTCTTGAGTTTGCTAATGGAGTTATGGGTATAAACCTGGGTAGAGGCAAGGCTGGAATGGCCAAGCAACTCTTTGATAGCGTTTAAATCCGCTCCGTTGTCTAGCATATGTGTAGCGTAGGTGTGTCTCAGGGTATGGGGTCCTCGCTGTTGTAAAGAACTTACTTTTCCTAGGTAAGTGTATACAACATTATATACGAGTTTAGGATAAGCAGGTCGACCATTTTTGCGCAAGATCAATACTGATTTATCCCTATGTGGAAGTTGATTCAGGACACTAAGGTATGCCTCTATCGCTTCCTTGGTTGGTTGCCCGAAAGGAATGATTCTTTCCTTGTTGCCTTTTCCTCTGACTTTCAGCTGCTTGGCATATAAGTCAACATCCTCAAGTTTAAGGCCAAGCAGTTCTGCTCGTCTTAGGCCACAGGAATAAAGAATTTCTAGGATCATTCTATCCCTCTTGCCATCAAAATCATCAGGAAATTCCCAATTATCTAGTAATTCTCTGGTGGCTTCTTGTTTGAGGAAGGCAGGTAACTTCTTTTCAAATTTTGGGAGAGAAACTCTGTCTGCAGGGTTACTCTCTATGGCCTGTCTCTTCTGCCAAAAGGAAAAAAAGGACCTGGCTGCTGAAAGTTTTCTGGCGACTGTTCTGGGGGAATTCTTCTCATCTTCCATGAGGAAAGAGGCCCACGAACGCAAATCTCTATGATGGATATTGGGAAGGTCGGATGGGCTTTCAAACGGAATGGCATTCCCTTCAAAAAAATCTTCCAATTGCTCAAGGTCTCTCCTGTACGATTCAATCGTATGTACCGAGTATTTCTTCTCGTATGTTAGGTGATGTAGGAAGGACTGTAAGAGCATAAAATGTGTAGGTGGTAATAAATAAGCTAAGAAATTTAGGGCACAAAAAAAAGCTTACCACAAGGGTAAGCTTTCCTGTATTTCGTACAATACGGAGATTAGTAATTCTCTCTCGCGTAGTGTTTCTGGCGGTTAACCGCCTTTTTTAGTTTCTCTTTACGCACCTCGGAAGGTTTGTTGTAGAACATGCGACGTCTTTTTTCTTTCAAGACACCTGTTCTTTCGAACTTCTTCTTGTAGCGGCGCAGGGCGCGGTCAATCGACTCAGTTTCTTTTACTCTGATGATTAGCACAGTGTTTACCTCCTTCCTTAGTGATTTTTTCGGAATGCAAATATGGTGTTTATTTTTGTGTAATCCTACTGGGTGTTAAAATAGTTTTAGTGGTGCTTTTTTCTTGGCACGGAAGTGCTGAAAAAGCCTTGCACGCCTAGATGTCTTTGTTTGGTGCGCCCCTTTTTCCCAATGGGCGTGCATGATCAGCGCGCTTTTGTAGGTTTGTAGGTTGGATATTCTATTTGGTGATTACGATTGTTTGGCTGGTACTTTTTTCTTGGCAAAAAAGTACCCAAAAAGCCAAGCACGCCCAGATGCCTTCGCTTGGTCCACCCCCTTTTCCCAATGGGCGTGCACGGCCAGCCCGCTTGTGTTAGGTTGGCAGGTTGGAGATTGGGTATTCTATTTGGTGATTACGATGGTTTGGCTGGTACTTTTTTCTTGGCAAAAAAGTACCCAAAAAGCCCAGCACGCCCAGATGCCTTCGCTTGGTCCGCCCCCTGCTCCCGATGGGCGTGCACGGCCAGATCGCTTTTGTAGGTTGAGAGGTTGGGAGGTTGGAGATTGGGTATTCTATTTGGTGGCTACGATAGTTTTAGTGGTACTTTTTTCTTGGTAAAGAAGTACTCAAAAAGCCAAGCACGCTTAGATGCCTTCGCTTGGTCCGCCCCTGCTCCCGATGGGCGTGCATGACCAGCGCGCTTTTGTAGGTTTGGGAGGTTGAAGATTGGGTATTCTATTTAGTGGTTACGATAGTTTTAAATGGTACTTTTTTCTTGGTAAGAAAGTACCATTAAAGCCCAGCACGCTTAGATGCCTTCGCTTGGTCCGCCCCCTTTTCCCAATGGGCGTGCATGGCCAGCCTGCATTTGTAGGTTTTGGGAGGTTGGAGTATGTTATTCAGTTATTTTGACGCCTACCAATTCCATGTGCTTCCAGAAGGATGGGTAGCTTTTGTTGACAACTTCAGGGTCATGGATGCTAATGCTTGGAAATTTCATGACGAGAGGTGCGAAGGCCATGGCCATTCTGTGATCCTCGTAGGTATCAATATCAGCTGCTTGCTGGATATGGCCTGATACCGTGAAAGTATCCTCTGTGGAACTTACCTCTACTCCCATTTTGCCAAGTTCGGTTTCAAGGGCAGTGATTCTATCGGTTTCCTTGATTCTTAAGGTGTGGAGTCCTGTCATGTGTACAGGCTTCCCCGTTCCAGCCGCCATAACGGCTATGGTCTGAGCCAAATCGGGAAACTCCTTAAAATCGATGTTGAGTTGTTCAGCGGTAATATCCCCTTCCTTTTCCAGGTAAATACCATCCTCTTCGAAAGTAGTCTTTACCCCAAAATGGGTGGAAAGTTCTGCTATAGCTTGATCTCCTTGAAAAGAGTTTTCTCTGAGTCCTGAGATACGAAGATTTCCTGTTTCGCTAAGCGCCATCATGCTATACCAATAGGAGGCGGCCGACCAATCACTCTCAATGGTGTATTCGCCTCCTTTATAAGGCTCCTCCTCTACGATCAAGGAATTGCCTTCCCATTGGGTAGAAGCACCAAAATGTGCCATTAATGCCCTTGTCATGTCGATATACGGCTTGGAGGAAATATCGCCAGTCAGGTTGATTCTGACGCCTCCTGATAGGGTAGGGGCAATCATCAAAACCGAAGAAATGAACTGGCTGCTGATGTTGCCAGGCATATCAAGCTCTCCGCCCTTCATCCCCTCATAATTTCTTAAAATATGTAAAGGGGGATATCCTTCCTGATTGCGGTAATCTATGGTAGCTCCTAGGCTTCTCAAGGCATCTACCAACACACCGATAGGCCTTTGGCACATCCGAGGTGTTCCCGTTAGGATTTGATCCCTACCCAGGGCAGAAAAGAAGCCCGTTAGGAATCGCATGGTCGTTCCTGCATCGATTACATCCAAAACATGTCCTTCAGATTCAAGCAATCGGATCATAGTTTGGGTATCTCTGGCTTCTGCCAGATTATCCAATCTGATTTTTTCCTGAGCAAGATGTTGGATGATTAAGGCGCGGTTGCTCTCACTTTTTGAACTGGGTAGCGGAATGATGCCTTCAAGTTGTTCCTTGGGAAAAGAAAGCGTTACCATATATATATGTCGAGTCTAAACATTAGAGAAAGTAGGAGAGCAGTAAAATGTAGGTTGTCAATGCTTCAATGCAACGGCCAAATATAGGAATTACCATCTAAAGGACAAGTAAAGTAGGATGTCAGATAATGATAATCCGAGAAAGGAAATTTCTGGCGCTCTCCTTGTTAGAGAATGCTTATAGAATACTTGATTGTAAATCAGCATGTAATAGCTTCATTTTTGGTACGTTGAAATAGTTAAGTCGATTCTATACCTTTGATATCATCGGGTTTGAAAATCTTTATGAACAACAAACAATTCATGAGCAGGAAGCTACTTCTTATTGGGATTTTGTGTGTGGGAATGATTTCTCTGCAGGCACAGACAGAAAAGCAGCTTTTCAACAGGGGTATTTCCAAGTTGGATGCACAGGACTATATGGGCGCAGAAGAAGACTTTGGCATGGTACTTCAATTGAATCCCAGAAATGACGTGGCATACTTCAACCGTGGTTTTGCTCGTCTACAGTTGGAAAGGTTTCCTGATGCCATGAAAGATTTCAGCCTTGCGCTAGATATCAATCCTGCCAATCCCGAAGCTTATTACAACAGAGGCATGGCCAAATTGGGCATGGAACTCAATCTCGAGGCCCTACGAGACTTTAACATTGCCATCAAGGGAAGAGCCAAAACAGAAAAATATTATCAAGGTCGTTCACAAGCCAAAAGCGCATTGGAAGATTTTCGTGGTGCCATTCAGGACCTCAGTATGTGTATCAAATTGAGCAGGGGAAAAAAGCTGACATATTTCTATGATCGAGCCGAGGCCTTTATTGCGATTGGTAAATACGCTGCGGCCATAGAAAACCTATCCTACATCATTAGGAAGACCCCCTCTGATCCAGCTCCTTATCAAGCGAGAGCAGCAGTTAAAATTCAGGCAGGAGATATTGATGGAGCTTGTTTGGATTGGTCTATGGCTGGCGAATTGGGTGATGTCAACGCCTACGAAATGATCCGTAAAAACTGTAATTAGGCGCTTCTGAGAGGACTTTTGACGGAAAAACTCTTCTATGCATAATTCCTTTCAAATAAATTCATCTTCATATTGGCCTAAATGCAGGATTTTCCTAGATTTGCAATCCTTAAAATTAGTGTCATCCACATGCCCGAGTGGTGGAATTGGTAGACACGAAGGACTTAAAATCCTTTGGGCAGTAATGTCCGTGCCGGTTCGAGTCCGGCCTCGGGTACAGAATAATCGCCCTTGTTAGTTTTATACTAGCAAGGGCGGTTTTTTTATCCCTTCTTCAGGAAATTATCCAATTCTTCATTTACGGAGCCCATAGTTATTGAAGACCCCCAGTCTTTGATGGGTATTCTTGAGCCCAAAACCCATCGATCCTCACAAACAGTTTAGAATAATAAAATTGCTGTAAAAAATACGATTGATTCGTCTTGAAGATGGGTTAGCTGCGAATAGGTATATTCTATTCATTTACCAAAATTTTAAATTTACATTTTATTTCGAAAGGTATTTAGTAAATTGGTATGAAATATAAAATAAAATTTATTTTTCAGTATTTATAATAAAAAATTATATATAGTTGATTATGAAGTCAATAGATATAAAAGAGCAGAAAATAATTGAGACTAGAGTTAAGAAAAAACTTAGGTCTAAATCCTATGTAAATAAGCTTGATCATAGTGCTGAGGCGATTTTGAAAGATCCTAGTAAAGCTAGAAGAGTAAAAAGTGCACTTATCAGAAAGGGAATAACTCAACTGGCTGAAGAATTAGATAAAGCCACTAGCGGAAATGTATCTCCCGAGGAGATAGAGGGAATGAGGAGAAACTACCTCCCTGAAAAAACAACTCAGAATATTTCTGATTCGGATGCTACTGAGGTGAAAAAAAAAGTTGCTAAGATTGCAGTTGAAGCGGTTCAAGGAATGAAGGATATGGTATCCTCAAGATTCCTACATGAAGGCGCCTTAAGGGCAAAAACTGTGGGTAGGATCGGAAAATATCAAGGATCAGAAGCTATTGGGACGGGTTTTATGATTTCTCCTAATCTTTTGATGACGAATCAACATGTTCTTGAAAATTTAGAGGAAACAAGAGGGTGTTATGTCGAATTTGACTTTTTCTATTCAAGAGACAATACACGAGTTAATAGTGAAATATTTGAGTTAAGACCAGATGGATTTTACCATAGTAATGCAATTCATGATTATGCTATAGTCATGGTAAGCGCCATAAGTGATGGAGGGATAGAGCTCGGTAATTATGGCTGGAATGCTTTAAGTGTTCCCAAATCGTTACCAGAGCCATCAGATCGTTTGAATATTATCCATCATCCAAGGGGCGGACATCAACAAATATCAATTAGAAAAAATTATGTAGTTGATTTCGACAATGAGGACATATATATCGATTATTTAACAGATACAGATTACGGTTCGAGTGGCTCACCAGTTTACGATGATAATTGGAATCTTATAGCCCTTCATCGAGGACATGTCACCATAGAGGATAAAAAGAGCAAAGAGAACTTTCTTGCCATGCTAGAAACAATCAGTAAGGATGTGGCAAGTGAAATGAAAAATAACAAGCTAACAGTCAATATAGGAGTAAAAATCAATGATATTTTAAGGGATCTTCGAGAAAGGAGTTCCAACATGGAAAAAGATGCTCAAATTCTTATTGACCAGATATTTGAATTTACACCCCAAGAGATTGTTCCTCCTACTAAACAAAAACATGTAGATATGCCTACTAATACAGAATTTCCTGAAGCTTCAATAGCTCATAACATAAATATAAGTGGAGGAGAGGTCACTTTAAACATCGCCAAAAGTATCTCATCCGAGATGCATTCCACCCAAAAAGATTCAACCCCCAATCCACCTGATTCTAAAGTTGCACTTGAACTGTATAAGCGGTCTCTAACATCTCAGACCAGCATTTTTAAAGCTCTGGATTATGTCCAAAAAGCTAGAGAATTACCCTATCTAGAAAGTGCAGCTCAATTGAAATCTATCCAGGAGGAATACTACGGAAGTATAATCGCCGAAGCTCAAAACATGAATGGGACCGAGCTGTATGATTCATTGTCAGAAATCATGCAATCTACCCTAAAAATTGTTGGTAAATTTCCAGATCCCTTAGATTTAGAGGAAGGGGTAGAAGAGGAGAGTTCCACTCCAAGTTCTTACCATAAGGCAAGGGCACATTTGTACACCAGGATTGATCTACAGCCAGATGGAAGCTTGAGAGGAATTTATACAGGTTCGGTCATTGCACCCGAGCAACTAATGCTTGTGGATCTCATAAATTCCTTGAAAGAAATTGATTACCAATTACCCAAGAGATACAAGAATGCAGATTATTTGAATTGCGAGCATATAGTCCCCAAAACATATTTTGACAGGCAAGAAGTAGGTTTCAGTGATCTCCATCATTTAATTACATCTGATGGGGCTGTAAACAAGTTCCGTAATAAAGATACTTATGCCGACTTGGGTAAGGAAGGTGATGATGGGCGAGATCGTATTCCCTTATATATCCCCTCGGGTGGATGGAAAAGAGATGGACATTTCGAACCGGCAAGAGGAAAAGGTCTAGTTGCAAGAGCCACTTTATATTTCATTGTGGCACATCCTGAATTTATTTCTAAGGAGGTTTACTCTTTATCCCAAATTAAAACCCTCATTTCATGGGCAAAAGCAGAAGAACCTAATGATTACGAGAAACATAGGAACCAAACTATCTTTGAGGTTCAAGGAAACAGAAACCCCTTTATCGATTTTCCAGAATGGGTAGATTTAGTTGATTTTGAGAGAGGGTTAAGTGAGTAGCAAAATCATAAAATAGTAGGGATCTAAATGGTCTAATAGGTACAATGATTAGGCGTAAACTGCATTTCTACCATCTAATACTCCAATATAAACTTCGACAAATTTTGCCCCTTCTGAAGGTCCAACTTCTTCCGTAATCGATACCTTGCCACCTCTACTCCCCTTAGGGAAATGCCCATCAGGTTGGCGATATCCTTTGTATTGAGGTTTAGACGAAGAAAAGCACACAACTTCTGCTCATTGGGGGTGAGGTCATCAAATTCTACGCGGAGGCGGTTCAGGAAGTCGCCATGTACTTGGGCGAAGTGATGCTCGAATTGTTCCCAGTCTTTTTGTACATGAAGAGTTGTATCGATTTCTCGAACGATCTTCTCCAAGGCTACACGAGTTTCTGCATTCTTACCCATCTGGCGAACTTCTTTGAGTTCCTCTTTGATGTTTTCAATGAATTCATTTTTAACAACCAGGTTCATGGTGGAGGCGGCAAGAAGGCTGTTTAGGTGTTCGAGCTCCTTTTTCATTTTATCCTCTTCCAATTTTTGAACAGTCTGTTGTTTTTGTTGCTCAATTTCCTGAAGGCGCTCTTGTTTGGCGGCGAGTTGTCGTTGGGAAGCGGCTTCTACCTGCTCTTGTTGAATCCGAAATCTTCTCCTTTGCCCTCTAAAGGCAATGACCAATATGGAACCAAATAAAATGGCGTATATGATTCTGGCAGCGGTACTACGGTAAAAGGGCGGGGTAATGGTTAAGTATAAAGGTTCGCCAGTTACCAATTCATTGAGTTTGTTACGCGTCTGTACCCACAAAGTATAATTCCCTTCTGTCAGGTTGGTGTATTCCTTGGTACTGCTGTTGGTCCATTCTCCATAATCGCCATCAAAGCCTTCCAGAAAGTATCGAAATTGATTGTTGCCTACCTCATTGAATTGGAAGGATTCCACTTTGATCTGCAAAACCCTTGCTCTATGTGAGACCTGAATGGGCGGGAGATTTTTAAGAGGAGGTGCAAATGGGCCCAATTGATATAGTAAGCTATCTTCAGTGATGCTGTAAACCGTACTTATCACCATGGGACTTTCTATGGTACCTCTGTCTTCCATATCTGGCCTGTAATGAAGAAAGCCTTCATTGGCAGTAAACATCACACCATCTTCAGTGTGGATAGACATGTTTAACAAATCATTGTTGAAATGATATCGGAATTGGAATAGGGAAGAAGGACGATAAACGTAGTTTTTAGGGCTAATTTGCTTGAAAAAGCCTACAGAATTTTCAGCAATGAAGTGAACATTTTTCTGTTTATCCTGCTTGAGCATGAATATCTGTTGTTTGCCAATTTCTGGTGCAAATAAGGTAGCCTTTACGATTTGATCATTTCTTGTGTCTAATCTGTATAAGCCCGAAAGCGTAGCGAAATAAAGCTCATTGTCAATTTTAGTCAGGATAATTTGTTCACCTACATTTCTTTCGAATCCTTCGGTAATCTGCTTTGCTTCTACGATTCTATTCGCTAAATCTAGCTGAAGTCTGTAGAGCCCTTTATAAAATTGACCCACCCATATTCTTCCTTGTTGATCTTCTTCGAAAAAACGGCTTGATTCTATAAAACCCTCAAGCAATTGAACAGGTTCTAGGCTTAAATCATCCTTAATTCTGAATAAATAAAGCCCTCCATAAGTTCCTCCAATAACATAAGATGGGGTGGATCGTAGTTGTTGTATTTGCCATAGACCATTAGTGGTGGCAATTCGTGAAGCTTGTCCATTGCTTAACTGAAACAATCCGGTATGATGACAGGCATATAGTTTACCAGCTATTTTTTGCATCCCATAGGCTGGCCCTTCAGTACCAGCTAGGAATTGGCTTTTATCAGAATCGTTTGGTAGATAGTAAATTCCATTCGAGCTTGAATAATAAGTCCCTTCTTTTTCCTGAAATACATCGTAGCCACTTCCTTGAAGATCAATTTCTTGGTTCACGAATCGGGTAGGGGAGTTGATATCTACTCTTGCCATTCCATTTTGCATCCCCACCCACAAAAAGCCTGTGTAATCTTGAAATGCCCTTAGGCAAGCATTGCTTAGTAGACCGGATTGGGTGGTGATATGCTCAATGACTTCTCTCTGTCTATCGAAAAGAAATAAACCAGCTGTTTGGGTTGATATGGCGAGCCTGGTATCGGATAATTGAACGACATGGTTTACATAGGTTCCTTTTAGGGCCTTCATCAAGTCCGGGTAAATGGAGGATACTCCAAAAGGAGTCGTGTATTCGATTTGACCCGAATTATAAAAGAGAAGGTATCCGTCTCCTTCCTGTATGATCCCAGCGATGATTTCATCCTTGTGATGTTGCGGGAAGCTGGATTTCAATTTATTGTCTTTAACTTCGAGTAGTCTACCAGAAGGACCTTGGGAAAAGATTTTTCCCCCTGCGTAAAAAGATCTTTCAAGATTATGATTTAGGTTGATGGTAGATATCTGTTGTCCATTATACCTGTAGATTTGCTTGAATGTACAGAAGTACACATTGGACTCGACCACAAACACATCCCATACTTCGTCAAAGTCTCTTTCTTCTTCCGGAATCAATTCAAGTAATGAGTGGTAGGACCAGTCATGGTCTAGGTAACCGAAAGTTCCTTGGGATCCTACATATAAGCGATTCATTCTAGGGTCAAAGGCGAGCGAGCGATCCTTCTTTCCCTTATGGAAGGCATGGACATTCCATTCATTTCCATCAAAGGCCAATACACCAAGGTTATTGGCGACAAATAAAACACGATCCCTGTTTTGTGCGAAGTCAATGTTTTGGATCCCAGCTTTATAGTCAGTTGGTGTAAAATTTTGAATGGGGTATTTCCCATGATCTGGGGTAGCTATTACATCCGTTAGAAGAAAAAATAGCAAGTAAAACCAAGCCAGGAAAAGGGGACTGCATAGGTGCATGTGCAAGTTTTTGATTATTGAATATATCTAATAATCAGTGTATTGTGCAAATTTGAATGGTTGTTTGTAGTAGTTTGAGAAAAACGCATGAAAGAATTGATGAAATATATAATTAGTTATATGTATGTTTTTTTGTCTTATTTATTTCATAATCGGATGAAAACTAAATCGATTACGGAAGTCTGAGGTCACAAAATTCGGCTTTTGTTTTCCTGCTTAATTGATTTTCGACTCATCCTGTTTTTTGAATGAAAACTTGGGGGATCCAAGTCATTCTTCGAAAATAGACTACTATTAAATCAAGCTAATTACTACTCAGCATGAGAAATCTCATTACCACCTTGGCGTTGTGCTTTCTGGCAAGCGCAATCTATGCCCAGGCTGATAGAGTTTCTGTTGCTTCCGATCCTAGTGGAATGAAGCTAGTCGTCAATGGCGAGGACTTCATGATCAATGGGATGAACTGGGATTACTTCCCAATTGGAACCAACTTCAACTACAGCCTGTGGAACCAACCCGATGACATTATCAAGTCAGCACTGGATGCAGAAATGACTCTTTTGCGAAACATGGGAGTCAACACTGTTCGTCAATACACTGGCATTCCGGCCAAGTGGATTACCTACATTTATGAGAATTACGGCATCTACACCATGCTCAACCATTCATTTGGTCGTTATGGTTTGACGCTTGGAGGAAATTGGTATCCCAATACAGAGTACGCTGACCCTAGGGTCCGTAAGCTCTTATTGGCGGAAACCAAGAAATTGGTAGAGGATTACCAAAATAC
The DNA here is from genome assembly GCA_039817415.1 of Bacteroidota bacterium. Taxonomy (GTDB): domain Bacteria; phylum Bacteroidota; class Bacteroidia; order J057; family J057; genus JALEFZ01. Next base: position 24,478 of record JBCBVV010000049.1, read on the forward strand.
CCCTGGATTATTGATGTATTTACTCGGAAATGAGAACAACTATGGTCTTTTCTGGGAAGGTGCAGAAACAGAGGATATACCTATTGAGGACAGAAAGTCAACAGTACGTGCGAGAGCGATGTACAAGCTTTTCAACGAGGCTGTTGTAGCTATGAAAGGGGTCGATAAATCACATCCTGTCGCAATTTGTAATGGAGACCTTCTATTCCTAGACATTATAGCAGAAGAATGTAAAGACGTAGATATCCTAGGTACAAACATGTACAGAGGAGTTTCTTTTGGTGATGCATTCGAAAAGGTCAAGGCTGATTATGGAAAGCCTATCATGTTTACAGAGTTTGGGGCGGATGCCTTTAATGCTATTCAAAATCAGGAAGACCAAGCAGCGCAGGCCTATTACATGGTAGGAAACTGGAAAGAGATATATGCGAATGCTGCAGGTTTGGGCAAGGCTGGAAACTCTATCGGAGGATTTACCTTCCAATTCAGTGATGGCTGGTGGAAATTCGGTCAAACCAAGAATCTAAGTGTTCATGACAACAATGCATCATGGGCGAATGGTGGATACCAAAGAGATTTCGAAGAAGGTGAAAATAACATGAACGAGGAGTGGTTTGGAATCTGTGCCAAGGGTCCTACTAACGAAAGAGGCCTCTATACCCTTTATCCAAGAGCTGCTTATTACGCCTTAAAAGAGGTTCATAATATCAATCCATATATCGCAGGATTTAATATGCAGGCATTGGAAACAGCCTTCCAGTCTATGCAACCTGCGGAAGCAGTTATTCAGGCTCGTGGTGATAAAGCGGCTTTATTGGGTGAGCAATCCAAGAAAGTACGAATGAATTTGCTTCGTGCAGACTTATCCACCTACAACACGGGTGGGAGCATGATTTCAACACCCGAAGACCCAGATCCTAGTACGGTACAGTTCCCTAATCAGTTGGGATTTGATCACATGCAGTCATTCTATGTGGGTGTGGAGGCAAAGCCAAGTGAAAACTTTAGAGCTAATGTAGTCCTGAACGTCTTGGCCAATGTGGCAACGAATCCGATCAATGAAATCTTCTATGAGAATCGTGGAAGACCTCAGGTCGTTAATACTCCCAATGGTCAGGAGGTATTAGGAGATCCAAATCGCGTGAAAGCGCACCAAATGAATTTCGCCTGGAACAACACCCATTTTGATTTAAATGGGTTCTATCGTACTGGACATTATCATTGGGGATATGAAGGAGACTTCTTCGGACTGTATCCTGAGGCAAACTATGGCCCCAACATCGATACCTACAATGGTAATGCACCATTCGGATTTGAGTTTACCGGGAAAAAAGAACTGGATGGCTTAAAAGCTGCCTTTGGACCTGAGCTTTGGTGGGGAGCTAACCCAGCTGTCTTGGTGAAATACAGCAAGAAACTGGCTGGATTTGACCTAACAGGGATTTACCATGAAGACCTTGATCGTCCAGCGCCTGCAGTAAGTTCCTTTGCTGTTCCTATGCCTGTTACCCGTCGAGTTACCCTACATGTAAAGCGTAACTTTGGAAAACTAGGACTGGAACTAGGAGGTATCTGGGGTGGTTCTCCTCTGATTGGAAGAAAATTTCAATTGGCACAAGAGCAAGATGGAGAAATGAGAGTATTTGAAGATGAGATTACCATGGATGATACTTGGGGAGGTAAGGCTCGACTTACTTACTTCTTTGGACCGATCAAATGGTATGCTTCTGGTGCTGCTCAAGGCTTAGTTGCTAATGGAGGTGCAGATAACACCCAGTTGTATACAGGGTGGAGGCTGAAAGACAGTGGAAGTGGAAACCAGTTCAACTTCCTTACAGGTTTTGCCCTAGCTGTGGGTAATCTTCAAATTGCGCCTAACTTCCTATGGCAGCAGCCTATAGTGGGGCCTATGGCTGCAGATGGTCCTGCCCCTGGACGTCCACGTAATATCCTGGATGATCCTTTTGCAGTCCGCGCCAACCGAGAGCAAATTGCAGGTGAGCTCTTATTGACATATGACCCTACCCCTGGAACTTGGATGTATGAGTGGGACAACGACATGGCTGAAGATGCCAAGTTTGCTGTCAGCGCTGGCTTTGTATACCGCCATTTGCCAACTATTCAGGATGCAGCGATTGGTATCTTTGCTGACGGTCGTACCCTGTTTGCTTTCCCTGGCTCAGCTCCTGCTGCAGACCTATGGGAGGTTAATGCAAGAATTGTATCTAAGATTACACCTGAATTCGGAATTATTGCGAATCTTCTTGGAGGTACCACTCAGGCGAGAGGTAGTGATCCAAGATTGGTTGAGCGATTCGGAGGGGATGTGAGAATGATTTATAAGAAATGGAAACTTACTTCAATGGTGAAGGTGAATGACTGGGGACCTTTCGATTATCACAGAGACTTCGGCTTGACCTATCCTATGCAAGTAATGTTTGACTTGTCAACCTCAGCAGGTCGCCAAACATGGTTTGACCTTCCTAATACAAGATTGGGTATTCAGTTTACCTACCGTACACTGGATGAATTTTCCCCACGCTATTGCCCTACAAGATCCTTTGATGCTGCTGGCGACTTCGTCTGTGATCCTACTGCGGTAGGCTTCGGAAACGGCCGTGAGTGGGAAATCAGAACTTATTTACAGTTCAACATTGTCAACTAAACAAACAAATAACAGATCAGATGAAGCATATATTTAATTTATCCTCTGCAGCCTTTCTGATTTTATCAGTACTCATCCTCATGAGTTGCAGCCGTAGAGATTTTGATACGCTGTCTCCGGCCTCATTTCCAACTGATCCAGATGTATTTCTTGATGCTTTTACAGCAGGCTTGAATTACGCTGCCTTTGGTGGTTCTGATGTTACTGCCTTTCAGGTGGATATGGAGGTAAAATATGAAGGCGAATCCTCCATGAGATTTGCAGTACCTGATGCTGGGTCCCCACGTGGTGCCTATGCTGGGGGTGTATTCTTCTTGGATGTAGGACGTGATTTGACAGGATATGATGCCCTTACCTTTTGGGCAAAGGCGTCTAAGTCAGCTAGTGTAGATTTGATTGGATTCGGTAATGACTTACAAGAATCAAAATTCTTGGCTCAGCTGAATGGAGTTGCCATGAATACTAATTGGCAGAAGTACATTATCCCGATTCCTGATCCTGCGAAGCTTACTGAAGAGAAGGGTATGTTGTTTTTCTCTGAAGGTCCAGAAGATAGCAAAGGATATACTTTCTGGATTGACGAAGTGAAATTTGAGAAGCTTGGTACCATAGCGCAGAGAAGACCAATCATTCTGGCTGGACAAGATCAAACTACTTCTGCAGGAACGGGTGAAACCCTGACCATGGGAGGATTCAGTGCAGCGTTTAACATGCCTACTGGCATTGATGATACAGTAAATACAGCTGCAGCTTATTTCGATTTTGTCTCTTCAGACAATTCAATTGCTACTGTAAATGAGACGGGTATTGTAACCATTTTAGATGCGGGTACAGCTACCATTACTGCAACTTTAGCGGGAGAAGATGCGGTAGGATCTTTGACTGTAAGTTCAACTGGAGAGGTTGTAAAGCCACAATCTCCAGCACCAATGCCAACTCGCTCTGCGGATTCTGTGATTTCGATGTTCTCCAATGCCTATGATGATGTGCCGATCGACCTTTGGAATACTTTCTGGCAGTTCTCTACTGCTTTGAATGAGGATATTCAAATTGATGGAGACGATGTTAAGCGTTACAAAAACCTGAACTTTGTCGGAATTGAGTTCACCTCTCAGCAAATCAACGCGAGCGAGATGACTCATTTCCATATGGATATTTGGACACCAGATCCAACTGATTTGCCAGCTGTCTTTAAGGTACTTTTGGTAGACTTTGGAGCTGATGGCTCTTTTGATGGTGGAGATGATTCTTCACATGAGTTGAGCTTTACCAGTCCCGTTCTCAAAACTGGAGAATGGATTAGCCTAGATATGCCTTTCTCAAGCTTTACGGGATTGACGAATCGTAACAACCTAGCGCAGCTTGTGCTATCTGGCGATTTGCCGAATGTATTTATTGACAACGTATATTTCTATCAGGATGCAAATGGATCTGGTACTGGAGGAGGAACACCAACTTCTGCTGCACCTACACCAACTGCTAATCCAGCTGATGTGATCTCTATCTTTAGTGATGCTTACACGGACCAGGCAGGAACCAATTTCAATCCTGATTGGGGACAGGCAACTACTTTTTCTGAAGTAAGTGTTGATGGAAATGCGGCCCTGCTTTACGCTGGTTTGAATTACCAGGGAACTGAACTGGCAGGTGGACTGGATGTATCAGGTATGACACACCTTCACATCGACTACTGGACGGCTAATTCTACTTTGTTGAATGCCTTCATAATTAGTTCTGGACCTGTTGAAACAGCCAAGAGCCTCGATGTACCAACTTCAGGCTGGAATAGCATTGATATTCCGTTAACGGACTTCAACCCCGTGGACTTGATGGATGTTATTCAATTCAAGTTTGATGGGAATGGCGATATTTACCTAGACAATATTTACTTCGTCAATGATCCAAGCTTGGGTGGAGGTTCTGGAAGTACGGGACCTTCTGCTGCTGCTCCGACACCAGCTTACCCCGCAGCCGATGTGATCTCTATCTTTAGTGATGCCTACACCAATGTAGCAGGAACCAATTTGAATCCAGATTGGGGGCAGGCAACTACGGTTTCTCAGCCTCCTATTGATGGGAATACGACCCTTCTTTACAAAGGATTAAATTATCAAGGTACTGAACTATCAAGCGCCATTGATGTTAGCGGGATGGGATTCTTACACCTCGATTTCTGGACAGAAAACTCTACAGCGCTTGAGGTATTCCTGATCAGCGATGGGCCAGTGGAGACTCCATTTACCCTGACAGTTCCTACAACGGGCTGGGTAAGTGTAGACATTCCATTGTCTAACTTTAGCCCTGTTGATCTAGCCGCAGTCTTCCAAATGAAGTTTGAAGGAGACGGAGATATTTACCTGGATAACATTCTCTTTAGAAAATAAGCATACTTATCCTCAGGGATAAGGAATTTAAAACATTTAACATTATGGGAGCGGGGTACTGAGTGCCCTGCCCCTTTTAATAGAACAATTCATGAGAATTTTTAAATCTCTTTTTTCAACAATAATGCTAGCGGTGGCTGTTGCCTTCCTCATGAGTGGATGTGATCAACAGAATACGCTAGAGGAGAGAACCTGGCAATTGGTTTGGGAAGACAATTTTGATGGAGCGGCGGGTGTTTCCCCTGATTCAAGCAAATGGGTCTATGATATTGGAACCGACTGGGGTAATGCACAGTTAGAATATGATACTGATCGCCCTGAGAATGTATCTATGGACGGCGAAGGAAACTTGGCCATTATTTCAAGAAAAGAAAGCTTTGCGGGTTCAGCTTTTACTTCAGCTAGAATCACTACTGCAGGAAAATTCGATCATACTTTTGGTCGTTACGAGGCCAGAATCAAAATGCCTTGGGGACCTGGTATTTGGCCAGCCTTTTGGTTGCTAGGATCTGATATTTCTTCTGTTGGTTGGCCGCAGTGTGGCGAAATTGACGTCATGGAATACCGCGGACAAGAGCCAAACATCATCCATGGATCTATCCACGGCCCTGGTTATTCTGGTGGAAATGCTGTAACAAAAAGTTTCGGATTTGAGGCAGATCGTTTTGACAACGACTTTCACATCTTTGCCATCGAATGGGGGGAGGATTTTATCGACTTCTTTGTTGATGACAACCTTTACCAAAGAATTGAGCCAGAAGATGCTCCTGGAGATTGGGTGTACGACCATGACTTTCACATTATCCTTAATGTAGCGGTAGGCGGTAACTACGTAGGATTTCCTACTGATGACACCAACTTCCCTCAGACCATGCTGGTTGACTACGTAAGGGTATATGATCAAGTAACGCAATAAGCTAAACTAGACGATAGAGGTATTCTTGTTTTTACGGGAAGCTTCTATCGTCTCATGTTTAACATGATGGATCGCAAAAGCTCCTAAGCCTTTAATGGCACTACCTACTCATAACTACTACTATGGTTACCAACATAATCAGATGTGTGCTTACAGCATCTTTGATGATAAGCCTCATCTCTTGCACACAGCCGGATATGAATGTTACGGTGTTTGAAACCTCTGCAGCCGGAAACAAACTCACTAAGCTAGAAAGCTTTCCGGCCGCTGAAAAATCTGCTGCCATCAAGATTCTTCCAGATGAAACCTTCCAAACGATAACTGGATTTGGCGGTTCATTCACGGAAGCCTCAGCCTCTCTTCTCAATGGACTTAGCCCCGAAAAAAGAAAGGAAGTCATCGAAGCCTATTTTGGCGAGTCCGGCGCACGCTACTCCTTGACGAGAACACACATGAATTCCTGTGATTTTTCATTAGGAAATTACTCCTATGCTCCGGTTGAGGGAGACAAAGAATTGGTTAATTTTTCTGTCCAAGAAGACAAAGACGACATCATTCCCATGATCAAGGAAGCCATGGACATTTCTGTGGAAGGCTTCAAAATTCTTTCTTCTCCATGGACCGCTCCCCCTTGGATGAAAGACAACAAAGATTGGAGAGGTGGAAAATTGTTGCCTGAATACTATGATACTTGGGCGCTGTTTTTCTCCAAGTATATCGATGCTTACAAAGAAGAAGGAATTGATATTTGGGGCTTTACCGTTGAAAATGAGCCTTTGGGCAATGATAATAACTGGGAAAGTATGCACTTCACTGCAGAGGAAATGACAGCCTTTGTGCGAGATCATCTGGGTCCTAAGCTCAAGGCAGATGGGCATGATGTGAAGATCTTGGGCTATGACCAGAATAGGGGAGATGAGCTAAAACACTGGGTAGATACCATGTATGGAGACGAAAAAGCTGCGGCCTATTTTGATGGGACAGCTGTTCATTGGTATGCAAGTACCTTTGACTGGTTTCCAGCCTCTTTACAGTATGCTCACAAAGCCGCTCCAGGAAAACACTTGATTCAATCTGAAGCTTGTGCGGATGCCGAAGTCCCCAAGTGGAAAGATGACAATTGGTATTGGTCAAAGGAGGCCACCGATTGGGGCTGGGACTGGGCCAGAGAGGAAGACAAACACCTGCATCCCAAATATGCACCCGCTTATCGCTATGGAAGAGACATCATCGGTTGTCTCAATAATTGGGTTGATGGCTGGGTTGACTGGAACATGGTCTTAGATAGACAGGGAGGCCCCAACTGGTTTAAGAACTGGTGTGTAGCACCTGTAATTGTAGATACAGAATTGGATGAGGTGTATTATACACCCATCTATTATATCATGAGCCACTTTAGTAAATATATTCGCCCTGGTGCGGTTCGTATCGGTCTTGACAATTCCGATGAGGCATTGATGGCATCTGCTGTTAAAAATCCTGATGGATCTATCGTAGCCGTTGTCCTCAACCAGGAAATGGAAGCCAGAAGTCTGAGTATTTCTCTAGGAGAAATCTCTAAGGACATCACCATTAGCCCTCAAGCTATACAATCCATTGTCATTGCTGAATAGGGTTCATTTATCAACCAATTGACTCGTTATGTCTACTACTAATCTCGAAAGCGTCAAGCACAAAACTGCTCCGCAGGATATAGTCCCTTTGATCCAAAAAATTGCTTTTGGTTCGGGACACTTGGCCAACCAATTATTCCCAGCTGCCCTAGGGGTATTTATGTACTACCTAGTGGTAGCCTTTAAAATGGATCCTTTTGATGCAGGACTGCTTGCAGCCCTTCCAAGGGTCTTAGATGCGCTTACAGATCCCATCATGGGATATATTTCAGATAACACGACTTCCAAATGGGGGCGTAGAAAACCCTATATATTTTTAGGGGCCGTCTTCACGGGGGTATCCTATATGGGGATGTGGCAGCTTTATCCAGAAAATGGAATTGATTTCAACTATTACTTCTTCCTGATCATGTCATTCGTGTTCTACATCGGATACACGATCTTCGCTACACCACTTATTGGATTAGGATACGAAATGACCCCTGATTACAATGAACGAACCCGCTTAATGGCTTCTTCCCAAACCATGGGTCAAATGGCATGGATGATCGCGCCATGGTTCTGGTTTATGATTCCAAATTGGTTTGAGACCCCTGAAATTGGAGTCCGCAGTATGTCTATTTGGGTGGGTATACTCTGTATTATCTTAGGTATTATGCCCGCACTTTTCTGCAAGGAAATTGATCAATCAAATCTGACTGGACGCAAGAAGCTATCTTTCAAAGACCTTTCGGAGAGTATGATGGGACTATTCAAAGGAATTGTAGAAACAGTCAAAAACAAGCCATTCCGTAAGCTTTGCGGAGCTACATTTTTGGTTTTTAATGGATTTCAAACCATTGCTCAGTTTGCCCTCTTTATCATCGTTTACTACCTGTTTAATGGGAGCTACGAAGATGCGGGTACATGGCCAGCATGGTTCGGAACCATCAGTGCCGCTTCTACAGCCTTCTTGGTCATTCCTATCATTACGTGGATGTCCACAAAAATGGGTAAGAAGAACGCATTTATTGTCTCTACCTTAATCTCAGTTGTCGGCTACGCACTAAAGTGGTGGGGCTTCAATACGGCCAATCTTTGGTTGATGTTTCTTCCAATCCCCTTGATGACATTTGGCATTGGAGGCTTGTTCACCTTGATGATGTCTATGACAGCAGATGTCTGTGATTTGGATGAGTTGACCAATGGAATGCCAAGGAAAGAAGGCACATTTGGAGCCGTTTACTGGTGGATGGTAAAACTAGGAACGGCCGTTGCTTTGGCTACAAGTGGTGCTGTGTTGAGCTGGATTGGATTTGACCAGAATGTAACGGTTCAGTCAGCTGAAACCCTTCTACAATTAAGAATAGCGGATATCGTGATTCCTGTTGCTACCGGTCTACTAGCCATCCTTGTCATGTGGAATTATGACCTGGATGAAAATAGAGCACGTGAAATTCGTGAGATTCTAGTGGAACGTAGAGGAGAACTCTAAGAATAAAATCATAAGTTAAGGTTACTAAAAAAGGCATCCTCCTACACAGGAGGAATGCCTTTTTACTATTTAAGATCTTTCATGGTTTAGCTAAAAGACCTATTGGCCTTTCCATCATTTAAAGATATGCCATCTGGGGTTTCCTTGATTGGCTTTGCTTAAGCCAACTGCTTTTTCAAGAATACCATCCCCATTGGTATCCCCCATGTTGACAGCAGTTCCATAAATGGTTCGGTTATAAGAACCGTAACTGCTGAACCATGCTTGGCCATTAGAAAAGAGTAAATCATAACCATCTGTTCGGTCATCGTACAAAAACATGCGACCATTTACGCTAGAATACCTAGAAAAGAAAATTTCCTCTTTCCCATCTCCATCTGTATCACCAAAGGCAATGGAAGTTGCATAATTGCTACTGCCCCAATCGCTACCAAATGACTTGATTGTCTGGTTCTTCCCACTTCTTCTTCCGACAATGAAGACCCTTGCATTTGTTTGGGTATAACGAGTAATACCAAGCTCTTTTTTTCCATCGCCCGTAACATCTCCAAAAGCTAAATCTGTTACATAGCCTCCTGTGCCCCAACTGTTACCATCTGTGAAAATGGTTGCCAAGCGACTTCCATTCCATTTGTAAACACCATATCGAAACCTATTTGAAGCACTTACTTTTCTCCCAATGGCCAAATCATCCTTTCCATCTTTATCATAATCACCGAAAGCCACAGCTGTTGCATAATCGTCTTTTGCCCAGTTACTTCCCATACTTGCTTTTTGTGTAAAGCTTCTATTGGTGGCATTCCAGTTGAAAAGGAAAATTCTTGCATTGACAGGTGTTTTACGCGAAATGGCCAATTCCTCCTTCCCATCTCCGTCTATGTCTCCAAATGCCACTTTATTGGCTACACCTCCAGAGCCCCATGTTTTACCCAATACCCCAATCGAACGAATGGACTGTCTCTCAAATCGATATACCATGACCCTTCCATTCTCCTTTGCATTTCTGGCTATGGCTAATTCATCCTTTCCATCACCATCCATGTCTCCAAAAGCAGCGGATACAGCCCAATAGCCAGAGCCCCAGCTTTGTCCATCCGAAAACATCTGTTTGTAGTCATTCTCTGCATCATCAAATACAAAGAATCTTGCATTAGTAGGGGAGGAGCGTGTAACGCAAACTTCATCCTTTCCATCCCCATCTATGTCTCCAAAGGCAATATCAGTGGTTCCAGCTCCACCTCCCCAGGTATGTCCCCCTTGATACTCTAGGGAAATCGGATATAGTTTGTTTATGCCTTGAATATCAAGGGTGGTAAGCTTACTTCCTCCAAATGAAGTGGGACAACCACTCACTCCATTTGCACAGTCAAGGGTTATTTTATCCTTTTTGGCAAAGGCTTTTTTACTGTAGTGCATGATGGATTTGAAATCGTAGTCAGTCTGCCCAATAGCTTTGGTGGTATGTTTGTCAAAGTTATGTTCAAAGTCTTCACGATCCTTGATGTTGGTTCGGATGACTTTCACATATTTGTCTCTATCCGGCCTAGATTGCTCATGCCATACGCCCACTGCATGGAAAATCTCATGTGCGATGGTGCGAAAGGAGAAACAACTTCCTTTGAGGTTAATGACCTGTCTGTTACCCTGCCTACCTACGGAGGAATTGCCACAGCCCCCTACGCTATCATCTCTGACAAATTGAATATAGTCTTTATGCTTGCTGGATTTTCTCCTTACAAATCGCAAACTAGTTACCTTCTCCAGTTCGTCCATTACCTCCCTTACTTTGGTTCGGTTCGCACTTGTAAGGGTGCTGGAAAAGGTATAAGGGATTAGCCCAAAAGGCCAAAGAAGATCATAGTCTGAAACAGAGGTCAATCCCTGCGTACGTACTTGGTAGGTTCCTTTTTTTCCAGGACGATTCAGATGGCTCTTGCTATTGGGGACAGAACCTCGATACCAATTGTTGACCTTTCCATTTCCATGCCTGGCCAGCACATCCTTTTCTTTCCCCAATATCATGTCATCAATTACCATGTTTCCCTTGGAATCGACTGTGTACTTGACAGACTGATGATTTTTGGAAAAGGGTAGGCGAATATTGGCAGTCTTGACTCGAGAAGGCCTAATTACAGGATCAAATACCTTGCTTTTGTATTCAGGTGAAGTCAGAGTTGGAATCGAACTAGAGACTTTTTTTCCTGTCCATTTTCCATTGGCTAGGGCTGAAGACCATCCCCATTTACCTGAAAAAGAATTGTTGCTCATGGTGAATTCAAACTGGCCACTTCGATTCAAGCCTTTATTGGTAAAGTATCCTTTCAAGACTTTGGTGACAGGATTGAAGGTGCCTTCTATGGTTCCAATTCTAGCGTAATCTCCATACACCTTTCCTCCATCTTGCTTGAACCGCAGTTCCCCAAAGCTACTGTCCCACCTCCCTTGACAGGCCCTAAATTCTGATGATTTCAAACTAGGCTTGGTGCTTCGGATTCTGGTTCCGGTCCATTTGGTATTCATGTCTCGGTTCCATCCCCAGGTTCCACTGAAAGATTTGCCATTTAGGGTAAACCTGAAGAATCCAGTTCTCTTGAGCTTTTTGTTGTAAAAACTTCCTGTTAGTGTTCTTTTAGCAGCATTATAAGTGCCTTCTATCACCCCTTGGGTGGCATAATCTCCACTGACCTTTGTTCCGTTTTGAATCAATCTCAACTCGCCATAGGTGGAGGACCATGTTCCTGTCCATTGCCCAAATAATGGACTAAATGATCCTAAACAGAGAAGGATCAAGAATAGAATTGTTTGCTTTTTCATGACTTTTAGATAAGGGTTAAACTGATTATGATTCAGTTAGTAGGGTGTGTATGGGTCAGACAAGAGCCAAGAAAATATCCATACAGGTAGGACTTTCGCTTTTGTCAGCAAACGTCATATTTATGTCAGTGTTGGGATACTCTTCAACATCTAATCGAATAAAATGACCAATTCAAAAACGATTATGTTCATTTCATTTTGAATGTCCTACCTTCTATCTTATTTAAGTCGTTTTCTTTGTCAGATGCAATCTTAATGTCACCAAGAAAACACAGCCAAAGAGTATGTTTTTTAGCTGGAAGTCTTCCTCATAAAGAATGTAGCTCTGACTCAATTAATGAATTTTTTGTAAGCAGCTTGGGGAAATATAGCCCAAGTAAGTATGTAAAATTATTGTTAGTATGAATGTGTTAATCATTGAAGATGAGACTTTTACTTCTTCTTTGCTTCAAGAAATAATTGAGCAGGATAATGACTTTATCGTATTAGAAAAATTAGAGTCGGTTGTTGATTCTGTCCAATACCTTCAGCGCTATCAAAGAAACATCGACCTTATTTTTCTGGATATTCATCTAGCTGATGGCTTGAGCTTTGAAATCTTCAAACATGTAGACGTTGAGGTTCCGGTTGTCTTTTGTACAGCCTATGATGAATACCCACTACAAGCCATCAAAAACAACGGAATAGACTACATACTCAAGCCTTTTAAGGAAGAAGAAATTCATAAGACCCTGCAGAAATATAGGCGTCTTATCTCCTCCGTTCAATCAAAAAACAGCATACCCGTCCAGTTTACTGACCCTTCAGAAAAGAAATACCAACAGAGTTTCCTTACCAATTATAGAGGCAAAACTATCGTAAAATTAGTCAAGGAAGTGGCCCTTTTTTATGTTGAAAATGAACTGGTATATCTATATAGCCTAGCAGGAGAACGCTTTCCTTTAGCAAAAAAACTCGAGTATGTGGAATCGGTTTGTGACCCCGATCAGTTTTTTCGCATCAATCGACAAATGTTAGTCAATCGATCAGCCATCAAAGCCTTTGAGCCCTATTTCAACCGAAAAATTGTGCTTCAATTGAGTATCACACTTGAAGAAAAACCTGTCGTGAGTAGATTAAAGGTTTCCCCTTTTAAAGATTGGTTGGAAAACTAATCTCTGATTCTAATGGACCACGACTTTCTGGACATGCTGTTTGGAGCCTTTTCTCACTTTAACTGTATATAGGCCTGGTGTATTGAAAACGGAAGGAGTAAGCTTGACAGTATTCTCATCTATATGCCATTGGTGAAGGTGCCTTCCTCGAATATCAAAAATGGATAGAGTACCGCCTATCCAATCTCCATATAGCTCCACATTTACCAAACCATTACTTGGGTTGGGATATATCTTAATTCCATCTCCTGTATCTGGCTCTAAACTGACCAATTCGGAGACGGAACAAAAATCCCAAGCATCGTGGTCGTATATAATCTCCCCTCCTTTAGCCACACATAGAAGGTCATAATCTAGGTCATTGATACAGCTATTGGAAAACTTATGAAGGGGGCCATAAATGCTTCCAATTCCTTCAATCCACTGATCCAAGGTGTTTCCAAATGGATCTTCAATTGTGATTCTCTTTTTAGGAGAATCCCCAACTACGACGCTATCAATGTTTGTTACAACTGCATCTCCAGGATCGAAACACATTCCAAAGGAAACAGTATCTCCTACCTGAAGGGAGAAGTCATAATATACATGCTCTTCCCCATCTGGTTTAGGCCCAAGCACACCGAAGAATTGTCGAACATATACCTTGGGGCCTTCTGAGCGCACCAAGGAATAGTATTGCACATTTTTTTTAAAAGAGGAAGCTTGAAATATGCTATCCTCCAATGAAACATAAAGCTTGTGGTACGTAATGCCGTCAACGATACTGTCTCCTTTAAAATCGTAATATTGCCCACTCCATAAGTTCCATGAGCGACTCAAAACAGACCAGGAAAGTGAGGTGTCCAAAGCCTGTTCTGTGGATGTTAACTTGGGAAGAGGCTGACTTTCTCTTGGAACATAAAGAGGTCTGAAGGGCATATTCGATAAGGGAACATTAATTGGAGGATTGGTTAAAACTTGAAATGGAAGTACTTGGTACACTTTTTCCCAATTATCCACCCATAGGTATCCGTTTTTGTCGAATGCCATGGCATCTACACCAAATTCAGGATCTAAGGCTCCAAGATAGATCTTGGTATGTTGCTTATAATAATATAAGTCATACCAGTCGGGCAGGTAGTTTACATATTGGGCTCTCACAAGCCCATCACTTGGTGAAACAGCAATTAGGTTATTCCCCGCATTATTGGGGCAGCTAATGGAGTCCCATTGGCTCCCATTAAACGATAAAATTTTTGAAGTGGCACTCACGTAAACCGCATTGGAATCTGAGGTCAATCGACTGAAATGGCTTACCGCATTTAGAAAAGGATCATGATAGCTGGTCCAACTTCCTTGATCATATTGATGCATAGAGCTATCAGCGGATCTCCATACGTGGTTTTGCCTATCAAAAATAGCTTGAGTTTCATTCCAGGTATAGGGATCTAGATTTGTTGGCCTAGTGTAAATCGAGTTCCATGAATTTTGCCCATCAAAAATGATCAATTCATTTGGTGTTTTGAGGAGAACCTCATTCAAGCCATTTCCACTCAGGATTTGTACCTCATCATGGCTAAGGCCAGAGTTTTGGCTGGTAAAGTGGGTAAAATTACCCATGCTATCCCATTTGAAGAAACCCTTTTCAGCAGTGGTTGCATACACCACATAATCTACTACCTTGAACTCAAGTTGATTGGTATTCTGAACCTTAAAGGTGTCTGGAAATTGCTTCCCTTTCCACTTACCATGAGTAAATTGGTATAGGCTGTCCTCTGCCGCCGCATACGGATTCCCTTCAACAGAAACATCAATACTCCACAGGTTCGCAAAAGACCTTAAGGGATTCGAGCTTGGGAATAAATGGGAGGTAAAGCTTCCTCCTTGCCCCTTTATCTCAAGACAAAAGACGCTTAATGCCACGAGTAACAGGATTTGAGGTTTCATGATGCGGCTTCTTTTACGAACGATTATTTGACAATCAACTTCTTAGAAAGAGACCTACTTCCTGATTGAACATGAATCAAATAGAGCCCTGGATGATCAGGTAATTCCTGATCTAAGATAAGATTCGTATGGCTAACTTTATTAGAAAAAATGAGCTTTGACTGAAGATCATAGATCGAAAAAGTTGCTTGGAGCCAATCTTCGGAAAACTCAAGGGAAAGTTGACCCTCGGTGGGGTTTGGAAATATGTTTACAAAGGAAGGGTCGGTTGGCCTATTAGAAGCCAAAAGTAGATAGCATATCCCTGGATACCTTTGGTATAGATATTCTTGCCCTTCTCTGACACATAGCAGTTCCAAATGAGTATCAGTGATCAATTCGTTTCCAAATGAATGTACAACTCCCTGCAAACTCCCTAGCCCTTCTACCCAGGTTTCTATGCCCTGGTCAAATTTGATCCTTTTTCTCATGATACCATTGATACTAATGCTATCAGTCTCTGTAACTGAATAGGTAAACCTACTCCCGATGGGTGTCAGGGTATCCCCAACTTCTAGTGTGAAGTCATAATATAGCTTTTCTCCTGCGGAAGGGGGAACAGTCACTAAGGTACTGGTGATATTTCTGACATAAACCTTCCCTTCTTCCTCCCTGATCAAGCCAAATTGCTGGGCAAAAGAAAAACTGGTGTCTTCAAAATTGGAATCAAGAGTCGAAACAGCATAGAGATTGTAATAGGCCAAAGAGTCAATGATGGTCTGTCCATCTACGTAATAGAAATTGGTTGAAGTCCCTCCTCCGAAGCCTGCAGTACTAGCAACTGACCATCTAGTACTATCGGTCAGTAAGGGAGCATAACGAGGAAGGTTAGGATTAGAAGAGTCAGGTAAGGCCTCTAGGAAACAGGTGAAAAGGCTAGAATCCTGGTAAACTTGGCCAAAAGGGCTATCTACACAAAGAAGGGTAGATTCGATCAAATCTGAACAAGAGTCGGTAAACATATGAATAGGTCCCTCAAGGTCTCCAATTCCTTGGAGCCATACAGCAGCTGAATCCTCAAATATTATTCTGGCTCGATCCTTCCCCGCAAAAAATACAGTATCGTGCACCTCAACCACGCTTTTAACAGGAGGTAGGCAGCTCAACAATTCGAATGTATCTCCTACAGCCAATCCATAATCGTAGTAAAGGACATCTGTGGTTGAGGCAGTAGTCAAGCTAGGCTCCTGAAAATTCCTTACGTACATTCGGCTGCTGTCTTCTCGGATCAATCCAATGAGTTGCCAAGGAGTTGTCGGATTGGAAAGTGCAAGAGAATCACCTGTTCGCTTAAGGTATTTTTGGTAAGTGATTCCATTCAAAGTTGTATCACCCCCAACTTGATACTGTCTGGTATCAACATCTGCAGAATCTTGATGGGCCACCGACCAGATGTAAGCCTGATCCAAAACAAAAGAATCCACGGTATTGGGAAGATTGAAATAGACAGTATCTATGCCTCCCTCTATTTTGATCAGTTCAGCTGCCATGGCTATCCAAAGACTACTATCTGGTGCCAATTTCATGTCATTGGTGAGGAATTCAGGTTCTAATATCACACCTCCAGCATTTGTGTTGATCCAGTCATTTCCGTTGAACTTATGTATTTCTGTGAGGGTAGGAAGCCCACCTATGACTTGGTTGATCCACAAGTTCCCCAATGGATCAACATAAGGATTCACTCCTGTTCCACCGTAGATGGAGGTATTGGGCAGTAGCGTCCAAGTGTTGTAATCATAGTGATAATAGCCATCAAATCTATTGACAAAACATCCTGAAGGCCCTGCTGAAAATTCTGCGCTCGTAGAAATGGTTGATAAACTTTGATAAGTGTGCCTTGTCCATGTTCCATTGGCATAGCTAGCCATGCCTCCCATGACATTGATCCAAATTTGATCCATTCCATCAATAGCTAAGTCAAACTCAAGAAGGGGAGATACCCAAGGGAGAATGCCGGTGAAATCAATATCTATCCATCCAGTACCTTGGTCAAATCGAGATAAGCCCTTTTCATGTTTGAGAAGCAAGTCGCCATTGGAAAAAAATCTGATTTCATAGACTGAATCAGTTGGAATAAGGGAGTTCCCCATATCAAATCGTAAGATATTTAAGTTGGGATCAATTCTGATCAAGCCCTCCCCAAAGGTGGCCATCCATAAATTATCTCCCACAAATTCTAAGTCGCTGATTTTCCGAGTAGAAAAGCCTAAGTCGGTCGAATCGTAGATGGTCCAATTAGTTCCATCAAATTTTACCAAAGAATTGAAATTGTTGGTCCAAACCTCACCTTGGGGGGAAATGGCAAGGTCTAGTGGGGATTCTATTGGAATAGATGGATTAAAAAATGGATCGTAAAAGGTGTAGGTAATTTGACCATGTAGGGAGCTTGAAAGAATCATTCCTAGACCCAAGAGGAGGTTGTGCCAACGTTTCATAATGAGGTATAATTATTGAATACTTCTACTACAGATACATGTGATGAACGCATTCTTGTCGACACTTGCTGCATGAGGGTGGTAAATCAATCCTTTCATTCATGTCAATATTTTCATATATGACATTTGCGTAAAAAGACCAATTACATATTCAAAAAATCTATTACTTTTCGTAGTTTACGATTTAAAGAATCATGAGTGGAATAGGGACTCCCAAGCCTGAGCATTCTTGGTTCTGGATTCCTTACGTATAACCAAGTAGCCTTGATCAGCTACCTTCCCGGAAGCGATTGCGGGATGTAAACCTCCATCAATCTATGACAAACTACCTACCCTTAGGCAAATTGGGCAAGGCCATTGTTTTCCTCCTTATAGCAGGAGTCTCTTACAGCTTTGCACAATCCCCCCTTATTAAGTTCCAAACTGGTAGCAGAACATTCCCTGCCAATATGGAAACATTTGATATTCAGTCTGATGTCAGTCAAGATGAAATCATCCATGGGAACTATTACCGCTACATTCAGTTCAACCAGGTACCTGCCCAACAAGTTCAGGACCAAATGAAACAAATAGGGATATTTCTTTTGGAATATGTACCTGAGTACACTTATCTGGCGTCTATCCCTAGCTCGATTAAGAAGGCAAGCCTTCAAAACCTTGGGATTCGAAGCATTGTCCGACCAGAGGTAACTCACAAAGTGGATGAAAAATTATGGGATGCTCCCTTCCCTTGGTATACCATGGAAGGGGAATATCTACGTGTTACCCTTATGTACTATGAAGATATTCCTTCCACCTTTGTTGAGAATCAATTGAACCAACTAGGTGTGTCCATTGTGGTGGATAAACCCTATTATCATTTCATGGAAGTGTTGATTGATCCAACTTCTGTGGGAACAGTGGCTGCTCTTCCTTACGTCTCCTACCTCGAAATGATGCATGAGCCAGGTCAACCTGAGGATACAGAAGGTAGATCTCTTCAGCGCTCTAATATGGTAAATAACTCTTTGAGTTCAGGCTTGAGATATGACGGAACGGGTGTCAAAATGCTTGTCCGTGATGATGGAACCATTGTACCTCACATCGACCTCAAGGGGAGGTTCGTTGAGCTGGCAGTTGGTTCAGGTGGGGTAGAGCATGGAGACGGAGTGGCAGGTGTAATGGCAGCTGCCGGAAATCTACACCCTCTTGGACAGGCAGGTGGATCAGGCACCACGGTGTATAATGTGGATTATGAATCCTCGTTTACAGATCAAACCCTCCCACTGCACCAAACTGATACAGTTCTGATTACAAACAGCTCTTATTCAAATGGCTGTAACGCAGGTTACCAAACAAATACCCAGCGTATTGACCGTCAGATTCGTGAGAACCCTAGTCTGATGCATGTATTCTCTGGTGGTAATTCTAATAACTCGAATTGTGGCTATGGTGCTGGCTCCCAATGGGGTAATGTTACAGGTGGCCACAAAATGGGTAAAAATGTAATGACCGTTGCCAACCTATTTGAAGACGGTGATTTGGTAAATAGTAGCAGTAGAGGGCCCGCTCACGATGGGCGAATCAAGCCTGATATTGCGGCGCATGGGCAGAATCAAACCTCTATTGATCCAGGAAATATTTACGGACTATTTGGAGGGACATCTGCAGCAGCTCCTTCAATGGCTGGTAATATGGCTCAGTTGTATGAGGCCTACAAGGATATGAACGCCGGCGTAAATCCTCCTTCTGCTCTGATCAAGGCTACCATTTTGAACTCAGCTCAAGACTATGGAAATGTAGGTCCTGACTTCTTATTTGGGTGGGGTACGATTCATACTTATCGTGCCTACGAAATCTTGGCCAACAACCAATATTTATTGGATTCTATTTCGCAAGCTGGATCAAAAACACATACAATTCAGGTTCCTGCAGGCGTAAAAGAAATGAAAGTGATGGTGTATTGGGCTGATAGAGAAGCCGCAATTAATGCAGCTCCGGCCCTGGTGAATAACCTGGATATCACCATTACTGATCCATCTGCTACCTCTCATTTGCCTTATATCTTAGATCCGACGCCAAATCCTTCGAATTTGAGCGCTCCAGCAACAAGAGGAGTGGATAACCTGAACAACATGGAACAGGTAGCCATTAGCAATCCTGCTGCTGGTTCTTATACATTGAACGTAAGCGGAACAGCCGTACCCTTTGGCCCTCAGGAATACTATGTTGTTTACACCTTTATTACTGAAGAGCTGAGACTCACCTTCCCGATTGGAGGCGAGGCATTTGCTCCAGGAGAGGATGAATGGATTCACTGGGATACTGAGAATCTATCAGGTTTGATTGACCTGGAGTATTCTGCCGATGGAGGCACAAATTGGTCGACCATTGTATCTGGTCTTCCCAGCAATACAAGAACTTATTTATGGAATGTGCCAGATACAATAACTGGGCAGGCTATGGTACGCATCAATCAAAATGGACTGACCGACCAGAGTACAGAGAACTTCAACATTATTGGTAGGCCCACTGGGGTAGAATTCCTACAAATCTGTGATAGCAATATTCTTGTTCGTTGGAACAAGGTTGAAGGGGCAGATTCTTATGAGATTTATGTACTTGGAGAAAAGTACATGGAGGTCAAGGCTACCAGTGTTGATACCTTCGGTCGTGTACCTGCCATCACCTCTCAGGAAAACTGGATTGCAGTAGCAGCTCTTACGGACAATGGGGCAAAAGGAGGTAGAGGATTTGCGACCAATGTTCCTCCAGGACCCTTAAATTGTAGCACCACGGGCTTAGATGCAGCTTCGATTGAGATCATTAGTCCATTTAATGCTCCCTACAACGTATGC
Source organism: Bacteroidota bacterium (assembly GCA_039817415.1). Classification (GTDB taxonomy): domain Bacteria; phylum Bacteroidota; class Bacteroidia; order J057; family J057; genus JALEFZ01. The sequence continues at coordinate 44,735 of JBCBVV010000049.1, forward strand.
GCTTTTGACTCCGCGAGAGTAACCATGACGATCCAGAATGCTTGTTTGGATACTCTGACAAACATTCCAGTTAGCTTGGTGACTAATTTGGGGATTACATTATTTGATACGGTACCTGGACCAGTCTTGCCAGGATTCCTCGTCAATCATACATTCTCTCAAAATATCGTTTCTCCTGGCAGCGCTGGTACCTATATTTTATCAGCAAGAACTAACCTGCCTGGTGATGTTGCAGCAGGAAATAACTTCAGTTCTAGGAACCTCATCCTTCAAAACGGGAACATCTTTACACTCCCATTTACCCAGGATTTTGAGTCATTCTCTTTGTGTGGAACGGCCAATGACTGTGGCGCAACAGTCTGTGGGCTGGCAGAAGGCTGGTCGAATTTGACCACTGGGGTGTATGACGAATCTGACTGGAGAACAGATGCCAATGGTACGGCTTCCAACAATACTGGACCTGATGTTGACTATAGTGAAGGAACAACTGCTGGAAGGTATCTCTACACAGAATCATCAGGTGGATGTACAGGAATTGAGCATGTTATGTTTAGTCCATGTGTTGATTTAAGTAGCGTTCCCACATCAGCTGAACTTACCTTTGCATATCATATGTTTGGGGCTACTATGGGTACCTTGGTCGTAGATGTATTCAATGGATTTGAGTGGATTAATGTATTTGGAATCACTGGAGATCAAGGGAATCAGTGGAACCTTGCAACTATTGATTTGAGCGCTTTCGTAGGCAATGTCATTACGCTTAGGTTTGTAGGTATTACAGGTTCAAGCTTTACTTCAGATATTGCCATCGATGCCATCAACATCGAAGACAATAGCCCAGCTATGCCTGTTCCCCCAGTCCTTTCCTACACACCAAGTACGCAACAGGAATGTGTGAATACCGGCATTAGCTTTACCACTTCTGCAACGGGGATCAACAATACATATACATGGGACTTCGGAGTGGATGCAGTTCCAGCTACAGCTACAGGCGCTGGTCCACACAATGTAGTGTACTCAAGTGGAGGCCTAAAGACTGTGAGAATCATTGCAAACAATAGCCTTGGTGCTGATACCTTAGATGCAAACCTGACCATTGACCCGGTTCCAACACCAGACTTTGCTGCGAGTACCACCTCTGGTTATCAGTGGTCTTTTGCCAACAATTCTGTAAATGGTAACACTTACCTTTGGTTATTTGGAGATGGAAACTCCTCACAAGTAAATAGTCCAAACCATGACTACACCGCCCTTGGAACATATACTGTTACCCTGATTGCTACGAATGCTTGTGGTTCTGATACTACCACGCAGAATATTACTGTTACAGGCATCAATGCTCCTCAAGCAGGTTATGTCATTTCTGATACGTCTGTATGTGTAGGGGATCTTGTCGTATTTACCGATCAATCTGTGGGTATTGGGAATGCTTGGTCATGGGACTTCGGGGCAAATGCCTCTCTTCCTTCAGGATCAAACTCCGGGCCTTACAACATTATCTACAACCAGCCTGGAACAAAAACGGTCAGGTTGATTGTAACCAACTCTGCAGGGGCAGATACTGTGGACAGAACCATTATTGTGGAGGATGTGCCACTGGCCAACTTTACCTTCAGCAATGCAGTGAATCAGGACTTTGATTTCACCAATACGACTGATTTTGCAGATTCATTTATCTGGAGCTTCGGTGATGGGGCTTCATCTACTATGGAGAATCCTACTCATACGTATACTGCAAATGGGAACTTTGACGTAATGCTCATTGCTTCCAATAAGTGTGGGGTTGATACCACCATTCAGACCATCACGGTATCAGGTATTTTGGCACCGGTAGTCGGCATTTCGTCCTCTGATACGGTTCTTTGTTTGGGAGACTCAATTCTAGTCTCTGATCAAACAACAGGAATTGGGATAACAAGCTATGAATGGACATTTGGTTCAGCTGCGAATTTGCCTTCTCAGACTGGTACTGGCCCTTACTTTGTCAGCTACAACCAACCAGGAAGTCAAATGATCCGCTTAGCCGTAACCAACTCAGCAGGAACTACAGTAGACAGCATCGCTGTGGAAGTTCTGGATACTCCCGTTTCCCTGTTCTCTTTTGCTACTCCAGATAATACCTTGTTTAATTTCACCTCTAATGCTCAATATGCTACAGACTTCCTGTGGAACTTTGGAGATGGAACAACAAGTACTGATGCGAATCCAACTTACTCATACAGTGCAACAGGCGAGTATGAAGTTGAACTTATCGTAAGTAACATTTGTGGAACAGATACCTTTAGACAAAGTGTGTTTGTGGTATTGGCTGACTTGGAGAACAGCCTGACTGATTTGGGCATCAACATCAGTCCGAATCCAAACCAGGGTCTATTCCAAGTTCTGTTGTCCGAAAATATTCAAGGAGAAATCCAGTTGGGTATGTACGACATGAGAGGAAGATCTGTTTACCAAGAAAGTTGGGGAGCACAAGCTGGAAACAAGACTATTGATGCTGGAGCCATTTCAAAGGGAGTTTACCTCCTTAGAATTCAGCTTAACGATAGAGTAGGCTTTACCAGAATCGTAATTGAATAATAAGATTTGATAAATAACAAAAGGGGCTACCCATTTGGGTAGCCCCTTTTGCTTGTTAAGCACCCCAACAAAGCTCTTCTATTTCATTCAGGGCCCTACGGACCCTTGCGGCAGGGATATTCATTCCTTGTAGTCGCTTTTCATCACCTACTAGAGATTTAGCCAAAATGGTTCCTTCTCCCAAAAGAACTTTCTTTTCCTTTTTGGTAATAGAAGTGATGCTGGTTACTGGATATAGTTTGGAGGCATCAATTAGGTCTTTTAAGTTGCCTCTTTTTGGAAAGCTCCATGAAATCAAATGTAAGCCGTCGCAGGTCCCAAATTTTCTGGCATCTTCAGAAAACTCCCCATTGGTTACAATCCAACCTTCCATTTTTTTTCCTTTATGCGCCTCTTCGGATTTCCATTTGTTGGCGAGATCTCTAAAGCGAGAGGCTATATACAAGGGAATCTTTACATCTAGGGTCTTATCAGGCTTATTCCCAAACTTACATTCTACCGCAATTCTATGGCTCCCATTGTCACCTAGTACATCAACTTCATG